>CALLUS010000005.1 GCA_938010435.1 uncultured Rhizobiaceae group bacterium | reverse complement strand
ACCGCGCGCACTTGAGTGCGTTGAATGTTAAGTGTGGGATTGCTCTTATAAGCACGCGCGAGTGCCGTCGTAATGTCCTCAGCGCTGACAGAAGTGGTTGCTGACAAAACCAAAAAAACGGCGGCAGAACTGGTGGGAACCAAACTTCGCATCAAGAATGTGCTTTCAGGACTTATGTTTTTTCATC
Organism: uncultured Rhizobiaceae group bacterium; assembly: GCA_938010435.1. GTDB lineage: Bacteria > Pseudomonadota > Alphaproteobacteria > Rhizobiales > Rhizobiaceae > Pseudahrensia. The sequence goes on along the minus strand of CALLUS010000005.1, from coordinate 463,806 downwards.
CGCGCATACGAATCAATCAATTCGATTGCCGCACAGCGGTTAATTTATGGTTACTCTTAGACCAATTTAACTGGACTTTGAAGTTGTATCACGGCCATTGTTCACCAACTTTACGTTCTGACACATTTAAGTTGGTGATCTACGAAAAATGCAACAGGCTTTCGACTTTAGAGAAGAATGTAACGTTTTAGCACGCAGTTTTTCCAACGTTTCAAATATAGATTGGGAGATGAAGACCCAGTTCAAAAACTGGTCTTTGAACGATATTTTCGTGCATCTGCATTTTTGGAATGAAATGGCTGATTGGTCTCTTACCGACGAGGCTCGGTTTCAAACACGTTTGGCAAAAGTGTCCGATGGTTTGAAAATGGGTGGAATGCGGCCAATCGAGAACGAAATTATTGCGCCGAGAGGGCCTGAATTGTTTGAGGTCTGGCAGTCGTTTAGCGCTGTTATGTCTCAAAGATGGAGCGTTCTTGATCCGAAACTCAGGGTGCGTTGGGCAGGACCTGATATGTCCGTTCGTTCTTCAATGACAGCTCGACAAATGGAGACTTGGGCGCACGGTCAGGCAGTGTTCGATGTTTTCGATTTGGCGAGAGTGGAAAGTGACCGGATCAAAAATATTGTGATTTTGGGGGTGAACACGTTTGGATGGTCGCATAAAGTTCAAGGCTTGGCAGTGCCGGGTAACATGCCAAGGCTTGAGCTTGAAGCACCTTCTGGTGCGGTTTGGACATTTGGTGATGACGGCAAAACAAGTATATTCGGTAAGGCAGTCGAATTTGCACAAGTTGTTACACAGACACGCAATGTTGCTGATACAGATTTGAGAATAGAGGGGGATGTCGCTGCCACATGGATGGCGACGGCACAGTGCTTTGCCGGCCCTCCCGAAAGCCCCCCGCAAAAGGGATGGAGATTTGTCGAGACTGGACATAATGTACAAAAATGAAGAGACGGTTTTAGATAAAATGCCGTTTGCTTATTGTTCACCTGAGGCAAAACATCATGAAGACACTTGTGGCTGCCCCCTTGACCAAAGAAGCTTTTGCCCCTTTTGGTGAAGTGATCGAAAAATCTGACAGCCAGAGTTTCTTGATCAACAATGGAAATTGCCGCCGCCATCACGCCTTGGCGCAAGCCGATGTTACGGGCGAGGGCGCTGAAGTGATCATCAGCATATTTGAGGGCACGCCTTATGCATTGCCCCATGTGGTCAGCTTGGTAGAACGACATCCGTTGGGCAGTCAGGCGTTTTATCCTTTGGGGTCGAAAGAATGGCTTGTGATCGTGTGTTCAGATCAAAATGGCGCACCTGTGAATCCGCAAGCGTTTTTGGCTTCGGCAGAGCAGGGCATCAATCTAAAACGTGGTGTTTGGCACGGTGTTCTCACGCCTCTTGATGAACCAAGCGATTTTCTTGTTATCGACCGTGGCGGAGAAGGCGAAAACTTGGAAGAGGTTCACGTTCAAGAAGACCAGCAGTTTCAGGTTGTTTTGGAGTAGTGGTGACGAGTTTTTTACTGATTGAACGCCAACCAAAAGAAATTTACTGCGCCGAAAACTGTTAGAACATCGACCAAATCCGAGTGGTTTTGGTTGGTCATTTTGCGCAAATAATTTCGTCCGATCCAATTGCCCGGAATGGTGATCAGACCCACCACAATGCCGAGTAAAATGAACTGTGTGTCCAACATGGACGTATTACCAAATATGGCCAGCCTCGTGACGTTTGAAGATAAAGCTATGGCCGCCATGGTTGCGACAAATGCTTCTTTGGCCAAACCGAAACCCAATAAAAATGGGATGAGCAACATACCAGGCCCGACGGAAGTTCCAGCCATGGCACCGTAAACGGCACCAGCACCTGCAAGCGCGGGTTTGCCCGCTTTGATTTCACGTTTTTTAGCCCATCGACGCATAGGGATTGAAATAAGAACGATTGCCCCCAACACAATTGCAATTGTGGCCGAGGATAGTTCTCCATAGAGAATCGCCGTTATCACAACGCAGGGCATAGCTGGAATGACGACCGTTAAAAATGCTGTTCGATCAAAATCGCGAGCATTTAGAAATACGCGTGATGAATGACTGATGAGTAATGCAACACTCATGATTGGCACAACAGGTTTAACGCCGATCACCGAGGCCAATACGGCAGACATGAGAAATCCGCCTGCCACACCAGATGCCCCATGAACGGCACCTGTTGCTAAAGCGGCAATTGAGATGACGAGCAAGACCCAAAGATCAATATCAGCGAAGAGGCTCAAACACGTTCCAATGCAATTGCTATGCCTTGTCCTACACCGATACACATCGTGGCGAGAGCTCGTTTCCCACCCGTGTGTTGCAGTTCTAATGCCGCTGATCCTGTTATCCGTGCGCCAGACATTCCCAATGGATGACCTAGAGCAATCGCGCCGCCATTGGGGTTTATATGGGGGGATGTTTCGTCCAAACCAAGTTCGCGCAAGACTGCGATGCCTTGAGACGCGAAAGCTTCATTCAATTCGATGGTGTCGAAATCAGTTGGTTTGAGGTTCAATCTTGCACAAAGTTTTTGTGTGGCTGGGGCAGGGCCGATGCCCATGATGCGAGGTTCAACACCCGCTGCTGCTCCGCCAAGGATGCGCGCAATTGGCGTCAATCCATGTTTCTTTGCGGCTTCTTCAGATGCAATGATAAGTGCTGCCGCGCCATCGTTCACGCCGGACGCATTGCCGGCTGTCACAGTGCCGTTTTTTTTAAAGGGGGTTCCAAGTGATCCCAGTTTTTCTAAGCTTGTGGCGCGTGGATGTTCATCTTTGTTGAACACTATTGGATCGCCTTTGCGCTGTTTGATTTCAACAGGGACAATCTCTTTTGCTAATCTTCCATTTGCTTGAGCGGCAGATGCTTTTTCCTGACTGCGCAACGCAAACGCATCTTGGTGTTCGCGTGAAATGTTGAATTGTTCGGCAACATTTTCGCCAGTTTCCGGCATGGAATCGATGTCGTATTGCTTTTTAAAAATTGGGTTCACAAACCGCCAGCCGATTGTTGTGTCATAGATTTCCGCATTGCGGGAAAAGGCTGATGTTGCTTTCGGCATGACGAATGGTGCGCGCGACATGCTTTCCACTCCTGCCGCAATTATGAGATCAGCTTCACCGGATTTGATTGCTCGTGCGGCATCAATCACGGCATTCATACCAGAACCGCACAGACGGTTGAGTGTTGAAGCTGGAACGGATTGGGGGAGACCTGACAGCAACACGGCCATGCGACCCACATTGCGGTTGTCTTCACCTGCTTGATTGGCGCACCCCATGATTAGATCATCGACGCTTTCCCAATCCACGTTATCGTTACGTTTTTGCAATGCGGCAAGGGGGAGGGCGGCGAGATCATCTGCTCGAACAGAAGATAGAGTGCCACCGAAACGGCCAATGGGAGTGCGTATATAATCACAAATGAAAGCGTCTGGCATGTTTTGATCCGGCAAGCTCGATTCTGCTGATTTTCTAAGATAGCAAAGTGAATATTACCTGTCAGTTTTTCTTGGCTTGGCATTTCGCCTTGCAATCAGTTGGGTTAGCGTCGTTTGAAAGGGTGCTTTTTGCATCTTGCAACTTCGGGGAATGCACGTGGCACGTCAGCGCAAGAATATACTTTTTATCATGTTTGATCAGCTTCGATTTGATTACCTCAGCTGCGCTGGGCACCCCCATTTGCACACACCGCACATGGACAGTATCGCCGAGAAAGGTGTGCGCTTTTCACGTTGTTATGTGCAGTCACCAATATGTGGTTCATCACGCATGAGTTTTTACACGGGCCGTTATGCCAGCAGCCATGGCGCACAATGGAATGGTTTCCCGTTGAAAGTTGGCGAACATACAATTGGCGATCACCTGCGCAAACTCGGTATGAATTCCTATCTGGTTGGCAAAACACACATGGCTGTTGATCAAGAGGGTATGGAACGACTTGGGCTGGACCGAGAGACTATGATTGGAGCACGCGTTACAGAATGTGGGTTCGATGCGTTTGTTCGTGATGATGGTCTTTGGGCCGAAGGACCAGATGGTTTCTATGACCAACGCCGGTCGCCGTATAACGAATATCTAAAGTCCAAAGGCTATGAGGGTGAAAACCCATGGCACGATTACGCCAATTCGGGCGTGGACGATAATGGCGATTTGGCTTCAGGGTGGTTCATGCAACACGCTAAAGAGCCGGCTAATATTGATGAACAAGATTCTGAAACGCCTTGGCTCACTCGCGAGGTTATTCGTTTTATCGAAAGCCAAGATGGTGATACGCCTTGGATGTGTCATGCATCTTATATCAAACCTCATTGGCCATACATCGTGCCGGAACCGTATCACGATATGTATGGCGGCAATCATGTACCGGCTCCCAAGCGTCATTCAATGGAACAGAAAAATCCGCATCCGGTGCTTGAGCAATTTATGAATAATGTGATCGGCCAAGCATTTCAGCGCGATGAAGTGCGCGAAGCTGTGATCCCCACTTATATGGGATTGATCAAACAGTGCGATGATCAAATGGGCGTTCTGTTTGATTATTTGAAAACATCTGGTCGGATGGATGACACGATGATTGTCATTACGTCGGACCATGGTGACTATTTGGGCGATCATTGGCTTGGTGAGAAAAGTCTGTTTCATGAAGAATCTGCCAAAATTCCGATGATCATTTATGATCCGTCGCCCGAAGCAGATGCCGGGCGTGGAACAGTTTGCGATGAGTTGGTGGAGGCTATCGACCTGGCAGCAACTTTTGTCGAGTTCGCCGGTGGCGAAGTGCCTGACCATATCATTGAGGGTCGTTCGTTGATGCCATTTCTAAAAGGTAAGAAACCTGAAAGTTGGCGCGAATATGCCATTAGTGAATTTGATTATTCTGCCACGCCTATGCGGATGAACTTAGATATAGCGCCAAAAGATGCACGTCTGTTTATGGTAGCGGACAAGCGTTGGAAATTTATGCATGCAGAAGGTGAGGGGAAAAATGGTCCGTTCCCGCCGATGTTGTTTGATCTTAAAAATGATCCTGACGAATTCGAAGATTTGGGGCAGAGTGCTAAGCATCAAGACATCATTACGATGATGTATGAGAGACTGCGCCAATGGGGCATTCGCATGTCTCAGCGCACAACAAAATCTGAACAAGATATTATCAGTATGACCGGTAAATCAGTTCGAAAAGGTATTGTGGTGGGTGCGTATGTTGCGGATGAAAAACCTGAGGAACTGACACTCCGTTATCGTGGTAAGGCTCCATCGCGCCCTAAAAACTGATGATTTCATAATTTTTTATGGATGATATCTGCAATAGCCAAGCTTGCCGTCAGGCCGGGTGATTCCATTCCCATCAATCCGATTAGTCCCTGATATCCGTGTTTGGTCTGATCTAAAATGCAGAAATCCGCATTGGGTTCGTCGCGCGCTGCAAGTTTCGGGCGAATGCCACAATAGTCTGCTTGCAAAGAGTTGTCGGGCAGGTTTGGCCAGTAATTGCGGATTGCAGAATAGAATTTATCGCTGCGTGATGGATCAACTTGATAGTCAATCTCATCGACCCATTCCACATCGGGTCCAAATCTTGCCTGTTCATTCATATCCAATGTGAGATGTACGCCCAAACCGCCAGGTTCTGGCACGGGATAAATCAATCGGGAGAACGGTGCGCGACCAGCGAATTTAAAGTAATTGCCCTTGGCAAGAAAGGTGGGCGGGGCAAAATTGTTTTCTTTCGTGTTCAAGAAGTTGGATGCGTGTAAGCCAGCGCTAACAATGAGATTGCGGCATGTTATTTTGTTACCTCCACCAAAAGCTATTTCGAATCCACGTTGTTTCAACGGCTTCCAATTTTCGGCCTTTGTGTTGAAGGCATATTGGCAACCATGGTTTTCGCTGTCGCCTTGCAGAGCCAGCATATAGGCGTGACTGTCGATGATTCCTGTGGAGGGGGACAACAGACCACAATCTGCTTGTAGATCAGGTTCAAGCTCACGCACTTCGCTGGCGGATATTTTGCGCAAATCAGTAACGCCATTTTCTTCAGCGTGCATACGAATTGCCTTTAAAGCGTTTGATTGTTCGGGCGTCGCAGCGACTATAATTTTGCCGATTTTTTTGTGAGGTAAGCCATGGGATTGGCAAAACTCATAAAGTTGTTTTTTGCCGTCAACGCAGGTTTGCGCTTTCAAACTGTCTTTGGGATAATAAATTCCTGCATGAATGACTTCGCTGTTTCGTGCGCTGGTTTCACTGCCGATAATTTTATGTTGCTCTAAAACAGTGACGTCATGGCCGGCCATTGATAGTTTTCGGGCGATCGCCAAGCCAACCACGCCTGCGCCGATAATAAGTGTTTCAGTATCATGCACGTTGACATTCCAGGTGGTTGAAGCAATTGCATCAGTGTTTCAGTAATCCATTTCCTGCTCAATGTTAGATTGAACTTCCGCAGATTTAACGGCGTTGCATCCGGCCATAATGTATGGTTACAAAAAATTTAATATTCACAGCCGTTTAGTTTAATAAATTGGAGTAAGACTTTAAATAATTGCAGATTATTACTGCTCTGTGGCATCACGACCCCCTCATTTTGTGATGCCACAGAGCAGCTGGGTTGGGGCACAAACAGCCCGGCTGCTCGCTTTTTTCTAAAACAGATATTTCCAATCAGTATATGGATGTCCTGCTAGGCAGTCGCATGATTTTGTCATAGATTGCGAGCTGATGATTTAGATGTGTCGACTTGTAAAATACGCATCCCGTGTAGTTGTTTTTGGAGCCTTTAATGGGAATTCGTTTCTTTTCGACGAAAGATCGCCCACCACATCTTGGACAATACCCGTTGGAAAGATTGTTGCGATCCAAAAGTGATGTGGATCTCGCAACCGTTCCACCTATGGAACCGCTTTCGTTTACAGATTTGAATACGCCATATTCGCTCGTCAATGCGATGGGCGATTATCAGGCGATGATGGATGCTGTCCGAGATGGTCTTATCAATCGTGAAAAGGCGGATATTCCTACGGACCCAGTTGATCGTGCAAACCACGTAAAGTCGTTCGGTTATTTTTCTGATGCCTCAATGATGGGAATTTGCAAATTACCTGATGCAGCTTTGTTGAAAAAATCAATTCGCAACCCAGATATCGACCAGCTTGCTGAAGACCTGCGCACCAAGCAAACCAAAACTCTGGCCTCCGGCATTGATGTGATTATGGCGGATCTCAAGGAATCCATGGAAGCACCGCCGAGTTCGATTGAAGGACATGACCATGCCATCGTCTTTCTGTTTGAACAGAACCGCGCTGTTCGACCAAACGAGCCCGGTGCAGAGTGGATCGAAGGCACACAAGATCACCGTGCCTGTTTGAGAGCGACTGAAGCGGCGGTCGGGATGGCCAGTTATTTGCGATTGCTGGGGTATGATTCCCGCATGCATACAATTTCGACTTCTGATGTTGATATGAATATGCTGGCGGTTGCGTCTGGTCTTGCCACCGTTGAAAACGGCCAGCTCGTAGCGCCGTATATCGGCAAAGGTTTTGGCCTTGCTGTTGTGACAACTGTGTTTGAAATGGCCACCGATGTGTCGCTCGCTCCAATGACAGAACAGCCTTGGTTCAAAACCCAAGGCCCTGCATGGTGGGTGGGGAAGGGAACGGTTAAAAGCGCGCTTAATCGAGACCCTTATATCAAACGAAACTTCGTGGATGGCGCTCTGCCGTTTGAAAAGCTGAAACGTAAAGATAAGCCGACAACATATATTGACGAAGATCGCGTGGCGCGCGTGCCGAAGCGCACTGATATGTTTGCGCGCGCGCAGTTTGGAGAAATGGGCAAGAAGGTTCAGAAGAACGCAGCAGGGGGCTATTATGCTCGAAAATGTGCACTGTCGGCAGCACAACGTAGAATGTTGGGCGCTTTTGTTTTGCTTCAAGACGGTGAATCCGAAACCATCTCAGCACTTCCAACAGATGCGCAAAGAAATGCAGACAATGTTAAAGCGGCCACCTATTTTCTGGGTGTAGATGCGGTTGGCATTTCACGATGTCCGGATTGGACTTGGTACAGCCACGACGCCTCTGGCGATCCCATCATCCCCCCGCACAACAATGCCATCAGCATGATCATTGATCAGGGATATGAAACAATGGAAGGCGCAAGCGGGGATGACTGGGTTGCTGTTGCCCAAAGTATGCGCGCATATCTTCGCTTTTCTCTTTTGGGTGGGGTGATCGCTAAACAAATTCGAAACTTGGGCTATAAAGCAAAAGCTCATTCCGTGATGGATGGTGAAGTATTGCAGCCACCGCTTTTGTTGCTTGCGGGTTTGGGTGAGGTGAGCCGCATTGGTGAGGTGATCCTTCATCCACTTCTTGGGCCGCGTTTGAAATCTGGTGTTGTGACGACAGATATGCCCCTGGCACACGACAAACCCATCGATTTCGGCCTTCAGAAATTTTGTGAGTCTTGCAATAAATGCGCAAGAGAGTGTCCCGCTGGTGCGATCACTGCCGGGCCGAAGCTGATGTTTAATGGCTATGAGATTTGGAAATCAGACAGTCAAAAATGCACCACATACCGCGTGTCCACCGAAGGTGGCGCGATGTGCGGACGTTGTATGAAGACGTGCCCGTGGAATCTTGAAGGCTTATTTGCAGAAAAACCGTTTCGATGGGCCGCCATGAATGTTCCGTCAGCTGCGCCATTGCTTGCCAAGTTGGATGACAAAGTTGGCAATGGATCTTTGAACGACGTTAAAAAATGGTGGTGGGATATCGAGGTGAAGGAAGATGGCGGGTATCGTAAACCCGCCAAGCTGGTGAACCGTCGCGACCTTCAACTCGACCTTGATCTGAAACATGAAGATCAGACCCTTGCCATTTATCCAGCCAGTTTAGCGCCGCACCCTTGGCCATATCCGTTTCCGATGGACCGTGAGGCGGGGATCAATGCTTATAAGTCGATGATCAGTGCCCGCGAATATCAGGACAGATTGGCTCGAGGCGATACAGAAGGTTTGGCTCACGAGTATCCCTCGTTCGACGATGCGCCGGTCATTAAGGCCCGCATCTCCAAAGTGGAAGCCATGACTTCAGATGTGACGAAATATGAGTTTATTGCATTTGATGGAAGTCAATTACCTGAATGGACCGCAGGTGGACATCTGGATATTGTGATTGCGCCAGAATTTGTACGCCAATATTCTATGTCTGGTAATCCTGCTGATCGTGGGACGTATCAGATCGGTGTTTTGCGCGAGGATGAGGGGCGAGGCGGGTCCAAGTTTCTGCACCGTATTTTCAATGAAGGTCGGCGTGTGTTTATTTCCAAACCGATCAATCATTTCGAATTGGCTGAGGATGCTACAAAGACATTCCTGATGGGTGGCGGGATTGGTATCACGCCGATGATTGCCTTTGCACATCGTCTGCACGCTTTAAGTAAACCATTTGAAATGCATTATTCGGCCAGTCGTATGAACGGGGCTGGATATGTGGATGACCTCAAAGCGATGCCTTGGGCGAAACATGTGACGTTTCACTTCTCTGACCAGGGTTCGCGCGCTGACTTAGACGACGTATTGAAAGGCTATCAAGATGGTTGGCACGTCTATACCTGTGGGCCAGATCGTTACATGGAAGGTGTGATGGACACTGCCGAACGATTAGGCTTTCCAGAAGAAGCGCGGCATCTGGAATATTTCGCAGTTCCCGAACAACCGGATTACGTGAACCACGCATTTGAGTTGAAACTCGCACGTTCCGACAAGACGTTGCTTGTTCCCGAAGATAAAACAATAACAGACGTGTTGGAAGAAGCCGGAATACATGTGGACGTGAAATGTGATGATGGCATTTGCGGTGTCTGCAAATGCGGCATCGTCAGTGGTGACGTTGAGCACCGCGATTTTGTGTTGTCTAAGAAACAACAGGAAACAGAGATCGTCCTCTGCCAATCCCGTGCGGCTCAAGGCGAAGCAAAACTGGTGGTTGATTTGTAGTCTATGGTATTTGCTTTTTGAACACTAACTTCAGTTGCGATGTCTGTCAGATGTGTTCTCATCATTCAACAAATGCGAGTAGGCTGAGATACGTTGCGTAGGCAGCTTGCCAATTAATTGCGACTTCATTTGTGGCGTAACTCTCTTTGTCGTCCACATACATTCGCATGGGTGGATTGCCTGTTAGGCCACCGGCTGCGGGGTCTCCTGCCAAGTCGATTGAATTCGGCCCGCCAACCAAGAACCCATCTGGTAGTTCTATAGCTCCGGAAACATAGGGGCGGAAATGGGGATCTTTCGCATCGCGATCGCCTTTGCCTGTCACATAGGTTTGATTGAGCGGATTGCGTCCGAACAACCAGTGCAATTGATCTCTTGCTTCAGATATATATTGTTTTTCACCACTCACCTGCGCCCACATCAGCCAATGCCAACCAACTGTGGCGATGATACTGTTTGAACCCCAAGGAAGTTGCTCGTCATCACCCACGGATATGCGCCAAGAAGATTTGGCTTTTTTAACACGCCATTTGTGGGCAGCAGATCTCAGTGCGCCGTCAACTGCTGCGCGCCCATTATCTGAGAGTTGATTTTCAATGGACTTCAAAGCCCAAAAGCCAAGCAGGTCGACTGCGCCCCAGTAAGTGTCATTTTTGGATTTTGTAAGGTGTGTACGCCGCGCTGCTAAGCTCGTTTCTATTTCTGAAATGACATCTTTATCCCCCGTAAGAGCCGCGTGAGCTGCATCGGCAAAGAAGCGTTCGTCTTTATCGTCGGTATCATCATACGGCCCGCCATAAACGGCACCGCTGAGTTTTTTTTCAATCATGACAAGACCTGGATTGGCCTTTAACCATTCAAGTGCCCGTTCCGCAGCTTTCTTATAAATTATCGCCTGATCGTTCCGGTCAAATTTCTGATATATCTTGGTTGCGAGGGACATCACGGCAGCAAAATCTGCTGTTGCAGTCGATGTAATTGGCATGATCCACTTTGTGGCAACATCATCTTGAGGTGACGCATCAAGGTTGGGCCATTTCTTTGTTGTCGCCTTGTGGTTTACACCGCCATTTGGAGCCTGCATTTTGAGCAACCAAGCAAGTTGGTCCTCAGCAACCGACAACCAGTCCGGTAATTTGTCTTTGCGGGATGTGATAGGGGCGATTGTGTGGTTCATGGCTTCGTCCGCGTGAAGCCCACTCAGAAGAATAAGAGCAAGACTGTAAGCGCCATTGACGCTGTATTTCCCATAATCGCCAGCATCAAACCATCCGCCGCGCACATCTCGGGCAATTGTTTTGTCTTCAAACAGTTTTGCCTTTTTGTCTTGAAGATGAGCGTCTGGAAATGGCCCCGTTTTATTGTCTGTGATCCAGTAGAATGTTCCCCAAGCGTCATCGCGCAACTTTGCATAAGGCGCATCAGCTGCAACTCGAAAGCGAACCTCGCTCTTTTGCGTTCGGGTACCAAACGAGGGGATAGTGATGGTGTACTCTCCCGGTTCTGAATATGAATTGAGGTCGACAGTGCTCACGCGGGACGCAGATGCCGCAGATGGATGCAACGGTAACGCAACGTTCAAAGTTTGCTTGCCGGTAGGGCTGGATATTGTGATTTCAGTATTTTGAATTTTCGAACTTTCCTCATCGTCATGCCATTCGATGAGTAAGTGTTTCTCTTCTGATGTTGAAAACGGAAGATGCGAAATACGCGGGCGCTGGGGCCACACACGGTCATCTGTTTCTGGCCATACCTTCACTTCAAAATCCTTTAAAATAATATCATATTTTTCAGCGCCAGCAGTCATAAATGAGAAGGTGCTTAGCGTCTTTTCAGTTTTGGACAGGGCCAGTTCAATCGTTTGCGATTTCGCTTCGATAAAGCCTTTGCCATCTTCGGCAATAATTTTTTTAAACGATGGACTGCCCTCTGTGCTCAATGCGGGCGTCGCCTCTTTGCCATTCAAAATAGGTTGTAATAATGAAGTTCCCCACAATGGTTTGTGCGTTGCTGCGACCTCTATTTTAAATGAAAAGATTTTGCGCCCGTAGGGGAGGTCTTTGTTGAACTTGATTTGCCAAAAGCTAGCATCATTGAACGTCCCAATTCCTTTGTCTTGCAACTGAATACCGTCTTTGATTTTGCGAGGTTCAAGTCTATTTTTGTTCCACTGATCTTTGGGCAGTTCAGTTATTTCGAGTGCTATTTTCTTAGGTTCGCTGGCTCCAGCAATCGGAGGGAACGCAAAAAGACATAAGATCACAAGCATCCAGTTTAAGCCGGGTTTTCTGTTTTGCATTCTTTCCTCCCAGAAAGTTTGTATTGCGGGGCATTTCATCCATTGAAATGTCAAAATGAGAAAAATATCAAAATTCTCTTGATGTAAGCGATTACATCTGACATTCTTCGTTATGTAAACGCTTACAGAGAAAAAATCTGAAGTGTTTCGGGAGGAGTATATCTAGATGGTGCCGTTTCAATGGTAACGATGGTGGAAGTATCGCAGCGGGCAGGCGTGTCGACTGCTACTGTTTCGCGCGTTTTGAACAGCCCGGATGTTGTCGACCAAAAAACGCTCCAACTGGTTCAAACGGCGATTAGTGATCTGGGCTATCGCCCCAATGCTGTTGCGCGTGGGCTTGCAAGCAGGTCGTCTAAAACTATTGGCGTCGTGATCAATCGCTTCTCTTCATCTTATTACGGGCGCATGTTGCAAGGTGTGGAAGAGGCACTAACGAGCTTGAAATTCAAGGCTATTGCTGAATCCAGTCATGAATCAGCCGAAGGTGAAATGAGCGCTGTTTATTCACTGTTGGATCGGCAATGTGAGGGCATTGTTCTTCACTCCGATATGTTGAGTGACGATCAATTGCGCGAACTGTTTAACAAGCAGTCGAAAATTGTTCTCATGAACAGACTTTTGAATGGTTTCGAAGATAAATGTGTCTATCTGGACAATGTCCGTGGTGGAACGTTGGCTGCCGATTACCTGATTGAGATGGGACATCGCGACATTGCCATTCTAACCGGGCCGGAATCATTTTTCGAATCTTCTGATCGGCTTGATGGGTTTTTGACGCGCGTTGATCAATCAGGGCTGAACGTTGATCAGGACTTGATCTTTGAAGGTGATTTTAGAGCCTCGTCTGGTCGTACTGCGATGGAACGAATTTGGGCACTTGGAAAACCTGTTACCGCACTCTTCTGCATGAATGATGAAATGGCAGCAGGCGCAATTGATGCTTGTTTGGAGCGGGGAGTCTCTGTTCCAAAAAACATCTCCATTTTGGGTTTCGATGATCACGAGATGTCACGTTTCTTGCATCCGAAACTCACAACTATTCGTCAGCCGTTAACTGAAATTGGAGCTGCTGCCGGAAATCTTGCGCACGCATTAGCGCGCCAAGCAGATCATAAGAAAAATAAAACTGTTTTTGAAGCTGAGGTCGTTGAGCGTGCCTCAGTCATGAAAATTCAACTTAACAAGCGTTCTCAACTGGGAGAGAGACTATGAAGAAGATTCTTCTTGCTGCAGCAGCTTCTGTTGCATTACTTACGGCACCTGCGATGGCAGGCGATATCCGTTTTGACGGATTTCCGGATTTCAATTCGCATTTGGACAAACTGATCCCGTCCTACGCCGCCAAACATCCTGATACAAAAATTACCTATCAGATGAATGACCATGGTGATCATCACAAAAAGCTGACAACCAATCTCGCCACAGGATCAGGTGCGGGTGATGTTGTTGTTGTTGACGTGAGCTTCATCGGTTCTTTCATCAATGCCGGCGGTTTCGAAAACCTCTCTGGATCTGAATATGGTGCAGATGCTTTGGAAGCCGGATTTGTTGGCTATGCTTGGAACCAGGGCAAGGGTTCCGATGGAAATCAGTACGGCATTCCAATCGATATCGGACCCGGCGTGATGTATTATCGCCGTGATGTTCTTGAAAGTGTTGGCGGCGGTATTGATGGTGTGATCACCGACTGGGACAGCTATATCGAATACGGTAAAAAGCTGAAGGAAAAGAAAGTGTTCCTGATTGCTGATGCGGCTGATGTTGCGAAAACAATCGTACTGACAACAGTTAAAAACGGCGACGGATACTATTTCGACAAAGACGGAAATTCACTCATCACGTCCGAACGTTTCGTAAAAGCATTCGAAATCGCAAAACGCATTCGTGACGAAGGCCTCGATGGTCAAATCGGTGCTTGGACCAACGAATGGTATGACGGTTTCAAAAAAGGTACAGTTGCCACTCAGCTCTCTGGTGCTTGGCTTCTAGGCCATTTACAAAACTGGATGGCACCCGACACCAAAGGGAAATGGGGCGTATCTAACCTACCAAACGGAATCTTTGGTTCATGGGGCGGCTCGTTTCTTGCAATTCCAAAACAAGCAAAAAATAAGAAAGAAGCTTGGGAATTCATCAAGTATTTGACTTCCACGGAAGAAGCTCAGGTTGCCGGTTTGAAAAATATCGGTGCATTTCCGGTGTTGAAAGCAACATATACTGATGCCGCATTTGATGAACCGTTGGAGTTTCTTGCAGGGCAAAAAGCACGTCAGCTCTTTGCACAAGTTGCGCAAAAAGTACCAGCTGTTGCGCCACGTAAAGGAGACCTGATCGCTGAAGACGTTGTTCTCAATGGCGCGCTTGCTGAGGTGCTGAACGATGGCAAAGACATCATGGCCGCATTGAAAGATGCGGAAGCTCTTGTGAAACGCCGGGTGAAGTAACTTTACTTCAACCTACGTTTAGGTCTGGTATCCCCCCAAATATTGCCAGACCTGCGGCCGGATCAACGGGGCACGTTTTGATCCGGCTGCCCTTTTTCCTGTGTTCATTTGGATTTGTGTTTAGAAAATGTCGACGGCATTAGATCAACTTAACAATGCAGAAGACGTCGCAATTGTGCGAACGTCTAACCGCAAATGGCGTGCGCGCAAAAAACAATTCATGCCGTGGCTTTTCATCAGCCCGTATTTGGCGTTGTTTCTCTTGTTCACGCTCTTTCCACTCTTGTTTACAGTTTACCTATCATTCCATGCCTGGAACCCTGTCGCAGGTTTGGCGAATATGGAATTCGTAGGCTTCAACAATTATGCTCAAGAACTGACCAGTCCATGGTTTTGGAAAGCAGTTTACAATACGGTTTGGCTGGCGGTGACAACGGGCATCCCGCAGCACGTGATCGCCATTCCGATCGCTTATTTGCTGGTCACTGCTTTCAAAGGCACTTTGCGCCATTTCTACACTGCGACGATGTTTGTTCCGTTCATCACATCGACAGTTGCTGTGTCACTTATTTTCTACAGCATCTACTCCGGTAATACGGGTATATTGAATCAATGGCTTTTGGCGCTTTCGGGTGTGCCGGTAATTGGCGCATTGTTTGCGTGGGTGCCGGATGCGATGCCAATAAGATGGTTGAGTAAATCTGATCTCATCAAGCCTTCCATCGCCTTTGTGGTGATTTGGAAATATACCGGCTTCAACATCGTTATTTATTCAGCCGGCTTTCTGACCGTTTCTAAAGATTTATACGATGCTGCAAAGGTTGATGGTTGCAACGCGTGGCAGCAGTTTTGGCATGTGGCCTTGCCGATGATCAGGCCATTTATCTTCTTTGCGCTTACTCTAACAATCATCGGCAACCTTCAATTGTTTGAGGAACCATTTGTTCTGACCTCGGGAGACAGTGGAGGTGTTGCACAATCAGGTCTCACTATTTCCTATTACCTTTATTTGATCGGGTGGGAATGGCTGGAGATGGGTGCTGCAGCTGCGGTTTCACTTTTGCTATTTATCATAATCGCTGCCGCTACTTCTCTGCATTTCTATTTCAATGGTAAAAAGGGATTGGAGGGGAACCGATGAGACGTACACTTCCAAACATATCCTTACACGTTGTCATGATTATCGGTGTGCTGATAACGATCTTCCCGTTTGTCTGGGTTGCAATTATGGGCACCCATTCCAGAAGTGATATTTTTTCATCACCTCCGCCATTTTACTTTGGCGATAACCTTTTGGTGAATTACGAAAAACTGTTGGACGTGATGCCATTTTGGACAGTTCTATTCAACTCGTTGTTTGTTTCTGTGATGGGCACGGCTGGAGCTGTGTTCTTTTGTTCGATGTGCGCTTATGGATTTTTCGCCTACGACTTCAGGGGGAAGAACATTGTTTTCGGTGTCATGATAGCGTCCATGATGGTCCCTCCGATTTTGACAATCATTCCCTCTTTTTTGACGATTAAATTTCTGGGTATTCTCGACACTCATTTCGCGCTTTGGTTCCCTGGTATCGCTAACGCGTTCGGGATATTTTTGATCCGGCAATATATGGTCAACAGTATCACGCGTGATCTGCTGGATGCTGCGAAAGTGGATGGTGCATCGGATTTTCGCATTTACTGGTCTGTGGTTTTGCCACTTATCAAACCGGCTTTGGCGACGCTTGCCATCGTTATGTTCATCGGCCTATGGAACAACTTTCTAGCGCCTCTGATCCTCATTTCGACACCTGATAAATACGTTCTCACACTGGCACTTCGTTCGGTTCAATCCGTTGCAAACTCGCCATGGGGTGCGATCATGTTGGGCACGTTCTTGTCTATGGTGCCGCTTCTTCTCGCCTTTATGTTCTTCTCCAAACAAATGATGGCAGGCCTTACGGCTGGTGCCGTTAAAGGATAAATATGACTGCTCCTGCAAACCTCGCAAAAAGATTTCCTGCTGATTTCCAGTTTGGCGTCGCAACAGCTTCTTATCAAATTGAAGGCGCGGCGCGCGAAGGTGGTCGCAAACCCTCTATTTGGGATGCATTCTCACACATGCCCGGTCGCGTATACCAAGGGCACACAGGTGACGTGGCATGTGATCACTACCACAGATGGGAAAGTGATCTGGATCTAATCGCTTCACTCAATGTGGACGCCTATCGGTTTTCAATCGCATGGCCTCGCGTTATCCCTGACGGTCGTGGTGCTGTTAACGAAGAAGGTTTGGATTTTTACGACCGTCTTATTGATGGTTTGGTGGAACGCGGCGTCAAAGTGTTTCCGACCCTTTATCACTGGGATTTGCCTTTGGCTCTGCAAGGATATGGGGGATGGACAGACCGCGATACCGCTGAAGCTTTTGCAGACTACACAACAGCAGTTGTGTCGCGACTGGGTGATCGTATTGATGCACTCGCAACGTTCAATGAACCATGGTGTTCAACATATCTGGGGCATTGGATTGGCAAACATGCGCCCGGTGAGCAATGTCTCGAAGCCGCGCTTGCAACAGTTCATGTGACAAACCTAGCACATGGAATGTCGGTTCAGGCAGCGCGCGCTGTTCGTTCAGATATTCCTATGGGCATCGTTTTAAACGCGGTTTCTGTCTATCCCGGCAGCGATAGCGAAGAAGATATGGCAGCAGCTGAACGTTCGTTTCAGTTCAACAACGGAGTTTTCTTTGGCCCGATTTTTGATGGCGCCTATGATAATGAATTTATGGGGGCGTTGGGCGAGCATCTTCATGTTCAAGAAGGTGATCTTAAGACAATCAATCAGCCTCTGGATTGGTGGGGTTTCAATTATTACTTCCCTGCCACTGTAAAACATGATGCATCAAAGGATGCTGTGTTCCCTGCAACGATCGCTGTTCCTTCCACAAACTCAAATGTGAGAACGGACATTGGTTGGGAAATCAAAGCGGAGGGTATGTCTCACTTGTTGAGACAAGTTTATGATCGTTATGACAACTTGCCTCCCTGTTACATTACAGAAAATGGCGCCTGTTATAATATGGGTGCAGATGAAAACGGCGTAGTAAACGACCAACCACGATTGGATTATCTCGATGCACATTTGACCGTTCTTGCAGATGCAATTGATGGTGGCATTCCCATGAAAGGTTATTTCGCTTGGAGTCTTATGGACAATTATGAATGGGCAGAAGGCTATAAAATGCGCTTTGGTATTGTACATGTGGATTATGAAACCCAAAAGCGTACCACTAAAAAAAGCGGACATTGGTACAAAGAATTAGCTGCGGCACATGTTTCATCAGTGTCAGAGGCAGCGGAATAATGGCTTCTGTTGAACTCAAAAATCTCAGCAAATCATTTGGTGATGTTGAAGTTTTGCATCAACTGAACTTGACCGTTGCAGAAGGCGAATTTGTTGCTTTGGTGGGGCCATCCGGTTGCGGGAAATCAACTCTATTGCGCATTATTGCAGGCCTTGAAGAAGCTTCTTCCGGCGATGTGTTGATGGATGATAAATGGGTCAACGATCTCACCCCGCGCGAACGCAATATTGCGATGGTGTTCCAATCCTATGCTCTCTATCCACACATGACTGTGGAAGAAAATATGGGGTTCAACTTGCGTATATCCGGTTTGAGTAAATTAGAGATCAAACAGCGGGTTGGCGAGGCCGCTGATATTCTTGATCTTGGTGAGTTGATGAAGCGAAAGCCGTCTCAACTTTCAGGTGGTCAGCGACAACGTGTTGCCATGGGCCGTGCATTGGTACGCAATCCGGATACATTCTTGTTTGATGAACCGTTGTCTAACCTAGATGCAAAATTGCGCGTTCAAATGCGCGAAGAAATCAAGCGACTCCATCAAAAGGTTCGCACCACTTCAATTTATGTCACCCATGACCAAATTGAAGCCATGACATTGGCTGACCGTGTGGTGATTATGAAAGATGGTCGTATTCAACAAATTGGCACGCCTACCGAACTCTATCAAAACCCAGCCAATGTGTTTGTGGCAGGGTTCATAGGGTCTCCATCGATGAACCTTCTCGATGGGAAATTGGAAACCAAAGGTAAAACCAAAAAGGTGATTTTGTCTGATGGTACTAAATTAAATGTCCGTTCCAATTCGTGCCCGTTGAATGATGGAGATGTGATTGTTGGTTTACGGCCAGAGCACCTGCATTTGGCCAAAGGTAAAACAGAAAAGAACACATTGACTGGAACGGTAAATTTGATCGAGCCGACAGGCGCTCAAAATCATCTGAAGATATCAATGGCGGGGAAATCTTTGGCTGTGGCCGATTCAACCCTCGTTCCGTTAGCTCTTGATGAAACAATAAAGGTTTGTATTGCTCCTGAGCAAATCCATGTCTTCGCGAAATGATGTGAAAGTCGAATGTGAACTGACCTCAGAAAAATTTATCGATCACTCCGTTTGGTACGTTTGATATGCAGAACCGGACAGAACTAACTTTCAACCGGAATAGATAAGAAGCAGCTTTTGCGTTAGCGCATATTAGTGCAACCATTTAGCGTGGAGGCAGTGCAGATGCGGAGGTAAGCAAGATGGCGACCGTCCATTTAATTCATGGCTACTTGGGGGCCGGAAAAACTACGTTTGCGAAGCAACTTGAAGCAAGCCTTCCGGCAATGCGGTTCACGCATGATCATTGGATAACGACACTTTATGGAATTGACCCTCCGGCTGAAGGAATGCCTCTGATGCATGAACGTGTCTCAAGCTTGATTGAAGAAACTTGGACAAAATGTGTTTCGTTTGGTATTGAAACGGTGCTCGATCTAAATTTTTGGAGTTTGGACCAACGTATTGCGACGCGGCAAAAAGCTGAAGCCTTGGGTGCGAGTGTATTACTCTACAACTTACCACTAACCGACAAAGAAGCTTGGGCGCGTGTCGAAGAGCGCAACAAAAAACTGAAAGATAGTTTTTTCATAAGCGAGAACACCTTCAAAATATTAAAAGATAGATTCGAACCTCTGACATCTGACGAGTTGCTGACTGCAATTTCGCCGACAAATTAGGTCGCTGGTTGTTGCGAATATTCGTCTAAATTACATAGGATACTCGTCCTACTAATGGTGAGGCGCATCTAATCGGGTGATTTGAATATCAGCCTGCGATGAATGATCGAGCACGTAGTGCGCGTTGGGAATATCGTTTTGTGCAGCTCGTGTTCTTGCCTGTTCAGGATTCAAACCCTGGTCGAGCCAGCGTTTTATCAATCGCTGTTCCAGAGTTTCAATTCCCGGATTAATGAAAATTGTTTGGCCCCAGAATCGTTTTAATTTTGACCAAGGAGAAGTATCCACCAACAAATAATTACCCTCAACAATCAATATTGCATCTTGCCGGGTAACGATATCAACATCGGCAATAACTGAATCTGTGTCCCGATCAAAACCCGGAATTGTAATATTACGGTCACTTTTTACGAGCTTTTTAATGAGACTGACGAAGCCGTCTGCATCGAATGTTTCTGGTGCGCCTTTACGTTCCAACAACCCGCGTGTTGAAAGTGTTGTATTGTCCAAATGAAATCCGTCCATGGGAACAATTTTTGAGCGGAGATTATGAGCTGACAGAAATTTTTGCAGTGTGAATGCGAAAGTGGACTTACCCGCTCCTGGCGGACCTGCAATCGCAACAAGATGACGTGTTTTCCCCGCTGCCTGCGCGATTACCAGACCTGCAATTTCTTCGGCAGTCATCAAGCTGAAATCGCATCCACCGGAGGCTCCATCGCGCCGGTCATCATTGCGACTGCATCTGACATAGATATGGTTTTCGGATCTACAGTACAAAGGCGCCTGCCAAGGCGGTGAATATGAATCCTGTCGCACACTTCAAAGACGTGAGGCATGTTGTGTGAGATCAACACAATCGGCATGCCTTTGGCTTTCACGTCTTGGATGAGGTCCAGCACACGACGGGACTCCTTCACACCAAGAGCTGCTGTAGGTTCATCCATGATCACAACCTTGGAACCAAATGCTGCAGCTCGTGCAACGGCAACACCTTGCCGCTGACCACCAGACAATGTCTCAACAGCTTGATTGATGTTCTGGATGGTCAAAAGGCCAAGTTCTGAAAGCTTGTCGCGAGCAAATGTCTCCATGTGTTTGTGGTCCAGTTTGCGAAACAAACTGCCCATGATTCCAGATTTCCGAACTTCACGACCAAGGAACATGTTGTCAGCAATTGACAGGGCAGGGGACAGTGCAAGGTTTTGGTAGACTGTTTCAATGCCTTCATTGCGGGCATCGTCAGGGGTCCGGAATTGCACTTCTTTTCCGTCTAACTCAATTGTCCCATGGTCAGGAACCGTAGCGCCGGAAATTGCTCGAATGAGCGTGGTTTTGCCTGCACCATTGTCTCCGATGACGCCCAAAATCTCGTTAGGATAGAGATCAAAGTCAGCACCATTCATGGCAACCACCGTGCCGTATCGTTTCATCAATCCCCGTGCGCGGAGAACGGGTTGATGATGATTAGTCGTATCGCTCATTGTGACGCCCTCCGAAGCCATTGGTCTAAGGCAACCGCAATGAGAACCAAGTTGCCTACCGCAAACATTTGCCAATAATCATCCACACCAGCGAGTGAAAGCCCTGTTGTGAACACACCAACGATTAGCGCACCGAGAACAGAACCGGGAATAGAACCGCGACCACCAAACAAAGACGTGCCGCCAATCACAACCGCTGTGATTGTCGCCAGATTGATTTCTTCGAAGGAGATTGGCGAAATAGACCCGACGCGACCAATGGCCACCCATGCACCAAAACCACAAATGAGACCTGCGACTGCATAAACGGAAATCAGGGTTCGGTCCGTCTTGATGCCGGAAAGAACTGCAGCCTCGGGATCATCGCCAATTGCATAAACGTGGCGCCCCCAAGCCGTGTGTTGGAGGATATACCAAAATATGATCGCCAGCAGAATGAGTGCTATACCGCTATAAGTGATTGTCGCTCCAAATGGTCGGGCCGCGGCTTCGCCAAAAAATAGAAGTGAGGGGGCATTTGCTTCAATATCTGAATTGCGAATGGATTCAGAACCTGAATACCAAAGCTTAAGGGCTGTAAACACCGATAGGGTACCTAAAGTCACGATAAAGGGGGGTAATTTTATCTTGGCGACCAGAAACCCATTAAACGCCCCCATCAGGGTGCCAATCGACATGCCCGCAGCAATGGCAAGTGGAAGTGGTACACCCGCGGACACCGCCAATCGACCCATGACAAATGTGGACACGACCAATATCGCGCCGACCGATAGATCAATCCCTGCTGTCAAAATAATGAGTGTTTGTGCAATCGCGACAATGCCAATGACTGTCACTTGTTGAACAACAAGTGAAAGAACTCCAGGGCTGAGAAAACGTGGTGCGATAAAGCCAAACGCTAGGACGCTGACAAAAAGCACTAGGGCAGGGACTAACGTTGGATAGTCCCGAACAGCGTGTCGAATGACAGACAAAGCTGTGCGGTCATCTTTTTCAAACGCAGCAACGGCTTCGTCCGCGCTGCTTAGATTTGTGTCGAAATCGGAATGGGTTTGGCTCACGATGTTCGATCTCCCCAATGCATTCAGTTCATTTTATTGTTTACGAAACAAAGGGCGACACCGCTGCCGCCCTTTGTCTTTTTGAACAATCCGGAACCGGGAGTTTAGCCCCAGCAGAGCTCAGTACCTTTTGTTGAGTCGATGGATGGAACGCCTTCTGCGGGCGAGTCTGTTACAAGGTTCACGCCTGTGTTGAAAAAGGTGAGGCCATCAGATGCTGCCGGCTTGCTGCCGTCTTTTGCGAAAGCCGCAATAGCCTCAATGCCTTTAGATGCCATTAGAAGCGGATATTGCTGGGAAGTCGCGCCGATCACACCAGATTTCACACTGGCAACACCCGGGCAACCACCATCGACAGAGACGATCAACACACCTTTTTCTTTGCCTGCCTTTTTCAACGCTTGATATGCACCTTCAGCTGCAGGCTCGTTGATTGTGTAGACCACGTTCATATCGGGTTCTTTGGCAAGCAGATTTTCAACAGACTTCACGCCACCTTCCGGGTTTGCGCCAGATGATTCATGGCCGATGACGCGGGGGTCTGTTTCAGAGCCCATGACTTTGAGATTTGGAACATCAATACCGAAGCCTACAAGGAAGCCCGTGTCACGAGCCACATCAACGGAGATATTGTCTTTATTGATGTCAAGCATGCCAATCTTTGCGTCTTTTGCAGCATCGCCCAATTTGGCCTTTGCCCATTTCCCGATCAGCAAGCCTGCTTCGAAATTGTCCGTTGCAAAGGTCATGTCTTGAGCTTCAGCGTCAGCAAGAGGGGTATCAAGTGCGATAACCAAAATACCTTCCGCACGTGCTTTTTTTAAAGCTGGCACAACAGAATCGTTTGATGCGGTGATCAAAATGCCTTTTACGCCAGCAGCCATACAGTTCTCGATTGCTGTGATCTGCGGGCCAGCATCGCCATCAACCTTACCTGCGTAAGACTGAAGGTCGATACCAGCTTCTTTGGCTTTGGCTTCTGCGCCTTCCTTCATTTTTACGAAAAAAGGATTGGTGTTGTTTTTTGTGATTAAGCAGGCGCCGGTTGCGGCGTAGGCAGGTGTTAAAGCAGTCGCTCCAAGGGCAAGTGCACCAAGTGCTGAAGCAATTATTATCTTTTTCATAGGTCTTTCTCCCAGTTGATAAAGCGGTATCAGCGACGTCAATCTTCTTGACTGGCTTGCTGTACCGAGCTGCGATTGGAGCTTTAGACCGCTCCTCCCACTTTCAGGTTTCCACAACACCTAAGTCAGTGTCAATAAATAAATCAGATTGATTTATTTATTATCCTTGTGCACGATCGGGTTGCTTTAATTGATGTGTAGTTAGTGGTAGTTGGAGCGCGACAAATAAGAGGGAAGCCGATTTTAAATGTTAAAACAGGGCGTTGAAAAGATTGTTGACCCAAGTGGTGGTGCAAATCAAAGCCGGGTTCGTGATTATAACGAGCGCCTTGTTTTATCGTTGGTGAGGAGGCACGGAAGTCTCGCTAAATCTGAAATCGCGCGTCGCTCAGGACTTTCCGCACAAACTGTATCAGTCATTATGCGTTCTCTTGAGCAAGATGGATTGCTGCTGCGTGGAGAGCCTAACAGGGGCAAGGTTGGACAACCGTCCATACCTATGCGGCTTGATCCGGATGGTGTATTTTCGATTGGTCTTAAGATTGGTCGTAGAAGCGCGGACCTTATTTTAGTCGACTTTCTTGGGCGTGAACGCATGTCAGTCAGTAAAATATTTGCCTATCCCAAGCCATTGGAACTCATCTCGTTTGCTGAGAGTGGTATGGCTGAGTTGGTGACAGATTTGTCCGCTGGAGAACAATCGCGCATTGCTGGAATTGGCGTGTCGATGCCATTTGGACTTTGGAATTGGGCTGAGAAAATTGGCGCTCCTGAAGATCAAATGAATGTCTGGAAAGACTTCGATTTTAGATCTCAACTGGAAGCAATTACAAATTTGCCTGTCATTGTGCAAAATGATGCGACATCAGCTTGCGGCTCGGAACTGGTGTTTGGTCGTGGCGCAGAGTTGAGCGACTTTGTCTATTTCTTCATTGGCACGTTTATTGGTGGTGGTATTGTTCTCAACCACAGCGTCTATTCAGGCCGAACAGGCAATGCGGGTGCATTTGGGCCGATGCCTGTTATGAACAATGACGGGAAAGCGACAACGCTTATCGACCATGCATCAGTCTACACATTGGAAATGCGGTTGAAGGAACAAGGAAGGGATTTTTCCCCTTTATGGCGTGATCCCGAAGAATGGCATTCGCTTGGTGAAATTCTTGATGAATGGATAGCTGACACAGCACGCCATCTGGCAAGTGCCATCGTCGCATCTTGCGCCATAATAGATTTTGAAGCTGCTGTTATCGACGGTGCGTTTCCAACTGATATTCGTCAAAGAATAGTGGAGGGAATTAGAGAGGAAATCGCCAAACTTGATACGCGTGGAATTGGTGAGCCAGTGGTTCTGGAAGGCATGGTGGGGCGCGGAGCGCGGGCGTTGGGCGGGGCAAGTTTGCCTTTGTTTACCCGCTATCTGCTCGATCAAAACGTGCTCTTTAAAGGAAAACAATAAAGAGGAAATTGAATGAAGCGCTCTGTCGTCAATGAAATTATTCGTGAAGCTGACACATACATTCAGTCCCACGGTTTTAAACTGCCACCTTTTGCGTATCTCAAACCGGGTGAAATGGTTGATCGAAAGGCGGAGTTGAAATCTATATTTGAAGCGCGTCTAGGATGGGACATCACAGATTACGGAGCTGGGCGTTTTGATGAAATGGGTTTGTTTCTTTTCACCGCGCGCAACGGGTCAATGAACGATCTGAAAAACGGCAGAGGAATGTGTTACGCAGAAAAGATTATGATCTCCCGCAAAGATCAGATTTCACCGTCCCACAGGCATCTTATAAAAACTGAAGACATCATCAACCGAGGTGGTGCAACGTTGGCCATTGAGATGTTTGAGAGCGATGAAAAAGGTCAGGTCGATCCAACAGCAGATGTCCCTGTCATTTGCGATGGTGTTGCAAAATGTTTCAAAGCCGGAGATGTACTTAAGCTTCAACCCGGAGAAAGCGTGACGCTGGCTCCAGGAAATTGGCATAAATTTTGGGGCGAGGGCGGTGACGTTCTTATTGGTGAGGTTTCTACGGTCAATGATGATCTAACCGACAATTTATTTGCTGAGCCTATCGGACGGTTTTCTGAAATAGAAGAGGATACCAACCCGCTGTATTTGTTGGTGTCTGACTATGAAAAATGGTGTTTGCTTTGAAGTATCAATTCTTCTGGATTCCAAATTTGACCATTTAATGCACGACCCAAAGACCATGATTGTTGTACGATCTAGGCTGATAATCAATTTACAAGGGGATTGACCCATGTTGTTGATGCGAAAGGTTTATGCAAAGCGTGCTCTAGAATTTCCAGGTGGTCTTGACCATAAAACGGATCGCCATTGACGATATAAGTTGGTGACCCGAAGACGTTTCGTTTCTTTGCCCAGTCAGAATTCTCACGCAGTTGTTCTTGAATTTCATCTGATTGTGCTTGCTTCATAAGTGAACCGGCATCGTGCCCAAGGTCGCTGGCGAGACGTTCAAGCGTCTCTAGATCGGACAGATCCGCATCATCGCACCAATGAGCTTTTAATATGTTGTGCGCCATATTGTCGACTTGTGAACCAGTGTCTCCGAGAGCGAGGATTATACCTGAGGCAACACTATAGTCGGCATCATGACGGGTTGGCCTAAAATTTATAACCGGCACGTTGCGATATTCCGCCCAACGCTCAATCTCCCGTCCAAAAAAGTAATCAACATGGGATTGAGTACGTGCCCCGAATGGAAGGCTGCCCTGAGATTCTACAACGGGAGACAATATGACCGGCTTGTGTATCAGTTTCACACGATAGTCCGCGCATATTTGCAGCAGGCGTTTCGAACCGAGATATGCAAAGGCGGAATGTGCGGAATAGATATATTCGATGACATGCATGATTAGATTATGTGCCATTTGAAACCCGTTGAATAGCCCGTACTTGCTCTAAAAGAGCGTGGCTGGAAACGGGTAATGGCCCCTCGCAGTTTTCGATAAAACGGACTTTCGAACCAATTGCGTACAGTTGTAAATTTGGCGGTCTAAACCTTTAACCGCTGTTCAAACTACTAGCGGGTCAGCGAATTGATGATCTTAGGGGGGAGGTCAGGTGGATAGATAAACGACTGTTGCGGCACCATCGATTCAAGATGGTGCCGCGTTGTATCGGCTTGGTTCTTATGGGTGCAATATCAGACGCTAATGATACTTTGCGTTCCCAAATTTTGCTTACATCGCGATCCGGTAGCGTGCGAATCCATCTGGGCCATCACCCGCTTTTTCGATTTTCACACCTTTGACATCAGCAAGGTGATTCTCCGCTTTTGGGCCTGTGTCGAACAGAACCGATGTTCCTGCTAATGGCTTGAAGGACCAATTGTTGTCTGCGGCGGGGCTGATTGTGCCTTTGTCTACAATGTAGCGCACGATGACGTCACGGTTCGTATCAGGACCTTCAAAAATTATGGTGTCGCCCAATGCACCGGGAAATTTGCCGCCACCACTTGCACGATAGTTATTGGTGGCAATTACAAACCGGGCCGCAGGGTCCAGCGGCTTGCCATCAAATTGAAGGTCGACAATACGATTTGCATCTGGAGCAACCAACTCACCTTTTGGATCAAATTTAGAGGGTTGTGACAGATCAATTTTATAAGTCACTCCGTCAATTACATCGAAATTGTATGATGGGAATGACGGGTTGAGCAAAATTTGATCCGCTTTACCCGGCTCAACTTGATTGAACATTCCGGCGGAGCGTTCCAGCCAGTCCTTAACTTGAGCACCTGAAACTTCAACCGCGCGAACCGTGTTCGGGTATAGGTAAAGATCGGATACGTTTTTGATGGCTACGTCTCCCTTGGCGACATCTGTATAATATTCAGGACCGCCACGCCCTCCGGCCTTAAATGGTGCGGCTGCTGACAGAATTGGCAAACCTTCCCACTTGGTGCCTTTCATCATTTCAGCAATGTACCAAAGCTGCGCCTGACTTACGATTTGCACAGACGGATCATCAGCAACGAGCGCAAAATAGGAATGTAGTGGAGCATCTGTTTTGCCAACCGAACGACGAACATATCCAAGCGTTTCATCGTGCTCTTTTTGGACGCTGGCCAAAATTTTGGGATCGCTTTCCACCAGCGGAATCTTTTTCCGGTTTTCACCAGATTTATAGATCGGACGCGCTTCTGTTGATGATGTAACCACTTTCCATTCATTGCCGGACTTCTCCAGCATCAAGTCTATGACACCTAAATGAGACCCCCAAAAACCGCCCATTGCTGCTGGTTTGCCGTGCACTGTGCCTTTGGTTGCATCAATAACATCGTTGCTGGTGAATTTTTCACTTGGGAAAACCAAATGGCTGTGCCCGGTCATCAGCGCATCTATGCCATCGATCTGTGCTAAAGGAACAGAGGCGTTCTCCATACCTTCTGAATGCTTTGCGTCCCCAATGCCCGAATGTGATAGTGCGATAATAATATCGGCTCCGGCTTCTTTCATTTCGGGAATATAGGCTTTTGCAGTTTCAACAATATCACGCGTGTTGACCTTACCTTCCAAATGACGCCTGTCCCAATTCATGATCTGGGGCGGAACAAAGCCAATCAGTCCGACTTTGATCGCGTGTTCCTGTCCGCTACCATCTTTCACCTTCTTATCAAGAAGAACATAAGGCTTAAGCAGCGTTTTATCTGCGCGTGGGTTGTCACCCATTTCTTTGGCGATGTTGGCGGAAACAACGGGGAATGAAGCCCCGGCAAGGGACTTCATCAAGAAATCCAACCCATAGTTGAACTCGTGGTTGCCGAGGGTGGATGCTTCGTAACCGAGCGTATTCATCGCTGTGATGACCGGGTGTGAATCGCCTTCTTTCATACCGCGTTCGTAAGCAATGTAATCACCCATGGGATTTCCTTGCAGGAAGTCACCATTGTCCACCAACATCGAATTGGTTGATTCCGCACGGATGGAATTAATGATTGATGCAGTGCGAGCTAATCCAACTGTATCTGTTGGCCGGTCACCATAATAATCATAAGGGAACACATGAACGTGGAGATCTGTGGTCTCCATGAGACGTAAATGGGCTTGATTGGACGCGGCTTTTACAGAAAATGGGTGCAGTGCAATAAGTGCCGCACCAGCGGTGCCGGCAAGAAAGGATCTTCGATCAATGGTTGAATGTCTAAGCATATTGCTACCCTTTGGTTGAATGTTTCGAACGTGTGCTATGACAGCCTAGAACTAAACAGAGTACGGGTGCCAGAACTTAATCAAAGTGACGATTGATAACTGTTCTCGAAATCGCTGACTTAGGATATCGGCCAAAACAAAGACCTATATTTATTGATCTTGTGTCTACTGAGTTGCTGTTATGGGCTAGCGAAGCAGGTTGTTCGACAATTCGTGTCGCGAACACTGCTTGATATGCGGCTCAAAGGGAAGGGCGTTCGTACAAGATGAAATCTCTTGGAATCGGTTTTTTGGTCAGTGCACAGTAACTGGACTGGGCACTGCAATACCGGCGGTCTAAGTCAAAGTGCAGGACCACTCAACGAGCAGAAAATGAAATCACAGAGAAAGGATAATGCGCTATTTCGATTGTTCTACACCCGACGAAGCTTGTAGATATCTCAAAAATGTAAGTTGTTGTGAGCCCGAAGATATCCAAATGCAGAAGATACATTTGTCCACCCCCTCAATTAGGTTGGATAGTCATCCAGATAACGAACTGAATTCAAAGCGGTTCTAAGGAAGACTGGTAGTCCCTAGGGGAATCGAACCCCTCTTTCCAGGTTGAAAACCTGGCGTCCTAACCGATAGACGAAGGGACCGCAGTTGGGTGGTGTATAGGCAGGAATTTTGTGGGCTGCAAGCCTGTTTTTTATAAAAATACGATAATTTTCGGTGCAGTTAATAAGAGTTCTATTGTGACCGGATTTCAGGTCAAATTCACTCTACTTACGACGTCTCTTTCGCGAGCACCGGCGATTCCAGTCACGCTTTGTGCTGATATCAATGTGCACGGAAGCCGTATGGCAATAGGTTCCAACACCGCCGCGGCCGGGAAGGGTGCGGAGATATCTTGCGAGCCGCCATTTGGACACGCCTTTGACCTGAATATCGGCTGCTTTGCATTGAATATGCATGGAATTTCGGGCGCCGCGAATGAGGCGGTTGTACCGGCGGCTGCGATAACCTGATGTGACAATTGGTGTGCGACCAAATTTGCGTTCGACCTGTTTCAACAATCTGACCAGTTTACGTGGGAAGCAACCAACCTTCACGCCTTTGCGCTGGAGTAACAGGCCGTGGGTGCCGCGTTTTGCCAAATTGGTCACAGCCGCAACCTTAATCGGTTGATCTAGCTCTTCATTCTCGTTGGTACTTTCTATGCCAAAAATTGCCTTTCCACGAACACCCGGCAGTTTGGTGCCACCATTGCGTGCAATCGCCTTGACGGTCGGCTTTTTGGTTTTGGCTTTACTTTTTGTCGGAACATTCACGCTTGGTCGTTTGCGGCTTGACGATGCTTGGTTGGATTTTGCAAATGCTGCAAACAATCCTGTCTTTCTCTTGGCTTGCTCGGCTTCGATTTTTTGTTTGGCAGCTTCGTTTGTTAATTTTGCTTCTGTGCTCTCCGCAACGGGTTTGGCTTTTGCTGCAGATTCCGCCGCCTTTTGAGCCGGCGTTGTCGTGTTGTCTGTTTTGGCCAGTGCCGTTTGTACAGCTGGTTCAGCCGTTTTTTGTTTGATCTGTGTCTCTGAACTTGGAGCGGGAGAGAGTTGAAGTTCTTTACCGGGTTCCGGCACTTTATCGACTGTTTCCGCCTGTTCAGGCGTCAAAACGGAGGCAAGATTGGTGGGGGGTAAGGGTGATGTTGAAACACATGCTGAAAGCATCAATGCGATGGACATTACACTGGCAGATTTTACCGTCAAGTAAGGCTTTCGCCAACGGATGAGATTGAGCCCCAAAATATCCCCGTTACGTTTCAAATCGATGCTCCAAGAGCGTTTTGCTAACGTTTATAGCCGTTATAATTTCATTTTTACACAGTCTCAAAGAAACATTGACTTTACAACTGGATAAAAGGTCTCTTTTTTGAATCTTCTGACCAGCTGATAAGATTTATGAAACCCGATACTAAGGCGCTAAAAGCGAACTTGGGCAGCAATGTGACATTGCGGTACAAATGGTTAACACTTTCTACCATTCCCCAGTATTTTCCATGGATTTCCATGGTTCTGCAGGCTGCAAAGCGTCGTCTTTTTGAAGCAATTCGAAAGAGATGTTGTCGGGGCTTTTCACAAACGCCATGCGGCCGTCGCGCGGAGGGCGGTTGATTGTTACACCTGCATCCATCAGTTTTTGGCAAGTTTCGTAAATGTTATCAACAGAATAGGCCAGGTGGCCGAAATTTCTGCCGCTTTGATAATCTTCGTCGCCGTCCCAGTTGTAAGTCAATTCCAATTCCGGCGCATTTTCGGCTTTGGCTTGATCCACATTGTCAGTAGAGGCCAGAAAAATCAGTGTGAATCGGCCTTGTTCGAATTCTTTGCGTTTGGTTTCTACCATACCCATTTTATGGACATAAAAATCGAGTGATTCTTCGATGTCTTTTATACGGACCATTGTGTGCAGATATTTCATCGTCATACTCCAAAAACAGGTTGTTTGTGAGAATTGAATCACATCACCGTTGGATGCAATGCAGTTGAGGGAGTGATACGAAATTGGAGCTAATTGAACAACTGGCAACACTGTTTAATGAGTCGCAGCGAACTGTTTTCTTCACTGGAGCCGGTATCTCTACGGAATCGGGAATTGCAGACTTTCGAAGCCCTGGGGGCATTTGGTCCCAGATTAAACCCATTCAGTTTAAAGACTTTTTGGCCGATGAAAGCATCCGTATGGAAGATTGGCGCCGTCGGTTTCATTTCCAAAAGCAGTTCGATGAAGCTGAGCCAAATGCGGGACATAAGTTTGTGACCAATTGTCTGTCATACGGGAAGGGGATTGGTCTCATCACTCAAAATATAGACGGGTTGCACCAACGGGCAGGTGTGCCTGACGATTGTATCGTCGAGATTCACGGCAATGGAACCAAAGCAGCTTGTTTGGAATGTCATAGCCCAATGGCGCTGTCGCAAGCTCAGGTACTTATTGAAAGAGAAGGAACTGCTCCAAAATGTGCACGTTGCGATGGGCTTGTGAAAGCGGCTGTTGTTTCATTTGGCCAACCGATGCCACAGGATAAAGTCTTGGCTGCGAAAGAATTGGCAGAGCGAAGCGATTTGTTTGTGGTTATCGGGTCTTCTTTGGTGGTGCAGCCGGCTGCATCGATTCCTCTAATTGCTCAACGGAACGGCGCAAAGCTTGTGATTCTAAATAGGGAAGCAACACTTTTGGATGCTGCAGCAGACTTGATTATTCGCGATCCAATTGGAGAAACTCTCACGCAAGTTCAAACTGTTAGCGCTTCTTCTCAGTAAAAGTTTGGAAAATACTCAATACTGCTTGCTACGACTCCTTACCAGTATGTTAATGTCGAAAGACGAATCGAGCTTCCTCAGTGTTGTGTGATGCGGTTTGCGATGTGGAATTGGTTTAAAACCCGCTTTGTTGAAGTGGCTATGACCAGACAGGGTTGAAAGATAATTCTTTCGACGGGGAGATGTAATGGGTACCAAGTTTTCAGGGGGATATGAGGCTGGTAATGATATTACCAACGAACTCGGCGTTTCTGTGGAAACCGATATCCCGGAGTCCGGAACACGATCTGTTGTCGATGAAGATGGTTTGCCCGTTGAAGTGACTGTCGTTGCCGGTGCAATCAAATGGTTTGATGTCTCTAAAGGGTTTGGTTTCGTCGTTCCCGATTCCGATATGCCCGATATATTATTACATGTGTCATGCTTGCGTGATGACGGTTATCAGACTGCTCATGAAGGCGCTCGGATTGTGTGTGAGGTGATTTCCAAACCTCGTGGTTTACAAGCGTTCAGAGTGTTGTCCATGGACAATTCTACTGCAATTCATCCTTCACAAATGCCACCTGCCAAAACCCATGTGGATGTGAAGCCCACAAGTGAGTTGGTGAAGGCTGAAGTTAAATGGTTCAATCGAACCAAAGGCTTTGGCTTTTTGACCCGCGGACATGGTTCGGAAGATATTTTCATTCACATGGAAACCTTGCGTCGTTATGGTTTAACCGAACTCCGCCCGGGCCAATTTGTCATGGTGCGTTTTGGTGATGGTGATAAAGGTCTTATGGCTGCCGAGGTGCACCCAATTGCCGGAACAAGTCTGCCGCAAAGTCACTAAGGTGTGTTTGGCTTGTCGTTGGCCTCTTTTGATCTCTGAATTCCCATTGTTTCAATGCAATGAGTGAGTGAGTGACGAACTTTTTCAAAACACAATTTAATGTCAAATCGTACAACTCTGATTTTTAAGGGGTGATGTCTTGAAAACACTGTTTTGGGCAACGGCATTTGTATTCGCACTTAAAACTGTTGCAGTCGCTCAGGGGGCGTTGAATGTAGTCTCTACGAAGCAGGGTGCACAGAAGGTCGAATGGACCGTTGAGTTAGCCTCTGATGATGCATCACGCACAAAAGGGCTTATGTTCCGCAAAGAAATGGCCCCGCATCATGGCATGTTGTTTCGTTTTGCGGCGGTGCGTTCTGTGTCTATGTGGATGAAGAACACATTTATACCCTTGGATATGGTGTTCATGGATGAGCGGGGAGCTGTCACCCATATTCATACGGGCGCTGTGCCACACTCGCTTGATATTATTTCTTCAAATGGGCCTGCGCGGTTTGTTTTGGAAATCAATTCCGGTGAGGCCAAGAAGTATAATTTGGAGGTTGGTCATCAATTTCAACACCCGTGGTTTCAACCTGCAAAATAGGGTGACATGCACTGGTTGAAGTCCAATAGAGCCGCAGCGCTTTGGCGCTATTCGTTCATCAGTATGGATGATTGAAAAATAAAAGTCGCAAATGAAGAGATTGTGCCTTGCGAAACAGTTGAAGAGTGGTTTATAGCCGTCTCGCTCAAGACGTTTCGGAGCGTGGCGCAGCCTGGTAGCGCACCTGGTTTGGGACCAGGGGGTCGGAGGTTCGAATCCTCTCGCTCCGACCACGTCTTGATTGAAAATGCGGTATCTGCATAAGGTGAGCAGACACTTCATAAAGGCACAGGATCTCAACATGGTCGCACGCATCTACCAACCTGCTAAAACTGCAATGCAGTCTGGTAAAGGTCGGACACAGTTGTGGGTGCTGGAACATGAACCTCAATCAGCAAAATCGATTGAACCTTTGATGGGCTATACGTCTTCTTCGGACATGCTTTCACAGATAAGACTTGAGTTTAAAACAAGAGAAGAAGCTGTTGAATACGCTGAACGAAACGATATTCAATATCGCGTGAGAGAACCAAAAGCACCCAAACGCCGTCCGATGACCTATTCAGAAAATTTTAATTTCGACCGTAAGGTTCCCTGGACGCATTAATCGTCGCGAATTGATCAAACTGTTGGTGTTCAATCTAAATTAGTTCTTTAGATTGGTAGACGGGAATTTCGCTCTAAATTTTGATTTGCGGTGATATTTTTTTGGAACTTGGTATGCAGGCACAACGTCCCCTTTTGGTTTGTTTAAAATGGGCGCTGGGATTTCCTGAACTGAGGCATAGGATGTCAACTTTCATGCAAATTTTGACTGCCTACGTAAACGAAATGCAACTTAAACTTGGAACTCTATTTCATCGCCCCTTAATATTGGTTATTCAAACCAAGTTGGCCCCGTAGCTCAGCAGGATAGAGCAACAGATTCCTAATCTGTAGGT
Organism: uncultured Rhizobiaceae group bacterium; assembly: GCA_938010435.1. GTDB lineage: Bacteria > Pseudomonadota > Alphaproteobacteria > Rhizobiales > Rhizobiaceae > Pseudahrensia. The sequence goes on along the minus strand of CALLUS010000005.1, from coordinate 429,438 downwards.
CGGTGGTTCGAATCCACTCGGGGTCACCAAAAAAATCCCGCATCAATGGAATAAGCGATTTTCAAACTGATTTGGACTCGCTATGGACAGACTCAGTGGTCCCTTAGCTCAGCTGGATAGAGCAACTGCCTTCTAAGCAGTAGGTCAATGGTTCGAATCCATTAGGGATCACCACATAATCAGGTGCTCTGCTGGTTGGCGGGTCGCGTCTGTTTTAATTTTGGCTCAGGAAACCAGCATCTGCTATGACCTCTGAACATTCATATGCATTCGGACGCAGTTGGCATGCATTGAAAACGGTTTTTCGTCGAGCGCTGCGCACTCCGCGCCCCGCTTTTAAATCGTATTCTATCGTGCCTTTAAACGAACGAACTATCCTTTTTGTTGTGGCGTTGTTTGTCTTAGTGTTTGCTGCCTTTATTTGGTTTGACGATGATATAGCCCACTATGCTCTTGGGCATGAGACTGACAGAACACCTGTATTTTATTTCTTTCGCGTCGTCACTAATATTGGTTCAAGCGGATGGGTGCTCCTATCTGCCGCTATCTTGGGTGTCACAATATCTGTTTTGAATATAGATACCATGCCCCGGGCGAAACGCTGGTTTTGGGTCAACCTCCATGGCGATTTCAATTTTACCTTCTTCACCGTTGGTGTCACCGGAATTCTCGCCAGCTTTCTTAAACATATGATTGGCAGAGCCCGACCAGTACACTTGGAAACGCTTGGTCATCTTGAATTTGACTTTGCAAGGTTTGAACCAAGTTTTGCGAGTTTTCCTTCGGGACACTCAACCACTTTTGGCGCGCTGTGCATGGTGTTGTTTTTATTGCTGCCGCGAAGGCTCTGGCCTCTATGGCTTTTCGTTGCTGTTGTTGGTGGAGGCAGCCGCATTATGGTTGGTGCACATTACCCTTCAGATGTGGCGGCGGGGCTTGCCTTTGGTGCCGTTGCAACATTCATGTGCGCCCGCTGGCTGGCGAAACGCGGTGTTATGTTTGTTGCGAGTGAGCGAGTGTTTCCTTTAAGAAAGAATCGATAGTATTGTTCATTGCGAAGCTTCCGATCGCTCGTTCCAATAAAATCGATTTTGGCGAGGAAATTCACATTTTGAGCATTAAAACGTCCAAAATGGAGGTGTTTCCTTTCTCATGTTAACCTTTTGAAGCATTCTTACGTCTAAATAGGTTAATCTCGCTTAACTCCTCTTGACGTGAGGGTAAGAATGACTTGTTATCGCGCCAAGTCAAAAGGCTTCGCGGCCTTAGCTTGTTAAAGACCATTAAGGTCGCGTTCAAAATTGAACAAACAGGCTTGACGTTTCAGGGAGGGGGCGAGGGGCTGGTCGATTTGTCGTCCAACCAGTAGCTCGTGACTATGCAGCGTTTACGCGTCCCGCCTTTTTGATGAGACTATACTATTCTTATCATGGAACAGGAAAGGCTGCTTACCCATGAAAACCAAACTTCTTACCCTCGCGCTTGGTGCTGCTGCAATCGCAACAGTTTCCACTAGCGCATCTGCTGCAACACTGGACGATGTAAAAGCTAAAGGCTTTTTGCAGTGTGGTGTTTCTACTGGTGTACCAGGATTTGCTTTCACAGACGATGCTGGTGATTGGCAGGGTTTTGACCCGGCTCTTTGCCGTGCAATGGCTGCAGCAATTTTCGGCGATGCAAAAGCTGTAAAATTCACACCAACAACTGGTAAAACACGCTTCACAGCGTTGGCTTCTGGTGAAGTTGATGTTTTGGCACGTAACACGACTGAAACTTTCAGCCGCGATGTTGACCTGAAATTCACATTCGCACCAGTGAACTACTATGACGGTCAAGGCTTTATGGTACGTAAGTCTTTGGGTGTGACTTCTGCGAAAAATCTTTCTGGTGCAACAATCTGCATTCAGACTGGTACAACAACAGAGTTGAACCTTGCTGACTACTTCCGCGCAAACAACATGACTTATGAGCCGGTTCCAATCGAAACAAACGCTGAAGCACAGGAAAAATACCTTGCGAACGCTTGTGACGTTTATACAACTGATGCATCTGGTCTTGCTGCAACACGTGCTGCTTTCGAAAAGCCAGGCGATCACATGCTGCTTCCAGAAATCATTTCAAAAGAGCCACTCGCTCCTTTGACACGCCACGGCGATGACCAGTGGGCAGATATCCTGAAATGGACTCTGAACGTTTTGATCAATGCTGAAGAGCTTGGTGTGACTGCAGCAAATGCAGACGACATGCTTGCAAACTCTAAATTGCCATCAATCCGTCGCCTTTTAGGCGCTGAGGGCGATTTCGGTACTAAGCTTGGTCTCGGCAATGATTGGTCATTGAACGCGATTAAAGCTGGCGGCAACTATGGTGAAATCTACGACAAGTACATTGGTCCGAAGACGGCTATTGGTCTTGAGCGTGGCTTGAACCAGTTGTGGAGCAAAGGCGGCATTCTCTATGCTGCGCCTGTTCGCTAGTTAGAATTGAAAAGGCGGCATCTGATACAGGTGCCGCCTTTTTCTATTCACGACCTGATGAAAATCAGGATGGGCAAGGCGGGGAACAGTGGATTTTTAATATTGTATCCACGGCTGGCCTGAACGTATTTTAGAGCATTCCACCAGATGGGCCTCACATGACCGTTGCAAGCGATTTTTCAGACGATGTGGAGCCGTTCCGGCTGAGCATGCTGATCTACGATAAACGCTATCGTTCTTACACACTTCAAATTATCACCATTGCGTTGTTCATGTTAGCTGTTGGCTGGCTCGTCAGCAACGTGGTTCAGAATTTTAGAGACCTTGGAAAAGAGTTTTCCTTTGCGTTCCTTTGGGAACCTGCGTCCTATGATATCAATCAGCGTTTGATTGAGTACACATCACGTTCTCCTCACTGGAAAGCAGCTGTTGTCGGTATTCTCAATACACTGGTTCTTGCGTTTTTAGGCTGTATCGCGGCCACTATTCTTGGTGTTGCGATTGGCGTTATGCGCCTTTCCAAAAACTGGCTCGTCTCCCGTTTAATGACGATTTACATTGAAGGGTTTCGCAATGTGCCGGTTCTTCTTTGGATCTTGTTGGCGAGCACGGCGTTCTCTGCAATGCTTCCTGCCCCAAGGCAAGCGCCTGTTTTGCTCGGCGGTGGTTTCGTACCAACAAACCGTGGCTTTTATGTTCCTGCGCCTATTTGGGAAAGCGGTAGTGGTGTATTGGCAATTATCTTCTTACTTTCACTTGTTGGGGCTTGGTTCTTTGGCCGTTGGGCACGTGCGAAACAGGCTGCTACTGGCGAGATTCTTCCAGTCTTTTGGATCCGTTTGGCAATTATCATATTGCCGGTTTTATTTTTCTATTTCATTCTCGGTCGTCCAATCGGATTGTCGTTGCCGGAATTGAAGGGTTTCAACTTCCAAGGTGGTGGGTTTGTTCGTAACAGTTTCATGGCTTTGTGGATTGCTCTGTCACTCTACACAGCAGCATTTATTGCTGAGAATGTGCGTTCTGGTATTCAAGCGATCAGTAAAGGGCAAACTGAAGCCGCTTACTCGCTTGGTTTGCCACCGAACCGTACGATGAACCTTGTGATTTTACCGCAAGCATTGCGCATCATTATTCCGCCTTTGATTTCTCAATACCTCAATCTCACCAAAAACTCGTCTTTGGCGATTGCGGTTGGTTACATGGACATCACAGGCACGTTGGGCGGTATCACGCTGAACCAGACAGGCCGTGAGATGGAAAGTCTTCTGCTTGTTATGGGTTTTTATCTGATCGTTTCATTGCTGATTTCGGGTGTGATGAATGTTTACAACAACTCTGTTGCGATTAAGGAGCGTTGATCGATGTCTGATACACAATCCAAAAACTCGCTACTGTATGTTTCCACCAAGGACCTTCCAGAATTACCGGCACCGGTTAACACAACCGGGCCGGTTGCTTGGATGCGCCAAAATTTGTTTGCGAGTGTTCGCGATACAGTTTTGACTGTCCTGTTCGCCATTTTGGTGATTGCAATTCTATACAAACTCATTCCTTGGATGCTGACCGACGCTGTATTCTTTGCGGACAGCATTCGCAATTGTCGTGAGATTGATACTGGCGCATGCTTTGCTGTGGTGACCTCGCGGTTTAATCAACTGATATTCGGGTTTTACCCGCCGGAACTTTATTGGCGACCAATCCTCGCATTCCTCTTGATGTTCGTGGCGTTCGCTCCATTGCTTCATGACAACCTGCCGCGTAAATTGCTTTGGTTCACTGGTGTGTTCCCGCTTCTTGCTTACTTCCTGCTTTGGGGAGGGGCTATTTGGGGGCCATTGCTTATTTTGGCGATGGTTACTGCAGCTGTTTTTGTGTTCTCGTTGGTGAGCAAACCACTGAACTCAACACTTGGCCTTCTTGCTGCTATTGCCTTTTGCTTGATGTACTACATTTTTCTCCATGACAGCATTTCAGGCGCGTTGGCATCTGCCATGCCGATTGGTCTTGAGTTTGTGGAATCTGCCAAGTTTGGTGGTTTCCTGATCACTTTTGTGATCGGGGTCACAGGCATTGTGGCTTCATTGCCATTGGGCATCGTTCTAGCCTTAGGGCGTAAATCCGACAACATGCCAGTGGTTAAAATGCTCTGCGTCGGGTTCATCGAATTCATTCGTGGCGTTCCATTGATCACCCTGTTGTTCGTGGCCTCGACACTGTTGAACTACTTCTTGCCACCAGGAACGACGTTCGACCTGATCCTGCGCGTTATCATCATGGTGACGCTGTTTGCCGCTGCTTATATGGCAGAGGTGGTACGCGGTGGTTTGGCCGCTTTACCAAGAGGGCAGTACGAAGCAGCTGATGCTTTGGGCCTGAACTATTGGCAGGCAACGCGTCTTATCATCTTGCCGCAGGCGTTGAAGATATCCATCCCGGGTATTGTGAACACCTTTATTGGGTTGTTTAAAGACACCGTTCTGGTTTCCATCGTGGGTATTCTTGACCCCGTTGGCATTATGCAGCCTATTCGTTCAACTTCGGAGTGGAACGGCATTATTTGGGAACTTCCGATTTTCATCGGTCTCGTGTTCTTCATATTCTGCTTCACCATGTCCCGCTATTCCATGTATTTCGAGCGTAAGCTCGACACTGGCCACAGGAGCTAATCCCCAATGGCAACGAAACCTAAAGTAATTAAAACCGTACCTGGCAAAGCCCCGTCTAAGGTGGCAAAACCTTCTAAACCGGATGATTTGAAATTCATTTCTGGTGTGGGGCCGGCACTCGAAAAGAAGGTCAACAAAATGGGCGTATGGACATACGCTCAGATTGCAGATTGGAAAAAGGCAGAGATTGATCACGTCAATCAACACCTGAATTTTTCTGGTCGTATTGAACGCGACGAATGGGTGAAACAGGCCAAACGATTGGCGAAAACATCACCCAATGGTTCAGTTAAGGCGAGGGCCTCTAAACCTGCTGCCAAGAAGGCAACAGCGAAGAAAGCTGGAACTAAGACGACAGCAACTGCGGCATCTAAAACCAAAGTAGCGGCCAAGCTGAAGGCAAGCACTGCAAAGGCTGCGGCAAAGCCAAGAGTTGCAGCTAAGACCTCCGTTCCTTCTGCAAAGCGTTCGACAAGCCAAGCGAAAAAACCTTCTGCTTCGACAGCGACAAGCGCTGGTTTGATGGCTGGTGGAGCAGGGGGCGTTGCAGCAGTTGCTGCAACAACGTCTGTTCCTGCTCAAGCCGAGAGCAAGCCTTCAGGCATGTCTGTTTCCGATTCCAAAGTGGCAATCGAAATCAACAATATGAACAAGTGGTATGGCGACTTTCATGTTTTGCGCGATATCAACCTGAAAGTGATGGAAGGTGAGCGTATCGTTGTGGCTGGTCCTTCTGGTTCAGGTAAATCGACTATGATCCGGTGTATCAACCGTTTGGAAGAACATCAGCGTGGACAGATCGTTGTTGATGGCATCGAATTGACAGGCGACATCAAAAAGATCGACGAAGTACGCCGCGAAGTTGGTATGGTGTTCCAGCATTTCAACTTGTTTCCGCATCTGACCATTTTGGAAAACTGCACATTGGCTCCAATCTGGGTGCGCAAAATGCCTCAAAAAGAAGCCGAAGAAATCGCCATGCACTATCTTGAGCGTGTGAAGATTCCTGAACAGGCGTTGAAATTTCCAGGGCAACTTTCTGGTGGCCAGCAACAGCGCGTGGCTATCGCCCGTTCGCTCTGCATGAACCCACGCATCATGTTGTTTGATGAGCCAACTTCTGCACTTGACCCTGAAATGATCAAGGAAGTTCTGGATACAATGGTTTCTCTCGCCGAAGAGGGCATGACCATGATTTGCGTAACGCACGAAATGGGATTTGCACGCCAGGTGGCGAACCGCGTTGTCTTTATGGATGCCGGGCAGATTGTTGAAGAAAACGAACCAGTTGCATTCTTCGATAATCCGCAGCACGAACGTACCAAAGAATTCTTGAGCCAGATTATGCACTAAATTGCGGGTTTGGAATAAGTTATGAAGAAGGCAATCAAGGGTTTAGCGCTCTTGGTTGCCTTTTTGATTCTGGTTGTAACGGGGTATATAGGTACGTCTTTTGTGACGGCGCGGATGAGTTCTTTAATCCACTCTGAATGGGTCGATCTCGCGAACACGGAAAAAACAGAGACAATCTATCTAATCACGGGCACGCTGCATGCGGATTTTGTGATCCCAGCCACTTTGGTCGACAAAGCGCAATTCGGTTTTCTCAACGAGACAAAACTGCCGCTGAACCATCCCAATCTTCGTAACGTGGCATTCGGGTGGGGCTCTAAAGCATTTTATACAACAGCGGGCAGTTACAGCGACATTACGGTGAGTGCTGTTCTAAAAGCTGTAACGGGTGATCAATCGGTGATGCGTGTGGTTGCGTTTGGAGACATTGATACTGCCGCACCGGATGTCATCAGTTTGGCGGTTTCAAAAGAGCAATTGGCCGCCTTGCTTCAGTTCTTACATGGCAGCTTCGATCAAAGCTCGAGCGGTAAGCCACAATATTTACCTCAAGCAAGTATTGGCCAAAATGATGTATTTTATGAGGGCGTTGGGAATTTCAATATCTTTCACCCATGCAATCAGTGGGTGAATTCTGGATTGCGAAAAATCGGTATTGAAGTCGGTCAATGGACACCCACAACACATTCCTTGCGTCACTCACTGGAGTATTTCAAGTCCGTAAAACTGAACTAGAGCGCGATGCGCTTTAGTTGGCTTCGCTGACGACGAGGCAATCTTCGGGAACCGTTTGTGCGGCACCAAGTTTGCTATCGTATGAAAACAATGTTGAGCAATAAGGACAGACTATTTCGTTGTCTTCACCCATGTCCAAATAGACATGCGGGTGATCTTGAGGGACATTTGCACCGATGCACATAAACTCTTTTACACCAATGGCGATTTGCGTCACACCGTTGTCGTTGTGAAAATGTGGAACGATTGCTTTTGCCATGGTCTGAAACCTTGAGAAGTGCGCCTAATTTCTGTGTTCGGGTGTAGCGTCTTGTTCAAAATTTGCAAGCTGCTCTTTGTGAAACGATGGTTCATATTTCGCTTGTGCCGGGCGCTTTTTCCATGAACAAAAGGGTGATCGAAACGAACAACAGCTTCTATGTCCGACACACAACAATTTGCCGATCTTAATAACGCACGCATCGCCTTTTTCGATCTTCGTCCCGAAGTGCCAACGAAAAAAACCATTCTACTCATTCATGGGTTTGCGTCCACAGCGCGTGTGAATTGGATGATGACGGGTTGGGCAAAGGTTTTGATGGACGATGGTTACCGTGTTGTGGCCTTGGACAACCGCGGACATGGCGAGAGTTCGAAGTTTTACAGCCCTGATGATTATGGGCCTGATATCTTTGTCGCAGATGCGTTGCAGCTGTTGGATTATTTGGGTCTCAAACAAGTGGATGTTTTAGGGTATTCCATGGGTGCGCGTATTACAGCTTGGTTGGCTTGGCAAAACCCTGAGCGTGTTCGTCGTGCCGTGTTCGGTGGCATGGGTGAACACATTTTTGGAGGCCGTGGCGGATATGAGACCATTGCGGAAGGATTGGAGGTGGATGATCCGTCGACCATTACCGATAGGGGCGCTGCCAGTTTCCGCAAGTTCGCCGATATGACGAAGAGCGACCGTTTGGCGCTTGCCGCTTGCATCAGGCCTTCGCAGCACAAAATCACACCTGAAATCGTGGCAGCTATTCACACGCCGGTTCTTGTGGCCGTTGGAACCGATGATGATGTGGGCGGCTCGGCTGAAAAGTTGGCTGCTATGATACCTAATGCAGAAGCTTTTGCCATGCCGGGTCTCGATCACATGAAAGCCACTGGTGCCCCTGTGTTTAAAGCGCGGGTTTTGGAATTTTTAAGGAAATAGATTTTGAACGCTTCTTTGATCAACGAAACCGATATGAACTTTGTGGGTGCGGAGGGTAATCGTCTTGCCGCAACGGCCTATGTGCCAAAAGAGAACAACATTGGTCAAACACCTGTTTTGCTTATGCATGGCGGAGGGCAAACCCGTTATTCGTGGGCCGCAACGGCAAAACAAATTGCGGAACGGGGCAGGGTGGCCGTCGCCGTTGATGCGCGTGGACATGGGGAAAGCGAATGGATGGAGAGCGGGAATTATTCATTTGAACACTACCGTGCGGATTTGGTTCATTTATGCGATCAAACAGTGGAACTTTGGGGCAATGGCAAGCAAGGTCCGGCACTTATTGGCGCATCCATGGGCGGAATATCCGGCATGTTGGCACAGGAGCAAGGCGATGTTTACGGCTGGGGCTTTCCATTGTTTTCAGCTTTGGTGTTTGTAGACATCACGCCGCGTATGACTTCAAGCGGTGTGGATAAAATACTCGGTTTCATGGCCGCTAATATGCGTGACGGGTTTGAAAGCGTGGAAGCTGCAGCTGACGTAATCGCTATGTATTTACCAAACCGAAGCCGTCCAAAATCGTTGAACGGTTTGAGTAAAAATCTGCGCCAGCGTGAAGATGGCCGCTGGTATTGGCACTGGGACCCGCGGTTTATTGATGGGGAAAACAACATTAGTTCAGGCCGCAAAGACCGTGTGGAAGAGTTGATGGATGCCGTGCGTAAAATCAATGTCCCCACATTGCTTGTGCGCGGGGCAAAGTCAGAACTCGTCAGCAAAGAGGCCGTGGACGAATTCTTAGAAATGGTGCCCCACGCCAAATTTCAAGATATCAACGAAGCAGGCCACATGGTGGCAGGTGACAAAAATGACGTATTTGCTCAAGCTGCGATCTCATTTTTGGATGATGTATTGGGTGGGTAGGTTGGAAAAGCGTTAAGAGCTGTAATGGGGACGAATTAGCTACCTGCATAGCGGCGCTGCCGGATAATGGTCCATACATTCACTCATTCGTCTTACTCCGTATAATTGACCTTCGATCTGCGTGCGAAAATGGCTAAAGCCGAGAGACATAGAAACCCGGCTGTCGAATACCACCCAAGAATTGTTTGAATATCCGTGTATGGCATTTGCGCCACATTTGTCGTGGCGTTGGCAGAAATCCACAGTGTGGTGGCGAAGACAAGGCGGCCCCCGAGACTTTGTATCGATAGGTAAGTCGCGCGACTGTCGCTGGCTAAAAGCGGCTGTATGCGCGCTAGTATAAACGGTTGAGAAAGGGAGTTTGGAACCATGCGAAACACCAAAAGCGCGATGACGGCTGTGGCGTTGGATAAAGTCAAAACTCCGATCAATCCGATTTGAATGCCAAATGCTAAGAGCAGAATTGCGGCCAGCCCAATTCGCTGACGCAACTGCAGCGCTAAGAGCGAGACAAGTACAGACAACATCATCATCAAAGCTGTGATAATTCCGCTAATCAGAGGCGCATCGCCTGCAAGCCCATTCCGCGCCAAGGCTTCCAAAATGAAAGGTTGACCAAACACAAATGGGACGTGACTGAACAAGTACATCAACATACTAAGCGCCAAGAGCCAGATGAGTACCGGTTTTGAAAATGCCTGACACAGTGATTGAAATTTAGGAATGTCGGGATTCGTAACTCTTCGTTCGACTTTCGGCTCAGTGAACGTCAGCGCAATGATCAACCCCGCAACAAAAGCCAGTGCCGTGGTTATGTAGGGCAGTGTGGGATCGAACCGCCAAAGCCAACCACCCATAACGGCCGATAAAGCAAGTGCTACAAAACTAAAGCGCCATGAGACAAGTTCAGCCCGTTCCACCTCCGCTTCACGACCCGTTTCAGCTAAGCTTTCGTAAAGCAGAGAACTATCAGTGCCGGAAAGGAAGGCTGCAGAGACACCAAGGCAAATGTTGCCCGCGACAAAGATGGCAAAACTACCACCGTAAGCCTGAAATGATGCGGCTAGGACGCCGGCTACAGCTGCGATAATTAAAGTTCTGCGCCGCCCAATCCGGTCGGACATATAACCAGACGGCACTTCAACGATTGTGGTGGTGATGTCGTAGATCGCATAAAGAAGGATAGCTTCAGCTGCGGAGAGATTGGCCTGAATGTATAGAAACCAAACGGACTGCCAGAAGACCAGTCCGTGAACAAAACGGAACCACGGATATAATGTGATGTTACGGCTGGATGTGCGGATCATTTGGGTAAAGTTGTCACAGGCTGTATCAAGGTGCAATTGATTTGAAAGGCGAGGTCCGGTGTGTGGTAGGGCTGTGCGAAAACACGAAATTTAGTCGTTCCATTAGAATGGTTTTCTATGAATAAGTGGGTTCGGCACGTTCCGGAGAACAGTATTTTTCTGAGGCGGCTTATTAAAATCAGCTTCTCCCGGAAAACCCTCAGTCAGAGTTTTCATACAGCATCTGGACAAAGCTACCGTCAGTATTGCTTATGTGAATGTCGGCTGTTGAAAACATCAACTTCAAAATTTTTAATCTGGTCAGTTCTCCAAAATTGGAAGAAAGTGCCTCAAAATTCCGACTGGAGACTCTAATGGATATCAGCACACTTGCTCTATTTGCGCTGACAGAATTCCTACTTTCGCTCACGCCGGGTCCAGCAGTGTTGCTCGTGATCGGCTTATCTATGCGGCAGGGATTTCACATCGGGTTCGTGGCGACACTAGGAATTCTGTCTACAAACGCCATATTTTTCACCCTGTCTGCACTTGGAATTGGCGCTTTGATCGTTGCCAGCGCCACGCTCTTCACAATTATCAAATGGGTAGGAGCGGCCTATCTTGTATATCTGGGCGTTGGAATGCTGGCACCACTGATAAAACACTACTGGCAGAAACGATCCGGTGGTGATGGTCTAGACCTCTCGGACGCGAGAGCTGCTGCGCCAAAAGTCAAACAGACTGCGATTAAGTCCTTTTGGCAGGGGGGCACTCTTCAAGCGTCAAACCCCAAGAACATTTTGTTCTTCGTTGCGATCCTCCCGCAATTTATTTCACCGGATGGGAACATAGCTGCTCAACTCATCATTCTTGGTATTGTCTCAGTTCTTTTGGAGCTTCCAATCCTTGTCTTCTACGGCTTTGCGTCCGCACTTTCCGCACGCCTAATGAAAGAGCGCGTCATCGAATGGATCGAAGCAGTAGGCGGCGGCATTCTGATTACACTGGGAGGTGCCCTTGCAACATCGCAGCATCGCTCCGATTGAGCTGCGACAAGTTGAAAGCTGACATTTGAGCGGTGTACAACATTCGTTAATATCGGCTCATTGCAGTCTTTGAATGTTTTGAAGGTACGGGAATCGTTGCCATTTGATTATGGTGTTGACTTTGGTTGGAATTTTTGACTATTTATAAGTCAGAGCAAGCTTATCGGCCCGTAAACTTGGCTTTTCGTTTTTCCTTAAACGCTTTGCGCCCCTCGGCATAATCTGCGCTTGCGAATGTTTGATCGCCTATTTGTGCCGCCTTGTTCCGTGTGACGTTGCCATTTAGGGCGGTATCAATTGCTGCTTTTGTGGCGCGGTGAGTTAGTGGGGCGAGTGTTGCTATGTCGTTTGCGATTGCAGTTACGTGTTCATCCAATTGCTCGGCGGGTAAAATTTCGTTTAAAAAACCGTAGTTCAACATGTCTGCTGCTGAAATCTGTTTGGCTGTGAACAATAAGCGCTTGGCGTTTTGTGCGCCTATAGCATGAACAATATCGGCCATGGCATCAACGGGGTAGGCGAGGCCGAGCTTGGCGGCGGGGACGGCAAATCTGGCATCATCTGCAGCCAGTCTGATGTCGCAGGCTGCGGCCAAGCCGAAACCGCCGCCGAGACAAAAGCCTCTGATTTTTGCGATGGTTGGAACTGGAGTGTTTCTGATGGCCGCGAAAGCGTCTGCATTGGCTTTTTCGTATATGCGGGCAGTGGATTCATCTTTTCGAACGGTGTCGAACTCTGAAATGTCTGCTCCCGCGCAAAAGCTTTCGCCATAGCCCGAAACAACAATGACCCGCGCACCGGCTTTTAATAATTGATCTACTGCCTTTGGGATATCATGCCATGCCTGCTGATCTAGCGCGTTGTGTTTGTCTTGGTTCTTCACAACCAGCGATCCCACATCGTCGTTCATTTCGGCCTTTACCTCTGCTTTGCGTGTCATATCCGGGGTATCGCTTTCGATTTAAAACTTTAGTTCCCGCAAATTTGATTGTTTTTACGGTTTAAGCCTTGGGCTCCATGCACTATGTATAGAGTTCAGGCATGAACTCAAAGCTTTGATGCACATATTTGGAGGCCAAAATGGGCTCGACAAAACCGCAAGACGATATCGTTAAACTAGATCCTGTTTGGCAGGCTGTGCGCAAAGAAGCACAGGCGATTATTGATTCTGATCCAGCCATGTCCGGATTTGTGTTCGGCAATATTTTGAACCACAAGTCTTTGGAAGAAGCCATTGTTCACCGCATTTGTGAACGTTTGCACCGCCCTGAATTTTCTTCTGATATGATCCGCGGTGTGTTCCGCGAGATGCAGCAAAGCTGGCCTGAATGGTCCAAGATTGTTCGTGTGGATATTGCTGCTGTTTATGATCGCGATCCGGCATGCACACGTTTTGTAGAGCCAATCCTATATTTCAAAGGCTTTCACGCCATTCAAACCCACCGTCTTGCCAATTGGGCTTGGAAGAATGGGCGTAAGGATTTCGCGCTTTATTTGCAGAGCATTACCAGCCACGCTTTCCAAACAGATATCAACCCGCAAGCGGAATTCGGTCAAGGTATCTTTATCGACCATGCAACGGGTGTGGTGATTGGCGCGACTGCTGTGATTGGCGATGATGTCTCCATCATGCAAGGTGTGACCCTTGGCGGCACAGGCAAAGAAGGCGGCGACCGTCACCCCAAAGTGATGAATGGCGTGTTGATTGGTGCCGGTGCAAAAGTGCTCGGCAATATCGAAGTTGGTCAGTGTTCACGTGTTGCCTCTGGGGCGTTGGTTGTGAAAGCTGTTCCTGAAAAAACCACTGTTGCGGGCGTGCCCGCGCGCGTTGTAGGGGTTGCCGGGTGTTCACAACCGTCGCGTTCAATGGACCAAATTCTCGCTGAAACCAGCGAAATTCACTAATTGATTTACAAATTTTGACTTGGAGCGGCTGAATGTTGCAGCAATCTGAAATTGACGACCTGACGACCTATTTGGCTAAACTCTTTACCACACCAGAACTTGCTGTTTTGCAACACCCTGAAAATGGTGATGAAGCGCTGGTGGTTATTGGCCAAGAGTTCTTCGCTCGCATCTTGCGCGATGAAGATGAGGGTGAGCTGTCCTACAACTTCTCTAAAGAACTGCCGGACCAACCGCATGATGAGATGAATGAGTATGTGAAAAAGATATTTAATTCGCCTGCTGTTGAAGTGCGCAAGCGTCCGAACAAGAAAGACTCTGCTGAGATTTACAAAGGTGAAGAATTTCTCGGTGTTTTGTATGATGATGACGAGAATGCTGAAGGTTTCCAGATTTTCAACATGGCAATTTTAGACATCGATCTTGAAATGGATGATGAGGAATAGAGTCCGGTTGCTCGTGTAACTCACTCATAAACAATGTCTTTTAAAAATTTCTCGGTCGCTTGATTGATTCCGCGCCAGTTTTTCAACATGTGAAGCGGAAAGCTGTAAAGCGCGGATAACTCGCGACCAACGAAGACATCGCGAATGCAAACGGGGCGCATATTGCTTTGGGGTGTTTGGCAGCGCGCCACCCAGTTTTGCTGGTTTACCTGCCCAATGGCCAAGACTTCACCGTCATAGCCAGAGCCTGAACGTAGTGGCTGCAGGATTAGACTTTCTGGCCCTTTGCTAGGTTGACCTTCAAAGAGTTGGTTGTAAATGGGTTGCAGTCGGTTGCTCATGTCTAAAGATAGTTTGCGCTTTCGAAGTGAGATATGAACGAGCTTACTGTCGTTTCCCGTGGCGTTGAACAGAGGTTTTTGGTTTTCTGAATATCCGACCAATTCGGGGAATAGATAAACGAGGTCAAGCTGATCAGCGGTCGCAGAATTGCGCTGGTACTCGAAACGCACATAGTTGGCAGGAACCCGTACCACATCATTGCCGATCACAATTTCCAGTTGCTGAGCGCCTGTTGTGAATTCTGTCCGGTTCATTTGATGACTGAGCCAAGCATTTACGGCGAAAAAAATTGCTATGGCTGCAATCAAAAGCACACAAAACGCAATCCAAATGCGATTGTTGTTTTTTGCTGTCACTGGCTTTGTCGACCGATGTTGCACTTTTAATTGGCCTTGCGAATCTAGCGTTCTTGTCAAACACTCTTGCAACGTTTTACCTGATCGAAAGAAAAAAACACATTGGAGACCAACATGCCTGTTTATCAACTTGATGGCGTGAAACCTGACCTGGCGGGCAGTTCCAAACCGTCCAACAATTGCTGGATTGCACCGACAGCGATCATTATTGGCGATGCTGTTTTGATGGAAGATGCCAATGTTTGGTTTGGGGCGGTTTTGCGGGGCGACAATGAACGCATCACTATCGGAAAAAATTCAAATGTGCAGGAAATGACCATGATGCACACGGATATCGGCTACCCACTCACCGTTGGCGAGGGGTGTACGATTGGCCATAAAGCGATTTTGCATGGTTGCACGATTGAGGATAATTCTCTGGTGGGCATGGGCGCAACCGTGTTGAACGGTGCTGTCATCGGTAAAAACTGCCTGATTGGTGCGAATACTCTTATACCTGAAGGACGCGAAATTCCTGATAATTCTTTGGTGGTTGGTGCGCCCGGTAAAGTTATCCGACAATTGGATGAAGCCGCTGTGAAAATGCTACAAGGTTCTGCATTGCACTATGTTGCCAATGCAAAGCGCCATCGTGACGGTATGGTCGAACTTTAAAAAAAACGGGGTCAGCTTGCGGAAGCAAACTGACCCCTATGACCTGGCCGTTGGGGACGGGGAAGTGGGGACGCGACCAGGTCAATTCTGATACGTCGGAAGGTATCCGTCGAATTCTTAGTAGTTGGCCACCATTGCGCGACCGTCTTTGATTTTGCTCCAGCGGCCAGTATGAGCAGTCGATTGGCGCTTGAGATATTGATAGGGTGTTTCATCCCACTGTTTGACGAGTGGTTGAAGATTGTCGAGCACGTAATCCGCACGATCGGTGCGCACAGTTAGAACTGCATGACCTTCGCCATTTGGCTGTTTCACAACTGTGATCAACAGGCTGGACGCAGGCCAACCGCGTTGCAGCAACATATAGCGTTTCAGCAATACATAGTCTTCGCAATCGCCGTAGCTCTTTGGGTATGTCCAATGCTCTTCAACACCATACGCATCTTGGTCTGTGACCGGCGCTACATTGGTGTTGGCGAAATGATTGATGTCCAGAAGATCTTGCCAACCCTTGCGAGTCAGCTTTGGAGCCTTCTGTGATTTGTTGCGAATTTTGCATTCTTGCGCATATTGTTCACAAAACATTGCATGACCGATAGGCTGTGATGTCAAGCCTGTGGTCTTCATGTGGTTTGTGGTTGCATAAGCGTTTGATGCTGATAGCGCCCCAGTTAGTATCATGGTCGCTGCCATGATCGTGTTTTTGATTAGTTTCATTTTTGGTCTCCCGTCCATGGGAGCCAAATTGCCAGACACGATTTTACAGGCAGTTGGATTTAACGTTCAGTTTTTAAATGCATTTTTGCAAATTTTGATTCAAATTTTATCGATTGGTCGCACCTGATTAACCATCATGTCTGGAGCATGTGAGGTCTAGCTCAAACAGGCGATTAGACTTTAACAAGTGAGAAGAGGCAGACGGCACGAAAAACGTACGGGTTCAATGCCATTCAGATGGCAGGAAAGAGACGGCGAAAGTAGTCACATAATGTTGTGCAGGTGTTAGCCGAACCGTCCTTTGATTAATCCGTGTTCAGCCAAGATATCGAATTCGACTGCAATGCCTTCTGCAAAGTGACGAACGACCTTACCATGTAAGCCGGAGAAAGTTACGGTTGAACCAAGCGCTGGTTTAACATCGGTTTCAAGTGCTGCGCCGGAAATGGAAATATCAATGATTTCAACAGGGTAACAGCGCCCGTCGTCGAGTTTGATTTCCGTATTCTTATTTGCGGGTTCTATGCGCTCGTGACGTCGGTGTTCTTGATCGCCAAATTCGCTGTGCACTTTTACCCATTCAATACTGGCTGCGAGCTTCTCGCGTTTGCGTGGAGTGCACTCAATTGTCATTGCAAACCCGCCGTCATAGAGACGTATCACTTTGCCTTCTACGCGACCTATGTGGTCTAAATAGACGATCACATGGTCTTTAACCAATGGCAGGTGTGCGGCAACCAAACCAACATCACCAGGAGACATATTGATGGCTTGGCAGGGGATTTCTAGTTTGTTTGGCAACAAGCATCTACCGAACACAGAAACCGCAGCGCGTTCGTAAGCACGTCTTTCCGGGCCTGATGATGGTTGATGAATGGTATCCAAAGTCAAATCTACTTGCGTTTTGTGGGCGGAAAAAATGTCCTCGATAGCAAACTATAGGATGACTATGGTTAATGAAGTGTCAGTATTTACTTTTGCGAACTGTATATTTCGTCGCAGCAGTGGTGTCGGGCCCTTAGTTCTCACGTCCACCTTGTAAAACGGTCAGGTGAGCCACTCGACGCGCATCCGGTCGTTCGGTTATTTTTGCGTTTGATTTTGCGTAAAGAGCAGGGGCTTCCAAATTAATTCGTCGTTCAATGTCGCTAGATAAACTCGGTTTTTTGAACGGCCAGTTCGATAGATAAGTGTCGTCTTCCCAAGGGCGCAAAACGCGCACGCTGCGGATCACTTGTTCGGTCAATGGATCTGTTCCAAGCCAATAGGGGGATTCGCCCGGGCTTGTAATGCCCAGAATGCGGCTTCCGCGAATTCCATTGTGGGACAATGGCAAAAGCAGGGTCTCCAGATTAATGCGCTCACCTTTGTCTGTCAGGCCAAATGAACTGATCACAACCACATAGTCTTCTTCACCCAATCGATTGACCCAATCATCGGCTGAACGGCGATCTGCGCCAGAGTAGGGCGTGCTGAATGGTTTTTGTTTCAGTTCTTCGCCGAACATGCCGCAAAGTTTCGTTCCCGCCAACCGGTAGACAAGTTCATTTTTTTTGCTTTCAAGAATGAACATGTCGCCAAGAATGTCGCGACATCTTGCAGGGTGTACATCGCTGCGGTCTGGCCACATAATTTCTCCGCAACAAGAGCTTTTCTCTTGCTCCGCGTGAAAAAGCTCCAACCAATATGAAAGCATCTGTTTCGTTTTGTTTTGACGCATTTTCCTGCCTGCCGTGCCCAGACCCGTTCGCGTATCCCATTTTGAGACACATTTTGAGTCTTATTGTTTCTCTTGCCCGTAGCACTGCAGACAACGTGCCAGTTCCATGGGGTGGGGGCTATCAGTGAAAAATTTCAACCACAGCAAATGACAACTTTGTAAAAGGTTGACGGAAATTAACCTTAACAAGAGCTTAGGATTGCAGGGCAAATGCAATTCTGTCATTTAACGGGGGAACTCCACGGAGGTTCGATTAGTCCCGAAACTCCAGCGAACCTGCAGGTTGCTAACAGCATAGCTGATCTGCAAAACTTATACTTGGCGCTTCAATAACCATCAGGGGATGGGGAAGTGGGGCCGACCAGATAGCCCGGTGCTTCTAGCATCGGGCTTTTTTTTGAGCAGAAATTGCCCTGTGCATCTCGCCACTCCAATTGCTGTAGTGTAGTGAATGCTCAATCCATTCCAGAGAGCTATCGCGTGTCATCTGATCAATTTATGAATGAGGTCGAACCGGAACCGACACCTCCTATTTTCAACATGCCGACAATTATCGTCTTATTGATTGCAGTGATGGTGGGAATTCATGCGATTGTTGTGTGGGTTATTGGTGAAGAGAATTTGATTTCTATCTATGAAATGTTTTCTTTTATTCCATTGGCCTATTCTGTTGATGTGTCCAGGTTGCCCGTTCCAAATGCCCGATTCTGGAGCCCTTTGACGCACAGTTTTTTACACGGTGATTGGACGCATCTAGCGATCAATTGTGTTTGGCTTGCAGCCTTTGGTTCTGCTGTCGCGCGTCGTTTTCCACCGTTCAGATTTTTGTTGTTTTTTGGTTTTGCGGCAGTGGCTGGTGCGCTTGCTCATTACATATTTCATTCCCAGAGCATTGTTCCTGTTATCGGTGCTTCAGGAGCAGTCTCTGCTTGTATGGGAGCAGCCATTCGTTTTGCGTTTGTACCCGGTCGATCAATGAGTTCTGTTAGTTCAACGCCTGCTTTGACACTGGTTCAGTCGCTTTCAAACCGCCAAGTGCTTATGTTTGTTGGTGTATGGTTCGCATTCAATTGGCTGTTTGGATCAGGTGTGTTGCCGATTATGGGCGCAGATGTATCGATTGCGTGGGAAGCTCACATGGGTGGTTTTTTGTTTGGTTGGTTGGCGTTTGGATTGTTTGATCCGGTCAAACAAAGGTTTAGCTAGGGTAAAGCGCGTTTAACGCGCACCATCAATTGCGCCAAGATTGCGTATGTGATGGTTCAACCTTTGATTACATTTAAACGCATTATGCTCTGATTGCTGGCTGCGCCAATTGTTCCAAACGATGAATTTCCAATTTTGCCGCTTTGTAGCCGAGTTCTATGGCTTCGTCAGCACGATGAAATTCAGCAAGTCCAATGTCTCCAACTTTCGGGCTGATTGACATATCGGGTGGATCGCCCGCAAGTCTCGAACGCGCGATACGATCTTGAATGATGTTGAAGGATTCAACCATGATGCCGGTAACGCCAAGCGCTTTACCCAACCGCAGAAGGGCGGAATCTCCAAAGCCGCGAGAGTTGGTTTTGACTACGGGTTCTTCATCCATTAGTTCATCGGGTTCGACACCAGCGTCACGGACAACCGTTCCGCGACCAAACACATCTGATGACAAGTTGACGGCTACAACTGCATCGGCCTCAAAAGCTCTGCAGACTGGTACGGGTACCGGGTTTACGAGTGCACCATCAACAAGAACGCGCTTTCCGATTCTCACCGGTTCGAATATTCCCGGCAATGCATAGGATGCACGGATGGCATCAATCATTGGACCCTTTGTCAGCCAGATTTCATGACCAGTGTTGATTTCTGTGGCGACGCAAACCAATGGTTTTGGAAGGTCCTCAATACGCGTGTCGCCAAGATGTTCAGCCATACGCTCGGCCAGTTTGCCACCAGAAATAAGACCTGAACCACCTAAGCTGATGTCCAAGAAACCTATCATACGCCTTGGGGTTAGACTCAGGGCAAAATCTTGTAATTCATCAAGTTTTCCGGCCAGATAGCAGCCGCCAACCAATGCGCCAATGGATGTGCCGGCGATCATTTTGATTTCTATTCCGGCTTCATCAATGGCACGCAAAACGCCGATATGTGCCCATCCACGCGCCACACCACCACCCAACGCTAAGGCAATACCCCGATTGGGTTCCGTCATCTCATGGCCAGGTGCCAGAGGAGGGGAATTGGGAGTTTCATTGTCCCGTGTCATGATAAAATCCGTCCACATTTGCCTTGAGCTTAAATCAAAACTGTAACCAGCTTATGAACTGTGGGTGCTATTTATAAACGTCCTTTGGATCGAACAAAGGCTCATCTTGTGTCATATGCAAGCTTACTTCACCGTCTTGGGCAATGAGTTTACGGTAGAAGCAGGATTTTCGGCCTGTGTGACAGGCTGCGCCATGACCTTTGGCTTCAACGGAAATCCAAAGACAGTCTTGGTCACAATCTGTGTGGATATCTACGATTTGAAGGACGTTACCCGACGTCCCACCCTTGTGCCAAATCTCTTTTCGTGAACGACTCCAAAAATGCGCTTCGCCTGTTTCAATCGATAGTTTGATTGCTTGCGCGTTCATGTGAGCGACCATGAGAGGTAAACCCGTGCCAGCTTCGGTTACAACAGCCGTGATCAACCCGTTATCATCGAAACGGGGCGCGAAGACAGAGCTTGTTTCATGTTTAGAACTAAGAATTGTTGATTCAGACACAGTGGTTACAGCTAGTTTTTAACAAGTGACATGAAGTGCATTTGTTCTTGAGGATCATCTTTATATGCACCGGTAAACGTGGTGGTCAACGTTGTTGAACCTTGTTTGCGGATGCCGCGCATAGCCATGCACATGTGCTCCGCTTCGATCAGCACAGAAACGCCGCGTGGCTCAAGGGAATCTTGTATCGCGTGTGCAATCTGTGACGTCATGCTTTCTTGTGTCTGCAAGCGGTGCGCAAATATATCAACCACCCGCGCGATTTTTGACAGGCCCAGCACTTTGCCGTCTGGTAAATAACCCACATGGGCTTTGCCGATAATGGGAACCATGTGGTGTTCGCAATGGGAGAAAAACTGAATATCGCGCACAACGACCATATCGTCATAGCCGGAGACTTCTTCAAAAGTGCGACCTAGAACTTCAGCGGGGTCGGCATCATAGCCGCTAAACATTTCACGATATGCTTTTGCAACGCGAGAAGGGGTATCAACCAAACCTTCGCGATTTTCATCGTCGCCAGTCCAAAGCAAAAGAGTACGCACTGCGTCCTCAACTTGTTTTTGAGACGGACGTTGCGCTGCTTTTTTCTTTGGATTTACGTCTGACTCAACGTTGTTTTGGTCAACAATTTGATCCATGAGGGCATTCCAGTTCAGGTTAGTCAGGTTTCTAAAACCGATGAACCAAGCAAGCCGGCTGATATCTAGCATCAGTCTCTCATGGGCTTGAAAGCGGTTCCGGGGCCTTTCGGCACGGTGACCAGTTTTGTCTACAGGTGCGCTGTTTGTGCGTTTGTAATCCTGCCGACAAGTTATATTATAGGTACCAAGGCGTCACTGC
Organism: uncultured Rhizobiaceae group bacterium; assembly: GCA_938010435.1. Classification (GTDB taxonomy): domain Bacteria; phylum Pseudomonadota; class Alphaproteobacteria; order Rhizobiales; family Rhizobiaceae; genus Pseudahrensia. The sequence goes on along the minus strand of CALLUS010000005.1, from coordinate 408,017 downwards.
CAAGAGAAAATCTCGGCATTAAATGACGCAGGCCGTCTCATGACCTGTTGCGGTGTCTTTGAGGAATGAACAAAATGACTATAGATTCTGTCTACAACGCTAAAATTTTGGATTTTGCCGGGAATATTGGCCGAATTGGGCATCTGGATACGCCAGATGGACAGGCAAAAGCACATTCCAAGCTGTGCGGCTCTACCGTCAGTGTTGATATAAAAATTGATGATGGGGTGGTCAGCGACTATGCACAAGACGTGAAAGCGTGTGCTTTGGGGCAGGCTTCCGCCGGAATATTAGCGCAGAATGTTGTTGGTTGTTCGCTTGAAGAACTGCAGCTTGTGAAATCCGAAATGCTCAAAATGTTAAAAGAAGATGGACCAACGCCAACAGGAAAATTTGAAGAGTTGAAGTTTTTAGAACCTGTACGGGACTATCGCGCGCGCCATGCCTCAACAATGTTGCCGTTTGATGCGGTGGTGGATGCGTTTGAAAAAGCGATTGAGGCAGAGAAATCTGTTGCCTGATCAGAAAACCTACACGCGGAATTACTCCGGCCCTTGGCCACGCACGCCCGCACGTGTTTTCGGCACTGCTTCCGTGCGGTTTTACCAGCTCACGCTTTCAGGTTTTGTGGGAAACACGTGCCGTTATTTGCCAACCTGCTCGGAATATACGTACGAGGCTATTGCCCGCCACGGCCTGCTGCGCGGTTCATGGTTGGGCGCAAAACGCATTGCGCGGTGTAACCCGTGGAAACGCCTAGGCGGCGACCACGGGCACGACCCTGTTCCGGACTAGAGTTTTGAATTTTACGAATTCAACGCAACGGTTGGATCAACCATCTCCAGCCCCAAAGCCTCGGCAACTGGGGCGTTGGTGATTTTACCTTTGTGAACATTGAGACCGTTTAACAGGTTTGCATCGTTTAGCAGTGCCCCGGTCCCTTTGTTTGCCAGTGCCAAACCAAACGGCAGTGTGGCGTTGTTCAGCGCATGGGATGAGGTGAGGGGCACTGCGCCGGGCATGTTGGCGACGCAATAATGAACGATGCCATCGATATCATAAGTTGGGTCTGCGTGGGTGGTTGCCTTTGATGTTTCAAAGCAGCCGCCTTGGTCAATCGCCACGTCACACAACACTGCGCCCGGTTTCATGCCTGACAGCATTTTGCGGGTGACCAGTTTTGGCGCGGCGGCTCCTGGAATGAGCACAGCGCCAACCACGGCGTCTGCTGAGAAGACTTCTTCTTCCAATGCGTCGACCGTGGAATACCGTGTGGTCAATCGGCTGTTAAATTGTTCGTCCAATTGACGAAGGCGCGGGATGGAGCGGTCCAGAATAGTCACTTGCGCGCCCATGCCAACGGCCATCATGGCAGCGTTTGTTCCAACTACACCACCACCGATGATCACGACTTTACCGGGGGCAACACCGGGCACACCGCCGAGCAATACACCGCGTCCGCCATTGGCTTTTTGCAATGCTGTTGCGGAAGCTTGAATGGACAAACGACCAGCCACTTCGGACATAGGAGCCAGAAGCGGTAAACCACCATTTCTATCTGTTACCGTTTCATAGGCGATGGCTGTGCAACCGGATTCCAACAAGCCTTTGGTTTGCGCCGGGTCCGGGGCCAAGTGCAAATATGTATAGAGCAATTGGCCTTCGCGCAATTGCGCCCATTCTGCGGGTTGAGGCTCTTTCACTTTCACAATCATATCGGCTGTGGCGAAAACTTCTGCGGCTGTGTCCACCACGTTTGCGCCAGCGGCCTTATAGACATCATCGCCAGCGCCAATGCCTGCGCCGCAATTGGTTTCCACCACGACATCGTGGCCGTGGGCGATATATTCGCGTACAGAACCCGGGGTGAGGCCAACACGGTATTCGTGGTTTTTGATTTCTTTTGGAACGCCTATGCGCATGATATGATCTCCCAACCAATGATTTGCGCTTGAAATACGCCTTTGATCGCTGAAAGTCCTTGCAAATTTGCGCATTCATGGCGCACAATCTCAACAATTGTTGCGCCAGAAGTTAAAGGTGAGAGGAATTGTTGTGATGGTTGAACTGGATTCCATTGATCATGCCATATTGAGTGAATTGCAGGGCGATGCGCGGATGCCCAATGTGGTTTTGGCAGACCTTGTCGGCCTGTCACCATCGGCGTGTTCGCGGCGGGTGGATGCGTTGGAAAAGAGCGGCGTGGTGCGGGGCTATCATGCACGGCTTTCATCGCGCGCATTGGGGCATCCCATAGTGGTGATCGTTTACATCACATTGGAAGGGCAGTCTGTCGGTCATCTTTCCGCTTTCGAAGAGGCAGTCGCCAAATGCCCCAATGTCCTTGTGTGCTATCTTATGTCCGGCACCAGTGACTATCTCTTGCGCATCGCTGCACGGGATCTGGCGGATTATGAGCGCATTCACAAAGAGTGGCTATCAGCCATGCCCGGGGTAGCCCGCATGACGTCGAGCTTTGCACTAAGAGAAGTGATCAACCGACCAAGTGTCGATATGCGGATTAATGACAAGCGCGGGCGGTGAGTTTGGGGGCGGGGTGCTCAATTCTCTTATTCTCTAGCAAACTAAAATTGCTGTGTTATTCCTTACTCTCTAAATTGAGGGGAATAAGATTTTGAGTTCATCACTGGTACTGCGATTTTTGGCTGAGTTGGACCGCATCAAACAAATGTCGGGTTCATTGAACGAACAGAACATTCGGCCTGCCTTTCGCGATATGTTGCGAGATTGGTCAAAGGCGAGTGACTTGTTTTTGATCGAGGAACAGGAGTTCGAAACCAAACTCAAAACGAAGGTCTATCCTGACGGGACTATTGTGCACAGTCTGCGCGTTCCGCTCGGGTATTGGGAGGCAAAGGACACTCAAGACGACCTTAATGCTGAAATCGAAAAGAAAACAGCAAAGGGATACCCGACAACAAACATCATTTACGAAAATTCAGAAACAGCAGTGCTTTTGCAGAACGGGCATGAGGTTCAGCGATGTGCTATGACGGATGTGGATGATCTGTCAAAACTGCTGTCGCTCTTTTTCGCGTATGAGAGACCCGAGATTGCAGATTTTCGTCGCGCGGTGGAACAGTTCAAGACCGATTTGCCTGCCGTGCTGGAAGCGTTGCGGGGACAAATTGATGCTGCCTATTCTGACAATGAAGATTTTCGCAAAGACGCAGAACGTTTTCTTGCTCATGCAAAAGATACAATTAACCCGACCATTGGTGATGCCGATGTTCGCGAGATGTTGATACAGCACATTTTGACGGAAGAGATTTTCAACCACGTTTTCAACGAGGGTGATTTTCACCGCGAGAACAACGTGGCGCAACAATTGTACGAGCTTGAACGCAAGTTTTTCCGTGGTGCAATCAAGCGGGACACGCTGAAGTCTTTAGAGCCTTACTATGCAGCCATTCGCACGGCAGCTGCTTCCATTACCGCGCATCTGGAAAAGCAGAAGTTTCTCAAAGTTATCTACGAGAATTTCTATAAAGTTTATAATCCCAAAGCAGCTGACCGATTGGGGGTCGTCTATACGCCCAACGAAATTGTGCGCTTTATGATTGACGGTGCCGACTGGTTGTGCCGCACCCATTTTGACCGTGGGCTGATTGATCCGAAAGTGGACATTCTGGACCCGTGTACGGGAACCGGAACCTATATCTGCGAGTTGCTGGAAACGTTTCGTGGCGACCGTAAAAAACTGGCGCATAAATACAAGAACGAACTTCATGCCAACGAACTTGCCATTTTGCCATACTATGTGGCCAATCTGAACATCGAAGCCACCTACGCCGCAATCACTGGGCAATATGCGGAATATCCGAATCTATGTTTTGTCGACACGCTGGACAATGTGGCTGCGCTTGGCATCCGTTCGGGCCACCAGCACGATATGTTTGGCGGTGTGTCGGACGAAAACATCGAGCGTGTGAAACGGCAAAATCAGAAAACGATTTCGGTGGTCATCGGCAACCCACCATACAATGCCAACCAGCAAAACGAGAACGACAACAACAAAAACCGAACCTACAAACGCATTGATGAAAGCATCAAGACAACTTATGTGGCGAAATCCACCGCACAGAAAACCAAGGTTTACGATATGTATTCGCGGTTTTTCCGATGGGCGACGGACAGGCTGGGGGATGATGGCATTATCGCCTATATCACCAACCGTTCGTTTATCGACTCGCGCACGTTCGATGGCTTTCGCAGCGAAGTCGTTCGGGTGTTTGATGAAATTTATGTGGTCGATCTAGGCGGTGATGTGCGGGCCAACCCCAAACTGTCGGGCACTAAGCACAATGTGTTCGGCATCCAGACAGGTGTTGCCATTTGCTTCATGGTGAAAAAGAAGCACGGCAAGAAAGACAAGCAGCCCGCGAAAATCAAATATATCCGCCGACCCGAAATGGAAGTCGCTGACGACAAACTGGCATTTCTGGCGGCAAGCAGTCTGGAAACACTGGAGCTTGAGAGCATCACGCCGTCAAAGCGCGGCAACTGGATCAACCAGGTGGAGAACGAGTGGGACGACTTGCTGCCGATCGCCGACAAGAAAACAAAAACCACCAAGGGGCGGGGGCAGGATCGAGCGGTTTTTAAGCTGTTTTCGCTAGGGGTTGTGACTGCACGTGACGATTGGGTTTGCGACTTTTCTGAAACTGCTTTGACTACGAAATTAGAATTTTTTGAATCAGAGTATCAAGATGAATTAAATCAAGACGGCCATCCGTGGGATAGAGAAGTCAATCATGCAATAGGGAAAAGCTCACTTAAATGGACCCGAGCACTTAAAAGCAGATGGCATTCAAGGAAGCCTCTTAAAATAAACAGTGGTAGTGTTGCACGTACTGACTATCGCCCTTTTGTTAGAAAGGAAATGTACTTCAATTCCGATCTAAATGAAATGGTATACCAAACGCACAGATTTGCAGGGCAGAAACGACTGACGCCCTACATAAGTTTTGTCCAAGGTGGACGCCTTGAGTATGCGGCATTGGCTGGCAAGTTTGTTCCAAATTATGCAATTTATTCTTTAGATGCGGCTCAATGCCTTCCTCACCACCGCTACTCTGAATCCGGCGAGAAAGTCGACAACATCACAGACTGGGCGCTGAACAAGTTTCAGGCGCGGTATGGCAAGGCCAGGAAAGATGGCGTGACCAAGGATGCCATTTTCCATTACTGCTATGCTGTGTTGCACGACCCCGTTTACCGCGAGACCTATGCCATCAACCTAAAGCGGGAATTTCCGCGCATTCCGTTCTATCCCGATTTTGCGCAATGGGTGGCCTGGGGCGAAGCGTTGATGGATTTGCACATCAATTATGAAGATGTGGAACCGTATAAGCTTGAGCGGCTGGATGAAGCCGGAAAGCGTGCCGAGGGCAGTGAACCAAAAGCTATGCTGCGCTCTGACCATGAAAATGGCACCATCCGTCTGGATGCCGACACCCAGCTGACAGGGGTGCCGGAGGCCGCCTGGCGCTACAGACTGGGCAATCGCACTGCGATTGACTGGGTGCTGGACCAGCACAAGGAAAAGAAACCGCGTGACCCGACAATTCGTGAGAAATTCAACACCTACAGGTTTGCAGATTACAAAGAGAAAGTGATCGACCTGCTGGCCCGCGTAACCCGTGTGAGCGTGGAGACGGTTTCTATAACCGAAGCCATGGGCGCGCTGGACCGTTCTGACTGGGAGTAAACACTCAATAGACATTTGATGTCTGCGCTTTGATTGTGGAATTATCCCTTAGTCGTAAATCTCCACGCAGAAATTAACCAATCTGGGGGCAGTGGGCTTACTTCGGCACTAAAAACTGGACTTGCAGGCAAAATTAAGTTTTATGCGCGGGAACCCTCTCTTGGTAGAGGTTAAACGTTAACTCTTGGGCGCATCTAATTAGAGCGAATGTGCCTCACGCAGCTGCGGTTTGCGTGCACCTTACGAAGAGGGGAAATTATGCTCGATTATCTTCCACCACTTATGGGCGTCATCGGTTTGGTCGTCGCCTTCATCCTTTACGGGATGGTTATGAAATATGACGAAGGCACCGACGCGATCAAAAAGATCGGTGATCAAATTCATGAAGGCGCAATGGTCTTTATGAAACGCGAATACAAAATTCTTGTTATCTTTCTGATCATTCAGATTATTGTGACGTTCTTAGCCCTCGGCACCAATGTTGCTCTGGCCGTGCTTGTGGGTGCCGTGTCATCTTCAATCGCCGGTTGGGTAGGCATGTACTCTGCGACCAAAGCGAACGTACGTACAGCAACAGCTGCTCAAAAAGACGGTGCCTCCAGCGCGCTGACTGTGGCTTTCTTCGGTGGCTCCATTATGGGTCTTTCCGTGGCTGCCCTCGGTCTCATCGGTCTTGGCGGTCTTTATTGGTACCTTGGCGGCAACGCTCATTCCCTTGAAGGTTTCGGCATGGGTGCTTCAACTGTTGCTCTGTTCAGCCGTATCGGTGGTGGTATCTTCACCAAAGCGGCCGATGTTGGTGCTGACCTTGTTGGTAAAATCGAAGCAGGTATTCCTGAAGATGATCCACGTAACCCCGGCGTGATTGCCGATAACGTTGGTGACAACGTGGGCGACGTTGCTGGCATGGGTTCTGATATTTTTGAATCTTACTGTGGTGCGATGATCGCTTCTATCGCGATTGCTTCAACTATGGCGATTGCTCCAGAACTGAAAAGCTCAATGATGGCTTTGCCATTGGCTTTGGCTTCCATCGGTCTTGTGGCTTCGATCATCATGATCTTCGTTGTGAAAGCTCGTTCTTCTGCTGAGCCAGCTTCTGCGCTTCGCACAGGTACACTTGGCGCTCCTATCTTGTTCCTCGCTGCTGCGTATTTCGTGGTTCAAGCTATGGGCATTGATACGAACGTTTGGTGGGCTGTTGTTGCTGGTGCTGCCGGCGGTGTGGCGATTGGTTTGATCACTGAATATTATACCGCGGGCGCTCCGGTGAAGCGGATTGCAAATTCCGGTGAAACCGGCCCTGCGACTGTGATGATCACCGGTTTGGCTGTCGGAATGGAATCAGTGGTTCTGCCATTGTTGACCATTGCAGCTATCGTTTGGGTTTCAACATCTCTTGCCGGTCTTTACGGCGTGGGTATTGCTGCTGTTGGCATGTTGGCCACTGTGGGTATCACAATGGCAATCGATGCTTACGGCCCTGTTGCGGATAACGCTGGCGGTATCGCTGAAATGGGTGGCATGGGCGAAGACGTTCGTGAAATCACGGACAGCCTTGACGAACTCGGCAACACAACTGCTGCGATCGGCAAAGGTTTTGCGATTGGTGCTGCGGCGCTGGCTGCGCTGGCGATTATCGCTGCGTTCGTTCAAACAGTCGCTTCGAACAAACCTGATTTCTCATTGGAGCTTTCTGAGCCTCTCGTGATTGTTGGTCTGTTTATCGGTGGCACGATCCCATTCTTGGTGTCTGCTTTGACAATGACTGCTGTTGGTGATGCTGCTTTTGCAATGATCAACGAAATCCGCCGTCAGTTCAAAGAAATCCCGGGTTTGATGGAAGGCACTGCTGATCCGGACTCAGCAAAGTGTGTTGATATCGCGACCACTGCTGCGCTGAAAAAGATGATCCTTCCCGGCGTGATCGCAGTTTGTGCGCCTCCGGCTGTTGGCTTCCTCATTGGTGCGCAAGCACTGGGCGGAATGCTCGGCGGTGCGTTGCTTGGTTGTGTGCTTATGGCGCTCATGATGGCAAACGCTGGTGGTGCTTGGGACAACGCAAAAAAGTATGTCGAAAAGGGCAACCTTGGCGGCAAGGGCACTGATACACACGCTGCTGTGGTTGTTGGTGACACTGTTGGCGATCCATTCAAGGACACATCTGGTCCTGCGATGAACATCCTCATCAATGTGATGGCGATTGTTTCACTGGTGATCGCACCACTTCTGTAAACCTTCTGTTTACATTACAAATTAGAAAGGCCCGCAGGAAACTGCGGGCCTTTTTGGGTTTAGACCCGTAGCACTGAAATAAGTTTATTAAGGAGTCTTTGTCGATATTGGTGATAAGGGGATGATGAACAGCACGATTTCCTAAAAGGGTTTGGAAACCGCGCAGATGTCCAATGGCGGGAACGGATCAATGAAATTTATTACTTTTCTTTTTGTAGCGGTGCTCACGGTTGCTTCGGCACAAGCTCAAACGAACACGACACGGCTGACCGACGAGCAAATCTTCAAGTCGCTGTCTAAAAAACTGGATTACATGATCACCCGCACCGACCATGGGTTGAGTAAAGGTGGTCGGGGACGATTGTTTGCCTGGTATTGGGGGTATCTGGGACGCGCATCTTTGATGATGTACGAGAGCACCAAAGATGAGCGCTTTCTCGACCTTGTACGAGATATATCCCTGCGTTTGATTGAGGTGCGCGACGACAAATTGGGTTTGGTGGACGATGAACGCAAACGCATTCTACCAAATTGGGGGACACAATATAAAAATGGTATCCGTGCCAATGAAGTGACATCCGCCGGCTTGATCACGCTTCCTATGTGCCAATATGCGCGCATTCGTGGTGATGAAGTGATTGGGCGTGCAGCGATCAAATCACTCTCCGCGTTCTTGGATGAACGCCAACCTGCTTTTGGCGGATATTATTTCCATCACTATACGCAAGACATTGTGGAACCGCTCAATCACACCCACGTTTATGGGGCGGCATTGGCTCATTGTTCTTTGCTACCGTATGCGCCGAAATTATTCCCTGAAGTAGCGATGGGCATCCATAAATATTGGGAGCACTTCATTCGTAAGGACGGTGACGGATATTCTTGGCCTTATAAACCTGCGCCTGATTCCCCTTTGGATGAAAAGTCTGAAGCTGTTTGGAAAGCGGGTGTCACAGTGGAATTACCAATCGCCTTGATCGAGACGGGCATCATGAAAGACACCAAGATTATTGATCAGATGGAACAAACGTTTTTGAATCATCCGGTGGTAAAAAAGGGCGGAATTCCTCAGTTCATTGGCACTGATGTTGTCATTGATTTATCCGAACGTGATAAACTCGATGGCAGCAGTTTACCGGGTTTGTTCGTACCATTTGCCATGCTCAAGCGGCCTAAAGTGGAAAAAGCAGTTATGGCTATGGTTGAAAACCATCCCAAACTGTTCTCGCGCGGTTGGTTCGGTGGTTCCCGTTCAATGTTTATGACTTACGCCTATCTGCGTTCGCGCGATCTCTTGAAATAGGCTTACGTTTATTGATAGCCATTCAGAATTTGAGGGCAATGTTGTCTCGTTGTAGCACGGCATAGGAACTGCCAAGGTGATAGCCTTGAAAGCGATCAAAACCACAGGCTATGGCGAATGTGAGTTCGTGTTCCGTCTCAATTTGCTCCAGATGTGCCTTGGCTCCAACAGCTTGAACTGCAGAGACTGTGCTTGCCACAAGTCCCACATAGTTTTCATCAAAAATGTCTGCATCCAGCCAAGTTCGGTTGAACTTCACCACATCAGGTTTGTTCTGAACTATGCGACTGAAACTGGCACAATCAGCGTCGAACCCTTCCAACGTAAGAGCAATGTTTGAGCGGCGCAGTTGATTGGCAAATGAAAAGATCAAACCTGCGTCCAAATCCGGTGCGAGGTTGATCTCCGCATTAAGTTGTTTGGGTTGAAGGGGCATATTTGGGTTGAGGGAGTAAAGTTGCGCAATTTCATTCACCAGATGTTCCGTGCTGTGCTGATGTTCAACCAATGTTTGCCGTGTGAGGTTTACCGACAAAAATTCTTTTGATTTCGATTGTTTTAAAAAATTGGTTACGTGGAGTTCGCGGCACAGTTTGTCTGTGAAACTTTGATCTGATGCTTTTAGATTTTTGAAGTAATGCGCTGGCGCAATTTGAGTGTCACCAGCAACAGGCCGAAGATAGGCTTCAAAGCCAACGGTTTGCAATTGATTGGAACTTAACTCAAAGACAGGTTGGAATACGCTGTTTAGAAAATGACCCATGAATTCAGCGCGGGCAGGGCCATCCGTTTCCTCACGTAGATAGTCTGAAACGGCTTGCTGAGCACGGCTCTCTTCAAAGTCAGATAGGAAGTTTTGGAGCAACATTGTGGAGTCTCAAAATGCACTAATAGGTTGTGTATAAATAACAAACACTACCGTTTCGTTTAAATAATTACTCAAATCGACTTGCTTATCTGTGTCGGGCTTTTCAAGGATCTGAAAACCTGCTGACAATGGTTGTTTAAAAGGATCTGCGATCCCACGATCTTGAACCAACATCAGAAAGATAAACGATATGAGCCAGAACACATTTGATGAAGATCTGTTCCTAAAAGGGTTAGAACAACGCAAAGCGACATTGGGCGCTGAATATGTGGAGAAAAACTTGGCCTCAGCGGACGATTTCACCCGCCCGTTTCAAGAAGCCATGACGGCTTGGTGTTGGGGCTTTGGCTGGGGTGATGGTGTAATTGATGCGAAGACGCGATCCATGATGAACTTATCTATGCTGGGCGCTTTGGGAAAAATGCACGAATGGGAAATCCACTGCCGTGGTGCAATTACCAATGGTGTTTCAGCTGATGAAATACGCGCCATCATCCATGTTGTCGGGATCTATTGCGGCGTCCCCCAATCGCTGGAATGTTTTAGAGTGGCGCGGAAGGTTCTGGAAGAGAACGACATGCTTTAATTTTGCAAAGCGTTTCGGTAGTCGTTTGAATTGACGCGACTGGCTTCATCGCCTAAACGCTTGCTCATAAATCAACCACCCGCTTCGTGTGCGGGACTGGATAGAAGGAGCTTGTCCATGGCGCAATCCGCCCTTTCCCTAGAATTTCCTGATGGCACTATTCGCGAGTTTGATGCTGGCACCACCGGCAAAGATGTGGCCGGAAGCATTTCAAAATCTCTGGCCAAAAAATCTGTCGCAATTGCCCTGAATGGTGAATTGATGGATTTGGCTGAACCGATCGCTTCTTCCGGTAAAATTGAAATTATCACCCGTACTGATGACCGTGCGGTGGAACTCATTCGTCACGATTGCGCCCATGTGCTGGCGGAAGCTGTGCAGGCAATTTGGCCTGATACGAAAGTGACAATCGGTCCCGTGATCGAGAATGGTTTCTACTACGATTTTGATCGTGCTGAACCCTTCACGCCGGAAGATTTGGAAACCATCGAAAAGAAGATGCGTCAGATCATTGCGCGCAACGATCCTTTCACCAAACAAGTGTGGAGCAGGGACGATGCTAAAGCACACTTTGAAAAAATGGGTGAGAGCTACAAGGTTGAGCTGATCGATGCGATTGATGCCGACCAGAATTTGAACATCTATCACCAAGGTGAATGGCATGACCTTTGCCTTGGTCCCCATGGGCCATCGACAGGCAATGTGGGCAGCGCTTTCAAATTGATGAGCGTTGCGGGCGCCTATTGGCGTGGCGACAGCGACAATCAAATGCTCAGCCGTATTTATGGCACAGCTTGGGCGGACGAAAAGCAATTGAAAAACTATCTCTTCATGTTGGAAGAGGCGCAAAAGCGTGATCACCGTAAACTGGGTCGTGAGATGGATTTGTTCCATTTTCAGGAAGAGGGACCTGGTGTTGTGTTTTGGCACGCCAAGGGCTGGAAAGTCTTCCAGGGTCTGACCAACTATATGCGTCGTCGTTTGGACGAGCACGGTTATGACGAAGTGAATGCACCGCAAATTCTGGACAAGGCTTTGTGGCAAACTTCTGGTCATTGGGACTGGTATCGTGAAAACATGTTCACGACCGTGACAGAAGATGATCGTCAATTCGCAATCAAACCCATGAATTGCCCGGGTCACGTCCAGATATTCAAAAATGGTTTGCGCTCTTATCGAGAATTGCCAATCAAAATGGCCGAGTTCGGCAATGTCCACCGTTACGAGCCTTCAGGCGCGCTGCATGGTCTCATGCGTGTGCGTGGCTTCACACAAGACGATGCACACGTGTTCTGTACGTCGGAACAGCTTGAGGCAGAATGCCTTCGCATCAATGATCTGATCCTCACCACATATTCTGATTTCGGCTTTGGTGATATTGTCGTGAAATTGTCCACACGCCCCGAGAAGCGCGTGGGCTCCGAAGAGGGGTGGGATCGCGCTGAGAGCATAATGCAAAAAGTGCTCGATAAAATTGAAGCGGATTCCGATGGTCGCATTCGCACCGAAATGAATCCGGGCGAGGGCGCGTTTTACGGGCCGAAGTTCGAATATGTTCTGCGCGATGCCATTGGCCGCGATTGGCAATGCGGTACCACACAAGTGGACTTTGCATTGCCCGAACGGTTTGGCGCATTTTATATTGATGAGAACTCCAACAAGGTGGAACCAGTTATGGTGCACCGTGCGATCTGTGGATCTATGGAACGCTTTATCGGTATTTTAATTGAGCATTTCGCAGGTCATTTCCCGCTTTGGTTGGCACCTGTTCAAGCTGTGGTCGCAACCATCACAACTGAGGCTGAAGAGTATGGACAGAAAGTCGTCGATACTTTGAAAGCAGCGGGCATGCGTGTTGAATCTGATTTTCGAAACGAGAAGATCAACTACAAGGTGCGTGAACATTCGCTGGCCAAAGTACCTGTAATCATCGCCATTGGTGCACGTGAAGCTGAAGAGGGCACGGTGAGTATTCGTCGTCTCGGTTCAAAACATCAAACCAATATGACATTGGAAGAAGCTGTTGCAAGCCTCACTGAAGAAGCGATTGCCCCTGATTTAAAACGCAAACGGGATGCAAGTTAGGCATTTAAAAATTCAACCGCGCTCCAGTTTCAGGGCGCGTTTGAATGCATGTTTTGGAGTGATTTTTAGAAACGTTCACCCAGCAAACGATAGCACCAAAAGGGTTCTTCCGTTTCAATGACTTTGTTCAGCTTGGCTGGTGAAAATCCTGTCAGCCTGCGAACAGCTCGACCTAAATGCGACTGATCTGAGAAACCTGAATCAATGGCAAATTCTGCCAGTGGGGTTTGTCGGTTTTGGCGTTGATTGCGATATACACCCTCAAGTCGGCTGAAGAATTCCAGCGTGCGCAGTGTTTGACCACTGTTGCGTTTCACAAATCGTTCCAAAGACCGCATGCTTCGTCCTGCCGTGGAAAGAGCTGCTTGGGTACTCACCGATCGCGCCCAGTCTGATATTCCGCCAAACGGTGTCTTTGATTGTGTGGAATTTGACTTCCAAACGTCAGATATTTTTGCACTAAAGCGATCCCAAGCCAGCAGTTCGGGAGTGTCGATGTTAATTTGCTCAAACGCCTCTACAACAGGTTGAGGAATGGTTTGGAATTCAGGGTCTCCACCAAGGCGCAGCCACGAGTCATAATAAAAGCTGACTGTAAATGCGGTGACGGTGGAGAGCGACCAACTGGAAACGGGTGCGTCTTGTGGGCCCATAACAAATAATTTGGAGAGCGGTTGAAGGTTTGTCTGCAGGGGGGGCGTCAGACAGCGTGGGGAGCAGAAACAGATCTCCATGCAACACTCTGGTTACAGCAACAATTGGAGAAGCAGGAAAATGATTGACCCTATCACGGTCAGGCAATTTTGTGCCCCGTGTGTCGCGATGGATGCCGACCAAAATGCAGCTTGCTAGATTTCGCGGTGGCAAAAGCAATGTGGATTTGGGCAGCATGGAAAGTATCCTGAATGTGTCGTTTTCATTCTATAGAATTCAAAACAGAAGGTGCAAACAACAAGAAGAGACAATAAATATAAGATAAATTCATGTCACAGATAAAGTTTTCAGGCTCGTTCAAAGACAGATACAAATCGTTTTGGATGTTGAACAGAATTGCAATTGGAACCTATGCGCGCCGTGCAATCGATCAAAAGTTGGCTCCTGATTGGGACGCCAACACAGAGATTGGTATTCGCTTCATCCGGCATCAATTTACCGTTGCTATGCAGCACAGTGACATCGCGTTGGGGCGTCAGCTGTTCGATAGGGTGCAACTGGAGACTGCTGATGTTTATGAGGTGATTGTAGAACATTGCGAAATGCCTCGTGGCACTTGGTACATGCCAAAAAACAAAAAGAGCAATGCGACGCTGCTTTATTTTCATGGCGGCGGTTATACGTTCCATGGTGCCGTCAGCAAACGTTTTGCTGCCATGCTTGCCCATCGTATTGGCGCGCGTGTTTTCGCGGCTGATTACAGATTGACGCCAGAGCATCCTCACCCTGCGCAGGCTGAGGATGCTCTGGCGGCATGGGAATATATTTTGCACGACATTCCGGCAGAACAAATTGTTGTTATCGGAGACAGTGCAGGTGGTCATATGTCTTTGATGTTGTTGCAAACGCTTCGCGAAAAATCTCTTGCTTACCCTGCTTTGTGTGTGGGGCTGTGTCCATGGACGGATATTGGGGATCGAGGTAGAAGTCTTTTCGAGAACGATGCTACTGATTTGGTGCAAGGTTGGATGGCTCTACAGTTTGGAGAATGGTTGGACCCTGAAAGCAAATTTGGGCGCGAACAACTCTCACCAATTTCGTATGATTATGCAGGGCTTGGGCCGATATATTTGCAGGCAGGGGGAAGAGAGGTCTTGCGCGATATGATCGTCGATTTTGCTGAACAGCAAAAAGCCAATGGGGCTGAAGTTGAAATCGATCTTTGGCCAGATATGCCTCACGTTTTTCAAGCCTACGACACCACCCAAAAATCCTCTCGCGAAGCATTGGCACGGCTTTCAGAAATTATCGCTGAAAAGGTTTCTTGAGAGAAGATGGATTCGTATCGTCGTCTGTCTTAATTCAACAAAACTTCAACGCGGATGTTTTTTCCAGGTTTGACTTCAAAGCTCTTGCGGAAGTTTCGGTCGCCGTTGCGCACGGAGGCTTCGTATGTGCCTTCGGCTAGAATGAGGCTTGGCGCGACGCTGTTGCTTTTGAAAACCTCTTCGCCGTCTTCGGTCAAAACAGCCCATGAGGTGTTGGCCACTGGGTCTCCACCAGTGCGGGACACGAGGCGCATGGAAATGTTAGCGCCGCGATGCTGGAGAACAGCATCTGTCACTTCTCCCGCTTTGACTTCTAGGTCGGCACGCACGGTGGCGTTGATTGTGCCGAAGCGTGATAGAACATGATAAGTGCCCGTATTGAGCCGGATGACCCGATCAGCAGCAACATTGAGGGCGATGAGTTTGCGCTCGCCATCTTCATCTTGCTCCAGCTCGTAGATCGAAAATCGCAAATCTTTGGTGGGGATCGCCTGACCTTCGCTTTCAGCAGTTAGTTTCAAACCACCGGCTTGCAATACGAAGATTTCTTTTGCCCCTGAACTGCTGAGCACAACGCGTTTGGTGGCTCCTGCACGGCCAAATGCAGCGTGAACCAAATAGGTTCCTGCAGGTAGTGAAAATGATGCCGTACCGCCTTTGGCTGTAGCAATAAGGGGGAGTTTTCCGTCAGCGTCTTGGCGTTCGCGGAAAATGCGCCACACCATGCCACGTTCGATGGAATCGCCTTTATCCGTCAACTTCGCATCGAGAATCATTTCGTAGCCCGTGCGATTGGGGGCGGCGTTGGGGTCCGCTGGAGCATAGGATGTGGACGTGTCTTGAGCCCACGCGCCCAATGCCAAGGGCCAAAACAGCAATACCAGTAGAACACGCATAATCATGAGTTATTCAATCAACCAGTCTGGAGGCATTTTCAAGTGTGATTTGTTGTCATAAGAACATGTCAGCAATTTGTGGATGTCGATTTTATGATTGAACTCGCGGACTATTTGAAAACAAGACGCTCTTCGCTCTCAATGAGCTTGGAAGCGCCGGGGCCAGATGAAGCTCAATTGAAAGACATGTTGACCATCGCCAGCCGTGTGCCGGACCATGGCAAGCTCGCGCCCTGGCGATTTGTTTTGTGGACACCAGATGCCCGCAAAACCATGCATCAAGATTTGACTAAGTTATTAGTGGCCAAACCGGATATGCCAGAAGCGGGTAAGAAACAGCAGGGTACAAACAAGTTGTTGCATGGGCCGTGTGTTGTCGCTGTGATCAGTAAATCGAGCAATCATCCTAAAATTCCTCAATGGGAGCAGATATTGTCTGCAGGCGCCGTGTGCCAAAACATGTTGATGGCGGCCAATGCCCATGGATTTGAGGCCCAATGGCTAACCGCATGGTATATTTATGACAAAGACGCCAGTTCAATATTGCAATTGGAACAAGGTGAAGCTGTTGCTGGGATCATTCATATAGGATCGTGTTCAACACCTAAAAAAGAGCGGCCGCGTCCAGAGCTCGGTGATATCTATTCTATTCGAGAGTCTTAGGAAATCGTATGTTTTATAAAGCTGACGAACCACACGGTTTGGCCCATAACCCATATAAAGCGATAGTAGCACCGCGCCCGATCGGATGGATTTCCACTTTGGATAAAAATGGTGTTGCGAATCTTGCGCCATATTCTTTTTTCAATGGAATTTGCGATGCACCGATGATTTTAATGTTCTCGTCAGGAGGTATGAAAGACAGCGCCCAACATGCTGCTGATACGGGAGAATTTACATTTAACTATGTAAGCAAAACCATGCAAAACGAGATGAATGTGTCATCTGGCAGTTTTGCACGGGGCGAAAATGAATTCGATCAAGCGGGCCTTGAGATGGTGGCAGGTGAAACTGTGG
Organism: uncultured Rhizobiaceae group bacterium; assembly: GCA_938010435.1. GTDB lineage: Bacteria > Pseudomonadota > Alphaproteobacteria > Rhizobiales > Rhizobiaceae > Pseudahrensia. Next base: position 391,314 of record CALLUS010000005.1, on the reverse strand, counting down.
CATGCCCTCGCGTGAAAGGTGTTCCTGCAGCCATGGAATGCAAAGTCATCGACTTGGTACAACCCACTGTGCTGGATGGTGCTAAATCGCCTTATATTATGGTGCTGGGGCAGGTGACAGGTATCTATATCAATGATGAGATGATCACCGATGGTCGTTTTGATCTGAAGAAATCTCAACCGATTTTACGGTCGGGCTATCATGACTATGTAACGTTAGACGACGTGTTCGAACTCGTTCGTCCCGGGTGACATAACTTTAAAAATGTGTCTTCCTACGACTTAATCCCAACAAACTTAACCGCAGCAAAATGACATAGTCTCATTTTTTGTCTTGTTCTTGTCACAATATAAGCCCATACGGGGAATTCGATATTAGACGAATGAATTGATTGCCTCCCATCTTTTGATGGTCTCGCACCAAATCTTACTCAAAGATCGAATAACCGGACAGAGTGCCAATGTCGGCCATTGTCCACGCGTAGACTATTGAAGGAACGCCAATATGACTCCAGGAACAGTTAAATTCTACAACGAAACCAAAGGCTTCGGCTTCATTGAGCCTGAAACTGGTGGTGCAGATGTATTTGTACACGCTACAGCTCTTGAGCGTTGTGGCCTTTCAACTCTTTCAGAAGGTCAAAAAGTGACTTTCGAAACAGACGTTGATGCACGCAGCGGCAAGCCTGCTGTAAGCAACATCGCAGCTGCTTAATTCGCACTGCTTTAGCTTTTAAGAACCGTCGTTCCCTTTGGAGCGGCGGTTTTTTTATGTCTTCTGACTTACAGCTTTTTGCATCTAACTGGAGTTATGAATTGCGCCAAGGTCGTACATTTTGTGGCGTTTGTTGAATCGCATTAAACGCGAAACGCCCTTGCAAGAAGTTTTTCGGCCTTGCGCAGATGAGGGCGGTCCAGCATTTCGCCATTGACGGCCAACACGCCGGGATTACCAGCTGCTTCAAACGTATCAACAATGGATTGGGCGCGTTCAATTTCTTCATCTGAGGGAGTGAATATCTCGTTGATGATGGGCACCTGCGCCGGGTGAATAGCCATTTTTCCTGTAAAGCCATCATACATGGCTTCCATACATTCATGTTGAAAGCCGCTCTCGTCTTTGAAATCGGGATAAACCGTGTCGAGTGGTTCAACGCCAGCGGCGATAGCACCCAAAAGGGTTTGAACGCGTGCGAAGCGGAAAATATCGCGGTAGCTGCCATCGTCGTTTCGTCTGCGTATGGCGCCAATATCTGCCGATAAATCTTCTGCCCCCCATGAGACCGCATTCAACCGTTTGCTCGAGCGATTGTAGGTTCCTGCATTGAGCGTTCCAATTGCCGTTTCGGTGATTATTGCGATGATTTTTATCGAGCTGTCCTCAATGTCTGCCCGCACTTCGTCAACGCGTAATAGTGCGTCCAATCGGGTCACATCTTTGCCGTGTTCAGATTTTGGTAAAACGATGCCTTCTGGAGCAAACGGAATCACTGCCGCGAGGTCTTTCTCAACAAATCCTGTATCGAATGCGTTGATACGCACAAACAGCTCTGGGCGACCTTTGAGAGGTTCAGTGTCTTTTAGAAATTGGGCGGTGATCGTTCTCGCTGCTTCTTTATTGTCCAGTGCGACGGAATCTTCCAAATCAATAAAAAGGGCATCAGCACCAGATTCCAGCCCTTTGGCGAGTTTTTTTTCGCTGTCCCCTGGAACAAAAAGAGCGGAGCGCATTAGGCTGGTTTCCTGTGCATCATGGCTTGGCGGCGGCAAAAGCACACCAAAGCATCGTCTTGATTGTAGCCACGGTGAATAAAATCAACGATGCCACGGTCGGGCTTTGATTTTGAGGCGCGGACTGCGGCCACTTCTGTAGTCACGCGCAAACTATCGCCATGAAACATGGGGTGAGGGAAGTTGGTTTCACTCATGCCGAGATTGCCAATTGTGGTGCCTAGCGTTGTATCGCCCACGGAAATACCAATCACAGTGCCGAGGGTCAGCAATGAATTTACCAAAGGTTGGCCCCATTCTGTTTTTGCAGAAAAATGCCGGTCAATATGCAGCGGTTGTGGGTTCATCGTCATGGTTGAAAACGCCATATTTTCGCTCTCGGTGATGGTTTTTGTTAGTTCATGTTCAAAAACTTGTCCCACGACAAACTCATCCAGATACAATCCAGCCAAAGCATAATCTCCTTACAACTCACAGCCTTAGGCTAGGGCGAGTGGAGTTTTGGTACAAGGCAAACCACATGGGTTTTATGGTTAGCGAAGACATAAATTTCATAGTGAACGAAGGATTAAGGATTGTGAGTTACGTTGACAACAACCCGAAGTGTTCCGGGTGTGTATTAGTTGCGTGAGTTGAGTGGAGTTGGGTATGTTTGTAGAGCGTTATATGGCGTGGTCCGTCGGGGCCAGCGCACAAGAACGGGCAGAAGCGATTGTAGAGCTGGCTCGTCATTACATCGATGATCAGATTGATCCCGATGAAATTTCTTCCACAGAATTGGTTTTTACTCTTTACCTCGATGATCCGAGCCCAATGGTGCGTCATGCAATGGCCGCGCTCCTTGCTCCATCGGTGATGACACCCAAAACCCTTGTTTGGGGACTGACTCAAGACCTTCCTGATATTGCTGCTGAAGTTTATGAACATTCTCCACATTTTCGTGGGTTGGATTTGTTGCACGCCGTGGAAGCAGGGGCCGTTCCTGTGCAGTGTGCCGTTGCAAATCGTGATGATATTGATGCTGCAACTGTACGTGCTATCGCGATGGGGGCTGATGCGGCCGCTGTTTGTACGTTACTTGAAAATACAACTGTTGTGCTTGGCCCTGGCTTAAAACACGATATTGCAAGCCGATTGGGCGATGACCCGGACGTGCGTGCACTGTTGCTTGATCATGATGATTTGAAACCAGCCACACGCCAAATGTTGTTGCGTCGCTTGACCGGTGCTTTGCTCAGCTTGTCTGACGACCGCGAATGGGGAGAAAGCGCTCAAATGGCACATGCGGCTAACGATGCCTGCAATCGTGTGACGTTGGATATCGCTGCTGAAGCGGCTGATGATTCTATGGCGGAATATGTGTTGCACTTGCGTGATACTCATCAATTGACACCAGCCCTGTTGGTCCGGGCTATTTGCTCCGGCAATATTCCATTGTTTGAAGCCGCTATTTCTGAACTTTCGGGTGCATCTGTCAAACGTGTTCGAGCAATCGTGGCTTATGGCCGGATTTCAGCATTCCGTTCGCTGTACAAGCGCACTGGCTTGCCGAATACGGCTTACGGGGCTTTTGTGTCTGCAATCTCCGTTTGGCACAGTGCTCAAGAAGGCGATAATGTTCTAGCAGAGATTATCGAACGCGCAGAGCAACACCCTGAAATTGATGGTGCTTTGCTTGCTCTTCTTGGACGTATGTCTGCAGAGATGAGCCGCAAAGAGGCTGTTGGATATGAACGTCAATTGCTGCTGGAAGCTGCGTAAAGCAATAGTCTTTTCAGTTTTTAATCTGCGGTTGTCCGTTTGGATCGTAAATCTGAATAAGAATGCAACCTACCACATATTGGCGTTCTTTTTGATCGCATATCACAGCGGTTGCCTTTTCGGCGGCCGTTTTTGATGCCCAACCGCAACTGGCTTCATGCCAGTGGACACCTTCATTGTGCTGTAGAAACACATCTACAGTCCAACCCGCATTGTGGCACCACTGAGTTTTGATGCAATCTTCGGCTCGTACACCATTCACGGCACATTTTTTCATGGCGCAGGCAAACCCGTTTTCTGGTGTTTCCGCCAAACAGACCCCGCCGCCTTGTTCTGGCGCTTGAACAATCGCGATGCCCTTTGACGTTTGGGCTTGAACCGATTCAACGTTGACGATGTGTGATGCAGCAACAATGAAAAGCGACAAGAAAATTCGAAACATGGACAGATTTCCCTATTGATCAGAATTTTTATCGTATCACAGCTTTATAGGTGTTGCGCAGGGCAGGGCGAGTTGTTATGAGCGCGCAGCTTACAGGTTAGCGGCTGTGGCGGAACTGGTAGACGCGCCAGATTTAGGTTCTGGTATCGAGAGATGTGGGGGTTCGAGTCCCTTCAGCCGCACCAACGTAAAATCGTACCCGTCAATTGCGGTGCAAATGACGTGTTCTACCTCCAAATGTTAGACAACGGTAGCCGTTTACAAGCAAAACGATGAGAGTGTTTACTCTATATTATTCCACTCGCTGGCCTGTGTTCTTATCGAAAAAATGTAGATTCTCAGGCAGCACCGATAGCCGGATTGACTTCTTGTCTGAATATTCCAGGTGAACTCCCGGCAAGCTTGCGGTAAATACACCCGCATCATCTTTCAATCGCCCATGCAACAATGTGTTCGCCCCCAACGGTTCGCTGAAGCTGACTTCGAGTTCAATAGACCCCTTAGCATCTGACACAATATGTTCTGGTCTCATTCCAACAAGCACTATTCCTTGCTGAGTGGTTTTACATGGGATAATCGCACCATTGGCCAGTGTGAGCTTTTTGCCAGAAACTTCACCCTCAATGATATTCATGGCTGGACTGCCAATGAACTGTGCAGCAAACAAAGTTTGAGGACGTTCATAAACATCAAGTGGCGTCCCGATTTGTTCGGCGATCCCATCATTCATGACGATCATCCGATCAGCCATTGTCATCGCTTCCACCTGATCATGGGTCACGTATAGGGCCGTGACGTCCAATTTGGCTTGTAGTTCTTTGATTTCCATCCGCATCTGAACACGAAGTTTTGCGTCAAGGTTTGATAGAGGCTCATCAAACAAAAACACAGCTGGTTCTCGGACGATCGCGCGCCCCATTGCCACCCGCTGACGTTGACCTCCTGAAAGTTCTTTAGGCTTGCGATCAAGGTAGGGTTCTAATTGTAAAAGTCGGGCTGCTTCAGCAACTTTGGTTTCAATTTCCGCCTTCGGCAGTTTTGCAATTTTGAGGCCGTAGGCCATGTTCTGACGCACAGACATGTGGGGATAGAGCGCGTAATTTTGAAACACCATTGCGATGTCTCGTTCCATCGGTTCCATTTCATTGACGCGTTTGCCGCCGATTTGCACTTCGCCATTGGTCACACTTTCCAAGCCAGCCACCATTCTTAGAAGCGTGGACTTTCCACAGCCGGATGGGCCAACAATGACAATGAACTCACCATCTTGGATTTCCACATTAACACCATGAATGACTTCGGTTTTGCCGAAGCTCTTTTTGACGTCTTTGAGTTCAACGGTTGCCATGAATTTATCGCCTATTTTTCACTGTCCACAAGGCCGCGAACGAAGAGTTTTTGCATCGACACCACCACAAGTATTGGTGGGATCATCGCGAGAATTGAAGTGGCCATAATGACAGGCCAATCGGCTGTATCATCACCACTCGGGAACATCTGCTTGATACCCATAACAACGGTGTTCATTTCCGGCTCGGTGGTGATAAGCAATGGCCACAAATATTGGTTCCATCCATAAATGAACAGGATGACAAACAGTGCAGCGATATTTGTTCGGCTCATGGGGATTACGATATCGATGAAGAAGCGCATTGGACTGGCCCCATCAACGCGGGCGGCTTCGGCGAGTTCGTCTGGAATCGTCATAAAAAATTGGCGAAATAGAAACGTTGCGGTGGCGGATGCTATCAATGGAAAGATCAATCCAGAATAGGAGTTCAACATTCCAAATCCAGCCACCACTTCGTAAGTGGGCACAATGCGCACTTCGACCGGCAGCATGAGGGTGATGAAGATCATCCAAAAAAATACGGTTCTGCCCGGAAAGCGGAAGTAAACGATCGCAAATGCAGACAACAGTGAGATCACTATTTTACCAATCGCAATTCCAAGAGCCATTACAAGAGAGTTGAACAGCATTGTTGAAACGGGGATGTTCACGCCATTGAACAGCGCTCGACTATAGTTTTCAAAGAAGTGCCCACCCGGCCATAGGGGCATTGGCGGGCTGACAATTTCTGATTGTGTGACTGTCGAAGCCACGAACGCTAACCAGATTGGAAAGAACACCACCAATATGCCGAAAATCATGAGTGCATGGGTGACCCATATTGCACCACCCCGCTTTTCGACCATTCCTGACGGCGGAACTGTATTGTTCGTGATGTTTGCAGATGTGGCCATCAGTAATGCACCCGCTTTTCAACAAATTTGAACTGAAGCACAGTCAATGTACCAACCACTATGAGTAATATGACCGATTGTGCAGCGGAGGACCCAAGGTCTTGTCCAACGAAACCGTCGGAGAAGACCTTATAAACCAGAATTGTTGTCGCCTGTTGCGGGCCGCCGGATGTGATCGTGTGGATGACGCCAAATGTTTCAAAGAAAGCATAGACAATATTGACGACCAAAAGGAAAAAAGTCGTTGGTGAAAGCAATGGTAATACGATTGTGAAAAACCGTTTCCAAAAATGGGCACCATCAATTGCGGCTGCTTCAATAACAGAGCGAGGAACGGCTTGCAGTGCTGCGAAGAAAAATAGAAAATTGTAGCTGATGCGGCCCCAGGATGATGCAACCACAACAAGCCCCATCGCTTCTGTTTCATTGAGCACATGATTCCAGTCGTAGCCGAGCTGGCCAAGATACCATGAAACAACACCAACCCGTGTGTTGAACATAAACAACCACAACACACCCGCAATTGCCGGTGCGACAGCGTAAGGCCAGATTAAGAGTGTCCGGTAGGTTCCTGCGCCCTTTATTAAACGGTCGGCAAGCACTGCCAAAAAAAGAGCAGGGACCATGGAAACGACAGTGACCAACCCTGAGAAAATTGCAGTTGTGAGGAATGATGTGCGATAATATTTATCGGTGAGGAGAAATTCAAAATTCCCTAAACCAACAAACTGGGTCGACAAGCCGAACGGGTCGGGAATGAAAAGAGACTGCCAGATGGCCTGTCCGGCTGGATAAAAAAAGAATACGGCCGAGATCAAAATTTGTGGAAAGACAAGCGCAAGGGGTAACAACCAGCCATTGAATGTAACGCGTTTTACCATCTTACAACTTTCGCAATCTCACAATGCAAAAACCCGGAGACGACATATCGTCCCCGGATGATTCAGCAGAGAAACTGCTACTTGTTTGCTTGTTCGAAGCGACGTAGAAGTCTGTCGCCACGCTCTTTAGCACTGTCCAATGCTGCCTGAGCCGTTTTGTCGCCAGACCATACAGCTTCCAACTCTTCGTCGATAATGCCACGAATTTGGTCAAATGAACCGAGGCGCAATCCTTTAGAATTGGCTGTTGGTTCTTTCGCAGTCATTTGGATAACAGCGATGTCAGTACCAGGGTTCTTGCCGTAAAAGCCATCAGCTTTTGTTTTATCGCCAGCTGCTGCTGTAATTGGCAAATATCCAGTGTTTTGGTGCCACTTCGCTTGAATGTCTATTGAGGACAGGAAGTTCAAGAAATCTGCTGCGGCTTTGTATTCTTCAGCTTCATGACCTTCCATGACCCAAAGAGATGCGCCACCGATAATTGTGTTTTGTGGAGCGCCTTCTACACCTTCCCAATAAGGCAGCGGTTGAACACTAAAATCAAATTTGGCTTCAGCTTTTATGCCTGCATACCCGGCGGAACTTTCCGTAAACAAAGCGCATTCACCGGCACGGAAATTTGCACCACCTTCATTGCGACGACCTGCATAGATGAATTTACCGTCTTTGGCCCAATCACCCATGGTTTGAATGTGTTTCACCTGAACAGGGCCATTCAAAGCGAGTTCAGTGTCAGTACCAGCAAAACCATTGTCTTTCGTTGCAAACGGGGTGTTGTGATAAGCGGATAAGTTTTCGAGGTGAATCCAGCTCTGCCATGCCGTCGTCAGTGGGCAGCCAACACCAGCTTCTTTTAGCTTGCCGAGAACTCCATCGACCTTTTGCCATGTGGACAGATCCGTATTTGGATCAATGCCAGCCTCTTTCAGCTTGTCTTTGTTGACCCACAATACAGGTGTGGATGAATTGAATGGTAGAGACAACATCTTACCATCTGTAGATGTGTAATACCCTTTGACTGAACCGATGTAGGCGCTTGGATCAAAAGTAGCGCCAGAATCAGCCATCACTTCATACACCGGTTTCGTTGCGCCCTTAGCGGACATCATGGTTGCGGTGCCAACCTCAAATACCATCAAAATATGTGGTTGTTCTTTGGCGCGAAATGCAGCGATACCTGCATTCAATGTTTCAGAGTAATTGCCTTTGTGTGACGCAACAACTTTATGTTTGTCTTGGCTTTTGTTGAAGGTTTCAACTTGTTCAGCAACAAGATCTCCCAAACGTCCCGTGAACGCATGCCAAAACTGAATGTCGGCAGCTGATGCCGCGCTGCTCCAAATTGAGGTTGTTGCTATTGCAGCGGATAGAAATAGATTTTTGAGTTTCATAGTGAAATCCTCCCAGATTCAGCATTTGTGCAGCGTGTTTATATGAACATTCACAGAGATAGTGTCAGTGAGTTACAGATTTATGTCAAATTTAGTTTGGACAATCGTTTTCAAGATTTAGGAATGTTGGCTTTATCCAGCTACCGCATTGTAGGCCCAGTTTGACGGCATCTAATTGGGCGAAACAGGTATATCAATTAATAGCTTATTCTTGCTATTCCCATCTATAATTGAAACTCACGCTGATACGGTCTTCTTCGGCCATGTTCATGGGAACTTCGTGGCGCAGCCAACTTTCCCATAGGAGGACGTCGCCGATTTCAGGGGCGACGTAGATGAAATTGCGCAATTCATCTCGTGCACCGGCGTTGCGTGCGGGCGCTGCCATCATCATGGGTAAGCGTGGATCTTCAAATTTTATAGCGCTCGTGCCTGTTGGCATCGCCACATACGTTGTTCCGCTGATCACGCTGTGAGGGTGTAGATGAGAGGTATGGATGCCGCCTTCCGGCAAGATGTTGATCCAGATGGAATCCATCTTCAGTTTCTTGCCATCGAGATTGAATTCCAAATCTTTGGCAAATACTGCAACGTGTTTGTCGAGAGATTTCACCAAATCTTTGAAGGTCGGAAAACGCCACTCTAGATCATTCAAAGAAGAATAGCTGGTATAACCAGGGAACTCGTTTTCTTCGCACCAGTTCTGTCCGGCCTCATCATCTTCGGCAATCGATAGGCAATTGGCCTCCAGTTCTGCAGCGTCAGGCACTTTACCTAGTTCAGAAAGGGCAGCATGGTAAAGACGGGTGACGAAGAGAGATTTAATTTTTGACATTGGTTCTCGTAAACCAACTTGAAGCGTAGGGCGAGGCGGGAGTTCTGTACTCATGGTTAAATCAACAGGTTTGGACTATATTGAGTGAAGCTTCTTGTCGTGCTTTCGGGGGAACACTTATCAATGGGCAGGCACTTGGATCTGCAGCTGGCTTTTCTGGCACAATGTGATTGTCAAACACGCGCTTTCCCCATTGCCCCCAACACATTGATTTGCTAATGACGCGCCAACGTTGTCGGGTTTACTGGCGGTGGGCGTGTGCCCGTTTGTCATATCAACCTTGACGCTTCCATTCCGCACCATTGCGACAACTCTGCGGCCTTGGGTTCGGTGCACACCGGAACAAGCCGCGTTCGACTAATACGAGGACTGACCTATGAAGGTAACCGAGACGCTTAACGAAGGCTTGAAGCGCGAAATTACAGTAACGATTCCAAGCGCTGATATGACAGCAAAACGTGATGAGCGTCTTGTCGATTTGAAAGACAAAGTGAAGATTAACGGCTTCCGCCCCGGTAAAGTGCCGATGTCTCACGTGTCGAAAATGTATGGCAAATCTGTCATGGGTGAGTTGGTCAATGAATTGATCGACGAACACACAAAAGCTGTTTTGGCAGAGCGCAAAGAAAAAGCGGCTCAACAGCCAAGTATTTCTATGACGGAAGACGAAGCTGAAGCTGAAAAAATTATCGATGGTCAGCAGGACTTCGAGTTCAAGATTTCTTACGAAGTAATCCCGCCGTTTGAAGTTGCAGATTTCAAGAAGCTTAAAATTGAACGTCCGATCGTTGATGTCTCTGATGATGAAATTAACGAGCAAATCGAACGCATTGCTGAGAGCAACAACACATACGAGACCAAAAAAGGCAAAGCTGCCGACAAAGATCAGATCACGATGGATTATCTTGGCAAGATTGATGGCGAGCCATTTGATGGTGGTGCAGACCAAGGCGCTAAGCTTGTTCTTGGCTCAAACACATTCATTCCAGGATTTGAAGAACAGTTGATCGGTCAAAAAGCTGGCGATGAATTAGAAGTTAAAGTGAAGTTCCCTGAAGAATACAGTGCTGAGCACCTTGCTGGCAAAGACGCTGTGTTCGAAGTGACTGTTCATGAAGTTGGTAAGCCAGGGAAAGTTGCGATTGATGACAAACTGGCTGAAGGCCTTGGTCTCGAGAACCTCGACAAATTGAAAGAGGTTGTTAAAGGTCAGGTGGAAAGCCAATACGGTTCCCACACACGCCAAAAAGTAAAACGTCAATTGCTTGATCAGTTAGACGAGCAACATCAATTCGATTTGCCGGAAGGCATGGTTGAACAGGAGTTCAACAACATCTGGACGCAAATCACTGGTGATCTAGAGCAAGCTGGTAAATCTTTTGAAGACGAAGACACAACTGAAGACAAAGCCAAAGAAGACTACATGAAATTGGCCAAGCGCCGCGTTCGTTTGGGTCTGGTTTTGGCTGAAATCGGTGAAGACGCGAAAGTGGAAGTGAGCGAGAGCGAACTGCAAACTGCTTTGATGGAACAAGTGCGTCAGTATCCGGGTCAAGAGCAGGAAGTTTATGATTTCTTCCGTAAGAACCCCGATGCAATTGGTGGACTGCGTGCTCCGTTGTTTGAAGAGAAAGTGGTTGACCATATTCTTGAGAAGGCAACTGTTAAAGACAAAGTCGTGACTAAAGAAGAACTCATGAAAGAGGATGAGCTTCCAGTCTAAACTGGTTGGTTTTGAACCTAAAAATAAGAAAGGGCTGCGGTGAATTCCGCAGCCCTTTTTTGTTGGAGTTTAGATTAGAAGGGCTAGTCGCAGACGATTGCGCGCTCTCCGCGATAGGTGATGTAAGAACAGCGGTTCACGCCGCCCGAACGGTGGTCGAACACTGCCTTGGCCCCAGCAGCACGACGTACTCCAGGCGAAATAGGTTTGCCCAATTTAAAATGTGGTTTTTGGATACGTTTCAGCTCTTTTTGTGCATAGGTTGAAGAGCTGCGGTCATGACGTTTTTCTGCTGAGGCCACCGTCACGCTCGATGAAGACAGTGCGATTGCAAGAGCCGATGTAGCGATCAATAATTTCGATGTCATCTTATTTTCCTTTAAGAAGTGTTTGCCTGACTAGGTTGATATGGGAGCATAAATTCGAATTGCTTGTGTTCTCTCGTGTTCGTGAAACTGTCGTGGTGATAAAACGCACACTTTCTGAGAGTTTTGTATAAGGGCTGCTATTTATGAAAATTTGCGATCCAAAAAATGAGTTCGCTATTAGAGTGAATCACACACCATCGCTTTTTTGCCACGATAGGTGATGAACGAACATTGGGCAGGTTCCCAAATGCCAACACGATTGTCGAAAACAGCCATTGAACGATCTCCAGCAGCTTCACGAATTCGCGGGCTTATACGTGCGCCCGTAAAGTTATGAGTTTTCAAGACTTTTCTGAGTTCTCGTTCGCCCCGAGCGTTGTCGGCGAAACTAGGTATCGTTGCCGCTACTGTGATTGCAACTGTTGTGATGAGGACTTTACTTATCATGATTACATCCTTTGAAGGTGTGTCGTTATTTGACACCAAAGATACGTTAGTTTTGCACAAAGGGTTTTCACATCTTGATCACGAGATCGTTGATACGAAAACTGTCTTATGATCGATTGGGCATCGTCGTTTCCCGAACTCGTAGTTGGTGAAATTCGGTTTTCGGTATCTTTTAAGAGCATTGAACTGTCGAGACCGCCTTTAAAGTCACGTTTTGTGTCTATTCTGCAACATACGTTTAAGAACTAATCGTCTATACAAATTCAGGGCAGAATTGCCGTTTTTCAACCACAAATCACGCGCAGAGCGGGTTTGGTTGGTTTGATTGCGGTCTGCTTTCGCAAACAACAGACCGAGTAAGGATATTCTACGCATGAGCGACAAAATTTCAGACAAGAGCAATTTGCCCAGCCGTCATGTGACGAAAGGGCCGCAACGCGCTCCGCATAGATCGTATTTGTATGCGATGGGTTTGACGGAAGAGCAGATCAACCAACCGTTGGTTGGTGTTGCAACTTGCTGGAACGAAGCTGCTCCGTGTAATATTTCGCTCATGCGCCAAGCGCAGAGCGTTAAAAAAGGTGTTTCTGCTGCAAAAGGGACGCCGCGTGAATTCACCACGATCACTGTGACTGACGGTATCGCCATGGGCCACCAAGGCATGAAAGCTTCATTGGTGTCTCGCGATGTGATTGCGGACACCGTAGAGCTGACCATGCGCGGTCATTGTTATGATGCACTCGTTGGCCTTGCCGGTTGTGATAAATCTCTTCCAGGGATGATGATGTCTATGGTGCGTTTGAACGTACCATCTGTCTTTATCTATGGTGGGTCTATTCTTCCAGGCAATCATCGCGGTCGCCCTGTTACTGTTCAAGACGTGTTCGAAGCTGTTGGCCAGCATTCGGTTGGCAATATGTCTGACGATGAATTGCACGAGTTGGAGCAGGTGGCTTGTCCATCAGCTGGTGCATGTGGTGCTCAATTCACAGCTAACACAATGGCAACTGTGTCCGAGGCAATCGGTTTGGCTCTACCATATTCAGCTGGCGCACCCGCACCTTATGAAATTCGTGATCGCTTTTGCTACACAGCTGGTGAAAAGGTGATGGAGCTTATTGAAAAAAATATTCGTCCACGGGACATCGTGACTTTGAAAGCTCTGGAAAATGCGGCGACAGTTGTTGCGGCTTCCGGCGGTTCAACCAATGCCGCACTTCATCTGCCTGCAATCGCGAACGAGATTGGTATCAAGTTCGATTTGTTCGATGTAGCCGAGATTTTCAAACGCACACCTTATATAGCCGATTTGAAGCCCGGCGGGAAATATGTTGCCAAGGACATGTTTGAAGTAGGCGGTATTCCGCTCTTAATGAAAACATTGTTGGATGGTGGTTTCTTGCATGGTGAATGCATGACGGTAACTGGCCGTACAATTGCCGAAAACATGGACTATGTGAAATGGAACGATGATCAGGATGTTGTTTATCCCGTATCGAACCCGATCACGAAAACAGGTGGTGTTGTTGGCTTGAAAGGCAACTTGGCTCCTGAAGGCGCGATTGTGAAAGTCGCTGGGATGGAAACGCAGACATTTACCGGACCTGCGCGTTGCTTTGACAGTGAGGAACTCGCGTTCGAAGCGGTGAGCAATAAAGAATACAAGGAAGGCGAAGTCCTCGTCATTCGTTATGAAGGTCCAAAAGGCGGCCCTGGAATGCGTGAAATGTTGGCCACAACGGCAGCTCTTTACGGGCAGGGCATGGGCGACAAAGTAGCACTGATTACTGATGGTCGTTTCTCCGGTGCGACACGCGGATTCTGTATCGGTCACGTTGGGCCGGAAGCTGCTGTTGGCGGACCAATTGGATTGCTGCAAGACGGCGATATCATTGAGCTCGATGCAGTCGATGGAACAATGAACGTGAAACTGACTGATGATGAGTTAGAATCACGCCGCAAGGAATGGAAACCACGCGAAACGGATTATGCGTCCGGCGTGATCTGGAAATTTGCACAAACGGTTGGCAATGCGCGTGATGGCGCCGTGACCCACCCGGGCGGCTGGAAAGAAAAACACGTTTATGCCGATACTTAACCGGACTTCAAAACTTGTGATTGCCGCGCTGGCGCTGAGCACATTGCTTGGTGCTGGAACGGTGTCGCATGCTTTTGATCCGGAAAAAGTGTTTAAGCCTGACGAAAAACCGCGGAGCGTTTTTCGTTTCGGGTTTAGGGCTTGGAAGCAAGGCAATATGGAAGATGCGCTTGGAGCATTTCGCTATGGCGCCGAAATGAACGACTTGGCATCTCAGTGGAAGTTGGCGCACATGCTGCAAACTGGTAGAGGCGTTGAGCGCAATCATTATGCCGCTTACAAATTGTATTCTAAAATAGCTGCTCAGTTTATGGACCATGCGCCACGACGTGGCCAACGCGGACTTGTGTCTCATGCTGTGGTGTCGCTCGGTTTGTATTCTTTGAAGGGTATCAAGGGTACGCCAGTCAAAGCTAACCCGCGTCGTGCTGAAGACCATTTCTATCGCGCTGCCGCACTGTATCACGATCCCGTTGCGCAATATCAACTCGGCCATTTGTATCGTCACGGAAAATTGGGCGTGAAGCAACCGCGCAGCGCTGCGCGGTGGTTGGGGTTGGCTGCGAAAAAAGGTCATCCTGATGCCCAAGCCGAACTGGGTGAGATGTTGTTCTATGGCGAGGGTATTCGTCGCAAACCCGTACGCGGTTTGGTTTATCTCACCCGCGCCGCAGCCGGATCTGCATTGACTGGTGATGAAAGTCGGATTCTAAAAGCTCGCAAAGAAGCATTTTCTGAAGCCACAAATGAAGAACGCAATGCTGCTGAAAAGTTGTTCAACCGGCTGGCAAAGCGGTTGAAGTCTCCAACACGCGCATTTGGTTTTGGACCTCAACAACTTAATTCTGAAGCTGTTCAAGTTTCAGAATAGTTTGATAATTTGATGAGACGACAAAAAGAGGGCAAACCATATTGGTTCGCCCTCTTTTATTTTTTGTACGGAACTCCCGTTTTAGAATGCTTTTCGAATTCCGATTGTGACTTGGTGATTGCGGAAGTCGAGATCGGATGAAGTGCCGTCATTGGCGGTGACACCGACATCTTCTATCCCTGAATAACGGTAGTTGAGATCTATGTTGAGTGTGTCAGAAACCGCATAGGCTGTACCCACACCAATCTGCCAAGCAACGCCATCGCCATCAGTGTCCAGAACTTGTCCTGTTGGTGTGGTGCCAAAATTATCGAGTTCAAGATTGGCGTAACCGATACCGGCACTGACAAAAGGAGTGAATGTGCCAAGTTCGTAATCTACATAAGCATTGGCAAGGCCAACAACTGCGGACGCTTCACCATCAGCAGCTCCGCCTGAAAACGTACCCAGACCTGCAACCTGATGTTGATCCGCATCTAAAACCATGTAGCCAAGCTCTGCTTCAGTACGGAACGAAATTGGCGAGTCTGTTTTAAATGTGTAACCAACAGCGAGCGCCAGATTGTAACCCGGGTCGAATTCGGTGTCGACGCTGGTGCCCAAAGTGCTGAACTCTGTGTCTTCTGCAAAAGCAGCTCCGATGCGGGCCGCAATATACCAGTTTTGGTCTGAAACCGGTGCTTCAACGACGGGTTCAGGCGGGGCTGGATCTTCTTCGATGACGGCATCTGCCGCACCAGCAGGGTAGAATGATGCGCCGATAAATAAGGCGCATGTGCCTGCAAATAGCGTGGTTCTCTTGAGCATTAGAATTTCTCCTGCATTTCAAGGACGCGACAAGGATGTGTCGGTTCGCCGAAGACTATTTCAGGAGGAGGTGGACAGAATTTGTTCGACCCGCTCAAACATAATTACGCAGTGAATTGTTAATTGAGCTGTATTTTTCTGTAGCGCCACAATTCGGAGGGGGCGACCGCAATTTAGTCACTTCAATCAGGCCATGTGACCTATCGTTAGGTGGGAAACTATACTGAGATTTCTGTCCAAATCGGAACATGGTCGGATGGCTTTTCCCAATCGCGCACGTATTTATCCACTTCGCAACCCACCATCATGTCAGCGGCTTCTGCTGATAGAAGAAGGTGATCGATGCGAATGCCGTGGTTTTTTGGCCAAGCGCCAGCTTGATAGTCCCAGAATGTGTAAATGCCTGCGTTCTTGTTGGAAGAGCGCAATGCTTCCGTGAAGCCAAGGTTTTTCAAGGCTTCAAACCGGGAACGGGTTTCTTCGCGAAACAGTGCGTCACCTTCCCAAATTTTCGGGTTCCAGCAGTCTTCTGGTTGGGGAATCACATTGTAGTCACCCGCCAGAATGAGAGGTTCTTCCAATAGAAGTCGTTCGCTGGACCATTTGTGCAAGCGATCCATCCATTTTAATTTGTAATCAAACTTACGCGGGTCATCGACCGGATTGCCGTTTGGGAGATACAAGGAAACAACACGTAGCGCTTTTTCGCCAACCGTGAATACGCCTTCAATGAAACGGGCCATTTCATCTTCATTATCACCAGGAAGACGTCGGTTGACTTCATCAAAGGGGAGGCGGGAAAGAATAGCAACGCCGTTGAATCCCTTTTGGCCGTGGGTTTCCACATTATAGCCGAGCGCTTCAATCTCGCTGGCGGGAAAAGCTTCGTCGACGGATTTAATTTCTTGCAGGCACGCAATGTCAGGGGACGATTGTTTCAACCATTCGATTAGCACGTCGTGACGGGCTTTGATGCCATTTATGTTCCAGCTTGCAATTTTCACGACGAGACATCCGATTTACGCATGGAACTAAACTATCTGACCTGAACGACAATGCCACGAGCGAAAGAAAGGTTGTCCACATGCTGAGCGAATAGAATTGTGGCGGCTTTGTGTCTGGACGTTTTTTGTTGCATAAGCACAGCGTTTATAAGGCTGGAAATGATTTCGGCTTTCTTTGGAGACATGCAAGGGAGCTATCATGTCGAATTCTTCTCTGGGCACGCCGCAACAATTGCGCGACCCGAATTATACACCACCATTGGGACAGGCGATTCCTCTGGGCATCCAGCATGTGCTGGCGATGTTTGCCAGTAACGTTACACCCGCGATTATTGTCGCTGGTGCCGCCGGGTTTGGTTTTGGATCAAACTCTCCAGATTTTGGCAATATGATCTACATGATCCAAATGGCGATGCTGTTTGCAGGTGTTGCTACATTGATCCAAACAATTGGTATGGGTCCGATTGGCGCTCGTTTGCCGATCGTTCAAGGGACATCGTTCGCCTTTCTACCAATTATGATCCCAGCCGTTCTGGGGGCTGGCGTTGCTGGCATGGCTGGTTTGATGACTGGTGTGCTGGTTGGCGGTCTGTTCCACATGGTTCTCGGCCTCTTCATTGGCCGTATCCGCTTTGCTCTGCCACCGCTTGTGACAGGCCTTATCGTTTTGATGATTGGTCTCGCACTGGTGAAGGTCGGCATTCAGTATGCTGCTGGTGGTGTTCCTGCGATGGGCGCACTTGATAAGGCCGTGGCTGCTAAGGGTGACATTTCCGGTATGGAATTCGGTTCCCTTTGGAACTGGAGCATTGCGTTGGTTGTGATTATTGTGACGCTTGCGATTAAATTCTTCTCGAAGGGGTTTCTCTCCGTTGCAGCAATATTGATCGGTCTCGTTGCTGGTTACATCTACGCCTATATCTTTGGTGATGCTCACTTTGCGCGTGCATTCGGCAATGTTGGCAATGCAGCTTGGTTTGCTGCGCCTTCACCTTTCAAATTTGGTTTTGCATGGGATTGGGCAATCATCATCGGTATGTGTTTGATGGCGTTTATATCAGCGATTGAAACTGTAGGTGATACATCTGGTATTACAAAAGGTGGTGCTGGCCGTGAAGCAACTGATACTGAAATCACAGGCGCTACTTATGCTGATGGTTTGGGAACAGCGATTGCTGGCATTTTCGGTTCTTTGCCAAACACTTCGTTTTCGCAAAACGTTGGTTTGATCTCAATGACTGGAATTATGAGCCGTGGTGTTGTCACCATCGGTGCAATTTTCCTGATTATCTGTGGTCTCATCCCAAAAGTTGGCGCGATTATTTCAACTGTTCCAATTGAAGTTTTGGGCGGTGGCGTGATTGTGATGTTCGGTATGGTTGCGGCAGCTGGCATTAACATGTTGTCTGATGTGAACTGGAACCGTCGTAACATGCTTATTTTTGCGACAGCAATTTCCATTGGTTTGGGTCTGCAACTGGTTCCGAATGCACTCGTGCACATGAATGGCACTTGGAAAATTCTGTTGACTTCTGGTCTGCTTCCAGCTGCGTTCATTGCAATCGTGTTGAACCTGCTTTTGCCAGAAGATGAATCTGATGATGATCATACGACTGCGATGGCTGGTCTTGATTCAACATCTGACCACTCACACGGTGGTGCAGGTTCACAAGCTGGCGCTGGTACACGTGGCATTGCTCATGCAGTTGATAGTGCAGCTTCACATGCTGGACAGTCCACTTCAGCGGCAGCATTGATCTCTGGCGGTGGTGTAGCCGTTGCTGGTGGAGTAGCGGCTGTTGCTGGTGCTGGAAGCAGTGCGGCATCATCTGCTGGAAGTGCTGCGAAAACGGTCAAGGCAAAAGCTAAGACTGCGACGAAATCCGCTTCGACAACAGTGAAGAAAGCAGCGCCCAAAAAGACAGCTGCCAAGGCACCCGCAAAAAAGGCTGTGGCTAAGAAAGCTGCAGCCAAAAAGGCTCCTGCAGCGAAGAAAGCTTCTGCTGCTAAAGGTAAGCTTGCCGGATCAGCGATTGATGATCTGGAATTTGTAGATGGCATTGGTCCAAAGACAGCTAAGTCTTTGCAAGGGGCAGGCGTGAAAAACCTGTCAGGTTTGATCAAAATGTCAGATGCTAACCTTGAAAAAGCAGCTCAAAAAGCCGGCACAGGCGGTCGCCCTGAAAGTGAAAAGTGGAAGAAGCAGGCCACTGACATTCTCGGCGGTAAAGCACCTCAGGCAAAGTCTGACCGTGCTGCATGGGAACGTGCAATGAAGAAAATGTAATTTCGTAAGAAATTATCTCAACAAGAGGGGCGCTTTTCGAAGTGCCCCTTTTTTGTTTCAACTTGATGTTTGCGTTTTGGGTTACATTGAGAAACTTGTGCCGCAGCCGCAGCTTGCTGTGGCGTTGGGGTTTCTGATTTGGAAGCTTTGTCCGATCAAATCATCCACAAAATCGATCACCGAGCCGCCCATATACATGAGTGAAATGGGATCAACGAGTACACGAGCGCCTTCGGATTCCAACACTAGATCATCATCTTGGCTGTCTGCGGTGAGATCAAACTTGTATGAAAAGCCTGAACAACCACCACCTTCAACGGAAACGCGGAGCGCGTTCATATCTGGTTCTGTCGACAGGATTTTGGCGACACGCTTGGCAGCAGCGTCCGACACGACGACTTCGCCTTCTGGAACTTCAATCTCTACTGCTTGGCTCATGGTCTTTTCCTTAAAGCGTCGATACTCGATATGTAGGAACGATGGTCTTCATCGTCAATTGGCGATGAACGTCTTCTCGTCTATAGGCAATTCATGAAAAAAGACACTGCGACTCATTCTGAATTTGATTTGACCTCTGTATGCACTGTGGCGGGAGGCTTGGTATTGGCGCCTTATGCGGCTGATGCGTTCGCCACGCGCGGGCGTTTGATTGAAGAACCATCCAGTCCGACACGCACCGATTTTCAACGGGACCGTGACCGAATTATTCACAGTGACGCGTTCAAGAGGCTCAAACACAAGACGCAAGTGTTCGTGCATCATGAAGGAGACCACTACCGAACACGGCTGACCCATACAATTGAGGTGGGGCAGATTGCACGGGCATTGGCACGGGCTTTGAAAGTGGATGAAGATTTGGCCGAAGCTCTGGCGCTTGTCCACGATTTTGGCCACACGCCGTTTGGTCATGCAGGCGAACGTGTGTTGAATGAGAAACTTGCAACCTTTGATGGGTTCGATCACAACGCTCAGTCTTTGCGTGTGGTGACGGATCTTGAGCGCCGCTATGCTGAATTTGATGGGTTGAACCTGAGTTGGGAAACGCTGGAAGGGTTGGTCAAACACAATGGTCCGCTGACGGATAAAGATGGTGACGGTCTTGATGGACCTGTGCCCTCTGCGATTTTGGACTACAACAAAAAACACGATCTTCAATTGTGGAGCTGGCCATCGGTTGAAGCCCAATGTGCTGCGATTGCGGACGATATTGCCTATGACAATCATGACCTTGAAGACGGATTGCGGGCAGGGTTGTTTGATATCGCTGATCTGGCCGAAGTGCCCATGTGTTTTGAAATTTTAAAAACCATCCAAGAACGGTACCCGAATTTGGATAGCAGTCGTACCATTCATGAAATCGTCCGTAGGCAAATTACTTTGATGGTGGAAGACGTGATCCGTGAAGCGGTGTCATGTTTATCTGTTGCGCAGCCAAAAGATGCGCAAGCGGTGCGGGAACTCGATTATGCGGTGGTGCAATTTTCACCTGATATTGAACAGCAGGAAAAGACACTCAAAGCCTTTATGTTTGAGCGCATGTACCGCCACGAAGATGTGATGCGGCCCGTAGAGGCGTCGCAGAAAATTCTGGGTGATTTGTTCGATGCCTTCCAATCCGGCCATGCGAAACTGCCTGACGGGCGTGAATGGACTTTGGATGGACTGGATGAACGCGCGTGTGCCTATCGTATCGCGGACTATCTGGCTGGTATGACTGACCGTTACGCCGTGCACGAACATAAGCGTTGGTTTGACCATACACCCGAACTGCGATAACCGAACACTTGAAATGATAAGGGTTTCGGAGTGGTTTGCCTACTTCGGTAAATCCGCTTCCAAGATTTACGAGATATTTTTATGACCAATGTGTTCGCCAACTTCGAGCATCGCATTAAAAAAATTATTGAAGCTGCTGATATTAAATCAGAAAGCCCTCTTGATTTATCGCGCGTGACTGTGGAGCCACCACGTGATGCTGCTCACGGTCATTTGGCAACCAATGCTGCTATGGTGTTGGCAAAACCTGTAAAGCAGAACCCGCGTGCGCTGGCTGAAATGCTGATTGGCGAATTGCTGAAAGACGAAGATGTGAGTTCTGCAGATATTGCAGGGCCCGGTTTTATCAATTTGCGCCTCACGGATACTTTTTGGGCGGGCCATATTGCTGACATCGTGAAGTCTGGCTCTGACTTCGGTCGAGACACCACAGGCAAAGGCAAAAAGGTCAATGTGGAATATGTGTCGGCTAACCCAACAGGCCCAATGCATGTGGGGCATTGTCGGGGTGCTGTTGTTGGGGATGCATTGGCCAACCTGTTGAGTTTTGCAGGTTATGACGTGACCCGTGAATATTACACCAATGATGCGGGTGGGCAGATTGAAGTTTTGGCGCGTTCGGTGTTTTTGCGTTACCGTGAAGCTTTAGGCGAAGACATTGGAGCAATTCCAGACGGTCTTTATCCTGGTGATTATCTGGTTCCACTCGGCAAAGAACTGGTCGAAAAACACGGCAAAGTCTTGCTGGATATGAGTGATGATGAATGGTTGCCATTGGTTAAAGATGCTTCCATTGATGCGATGATGGGCTTGATCCGTGCTGATCTCGCTGCTCTTGGTGTGAAGCATGATGTGTTCTTTTCCGAGCGCACGCTCCATGAGAAACATGGCAATTTCAGCAAGATTTCTGAAACAGTATCCACACTCGAAGATGCGGGTTTGGTTTACAAAGGCACGTTGCCACCGCCTAAAGGCGTTGCGCCTGAAGATTGGGAAGACCGTGAGCAGATGCTGTTCCGTTCCACCGATGTGGGTGACGATATGGACCGTGCTTTGATGAAGTCCAACGGCGACTACACGTATTTTGCGGCTGACGTTGCTTATTTTAAAGACAAGTTTGACCGTGGCTTTGAAGAGATGGTGTTCATCTTGGGTGCAGACCATGGTGGTTATGTCAAACGTATGGAAGCTCTAGGCCGTGCAATTTCCGGCGGTTCAGCACAGGTGACAATCCGTTTGTGCCAATTGGTGAAGCTGTTCCGTGACGGCCAACCCTTCACGATGTCCAAACGCTCCGGCAACTTCATTACCCTTCGCGAGGTGGTCGATGAAGTGGGTCGCGATGCTGTGCGTTTTATGATGCTTTATCGCAAAAACGATGCGCCGCTTGATTTCGATTTTGCGAAAGTCACCGAGCAATCAAAAGACAATCCGGTTTTCTATGTTCAATATGCCCATGCCCGTTGCCACAGCGTGTTCCGTCAAGCAGGTCGCGATATGCCTGATCTTGAGCAGGGGGCTGCAGCATGGGAAGCGGCCAATCTTGGTTTGCTGACAGATGAAGGTGAGGCCACTCTCATCCGTAAATTGGCGGAATATCCGCGTATTTTGGATGCCGCGGCCAAGTCTCATGAACCGCACAGGCTTGCATTTTATCTTTTTGAATTAGCGAGTTTGCTGCATTCTCAATGGAATCGTGGGCGTGATATTCCGGATTTACGGTTTATAAACCAAGAAAATGCAGAATTGACCTCGGCCAGACTAGCCCTGGTTTACGCAGTCTCCAATATTATTGCTTCCGGATTGGGCATAATTGGAGCCGATGCACCGCAAGAAATGCGTTAGGACCTCAAAAAGGTTATCCACACGCTAATTTCGCCGCATTCGTTTTGCAGGGCTTTTCTGGCACAATAGTGCCACTTGCGTAATTTGAGTGGTCGGTCGTGTCGCGGGCCTTGGCAGCGACACCAAGTAAATAGGTGTAACCAGTGTTTGAGTACAAAGACGACTTCCTCATGGGTCCTGTTCACGGATTGATTAAAGGGGATGACGCATATCCTTTCTGTTCAATCTCCAATGCCGCAGAAGAAGAGCTGGCAGAACTGGCCAAATTGGTCGGTGACGGACAAACGTTGCGACCTGCAGGTGAGGCGCCTGCCGCTTCGCGTCCGCAAGAAGTGACTAGCGATTGGACCCAAGCGACCAACGAGTCTGCTCCCCGTTTGAACTATGATCTTGAACAAGAGTTGAGCCGTGCTTTTGGTACGTCCGAAACTGCTGCGCCCATCGTTGAGGATGTTGCTGTTGTTGAGGCCGCCCCAGTCGAAATCCCGGTTGAGGTCGAGTCGTCTATTGAAGTTGCTGATGCGCCTTCAATGACATTTGAACAAGAGCCTGAAGCAGATTTCAGTGATATGATTGTTGATGAGTTGGACCGCGCATTGGCTGAAGAAGTGGCTGCCGAAGCCGCTTTGGATGCGGCTATGGAAGCAGAGTTTGCTGCAAGCATTTCTCCGAACATGGATACGGCTGCTGATGAAGCCATTGCTGCGGAGCTTTCACAACTGGCTGCAGGGACATTGGATGTGCCTGAAAAAGTTGATGTTCCAATGCCTGTGGCAACAGAGCAAACGCTTGATCCGTGGACAACACCTGAAATTGTTGAGCCAACTGTTGAAGCGCCGCCTGCGTTGGCTATGCCGGAAATTGCACCCGAAACGGAATGGGCGGAACAACCCACGGCTGCGTTTACAGACCCCGTTGCAGAGCATTCTGCTGCTGTGAGCCATGCGCCTGTTTCGACAAATTATGTTGCAGAAACTGCCGCGGTTGCCGCAGGTGCTGCCGCAACCGTTGCCAGCCAGCCAATGGAATATGCACAAGCTGCATCCGTTGAACAGGCTTATGCTGCACCTGCAGAAGAAGAAGTTTTGATACCACCACCGTATATGTATGATCGACAAACGTCTGGTGGTGCAGGAAAACGCATTGCGTTGGCTGTGGTTGCTGTTGCCTTGATGGGCGGTGTTGCTGCTGCCGGTTGGAATATGTTCGACAGTTCAGATGGCCCAACCCCCACAATTTTGGCGGCAAGCGCACCCGCTAAAGTGAAACCGAAAGACACTGGTGGCAAAGTAGTTCCGAACCAAGATCAGGCTGTTTACAAGTCTGTTGGTGGTGAGAACACGGCACCCAAGCAAACCAAACTGAAAGATACTTCTGAGAAGCCGATTAAAGTCGCTGCGAAAGCAACGCCGGATAAGACGGTGATCAGAGCCAGCACAAACGGCGCAGAGCCCCAGACTGGTGTGCGTATTCAGCCAAGACGTGTTCGTACTGTTGTTGTGAAACCAGATGGTACAATTTTAACAACTGCCGGAAACGCGGCGAAAAAACCTTTGACCGTTGCTGCGGCTGAAATCACAGAACCAACTTTGGCTTTGAAACCTGAATTGGTTGCTAGTGAAACGACATCAGTTGCTGCGCCAACCGCTACCCCGGTGAAGGCTAAGCCTGTTGCGAAAGTCGCAAAGCCTGCGCCAAAGAAAGTGGCAGTGAAGAATGTCGCGACTCAAAAAGTTCCGGTTCAGAAAGTTGCTGTCAAAAAAGTTCCGGCTAAGAAGGTTGTCGCTAAAAAGCCAGAGCCAACTACTGTTGCAAGCGTGAGTTCGCCTTACGCCGTACAAATTTCGTCGCAACGCTCAGCAGCGGCTGCACAGAAATCCTACGCAAACCTGTCTCGCCGCTATGCAAGTGTGATTGGTGGTAAAGGTGTTGATATTCGCAAAGGCGTTATCAAAGGCAAAGGCACTTACTATCGTGTGCGCATTCCGGCCGAGAGCAAATCTGCCGCGAACACAATTTGCTCCCGCTTGAAAGCCAAAGGCGGCGCCTGCTTCGTGACACGCTAAACGCTTTGATATAAAAATTGAAAAGGCCCGCTCAAGCGGGCCTTTTTTGTGGGAGTGGATAAAAAGATAAGTGTGGATCATATCTTGCTTCCAGAATTGATCCATATCGCTGGTTGAAAGCCGTTTGGTATGTCTTGTCAATTGAGCTCGAATTGCATTTTTCAAGCAGTTGTTGGCTATTGATTAACTTGTTACTATTCCAAATGGCTAGAAATCTAAAAACGCTTGCTGACAGAGTTATTGCGGAATCTGATTTGAAGGCAGAACGCCTCATTGCTCTACTGCGCATGACGTTGGCCGCGATGTTGTTTTTGGGAGTGGCATTCGTTATTTCACAATCAAAGTCGGTTGGACTTGAAGCGCGTCAGTTCGAGCTGTTCAGTTTACTCGCTGGTGCCTTAGGTTATTTCGCACTTGGGGCAATTAATTATTACTGCGCCACTGCGGCTCGACTGAGGCCTTGGATGAGTTGGGGATTCAACTTAGCGGAGGTCATGCTTGTCTCAATTCAGCTTTATATTGATGTCGCCAATCCGTTGACACCTTCACTGCTGGCTTTTGCCAGCCCAGTTTTGTTGGTCGCCGCACTGGTAATTTGCGTTCAAGTTTTGCGCTATCAAATATGGTTGCATGTCTTTTCAACTTTATTGCTTGTTGGTTTGTGCGGACTGATCCTTTTACACGACCCACAAATTGGTGGTCCACTTTCGCCGGAAGCATCACACGAGCTTCAACTATTGTATTCTCTTCCACCCAACATCGTGCGTCTGGTTATGTTGGCAGCAATGGCATTTCTCATAGGTATTGCAGTTTCCCGATCACGAAACCTGATTGAAGCGGTCGCCAAAGAGACGGAGTTGGCTGAGAATCGTAAGCGGTTTCTCCCATCTGAGATATCAAACAGAATGACCGATAACGACCTCGATACTTTACGAATGGGCGAAGAAAGAGAATTGGCGATACTCTTTGTAGACATCCGCGGTTTCACTGCAATCTCCAACGCACTGGGTCCGCGGGAAACCGCGGATTTTCTTCGCGATTTTCGAGCTATAGTCACCCAATCAGTGATCCTAAACGATGGTGTTGTTGACAAATTTATTGGTGATGGAGCTTTGACGGTTTTCGGTTTGCATAGTGACATCAAACAAGCTTGCATTGATGCCGCCAATACAGCTCAACAACTCATGACCAGTCTTTCGAACTGGAATCAGAAGCGAGCAGAACAAGAGAAAGAGGCCATCAGTATCGTAATCGGTTTTCACGCTGGACCTGCAATAGTTGGGGCAATTGGGGATGATCAAAGGTTGGAATTCACCGTAATCGGCAACACAGTAAACCTTGCCGCTCGTCTTGAAGAGGTTGCTAAGGAAAAAGGGTGGACACTGGCTGTTTCTCGTCATGCCGCTGGGTTGGCGGGTTTGAATGAGGAAGAGTTTTTGCCTGTTCAGTCAATCGTTCTGCGAGGCAATGTTGAAACCATTGAGGTGTTGGCACAATCGCAAATAAATTAGATTGATGAGACACAACATTGATAATCGCTATCAACGCACCTCCACATTTCGTTTGATGAAACATACCTAAAGTGTCGTTTCGTTCGCAAAGTCGCTAAACTTGCGAATCATGACAGTTAAAGCTCTTATATGTGGCCTTCGTGGCCTTGAGATTACCTCGGATGAGCGTGCTTTTTTCGAGCGCGAAAAACCTTGGGGGTTTATTCTTTTTGCAAGAAATGTGGATACGCCTGAACAAGTCACGGCTCTTTGCGCCGATTTGCGAACAAGTGTTGGTCGTTCTGACGCGCCAATCTTGATTGATCAGGAAGGTGGCCGTGTTCAGCGTTTGCGTCCGCCCCATTGGCACAAATATCCAGCTGCTGCCGCGTTGGCCTCGCTTTACGAAATGGATGTTGAGAAAGGTACGCGTGCCGCTTGGTTGCTGTCGCGACTGCACGCTTTTGATCTGTTGAAGCTTGGCGTCACGGTGGATTGTTTGCCTGTGATTGATGTGCCATCGCCTGATGGTCACGATGTGATTGGTGATCGGGCTTATGGCAAAACGGCGGTTCAGGTATCCGCACTTGGACAGCCTGCATGTGAGGGATTGATCGCAGGCGGCGTTATGCCGGTGATCAAACATATTCCCGGCCATGGGCGCGCCACAGCGGACAGCCATTTGGACTTGCCTGTGGTGGATACGGATTTTGAAACTCTGGCCAAAACGGACTTCCTACCGTTTGTCGATTTAAACCACATTCCCATGGCAATGACGGCTCATGTTATCTATTCGGCCATCGATCCTGATGCTCCAGCCACCACATCTAAAATCGTTATGGACAAAGTTGTGCGAGGGTACATGGCTTATGATGGGCTTGTGATGAGCGATGACATCACAATGGGTGCACTTTCTGGGGATTTAAGCGAAAGAACGAAAGCAATCTTTGAAGCTGGTTGCGATATCGTGCTTCATTGCACCGGACAAATGGCTGAGATGGAAGAGGTTGCTGCGGCAACGCCATTCCTTGAAGGCAAAATGGCCGAACGGGCTGAGATCGCATTGCAAGGTATTGGTGAAACTGACGGGCTGGACGAACAGGCCTGCCGAAATGAGTTCGATAATTTGATGCAACACATATTGGTCAGCGATTTGAAACCCGACCCAACGGATTACGGAAAGACTGCGTGAACACAAAATCTTCATCTACTGACAAAACTGCTGATCTTTGGTCGAGCGCCGAGCCTGTGGACCGCACGCTCAGCGATCCCGATTTCACGGTTGATGTGGATGGATTTGAAGGCCCGCTTGATCTGTTGTTGGCTATGGCGCGAACACAGAAAGTGGATTTGGCTAAGATTTCCATTCTTGAACTGGCGCGGCAATATCTGAAGTTCGTCGAAGAGGCGCGTAAATTGCGCCTTGAATTGGCGGCTGATTATTTGGTGATGGCAGCATGGTTGGCTTATCTGAAGTCGCGGCTATTACTACCCGCGCCTGAAGGCGACCCCGAACCTTCGGGTGAAGAACTGGCCAATCAATTGGCTTTCCGTCTCCAGCGTTTGGAAGCCATGCGTGAAGCAGCCAACAAGCTGATCAATCGCAACCGTTTGGGGCGCGATATATTCGTACGTGGCGATCCTGAACCTGTAGTGATCGATAAAGTACAAAATTATACGGCGTCGCTGTTTGATCTTCTAACGGCCTATGCTGCGCAACGTCAGCGCCAATCTGTGAGTTCTGTACAAATCGCTCACCGTCAGGTTTGGTCGCTGTCTGAAGCTCGTGAGATTTTGACGCGACTGATGGGCAAGTTGGCGGACTGGACGCCGCTTGATGTGTTTTTATCAGAATATGTGGTGTCAGACGATGAACGGGCAGGGGTGATTGCCAGTTCATTTGCCGCCAGCCTCGAAATGGTGCGCGAAGGGAAGCTGGAAATACGCCAGTCAGAAAGTTTTGCGCCTCTATACCTTCGCCAACCCGGCACCAGCAGAACCACTGTGGCTCAAACCTGATGCTGAATGAGAGTGAGTGAGAAAATGTCGAACGCAATTGAAGCCAACGTGATGCCATTCCCGCATCTGGTGGACGCCGGTGGCGACGCGCCGGAACAAGACATGGTGAAAAATATTCGCATGGTCGAGGCGATGATTTTTGCATCCAGCGAACCTGTGGCTGAAAAAGCCTTGGCAAGCCGGTTGCCGGAAGGTGCTGATTTAAAAGAGATTCTAAAAGAAGTGCAGACAGCTTATGCCAATCGTGGTGTTACGCTGGTGCGCGTAGGCGATGCTTGGGCCTTTCGCACGGCGGATGATCTTTCGTTCTTATTGCAAAAAGAGGCCGTTGAGACACGTCGTTTGTCGAAAGCTGCCTTGGAAGTGTTGGCGATTGTTGCTTACCATCAACCAGTGACACGTGCGGAAATCGAAGAAGTGCGCGGTGTGGTTACATCAAAAGGCACCCTTGATGTGCTTTTGGAAACCGGGTGGGTGCGTATGCGCGGTCGTCGTAAAACGCCGGGCCGTCCCGTGACTTATGGGACAACGGGTGAATTTCTGGATCACTTTGGCCTGGAACAAGTGCGCGACCTTCCGGGGCTTGATGAACTCAAGGGTTCAGGCCTCCTTCAATCTCAAGTGCCTGCCACATTTGCAGTGCCTGTTCCAAACGATGGGGATGAGTTGGAAGACGACGAAGAGCCGTTCACATTGGATGATGTGGAAGAATTGGGCTTGTTGACTCCCGGCGGTGCCGGTGATGACGATTAATCTGAGCTTATAAGTAATGTTTTGTGGTTGGGGTGGATTTTCACCCGCGAACCGCTAAAACCCAGCCCATGAAAAGCCCTCTTAAATTTGCTGAAACGTTACGCCGTCCGGCTTGGGGAACGCCCAACACGGCTGGCGTTTCTATTCCACGTGAATTGGGTTTTGAAAATGTCGACTTTCACATTGAACAGGCGGCGATTCTCAGCGATGTGAGTTTAAAGGCCGAAGCCAGTCAGGTGACGTGCCTTTTGGGTCCGTCGGGTTCCGGCAAGACAACTTTGTTGCGCATTGCTGCCGGTATGGAGCGCCAGTCCTGCGGCCTTGTGCAGTTGGACCAAACAACGGTTGGTGGTCCCGATGTGTTTTTGCCGCCTGAACAGCGCGGAGTGGGCTTAGTGTTTCAAGACTATGCTCTGTTTCCGCATCTGAATTTACTGGCCAATGTATCATTTGGTCTTGCTCATTTGGGACGTGGCGAAAGAAAGAAGCAAGCACTGCATATGCTTGATCGCGTTGGTCTTTCTGACAGAACAGGCGACTACCCTCATCAATTGTCCGGTGGTGAGCAGCAACGTGTGGCTCTTGCGCGGGCTTTGGCGCCGCGCCCGGGTGTTTTGTTGATGGATGAACCGTTTTCGGGCTTGGATTCTCGACTGCGAGATACGATGCGGGAACAAACGCTTGCCGTTTTGCGCGAAACCCGTGCGACATCTGTGATTGTGACCCATGATCCTGAAGAAGCGTTGCGTATGGGCGACAAAATCGTTCTCTTACATTTGGGTAAGGTTGAACAGATTGGAACGGGACGGGAACTCTATGGAAATCCCAACAGCTTGTTTGCAGCTGCGTTCTTTTCTGAGCTGAATATCTTTGATTGCGTTGCAGGTGATGGCGTTACCGACACACCTATGGGTAAAATTGGAAGTGCGGGTATTGCGAAAGGAACCGCTGTGGCGGCGGCTATTCGTGTGGGGGCTTTTGATATTCTCGGTTTGGATCAATCCAGTGAAGGTGTGCGTGGCCGTGTTCTTTCCACACAATTTTCAGGTGATCACGAGCATTTGCGAATTGGTGTGACGACCTGTGAGCAACCAATTTATGCGCGTATTGAAGCGGGCAGCCTTGCTAACGAAGCTTTGGCAGGCAAAACGGATGTTGTGGTGCGGCCGCGCATAGAGGGAAGCTTTGTCTTTCCTGCCGTTTGAAATATGACATGGAAACACCATATAGATTCACTATAGTCGCGTGTTAGTGAGATGCGAGACCAAAGGTGTGTTGCGGCACAGGACTGCTTTGGTCTAAGTTATAGAAAAGTTAGAGACCGTTTCCGTTTGAAACGGCATGGGAGTGTAGAAAATGGGACAGATTGGCATTTGGCAGATCGTGATTGTAGCGGTTGTTGTTGTATTGTTGTTCGGGCGCGGTAAAATTTCAGATTTGATGGGTGATGTTGCCAAAGGCATCACATCTTTCAAAAAAGGTCTCAACGAGACCGAAGAAGATGTTGCTAAAACAGTTGAAGATGGTTCAGACAAAGTTGTTGATGCTGTTGCTGAAAAGACAAAGACCAGCTGAATTGCTCTTTTGCTTCGGGTGATTAAATATCTGAAATAGCACCTTTTCCTCGCACTGTTCTGGAGCCTAGCCTTGTTTGATATTGGCTGGACCGAAATGATGGTTGTGGCGATTGTCGCCATACTGTTTGTTGGTCCCAAAGAATTGCCGGCCATGCTTCGCACGTTTGGACGTGCGGTGAAAAAAGTGCGGGCAATGGCAAGTGAATTTCAAGGTCAGTTCGATGAAGCTTTGAAAGATGCTGAATTGGATGGGGTAAAAGATTCCATCAATAAGATGCGAGACCTCGACCCGACTAAGAAAATCAAAGACAGTTTGAACCCGTTAAAATCTGATTTGGAAAAAACCGGGAATGAAATCAAACAATCCACCGAGTTCGATCCCAAGAGTTTCAGTAGTGATTACGGTGAAGGCGTAGAAGCGGAGCTTGATCATCAGGATGTGGCTGAAACTGCGAAAAAAGCAGCCCCTCCAAGTTCTGGAAAAAATGCGGTTCCGGGTTTTTCGTCCGTTCCTGAGCCTTTTGAAGCTCCTGTGAAAGCAAAGCCGGCTCCGAAGAAAAAAGTTGCCAAAAAACAGGTTGTGAAGAAAACGCCGGCTAAAAAATCAGCTGCGAAGAAACCTGCTGCCAAAACGGCTGCCGCTAAAACTGCGACGAAATCGAAAGCCAAACCGCGTACAGCTAAGGCAAAGGCTTTAGTCAAAAAGGCTAGCGCATGAGTGCCGACGAAATAGAAGATAGTGCGGCTCCGCTGGTCGAACACTTGGTTGAATTGCGTCAACGCCTCATTCGAGCGCTGATAGCGGTTGCGGTTGTGTTTGTGATTGCATTCATCTTTGCCGATGAAATTTTTCAAATCCTTGTCATTCCTTACGAGAGAGCGGCGGGTGAAAACCAGAATTTGACACTCATTTTTACAGCGCCGCAGGAATACTTTTTTGCTCAGTTGAAGATTGCGCTGTTCACGGCGCTGTTTGTGGCGTTTCCTGTGATTGCTACTCAAATCTATAAGTTCATGGCGCCTGGCCTCTACAAAAACGAACGCTCGGCGTTCCTACCGTTCCTTTTTGCTACACCGATTTTGTTTTTCATGGGCGCATCGCTTGTGTTTTGGGTGGTGATGCCACTGGCCATGACGTTCTTCCTGTCAATGCAGGTGCAGGGTGATAGCGTACGAACCACCATCGAATTGCTGCCTAAAGTCAGCGAATACCTTGGTCTGATCATGACCTTGATCTTTGCATTCGGCCTTGTTTTTCAAATGCCGGTGGTTATTTCACTGCTTGCGCGGGCTGGCATGGTAACTGAACAAGGTCTGAAGAATAAACGCAAATATGCGGTTGTTTTGACCTTCGTAGCGGCTGCAGTGCTCACACCGCCAGACCCTGTGAGCCAGATCGGTCTTGCGGTTCCCACATTGCTTCTCTACGAACTCTCCATCTATGCGACACGACTCATTGAGCGCAAACGTGCAGAGCAGGAAGCCGAAGCGGCCTAATCCGGTTTGCAGTTCAGGGTCACAATTATACGGCTCAAAGCATGTTCGATATAAAGTGGATACGCGACAATCCTGACAAATTTGATGCAGCCATGAAGCGGCGGGGCAATGATCCTATTGCTGCTGATTTAGTTGCGCTTGATGACAAGCGGCGCGCCCATGTGGCGAAGCTTCAAGACGCACAAGAAGAGCGCAACCGTGCATCAAAAGAAATTGGCAAGGCAAAAGCTTCTGGTGATGAAGCGGCTGCACAAGCGGCGATTGAAGAAGTCGCAAAATTGAAGTCTTTTCTGCAAACAGGTGAAGAAGAAGGCAAAACGCTTTCCCAAGCTGTGACAGATGCTTTGGCTGTGTTGCCGAACCTGCCTTACGATGATGTTCCCGAGGGTGCAGATGAAGCGGACAATGTGGAAGTTCGTAAGGCTGGGGATAAGCCTGCTTTTAATTTTAAACCGAAAGAGCATTTCGAACTTGGTGAAGCGTTGGGGCAGATGGATTTTGAAGCGGCAGCTAAAATTTCCGGTTCACGGTTTGCTGTTCTGAAAGGCGGTATTGCTCGTTTGGAGCGGGCATTGGGTCAATTTATGCTTGACCTTCACACCCAAGAACACGATTACACCGAAATTCAGCCGCCGCTTTTGGTGCGCGATGAGGCGGCCTATGGCACCGATAAGCTGCCAAAATTTGCTGATGATCTGTTTCGCACGACCGATGGGCGTTGGTTGATCCCGACGGCTGAAGTGCCGTTGACCTATATGGGAGCGGATGAAATTTACGGGCAGGGCGATTTGCCCATTCGCATGACCGCGCACACGGCTTGTTTCCGTTCTGAAGCTGGGTCCGCAGGTCGCGACACCCGTGGATATTTGCGCCAACACCAGTTTTACAAGGTGGAGCTCGTGTCTATCACAGACCAAGACAGCAGTGCCGAAGAACATCAGCGTATGACAAAATGTGCTGAGACGGTTTTGGATAAGCTTGGTTTACATTATCGCACGGTTGAACTGTGCACAGGCGATATGGGCTTTGGTGCGCGGCGCACTTATGACATTGAAGTCTGGATGCCGGGGCAAGACACTTATCGTGAAATCTCTAGCTGTTCTGTTTGCGGTGACTTCCAAGGTCGACGTATGAATTCGCGCTATCGTGTTGATGGTGAAAAGCAATTGCAGTTTGTTCACACGTTGAACGGTTCTGGAATTGCTGTTGGTCGAGCGCTGATCGCTGTGATGGAAAACTATCAAAATGAAGATGGAACCATCAATGTGCCGGACGTTTTGAAACCTTATATGGGCGGTGTGTCCGTTATTGGTGCGTAAAATGCGAATTTTATTGACCAATGATGATGGTATTCACGCGCCTGGCCTAAAAATGTTGGCAGAAATTGCAAAGCAGTTTTCAGATGATGTTTGGATTGTTGCGCCAGAGACGGATCAATCGGGCCAAGCGCATTCTTTGACGTTGAACCACCCTTTGCGAGCGCGAAAAATCGACGACAAGACGTTTGCGGTTACGGGAACGCCGACCGATTGTGTCATTATGGCACTGCGCCAACTGATCGAAGAACCTATTGATCTGGTTCTATCGGGTGTGAATGCGGGACAAAATATTGGAGACTATATCAATTACTCAGGCACTTGCGCAGCTGCGATGGAAGGCACGCTTTTAGGAGTACGATCGATCGCGCTTTCACAAGCCTTTAGTTTTGATTCACACCGTCATGTGCCGTGGGACACGGTTGCCGCCCATGGTGCCGATGTTTTGAAACAGGTGATAGATATTGATCTGCCAAAAGACACGTTTTTGAATATCAACTTTCCCAACTGTGGCCCTGACGAGGTGGTTGGAACGAAGGTTGCCACTCAAGGAAAATTTGCTCATGGGTTGGGCATTGGCGAACGGTCTGACGGGCGAGGGTTGCCTTACTATTGGTTGGAATTCATTGGCAAACCGCCAGAGTCACAACCGGGCACAGACATTGATGCACTTTCCAATAACCATATTGCGGTAACACCTGTAAGGATGGATATGACGCATCATGAATTTATGGATGATTTGCGACGCAGTTTGGGTGACTAGAGATGGCGACAATGGCGGAAACGGATACAGCTGACGGACTTGCAGGTTTCATGCTGCGTTTGCGCGCAAAAGGCGTGATGGATACCAAAGTGATGAAAGCTTTGGAAACGGCTTCTCATGCCAATTTCCTTCCTGTCACCTATTTCGGACAAGCGTGGCAGGATGCAAGCTTTCCAATCAGTTGTGGTCAAACCATGACGTCACCTGACGTGACTGCGCAAATGGTCAATCTCCTCATGCTGGAACCAAGCAGTTCTGTTTTGGAAATAGGAACAGGCAGTGGTTTCCAAGCCGCCGTATTGGCCAGCTTGTGCAAAAAAGTGCACTCCGTCGACCGGTATCAAACCTTGGTGGATATGGCGTCTGACAAGCTTAAGCGTCTGGGGATGAACAATGTTGTATTTTCCAAAGCTGATGGCAACGCACTGCCGAAAAGCACGGGGTTGTATGACCGGATTATTGCGGATGTGGCTTACCCCGAAATGCCGCGCCATTTGTTGGATATCATGACGTCGGGCGGTATTGTGGTCACCGCAATTGGTGAGCCGAACAAAGAGCAAACCTTGGTGCGACTTATAAAGATAGGCAGTCGGTTTGAGCGTGAAGACATGTTCAAAGTTCGTTTTGGCGGATTTGAAGAAGGTTACGCAAGGTCAATTTAATCCACTTTTACCAAATAACTTAACCGGCAATTAAGGTTGATGGGGCTTAATAAAACGGTCTGTATTGAGTAGCCCGTGGATAAGTTATGCGTTCCAAAATTCATGCCCGCCGTTTTAGCGCGTTGCACCAAGCCTCTGCTTTATTGGTTCTCGCTGTGGTTTCAACGGCCTGTAGCAATGATGTTGCCCGGTTTGAACAGCAGCTGTTGACTGCCACCAGCATGACGGACAATCAGCATCAAATTATCAAGCAAAACGGCCAAGTCAATCAGGCTTACCCTGGCGATGTGAAAAAAGATAATATCACGATTTTGAGACGCCAAGAGCAACCGGCTTTGCAAGTTTCAAAGCCTCAACCTCTGGTTTCCGCCGTACAAAGCTCAGCATTAGCGCCTGTCGCGCAAGCCGTTCCTGTCGCTCAAACGAGTACGGTTGCTGAAAAAGTGGCATCAGCCAAACGCTTTATCTCCAGTCCTGTTGAATCCGTGAAAACAGCGGCCAAAGCGAAAGCGGTTGAAACAGTCACCCAAAAAGCTGCGTCTGCAAACCCGCTTGTTTTGAAGCCACGGATTGCACCTTCCAACCCACTGAAATTGGTTGGCAAAGATGAAATCACCACGGGGTCTGTTGTTCAAACTGTAGCTAAAGCAGCTGTTGCGCAAAAAGTTGAAGCTGTGAAACCCGGTTGGACCAGAGCAGGCGGTTCTTGGGTTGATTTGAAAAGTGGTGAAACACTTTACAACTTGTCCCGTCGTTTTGGTGTTCCAGTGATGGCTTTGATGAGTGCTAATGCCATTAAAGACCCAAATGCAGTAGCTGCGGGTACAAGAATTCTTGTGCCTACATATCAATATGGCACAAGTGCTCCAATTTCAGCCCCTGATAGCAATCCGGTGACCCTGGCTTCACGTTCGACAACTGGTTTCCAAGGTCAGGCATCTGGAAAGATTGCCGTTCCTAAATATCGCGTGGTTCAACAGGCTCGTGTGGAGACCCCGCGTCCGATTATGGAATCTTCTAGCACTTCTGGCAGCCACACAGTGGTTTCTGGCGATACTTTGAGCGGAATTGCCCGTAAATACGGTGTAAGCAATGCCGCATTGCGGTCCGCAAACAACATGTCTTCTGATACGGTTCGTTTAGGTGCAAAAATTGTCATTCCAAATGGCGTGACAGTTGTAAGTAACACAACTGATCCTGTGACCACGTCCAGTGTTCCGGCAGGTTCTCAATCGCAAAAGCGGGTTGTGCCTGCGGTCACGAAACAAGAAAGTATCGCTGAAAAGGCCCAAGAAAAAGTTCAAACAGCCAAAGCGACCAGTGCTGATGCATTCCGTTGGCCTGCTGATGGTCGTGTGATCGCAAAATTTGGTGAGCGCACCTCTACAGGGTCTAATGACGGTATCGATATTTCCGTTCCAGTGGGCACCTCTGTAAAAGCGACGGAGAATGGCACTGTGATTTACTCCGGTGCTGAGTTGGAAGATTTCGGAAAGCTTATTTTGGTAAGCCATGCCAATGGTTGGGTTTCAGCTTACGCACATTCCAGCGCAAACCTTGTGAAACGTGGTGATAAAGTTTCACGCGGGCAGGTGATTGCACGTTCGGGACGTAGCGGGAATGCAAACGTTCCAAAACTACACTTTGAATTGCGCAAAAACTCTAACCCTGTGAACCCGCTGAATCACTTGTCCCGTTAAGCGCGTTCAACTGATCACAGTTTTGACATCTCGTCGCTTCTGAGCTTTCCAACCGGCCGTGCATTTGACACGGTTGGTGATCTTTTGCTTTGGAAAAGAATGCGATGCGTTCAATTGCACTGAAAATAACTCTAGCTTCTTCAGTGATGTTTGCACTGCCGTCGCCGTCATACGGACAAAATCTATGCGGTAACGAGGCTGACGAGTGTGAAACTGCTATGGGCAGTTACAGCATTGCTCTGCCCAAAGGTTCTCAACTGGACAAGCCAATTCCAGCACTGCTGTATTTCCATGGGGCAGGTGGGTCTGGTGCCAGAGCTATGCGCAACCGTAATATGGTTGAGGCGTTCACCAAACGTGGCTATGCCGTGATTGCGCCGAGCGCGCTTCAACGTCCAAATTCACGATATGGGCCGGTATGGTCATTCTTACCATTTCGGGCAAAACAGCGCGACGAGTTGGCATTTGCCAAAGAAGTTCTAACAGATGCTGCCAAACGTTTTTCCATTGATCGGGACAACATCATGATGGGCGGTTTCTCCATTGGTGGTTCGCTCACATGGTATCTTGCATGCCAAGATCCGAAGGTTGCAAAGGCTTATGTGCCTGTTGGTGGCGCGTTCTGGCGACCACACCCCGTAGCCACCGACTGCAAAGGCCCTGTGAAGATGATGCACACCCATGGTTGGCGTGATGGCACTGTGCCATTGGAAGGTCGGCCACTTGGAATGGGGCATATAATACAAGGCGATGTGTTTGTTGGTTTGCAAGTCATGCGCAAATTGAATTCTTGCGATCAATTGCGTGCTAACAAGTTCAAAACGGATGGCGCTTACTGGCAGCGATGGTGGACCAAATGCGCCCCGGATACAGCCTTGAGATTTGTTTTGCACCCGGATGGACATAGAGTTCCTAAAGAATGGGGTGGCATGGCAATCAAATGGTTTGAAGGTCTAGATAGAAAAACAGACGCCAACTGACTGCTGGCGACTATTTGCTTGGAATTACAAATTGAGTAGATTTTAAACCCTATTTTGCGAATTGAACTGCGACTTCAGGATAAAGAAAAACATGTTTCTTTTCATCGGAAGCGGCATTGATCGCGGCAACGAGTACAACACCAAGCACACCACCGCTACCTGAACCTTTTACACGATCTGATTTGGTTTTGTTGAATGCGCGAACTGTGCGTATGGTTGGGCTATACCCTTCAGAGACGCAACGTAACGCCAACTCGCTGGATTCATGTCCGTAAATTGGCACACGTATTTTTGCTGGCGTCGTCAGATTTCCTTTAAAGCCGGTGCCTGACAATGCACACTGAGCACCGCTAAATTCGACATTCTTTTTGCGAGTAGAGTTTTTTACCGTTTGTTTGGCGTAAGATCGAACTTCGACAAATTGATCACCACGATAGGCAGGAACAATTTCACCATTTTGGCGTTTCGCAGCAAAAACATCTACACCAGAGGCCCCTGCAAAGGTAGGAGTTATAACGCTTGTGCTGGCTAATGGTAGTTTTTTGGCTTGGCAGCCGACCAAGAATATGACGCTTAGAAGAATTACTGCTTTGCGAAGTAACATAAGAACACCGGTCCAGTTTGTATTAACGTTGCGTTATCTCAACAATTCAGGCGGGTCAATATATTGGCACATGCAGAAATACGCTGATACAGAACTGAATTATTGGAAAGTGGTCGAATTCCTCCTAAATCGCGACAAATTTCACAGTGTTATATACTGTGTGTTGACGTGGCATTTTATATATCTATAAAGACCGCTGCTCTCAAAAGAAGAGGGTGAGTTAGTACGTTTTGCTTTCTGAGGGATGTGGCCTGGGAGCTTAACGGCAAGTTATTGAGTAAAGGCCTCATCAATGTTATTTCGTTCCGCAGTACTTTTTGCTGCTTTAATTTCGACTGTCATTTTTTCCGCAACAATTTCATCACACGTTCAGGCCAGTCCGGCAGCGCGTGCTCTTGAACGTCTTGAAGGCATGAAAGAGGGCACGCGTCGTGCTAACCGAATAATGGGTGTTAACACGCGTCGTGTGCCATGGTGCGGCCATGCTGTGAAATACGCGGTGCGTAAAGCTGGCAAAAAGCCAGTCGCATCTTATGCCAGCGCCCGCGCTTGGGAACGTTGGGGCAAACGCGTAAGTAAACGCCGTATTCGTCGTGGTGATGTCGTGGTATTTCGCAGCAGTTATTCCAAATCGGGTCGCCACGTTGCTATTGCGACGGCGGTCAAAGGCAACAAAGTGAAGGTTTGCGGTGGCAATACCCGCGATCGCGTTCACTGCGGATGGCGCGCCAAGAGCCGGATTGTTACGGTTCGAAGGTAATCGTTTGGGATAAACTTTTGTCGTACATCTTGCACTTAGAGGTATGACGTTCTAGATAAAGCTCAATTGATTGGGTGTGTTTGATCTTGAACTGATCAAGCGCACCCGATTGCTGTTTAAAAACAGGTTATTAGGCATGTCTCGCCGAGTCGCTTGTTGAGGATGAAAAACATGGCTTCGAAGACCAATCCATTTGCGTTTCTTCAACAGGTTCGTGCAGAGGTTGCTAAGGTCGTTTGGCCCACACGTCGTGAGACTGTGACCACGACGATTATGACCCTCGTTCTTGTGTTCATTACAGCAATATTCTTTTTCATAATCGATCAGGTGCTTAGCTATGGCACCGGATTGATTTTCGGTTAAGCGTCAAAAGCGGAGTTTCGGCATCTTATGGCCATGCGGTGGTACATCATTCACGCCTACTCGAATTTCGAGCAAAAGGTGGTTGCCTCAATTGAGGAACAGGCACGTCAAAAAGGTCTTGAGCACCTGATTGAACAAATTCTCGTTCCGGTTGAGAAGGTTGTTGAAGTTCGCAAGGGTCGCAAGGTCGATGCTGAGCGTAAGTTCTTTCCAGGTTATGTGCTTGCGCGTATGGAAATGACGGATGAGGCTTATCACCTGATCAAGAACACACCGAAAGTTACCGGCTTTCTTGGAACCGAAAGTAAACCGCTTCCGATTTCCAATAAAGAAGCTGACCGCATTTTGAATCAGGTGCAAGAAGGCGTTGATCGTCCGAAGCCATCTATCACATTTGAAATCGGCGAAAATGTACGCGTCTCTGATGGTCCTTTTGCATCGTTCAGTGGAACGGTTGAAGAAGTTGACGAGGAACGTGCGCGTTTGAAAGTTGAAGTTTCTATCTTCGGGCGTGCAACGCCTGTTGACCTTGAATACGGACAGGTCGAAAAGGTCTGATCCATGTTGAAGCCGCGAGGTTTCAACAGAGTGGAAAGTAAATCTTCGGAATTGCTGGAAGCAGATGCTCTAACGGGTATCAAATCTATGTGGGAGGTGAGGGGCCAGGCCGGCTTCCATATCCGCACCACATAGGTCTTTGAGCGCCAAGCAGAAATGTTTGGCAAATGAAATGCTCCTTCAGGAGCGCAAACAAAGGCATTTAAAATGGCCAAGAAAATTGATGGATACCTGAAACTTCAGGTTCCTGCAGGAAGTGCATCACCTTCACCGCCAATCGGACCGGCACTCGGTCAGCGTGGCTTGAACATTATGGAATTTTGTAAGGCGTTTAACGCTGCTACACAGGAAATGGAAAAGGGCGCTCCGGTTCCTTGCACCATTACTATTTTCCAAGACAAATCTTTCACATTCAAAATGAAGACGCCTCCGGCTTCGTTTCTTTTGAAAAAGGCCGCTGGCTTGAAATCAGCCTCTAAAGAGCCCGGGCGTTCAGTCGCCGGTTCTGTGACACGCGCTCAAGTAAAAGAAATCGCTGAAGCGAAAATGAAAGACCTGAACGCAAACGATATTGATCAAGCTATGCTTATGATCGAAGGTTCTGCCCGTTCCATGGGCTTGGAAGTGAAAGGTTGATCTGATGGCTAAAGCAGGAAAAAGACTGACCTCTGCCCGTGAAGGCATTGACCGTAAAAAACTTTATTCAATCTCTGAAGCTGTTTCATTTATCAAAGATGCTCCAAAAGCAAAATTTGACGAAACTGTTGAAGTTGCAATGAATTTGGGTGTTGATCCACGCCACGCTGACCAAATGGTTCGTGGTGTTGTCACCATGCCAAACGGCACTGGTAAAGACATGAATGTTGCTGTGTTCGCACGTGATGCAAAAGCTGATGAAGCGAAAGCTGCTGGGGCTGATGTTGTTGGTGCTGAAGATTTGATGGAACAAATTCAGGGTGGCGACATCCCGTTTGATCGTATCATTGCAACACCAGATATGATGGCTCTTGTGGGTCGTTTGGGTAAAGTTTTGGGTCCACGCGGCCTGATGCCAAACCCGCGCGTTGGAACAGTGACACCCGATGTCACTCAGGCTGTTAAAGATGCTAAAGGCGGTTCCGTTGAATTCCGTGTTGAAAAAGCTGGTGTCATTCACGCAGGTGTTGGCAAAGCCAGCTTCGATGCGAAAGCAATTGAAGAAAACATCAAAGCACTTGTTGAAGCTGTTTCGAAAGCAAAACCAGCTGGTGCTAAAGGTGCTTATGTCAAACGCGTTGCGATTTCATCTACCATGGGACCGGGCATCAAAGTGGACGTTGCTTCCGTTATGCCTGAGGCATAAGCGAAAAATTTGCTGATCACACGATTGGTAACAAAAAACCCCGGTGGAAACACCGGGATTTTTTGTTGGCTGATTTTATTTTGAGACTGTATTGCTCTTTGTTTTTTCAAGTGAATAGTACAAAAACACACCACCGAAAAAGGCTTCGATTGTGGTGAACAGCCAGATGGTTGGCCCGGGGAATCCGCGATAAGATTCATACATTGCGCTCACAGCCACGCCGAGAAGTGCCACAGCAATGCCACGAGCTATAGCATTGCGGGCGACGGATGGCAGCTCGTTGCGACTCATCCAAGTAATGACCCCCACGCCAAACAATAGAATTCCAGACCGTCGCAGCACGAAGTTGGATTCTTCATTGCCTTCAATGCCAAACAGGATGTTGGCGATGAATGGTATGAATGCATAGACGATAAAGACGACAGTTGCGACGACTGTCGCGGCTACGGATACGTATCGATAGTTGAACATTTTTGAATTCCCCCTGGATTATTCGGATCAACATAACCGCTACGAGCACATGCGCAATCTTGATTGAGGCTGACTGTGCACAGATGTGCGAAAAATCACGGTCAAACAGGGTGAAATTGTTCATCTTGGGTTCAAGGGAAAGGTGCCCTGATCACCGAACGAACCAAATGGAGAGATTATGTTCAATAAAACACTTATCGTAGGCGTACTGGCTTGTGCCGGTTTTACAATGGGCCAAGCTAATCTGGCCCATGCTTCAGATGGTAATTGTGGCTATTATGCCTTTGCAGGCGCTTTCCAGAATTACAGATCAGCCCAACGCAAAGCCCGCCGTATCGGCGCTGTCGCTATGGATCTTGATCAATCCGACAGCCCGAATGCTGGCAAGGGGTATTGGGTGGTCGCTGTTGGTCCGGGCCCAAGACGTTGGGCAAAAAGACAAGAGCGTAAACTCCGTCGCCGAGGTGCCGGAAGCACTTATGTGGCCTCGCGCTGTATTTGGGGTTAGGGTTCCTGCGTAACGGTTTCATTGAGCCGATACTGTTAGGCAGGGCTCCCCCTATTTTTTGTTTCTTAGCGCCCGCTTTGCAATATAGGTAGCTTCTTTTGTATTGTGCAGACACAATATGCTCGTGCAGTAGTCATCAACCCATTGCGGGTTAGTTTTCCATGCGTCGTTTAGCCAATTAGCTACAGAATCTTGAACATAGCGCGAAGAATCTGATGCCACTTCGTCTAACAAGTTCCTCGCCACTTCGGGTTCTTCCTTGAGCGTTTTTATGTGAGCGCTCCAAACGCCACGTGGTCGGGTTGCCTCGATTGCAAAACGCCTGACGTTTGCAGACGGGTCAGTCACCCAAGGTTGCAATAGGGCAATAGTTTCGAGTGGGTTTTTTACGATATGTGGTCGTAGCGCGAGCCACGACCATTCTCGGACACCGAAATGTGGGTCATCTGCAAATACCCTCATTTAGCTTAACCTGTCTGCAAGAGTGATGTCAGGCAGAGCGCCAACGACATAGGCCCCCCAACCTCGAACCAAGTCGGATCTATGGGCGCTTAAAAAGGCACTTTGTTGTTGCCGCTATACCTGACAATTGCAATTGCAACTGCCATCATGCGCTTGGTAACGCCTGTCTTTGGGTTGATTGAAGCCACCGCTGCGACATTTGGCAACGTGTGCGAGAGCAGTACATTGAAGTCTGTTGCTAAGTTTTCAACCAAAGTTACTGCCTCGATCTTACCTGCGTTCAACGCTTGCAGAATATCAGCAGGAATGTCCGCGACGCGTGATGCTCCGGTTCGGTTGGCAGTCACCATGATTTGGCTAAGACTGAGAGTTGTTCGCGCGCGTGCGCAAGACTTTTTTCGCGGTAGGTAGCGTCGGCAAAATCCATCCCATCTGCATGGACGAATTCGGGCTCGGTAATTCCCATGAAACCAAAGACAGTCCGCAGATAAGATTCTTGCATATCGAATTCCTTGATCGGGCTTCCCTCGCCGTATATTGCTCCGCGTGAGGTTACAAACAACACTTTTTTATGGGGCAGTAAGCCCGCAAAACCGCCATCGGACGTGACTTCAAATGTGCGATCGACACGGACAATGTTGTCGATATATGCATTAAAGGTCGAGGGGATTGAGAAGTTATACATAGGGACGGAAAATACCAAAGCATCTGCAGTGAGAATCTGATCGATAAGCTGCTCTGATATTTCTAGGCATCTTTTAAATCTTGTGTGCGTTGCTCGGGAGGCGTGTGGTTGGCGACCGCATAGGTTGCATTAGGGTGCGGAGGAGGCGCTATACCTACATCGCGCCTTTCAATCTTTGCGTTGGTAAATCGAGCAGAGAGCTTATCGCAGAAGTATCGGCCGAGTGCTTGAGAGTGGGATTCTTGGGGCCTAAGTGAAGACGAAACATAAAGAATATTTTGCACAATGATATCCTAATATATAACCAACACAGTGCTTGTTATGTATTGAAGAAGGGCAAGTAAAGTGGTTTGAGAGAGCCTTAGAACATCTGCTAAAGTCACATCGCGAAGAACATTTGCAAAGGCGCTTTCGGCCTTTCCAAATGTGTCCGAGAGAACCAAACCTATTGCGCGACCTTCTTCGCAGTTGGCCATTGGAGCTGTATAATTGTGTTCAAAAACGCCCTTTTCGGAAAGAGCGTCATATACATCTTGCAAGGAAATGTTCTCGGCGGGATGCCTTAGAGAATATCCCCCGTTGGAGCCTTGTGTGGAAAAACGAGGCCTGCGGTTACGAGCTTTCCCATTGTTCGACGAACCACGACGGGATTCAGTGATATCTGTTCTGCGACAAAAGCTGCGCTAACAGTTTTCGGAGAGGAAAATGCAATAACGCACATCGCATTCGTCGCAACGGCTAAAGACTGATCTGCACTCAAGGGATATTCTCCGCCTTCCAGGACATTAGGCCTTCGTCATCACGAAGCCGTTACGTTGATCAACTCTAAGAGAAGCCTGAATCAAATGAAACTGCGTATTGGTCCCAGACCAGAAGCAGCCCTACGATAATGCGAGGCCGTGGATAGCTTTGTCTCCTTAGCTGACTTTTCGGTTGATCGAGTTATCGATGAAACTGCTAAATAGTATCGACTGGTTGCAGTGCCTCTTAAACGCCATCGAGAATGGCTTGGCTTTCCGAGCTCGTAAATTTTCCAAGACACCAATTGAACGTTGGATGAGTACCGCCATGATCCGCTCAAATTCGCCCTGTGGAATAAATTATCGATATATTTTGCAATCATTCAGAAAAATCCACATAATCCTGCATAAGAAACCGATCTATGTCGTGGAGGATCAAATGAAGAAGGTTGCAATGATGAAAATGGCTGTGGGAGGCACTGTTTCATGCGCCGCTTTTATGTTTGCGCAGGCTGCTTTTGCTGCTCCGTGTATGAAGATTACCCTGACTGGAACACAAGGCGGTCCACCAGTGTTTAAAGGTCAAGCCGGGGCAGGCA
Source organism: uncultured Rhizobiaceae group bacterium (assembly GCA_938010435.1). Lineage (GTDB taxonomy): Bacteria > Pseudomonadota > Alphaproteobacteria > Rhizobiales > Rhizobiaceae > Pseudahrensia. The sequence goes on along the minus strand of CALLUS010000005.1, from coordinate 346,889 downwards.
CTTTGGTTCAGTATGGCGATGACAGTAATAAATGCGGTGCTGTAAAACTGCAGTTTGATGCCGGTCGTGGTACAACGCAAAGAATATCTCAAGTTGGTGTTCCTGTTGCCAAATTGAATGCTGTGTTTTTAACGCACATGCATTCCGATCATACCGAAGGGCTCACTGAACTTATGCAATTGAGATGGCACTTTTTCTCCAAAGGACCCAAAATTGATTTTGTCGTATCTGAAGATGCTAAGTCACCAAAAGGCCATGTCTTAAGCGGTCGCAACTTTGCCAAACATATCGGAGACGCACTTATTCAGTCTGGTGAAATGGCCCAGCGATTGGCTGAGAACAGCAAGCGTGCACCTGGTGGCCCCGCCGACCTCATTAATGTCATAGCTTTCGCGCCTGCGGCTGATCCAAGTGTTGTTTGGTCTTCTGGCGATATTAAAGTGAGTGCCATCACTTCCAGACATATTCCTGGCCATGCATCTTATCGGGTGGATACGCCCGCAGGCAGTGTTGTGATTGGCGGGGATGCAGGAAACGACAAAGCAAAACCGCCACGTTCGTCATCGACTTCCGAACAAGTTGAAAAACTTGCCAATGGTGTTGATGTTATTGTCCACTCGACCATTCATCCCGTTATGGGGCCGGACAAAGACAGTGGATTTCCACCACCAATTTATTTTCGCCAAAGCACGGCAACGGACCTTGGAGCGATGGCCAAACGAGTGGGCGCCAAACACCTGATGTTGACCCATCTTATTCCGCCAATGGGAGCCGCAAAGCAGGGACCATATCCCATTCCAGGAGGAGCGCTGAGCGAAGATTCTTACAAACAGTCCGTAACCGCTGGCGGGTTTTCGGGGAACGCCATTGTTGGAACTGATCTGGTTACACTACAACTTCCGGTTAAATGATAGGCATCGGTGGAGATTCTGGGATTACGTTTTTCCAGTTTGATCAGTCTGTATTCTGTAAATTTGCGATTAAATAATTTACATTTATTTAAATGTAAATCTGATCAAAATTCGAAGGCAAATAAATATAAATTTGTGAATTCTAAACTGTTGTGTAATGCAGAGGGGAATACATAAATGTTGTTGTTTATTATATTGAGCCTAATTGTCGGATACGCACTTCTAGCACTGGTTGCACGACCATATAGGACTGGCGCAAAACCTTTCACTTTCAGCACTGTCGTTGATGTGCCTGTAGACAAGGTTGAACAAGTCTATGAGCAAGTGCGGGGTGCTTTGCCCTCGTTTATGAATGAAAATCATGAAATTCAACCAGATGGCAACTTAGTGTTGAATGGCCATGTTCCGTTCGTTGATGGACCAAGCGAAATTATGCAAACGCGCAAATGTGAACGAATTGGTGGAACAGACCTGTGCCCGATTTACCGTTTGATTGAAATTAATGGTGAGCCATATCCGGGCTCAAACATCCATTACAGCGTCTCGGCATTTGCTCCGCACGGTGACCAAACAATCTTGACGATTGAGGAGCGATGTTCCCAGCTTTCTGTTTTTGCGTTTTTTAAACTCCGTTTTCTCTTAAAAAGAGCGCTGGCAGCTCAAGTTCGCAAACTCAAGCAATTGACGGATGAAGAGCACGATTGCACGCGACAGAGCGAGGCAACTTCAAAACCTGCGCTAAATCCATCATTAGGCTCTACTGTAACCGTTCATCAAAACGCTCACTCGCAAGTGAAGGCTGATGACACGTCTGGTGCGACTTGGGCGCCTGGATCTGCAGGATCAACTGTCGAGACACGTCAGAACAGAGACTTTTTGGAGCGCCACAAAAATGATCTCGTTCTATCAATTTTGGCTGTTGCCAGTTTTGTTTTTATGTTTGGTTTGGAAGGTGGGTTATTATTGGTTCCTCTCATATTGTTGCATGAATACGGTCATCTATTGGGCTATCAATTGACTGGCCAGAAGGGGAACCGACTGATGTTGGTTCCGTTCTTTGGCGGGTTGGCCATTGCAAATGAGGCCCACAAGACGGAATTCAATCGCGCTTTTTGCGCACTCATGGGGCCGGGCATTTGCGCGCCTGCTTCAATCGCCTTAGCTGGAGCGGCAGTCTATGCAGGCGATCATTGGAGTTGGTGGTGGTTCGCTTATGCCGCCATGCTTTGCGGTATGGGAAATGCGTTGAACATGGTTCCTATGATGCCATTTGATGGTGGTCACATCATGCAGAGTGTGGCGCGTTCTCTATCACGAAGCCAAGCCAACATGGCTATGATGGTCATGAGTGTGGGTGGTGGTGTCATCTTGATGCAAGCGGGCTATGAAACTTTTGCCTACATCACGTTTGCTTGGTTGGCTGCTGCAATGTTCCAAGCTGATACCGCTGGGAATGATCCACAAGCTTTGAATTTGAAAAGCGGGTTCATCATCGCAGCCACGTATGCGGTCGTCCTTACTTGTCATGTGGGGACAGCGCTCTTTATCTTTGAGCATTTCTACTAGGATACTGTGGGCTCAACTGATCACGATTGGCAGGTCGTATCTCATGTGGCGGGAGAGGGGCTTAACTCACCGCCACTTTGGTGGCCATGTCTGTGTTTAGGAGAGAGTGCAGGGCGACGCGGATGCTTGGATTTTTCTGTTCCAGTTTTTGCAGTTCATCGCGCTCCCAATAAACATAATTTGGGATGCCAGACACTTTGACCGTGGCGCTGGCGTCGCGCTTCAAAAAATAAGCCACTTCGCCAATGAATACGCCTGCTTCAAGGGCGAAACTGCGCCCTTGTTTTTCCACATCAACGGTGCCGTTTAGAACATAGTAGAGACGATCAACGGGTTCGTTTTCTTGAGTTAGGATTGCTTCGCGATGGTCCCAGTGAGCGATTTTCAACATGCGGCGGAATTCGCCGGGTGTCATCGTGTCAAAGCGGTCGCAAAGGCGCTTTTCGGCGCCGGTCATGTTGAAAGTGGTGCGTTGTAGCAAAATTCGGACAGTTACATACAAGTTAGCTGCACCCAAAACCAGGCTCCAGAATATGGCATCCCAAAGGGGAATTTCTGGAACGAAGTAGTAGTAGCCAATATATAGAAGGGTTGCGATGAGAACGAGGATGCGCAGCATCAACTGATCGCGCACCAAAAAAGCGATCACATATAACAAGCTGGCCATGTGAACCAGAACTGCTGCGTTGTTTAAGATGAAATCCATAGTCGAATTCGTTGATGTTTTCACGCACAGCTAGGGTGCTTTGGGGTTTGTCTTGGGTCAAGTGAAGTTTGATGCGCTGCATATTGCAGGGTGGGAGCCTCTGAGTGAGAGTCCTTAAGTGAGAGATTGTGAATAGACGTCTGTGAACGAATGCCTTTGAATTGGCCAAAAAGTGAAGAAAAACCAGCTTCCCCTTCGTAATCTGAGAAATTGGCCCTATATTGGCTTCATGAATAGACGTCGATTTCTACAATCCGTGGCCGCAGTGTTTACGCTGCCCGCTCTGCCAGGCCTGTCATTTGGCACTTCCGCGGCCGTTCCGTCTGCGGCAGTTACAGTGCCAACACAAGCGCGATTTTGGGCGATTTATATGAGCGGGTTGCACGGCGAGTGTCCGCCGCACGCTTTACAAACTCTCCTCAATATTCCCGCTGCAGAAGCAAAAAGCTATGTCACGCAACTGGTGTCAGAAGGTGTCATAAAGCCCAACCCATTGCTGCAAAGGTCTGTTTCCAAACTTGTGAAGACAGATGATGACAGTTTGTTGGGCAGGGTGAAAAAACGTCTCGAGATGAAATCCGAGGCACAACAGCCAGAGCCGGAGTTGGTGGAGCCTACTGATGAAGTTGAATGGCTGGAAGCCGAGCACGAGGCTTTGGCGGAGGAGGAAGGCGATACGCTTGAATTGGATGAGATTGAGGTCGGTGAAGCAGACCAGCTGGAAACAGATCAGCTCGACGATAAAGAGCTACAGTTAGATGAAACGGGCACTCAAAACGGAGTTTCATCTGACCGTTCGTGATGGAAGAAGCTCCATTTAAGTTGGGAGCAATCACCATAAAAGCTGGCAATGGCTGGATTAAGCCTTGGGCAGGTGGAGGGCATTTCTTATTTTTGGTGCTGACGGCCCATTGTGGTCGTTCGAACGAAGTTAGGAACCAGCGCTCGATTTCAACAAAGCTGCCGTTCAAGATAAGTGGGGCATAAAAATTCTGGATGACCGTTAAGCGCAATTTTATGGTTACAATCTGAAATTAGAATTAGGATCATGCAGAAATTTGCGGAGCTCTTTTGGCAAAATATCAACAATATAAACCTAAGTCGAAATCTTTATGTCTTTGCGGATCAGGTTTAATTTTTAGAGACTGTTGCAAAGGTAGGCTTCCGGGCAGTGCTAAGATTGGCAAAGAGTGGAGAAAGTGGGCTGCAGACGATCAATGGCTCAGGGCGATAAAATGTCTTCGAGCAGATGTTACTCAATACACGATTTGGCATATCAGTCATACTGCACGCGCAGTGAGTATCGATCCAGAGGTTCGTCAAAGTCGATTGATGCAGATCGACATTTCTGCTTTGTCAGACCACGTGGGCCTATTGATGATGGCTTATGCTCGATATGGCCTTCTTCATAAAGCTATTGAAGCTCTCGATCGGCTAACGCTAAATATTGATGACCCTCGTTGGACTAGGAAGATTGCGTATCACAATGGTATTTGTGCGCTAATGAGCGAGGATCGTGGTGCTGCTGCAAAGGCGATTGCTGCCATTGGTGAAGTATCTGCTAGCGATGACGACGTCGAAATATTGCAAATATATCTCGACCTTAACGGCTCGAAAATGGGGCTGACTGAGAAGCTAGCGTTTATAGATCAAATTTGTAGTTTAACCACAAGTAATGTTGATAAGCTCCAGTATCTTGGCGCAAAATCATTCGAGCTGGTTCTAGCACATGACGAGAAAGGCGCGTGCGACGCGTTTAAAAAAACCATCGACTTCGGCCGACAACTTGACGATGATCAGAGTCTATCATTCGAAGCTGAAACTTGGTTGTGCAAAGCCCTTGAGGGACTTGGAATTATCACCCGTGATTCAGTTCTATTGGATGAAGTTGTCACCCGCAGTGAAAAAATGTTGTCTGAGCAGGCCGAGTTAACTGACGCTGGGATTAGCATGGTTTACCGCGGCATTGCGGATGCACAGCGATACTCTGGAAAATTCGAAGAAGCTAAATTATCTTACTCGGCGGCCTATCTACATGAGAATGATGAGGTGCTTTTGACGTTCCAAGCAGAATGCGCCTTGCGACAAGGAAACCAAGACGAAGCTTTTCGTTTAATCCGTTCGGTCAATTTCGAAAATTTGGGAAATGCGGAAAAATCCGATTATGCATTCATCTCTTCTTTTGTTGCTCAGTCGGCTGGAGATATGAACTTTCTTAAAAAGTCACAACGATATCTGGACAGACTTGTCGACCTTCACCCCTATTTTGAATCGCAACGACTACGTCACATCGTATCAATTCAAAAAACCATCGATGCAATAACCAATGACCTGGATCTGCCTAGTCCAGTAAAGCGTCGATCGTGGTTGGCATCAATTTCAAGATACGTTCTACTACAACCAAATATTGCTGGCATCGGGATCAACTTAAACAATATGATCGAGGACGCTGCGGCGAGATCAGACGCCAAGTCGAAGGATTCCAAGAACGATTAGTGTTTGGCTCAATCCAGACGTTAGCGACGGGTAAAATAGTAATTGGGTACTGAATTTTCATCCTATTGCAGTTGGCAATCAGTTTGGTTTTTCGGCCGTTTTTCATTCCCCATTCGGCCTCCGACCCAATTCGTTTAATCAATGGTTAGAAGAAAAAATCTTGATCAACAGAAAATTGGGAAATGGGCAGACCAAATCGGCAACGTAGCTATCGGTCAAATTGATTGCTATCATTGATCAAAATTTGATCGACGAAAGCAAATGACGCAGTGAACGACGAGCGAGACATCCACAACAACAAGCTCCCAAACAAGACATACGCGAGCCCAAGAATTCACCAACCCCATTCTGGTCGATCCATACGCATAGCGTCAAAGGTCATGGATGTAGCTGGCGGACACGCATATGCGATTGAAAAGGACGAGTTGGTTCTGCGCAGCACCCCTAAAGGCCGTTATGAAATTGTTGCTAAGTTTTTTGAAGATGACCGTGGGATATTTACGCTTACAATTCAAAAATTTAATAACAAATCTGGACCATCCAATGCGTGGTATTTCTCATTTATTCATAGTGAGATTGATCAACTGATTTCTTTTCTACTGAACGTGAAACGCATAAATTTTCCAGATAGTGGAAAGCTCAATGTCTCCGATGAAGAGCTTAAAGGTCTTCTGCTCGATCCATCACAAGCACTTCGGCTACTGGCTGAGCATGCAGAAATATTCGATCAGCTTGCGGAAAGTGGTGATCTCAAGAAAGACCTAATCGCGATTGGTTATCGACGCTCACAGCTAGAACTGTTTAATCGGTTTCTTACCGATGATCAATTTTTTGACCGCGTAAAATCTGAAAAAGGCCTGTCGAACGAAGGCGTTTGGCAGAAATTTTTTGAGAAAAATTCTTGGATATTTGGCTATGGATTGTCATTTATATTTTTGACAAGCTTGGACGATAGCAAATTGGAAAACACCATTAGCGGTGCATCGGTTGGGAGCGTTGGAAAGCGTGCCGATGCACTCATGAAGACACAGGCCCTAGTGAGCTCGTTGTGTTACGTCGAAATAAAACATCACCGAACCGAATTATTGGACAACCGAAGACCTTATCGATCGGGTGCTTGGGCTCCATCTTCAGAACTGACGGGCGCTATTGTACAAGCGCAGGCATCGGTTGCTGAGGCTGCAAAGACATTCCAAGATCAATTGCGTCCGTTTGACAAAGGTGGCGATCCAACCGGCGAAGTGCTTTACAATTTCAAACCAAAATCAATCGTACTTATTGGCCAGTTTGACGAGTTCGTATCTGAAAACGGCATCAACGATCAAAAAATACGTTCGTTTGAAATGTATCGTGGAAACACCAGTTCGCCAGAAATCATAACATTCGACGAATTGTATCACAGAGCAAAATTCATTGTTGAACACCAATAAGGTCGCATTTTTGCTGCGATTGTCGCCTCTAAGCTAAGTCTGCTTTTTGGGCCAAGAGCTTAAAGGTCAGGTTCGATCAATGTCCGCAATCCCCCAGACCCAGACATTAACCGCGCGTCCCAATACATCCCATCACCAGCAGACCAATTGTTTGCCCTGAACTCCCAACTCCATTTCCCCTTGCAATCCTGCGTCACCTCTGTCATATCCCGCGCGTGTATTTTGGTACACGCCTGTCCAAGACTGCTGGTGGGGCTTTGGCCTCTTAATATTTGCCCGCACAGACGGTGAGAACAGTTTCAGCCGGAAACGGCTTGTTCGAACGGATTTGCCTCAAAAACTGTAAAGTTTGCGAGGGGGCAGGATTAAGCTGTTGCCATATTCCTTCTGGAAGACGGCAGCAAAATTGAACCGCCCCCCAATTCGCACGTGCATGCGCGCGTATGCGGGAGGTAAACTGGAGAGACAAATTGGAAAGAGCGGAAAAACGCGAATTTGTTGCTGAGATGAAAGACACGCTTTCGGGCGCCGGTTCTGTCATCGTGGCACAATATACTGGTTTGACAGTGGCAGAGATGACGGAACTTCGTTCATCTATGCGCAAAGCTGGCGGCACAGTGAAAGTTGCGAAGAACCGTCTCGTCAAGCTTGCTCTTGAGGGTACAGATGCTGCATCCATGTCAGAATATCTGACAGGACCAACTCTTCTTGCTTATGCAGAAGATCCGGTTGCAGCACCGAAAGCTGCTCATGACTTCGCCAAGAAAAACGAAAAACTCGTTATTCTCGGTGGTGCTATGGGCGCAACTGCACTCGATGCCAATGGCGTGAAGGCACTTGCTTCATTGCCATCATTGGATGAACTGCGCGGTAAATTGATCGGTATGATCACAACACCTGCACAGCGAATTGCAATGATCACCAAAGCCCCTGCGGGTCAGGTGGCTCGGGTTATCGGAGCGTACTCATCAAAAGAAGCTGCGTAGCGGACTTCATACCAAACCAATTTTAAAATTCTCAAACAACACGTTTGAACCTATCTAAGGATTAATATCATGGCTGATCTCAAAAAGATCGTGGACGACCTTTCTGCACTGACTGTTATGGAAGCTGCTGAGCTCTCTACAATGCTCGAAGAGCATTGGGGCGTTTCTGCTGCTGCTCCTGTTGCTGCCGCCGCTGCTGGCGCACCTGCTGAAGCTGCTGAAGAGAAAACTGAATTTGACGTTGTCTTGACTGCTGCTGGCGACAAGAAAATCAACGTAATTAAAGAAGTTCGCGGCATCACAGGTCTCGGTCTGAAAGAAGCTAAAGACCTTGTTGAAGGCGCTCCTAAGCCCGTTAAAGAAGGTATTTCTAAAGGCGAAGCCGAAGAAATCAAAAAGCAGCTCGAAGAAGCTGGTGCTTCTGTAGAGCTCAAGTAAGCTTCAAAGCTGACTTAAGTTTCACATTTGCAACACATTGTTGCGAAAGAAACACTTGTAATCCCCCAATAAGATTCGTATTTGGGGGATTACAGACTCCAAATCCTGTTGGATTGGCGAGTGTCCTGAAAGTCCGGTTGAATAGGTCTTTTTGGCGACTTGTCTGACATCAACAGTTTATATGCAGCGTCCGTGTCGTTCTTTCTGCGAGGAGAGGGCTGGTGCGTAGCGCTGTTTTTGCATGTGCGGTTCTTACGAACTGCAAATAAAAATGAGGAAACTCCATGGCTTCACAAGCTCATGTTTTCAACGGCCGTAAACGCGTTCGTAAAGTTTACGGAAATATCACAGAAGTAACGGATATGCCGAACCTGATTGAGGTTCAAATGTCTTCTTACGACGCATTCCTGATGGTTGATGAACCCGAAGGCGGGCGTGGTGATGAGGGCCTGCAGGCGGTCTTCCACTCTGTGTTCCCAATCAAAGATTTTTCCGGTGCTGCTCAGCTGGATTTCGTACGTTACGATTTCGAGCCGCCAAAATATGACACAGAAGAGTGCCGTCAGCGCGATATGACTTATTCTGCGCCACTTAAAGTGACGCTGCGTTTGATTGTGTTTGATATTGATGAAGAAACAGGCGCGAAGTCTGTCACCAATATCAAAGAACAAGAAGTTTATATGGGCGACATGCCGCTCATGACCGGCAACGGTACGTTTATTATCAATGGCACTGAGCGTGTTATTGTTTCCCAAATGCACCGTTCACCGGGCGTGTTCTTCGATCATGATAAGGGCAAAACACACTCTTCCGGTAAGTTGTTGTTCGCATCGCGTGTTATTCCTTACCGTGGTTCATGGCTCGATATCGAATTCGATGCCAAGGATATCGTGTACGCACGTATTGACCGCCGTCGTAAAATCCCTGCCACATCTTTGTTGATGGCGCTGGGTCTCGACGGAGAAGAAATTCTCGAGCATTTCTACAACACTGTTAAGTTCACCAACGATGGTGACAAGGGGTGGCGTATGCCGTTCGACGGTGAGCGTTTGAAAGGTTCCAAACCAACTGAAGATATTATTGATGCCAAGACCGGTAAGGTCGTTATAGAGGCCGGTAAGAAAGTTACCGCTCGCGTCATCAAAGACGTTGGTGAGAAGGTCAAAGAAATCCGCATTACTGCTGAGCAGGTTCATGGTCGCTATCTCTCCGAAGATATCGTCAATATGGAAACCGGCGAAATCTACATGGAAGCCGGTGATGAGTTAGACGAAGAGAATTTGATCATGCTCGACGAGCTTGGTTACAAAGAGCTCGATCTTCTCGATATCGACCACGTCACCATCGGGTCGTATATGCGTTCCACATTGGCTGCTGACAAAAATTCCTCGCGTCAGGAAGCTCTGTTCGATATCTATCGTGTGATGCGCCCGGGTGAACCACCGACACTGGAAACAGCGGAAGCTATGTTCCAGTCATTGTTCTTCGATCGTGAGCGTTATGATCTTTCTGCGGTTGGCCGTGTGAAAATGAATATGCGTCTTGACCTTGATGCGGAAGACACTGTTCGTGTTCTGCGCAAAGAAGACATTTTGTCCGTCATGAAGACCCTTGTTGGTCTGCGTGATGGTCGCGGCGATATTGATGATATTGACAACCTCGGAAACCGCCGTGTGCGTTCCGTTGGTGAATTGATGGAAAATCAATATCGTGTTGGTCTGCTTCGCATGGAACGCGCTATTAAAGAGCGTATGTCTTCCATCGAAATCGACACAGTGATGCCGCAAGATCTGATCAATGCGAAACCGGCTGCTGCTGCGGTTCGTGAATTCTTCGGTTCTTCACAATTGTCTCAATTTATGGACCAAACGAACCCGCTGTCCGAGATTACGCACAAGCGTCGTCTTTCAGCGCTTGGCCCGGGTGGTCTGACACGAGAACGTGCCGGTTTTGAAGTGCGCGACGTGCACCCAACTCATTATGGCCGTATTTGCCCAATTGAAACGCCGGAAGGCCCGAACATTGGTTTGATCAACTCACTGGCAACGTTTGCCCGCATCAATAAGTATGGCTTCATTGAAAGCCCGTACCGCAAGGTTGTTGACGGCAAGGTGACAAGTGATGTGGTTTACCTTTCAGCAATGGAAGAAGCCAAGTACACAGTTGCTCAAGCAAATGCTGAATTGGATGCCAAAGGTGTTTTCGTCAATGATACCGTGATCTGCCGTCAGGCAGGTGATGTTCAGCGTATGCCGGTTGGCAATGTTGATCTCATGGATGTGTCACCAAAACAGCTTGTGTCTGTTGCGGCGGCGCTTATTCCATTCCTTGAAAACGATGATGCGAACCGTGCGCTTATGGGTGCCAACATGATGCGTCAGGCGGTGCCTTTGGTCCGCGCTGAAGCACCATTTGTTGGTACTGGCATGGAACCAATCGTTGCGCGTGACTCTGGTGCTGCTATTGGTGCCAAGCGGGCAGGGGTTGTGGATCAGGTTGATGCTACACGTATTGTTGTGCGCGCGACGGCTGATCTTGACCCGGGCAAGCCTGGTGTTGACATCTATCGTCTGCAAAAATTCCAGCGTTCAAACCAATCCACATGTATCAACCAGCGTCCGCTGGTTCGTGTGGGCGATATTTTGAACAAAGGCGACATTATTGCTGATGGTCCATCAACCGATCTTGGTGATTTGGCGCTTGGCCGCAACGTGCTCGTCGCGTTTATGCCTTGGAACGGTTACAACTTCGAAGACTCCATCCTTCTGTCAGAACGTATTGTGCGTGACGATGTTTTCACTTCTATCCACCTCGAAGAATTCGAAGTGATGGCACGTGATACGAAGCTTGGACCGGAAGAAATCACTCGTGATATTCCAAATGTTTCTGAAGAGGCTCTGAAAAACCTCGACGAAGCAGGTATCACTTATATTGGTGCTGAAGTTGGTCCGGGCGATATTCTTGTTGGTAAGATCACACCAAAGGGCGAAAGCCCGATGACACCAGAGGAAAAGCTTCTGCGTGCGATCTTTGGTGAGAAAGCTTCTGACGTTCGTGATACGTCACTGCGCATGAGCCCTGGTGCTTTTGGTACTGTTGTTGAAGTTCGTGTTTTCAACCGTCACGGTATTGAAAAAGACGAACGTGCGATGGCAATCGAACGTGAAGAAATCGAAACACTGGCAAAAGACCGTGACGATGAACAAGCGATCCTTGATCGCAACGTTTATGGTCGCCTCGCTGATATGCTGAAAGGCAAAGAAGCTGTTGCTGGTCCTAAAGGCTACAAAAAAGGCACGAAACTCAGCCCTGAAATGATGGAAGAATTTCCTCGTAGTCAGTGGTGGATGTTTGCTGTCGACAATGAAAAGCTGCAAGGTCAGATTGAAGCGCTTCGCGGAACTTACGACGAATCCAAAGGCCTTCTTGAAGGTCGTTTCATGGACAAAGTTGAGAAGCTTCAGCGTGGTGACGAATTGCCGCCAGGCGTCATGAAAATGGTCAAAGTCTTCGTGGCGATTAAGCGTAAGCTTCAGCCGGGTGATAAAATGGCTGGCCGCCACGGCAACAAAGGTGTGGTGTCTCGCATCATGCCAATCGAAGATATGCCGTTCCTTGAAGACGGAACACATGCTGATATCGTGTTGAACCCCCTTGGTGTTCCATCACGTATGAACGTGGGTCAAATTCTTGAAACACACCTCGGTTGGGCGTGTGCAGGCATGGGGCGTAAGATTGGTCACTTGTTGGAAGACTACAAGAAAACAGGTGAAGCTAAAGCGCTTCGTCAGGAACTTGAAGCCATCTATCCGGCAAATGATCGTAACGAACCCGTTCGTGATTACGATGATGCTTCTGTTGAGCGTCTTGCGGATCAAATCAAAACGGGTGTTCGTATTGCAACGCCAGTGTTTGATGGAGCGCATGAGCCTGACGTTGTTGATATGCTTGAATTGGCGGGTCTGGAAGGGTCCGGTCAGTCAACATTGTATGATGGACGTACTGGTGAAGCCTTCGATCGTCAGGTGACAATGGGCTATATCTACATGCTCAAACTGCACCACTTGGTGGATGATAAAATCCACGCCCGTTCGATTGGTCCTTACTCACTTGTCACGCAGCAGCCGCTGGGTGGTAAAGCACAGTTCGGTGGTCAGCGCTTTGGTGAGATGGAAGTGTGGGCGCTTGAAGCTTACGGCGCTGCTTACACGTTGCAGGAAATGCTCACCGTTAAGTCGGATGACGTGGCCGGACGTACCAAAGTGTATGAATCCATTGTTCGCGGTGACGATACGTTTGAATCCGGCATTCCGGAATCATTCAATGTACTCGTCAAGGAAATGCGCTCACTTGGTCTTTCTGTCGACCTCGAAAACTCCAAACTGGAGATCGAAGAAGAAGAAACAGAAAGCGAAGAGTTCGATCTTCCGGACGCTGCCGAGTAAATCCGAATTGGGGCGTGCCAAAGGTGCGCCCCGCCAGTTTGCGTAAAAGCGAAATTTTAAGGCTCAAAAATTTATTGAGCCGCAAGGGGCGAGAGCCCAAAGGAGCAAGACACATGAACCATGAGGTCATGAATCTCTTCAACCCGCAGGTGGTGGCACAATCTTTCGATTCCATTCGGATTTCGATTGCTTCACCTGAGAAAATTCTTTCTTGGTCATTCGGCGAAATCAAAAAGCCGGAAACCATCAACTATCGTACGTTCAAGCCTGAGCGCGACGGTCTTTTCTGCGCCCGTATCTTTGGCCCGATCAAAGATTACGAATGCCTGTGTGGCAAATACAAGCGTATGAAATATAAAGGCATTATCTGTGAAAAGTGTGGCGTTGAAGTCACTCTGTCCCGCGTTCGTCGTGAACGTATGGGGCACATCGATCTTGCTTCACCGGTTGCTCACATCTGGTTCTTGAAGTCTTTGCCATCGCGCATTGGTCTTCTTTTGGACCTGACTTTGAAAGATCTTGAACGTGTTCTTTACTTCGAAAACTTCGTTGTGATTGAGCCGGGTCTGACGCCACTTAAAGAATTCCAGCTTCTTTCTGAAGAAGAGCACATGGTTGCTGAGGAAGAGTATGGTGAAGACGCATTCAACGCTATGATTGGTGCTGAAGCGATCCACGAAATGTTGTCCGGTCTTGATCTTGAGAAACTAGTCAACGAAATTCGTGAAGAGATCGCGACAACCACTTCCGAGCTGAAATATAAGAAGCTTTCCAAGCGTCTTAAAACAGCTGAGGCGTTCCTTGATTCAGGCAACCGTCCTGAATGGATGATCATGAAAACGATCCCTGTGATCCCGCCGGACCTTCGTCCGTTGGTACCGTTGGATGGTGGCCGTTTCGCAACGTCTGATTTGAACGACCTTTACCGTCGTGTGATCAACCGTAACAACCGCTTGAAGCGTTTGATGGAGCTTCGTGCGCCTGACATCATTATTCGTAATGAAAAGCGTATGTTGCAGGAATCTGTTGATGCATTGTTTGATAACGGCCGCCGTGGCCGTACCATTACTGGTGCGAACAAGCGTCCGTTGAAATCATTGTCTGATATGTTGAAAGGTAAGCAAGGTCGCTTCCGTCAGAATTTGCTCGGAAAGCGTGTCGACTATTCAGGCCGTTCCGTGATCGTGGTTGGACCCGAATTGAAACTGCATCAGTGTGGTTTACCTAAGAAAATGGCTTTGGAACTCTTCAAGCCGTTCATCTATGCACGTCTTGATGCCAAAGGTTATTCTTCAACTGTGAAACAGGCGAAGAAGCTGGTTGAAAAAGAGAAGCCGGAAGTTTGGGATATCCTCGATGAGGTTATCCGCGAACATCCGGTTCTTTTGAACCGTGCGCCAACACTTCACCGTCTTGGCATTCAGGCTTTCGAACCTGTTTTGATCGAAGGTAAAGCGATCCATTTGCATCCGCTCGTTTGCGCAGCGTTCAACGCTGACTTTGATGGCGACCAAATGGCGGTTCACGTTCCGCTTTCATTGGAAGCGCAGCTTGAAGCCCGCGTTTTGATGATGTCCACAAACAACATCCTGCACCCGGCGAATGGTCAGCCGATTATTGTTCCGTCGCAGGATATCGTTTTGGGTCTTTACTATCTATCAATTGAAGCTGAAAACGAGCCGGGTCAGGGCATGATCTTTGGTGATATGGGGGAGCTACAGCACGCTTTGGACAACAAAGTTGTGACGCTGCATGCAAAAATCAAAGGCCGTTTCAAATCGGTTGATGATGAAGGTAACCCGACATCTGAAATCGTTGATACGACTCCGGGGCGTATGTTGATGGGTGAATTGTTGCCGCGCCGTCCTGGTGTGACTTACGACATCTGCAACCAAGAAATGACCAAGAAGAACATCTCAGCGATGATCGACAAGGTTTACCGCAAGTGCGGTCAGAAGGACACTGTGATCTTTGCTGACCAAATCATGAAACTGGGTTTCACCAATGCGTGTAAAGCCGGTATTTCGTTCGGTAAAGACGACATGGTTATTCCGGCCACGAAGGAAGGCATGGTTGCCGAAACTTCCGCTCTCGCGAAAGAATTCGAGCAACAATACAATGATGGTCTCATCACCCAAGGCGAGAAATACAACAAAGTTGTTGATGCCTGGGCGAAGTGTGGCGACAAAGTTGCTGACGAAATGATGGACGGTCTGCAAGAGACCAAGTTCGATAAAGATGGTCGTCAATTGCAGATGAACTCTGTTTACATGATGTCCCGTTCCGGTGCGCGTGGTTCGCCAGCGCAGATGAAACAGCTTGCTGGTATGCGCGGTCTTATGGCTAAGCCTTCCGGTGAGATTATCGAAACACCGATCATTTCTAACTTTAAAGAAGGTCTGACTGTGATGGAGTATTTTAACTCCACCCACGGTGCCCGTAAGGGTCTTGCAGATACGGCTTTGAAAACAGCGAACTCCGGTTATCTGACGCGCCGTCTCGTTGACGTTGCACAAGATTGCATTATCAATGAAGAAGATTGTGGCACCGAAAACGGTCTAACAATGCAGGCTATCGTGGATTCCGGCCAAATGGTTGCATCTTTAAGCCAGCGTATTGTTGGTCGTGCTGCTGCGGAAGATGTGGTTCACCCTGAAACCGGTGAAGTCATTGTCAAAGCCGGTCAATCAATTGAAGAGCCGCTTGGTTTAGCGATTGAAGATGCAGGCATCCAGCAGGTGAAAATCCGTTCTGCACTCACATGTGAAACACGTACAGGTATCTGTGGCACTTGTTACGGTCGCGACCTTGCGCGTGGTACACCTGTGAATATGGGTGAGGCTGTTGGCGTAATCGCTGCTCAGTCCATCGGTGAACCGGGCACACAGTTGACCATGCGTACGTTCCACATTGGTGGTACAGCGAACGTTGTCGATAGCTCCTTTATCGAAGCTTCGTATGAAGGCGTTGTGAAAATCCGCAACCGCAACATGGTTCGCGATTCCAGCGGCAACATGATGGTTATGGGTCGTAACATGGCTGTTTTGATCCATGATGATCAAGGCAAAGAGCTTGCTGTACACCGCGTCACTTATGGTTCACGGATTCACGTTGACGATGGAGACAATGTAAAACAAGGCCAGCGTATTGCTGAATGGGACCCTTACACACGCCCGATTTTGACGCCTGCAAGCGGCAAGGTTGAGTTTGAAGATCTGTTGGATGGCGTATCTGTTTCAGAATCTGCGGATGAGAATACAGGTATCACCAAACGTATGGTTATCGACTGGCGCACCAACCCGCGTGGTGTTGATCTGAAACCTGCTCTTGTTGTGAAAGATAAGAAAGGCAATTTGGTTAAGTCAGAGCAGGGCGGCGATGCTCGCTTCCTTCTGTCTGTTGATGCGATCCTTTCGGTTGAGCCTGATTCAGAAATCCATGCTGGTGACGTGCTTGCACGTGTGCCTTTGGAAAGTGCAAAAACAAAAGACATCACCGGTGGTCTTCCACGTGTGGCGGAATTGTTTGAAGCGCGTCGCCCAAAGGATGCTGCTGTTATTGCTGAGATCGACGGAACAATTCGTTTCGGCCGTGACTACAAGAACAAGCGTCGCATTCACATTGAGCCAAACGACGAGACTGTAGAGCCTGTTGAGCACCTCATTCCAAAAGGGAAGCCTTTCCACCATCAGGATGGCGACCCGATTGAAAAAGGTGATTACCTGCTCGACGGTAACCCGGCTCCACACGATATTCTTGCTGTTAAAGGTGTTGAGGCGCTTGCGTCTTACCTCGTTGATGAAGTGCAAGAAGTGTATCGTTTGCAAGGCGTGGGCATCAACGACAAGCATATCGAAGTGATTGTTCGTCAGATGCTGCAGAAAGTGGAAATCACTGATGCAGGTGAATCCGGTCTTGTTCGCGGTGAACAAATGGACCGTATCGAATTGGACTTGATGAACGAGAAACTCGTCGAAGAAGGCCGTGCGCCAGCTTCTGGTGATCCAATTCTTCTCGGCATCACGAAGGCTTCGTTGCAGACCCGTTCGTTTATCTCAGCGGCTTCGTTCCAGGAGACAACCCGCGTTCTGACAGAAGCGGCTGTTGCCGGTAAGTCAGATACGTTGGAAGGCCTGAAAGAGAATGTGATCGTGGGTCGTTTGATCCCGGCCGGTACAGGCGGGGTGATGAACCAGGTTCGTCGTGTTGCAAACTCACGTGATGATCTCATCATTGATGAGCAACGCAAAGTTCAAGAAGCCGAAGCAGCAATGCTGGCTGATATGAGCGGTGAGGA
Source organism: uncultured Rhizobiaceae group bacterium (assembly GCA_938010435.1). Lineage (GTDB taxonomy): Bacteria > Pseudomonadota > Alphaproteobacteria > Rhizobiales > Rhizobiaceae > Pseudahrensia. Next base: position 329,614 of record CALLUS010000005.1, on the reverse strand, counting down.
AGCGGCTGAATAAGCCAACTCTTTCACGCAAATACAATTTAAAAGGCCGCGTTGGGTAACCAACGTGGCCTTTTTGCATTTTGTGAGATCAACCGGAATTGTTTTGTGCGTGTGATTGTTGTGTGCACAATATCACTGGAGATATTTCACAGGCGTGCCAAGGTCACACTAACACAAGCAATTACGATGCTTTTGCAGTGACAATTTGGGAATTTAAACAATGCAAATGACTAAGTTCAAAAATTGGAAATATGGGCGTGCGATTGGCCTTGTCGCCTTACTCGGTTTGGTTGTTGTTCAAGGGTGTTCATCCATGACAAGTAGTGGAAGTGCTGCTTATGCTGCATTGATTGAACCGCCGCGACTGAACCAACTGACATCAGACCAGCGCCGCGAACGTATTCGTGATCAAGCGGTGTCAGCACGACCAACACCTCAACAGTTTGATTATACCAGTATTTATGCTGCACAAAATGATGATGGGATTTCCATCAAGGCCTTCAATCACACCAAGATGAATCCACGTTTCTTACGCCAGCAGGTGAAGTATTATGGTCCAGAGCGCGTTGGCACCATTGTTGTGGATGCCAGACGTCGTCATCTTTATCTCGTTCAACCGAACGGCATGGCCATGCGTTACGGCATTGCGGTTGGCAAAGAGGGATATGGTTGGACAGGCAATTCAGTTCTCCAATGGAAAACCAAATGGCCCACTTGGACGCCACCTGCCGAAATGATTGCCCGTAAACCCGAGTTGAAGAAATATGCGGACGGATTGAAGGGTAGCCCGGCCAATCCATTGGGGGCACGTGCTTTGTATCTGTTTAAAGATGGTCGTGATACGCTCTACCGCATTCACGGCACGGACAAACCCCATTCAATTGGTAAAGCTGCATCTTCAGGCTGTTTCCGTATGATCAATCAAGACGTGATTGACTTGTACGAACGCGTTGGCACAAAAGGTCGTGTGATGGTTCGAGATCAATTCGATCAATCATTAGTCGCTTCCAGATAATTATCCGGTTTCGATTTCAGTGTCATGCTTGCTGCCCCATTCGGCCCAAGAGCCGTCATAAATACGGTGGTCGCGGGAACCAACTGTTTCCAGTGCAAGGGCGAGTACAGCTGCTGTTACGCCTGACCCGCAAGTGGTTGTGACAGGCTGTGTTGGGTCAATGTTTGACGACTGGAACACGTTTTTCAGATCATCGGCGAGCAGCAAATGGCCATTCTTTACAATCGCATCAAAGGGAATAGACGTCGCACCGGGCATGTGGCCGGAACGCATGCCTTCGCGCGGTTCAGGTTGCTCACCACTGAAACGTCCTGCAGGGCGTGCGTCGGCAACCTGCGTTCTTCCAACCAATTTTTGCATTTCTGCAAATGAGACAACGGAGCTTTCATCAAAACTTGCATTGAACAACTTTGGATATCCCGGAGCGGTGCCCGCTTCGACGGGCAACCTGTCAGCCATCCATTTTGGCAGGCCACCATCTAAAATAACCACTTTGGTTGCGCCCATAACCCTGAAATTCCACCAAACGCGCGCGGCTGAAAACAGCCCCATCCCATCATAAATAACGATCGTATCTTGATCGGAAATGCCTAGTGCACCAACTTTTTGTGAGAAGATTTCTGGAGAAGCAAGGGTGTGAGGCAAACCGCTGTCCGGTGTCACCACTTCGTCAATATCAAAGAACACCGCGCCAGGAATATGCTGCGCATCAAATTCTTCCTTGCCGTTACGCGGAACGCCATTCACCAGCATCGTTGGCAAATACCAAGAGGCATCGACGATGGAGAGGTTGTCATCATCAAGATGGGAAAACAGCCAGTCAGTGGAAACGAGAAACGGGTTCATGTGTGTGTTCCTAAGATGATAGCAAAGGCCCGAAACGGATGCGCATGCGACGGTTTTCGCGACCTTTCTTTTCGATTTTACCGATATGAATTTCACCGACCTCTGCAGTTTCACTCACATGAGTGCCGCCGCAAGGTTGGCTGTCGATATAGGCATCTTCACCAATGCAGACGAGGCGAATTTTTCCGACGCCACGAGGCGGTTTCACGTTCTTCGATTTGACAAGATTAGGGTTGGCATCCAGTTCTTCTTCATTGATCCACCGAGTGAAAATGGGATGGTTGGCAGAAACCAAATCCATGAGCTTATCGGTGATCTCTGTCTTGTCTGCAGCCTCTGTCATATCGAAATCGATGCGGCTGTCGGTTTCACTTACTGATGCGCCAGTGATGGGGAGAGGACAAACCACAGAGAGTAAATGGCAGGCTGTGTGCATTCGCATCAGGTTGTAGCGACGATCCCAATCAATATGGGCGACGAGTTTTTCACCCATTTCGGGAACTGCGGAGCCTTCAGCGGAAACGTGAACGATTGTTTCTTTGCTGTCTTTTTCATAGACAGTTGCAGCAACCTCAATTTTTGAACCGTCAGCGCATTCCAGAAAACCAGTGTCGCCCGGTTGTCCGCCACTCATGGCGTAGAAAACAGTTTGATCGAGAATGATCCCGCCAAGCTCGTTTATGCCGACAACTGTTGCGTCGCATGTGGCTGCATAAGCATCATCGGCAAAGTGTTTGCGTGTCACTCAGGAACCTCTTCAAATGGCACTTCAAAGTCTGAAGCGCGCTCCATCCAATCGGGAACAGGCAGGTCTTTTGAACGCAGAAACTCAGGATTAAACAACTTTGCCTGATAGCGGGTGCCGTAATCACAAAGGATAGTTACAATTGTATGGCCGGGGCCAAGTTCTTTTGCGAGACGCACTGCGCCAGCGATGTTCACGCCGGACGATCCGCCCAAGACAAGACCTTCGCTTTCCATTAAATCAAAAACAATGGGTAGGGCTTCGTTGTCGCTGATGCGATAAGGGAAGTCGACTTCCAACCCTTCCAAATTAGCCGTGATGCGCCCTTGGCCAATGCCTTCTGAGATGGATGTGCCTTCGGCTTTCAACTCTCCATTTGCATAATAGCCGTAAAGTGCAGCACCACCCGGATCAGCCAACCCGATTTTAATATTTGGATTGCGTTCGCGCAACGCGATTGCGGTTCCAGCCAATGTGCCACCAGAGCCGCAGGCGCAGATGAAGGCATCAACTTTACCATCGGTTTGGTCCCAAATTTCCGGGCCTGTAGTATCAATATGGGCCTGACGGTTCGCTACATTGTCGAATTGGTTTGCCCAAATTGCGCCTTGCGGATGAGACTTAGCCAATTGTTCGGCCAAGCGACCTGACAGGCGCACGAAATTATTCGGGTTGCTGTAAGGTTTTGGTGGAACTTCAATCAGTTCCGCACCGAAGGCTTTAATTGCGTCTTTTTTCTCTTGGCTCTGAGAATCCGGAATGATGATGATCGACCGATAGCCAAGAGCGTTACCGACCATTGCAAGGCCTATACCTGTATTGCCAGCGGTCCCTTCAACGATGATGCCACCGGGTTTAATCTGTCCGGCTTTTTCAGCCGCACGAATGATGGATAAAGCCGCACGGTCTTTCACCGATTGACCCGGATTCAAGAATTCAGCTTTGCCCAGAATTTCACATCCAGTCTCATCAGACACTTTGTTCAAGCGAATGAGGGGGGTGTTGCCGATGGCATCAATGACAGATTTATGGATGGTCATGGAGATTGTCTCGTAATTCTATTTTACTCGAAACTATAGGCGATGATGAGTTGCTGCAAGCGGATGCATTGCGTGAAACAGGTTGTTTTGAGAACAGTTTTTCTGTTTCGCTTTAGGCTTCAATTTTCCTGCGCATTTCCATGACTTCCACACGGCCAATGGGGAAATTCCACATGAATGCAAGAGCTGGAATTTTCAACACGATAGGACCCCAACCATAGAGAAACCCTAGCAATGTTATCCCCACGACAGAAGAGGATTCATTGGGTGCAGCGCTAAATCCATACCATTCCAGCAAAGGCAATACAGTGACTGCCGTGAGAGCGAGGGACAGTTTTGTGGCAAGGCTCCACAGAGCGAAATAAGTACCTGATCGCTGCTCACCAGATTGAACTGTGTCCACATCAATCACGTCAGCCTGAACAGCGGCAGGTTGTGTGATATCTGCACCAAGGGCAAGGCCGGATAAGACACAAATAGCACCAAAGGCCATGACAGACCCTTCAGGCAAAAATGGTGCAGGGGAGAAGACTATAATGGCAAACACCATGGCATAGCACCAAGTGCGGTGTTTCGAGGTTTTTCTGGCAATTGCTGCCCAAAGTGGCACGCCCAATATTCCGCATAGAAAATAGATGAAAATAAACGGGCCGCGCAACTCTTCCAAACCAAGACGTTGGGAAGTGTAGAGCAGAAACAAGGTTGCTGCGATGGAGTTTGCGAAGCCGTTTAAAAAGAATGCGGTTAACAAACGTTTGAAAGGTTTGTTGGCTTTTAGATGCTTCAATCCATTTTTTATGCCTACGGTTTGTTTCGTGTGTTCAACAGGTTCTGGCACAAACCGAATTGCTGTGATTGCCAATATGGGCAGAGTCACCACAATGATAATCGCAAGCATTGCAAATCCGTGGAAAGTGGTTGGATCTTCCCAACCCAACGTGAAGGGGACCGTGATCGCGATAAGCGTACCAACAAGTGTCAGACCTTCACGGGCACCGGCGAGACGTGAACGGTTCTGGTATCCTGTTTGAAGTTCCGCGCCCCAAGCGGAAAACGGAAGAATTGCGCAAGTATAACCGACCGACAGAACAAGTGTCCAAATGCCAACATAGGTCACGCTTGCGTCAGCGGGAGGCCAGAACAATTTCCAAACGCCAAGCATCAAGAGGGGGATTGAGGAAATAAACCATGTGCGCCTGCGGCCAAATGTGGGGCGAAACTTGTCGCACAACCAACCTAAGACGGGATCATTCACCGCATCGAACAGACGCACAAAAAACAACACGAGCCCCATGGCAGCTAGAGAGAGGCCAAGGCTTTCCGCATAGAAAATAGGAATGAAAGAATAAAGCGGCAGGGTGAGTGCTGCCAACGGAATTGCGGGCAGCGCATAAAAAACAAGCTGTTTTAAGGGAAGGGGCGTTTCAGCTTTTTGTGTGGTCATGCTGAATTAACGCTGGGTTGATCAAATGGTTTCAAACCTTTTGATATACGATTTGGTGCACATCAATCGACCCTTGCCAGAAGCCGGCTTCGCAATAGTGGAAATAGTAGTTCCACATACGTTTGAAACGTTCATCAAAACCGAGCGGTGCAATAGTTGCCCATTTTTCATTGAAGATCTTGCGCCATTCTTCAAGGGTGACTGCGTAATCGTGGCCAAAGGCGCGGTCAGAAATCTGCTTGAGGCCGTTTTCCGCCCCCATTTTTGTCATGAGAGGTTCTGTCGGCAACATACCGCCCGGAAAAATGTATTTCTGAATAAAATCTGGAGTTGTTCGATATGATTCAAAGTCTTGTGCGCAGATGGAAATATATTGAAGACCTGCACGGCCATCTGGCTTGAGACAGTTGTTTAGTTGGCTGAAATAGGACGGCCAATAGCTTTCACCCACCGCTTCGAACATTTCGATAGACCCGATGCGGTCATAGGTTCCTATTTCATCACGGTAGTCCTGAAACTTGATTTCCACTTTCTCTGAAAGACCTGCGCTTTCCATACGTTCGCGGGCAAAGTCATATTGCTCTTGGGAAATGGTCAAGCACGTGACCTTTGCACCAATTGTTCCGGCCACATATTCTGCAAAGCCGCCCCAACCGCACCCTATTTCGAGAACATGGTGCTCTGGTCGGATGTCGGTCATCTTCGCCAGCGAACGATATTTGGCTTCTTGTGCCTCTTCCAAAGAGTTAGCACCATCGCGGAAAATTGCGCTGGAATAGGTCATGCTGGGGTCGAGCCACTGGGTGTAAAACGCGTTGCCAAGATCGTAATGGGCAGAGATGTTTTTCTTAGCTTGTGCTTTCGTGTTGCGGTTGAACCAATGGGAAACCTTCGTGAACAAATTCAGAATAGCGTTGCGTTTGAAGAACTGATCGGCACCATTTCCATAGGCGTTTGCAAGAAATAGACGAAGGAAACTTGTTACATCCGGGCTATCCCATTCGCCGTCGATATAGCTTTCAGCCACACCAAGTGGGCCGCCTGATAAAACGCGACGGATAATACCCCAAGAATGCAATGTTGCTTCACCGTGAGGGCCGGCCTCTGGAGCTTTGTAGCTGATCGTTTTGCCGCCGGGGATTGTGATGTCGAGGGAGCCGAATTTCATCATGGTGATCGCACGCATGACAAAACCAACCTTGCGCGGCAGCCCCCTTATGGCGTCCGACAAGTTATTCTGTGTCAATTCTATGAAATTGCTGTTCATCTTCTCAGCCCGACTGCTCGTCATTTTTAATTCCTCTATGCTGCCTTAAGCTACGGGCGAAAGTCGCATTGCGATTTCACAAATCGTCGTATGACAGTCTTTTTTTCAGTATCGCAATGGCTGTGCTGTTGGGTCAAGCGCAGCTTTAACAGTAGGGTTCAATCTGTGAGTTCTCGCGAGGCTTGCAATGCTGCAAGAGCCCGGTCTCGTGCTTCTTTGTGATCAACGATCGGATTGGGATAGGTTTTCCCCAGTGTAACCCCGGCCTTTTTTAATTCTATTGTGGGCGCGTCCCAAGGGGCGGCTAGATATTGAGGTGGAAGATCAGCGAGTTCAGGTACATATTTTTTAATGTAGCTGCCATCTTTGTCGAATTTTTCTGCCTGTAAAATGGGGTTGAAGATGCGGAAATAGGGGGATGCGTCAGCGCCAGTTCCCGCAACCCATTGCCATTGCGCTGGATTGGCGGCAGGGTCCCCATCGACCAGCGTGTCCCAGAACCATTTTTCTCCTTCTCGCCAATCGATCAGCAGATGTTTGACGAGAAAAGACCCAACAATCATTCGAACCCGATTGTGCATCCAACCCGTTTGCCAGAGTTGGCGCATACCCGCATCGACAATTGGATAGCCGGTTTGCCCTGTTTTCCACGCTTCCAACGCAGCATTATTTTTGCCCCATGGGAATGCATCAAACTTGGGATTGAAATTGTCGCTGCGCAAGTGCGGCCATTCTTGAAGCAGGTGATAGGAAAACTCACGCCAGACCAATTCCTTTGCCCAAACTTCGCGCGCCTTGGCATCTGCGGTATGACGCTGATCGTGGCATTGGTGCCAAAGGGCATAAGGGCTGATTTCGCCAAACCTCAGGTGAGGTGATAATTTGGATGTTCTGTCAGACCCCGGCAGGTCACGCGCTGTGTCATAGACCTGCAAGTCGGCTGTCATATAGGCTTCTGCGCGTTTGATCGCCGTCGGCTCCCCGGGCGTCCACAGTTCAGAAATCGCTCCCGCCCAATCTGGTTTTGTCGGAAGAAACTTCCAATCTTCCAGATTTTCGGATGATAGATCGTTTCCGTAATCTTTGATTGTGTTCGGAGCACCGTAAGGCTTTCGTGGAGGCCCCATTTGGCAGAATTTTTTCCAAAATGGTGTGTAAACACGATAGGGTTTATCTGAACCAGTGCGGACAAGGCTTGGTTCGTGCATCAAATGGCCGGCGAAGCTTTTGGCTTCCATGCCTTCGGATTTGAACATTTTCTTTATGTCGGCGTCTACGGATTGCTCCCCATCACCGTAGCGCCTGTTCCAACAAATCGCCTCAGCGCCTGTTTCGTTTTTGATGTTTTGAATCACATCAGCAGATGCGCCACTGCGTAGAATGAGTTTGCAGCCGAGTTTCAATAACTCATTAGCATGGCTGTTAAGAGAGTTATGAAGCCACCATTTTTGAGCTGCGCCCATGGGGCGAATATTGGGCGAGATTTCATCGTGGATGTAGATCGCGACGATATGCTTGCCGGAATCAACAGCGAATTTCAGGGCAGGATTGTCGTGAATTCGAAGGTCCTGTCGAAACCAGATGATCACGGGAGCGTTTGATTTGGTATCCGCCATGTTTCTCGTCTCGTATCTGTGTTTGCAGGTGCTTTAGGGCTGATTCTCGAAACTTGCCACAGTTTAACCGAATGTTTTCCTTAACAGCTGCATAATGCCGCAACTTTAGTGATCAGAGGTTTATTGCCATGACAAAGAGAATTTTAGCCACAGCGTTTGCTGCAATTATGTTAAGTGCTTGTACAACGGACCCGTATACGGGCCAAAGCAAAATAGCGAATACTACAATTGGTGTTGGCGCTGGCGCCGCTGTTGGTGCTTTGGGCGGTTTAATTGTTGGTAAGACAACAAATGCCGACACACGCAAATCGGTTTTGATTGGCGCTGGTATCGGTGCATTGGGCGGCGGTGGCATTGGTCTTTATCAAGACCGCCAAGAAGCTAAACTGCGTGATGAATTGCGGAATACCGGCGTCAGCGTGACCCGCAATGGCGATACTATTATCTTAAATATGCCCAGCAATATCACATTTGCGTCTGGCCAATCTACGGTGAAACCAGAATTCAACCGCGTTTTAGACTCTGTTGCTTTGGTTTTGAAAGAGTACAACAAGACGATTGTAAACGTTTTTGGTCACACAGACAGTGATGGCGGCGCTTCTTTCAACCAACAATTGTCTGAACAGCGTGGAACATCCGTTGCACAGTATTTGGTGAACAGAGGAACGGATGTACGCCGTTATTATGTGGTTGGTTACGGTGAAGAACGTCCTGTAGCTTCAAATGCGACACAAAACGGCAAAGCACAGAACCGTCGTGTTGAGATTCAGATCGCGCCTTTGACCAACAGTTAAATAAAAAGCAAAAAGCACCGCAATTTGATTGCGGTGCTTTTTTAATGCAACAAATTTCGAAAAGAAATTTGGCTCCTCTGGCCGGATTCGAACCAGCGACCAATTGATTAACAGTCAACTGCTCTACCACTGAGCTACAGAGGAATGCCTATCGCAGTCTCAGTGTATTCTGCGATGAGCGGCTCATAGCAAAGGTGTATGACGTTCCGCAAGCGCAAACTGCGTGTTTGAGTGAGATATTTTTTTGAAGCGAATTCCAAAGCCAAAAACCAAGCTCGGACGCGTCATTGTAGGTGTGTTGTTGATTATTGGCGGCGTGCTCGGTTTCTTGCCCGTTTTGGGCTTTTGGATGATTCCACTGGGACTGGTGATATTATCTCATGATTTCCACGCGGTTCGACGTTTCAGACGGCGTTGGTCGGTTAAACTTTCAAGGCTTTGGGCGAAACATGCCAACCATCGGAATTCTTGAAATATTCGTCTATTTTGCTGGTGTGAACACCATTTGTTTTGCAGCTTTCGCAATCGACAAAAGACGCGCTCGCAACAAGCAACAAAGACTATCTGAACGCAGTTTGTTGTGGCTGTGCGCAGTGGGAGGTTCTGTTGGCGGACTGATTGCAAGACACTTGCTGCGCCATAAAACAGTGAAAGAACCGTTCTCGACCATTTTGGGCCTCATTACGGTTGTTCAAATCGCACTCTGTGTATTGGCAACAGCTTTATGGCTCCATTCCGCGTTCCAAAACCCGGTCTGACTGCAAGAATCGGTAATTTCGTTACCTTCGGTTCACCCAAAGCGTGAAATTCTCCATTTTGGGGTTGCTTCACAAAACCCCTGTAGTTAAAGCCTGCAGTGTCCTGACATGGACAGGATGGCCTCGTGGCGGAGTGGTTACGCAGAGGACTGCAAATCCTTGCACCCCGGTTCGATTCCGGGCGAGGCCTCCAATTCATGTCATACACTGGTCGACAGGGCTGATAGGGTCTCATGATTGATTTTGAAAACGCACGTATGACAATGGTGGATTGCCAAATCCGTCCCAATGATGTGACGGATCACCGTGTATTGGATGCTTTTTCGGAAATTCCGCGCGAAGCTTTTGTTTCTGCCGCTCAGCGCTCACTCGCTTACATTGATGAAGATTTGCCTTTATCCTCTGGCGGTTCAAAACGTTATCTCATGGAAGCCATGTCCATGTCGAAGCTGGTTCAGCTTGCTGGCATTGAAGAGGACAACATTGTTCTCGATATCGGCTGCGGCACTGGATATTCCACGGCTGTCTTATCCAAATTGTGCAACTCCGTTGTGGCTTTGGAATGCGATGAAGCCTTGGCAGGGCAGGCGACCCAGACATTGATTGAACTTGGTTGCGACAACACGGTTGTGGTGACAGGTGCTTTGGAAAACGGTCTTTCCAAAGAAGGTCCGTATGACGCGATCTTTATTGGTGGCGCTGTTGATCTTGTTCCTGAAACATTGCTGGCTCAATTGAAAGATGGCGGTCGTTTGGTTGTTGTTGAGGGCACAGGCAATGCAGGTGTTGCCAAACTTTACACCCGCGACGGTGACGTGACTGGCGCTAACGAAGTTTTCAATTGTTCCGTTATGCCTCTTCCGGGGTTTGAGCGTGAAATTGGTTTCACGTTTTAAGTTTAAAGTCTGTCGATAGACACACCAAGTGTTGTGACAGGTGTGCCGAATTTTCTCCTTATCCGTTATAGTGATCACGAATCACCAGACTGATGTCTGGCGAATGGATTGCGGCCGTGAGTGGCCAAGGGGAAATGATCATGGCTGCCAACACTGGTAACACCGCTGCAAAATTGCCTGAGCTTGATGCTGATCAAGAACCGAGCATGGATGATATTTTGGCGTCGATCCGTCAAATTATTGCAGATGATGAAGACCAGCCTGATGATGGTTTGACTGAGCGCGAGCGCTATACCCACCCGACAGACCATTCCAATGCCAACGTTGAAGACACTAAAATTGAAGAAGCTGGCATTGAAGCTGCTATGGCGGCTGAAATGGAAGCAATTATTGCTGAAGAAGCGCCTCTGACGATTGAGCAGAAAGCCGCGCAGTTGCGGGCGCAAATTGCTGCTGCCGGCGAAGGCTTGACCACAGAAGAGCGCCTTGAGAAATATCGGATGCGTGGTAAGCCTGATTTGCCTATTACACCTCAAGTTGCGACGCCCGAAGCCGTGCTCAAGGCGCAAGAGACACCAATGGCTCCTGAATTTATTGCAGAGGCCGCAGCCGCTTCAGTAGCTTTGCCATCAACCGCTGCCGTGGCTGAGCAAATCGCTGTCAAAATGATGGATGATAAATCCTCAGAAATCGAAAATATATTGGGCGAAATGATGCGCCCGATCGTGCGCACTTGGCTCTCCACCAATCTGCCCACTTTGGTGGAACGTTTGGTACAAGAAGAGATTCAAGCGGTCTCACGCGGCAAAAAAGCTTCTTAAACACCGCAATACCCTTCAAAACGCCTGTCATTGTTGACTTGAAGTGCTGCTTTGTCTTTAGACAATGAGAGAGAATAGCTGCCACATAGCCGCCATTGACGCGGGCCATTCAGGACGAAAAATGCTAGAAAAGAATTATGACGCCAACAGTGTTGAACCCCGCATCGCCAAGAAATGGGACGAGGCGAAAGCCTTTGCCGCTGGCGCTGGCGCACGCGAAGGTGCCGACCCATATGCGATCGTTATTCCACCGCCCAATGTGACGGGCTCGCTGCACATGGGCCATGCGCTCAACAACACATTGCAGGATATTCTCATTCGCTATCAACGTATGCTGGGCAACAACGTTTTGTGGCAGCCGGGCATGGACCACGCAGGCATCGCAACCCAGATGGTTGTGGAACGTAAGCTGAATGCAGAAGGTAAAAAACGCACTGATTTCTCTCGCCCAGATTTCATCGACAAAATTTGGGAATGGAAAGAGGAATCAGGCGGCACGATTTTCAACCAGCTGAAACGCCTTGGTGCGAGCTGTGATTGGTCGCGCGAACGTTTCACCATGGACGAGGGGCTATCTGAAGCTGTGCGCGAAGTGTTCGTGTCGCTCTACAATGAAGGTCTGATCTATCGCGGTAAGCGGTTGGTGAACTGGGACCCGCATTTTGAAACCGCGATTTCTGACCTTGAAGTCGAGAACATCGATGTTGATGGCCACATGTGGCACTTCAAATATCCGCTCGCCGATGGTGCGACCTATGAATATGTGGAGAAGGATGAAGACGGAAACGTCACGCTGAGCGAAACGCGAGACTATATTTCCATCGCCACCACACGCCCTGAAACCATGTTGGGTGATGGAGCTGTTGCGGTTCATCCCTCTGACGAGCGTTATGCGCCGATCATTGGCAAATTGTGCGAAATCCCTGTTGGCCCGAAAAAACATCGTCGTTTCATCCCGATCATCACGGACGACTATCCCGATAAGTATTTTGGGTCTGGTGCGGTAAAAATCACGGGTGCGCACGATTTCAACGATTACATGGTCGCCAAACGCAATGACATTCCCATGTATCGTTTGATGGACACAAAAGCCGCACTGCGTGCTGATGGTGCGCCTTACGCTGAAGAAGCTGGGAAGGCCAAAGCGATTGTGGAGTCTGGTGAGTTGCCAGATGAAAACTGGGTTGATGCGATCAACTTGGTGCCGGACGAATATCGCGGTCTTGACCGTTACGACGCTCGCGAGAAAGTCATTGCGGCGATCACGGCGGAAGGCAATGCGGTGATGACAACGGACGAGCAGGGCAATGCCATTCCTCTCGTTGAGAAAAACAAAATGCAGCAACCAACGGGTGACCGTTCCAAGGTTGTGATCGAACCTATGTTGACCGACCAATGGTTCTGCGATGCGGAAACACTGGCAAAGCCTGCGCTGGCATCCGTCAAAGAAGGCCGCACGAATTTCGTGCCGAAGACGTGGGAAAACACCTATTACAATTGGATGGAAAACATCCAGCCGTGGTGCATTTCTCGCCAGCTTTGGTGGGGGCATCAGATTCCTGTTTGGTATGGACCTCCTGTCAGTGATGGAGGATCAGTTTTCGGAACGGAACTTCAAGGGCAAATGTTTGTTGCGAAGTCTGAAAAAGAAGCGATAAAACAGGCGAGTTTAGCTTATCCAGGTTATGAAATTGAAGTCGTTGAGAATGAAGTAGAAGCAATCTACTTCGACTTTGATGGAGATCAGGGGGCAAGACTTGAAGAAAACACAAGGAGACCACATGTTCCGATCTACAGAGACGCGGACGTCCTAGACACATGGTTCTCGTCCGCACTTTGGCCGTTTTCCACACTTGGCTGGCCTGACAAGACCAAAGAGCTTGAAACCTATTATCAAACTGATGTTCTGGTGACTGGTTTTGACATTATCTTCTTCTGGGTCGCTCGGATGATGATGATGGGCAACCACTTTATGAAAGACGATGCAGGAAAAATCGTTGAGCCTTTTCACACGGTTTATGTTCACGCGCTGGTGCGCGACAAGGACGGGCAGAAAATGTCCAAGTCCAAGGGCAATGTGATCGATCCGTTGGAATTGATGGACAAATACGGCACGGACGCTTTGCGCTTCACGCTCTCCATTATGGCAGCACAGGGCAGGGATGTTCGTCTCGATGAAGACCGGATTGTGGGTTACCGCAATTTTGGCACCAAGCTGTGGAACGCCACACGTTTTGCTGAAATGAACGAGGTGAAACACGCGGAAGGGTTCAAACCCGAAGATGCACAGCTTCAAGTGAACCGTTGGATTTTGACTGAACTGTCGAAAACAATCGAAGACGTGAGCGAAGGCATTGAGAAATATCGTTTCAACGATGCGGCGGGTGCGGCTTACAAATTCGTTTGGAACACGTTCTGCGACTGGCACCTGGAACTGTTGAAGCCGATTTTCAATGGCGACGATGCAGATGCGAAAGCAGAAGCGCAGGCGGTTGCCGCTTATGTGCTGGATGAAATCTACAAGCTGTTGCACCCGTTCATGCCGTTTATGACGGAAGAACTTTGGGCGGAAACGGCTGAAAGCCGTGACACACTGTTGTGCCATGCCGAATGGCCAAAGCCGCAAGTGCAAGATCAAGCTGCGGCTGATGAAATCAACTGGTTGATCGAACTGGTGTCCGAAGTGCGCTCCGTGCGCACCGAGATGAAAATCAAGCCGAGCTTGGAAATGCAATTGGTGATCGTTGGTGCATCTGATGGAACCAAAGCCCGTCTTGAACGCAATGATGCCGCGATCCGTCGCTTGGCGCGGATGAGCGATGTCTCATTGGGGGATGAAGCGCCCGAAGGTGCGGCTCAACTGGTTGTGGGCGAGGCGACTGTTTGCTTGCCGCTGAAAGGCCTTGTGGATTTTGGTGCTGAAATCTCTCGTTTGGAAAAAGAGATTGAAGGCATCGAGAAAGATTTGAAGGTCGTTGGCGGTAAGTTGAACAACGAAAAATTCGTTGCGAACGCGCCAGATTCTGTTGTTCAGGAAAATCGTGATCGTTTGACCGAGTTGGAAGAGAAACACACAATTGTGAATGAGGCCTTGGAACGGGTGAAATCTTTCAATTGATTGAAAGTAATATTAATTTCCATTTTTCCCATTGTGGCAAAATTGCGACATGAGTTTTCTTTTGACGTTTAGGTAAGAATTCGCCTTGTTGAACGTATTCTTGTGACGTATCGATTTGCTGCACAGATCGTTTCTGGAATCGCGCACGGGGCAAATAAGATGAGACATTTACTTTCGATATCGCTTGGGATTTTGGCGACAAGCGCGGTCCTTACAATCAATGCTCATGCTGGTGGATTTGACCGCGGTGGCGTGAAGATCGATCAATTGTTCGACACTCAGCGCTATTCTTTGGACAGTGAAGTTACCGTTGTTTTGCCTCAACGGACTATCAAGAATGTGACGCGATCGGCTAATCTTGGCGCTGGATTTGGTCTGCCACCACAATCAACAGCCTCAATCGATGTGGATTCAGACTATGTCGTACCAAGGTTCGGCATAAAGGCTGGGTTTGGTGATGCCGTCGATTGTCTGGCGTCTTACACCAAGCCATTTGGTGCTGACTCTGAATACGGACTGAATAATGCATATTCGCCTACTTCGGTAGAGTTTTCCTTGGAATCAGACGATTACAGTTTGACCTGCGCATACAAATTCAAAACAAGCATTGGGCAATTCCGTGCGATTGTAGGTGGTTCTTATATCGAAGTTGAAGCGTTTCAATCTCGTCAAACTTTTGGTGATTTTGCCCCAGCTGGTGATTCTGTAGTGATTAGTCCATTTATTCCAGCAATTAACCCGCAAGGTTTGGGTTTGTTCAATTTGGAAGACGAAGCTTTCGGCTGGCGCGTTGGTGCGGCATACGAATTGCCCGAAATAGCGCTGCGCGCTTCACTAGTCTACAGCAGCAGGTATAATCTAAACGGCCTTTCTGGCACCGTGGATTCAACCGCATTAGGTGGTCTTGGAGCGATTACTGATGTTTCGGCAGCAACGGAAATTCCACAGGCTTTAGAATTCAAATTCCAAAGCGGTGTTGCGGAAAACACATTGTTGTTTGGGTCATTGAAATGGCAGCAATGGAGTAGATTGGGAGTCGTTCCAATTGTTGGTGTGACAAGCCCGACTACAGGATTGCCTACGGATGTTTCATTCGATCCTCTTTACCGCGATGGCATTACCGCATCGCTTGGCATAGGGCGAAAATTCTCTGATGAATTGAGCGGTTTGGTTTCTATTGGTTATGACCGGGGAACATCAACGACAACGGGTACTCAAACAGATACATACACACTGTCTAGTGGTATCTCTTACCAAGCGAATGAAAACCTTGAATTAAGGTTTGGCGGGCTCGTAGGTATTCTAACCAGTGGAGATTCAACTCCATCAGGCGGTGACCCTGCAAACGATGTGTCTTTTTCTTTCGACAATGATTTCGTAGGTGCATTTAACCTGTCTGCTAAACTTAAATTTTAATTTGGGCTTAAACAGCTCCTATTGCTTGAAGAGGAATGACCATACGGTCGTTCCTCTTTTTCTTTTGAGGACCACGGTTGTAGGACAGTTTGGCACTCCTATATTGTGAACTCAATTTCACATTTCCACTCTCATTAACATTGCTTTAGTGAGTGACGTATCAAGTAGTGATAACGCGATTCTATTTTTGAAGAAGAAAGGCATCCGATGAAGGATCCAATCGACACCGCCATGAACCTCGTCCCAATGGTTGTAGAACAGACCAACCGTGGTGAGCGTGCTTACGATATTTTCTCGCGTCTCTTGAAAGAGCGCATTATTTTCATCACGGGCCCAATCGAAGACAGTATGGCTGTTTTGGTTTGTGCGCAGCTTTTGTTTCTTGAAGCTGAAAACCCAAAGAAAGAAATTTCTCTCTATATCAACTCGCCAGGCGGCGTGGTTACTTCTGGCATGGCAATTTATGACACGATGCAGTTCATCAAACCCGCCGTAGCTACGCTTTGCATGGGCCAAGCGGCTTCCATGGGTTCATTGTTGTTGACTGCCGGCGCCAAAGATATGCGTTTTGCTTTACCTAATGCGCGCGTGATGTTGCACCAACCCTCAGGCGGTTTCCAAGGACAAGCATCTGATATCGAACGCCATGCGCAAGATATCGTGAAGCTTAAGCGCCGTTTGAATGAAATTTACGTGAAGCACACCGGCAAAGACTACGAGACTATTGAATCCACGCTTGATCGTGACCACTTCATGACAGCCGATGAATCAGTTGAGTTCGGCATTATCGACAAAGTAATCTCATCACGTGACGAAATTGAAAGCGAAGCTTCAGAATCCTAACAAAATGATAGGGCTTAATTGCCCTGTTTTCCAAATCTTTGGATCATGTTAAGGGAAATTTGAAGTCATTGTTGTTAGTTTCGCAAAGTTGTGGCGTATTCAGTGCAATAATCCGTGTTCGCGGTGTCTCTCAATTGCATGACGAACACAGAGTTCCATGGTTTTCGTGGAACAGGGCAGATGTAAAATGAACGGTTAGGCCGTTCAGATAAAGGTGGGTAATGAGCAAGGTTTCAAATACCAGTGGCGGCAGCGGCGGCGATTCAAAGAACACGCTGTACTGCTCGTTTTGTGGCAAAAGCCAACATGAAGTGCGCAAGCTTATTGCTGGCCCAACCGTGTTCATCTGTGATGAGTGCGTTGAGCTGTGCATGGACATTATCCGCGAGGAAAATAAGTCCAGCTTGGTGAAATCCACTGAGGGTACGCCTTCGCCACAAGAAATTCTCGACGTTTTGAACGATTACGTCATCGGACAACCTCATGCGAAACGCGTGTTGTCTGTGGCGGTTCATAATCACTACAAGCGTTTGAACCACGCTGCTGATGGCGATGATGTGGAATTGGCGAAATCCAATATCATGCTTATCGGCCCAACAGGTTGCGGCAAAACTTTGCTGGCACAGACGTTGGCACGCATTCTTGATGTTCCTTTCACAATGGCGGACGCCACCACATTGACCGAAGCGGGTTATGTGGGTGAAGACGTTGAAAATATTATTTTGAAGCTGCTTCAAAGCGCAGATTACAACGTAGAACGTGCCCAACGTGGTATCGTTTACATCGATGAGGTCGATAAGATCACACGTAAGTCTGACAACCCATCCATCACACGTGATGTTTCGGGCGAAGGCGTGCAGCAGGCTTTGTTGAAAATTATGGAAGGCACGGTCGCATCCGTTCCTCCGCAAGGTGGCCGTAAACACCCGCAACAAGAATTCTTGCAGGTGGATACAACCAATATTCTGTTTATTGCAGGTGGTGCGTTTGCCGGACTTGATAAAATCATTTCCGACCGTGGTCGCAACACAGGTATCGGCTTTGGTGCTGCAGTTGAAAGCCCGGAAGACCGTAAAACTGGTGAGTTGTTCAAAGCTCTTGAGCCTGAAGATTTGCTGCGCTTCGGTTTGATCCCTGAATTTGTTGGCCGTATTCCGGTTTTGGCAACTTTGGAGGATCTGGACGAAGATGCGCTTGTGCAAATTCTATCTGAGCCGAAAAATGCCCTGATCAAACAGTATCAGCGTTTGTTTGAAATGGATGAGGTCAAACTCTCATTCCAAGAAGATGCTCTTCGAGCTATTGCTCAAAAAGCAATTCTGCGCAAAACGGGAGCGCGTGGTTTGCGGTCAATCATTGAAGGCATATTGCTGGATACAATGTTCGAATTGCCAACTATGGATGGAGTTGAAGAAGTTGTGATTTCGGAAGAGGTTATCAACGGCAACACCCAACCGCTCTATATCTACGCTGACAAAGCAGATGATAAAGAACCGGCAGAAAAAAGCGCTTAGTTGGCATTCACAAAAGCTTCCAAAAGCCCGCTCGTTGCAGCGGGCTTTTTTTATGAGTGATTGAAACTTGAAACTGCTTTTTTACGACTTATTTGAGGGAAGAGAACGGGCCTGTGAAACCTCCCAACATTTTAACCGTCAACACAAATTGTAGCGGTGTGACGTTGCTAGCGGTGTCATTGGTCCAAAATGGTGGCTAATGTGGCACCTAAGATTCGCGTGCAGCTGATTTAGCTGGTGTGATAAAACGATAAGGACATGCTTTGATGGCTGATGACAGCAAAAAAGACGGCTCCAAGACTGCAATAGATTTTGATGCAAACGGTGGTATATTCCCCGTATTGCCTTTGCG
This sequence comes from uncultured Rhizobiaceae group bacterium, assembly GCA_938010435.1. Classification (GTDB taxonomy): domain Bacteria; phylum Pseudomonadota; class Alphaproteobacteria; order Rhizobiales; family Rhizobiaceae; genus Pseudahrensia. The sequence continues at coordinate 311,129 of CALLUS010000005.1, read as the reverse complement.
CGATATTGTGGTGTTCCCACACATGATTGTTCCACTTTTTGTGGGGCGCGAGAAATCAATCGCTGCCCTTGAAGAAGTGATGCAGAACGATAAGCAAATTTTGCTGGTGACCCAGAAGAATGCTGGCGATGATGACCCCAAACCTGCTGAAATGTACGATATCGGTACTTTGGCGACTGTACTGCAGTTGTTGAAACTGCCTGATGGCACTGTGAAAGTGCTTGTAGAAGGTTACGAGCGGGCATCTGTGACCCGTTTCACTGATCGTGAGGACTATCACGAAGCCTATGCTGTTCCAGCACCTGATGCCGAGGAAGACGAAGTTCAAATTGAAGCTTTGTCACGTTCTGTGGTGTCTGAATTTGAGAATTATGTGAAGCTGAATAAAAAAGTTTCGCCTGAAGTTGTGACTGCGGTTACGCAGATTGAAGACTTTGCAAAACTTGCTGATACGATTGCATCACATCTGGCAGTGAAGATTTCTGAGAAGCAAGACATTTTGTCTTTGGTGTCCATCAAAGATCGTTTGGAAAAAGTATTGGCGATGATGGAGAGCGAGATTTCCGTTCTTCAGGTCGAGAAGCGTATCCGTGGCCGCGTGAAGCGCCAGATGGAAAAAACGCAACGAGAATATTATCTCAACGAACAAATGAAGGCGATCCAAAAGGAGCTTGGTGACGGCGAAGAAGGCCGTGACGAAATGGCCGAACTGGAAGAAACGCTTACGAAAACCAAGTTTTCAAAAGAGGCCCGCGAAAAGGCTGATGCTGAGTTCAAGAAATTGAAGCAGATGAGCCCGATGAGTGCAGAAGCGACTGTTGTTCGGAACTATCTTGACTGGTTGACTGGAATTCCGTGGAGTAAAAAATCTCGCGTGAAGACCGATCTGCTGGAAGCTGAGAAAGTTCTCGATACTGATCACTTCGGTTTGGAAAAGGTTAAAGAACGCATTGTCGAGTTTTTGGCAGTTCAAACCCGTACAGCGAAGATTAAGGGTCCTATCCTTTGTCTTGTTGGCCCTCCAGGTGTCGGTAAAACGTCATTGGGTAAATCTATTGCGAAAGCGACCGGACGCGAATTCGTTCGTATGTCACTCGGTGGTGTGCGTGATGAGGCTGAAATTCGTGGTCACCGTAGAACCTATATTGGTTCGATGCCGGGCAAAGTAATTCAGTCCATGAAAAAGGCTAAGAAATCCAATCCACTCTTCTTGCTCGATGAAATCGACAAGATGGGACAGGATTTCCGTGGTGATCCTTCTTCTGCTTTGTTGGAAGTACTGGATCCTGAACAAAACAATGCGTTCGGTGATCATTATCTCGAGGTTGATTACGATCTTTCTAACGTGATGTTTGTGACCACAGCGAACTCATTGAACATTCCGGGCCCGTTGTTGGACCGTATGGAGATTATTCGTATTGCCGGTTACACTGAGGATGAAAAGGTTGAGATTGCACGCCGTCACTTAATCCCGAAAGCGGTCAAAAACCATGCGTTGGAAGAGAAAGAACTCTCCATTTCCGATGATGCGCTGCTGAATACAATCCGTCTCTACACACGAGAAGCGGGTGTTCGTAATCTTGAGCGCGAATTGGCAACATTGGCGCGTAAAGCGGTGACTGAAATTCTGAAGTCGAAAGGCAAGAAGAAGACTGTCAAAGTCACGGATAAAAATCTGAATGATTATCTTGGTGTGCAGCGTTTCCGCTATGGCCAAGCTGATGCTGAAGATCAGGTTGGTATTGTGACCGGCTTGGCTTGGACTGAAGTGGGTGGCGAATTGCTGACTATTGAAGGAGTCATGATGCCTGGTAAAGGTAAGATGACTGTCACTGGCAACTTACGTGACGTGATGAAGGAATCGATTTCAGCGGCTGCCTCTTATGTGCGTTCCCGCTCTCTTGATTTCGGTATCAAACCGCCATTGTTTGAAAAACGCGATATCCACGTGCATGTGCCGGAAGGCGCGACACCAAAAGATGGACCATCAGCCGGTACGGCAATGGCAACAGCAATAGTATCTATGCTGACGGGTATTCCTGTGCGCCGTGATATTGCCATGACGGGTGAAATTACCTTGCGGGGTAGGGTTCTTCCAATTGGTGGATTGAAAGAAAAACTGTTAGCGGCACTTCGTGGTGGAATCAAAACGGTTCTAATACCGGAAGAGAATGCAAAAGACTTGGCTGATATTCCTGAGAACGTGAAGAATGCTCTTGAGATCATCCCCGTGTCTCATCTGGATGAAGTGTTGCCGCACGCTCTGGTCAGCATGCCTGAGGCTGTTGAGTGGAATGAAGCTGAAGCGGAAGCGGCTGCACTGGCTGCGAAAGACTCGCAAGAAACTGCCGTTTTGGCGCATTAAAACAACTGAATCTAACGGTTTTAAAATTGAATGGGCTGCTGCGAATCGAAACGTGGTGGCCCATTTTTGTATTGAGCTATTGAGGAAAGAACGGTTATTCGAGCTTATATGAACAGGGATTTCTCTCAATGGTTGTAAAATCATCGGGAACTTTCAAAGAAAACAGTTCAAATCCCTTGTTTCAGTGGGTTTTGGTTGCACCTTAGCCGCGAAAATTACAAAATACTGCAACCCTAGTGAGTCGCGCGTATTGTGGGGGGATATGACAAAAAGGAACTGTCACATGAATAAACAAGAACTTATTGCATCTATAGCTGCTAAAGCTGACCTTTCAAAAGATCAGGCTGGTGCCGCACTTGAGGGCTTCATCGATTCTATTACAGAGTCATTGAGCGCTGGTAATGACGTTCGTCTTTTGGGCTTCGGTAATTTCATGGTTTCACGTCGTGAAGCTAAAATGGGCCGTAACCCACAAACAGGCGCACAAGTTGAAATTAAAGCAGCTAACGTTGCGCGCTTTAAAGTGGGCAAAGGTCTCAAAGACAAGATCAACTAAGTCTATTCAGACACTGTAGATTTTTCAGAACCCTGCGCTGAAAAGCGTGGGGTTTTGTTTTTAAATGAAGGGATGAACATGAGCCGTGTGAAGCAGAAGATCGAATTCATTCTGGAGTTGGAGAAACTCAAAACTGTGTTACGTCAAACCAAGCCACACGGTTTGGATCGTTATGAAAACAGTGCGGAACATTCTTGGCAGTCGGCAATGGCTGCTTTGATTTTGTTGGAAGACGCACCGGAGGAGGTCAACGCTCTAACGGTACTTAAAATGATGCTGATTCATGATATCGTGGAGATCGATGCAGGTGATGTGTTCACTTATGATGAAGCTGCGCGTGCAGACATTGCTGCAGAAGAGGAAAAAGCAGCGCGCCGAATATTTGGTTTGCTTGATAACCCGTTGGGTAATGATTTATTGGAACTATGGCTGGAGTTCGAAGCGGCCAAAACACCATCCGCAAAATTCGCCAAAGCGATTGATCGAGTATGCCCGGTTATACAGAATCTCAATTCATCACCGAACAGTTGGCAAACTCATGGAATTAGTCGGGATCGCGTTATTGCGAAAAATGATGAGATACAGAATGCCAGTCCGAAATTGTGGAAGGTTTTGAAGCAAAGCATTGATCAGGCTGAATTTCAGGGAGTTTGATGGTGGGCGATGAGAGACTCGAACTCCCGACATCTTCGGTGTAAACGAAGCGCTCTACCAACTGAGCTAATCGCCCGGTACCAATGACCGGTATATATGTTCCACTAAACCCCTGCTGCATAAGCAAAAAGGAAAGTGGCGCGAGTGACGGGACTCGAACCCGCGACCTCCGGCGTGACAGGCCGGCACTCTAACCAACTGAGCTACACCCGCGTGGGTATGAAAGGTTTGTGGCCTCTCAAGGTCGAGAGAGGCAATACGTTTGCTATGGATTTAAGTCAAGCGAAGAAACAGCAAATTCCGGCTTAAAATGAATGAAAATCAAACATTCTTTTTTTTCACGAAAAAATCGTGAAGAGGGCGTCTGTGACGACATGTAAACTTGCTTTGAAAACGTGGGTCGGCTACGGGGATGCTCAGACGATATAGGAGTCTGTCGTGGAACAGTTGTTGCTTTCATATTTGCCCGTAATTATATTTATGGGCGTTGCTTTGCTTATTGGCCTTGCTCTCTTAATTGCACCATTCATAATTGCCTACAGAGCGCCGGATGATGAGAAATTGTCTGCCTACGAGTGTGGGTTTAATGCATTTGACGATGCGCGCATGAAATTTGATGTGAGGTTTTATCTTGTCGCTATTTTGTTCATAATTTTTGATCTTGAGGTTGCGTTCCTATTCCCTTGGGCTGTGAGCTTTGGCGGCTTGGGATGGTTCGGGTTTTGGTCTATGATGGTATTCTTAGGCGTGTTGACCATTGGTTTCATCTACGAATGGAAGAAAGGGGCTCTGGATTGGGATTGATCCTGAACGATCTCTCATACTCCGTTAAGTGGCCTGATAAAAATAATGCAAGATTCTTCTTCAACCTTGATCGCCCCATCACCAAAAGGGGTCATTGACCCTAACACAGGCAAGCCCATCGGGGCTGATGATGCTTGGTTTGGCGAGGTGAACGACGAATTGGCCGATAAAGGCTTTATCGTCACATCGACTGATGATCTTATCAATTGGGCTCGAACAGGCTCATTGATGTGGATGACATTTGGTTTGGCATGTTGCGCTGTTGAAATGATGCAGATGTCCATGCCGCGTTATGATTCCGAGCGTTTCGGAATCGCCCCACGTGCTTCGCCCCGCCAATCTGATGTGATGATTGTTGCCGGTACGTTGACCAACAAAATGGCTCCGGCGTTGCGTAAGGTTTACGACCAAATGCCTGAGCCGCGTTATGTGATCTCCATGGGGTCCTGTGCCAATGGTGGTGGGTATTATCACTATTCCTATTCAGTGGTGCGTGGGTGTGACCGTATCGTGCCTGTAGATATTTATGTGCCGGGTTGCCCGCCAACCGCCGAAGCTCTGCTTTATGGTGTGTTGATGCTGCAGAAAAAAATTCGCCGTACCGGCACGATTGAACGTTAGGGCGAAAGATGGATATTCAAAGCCTAAAAGAACTTCAGTCTTATCTTTCAGAACAACTTGGTGAAAAGCTGGATGAAAGCTCGATTGCTTTCGATGAATTAACGCTCAACGTTATTGCGTCAAACATTGTGCCGGTGTTGAGATTTTTACGCGATGACGTGCAAACGCGGTTTATTTCTTTCATTGACCTTTGCGGTGTTGATTACCCTGAACGTAAAAACCGTTTTGATGTGGTTTATCATTTGATGAGCCCGAGCCAGAACCAACGTGTTCGTATTCGGGTTGCAACCGATCCTGAGTCACCTGTGCCAAGCGTCGTGGAAGTGTTTCCGGGCGCTGATTGGTTCGAGCGTGAAGCTTATGACCTTTATGGCATCTTGTTTACGGGACATCCGGACTTGCGTCGCTTGCTGACTGATTATGGTTTCGAAGGTCATCCACTGCGCAAAGACTTCCCGCTGACGGGCTTTACTGAAGTGCGTTATGACGACGAGAAAAAGCGCGTTGTGTATGAACCTGTGCAATTGCGTCAGGAATTCCGGGATTTTGACTTTCTCTCACCTTGGGAAGGAACGGATTACGTTCTGCCCGGTGATGAGAAAGCAGAGACGAAGGCAAATTAGAGATGGGTGCCGCTTCCATACTGTTGCTTTTGATCGTTTATGTCTTTCCGATCGTTTGCTTTTGGAAAATCTTACCCCGTGCCGGAATGGCGTCGTGGATTTCTTTAGCATGTCTCATTCCACTGGGCATGTTTGTTTTATTGGGTGTGTTGGCTTTTAAAGAATGGCCCGACAATCACTCTTCGCCAGAGGTGTTTAACTAGATGGCTGAAGTCGATATCAGGAATTTTAACATTAACTTTGGCCCGCAGCATCCTGCGGCCCACGGTGTGTTGCGTCTGGTTCTCGAGCTGGATGGTGAGGTTGTTGAGCGTGTTGATCCGCATATCGGATTGTTACACCGCGGTACCGAAAAGCTGATCGAGCAAAAGACTTATTTGCAGGCAATCCCGTATTTCGACCGTCTTGATTACGTGGCTCCCATGAACCAAGAGCATGCGTTTTGCCTTGCGATTGAGAAGCTCGTTGGTCTTGAAGTGCCTCGTCGTGGTCAGTTGATCCGTGTTTTGTATTGTGAAATCGGTCGTATTCTGTCGCATTTGCTCAATGTCACCACACAGGCTTTGGACGTTGGAGCGTTCACGCCGTCACTATGGGGCTTTGAAGAGCGCGAACAGTTGATGGTGTTCTACGAACGCGCTTGTGGTGCACGTATGCACGCGGCTTATTTCCGCCCCGGTGGTGTCCACCAAGACATTCCACAAAAGTTGGTCGACGATATTGGAAAATGGTGCGAACCGTTTCTCAAAACATGTGATGACATCGAAGAATTGCTGACCGACAACCGTATTTTCAAACAGCGCAATGTGGATATTGGCATTGTGTCTTTGGAAGATGCATGGGCTTGGGGTTTTTCCGGCGTCATGGTTCGTGGTTCGGGTGCAGCATGGGATTTGCGCCGTGCGCAACCTTATGAATGCTATGACGAGATGGAATTTGAAATTCCGGTCGGTAAAAACTGTGATAACTATGATCGCTATTTGATCCGTATGATTGAGATGCGCGAATCTGTGAAGATCATCCAGCAGTGTGTTGCAAAGCTTTCCAGTACTGACGGGCAGGGGCCTGTTTCATCGCCAGATGGCAAAACTGTTCCACCGAAGCGCGGTGAGATGAAGCGTTCAATGGAAGCGCTTATTCATCATTTTAAACTCTACACTGAGGGCTTTAAAGTGCCTGCTGGTGAAGTGTATTGCGCTGTGGAAGCGCCCAAAGGCGAGTTTGGTGTTTATCTCGTGTCTGATGGTTCGAATAAACCGTATCGCTGCAAATTGCGCGCGCCCGGTTTTGCGCACCTTCAGGCGATGGACTTCATGTGTCGGGGGCACATGCTTGCTGATGTGGGCGCGGTGCTCGGATCTATGGATATTGTATTCGGGGAGGTTGACCGATGATGATACTTTTGACTGTTGTGACGTTGCTAATTGGTGTTTTGTTTTTGGTTCTGGGGGTCTTGTTCACCACCAATGGTGACAAGGGTATGGAAATTGCCGGTCATCAACAATCTGCCTTGGTGAAAGTTATGGGTGGTCGTTATTTCGGTCTCGCGATTGTGATTTTCGGTCTGTATTTGGTGGGCGGTCCGTTGTCGTTGGCGGTCGCTTTCATTGCGGTTTCCTTTCTTGGTTTCATCGACGCGTTGTTTACATCGAAAGCGGGTGGTGATCCCAAAGGTCATTTTGTTGTTGGAGTGATCGCTGCTGCGGTTGCTGTTGGTTATTATATGTCCGCTGGTGCGGTAGGGGTTTAATCTATGTCCGTTCGCCGTCTTGCTGAAGATGCTGTCCAGCCTGATGCTTTTGCGTTCAACCGTGCCAATGGTGCATGGGCGAAAAAGAAGATCAAAGACTATCCAAAGGGGCGCGAAGCCTCTGCTGTGATTCCGTTGTTGATGCGGGCGCAAGAGCAAGAAGGTTGGGTCACCAAAGCGGCGATTGAACATGTGGGCGAAATGCTCGACATGCCTTTGATCCGCGTTTTGGAAGTGGCGACGTTTTACACCCAGTTCCAACTGGCACCCGTTGGCAAACGTGCCCACATTCAAGTTTGCGGCACCACACCGTGCATGTTGCGCGGCGCTGGCGACATCATGGACGTCTGCAAGTCCAAGATTTCACCAAACCCGTTTGAAGTGAGCGAAGACGGCAATTTGTCTTGGGAAGAAGTTGAATGCCAAGGCGCCTGTGTGAATGCGCCCATGGTGATGATTTTCAAAGACAGCTACGAAGACCTCACGCCAATACAGATGGAACACATCATTGATCGTTTCGCTGCAGGTAAGGGTGATGAAATCACACCTGGTCCTCAGATTGACCGCATCTACTCTGCGCCAGAGGGTGGTTTGACGTCTTTGACGGGCAAACCAGTAAAAGCTACTCGCAAAGCTGCACCCAAGAAGGCGGCTGCCACGGCTAAACCCGCTGCACCGAAAAAGCCTGCAGCCAAGAAAGCGCCAGCCAAAGCTGCCGGATTGATTGGTTCGAATGCCGCTAAATTGGCTGCGAAGCCAAAAGCTGCCGCTAAGAAGGCAGCGCCTAAAAAAGCAACTCCCGCTAAAGCGGCTGGACCGGAGCGTTTGAAAAAACCAAATGGTAAGGCGGACGATTTGAAATTGATTTCAGGTGTCGGTCCCAAACTGGAAAGAACACTCAATGGTCTCGGCTTCTGGCATTTCGCACAAATCGCCAAGTGGAAAAAAGCAGATGTGGCAATCGTTGATGATCAATTGTCATTCAAAGGCCGCATCGAGCGCGACGATTGGATCAAGCAAGCCAAAGTTCTGGCGAAAGGCGGTACAGCATAATGGCTGAAGATGATCGCGATGGTAAATTGTTCACAAATGTTGAAGCGGCAAAAGTGACTGCATCTATAATTTGGCCTGGTGCATTGATGCGAATTCTTTCTTTGATTGCCGCAGCAGCTTCGGTTGTTGGCGTGTTGACGTTTTTCTTTTTCGAAAGTCTGGTTCCGTATCGTTGGTGGTTGATTGGTTTGGGCAGTGCCGGATCATTTCTATTTGGGCTCATTGGCGACCGAATTACGCCGACACGTGAAGATGTGGCGTCAATTGATATGAACGAGGTGATGCAAGATGCTTTGCGTGATGCCGAAAGTTCTGACGACAAAGAGGTACGATAATGCTGCAAGATAAAGACCGCATTTTCACGAATATTTATGGACTACACGATAAGTCGCTTAAAGGTGCGATGTCGCGTGGGCATTGGTCTGGTACGGCTGGCTTTATCAAAAAAGGTCGTGATTGGGTGATCGATCAAACCAAAGCATCTGGCCTTCGCGGTCGTGGTGGCGCTGGTTTCCCGACAGGTTTGAAATGGTCGTTCATGCCGAAGGAGCCGAGCGAACGCCCACATTATCTCGTGATCAATGCAGACGAGTCCGAACCGGGCACATGTAAAGACCGCGACATCATGCGCCACGATCCGCACACGCTGATCGAAGGCTGTTTGATCGCTGGTTTCGCCATGGGTGCACATGCTTGTTACATTTATGTACGCGGCGAATATATGCGGGAGCGTGAGGCGCTCGAAGCGGCGATCAATGAGTGTTATGACGCCAATTTGCTCGGCAAGAACAACAAGAACGGTTGGGACTACGATATTTACGTCCACCACGGTGCTGGTGCTTACATCTGTGGCGAAGAGACTGCTCTGTTGGAATCACTTGAGGGGAAAAAAGGTCAGCCGCGCCTGAAGCCGCCATTTCCTGCCAATGTTGGTCTCTACGGTTGCCCAACTACTGTCAACAACGTGGAATCTGTGGCTGTTGTGCCAACTATTTTGCGCCGTGGGCCAGATTGGTTTGCGGGCTTTGGCCGTGAAAACAACCGTGGTACGAAATTGTTCTGTGTCTCCGGTCATGTGAACACGCCGTGCACCGTTGAAGAAGAAATGAGCATTCCGTTCCGCGAACTGATCGATAAACATTGCGGCGGTGTTCGTGGTGGCAATGACAATTTGTTGGCCGTTATTCCAGGTGGGTCTTCTGTTCGCATGGTGCCTGCTGATCAGATGATTGACACGCCGATGGATTTTGATTCTCTATCAGCGCTTGGTTCTGGTTTGGGGACGGCAGCTGTGATCGTGATGGATAAGTCCACCGACATCATTCGTGCGATTGCCCGTTTGGCGGCATTTTACAAACACGAAAGCTGTGGTCAGTGCACGCCGTGCCGTGAAGGCACAGGCTGGATGTGGCGCGTGATGGAACGCATGGTCGAAGGCCGCGCTGAAAAACGTGAAATCGATATGTTGTTCGATGTGACCAAACAAATCGAAGGCCACACAATTTGCGCCTTGGGTGATGCGGCTGCATGGCCCATTCAAGGGCTCATCAACCACTTCCGCCCAGAAATGGAAGCGCGAATTGACAGTTATACGTATCGTTCCAGCAAAGATGGTGCGGTGCTGGAGGCGGCTGAGTAAATCAATGCACCACACTGAACTTAACATATTCGGTTTCAAAGCATCGCTATTTATGTTGGTCGCATTGATGGTTGCGTTGGCAGCTTGCACAACGTCTGATGTTGCGCCGACTGCGGATGTTGATCCGACTGTGAACACACTGGCCGAATTGAAGGTTGTCGAAGAATTCAAAGTTGATGATGAATTGAGCGTGAAGCGTCACCAAGCTGATCCATTTGGTCGATTCACGGTTGCGATTTCGCCGCTTGATGGTTCCGACCGTGAACGTGCTTTTGGCATAGCAGAAACGGCTTTTGTGCGGTTTTGCAATTCATCTGGCGCAGGTGTGGGCAGAACAGGCCGTCGAGCTCCTTTGTATAGCAGTGAGAAGAGTACCTATTTTGTCTATATGCAATGTGGGGGTACGCCATCTGCTCCAACGAGTGGTGGATAATGTCTATGCACCTCGCTGAGCTCAATATATCTAAATGGAAAGTTGATCCGCAGTCTCCGGAAGGTGCAGGATTTACTGATAATGTTACGCGAGTGAATGGATTGGCTGAACGCACTGATGGGTTTCAGTGGCGCCTTTTGGATGAAGAGCGGGATGGTGCAGGGCGCAACGCAATTTGTGATGGGCCGTCGACAGTGATGACGCTTTCCACTTGGGAAAGTGCCGAACATCTTGAACACTTTGTGTGGAACACAGTGCACAAGCAGATTTACAATGATAAGAACCAATGGTTCGATCTTATGGAAAGCCACTCATTCGTGATGTGGTGGGTAGAAGAAGGGCATCGACCAACATTGGAAGAAGCCAAAGAACGACTTGATTATTTGGATCAAAATGGCGATAGCGACCATGCATTCGGCTGGTCGCATTTGCCCCACGTGAAGCTGTGGCAAACACAGCAATGCGGATAGTAATTTAAAGCGCAATTGCGCTGACGACAGGAAGAAGACTGGCCATGGCCAAGATCATTGTAGACGGCAAGGAAGTTGAAGTTCCAGACCACTATACGTTGCTGCAAGCGGCGGAAGAGGCTGGTGCAGAGATTCCACGTTTCTGTTTCCATGAACGCCTTTCAATTGCCGGCAATTGCCGCATGTGCCTTGTGGAAGCCAAAGGTGGCCCGCCAAAGCCTGTCGCGTCTTGTGCAATGGGTGTCAAAGACATGCGCCCGGGCCCGAATGGCGAGCCACCAGAAATTTTTACCAACACACCGATGGTCAAAAAGGCCCGTGAAGGTGTGATGGAATTCTTGCTCATCAACCACCCGTTGGATTGCCCTATTTGCGACCAAGGCGGTGAGTGTGATTTGCAAGACCAAGCCATGGCGTTTGGTATTGATGAATCCCGTTATTCGGAAAACAAGCGCGCCGTTGAAGACAAATATGTTGGACCGCTCGTCAAAACGATTATGACGCGTTGCATTCACTGCACACGTTGCGTTCGGTTTTCTACTGAAGTGGCGGGCGTTTCTGAACTTGGCCTTTTGGGCCGTGGGGAAGATGCGGAAATCACCACTTATCTTGAAAAAGCGATGACGTCTGAATTGCAAGGCAATGTGATTGACCTTTGCCCTGTTGGCGCATTGACCTCTAAGCCTTACGCTTTTCAAGCCCGCCCGTGGGAATTGACCAAGACTGAAACCATCGACGTGATGGATGCTGTTGGGTCTTCTATTCGGGTGGACACCCGTGGTTCTGAAGTTATGCGTATTATGCCGCGCGTGAATGAAGCCACCAACGAAGAGTGGATTTCAGACAAAACCCGCTTCATTTGGGATGGACTGAAAACACAACGCTTGGACCGACCTTATATTCGCAAAAACGGCAAGCTGACAGCTGCAAGCTGGTCTGAAGCATTCGCTGTAATTGCTGAAAAAGTGAATGGGACAGCTCCTGAGAATATCGGCGCAATTGCTGGTGATTTGTCTTCAGTAGAAGAAATCTACGCCATGCGCGAGCTTATGAGTGCGCTGGGTTCAGCCAATACAGATTGCCGCCCCGAGAACTCTGCGCTTGATCCAGCACTTGGCCGTTCAAGCTACATTTTCAACACAACGATTGAAGGCATTGAAGATGCTGATGCAATTTTGTTGGTTGGCACCAATCCGCGAAAGGAAGCGTCGGTCTTGAACGCACGTATTCGCAAGCGTTGGCGCACAGGCGAAGCGATGGTTGGTCTTTTGGGCGAAGACGCTGATCTGACTTACGATGCGGTTCATGTGGGTGCAGGTCCAGACAGTATTTCGTTCCTCGACAAAAAGATGACGAAAGCGAAGAGCCGGATGTTCATCATCGGCGAAGCTGTTGCGAACCGTAAGGACGGCGCAGCCGTTCTGCAAAAACTGGCAGGTATTGCCTTGCGTCATGGTATTGCCCGTGATGATTGGAACGGTTTCAATGTTCTGCACACGGCTGCAGCGCGTGTTGGTGGTCTCGACCTTGGCTTCGTGCCGGGTGAGGGCGGAAAATCAACGGGCGAAATGCTCCGCGAAAGCGAAGTTTTGTTCCTGCTGGGGGCGGATGAACTGGATATGATTGAGCGTCGTTCTGGCTTTACTGTTTATATCGGCAGCCACGGTGATGTGGGCGCACACCATGCTGATGTTATTCTGCCCGGTGCTGCTTACACTGAAAAATCAGGCACTTGGGTCAACACCGAAGGCCGTGTTCAAATGGGACAACGTGCCGGGTTTGCGCCGGGTGAGGCCCGCGAAGACTGGGCGATTCTTCGCGCTATGTCTGAAGCTTTGGTTAAAACGCTGCCATTTGATTCTCTTGCGCAATTGCGTGCGGCTCTTTACGAAGCGCATCCGCATTTTGCTGAGATTGATGAAGTTATGGAAAGCGACACATCTGGCGTTGAGGCACTGGCCAAGCGCAAAGGTGGACGCCTGACAAAAGCGGCATTCAAGTCGCCCATTGACGATTTCTATCTGACAAACCCGATTGCACGTTCATCTGCTGTGATGGCAGAATGTTCAGCGCGCGCCAAAGGCGAATTTGCGGAGGCTGCGGAGTAAAATCATGGATGCTGCATTCTTCGATTCGTATATTTGGCCAGTTTTGGTCATCTTGTTCCAAAGCGTTCTGCTTTTGGTTCTGCTTTTGGTTTTCGTTGCTTACATTTTGTACGCTGACCGTAAGATTTTTGCTGCGGTGCAACTGCGCCGTGGCCCCAATGTGGTTGGACCTTGGGGCTTGCTGCAATCTTTTGCGGATTTGCTGAAATTCGTTGTTAAAGAACCGATTATTCCGGCCAGTGCCAACAAAGGGGTGTTCCTTTTGGCACCATTGGTTGCTGGTGTGCTGGCTCTTTCCGCTTGGGCGGTGATTCCCGTTGCAGACGGGTGGTCTGTTGCTGACCCGAACCTTGGATTGTTGTTCGTCTTTGCGATTTCGTCGCTGGAAGTTTACGGCATCATTATGGGCGGCTGGGCATCAAACTCCAAATATCCTTTCCTCGCTTCGCTGCGGTCTGCAGCACAAATGGTTTCTTACGAAGTTTCCATTGGCTTTGTGATCATTACCGTTCTTCTGTGTGTGGGCTCATTGAACCTGACAGACGTTGTGAACGCCCAGCAAGATGGTCTTGGCACTCGTCTCGGAATGCCAGTGAATTCATTCTTGGATTGGCATTGGTTGGCTCTGTTCCCAATGTTTATCATCTTCTTTATTTCTGCGATTGCGGAGACAAACCGTCCGCCGTTCGATCTTCCTGAAGCGGAATCAGAGCTGGTTGCCGGTCACATGGTTGAATATTCCTCCACGCCGTTCTTGCTGTTCTTTCTTGGTGAATTTGTGGCCATCACGCTGATGTGCGCACTCACAACATTGTTGTTCCTCGGCGGTTGGTTGCCAATCATTGATATCGCGCCGTTCAACTGGTTGCCGGGCATTTTCTGGTTCGTCTTGAAGGGCATGTTCGTCTTCTTTTGCATGGCAATGGTGCGTTCCATCGTTCCGCGTTATCGTTATGATCAATTGATGCGTTTGGGTTGGAAAGTGTTCCTGCCGATTTCACTGTTCATGGTCTTCATCACAGCATTTGTGCTGCAATATATGGGATGGGCACAGTCATGAGTTCTTTGATTTCAGCCGGTAAATCTCTTTTCCTTTGGGAATTTGTTAAAGCTTTCGGGCTTGGCGTGAAGTATTTTTTCAAACCTAAGGTGACGCTCAACTATCCTTATGAAAAGGGGCATACATCTGCGCGTTTCCGTGGTGAGCACGCTTTGCGTCGTTATCCCAATGGGGAAGAGCGTTGCATCGCCTGCAAATTGTGTGAAGCGATTTGCCCTGCGCAAGCGATCACCATTGAAGCTGGTCCACGCCGCAACGACGGCACGCGCCGCACGGTGCGCTACGATATTGATATGGTGAAATGCATCTATTGCGGCTTCTGTCAGGAAGCTTGCCCGGTGGATGCAATTGTTGAAGGCCCGAATTTTGAATTCGCCACCGAGACACGTGAAGAATTGTATTATGACAAAGACAAGTTGCTCGAAAATGGTGCGCGGTGGGAGCGGGAATTGGCCCGCAACATCGCAATTGATGCACCTTATCGCTGATCAATTTGAGATTGTGGTGAAATAGATCAAATCCCGCCTCTGGTCTTATGGACGCAAGGGTGGGGAAGCGCTAAGAGGGCGCTGATTGTCGCGGGCAAAACGGTTCGACCGGATTGCTCAATTGAGATGCCGAAAGGCAGATAACACAGGCTTTTAGTTCGCAACCGTGAACCTCAAAAGCCGCAAAACAGGAAGCGCAAAACGCATGGGCGTCGCTGCACTTTTCTTTTATCTGTTTGCTACGGTCACCGTTGCTTCTGCCTTTATGGTGATTGCATCGCGCAACCCCGTGCATTCTGTCTTGTTCTTGATTCTTGCATTCTTCAATGCGGCGGGATTGTTCATGCTGACCGGCGCAGAATTCCTCGCGCTGATCTTGATTGTTGTCTATGTGGGCGCGGTTGCAGTGTTGTTCTTGTTTGTCGTGATGATGCTGGACGTGGATTTTGCCGAAATGCGCGAAGGCTTCCTTCAATATCTGCCAATTGGTGGCATTATCGGGATCATTTTGCTCGTGGAGTTGATTTTTGTATTGGGCACAACCTTTGTTGATCCACAAGCGGCCAGCGTAGCTGTTCAGCCGATACCCGATATGGCTGAAACCTCGAACATCAAAGCCATCGGCGATTTGCTCTACACACGTTATATTTTCTTCTTCCAATTGGCTGGTATCATTCTTCTCGTGGCAATGATCGGCGCGATTGTTTTGACCTTGAGCCATCGTACAGATGTGAAGCGCCAAAACATCGCGGACCAAGTGGCACGTGATCCCGAAGACGCGATCACCATGCACAAAGTGAAGCCAGGGGAGGGGATCTGATTATGGAAATCGGTCTTGGACATTTTCTCACAGTGGGTGCGATCCTTTTCACGCTTGGCGTGTTCGGCATTTTTATCAACCGTAAAAACGTCATCGTTATTTTGATGTCGATTGAACTGATCTTGTTGTCGGTGAACCTGAACTTCCTTGCATTCAGTCAAGCCAATGGCGACATGGTTGGTCAGATTTTCGCACTTTTGGTGCTTACTGTTGCTGCTGCTGAAGCAGCTATTGGTCTTGCTATACTCGTTGTCTTCTTCCGAAACCGCGGTTCTATCGCGGTTGAAGATGCAAATGTGATGAAAGGTTAAGGCGCTCAAGTCGCGTCATCTGAAATATGCTTCATCTCATTGTTTTTCTTCCTCTGATTGGATTTTTGATCGCTGGTCTTTTTGGTAAGCAGATCGGGGACAAAGCATCGGAATATGTGACATCCGGTTTGTTGATTGCTGCTGCTCTGTTCAGCTGGGTCAACTTTTTCGGGTTTTGGCAAGGCGGCGCAGAGGCGTTCACTATTCCCGTTTTGAAATGGATTGAAGTTGGCAACTTCTCTGTGGATTGGGCATTCCGCGTGGATACGCTGACTGCTGTGATGTTGATCGTTGTGAACACGGTGTCCGCACTCGTTCATGTGTATTCTATCGGCTACATGAGCCACGACCCGCATCGCCCGCGGTTCTTTGCGTATCTGTCGCTGTTCACCTTCGCCATGCTGATGTTGGTGACGTCTGACAACCTGATCCAAATGTTCTTTGGATGGGAAGGTGTGGGCCTTGCTTCATATTTGCTGATTGGCTTCTGGTATAAGAAACCGTCCGCCAATGCGGCTGCAATGAAAGCGTTTGTGGTCAACCGTGTTGGCGACTTTGGATTTGCATTGGGCATCTTTGGTGTCTTCGTTTTGTTTGATTCTGTGAACTTCGACGTGATATTCGCCAATGCGAGCGGTCTTGCTGGCGCTGCTGACGACAAAGTTGTTTTGAATTTTCTTGGACATCAGTTGCAACAAAGCAGCGCGATCACCGTTGTGGCTTTGCTCTTGTTCATGGGTGCCATGGGTAAGTCTGCTCAATTCCTTCTGCACACTTGGTTGCCGGATGCGATGGAAGGCCCGACACCTGTATCTGCGCTCATTCACGCTGCAACCATGGTGACAGCCGGTGTGTTCTTGGTGGCGCGTATGTCACCGATTTTCGAATTGTCGCACACTGCTTTGACCTTCATCACCTTCATCGGTGCGACGACCGCATTCTTTGCTGCGACGGTTGGTTTGGTTCAAAACGATATCAAACGCGTGATTGCATATTCCACCTGTTCTCAGCTCGGCTATATGTTTGCCGCTTTGGGAGTGGGGGCTTATGGCGCAGCGACGTTCCACCTGTTTACACACGCATTCTTCAAAGCACTGTTGTTCTTAGGGGCTGGTTCGGTGATCCATGCCGTTTCTGACGAACAAGATATGCGTAATATGGGCGGACTGCGGAAACACATTCCGCGCACTTATTGGATGATGGTGATTGGTACTGTGGCACTTACAGGTCTTGGAATTCCGGGCACTGTGATTGGTACTGCTGGTTTCTTTTCCAAGGATGCAATCATTGAAAGCCTCTATGTTGGTCAGAATGCATTTGCTGGATACGCCTTCTGGATGACTGTTGTTGCTGCGTTCTTCACAAGTTTCTATTCATGGCGCCTCATTTTCATGACGTTCCACGGTAAGCCGCGTGCTTCTGCTGATGTGATGAGCCATGTGCATGAAAGCCCCAATGTGATGTTGGTGCCGCTATACGTGCTGGCTGTTGGTGCATTGTTTGCAGGTGTCCTATTCTACGCGAACTTCATCGGTGCGCATCACGAACCCGGGCAACTCGACAACCATTATACTGAGTTCTGGAAAAGTGCCCTATACCTCGGTGCTGACAACAAAATTCTGGAACAATTCCACAATGTTCCAAAACTGGTGAAATGGTCTCCTTTCATCATGATGGCGTCGGGGTTTGTGTTGGCTTACATTTTCTATATTCGTTCAACAGGTCTTCCTGCTGAGTTGGCACGTCAACATCCTGGTCTCTACCAGTTCTTGTTGAACAAGTGGTACTTTGATGAATTGTACGACCGTATCTTTGTGCGCCCGGCCATGTGGCTTGGTCGTTTCCTTTGGAAAGAGGGCGACGGTCGTGTGATCGATGGTATGGGACCGAACGGTATTTCTGCGCGGATTATGGATGTGACACGTGGCGCCGTGAAGCTTCAATCCGGTTATCTTTATCACTATGCGTTTGCGATGCTCATCGGCATTGCGGCATTGGTGACTTACACAATGTTTGCGGGAGCGCACTAAGTCGTGGCCGACCTTCCAATCCTTTCTATTGTCACCTTTCTGCCGCTTGTTGGCGCGCTGATCACTTTTCTCATTTGGGAAGACAGTGAAGTTGCACGCCGCAATGTGCGCTTTGTGGCGCTGTTCACAACGGTCGTGACGTTCCTCGTGTCGCTGGGCATTTGGTATAATTTCGACAATTCGCAATCCGGTTTCCAAATGGTCGAGAAGGTCGCTTGGATACGTGAAGGCGACATCTCCTATCACATGGGTGTGGATGGCATTTCTATGCTGTTCGTGATCCTCACCACATTCTTGATGCCGTTTTGTATTTTGGCCAGCTGGGACAGTGTTCAAAATCGTGTTCGTGAATATATGATCGCGTTCCTGTTGTTGGAAACGCTAATGATCGGTGTGTTCTGTGCACTCGATATTGTCTTGTTCTATGTTTTCTTTGAAGCAGGCCTCATTCCAATGTTCTTGATCATTGGTGTATGGGGCGGCGCGCGTCGCGTTTATGCGTCCATGAAGTTTTTCCTCTACACATTGCTTGGTTCAGTGCTGATGCTCTTGGCCATTATGGCGATGTATTGGCAGGCTGGTACGACCGATATCCCAACACTTATGGCGTATAAATTTCCTGCGGAAATGCAGACGTGGCTGTGGGTGGCATTCTTTGCCTCATTCGCTGTGAAAATGCCTATGTGGCCTGTTCACACTTGGTTGCCAGATGCCCACGTGGAAGCGCCAACAGCTGGTTCCGTTATTCTTGCGGGTATTCTGCTGAAAATGGGCGGTTACGGTTTCCTACGTTTCTCACTTCCAATGTTCCCGTTGGCCAGTGCTGAAATGCAAACCTTTGTGTTTGTCTTGTCAGTCATCGCGATTGTTTACACATCGCTCGTGGCGTTGATGCAGGAAGATATAAAAAAGCTGATCGCTTATTCGTCTGTGGCTCACATGGGCTATGTGACTATGGGTATCTTTGCAGCCAACACGCAAGGCATCCAAGGCGGTATTTTCCAAATGCTGGCCCATGGTTTGGTGTCGGGTGCATTGTTCCTCTGCGTAGGTGTGGTTTATGATCGTATGCACACACGCGAAATTGCGGCGTATGGCGGGTTGGTCAACAACATGCCGAAATATGCGGTGGCGTTCTTGATCTTCACCATGGCAAATGTGGGTTTGCCGGGAACTGCCGGGTTTGTCGGAGAATTTCTCACGCTTCTTGGTGCGTTCCGCGCAAATACATGGGTCGCATTGGTGGCTACGCTCGGTGTCATTCTGTCTGCTGCTTATGCACTTTGGCTCTATCGTCGCGTGGTGTTTGGCACACTCGATAAGGAAGCTCTAAAATCTATTCTCGATCTCAACACACGTGAAAAGTGGATACTTTATCCACTCATCGTTCTTGTGATCTTCTTTGGCGTTTATCCAAGCCCCGTGTTCGATGTAACACAGGCTTCTGTTGATGCGCTCATTACGAATTATCAGGCCGCTGTCGATGGGGCAGTGCAGGCCGCGAGCAAATAGAACGGGACGTTAGAAACATGGGCATGGAAATTCCAAATCTATGGCTTGCAGGTCCGGAGCTTTGGCTTGCTGGTGGTGCAATGGTGTTGCTGATGATCGGTGTGTTCACTGGTGAAAGTTCAACCCGTATTGTGACAGGCCTGTCTGTTGCGTTGCTTGCTTTGGCTGCGATTGCCATTTTCTGGTTTCCGCAAACAGGTGAAGCTTTCCATGGCGCGTTCATCATGGACCCATTTGCTCGTGTCATGAAAATACTTGTATTGATTGGTGCTGGTGTTGCGATTGCAATGTCTGTCGGATTTGCGCGACGTGAGAATTTTGCCCGTTTTGAATATCCGGTTCTCATTATTTTGGCGACTTTGGGCATGCTGATAATGGTGTCTGCCAATGATATGATTACGCTCTATCTCGGTCTTGAGATGCAATCCTTGTCGCTTTACGTGATCGCTGCGATCAATCGAGATTCATTGCGTTCAACCGAAGCGGGTTTGAAGTATTTTGTGTTGGGCGCATTGTCCTCTGGCATGTTGCTCTACGGCTCTTCACTTGTTTACGGCTTTACAGGTCATACCGGTTTTGAAGGCATTGCGGCATCCATGTCTGGCGGTGTTAGCCTTGGTCTCTTGTTCGGCATCGTATTTGTGTTGGCTGGTTTGGCATTCAAAATTTCTGCTGTTCCGTTCCACATGTGGACACCGGACGTTTATGAAGGTGCTCCCACCCCTGTAACGGCATTTTTTGCCGCGGCTCCTAAAGTTGCTGCGATGGCGATGCTTATTCGTGTTGTGTACGGAGCGTTTGAACCAGCAACACTTGAGTGGCAACAAATTATCACGTTTATCGCAATTGCCTCTATGGGCCTTGGTGCGTTTGCTGCGATCGGCCAAACCAACATTAAGCGTCTAATGGCTTATTCATCTATTGGTCACATGGGATTTGCCCTAGTTGGTTTGGCAGCTGGCTCTCAAGCGGGCGTGTCCGGTGTGGTGCTCTACATGATCATTTATATGGCCATGACGTTGGGCACATTTGCTTGCATTCTGGCCATGCGACGTGCCGATGGCATGGTCGAAAATATCTCAGACCTTTCCGGTCTGTCGCGAACAAACCCGATAATGGCTTTGATGCTCACCGTGTTGATGTTCTCACTGGCGGGTATTCCACCGTTGGCAGGTTTTTGGGCGAAGTATTTTGTGTTCTTGGCCGCTATCCAGTCCGGCCTATATGTCTTGTCTGTCATTGGTGTGATCGCCAGTGTGATCGGCGCTTACTATTATTTACGCATCGTCAAAATTATGTGGTTCGATGAGCCGGAAGAAGGTTTTGTTCCAATGGCCTCTGAATTGAGGATTGTGTTGGGTTTATCTGGTTTGTTCACGCTACTCTATGTGTTGGTTGCTGGCCCCATGTCAGATATTGCAACAGCTGCCGCACGCACATTCTTTTAGAGTCTGGTGCAGGGAACTCCAAAAAATATTTCATCGCTAGCAGGTTGGAGACACCTTGCGTTAGAGAGTGTTGGCTCAACTAATGTTGTGGCCATGGAACTTGCGCGTGAAGGCGATGCCGGCAAAATTTGGATTACTGCAGACGAACAGGTTCAAGGAAAAGCACGTCGTGGAAGGTCATGGGTTTCTGAACGTGGAAATCTCTATGCCTCTTTGTTGCTGATCAACTGCGCACCACCCGAAAAACTTGCGACCCTGCCTTTGGTTGTATCTCTTGCACTTCATAAAGCCGTTTTGAAATTGGCGCCCGCAATTGTGAACGACCTGAAGATAAAATGGCCAAATGACATTTTGCTGTTTGGTAAAAAATTGTCCGGTATTCTATTGGAAGCGACAACATTGCCTGATGGTCAATTAGCCGTGGTTATCGGATGCGGGATCAATTGCAAACACTTTCCAGATAACCCGCTTTATCCAACGACTTCGCTTCAATCAGAAGGATTCGACATTTCTCCTGAAGCGCTTTTTGAATCACTTGCAGTGTCGATAGCATTTGAACTGCGTGTGTGGTCTGAAGGGGCCGGGTTTTCAATTGTCCGCAGTGAATGGCTCGAGCGGGCACGTGGGATTGGAGAGCCGATAACGGTGCGCTTTCCTGATCATGAGATAGAGGGCACTTTTGTTGATATCGATGCAGATGGATTTTTGATGCTGCGCGGAGAAAATCAAATTGTGCAATCTGTTTCTGCCGCAGATATATTCTTTGCTCAAACAGGTGGATTAGGTGCATAAGGCGGCATGACAAATAAGAAAAACAAAGAACAACTCGTCTTCCTGCCTTTGGGCGGTGTTGGTGAGATTGGCATGAACTTCGCGCTTTATGGTTATGGACCAGAGAGCAATCGTCGTTGGATCATTGTGGATGTGGGCGTAACTTTCCCCGGGGATGATTTCCCGGGGGCTGATCTGGTTTTGCCAGACATCGAATTTATCGCAGACCGTCTGGATAAGTTGGACGGTATTGTGATCACTCACGCCCATGAAGACCACTATGGTGCGCTTCTTTCCCTCTGGCCCATGCTGAAGGCTCCACTCTATTGTACGCCGTTCACGGCTGCTATGTTGGAAGCAAAAATGCAATCCGAGCCGAACGCTCCGCAAATCCCGATCACGGTGTTTAAAGCTGGTGAACCATTCAAGGTCGGTGAATTTGAAGTAGAGGGTGTTCACGTCACGCACTCCATTCCCGAACCTGTTTCACTGATGATCCGTTCACCTTTGGGGAACATCATTCACACAGGTGATTGGAAGTTGGACCACGAACCCACATTGGGCCAAAAGACAGATGAAGCACACTTCCGTCGTTTGGGCGAAGAGGGGGTGCTGGCTCTCATTTGTGATTCCACTAATGCAATGGTGGAAGGCGTTTCGCCGTCAGAAGAAGAAGTGTCAGACAGTCTGTCCAAAGTGATTGAAGACTCACCCGGTCGTGTTTTGATCACTACGTTCTCTTCCAATGTTGGCCGTATCCGATCCATCGCCCTTGCGGCAGAAAAAGTTGGTCGTCGTGTTATGGTGTTGGGGCGTTCGTTGTTGCGCGTGTGCGATGTTTCCCGCGAGTTGGGTTATCTTGACGGCATTGCGCCTTTCTTGTCTGAAGATGAATATCAATCAGTTCCGCGCCGTGAACTTGTGGTGATCTGCACAGGGTCGCAGGGGGAGACACGGGCTGCCCTTGGCAAATTGTCCCGTGACGAACACCGTAACGCGAGCCTTTCGCCGGGTGACCGCGTTGTGTTTTCGTCCCGTTCTATTCCAGGCAATGAACGGGAAATCATCAATATCCAAAATGCACTGGTAGAGCAGGGTGTTGAGATCATTCTTGATGGTGAAATATTGGTTCATGTTTCGGGTCACCCACGCCGCAGTGAATTGAAGCAAATGTACGAATGGACGAAACCGACGATTGGTGTGCCTGTTCATGGTGAAGCGCGACATCTTATCGCTCATGCTGGTTTGATGGGTGATTGTGGTATTTCGGATGTTTCGCCAATCCGTAATGGTGATATGTTGCGCTTAGCGCCCGGGCCTGCTGAAGTGTTGGACAGTGTGCGTCATGGACGCATCTACAAAGACGGTCATTTGATTGGCACCGAAGATGCAATGGGCATCAAACGCCGTCGTGTGTTATCTTGGGTTGGCCATGTTGTGATGTCTCTTGTGATCGACAAAAGTGGGCAATTGCTCGCTGATCCTGAAATAACGTGCGAGGGACTACCACGCATGGTTGATGCGCAGGATAGTTTTGAAGATGTCTTGTATGATGCCGGTGTCGCCGCATTTGAAAATATCCCGCCAAAGAAACGCAAAGACGACAATCGCGTTCATCAAGCTGTGGAACGTGCTTTGCGCAGTGAGGTTCGTGAAATTTGGGGCAAGAAGCCTTTGGTCACAGTATTTGTCACGAGGATCTAATTTATGATCGGCCGATTGAATCATGTGGCGATTGCTGTCCCGGACCTTGAGGCAGCAACCGCTATGTATCGAGATACACTGGGAGCGATTGTCAGTGAAGAACAGGCTTTGCCTGAACATGGTGTAACGGTTGTTTTTGTTGAATTGCCGAACACGAAGGTCGAACTTTTGCACCCACTTGGGGAAGCTTCGCCGATTGCCAAGTTTTTAGAAAGCAACCCGGCCGGCGGTATGCATCATATCTGCTACGAAGTGTCCGATATTATTGCTGCGCGTGACCAACTAATAGAAAAAGGCGCACGGGTTTTGGGAAATGGCGAACCTAAAATTGGTGCGCATGGTAATCCGGTTTTATTTCTTCATCCGAAAGACTTTACCGGAACTTTGATGGAATTAGAACAGGTTTAACACATGGCAATAGGCACCGGAATTGCGATCTATTTTTTGATCTGGTGGCTGACTTTGTTCATCACACTACCATTTAGAATGAAGCCTCAGTTGGAAGAGGGGGGCGTTGTTGAAGGCACAGATCCTGCTGCTCCTGCCAACCCCATGATGGGCAAACGTATGTTATGGAACAGTGTTTTCGCCGGAGTTGTGTTCTTCGTGTTTTGGTTTGTGGTTTACTATCTTGGAATTGGTGTTCACTCCATCCCCGATATTATTCCAATTCGTCGTATTGGTTCATAAATAAACCCGAAAAATTAAACTTTTTGTTGTTTGGTCCTAGTTCGATTAGGAGCTTTCCATGGGCATTGTTAGTTTTCTATTCGGTTTTTATGGCCGGATAAACAGAACCAGTTTCTTTCTGGCCAGCACTGCACAGGGTTTGTTGGTCCTTGCTGCTGCAATTATTTTGGCTTCCCAAGATGCAATGCCAGATATCACCTCTATAACGGCAGTTGGTGACAGCCAGTCAAATATTTTTGGTATTAAACAGCAGGCATCTGGTGTTTTTGTTGTCTGGTCGGTTGTTCAGTTGCCCCTTATTTTCAAACGTGTGCGAGACATGCATGAGGTTCTGACCTTCGCATGGATATATAGTTTTTGTGTTTTCATTGGCACAGCACCAGAGTTTTACATTTTTGGACATGTTGCTGCGACAATTCTTATCACTTGGTTCAGCATGCAGGGCAGCCGTGCTGCAAGTGATGATAATGCTGACACAATTTCCATCGATGAACTAAATTGGAATACAGATTCTGCATTGGATAATCTGGATTTGGTGGCGCGTGCCAAAGAACTCAAAGCGGCTGAAACTAGATTGCAAGCTGAACACGTAAAGCCTGTTGAATCTGGTATGGACACGAAACCTGCTTTTGGAAAACGGGCAGGGATGACAGCGGGAAACAGATAGATTGTGACTATTCTTGTTTTTGATTCCGGTATTGGCGGCTTAAGCGTGTTGCGGGAAGCCCGGGTTTTGATGCCCGGTCATAAATTTGTCTATGTGGGCGATGATGCGGCGTTTCCTTATGGTGACTGGGAAGAAAATGCTCTGATTGAACGGATGTTGGGTGTGTTTGACGATCTGGTTGAACGCTATTCTCCTGTTTTGATCATGGTGGCCTGCAATACCGCCTCGACCCTTATTCTACCGCATCTCCGCACACGTTTTGATATTCCGGTTGTCGGTACTGTTCCTGCTATTAAACCAGCGGCGGAACGAACATCCAGCGGTCAAGTGTCCGTGCTTGCAACGCCGGGAACGGTTCAGCGGGATTATACACGGTCTTTAATTTCCGAGTTTGCAACGCAGGTAAATGTCCGCCTTGTGGGTGCAGAATATTTGGCTAAAGCATCTGAAAACTTCATGCTGACGGGCGAGGTGGATGAAGACCTGATCCGCAGCGAGATCGCCGAATGCTTTGTGGACCGTCTCGGCGCGAAGACGGATATTGTCGTTTTGGCATGCACACACTATCCTTTTCTTAGTCAAGTGTTTCGCAGACTTGCTCCATGGCCTGTTGATTGGTTGAACCCCGCAGAAGCGATTGCCCGCCATGCAAAGTCTCTTTTACAAGAGATTGGCGAAGTGGAACACGTTCAAGATGTCGCCGAATTTACAGCTGGTCGACCGCAGCCGGAGATGCTGCGTCTTCTGTCCGGTTTTGGATTGAAGGTGATGGCCTAACTTCTTCGGTGTAATTTTAAACACTTCTGTTTCCTTGGTATGAAGTGCGGTCTGTATAACGGCTCGTGCGGTTGACTTACCCCAAATGTTCACTTAATCACTGCTCAACGCGTCAGAAATGGCGCGTTTTTACGTATCCCGTGAACCGGCTTCGCAAAGCGTGCGCGTTCGGTTCTGTCAATCAACTAAAACAGTTGAAAAAGGAGGGTGCGTTTTCTCTTCGTTTGCGGATGGTCTGCGGATGACAACTCTTTGAGGAAATGCTATGAGCAAGCGCTTTAATGCAAAATACAAAATTGACCGCCGTATGGGCGAAAATATCTGGGGCCGTCCAAAGTCGCCGGTAAACCGTCGTGAATATGGCCCGGGTCAACACGGTCAAGGCCGTAAAGGCAAATTGTCCGATTTCGGTATTCAGCTTCGTGCGAAGCAAAAACTGAAAGGCTATTATGGCAATATTTCAGAAAAACAATTTCGCAAGATCTTCGGTCAAGCGAACTCCATGAAGGGCGATACATCAGAAAACCTGATTGGTCTTCTTGAACGTCGCTTGGATGCTATTGTTTACCGTTCAAAATTCGTTGCTACTGTTTTTGCTGCGCGTCAGTTTATCAACCACGGCCACATCAAAGTAAACGGCCAACGTGTGAACATTCCTTCATACCGTTGCAAGCCGGGTGACGTTATTGAAGTGCGTGAGAAGTCAAAGCAATTGGCTTTCGTGTTGGAAGCTGTTCAATTGGCAGAGCGCGATGTTCCTGAATACATCAGTGCTGACCACGCTAAAATGACTGCTACCTTTGTATCTGTCCCGGCATTTGGTGATGTGCCTTATCCGGTTGTCATGGAACCAAACCTAACGGTTGAATTTTATTCCCGTTAATCTGCAGGTTTCTGCGAAAAATTCCAAAGGGCTGCTCGAAAGAGCGGCCCTTTTGCGTTAAGGCAAGTCAGACCTTGTTGCTTCTCTTAAGATAAGCAAGACAAGATAAATCACAGAGAGTTCTTATGAGTGATGTTGCAATGAAGACAGATAACATCGAGGTGGAAAATTGCCATCCGATGTTCCGTGATGTGCCAACGGGCGTAGAGTTCAATAAATTGCGTAAACGGCTCATTCGTAAGACGCGAGAATCTATCGACCAATTCGGCATGATTGCGCCAAAAGTTGACGGGACGCGCCCGAAGTGGCTGGTTGGTCTTTCTGGTGGCAAAGACAGTTATGGCATGATTGCTTTACTACTGGACCTGCAGTGGCGCGGGCTATTGCCTGTTGATCTTTTGGCTTGCAATTTGGATCAGGGACAACCCAATTTCCCAAAACACATTTTACCGGAATGGTTGAATAAGAACGAGATTGTCCACCGTATCGAATACCAAGACACGTATTCCATTGTGAAAGAAAAGGTTCCCGAAAACGCCACATATTGCGCACTCTGTTCCAGACTTCGACGCGGAAGCCTCTATAGCGTTGCGCGTGAAGAAAATTGTGATGCACTTGTTCTCGGCCATCACCGCGAAGACATTTTGGAAACGTTCTTCCTCAACCTTTTCCATGGCGGCAAACTGGCGACGATGCCACCGAAGCTCGTGAATGATGTGGGGGATGTTACCGTGTTGCGACCCTTAGCATTGTGCGCGGAAAGTGATCTGGCGAGTTTCGCAACCGCTATGAAATTTCCTATCATTCCCTGCGACCTATGCGGTTCGCAGGATGGTCTTCAGCGCAATGTGATGAAGCAAATGATTGCCGATATTGAGACCAAAATGCCGGGCCGCAAAGATGTGATGATCCGTGCCATGGGAAATATTAACCCAAGTCATATGCTTGATACGAAACTGTTTGATTTTGCAGGACTGAACAATACGGAATAGGTGATGCGTGCTTCAAGCGTTGCCGTCACCTTCTAACAACGGGTCTGTTGCCCGCCATATGAATTGCATGAGCGGCAATACGTCTTTTGAGAATTTCACCACATCTTTGATGAGATCGTGAGACAGCGCTTGCTCTTCCGTTACCGGTCTTTCGACAATAAACATTTTGAGTTTCAGCAAGCGCTGGATTTCTTCATCTTCTTCCGTTTTGAAAGCGTTGGGCAAACGGGTCAGAGTGTGCTCTGTGCTGAATTGAAGTTTTTTCTTTTTCAAATCAGATTCAATCTTCAAGAAGTCGTCGCGTCGAGCAACGATCTGTTCGCGCGTGGCTTTTAACTGAGGTGAGGGCGGATACCACAACCCTGATGCGAGAAAACAATTCCCCGGCTCAAAATGCATGTAGATTCCGCCAGTATCTTTCTTCGTTCCTGTACGAGACAAGACTGCACTGGCGTTTGTTTTGTAGGGGTTTTTGTCTTTGGAAAACCGCACATCACGGTAAATGCGAAAAGGTGATGTTTTGCGACTGCCGCGAAAGGGTAAACCGTCTTTCTCGCAGGCCGCGCCGGCAGATTCAGCCAAATCTCCCAACGGCTCCTTAACGTCACTTTCATAAAGCGGTTTGTTTTCTTGGAACCACTCCCGATTGGCATGGAATTTAAGAGCTTTCAAAAATGGGAACGCCTGTGGGCCAAATCCTTTGAAGTGATTGTCTGACATTGAGTGCTCCTACAAAAAAGGCGCGAACTCTGTAGCCGCGCCCTTTGAAAATTCGATGTGTAACGACTAAGCGGTTGCTTTGCCCGCCATTGGAACACCTTTTTCTTCCAGAAGTGTTTTTAATTCACCGCTTTGGAACATTTCGCGGGTGATGTCGCAGCCGCCGATGAATTCGCCTTTGACATAGATTTGCGGGACGGTTGGCCAATTTGTGAAGTCTTTGACACCTTGGCGGAGGTCATCATCTGCCAGCACGTTGATGCCTTTCCATTCGCAGCCCATGTAATCCATGATTTGAGCAACTTGGCCAGAAAATCCACATTGTGGGAATGCAGGTGTGCCTTTCATGAAGACGACGACGTCGTTTGTTTTCAGTTCATTGTCGATGAATTCATTCATGCTCATGGGATCGTTCCTGTTTGGCTGTTTGAACCACATTTAGGTGGTTTTGAGAGAGATTTCCAGTGGTTCCGCTCGACGTGATGGAAATCAATTGCCATTCTGGGCCGAATAACAATCAGCTTTTGAGGCTTCTATGTCCAATCCACCCCTATGGCAGTTGAGTGCTTGTGATTTGCGCGACAAGATTGTGCGCCGTGATGTCACTGCTCAAGAGGTCACGCAATCTGCTTTGGCGCGTGTGGATGAAAAGAACCCGTCACTGAACGCCATTGTGCAAGATCTGCGCGACGAAGCGATGGCAGATGCCGAACGGTTGGACAAAGCCATGAAAACGTCTGGGCCAGTCGGCCCGCTGCACGGTGTTCCGGTGACGATCAAAGTCAATGTGGACCAAACAGGTCATGCCACGACCAATGGTGTTGTTGCGTTCAAAGATATGATTGCACCTGATGATGCCCCAGTGGTGCGCAATTTGAAAAATGCCGGTGCTGTTGTGATTGGGCGCACCAACACGCCGGAATTTTCGTTTCGTGGCAGCACGGATAACGAGCTCCATGGGCGCACACTCAACCCGTGGAATGATTGGGCATCAGCAGGTGGTTCATCTGGTGGGGCAGGTTCTGCCGTTATGGCTGGCATGGGAACGATGGGTCACGGCAATGATATTGCTGGGTCGGTGCGCTATCCTTCCACCACCAATGGAGCGACCTCGGTAAAACCTGGTCTTGGACGCGTTCCGGCGTGGAATCCAAGCCAAAAAGCCGAGCGCGGCTTGGTTGCGCAATTGATGTCTGTTCAAAGTGTGTTGTGCCGCGAAGTGCGGGATGTACGTTTGGGGTTGGAATCCCTCGTAAAATATGATGCTCACGACCCGTGGATGGTACCGCTTCCTATTGAAAATCCATTTGGTGTTGAAGGCAGTAAGACCAGCAATAAAGTAGCATTCACCAAAAACGTGTTTGAGTTCGAACTTCATCCTGCTGTGCGCAAAGCTTTGGACACTGCGCGTGATGCTCTGATTGATGCAGGATATGATGTGGTTGAAGTTGAGCCACCATTGGTGCGCGAAACAGCGGAAGCCGCCGCGCGCACTTTGTTTGGCGAAGTCAAAGTGATGATGGATGCGGACGTTCGCAAATATGGAAGTTCTGATATCCAAGGTGTGTTTGATGCCTATTACGAACTGATGCCACCTTACGAAGGCGACGAGTTGATTTTTGCGATGGCAAAGCGGTCCCACTACGTGCGGCAATGGAATTTGTTTTTAGAAGGCTATCCCCTGGTGCTTACGCCGTTCATGCCCAACGAAACATGGAGTTGGAACCGCGATTTAGAAGGTGTGGAAGGCGCGCGCGATGTGTTGCTGGCTGGGATTTACAGCATCTCCATGAACCTTTTGGGTCTGCCTGCTGGCAATGTTCCTGCCAATTACAATGACGGTTTGCCCGTAGGCGTTCAGATTGTTGGGAAGCGTTTTCGAGAAGATATGGTTCTCAATGCTTGCGAAGCCATAGAACAGCGCGTTGGTATCATGGCACATAAATTGTTCGAGCAGGGGTGAGGTGAACTTACGAACTGGTTCGAACTGGTTTCCGTGGTTTTCGATTGAGAACTGTTTCGCGCCAGAAGACGAATAGGCCTGCGCCTACAATCAATGCTGTGCCTAACCACGCGATGGCATCGGGCCACTCGGCGAACACCAAAACGCCCCACATTATGGAGAGCGGCATAGCAACATATTCGAAAGGCGCGATCGCAGAGGCTTGGGCCACCCTATAAGCCTGGCTGATGAGATAACCGCCAACCGCGCTGGCAAAGCCAATCATGACCATTAGTAAAAAGTCTTTTGATTCCGGCCACACCCAAGCGCGGAATAAGAAATCGATTGAGGCGTTGTCTGTTTTTGCATAACGACCATCACCAAATATGAGGCCGATGGTTGCTGAAGACACAATGAAGAAGATCTGAATATACAGCGCCATTGTGGATGCGGATTCCGACCCACCCATCTTACGGGTCAGGGTGTGCAAAGCGGCATATCCTGTCGCGGCTGCCACAGGTAACAATGCCGCAAGTTGGAACGCTTCACTGCCGGGCCGCATCATAATAACCACGCCAATCAACCCGACCAGCACTGCAATCCAGCGTCTTGGCCCTGCTTTTTCACCCAGAAAGATAACGGCAAACAAAGTGATAATAAGTGGAGAGACAAAGAAAATCGCAGTAGCTTCTGCCAGTTTCATGGAAGCAAGCCCCGCAAAGAAACAGGTATTGGCACATAAGACGGACACGCCGCGCAACAAGTGTTGGCGCAACCTCTTCGTTTTCAGGTTTTTCAAACCACCTTCTAAAGGCACAAAAACGCCGAGTGTGACCAGAATGGCGATATTAGCGCGCATGAACACAATTTCATGTAGCGGATAGCCGGCAGACATGAATTTGATGGTGACGTCATTGATTGTGAAGCAAACGGCTGCACCCACGGCGCAGGCCACGCCTAACAGAACATTGTTGGATTGGTTGTCAGCGCTCACGAAATATGAACCGAGAAGAGATTGGCCTTACTTCTTCTCACGTTTTACGAGTTTGGGATAGGCGGGTGTCATGGCTGACTCGCCTTCTTGGACGACATCGTAGTCTTGTTCAGGTTGCCATTGATAAGACTTAGACTTATTGCGCCGTCTTCCGATGATTATGTATGCGAGGGCACCAATGAACAGCGCTGCTGCGAGTATGAGTGAAAATGTCAGTTCATAAACCGACATTTCAATTACTCCGGTGCGCTGGTTTGCAGGGCGAGGGCGTGCAGTACACCACCCATATTGCCTTGTAATGCTGCATAAACCATTTGGTGTTGTTGAACACGAGATTTGCCTACAAACTCGGCTGAGACGACTTCAGCGGCATAATGATCGCCATCGCCCGCTAGATCGCGAATTGTCACCTGCGCATCGGGAAGCGCTTGTTTGATCATGCGTTCAATCTCGCCAGCATCCATTGCCATTGTTTAATTCCTATTCTGCAGCGTCAGCAAACTGTTGTTGGCCCATGAAATTAGGGAACCAAGATTCGTGGGCAGTCTTCAGGTCTTCAACCGAAATGTCCACCAAATCATTGATGATGAGTTTGTCACCACCCACTGTGCCGATGCGTTCAAAGGAAACCCCGGAGCCTTCTGAATTGGCCGCAAACATATTTGCCCATTCATCGTCCACTGCCACAATGTAGCGTGCCTGATCTTCACCAAACAAGGCTGCGTGGGGGTAGGTGATCGCAAGATCGCAGGTTGCGCCTTCGCCAGATGCCATGCACATTTCAGCCAAAGCAATTGCAATGCCGCCGTCTGAAATGTCGTGACAGGCTGATGCGTAACCAGAACGAATGGCCGCTAAGACGAATTCGCCGCGTGCGCGTTCCATTTGCAAATCGACCTCAGGAGCAGGGCCTGTTTCTTCGCCCAAAATTTCTCGTTGGTAGATGGATTGTGACAGATGCGTGGCTTCCGTGCCCACAAGGAAAAGAACGTCACCTGCGTCAGCTGAACCTATGCGCGCCATGGAGTTCCAATCATCTATTAAGCCAACACCGCCGATAGTCGGGGTGGGTAAAATAGCTTCACCGTTGGTTTCATTGTAGAGCGAAACATTGCCGGAGACGATTGGCATATCAAGCGCCAGACATGCTTCACCGATACCGCGGATAGCAGCAACAAATGTGCCCATGATTTCAGGTTTTTCGGGATTTCCAAAGTTCAAATTGTCTGTGCTGGCCAATGGCTTGGCACCTGTGGCAACAAGGTTACGATAGCATTCAGCAACGGCTTGTTTGCCGCCTTCATAAGCATCTGCTTCCACATAACGCGGCGTTACATCGGAAGAGAACGCCAATGCCTTCGTGTCATGACCTTCAACACGCACAACGCCCGCATCACCGCCGGGAAGTTGCAACGTGTTGCCTTGAATGAGCGTGTCGTATTGTTCCCAAACCCAACGGCGTGAACACAGGTCTGGCGATCCAATCAAGTGAAGAAGCGCCGCGCTGTAGTCGTCAGGTGGAGCGAACACATGCGGCTCTTGAGGTGAGTGAGTGCCGGGCTCCACCCATGGTCGGTCATATTCAGGGGCTTCATCGCCCAATTCTTTGATGGGCAAATTTGCAACTTCTTCGCCTTGATGATGAATTGAGAAACGAAGATCGTCGGTGGTTTCACCGACAATCGCGAAGTCCAAATTCCACTTCACGAAGATCGCTTTGGCTTCGGCCTCTTTTTCAGGGCGCAACACCATCAACATGCGTTCCTGACTTTCAGAAAGCATCATCTCATAGGCGGTCATGTTTTCTTCACGAACGGGCACGTCATCGAGATTAAGACGGACGCCCAAGTCTCCCCGTGCTCCCATTTCAACGGCGGAACAGGTCAAGCCAGCAGCGCCCATGTCTTGTATGGCGATCACAGCACCTGTCGCCATGAGTTCGAGACAGGCTTCCAACAGGCATTTTTCAGTAAACGGATCGCCAACTTGAACGGTAGGGCGTTTTTCTTCGATAGAATCGTCAAATTCTGCGGATGCCATTGTTGCACCACCAACACCATCGCGCCCCGTTTTTGCGCCGAGATATACAACTGGTAAGCCGATACCTTCGGCTTTCGAAATGTAGATGGAATCTGCTTTGGCCAGACCTGCGGCAAATGCATTGACCAGAATGTTGCCATTGTAACGTGGGTGG
The DNA here is from genome assembly GCA_938010435.1 of uncultured Rhizobiaceae group bacterium. GTDB lineage: Bacteria > Pseudomonadota > Alphaproteobacteria > Rhizobiales > Rhizobiaceae > Pseudahrensia. The sequence continues at coordinate 278,050 of CALLUS010000005.1, read as the reverse complement.
AAATTCACTTCGCCGCCAACAGTTGGAACGCCGAATGAGTTGCCGTAACCGCCAACGCCTGAAACGACACCTGACACCAAGTGTTTGGTTTTTGGATGATCTGGTTCTCCGAAACGCAATGCGTTCATGGCCGCGATTGGACGTGCGCCCATTGTGAAGACATCACGCAAAATGCCACCAACACCAGTGGCCGCGCCTTGGTAAGGTTCAATGAATGAAGGGTGGTTGTGGCTTTCCATTTTAAAGACGACCACATCGCCATCGCCAATATCCACCACGCCAGCATTTTCGCCTGGGCCATACACCACTTGAGGCCCTTCGGTGGGCAGTGTCTTTAACCATTTTTTGGAGGATTTGTAAGAGCAATGTTCATTCCACATTGCGGACCAAATACCCAGTTCTGTGAATGTGGGCTCACGCTCAGTGAGCTCCACAATCCGCTGGTATTCTTCCTCATTCAGGCCATGTTCGGCGACGAGTTCGGGGGTGATTGGTCGTGTGTTGTTGACTGACATTTTCGCTTAACAGGTTTTACTGCCACTGGCCCAACGTCTTAAAGACGTGTTTAGGCGAGGGCCATCGGAGGATTGAAGGAGAGGGCCAAACGATTCAAAGCGGTTGCGACCACTGATCCGCTGGGCTTGCGCAACAAGCTTTGGCAAAGCCGTTGGCTTGTTGCGTGGTACGATAAGGATACGAGGCTTGCCTGAGAAGGAATTGATCTCTGCTGCCATCTTGTATTTCTTTAGAGCAGGGTCTTTGCGTTTGAACCAGCATGCCTGCACTTGTTTGGCGACACGCACCATCAAGTTTTGTGCGCTTTCTTGCTTTGGTTTGGCCACGGACACCTTTGGAGGCTCTGTCTTTGTGCAGGCTGCGAGTGCGCAGGCGCAGATCAACAGAAGCGCTTGCTTCTTCATGCTGCCTCACGTTCCAAAACACCCAGAACGCTTTCAAATAAGCGACGGCCATCTTCACCACCATGGGCAGATTCGATGAGATTTTCGGGGTGCGGCATCATGCCAAGCACATTGCCTTCAGCGTTGAACACGCCAGCAATATCGTTCAATGAGCCGTTTGGATTGGTTCCTTCGGCATAACGGAATGCGACTTGGCCGTTGTCTTCCACTTGATTCAGCGTTTTAGCATCTGCGAAATAATTGCCATCGTGATGTGCCACAGGGCAGCGGATGATTTCGCCTTTGTTGTAACGCTCGGTGAACATGTTTTTGGTGTTCACAGCTTCAAGAATCACTTCTTTGCAGATGAATGTGAGACCGGAATTGCGCATTAATGAGCCGGGCAGGAGGCCCGCTTCAGTGAGCATTTGAAATCCGTTGCACACGCCCAAAACGCGCACGCCTTTGTCGGCAGCGGCTCGAACTGCATTCATAACAGGAGCACGAGCTGCGATAGCACCGGCGCGAAGATAATCCCCGTGAGAGAAACCACCCGGCAAAACGATCAAGTCGCTCTCGGGAAGCTCTGTATCGGTATGCCAAGCCAGTTGGGGCGCTATGCCACCAATTTTGGTAATGGCTGCAATCATATCGCGGTCGCGGTTGCAGCCCGGAAATTGAACGACTGTTGCCTTCACCCGACAATCTCCACGGCATAATCTTCGATCACGGTGTTTGCCAACAGTTTTTCACACATGTCGCCAAGTGTGTCTTCTGCAGCTTTCTTGCTTGATGCAGAAAGATTGACGTCGAATACTTTGCCTTGACGCACGCTTGACACGCCACCGAAGTTCAATGATGCGAGTGCGCCTTCAATTGCTTTGCCTTGTGGGTCCAAAACCCCGTTTTTAAGCGTCACTGTTACGCGCGCTTTAAATTCCTTGTCTGCCATCAGTCAGATTTCACCAATACTGGCCCTTTGCCGCGTGTGGGCTCGTTTTCATTCATTATGCCAAGGCGGCGGGCAACTTCGCGGTAGTTGTCCAGCAATCCACCTAAATCTTGGCGGAAACGGTCTTTGTCCATTTTTTCTTTGGTTTTGATATCCCACAGACGGCAAGAATCCGGAGAAATTTCGTCAGCCAGAACGACTCGCATGACGTCGTTTTCATAAAGACGGCCAAATTCAATTTTGAAATCGACCAGTTGAATGCCAACGCCAAGGAAAAGACCCGACAAAAAGTCGTTCACGCGTATTGCCAGCGCCATCATATCATCGATTTCCGGCGGGGAAGCCCAGCCAAATGCTGTGATGTGCTCTTCAGAAACGATAGGGTCGTTCAACTCATCGTTTTTGTAATAGAATTCGATGATCGAGCGGGGCAGGACATTTCCTTCTTCTACGCCCAAGCGGGAAGAGAGTGAGCCAGCTGCGATATTGCGCACTACGACTTCAATTGGAATTATCTCAACTTCTTTAATGAGTTGTTCGCGCATGTTAATGCGTTTGATGAAGTGTGTTGGCACGCCAATGCTGTTCAAATTCTCGAACACATATTCCGAAATCCGGTTGTTCAGAACGCCTTTGCCGTCAATAATTTCGTGTTTCTTGGCGTTGAATGCGGTGGCGTCATCTTTAAAAAACTGAACCAATGTTCCCGGTTCTGGTCCTTCATAAAGAATTTTGGCCTTGCCTTCATAAATCTTGCGACGTCTGCTCATGCTCGATTGTTCCGAAAAAGGCGGTTTTTCACGCCATGAAAAAGGTGACTCGGTGTGACAGTGAGATACGGTAGTCAGCGTTGGAATACAATGTTTGGCCCAAGAGCTGATTGTTTTTGACACAGAAAACAGCACGTTGATTTGCAGGTGCGTCCACCTTACATCTTATTGCAACAGCGGGGTTATCTGATTCCGCATTTTGAAACGTGTTGAGGAGTATCTCATGTCATCTTTGGAAGATCGCGGCGAAGGCTTTGAAAAGAAGTTTGCTTTGGATGCAGAACTGAAATTTAAGGCGGAAGCGCGCCGTAACAAGCTTTTGGGCGAATGGGCTGCAGAGCTTTTGGATGAAGCTGACAAAGACACTTATGCGAAGAGTGTCATAATGGCCGATTTCGAAGAAGCGGGCGATGAAGACGTTTTTCGTAAAATCCGTGGTGATTTTGACACCAAAAATGTTGCCATGTCTGACGAAGATATTCGCGCCAAAATGCATGAATTTATGGCAATTGCCGTCGATCAAATTCAAAATACGTAAAGGCTGCTGATATGGATCGTCTTCTTAATGGATTGGCTGATGATAAGACGGTCATGACAGCCTGGGCCAGCGTTCAGGATACACTTTATCTTTCAATGTTGGCTGATACTGATTTTGAAGCCGTGACACTGGATATGCAGCACGGTATGCAAACGGAAAACAGCGTCATCCGCGGTATTGCTGCGATTGCGCCCAAGGGTAAGCCTGTGATCGTTCGCATACCTGTTGGGCGGTTCGATTTCGCCAGCAAGGCATTGGATGCCGGCGCCCACGCGATCATCGCTCCTATGATCAACACAGTGGAAGACGCCAAGCAGCTGGTTTCTTATACAAAGTACATTCCTGTAGGTGATCGCTCTTATGGTCCATCACAGGCGGTGAGTGTTCTAAGAGCAGATCGCGAAGGCTATGTCGCTGGTGCGAATAAATCGACTGTTGTTTACGCAATGATCGAAACGCGCGAAGCGGTTGCTAATGCTGAAGCCATTTTGGACGTTGACGGAATTGACGGCGTTTTTGTGGGACCTGCTGATTTATCCATTTCTGTACGTCAAAACACGCTTCCAGATCCGTATGGACCAGATACGATTGGTATCGTGGAAGACTTGGCAAAAGCGGCCAAGGCCCGCGGCAAACTTGCTGCTGCATTCTGTGTGACGCCAGAACACGCTGAAACGGTTCACAAGCTTGGATATCGTTTAATGGCTTTGGGCTTTGACCAGAGCTATATTGCCAACGGCGCGAACGCTTTGTTAGGGGGATTGAGCTTCCGTAAATAGAGCAAAGCTCCGCTAAGCCTTTATATCTTTCATAAAGTTGGCAAAGACCATGAGCCCATCAGGCCATGGTCCGTGCCCACTTTTTGCATTGATATGTCCTGATTCACGGGCATTCACAAATAAACTGCCCCACGCATTGGCCATGTCACCAGCTGTGTCTATGTCGCAAAACTGATCATCTTCGCTGCCAACTAGAATAGATGGGAACGGAAGCGGGTCGCGGGGGTAAGGACCGAACGTCATGAGATGTTTGGGTTTGATGGAAGGATTTTCCACATCTGGTGGGGCAACCAAAAATCCACCTTTGATCTTTGATGTTTGCGCTTTTGACATTTGAAGCACACTTTGCACGACAACCTGCACACCCAAAGAATGCGCGATCAAGATAACCGGGTCGACGGCTTCATCGACACATTTGATGAGATTGGTTGTCCAGTCTTCAACAACCGGTTTGTGCCAATCGTCTTGCGACACGCGACGTGCGGTCTTGAACTTACCTTCCCAACGGGACTGCCAGTGGTCAGGCCCAGAATTTGTATATCCGGGCACCATAATAATATCTGCTTCTGCAATTTTCATGCATCGCATGTGCGAATTAGGTGATGTTTTGTCAACACCCAATTCAGCGCGTGCGATGCATAGAATGGACCAATTGGATTAGTCCGTTGGTGCAGGTAGTTCAGTTGGTGCAGGTGTTGCTGCGGGAGCGCTTTGCTCAACCGTTGGATTGAGTGGCGCATTGCCGCCGCCATTGCCAAAGAACAGTGTGAGAGCCAAAAACACTAAGCCGATAACGGCTAAACCTATCAGCACGCCGCCGATGCTTGTGCTGTTCTCAGACGACGTTTGGTAGGCATTTTGGCGCGCTGAACTCACGCGCGGATCATGAATATCTCTATAATCAGTCATCATTATCTCCTTTGCCCAGCCTTGGACCTAAAGTGATGGTTGATTCTGCCCGCAAAGGGGCAGGATCAATCACGAATGATGTTCTGTTTTAAGATGTCGGGAGGTGAACTTCTTATCCAAAGACGCGTTTGAAGATCGTATCCACGTGTTTGGTGTGATAGCCGAGGTCAAATTTCTCTTTGATTTCATCCTCTGAAAGCAAGGCCACCACTTCACTGTCAGCCAAAAGCTCGGTTAGGAAGTCTTTGTCCTGCTCCCAAACCTTCATGGCGTTGCGCTGCACCAAACGATAGCTGTCTTCGCGGGAAGCGCCTGCTTGGGTTAGAGCTAGCAAAACACGTTGTGAGTGAACAAGCCCGCGGAACTTGTTCATGTTTTTTTCCATATTGTGTGGATAAACGAGTAACTTATCAATCACGCCAGTCAGGCGCATCAATGCGAAGTCAAGTGTCACTGTGGCGTCTGGTCCGATCATTCGTTCAACGGAAGAATGTGAAATATCCCGCTCATGCCACAGGGCTACGTTTTCCATGGCTGGCATTGCATAGCTGCGCACCATGCGAGCTAAACCTGTGAGGTTTTCGGTCAAGACAGGGTTGCGTTTGTGCGGCATGGCAGACGAACCTTTTTGACCGGGCGCGAAATACTCTTCAGCTTCCAATACTTCCGTGCGTTGCAAGTGTCGAATTTCTGTGGCCAAGCGCTCAACAGACGAAGCGATCACACCCAGTGTTGCAAAATATTGTGCGTGACGGTCACGGGGAACAACTTGTGTGGAGACAGGTTCAGCTTTCAGGCCCATGGCTGCTGCCACATGTTCTTCAACGGCAGGATCAATGTTTGCAAATGTGCCAACAGCACCTGAAATGGCGCATGTTGCGATTTCTTCGCGGGCGTAGACCAAACGCTGTCGACAGCGTTCAAATTCCGCATAGGCTTGCGCCAGTTTCACACCGAATGTCGTTGGTTCCGCATGAATGCCGTGCGACCGACCGATAGTAATGTCGTCTTTGTGTTCATAAGCGCGTTTTTTCAGAGCTGTGAGCAAGGCATCCATATCCGCCAGCAACAGATCTGTTGCTTTGGTTAATTGCACATTGAAGCAAGTGTCCAACACGTCTGATGACGTCATGCCTTGGTGCACGAAACGTGCGTCCGGCCCAACAATTTCTGCCAAATGGGTGAGAAAAGCGATCACGTCATGTTTGGTTTCACGTTCGATCTCATCAATGCGGGCGACGTTAAATTCTGTATTGCCGCCTTTTTCCCATATCGTTTTGGCTGCTTCTTCTGGAATAACGCCCAATTTGGCGAGTGCGTCACAGGCGTGAGCCTCAATTTCAAACCAAATGCGAAATTTGGATTCCGGTGACCAGATATCAGTCATTTCTGAGCGGGAATAGCGGGGGATCATAACAATGTCCGAATTGGGAGGAGGTTTTGGTGGGACTTAACACCCAAGCTTGCTGCCTTCAACGGGAAGGCTGAAACCACCCACGGGAAAAGCCTATGCTCACCACAGAAAGGGCAACCAAACCCCACGGCATGAGCAACCTGAACCCCACAACGGAAAATAGATAAGATGCGGACATCATGGAGAAGAACGTTCTCTCCAGCCATTTGAAACTGAACAATGGCGCCGACCATTGGGGGAATGATAGTCTAAAGTGAACAGCAAATATGAGTGCTGTTATACCAATTGAGAGAATACAAAGCGCTGCAAAGAAGAATGCGAACCGGGCCAAAGGAGGTTTGTTGCTTATGAAAGCTTCCGCAAACCATGTCGTAAGACCGCCTGCTGCGAGTGATGCGATGGTAAATGGTAGAAGGGCAAAGGCGAAGTTTTCATCTAAAAACCAGCCCTGGGCATTTAAATTATAGGCAACGCCGATTGAAATGACGGTGCACCATAAAACCGCAAAGCCGATATGCTGTTTCCAATTGCTGAGAGCTTGAGCAAGGTTCGCAATGGCTTTGTTCACGGAGTGATTTGACCTGTAGTCGCTAAGATTTTGCCATCGTACCCTTCGAACCCACGGCTTGCATATCTTATAATGACAGCCATAGACATTTTGTCTTTTGGTCCATGGGTAATGACTTGTTCGATGTGATAATTCTGCGGGCAACCTCTAGAATCCGGAACACGAGTGTCTTCACTCAATATCTTGATGGTTTCTGATTCTTCATTCGTAAGAATGAGCCTGAAGCCATACTCATAGTCACGCCACCCTTCACATGTGGAGGATTTGGCCTCAAACTCGATGGGCTGAATTTCAAGAGACCATCCTTTGGTGTTCTCGCTTGATGAATAGTTTAACGCGTAACCCACGGTTGAGAACCGAATGGGGTTGCTTGTGTTCAATTGGAACGGACTGTGTTGGACCCTTACTGTGCCGCGTTTGGTTGGCCCGACAGCGGTCATTAAGTTAACGGATAATTCCTTCAAACGGTCTCTCGCCATTTTTTCTCCAGCAGCAAGGAAATCGGCTGGTTGGCTGGATTCAAGTTGTTGGGCTGCTTCTTCAGTAAAGTCAGTTCGAACAGGCGAGCTGCTCATAAACGCATCTGTTGCAACATCAATGGCGTAAAGAGTGGCATGTGGAATTCCTGCGCCATCACTAACGCCATATTCTTCAAAGATAAATTTAGACCCGTCGGCTGAAAAGCCATGAACATGTAGTTTATGAGTTTCGGCATTGGCTGGAAACGTTAGTGCGAACGAGATAATAGCGGCAAGGGCAGGGAGTCGTTTCATATTCGGTCCTCCAATAATGCCCCCTACAAACCGACCTTAGAGTGCCGATTTTATGGCTGCAATGTTCTTGGCGTAGGAGTCTTTGCCTTTGCCATCATAAATAGCTGAACCAGCCACCAACACATCAGCGCCTTGATGTGTGACCAACGGAGCAGTTTCCAGGGTGATGCCGCCGTCCACTTGAATGTGAATTTGGCGATCACCTGCCAAAGCACGAGCTTGTCCTACTTTTGTTGCAGCTTCGGGAATAAATTTTTGACCACCAAAGCCCGGGTTCACACTCATGATCAAAATCATATCGACCATATCGATCACATTCTCCAACACGGAAACAGGCGTGCCGGGGTTTATTGCCACTCCCACTTTTGTACCAAGCGTTTTAATGGCTTGCAGTGAACGGTGCATGTGCGCTCCGGCCTCGGCATGAATGGTGATCATGTCGCTGCCCGCTTTGGCGAATGCTTCTAAGTATGGATCGCAGGGTGAAATCATCAAGTGAGTGTCGAAGAAGGCTTTGGTGAGCGGGCGCAGTTTTTCGATAATCACGGGGCCAAAAGAGATATTTGGTACGAAATGCCCATCCATCACGTCGAGATGCACCCAATCAGCACCAGCTTCCAATACGTCGGTAACTTCTTGCCCGATCTTAGAAAAATCTGCGGCCAGAATGGACGGAGCAATGATGACGTTTTCAGATTTGATTTTCATGGGTTGAAAGCTCCGTGTTGGTTGAGTGCCGCGTAACACGGCAAGCCAGCGTGCTCAATTGCCACCGAAAACTTTTGCCCAGTTTGGAAACAGGTCGTTTTCTTCTGATGACGCTTCATACACACCACGGGCAATCGCACGGCTCATGGTGGCGGCCGCAACAGCTGACATTTCAATTTGTTCCGGGATTGAAGGTGTAACGCTGCTGCCTGATGTGGCAACAGAAAAAATGAGATCACCATCAAGAGGTGTATGGGCTGGCCAGAGGGCACGCGCAAAGCCGTCATGGGCGGCAACAGCCAAACGTTTTGCTTCGCCTTTGGTGAGGACAGCATCGGTAGCGATGATTGCGATTGTGGTGTTTTTATTTTTGTTTTGTTCACTGCTCAATTTGATGCGCAGTTTTTGAGCCTCATCGGCGGACACGGACGAGGAGCCAAAGTCTCCGAACTCGTCTCCCACTTCAAATGGCTGCGCCCAAAAATGCTTGCTGTCGCCAATCGTGGCAGCGCCCAAAGCATTCACTGCGACCAATGCGCCGATTGCGATGCCGTTGTCGAGCACAGTAGAAGCAGAGCCTAATCCGCCTTTTAAGCCGGGAGCAAGCCCACCAACCAAAGCACCTGTGCCTGCGCCCGCAGACCCGAGCTCAAAATCTTCAGTAGCGTTTCTGGCAGCTTCATAGCCGAGGTCACGATAAGGTGGGTATTGGCCCCAAGTTTTGTTGCCGCCATTAATGAGGTCGAACAAAATGGCAGCCGGAACAATTGGCACACGCTGGTCAACGATTTGAAATCCTTTGCCGTCTTCGCGCAATGCAGCTTGAACGCCGCTTGCTGCATCTAATCCAAATGCAGAACCACCGGACAGCGCAAATCCATCGACGGATTGAACTGTGTTTTCAGGTTGCAGAAGATCAGTGTCGCGACTGCCCGGTGCGCCGCCCATCACATGGACGCTGGAAACATTTTCCATATCGCAAATGAGTGCTGTGACGCCAGATTTTAGTTTAGCGTCTTGCGCATGACCCACGCGCAAACCCTCGATGTCTGTGATCAGGTTTCGCTTACCAGCTTTCATGGTTAGTTGCTTTCGACGATAGAGAGCTGACTGTTTGACCATTTCACAAGTTCAAACGGTTCTAATATAATTCTTGAATCGTCTCTCAGATTGATCTTACCAACGATTGTTTCAAACGTGCGTGAATTTGGCGTTTTGATTAGCTGAGAAGCCACTTCAACCATCACATGTCCCAATACCACTTCAGGATCGGTTGGTACTTCGAGATTAGCAGCTTCCGTCAGAAAGTCTTGATCCAAAACTTTGCGCATAGTTGGAGCAATTGCCAAGATTGGCCGTATGATTTTTTGTGCATCGCTGGCGAAAGGTAAGAGTGCTATTTGTTCACCCGTCGCGATGGGCCAATCCAGTTTTAACGCATCCATATCGTTGGCTATCGTCACCACATCTTCGGGGTCGGCAGCAATGATGACAGCTTCCACACCTGAACGTTTTAAACGGCGCAACAGAGCGCGCTGGTTTGTTTGAAGGGGGCGGAAGTTTGCATTGGTGATTGGTTTGCGACCCGTTTCTTCAGCGATCAATCGAATGGCATCTGCCAAGCCGCGTCCGTAAACACTTCCATCATCTAAGATTGCATAAGGTTTGGTGCCGAACCGGGGAAGAATGAAATCGATTACTGCTTTTGCTTCCGCATCAGGCGTATTTGAAAACTCAATGATTGGAAGTTTTTCAACTTCGCGCAACCGTTGTAGCGCAGGGTTGCGGGTTCTGAACGTTAAAATCGAAGCCGGATTGTTGGCACCTTTGAGCGCGCGGGCAAGCTCTGCAGCTAGCTTAAAACATGGTAATCCCACGATCGCCTTTGCATCGGAAAATTGTTGAGCCAATTCTTGCACCGAAGCCACATCACAATTGTCGTCCACCAACTTGAAGTCGATATCTGTTTCCTCAGTGTCCGCTTTTCCTTGGGCCATAAGAGCGCCTAATTCGAAGCGTTTTGTGACGGTTTCGTATCGTTTGTTCATCGGTAACGACAAACCGATCAGGTCCGCACCCCACGCAATGCTTGAACTCAAAGGGAGCAATGCTGTTGGTAAAAAAGCGAGTGCTGTCAGTGATTTGAGCAACCTGTTCATATCTGTTTCATAGACATTGTAATGCGTTGTGAAAAGACATCGTATTAAATCAGTTGAAGTGCTTTCATGCTGGCATGTTCATTGCTGCCAATTATTATGTGATCGTGCACCGTAATGCCCATAGGTGCCGAGGCTTCGATGATGTTCTTCGTCATTTCGATGTCTGCGCGCGAGGGTGTGATGTCGCCTGACGGATGATTGTGCACTAATATGAGGGCTGAGGAGTTGAGTTCCAGTGCACGTTTTATCACTTCGCGCACGTAAACGGGCGTATGATCAACGGTGCCTTTTTGTTGCACTTCGTCTTTTATCAGGCCGTTTTTCTTGTCTAAGAACAATATGCGGAACTGTTCAATTTTTTCGTGGCCCATGGCAGCGGTACAATAGTCGATCACTGAAGACCAAGAACTGAGCATGGTTTTGTTTTCGAACTTGGATCGAATGCCGCGCGCTGATGCGACAGCCACTACTTTAAGGTCTGTCGCGACAGCAGGGCCGACTCCTTGAACACGCTGAAGATCCAGAATATCGGCACGCATAACGGCGGCGAGAGTTCCGAAATTGTCGAGCAGGCGTTTTGCCAACGGTTTGGTGTCGCCGCGCCTTATGCTGCGATACAACAAGAGTTCCAGCAATTCATAGTCCGGTAAAGAGTCCGGATTTTCCAAAAACCGCTCTCGCAGGCGGTCTCTGTGGCCATGATAATGGGGAACGCTTGCTTCTTCGAAGCTGCCTTTGCCCTTATCCGGGCTCGCATGTTTCCCTCCTGCCATATTTAATCAGCCCGACGCGTAGGGCGGTTTGGTGTGGCCCGCAGGAGAGGCGGTGAAAATCTCGCAACCCGTTTCAGTCACACCAACGGAATGTTCAAACTGCGCAGTTAGTGATCTGTCACGGGTCACAGCGGTCCAACCATCTTTCAATATCTTCACATGATGTTTGCCGAGATTGATCATCGGTTCAATGGTGAAAATCATTCCGGGTACAATTTCTACGCCTTCGTTGGCGTTTCCGTAGTGAAGAACGTTTGGGGCGTCGTGGAACAATCTGCCAAGTCCGTGTCCACAAAAGTCGCGCACCACACTGCAACGTTCTTTTTCGGCTAACTCTTGAATGGCCGCCCCGATAGCGCCCATGCGATTGCCGGGTTTAACCGCATCTATGCCAGCCATGAGGCAATCATAGGTCAAATCAACAAGACGTTCAGCGGCGCGTTTTGGTTTGCCAGCAATATACATACGACTGGAATCTCCGTGCCATCCATCCAAAATGAACGTGATGTCCACATTCAGAATATCGCCATCGCGCAAAGGTTTGTCTGATGGGAAACCGTGGCAAACTACGTGGTTCAACGAAATGCAGCTGGAATAGGGATAGCCGCGATAATTTAGCGTTGCAGGTACTGCGCCATGATCCATTCCGTATTCGAATACAAACTTGTCAATCTTCTCAGTTTTGAGGCCGATTTCCACCATGCCGGCGACTTCATCAAGGCAACGGGCTGTCAATTGGCACGCCTTTCGCATTCCATCAAAATCTTCGCTGGAATAGAGTTTGATCTGGCCTGTGTTTTTAAGTGGTGCTTTTGCAGCGTCGATATAACTCGTCAATTTCAATGCCTTTTGCAGTGCGGTTACGACACAATCGGAATGATGTGTCGCGCTGTAATATCTTCTGTGGAGATGTCGCACCGAATGGCGATGGCTTCAACCCCGGCTTTTGTAGCCTCTTCAAATGCTCTGACATAATCGGGGTCAAGGTCTGCTGCAAAGGACAGGCGATCTCCATCGTTGCGCTGGATAACGTAGAGCATAACCGCGCGTCCGCCTTGTTTTACAACATTTGATAATTCGCGAAGGTGCTTCGCACCGCGTGCTGTCTTGCAATCCGGGAATTCATGCAAGCCTGCTTCACGTACAAAATGCACGTTTTTGATTTCCACAAAGCAGGGCGGGCGATCATCTTCTTCCAGCAGAATGTCAATGCGCGAATTTTCACCGTATTTCACTTCACGGCGCAGGATGGAATAACCCGTTAATTGTTCAATCTGGCCTGCAAGTATGGCTTCCTCTGCCAATTTGTTTGGTAAATTTGTATTTATTCCCACCAAAACAGTGCTTTTTGTTGTGGACGAGGGCACCTCCATGAGTTCCAATGTGTGTCGTAATTTGCGTTTAGGATTGCCGCTGTCGGAAATCCATACTCTGTTGCCCGGTTCGTTCAATCCCAGCATCGCGCCGGGATTGGGACAATGCACCGTGATTTCATCACCATTGTCCAATCTGACATCGGCCAAGAAGCGTTTATAACGGTGGATCAGTTGCGCTTCGATGAGAGGTGTTGGAAATCGCATAAAGAATGTCGGAATTGGTATGGTTGTCTGAACGAACCAATGTACAACAGCTCAAACCATGCGCCAGTCCTAATGACGCTGTATTTTGTAAGAGTTCAACATGTTTCTTTCGATCACGGATATATTCAAAATTGGGATTGGGCCTTCTTCATCGCACACGATGGGCCCGATGGTGGCTGCTCACCGTTTTCTGGAATATGTGCGTGATGGAGATTGGCCACGTCCGTCGTCGGCGCAAGTGAATCGTATTCGTGTTTCATTGCATGGATCGCTGGCCTTTACGGGCAAAGGTCACGGCAGTGATCGCGCTATCATATTGGGTCTTATGGGGTGTGAACCTCATTTGTTGGACCCTGATAATGTGGATGCTATCCTGAAAGACAATCAAACCAATGCTGTAATCAAAGTGGAGGGATTTCCTGAATGGTCTTTCGATCCTAAAACCGATTTGAGTTTCGACTATGATGAGATTTTGCCAGGCCATGCAAACGGAATGCGATTTGAAGCATTGGACAGTTCAGGTGCTACTTTAGTGCGCCAGATTTATTATTCCGTTGGAGGCGGATTTGTTGTTGATGGGATTGAGCTCGAACGAATGAATTTGGGTCTTGATGGTGGTGCGCCTGTAACGGCTCCATACCCCTTTGAAAGCGCTGCACAAATGTTGGAAATGGCGCAAACGTCTGGTCTCAATATCGCCCAAATGAAACGTGCTAATGAACAGGTTGAACTTGGAAACCACACGTTGAATGGTGAGATCAACGCAATCTGGAAAGCGATGAGTGACTGCGTTAATCGTGGGTTGAGCCAAGAAGGCGAACTTCCTGGCGGCTTGGCTGTAAAGCGCCGTGCAAAATCGATCAAAGAAAAGCTTGATGTCAAATGGCAAAACAACGAACTTGGCCCACTCGCCGCGAATGATTGGTTGTCTGTTTACGCCATGGCTGTGAATGAAGAGAATGCGGCTGGTGGCAAAGTCGTGACGGCACCAACAAACGGGGCTGCTGGCGTCATTCCAGCGGTTCTGAGCTATCATTTGAAATTCAACCCTGCGGTCAGCGAGGTTGATATTCAAGACTTCCTGCTCACAGCGTCGGCCATAGGCGGTATTATCAAGCACAAAGCCTCTATTTCTGGTGCGGAAGTAGGTTGTCAGGGGGAAGTTGGCTCAGCCGCTGCGATGGCTGCTGCCGGATTGGCCGCGATTATGGGGGGAACACCGCAACAAGTGGAGAATGCGGCTGAGATCGCGCTGGAACATCATCTTGGCATGACGTGCGACCCAGTTGGCGGGTTGGTTCAGGTGCCTTGCATCGAGCGCAATGCCGTCGGTGCTGTAAAGGCTGTCACGGCTGCATCGCTTGCTTTACATGGGGATGGGAGCCATTTCGTACCTCTCGATGCCTGTATCGAAACCATGCGCCAAACAGGCCATGATATGAACGTGCGTTACAAGGAAACGAGCCAAGGTGGCCTTGCCATCAATGTTCCCGTCAATATCGTTGAATGTTAAGTTTTCCCATATAGCCACGTTGGCTATGGCACGATAAGAACGGGTATGATCAAATCATTACTCATAGCTAATCGCGGCGAAATTGCCTGCCGTGTTATCAAAACCGCTAAACGTATGGGAATCCGCACCATTGCGGTCTATTCCGAAGCCGATGCAGGGGCAAAACATGTACGTCTGGCTGATGAAGCGCATTTGCTGGGTCCTGCTGCAGCGGCTGACAGTTATTTGCGGTCTGGACGGATTCTGGCCATTGCTAAAGAAGCTGGTGCAGAAGCAATCCACCCCGGGTATGGATTCCTGTCTGAGAATGCTGATTTTGCGCAATTGACTCAGGACGCAGGTATGATTTTCGTGGGACCTCCGCCAGAATCCATACGTGCGATGGGGCTGAAAGATCGTTCCAAGGAAATCATGGCTGAGGCGGGTGTGCCTATCGTGCCGGGTTTCCATGGCCAAAATCAGGACCCGACTTTCCTTAAGCGGAAGGCCTATGAAATTGGCTATCCCTTGCTCATCAAAGCGGTTGCCGGCGGTGGCGGAAAAGGCATGCGCAAAGTTTCAAAAGCTTTGGAGTTCGACGATGCGCTGGAGGCTGCAAAACGCGAAGCGAAGTCCTCTTTCAATAATGATAATGTACTGTTAGAGAAATTTGTTCAGAATCCACGTCATATTGAAATTCAAGTTTTTGGAGATTCTCACGGCAACGTGGTTCATTTGTTTGAACGGGATTGTTCGCTTCAACGACGACATCAGAAAGTCATTGAAGAAGCACCTGCGCCGGGTATGACAGATGCGGTTCGCGCCGCTATGGGTAAGGCCGCATGTGATGCAGCTAAAGCTGTTGGTTATCAGGGTGCGGGAACCGTTGAGTTCATTGCTGATGGCGAAGGTGGCCTTTCTGAAGACGGGTTCTTCTTTATGGAGATGAACACACGCCTGCAGGTTGAACATCCAGTGACAGAAATGATCACAGGTCAAGACTTGGTTGAATGGCAATTGCGCGTCGCTTCGGGTGAAGAATTGCCTACAAAACAAGAAGAGTTGTCGATTAACGGCCATGCTTTTGAAGCCCGTATTTACGCCGAAGACGCATCCACCGGATTTTTACCCTCAATTGGTCGTCTGATCGCAATGGATTTAGGCCAAGAAGGTAATGGTGTTCGCATTGATTCTGGTGTTGACACTGGCGATGAAATTACGCCCTATTACGACCCGATGATTGCCAAGCTTATTGTCCATGGCGGTTCGCGTCGTGAGGCACTGGCATTGATCACAAAGCAATTGCAGGATGCCAAAATTGCTGGACCAGTGACCAATACGGCATTCCTTGCAGCACTGTGTGGTCATAAAGGCTTTGTTCAAGGACATTTCAACACAGGTTTGATTGATGAGAACTTGTCAAAACTGGTTCCTGAAGCCGCTGTAGATCAAGGTGTTTTAGCCGCTGGTGTTGTGGGATTGATTGAAAACGAACAGAAGCAACTTGCTGCAAAGTCGCAGAATGACAACTCACCATGGACTGCTACCGATGGGTTTCAAACAGGGTCTGCTCGGACAGTTCCGTTTAACTTTCTTCTTGATGGCGAAGAGCAAGTTGCTCAGGTTGTTTACACGTCTGATGGTCTTTCACTCTTAATGGATACGGGGAAGATTGTTGCTCCAGATTCCAAATGTTCCTACTTTCACGATGGCGAACGCGTGTTTGTGTTGAAAAATGGCCACCAGTGGATATTTGAACCACGGGTTTTCGAATTGCAGGACGAAGCTGCGGCTTCCAGTGACGGCGCCATAAAAGTTCCAATGCACGGCAAAGTCATCACTGTTACTGTTGCCAGCGGTGACAGCGTGGAGGAGGGTGATATACTGTTCTCTGTGGAAGCGATGAAGATGGAGCATTCGGTGGTCGCGCCCTATGACGGCACTGTTGCTCAATTGGCAATCACGGCTGGTGAGCAAGTCGAAAATGGTGCTGTGGCCTTGATCCTCAGTAAAAACCCAACTGTGGACGCTTAAAGACGCGGCTAGGCCAAGAGTGACCGAAGATTTATGTCTGGAATATGAGCCTGAATATTCTAAAATTGTGTGTTGGTGCTGAAAGTCTCGATGATCTTCAAGGTTGGTCGAAACAGAGACTCTTGGATATGGCAGCCAGTAATGTTGAAGTTCAGCTTTTTCATACCACACGTATGGTGCCAAAACGAAAAGATGAACTGCTCGATGGCGGATCGCTCTATTGGGTGATTAAGGGACAAATTCAGGCACGTCAAAAATTGGTTGATATTCGTCCCTTTGTGGACGGTGAGGGCATTCGTCGTTGCAAATTGATGCTGGGGAATGAGGTCGTCCCCACCCAATGGCACCCAAAACGCGCCTTTCAGGGATGGAGATATCTCAAAGGCGAAGAAACGCCGGGGGATCTTGGGCAAAATGAATCGGCTTTGCCTGTTCATTTGCGTTCCGAATTGGCGGAACTCGGCTTGCTGTAAAGTCTTTGCAGTTAACCAAGCTTCGCACAATCACGTGCTTGGGATGTAAATTTATGGTTTCCTATACGTTAATTCGTGTTGTCGCGGCAGTGCCCGCCTTGAAAGCCATCTGAGTTCCATGAGTGATCGCCTAAAAATTGAACGTGTTGAAGGTATGTTTGCCAGCAAGAAGATGAATGCTGGCAATGCCCATGTTATCGTATGCGGCAATGAAAAAGGCGGTTCGGGTAAAACCACAACGTCCATGCATGTGGCTGTGGCGCTTTTGAAAAAAGGGTTCAAGGTTGCAACGATTGATCTTGATTCACGTCAGAACTCGTTGTCCCGCTACGTGGATAATCGCAAACGTTGGTCGATCAAGAATAACCTGAACCTCGAATTGTCAAGCCATTTTCGCTTTGACGGCTCCAAACTCGACAGCACGATGGAAGCACAAATGCAGGACTTTTCGGCTTTCTTGCGCGCGATCTCTGAAATCGAAAATGATCACGATTTCATTGTGGTGGATACACCGGGGGCCGATGGGTATTTGATGCGCTTGGCTCATTCGATGGCAGATACTTTGCTAACGCCGATGAACGATTCATTCGTGGATTTCGATATTCTCGGGAAAGTTGATGCTTTGAAAATGGAAGTGGTTGATGTCAGCCACTACGCTAAAATGGTTCGTGATGCCCGTCGCAAACGCCGTGATGCAGATGACGGCTTGTTGGACTGGATTGTTGTGCGCAATCGTTTGTCGTCGTTGACCTCAAACAATGAACGCAATGTCTATAAATGCCTGCATGAACTTTCCATGCGTTTGGGATTTAGAATTGCAGACGGTATCAGCGAACGCGTTATTTTCCGTCAGTATTTCCCCAAGGGGTTGACGGCTCTGGATGATTTTGAGCTACTCACTGGCGATAAAAAGCCCAATGCTTCACATATTTCTGCATGTCGAGAAATCGAGAAACTCATTTCTGCTTTGCGTTTGCCGGTCGATGATTGTGCAAAAGAAATGGCGCAAGCGCGTCAGGCGTGGATTCATAAGTCTTATGAAGCCGTCGATATGCCGGATATATTTGCAGACTAAATTTCCTGCGACTTATTGATGCTTGCGTTGTGGGTGTAATCGCCCAAATATATGGCATGACATATCTGATCTCCCCAATCATTATTCTTGCGACTTTGGCTGCGGTATTCTTGTTCGTACCGGCTAAGTCTCTTGCGCAATTTATTCGCATTTACTTACCACCAATTTTGATGGCTGCAGGCGCTGCGCTTATGCTCGTTCGTGTACCTGCGGTGGGCGCTGGCGTTGTTTTACTTGGGGTCGTTTTGTGGCGCAGCTTTCGCAAATGCGGACCAAAAATACGGGCCAATTCCAATAAGCGGTTTTCGACGTTACGAACTGCCGGTGTGGAGATGGAAATCAATCACAAAACCGGAGAAATGAACGGTGTTGTCTTGGTTGGGACATTTGAAGGCAAAGAACTCAATGCCATGAGCGAAAGCGACCTGACCGTTCTTCTTACCGAGGTGAGCGAAGATGGCCAGACGCTTGAATTGCTAAACACGTATCTTGACGGCCGATTTTCCCGAGGGCGTGAAAACGCTCAAACGGATGGCAGTGCGGGGCAGACTGGTACGCCTGGCCCGGGAACCATGGGCGAAGAGGAGGCCTATGAGGTGCTGGGGCTTTCGTTTGGCGCTCATGCTACTGAGATCCGTAAAGCCCATAGGCGCCTCATCAAATCGGTCCAACCCGACAGCGGAGGTTCTGTTTTTCTTGCCGCCAAAATCAATGAGGCGAAGGATGTTCTTCTGAGAAGCCATTCCTGATTTCCTTTACACAATACAATTCGGAAACACTGGATAAAGCCCAATACACGGGCCGGTTATGTAACCCCGCACAATACGCATGCGGGGGCAGTCTGAAAGTCAGCCGTTCAAAGCCAAACAATCTACTTTTTGGCGTTTAAGAGATTTGCAGGCACGCGTGGCATCACGTTTTGAAGCGAAACCGGCGAACCGGCCACGATAGAGTTTCTTGCCATTTCGTCTGACGCTTGGTGTAGACATGGTTTTCTTGCCCAACATACGGGGATTTTTGGATTGAACGCTTTTCATCAAATCCATCAACTTTGGTTGGCTGTCAGATGCGGCGATCTGAATTTGCCAACCTGTGGATTTTGCTGATGTGCCCCCAAGGCTAGCGGTTTTGATCATATCAACAGAAGGACGCAGTTCTGGTTTCGGTGTAGACTTGGAATTCATACGCACGAGTTGTTTTTTGATGCTGGCTACAGATTTAGAACTCGGCTGATTGGTAGCGTGGGCGTTCTTCACACGCGAAGAAATTAAAGAATTGGCTTTACTGGCTACAGCCTTTGTCTTCGCAGCAGTTACAATCTGGTTTGTGTTTCTGGAAGCAACGCGTGTTGAGCGTGAAGATGTTGCACGGGCAATCTGACGACGTGACTTGCCTGTAGATGCCTTTGGCAAATAAGCACGGATGAGTTTTTGCATTTGGGAATTGCGCGAACGACCCGAACGACCGCCCATTACCACGGCAACGATACGACGGTTGCGGCTGCTCACAGAAGAAACAAGGTTGAAACCTGATGCTCTTGTATAACCTGTTTTGATGCCATCAACTCCGCGTACACGGCCCAGTAGTTTGTTGTGGTTGCCATAGCGACGCTTGCCGAATTTGAATGAACGCGTGCTGAAATAGCGATATTGACGCGGGAAGTGTTCGCGAAGCGCCATGCCTAGTTTAGCCATGTCTGCAGCCGTTGTCAGTTGACCACGCGCTGTTAAGCCATTGGCATTTTTAAATGTTGTACTCTTCATACCCAATTGACGGGCTTTTAATGTCATGCGCTTTGCAAATTTTGCTTCTGAGCCAGCAAGCTTGTCACCGATTGCAGTGGAAACATCATTGGCAGATTTTGTTACAAGCGACAGAATAGCTTGTTCCATGGAAATGGATTGACCAACGCGCAGACCGATTTTTGAAGGAGGACGACGCGCGCCAGCGCGGGTCATAACCAAACGGCTGGATTTGCTGATGCGGCCCGCTTTCATATCTTCAAATACGAGATAAAGCGTCATCATTTTGGTCAACGAGGCCGGATAGCGTTTGGCATAGGCACTGCGAGAATGCAGAACTTTACCGGTTTTGGCATCAATCACGATTGCCGCATATTTTGGATTGCCACGCTTGCGCTTTCGAGCGTCAGCATCGCTGGTCACAGCGATTTGAAATGCAAAAAGCATCAAAAATGACAAAATAGATATAAAAACACGGCATAGAGCGGTGTTAGCAGTCGATCCGAAAACGGTACGCACGACATTACCTCGATATTGGCCTGCTAAAGCAGCAGGTTACGCAAAACACTGACGCTCGCTGCGGGTACAGGCAACGCGTCTTGAAGAAAATGTAAATTCACATGGTAACCAAAGCCTTAAGGCAGCGGATAAAATCTGAAGTATTTTTACGGAGTGCTTTTTTGATCAAATTGTGACCTGATTTGCTGCGTCACATTTACAATGGTTGATGAATTGTAATCTGTGGTGTTGAGTTCGACAAACATCAGGGCTTAAAGTTGAAGATAAGCACACTATATACAGTCGCGGTGGGAATCGTTCACTCTGCTTGTGAACCGGCCCGATGATCAATTTTAATGGAATAGCCAACTCATGACTGCTCGCAATTTTCTCAATACCACCATGCAAGGCGATGATGAGTTCCGTGATAATGACGATGACGGGAACTCCGGCATTGATACAATCACGAAAACAAAGACGAAAGTGAAGAAGCCGAGCCTTTATCGTGTCTTATTGTTGAACGATGATTTTACACCGATGGAATTCGTTATTGATGTTTTGGCCCGGTATTTCCAAATGGACTTGGATGCAGCAACGCAAGTTATGCTCCATGTACATCAAAACGGTGTGGGTGAATGTGGTGTGTACACCTACGAAGTTGCCGAAACTAAAGTGACACAGGTGATGGATTATGCGCGCAAGCATCAACATCCATTACAATGTGTGATGGAAAAGAAATGAACTAAATTTTGTGACACCCGTCGCGAAATGTTTGAACTCAAATTAGGAATGTCTTTTGCCAAGTTTTACCGACAGTCTTGAAAACGCTCTTCACAGGGCGCTTACTTACGCCAACGAACGCAGCCAAGAACACGCGACGTTAGAGCATTTACTGCTTGCGTTGGTGGACGATGAAGATGCCGTTGCTGTGCTGAACGCTTGCAATGTGGGTGTCGATCGTTTGCGTGATGATCTTTATGCTTTCATTGACACCGAGTTGAACAACTTGGTGACGGAAACTTTCGAAGATTCAAAACCCACACCCGGGTTTCAGCGGGTCATCCAACGTGCTGTTATTCACGTCCAATCTTCTGGTCGCGAAGAAGTGACCGGTGCTAACGTATTGGTGGCTATTTTTGCTGAGCGGGAAAGTCATGCGGCTTATTTCCTGCAAGAGCAGGACATGACCCGCTATGATGCAGTGAACTTTATTTCTCACGGTATTGCCAAACGTGCCGGAACGAGCGAGGGGCGCCCTGTTGAAGGTGTCGATGGAGGCATTGGACCTGAAGGCGAGGGCGGCGAAGCCAAAAAAGGCGAAGCGTTGGCGGCTTATTGTGTCAATCTCAATCAAAAGGCCATTGATGGTAAGATCGATATTCTGATCGGTCGTAAGGAAGAAGTGAATCGCACTATTCAGGTTTTATGCCGTCGATCAAAAAACAATCCACTTTATGTCGGTGACCCTGGTGTTGGTAAAACAGCGATTGCCGAGGGATTGGCCAAACGTATTGTTGATAAAGATGTACCGGAAGTTCTGTTCGATGCGACAATCTACTCGCTTGATATGGGAACTTTGCTTGCCGGCACCCGTTATCGCGGTGATTTTGAAGAGCGCCTGAAACAGGTCGTGAAAGAAATCGAAGACACACCCGGTGCGATTATGTTCATCGATGAAATTCATACTGTTATTGGCGCGGGTGCCACATCTGGCGGTGCCATGGATGCGTCCAATTTGCTCAAGCCAGCGCTTTCTGGCGGTTCAATACGGTGTATCGGCTCGACGACATATAAAGAGTATCGTCAGTTCTTTGAAAAAGATCGTGCGCTGGTGCGCCGTTTCCAGAAAATTGATGTGAATGAACCATCGGTTCCTGATGCAATTGAAATCATGAAGGGATTGAAACCCTATTTCGAAGATTTCCATAAAGTGAAATATTCAAATGACGCGATTACATCAGCCGTAGAATTGTCTGCGCGTTACATTAATGATCGTAAATTGCCCGATAAGGCGATTGATGTTGTCGATGAAACAGGCGCAAGCCAAATGCTCTTGCCAGCTGAAAAGCGCAAAAAGACCATTGGTGTTACAGATATTGAAGCCACAATTGCCACGATGGCACGCATTCCTCCGAAGACCGTGTCTAAGGACGATGCCGAAGTTCTCAAGAATTTGACCGATCAGCTGAAACGCATGGTCTACGGTCAAGATAAGGCAATTGATGCTTTGGCCTCATCTATCAAATTGGCACGGGCAGGGTTGCGTGAACCAGAAAAGCCAATCGGGTCTTATTTGTTCTCTGGCCCCACAGGGGTTGGTAAAACCGAAGTTGTTAAACAATTGGCCGACACACTTGGTGTTGAGTTGTTGCGCTTTGACATGTCTGAATACATGGAACGCCACACGATCTCTCGTTTGATCGGTGCGCCTCCAGGATATGTCGGGTTTGATCAAGGTGGATTGTTGACCGATGGTGTGGATCAACACCCCCATTGTGTCTTGCTGCTGGACGAGATCGAAAAAGCCCATCCGGACCTATTCAACATTCTGTTGCAGGTGATGGACAATGGTGCGCTGACTGATCACAACGGCAAGAAAGTTGATTTCCGCAATGTGATTATCGTGATGACCACAAATGCGGGCGCTTCGGAAGCTGCTAAATCTGCTATCGGGTTCGGGTCTTCCAAACGCACTGGCGATGATATGGAAGCGATCAACCGTTTGTTTGCACCAGAATTCCGCAACCGCTTGGATGCAATCATCCCGTT
Organism: uncultured Rhizobiaceae group bacterium; assembly: GCA_938010435.1. Lineage (GTDB taxonomy): Bacteria > Pseudomonadota > Alphaproteobacteria > Rhizobiales > Rhizobiaceae > Pseudahrensia. The sequence goes on along the minus strand of CALLUS010000005.1, from coordinate 255,145 downwards.
CGATGGCCTCAAGCCAGAGATCGTTCATCAAGTGGTGCAGAAATTCGTTATTCAATTGGAAGCGCAACTTTCTGAGCGCGGCGTAACATTTGAATTGTCGCCTGAAGCGATCGAGTGGATTGCCAAGAAAGGTTATGATGACCGTATGGGTGCGCGTCCATTGGGCCGTGTTATTCAAGAGCACATTAAGAAGCCGCTGGCGGACGAAGTGTTGTTCGGTAATCTCCAAAAAGGTGGAACTGTTATTGTTACTGTTGAAGAGAAAGACGGTGAGAAACAGCTCAAACTAGAAGCTATCGAAGATAAACCTGTGAAGCCGAAGAAAGAAAAAGTTGTCAAAAAGGCGACAGGTAAAAAAGCGCCGGCAAAGAAAAAGGCGCCAGCGAAAGCTACTACAAAGCCAAAGGCGGCACCTAAACCGAAACGCAAGGGTGGAACGGCTGTGCCGAAAGTGCCGCTGAAAAGTTAACTTTTGCGATCAACTGAATAGAAAAAGGCGGAACCATTGGTTCCGCCTTTTTGATATCTGTTAGCACCGTGACATTATTTGTGATATTTGCACCTCGGGATTTCACAGTTTTGCCACCTCCACGCCTGTTTTCTCTTCAACTCTGAATTTGTAATAATAACAAAGACAGGGAACAAACACATGGACCATATTGATCAACTGAAAACGATCCGTGCAGATGCTATTCAAAGGCTTCGCCGCAGTGCAGACTTCAAATTGGCCAAGAAACTCGGCATTCTTTTGCTGGATTTGGGTGAAAAGGCGGAAGATCGTTTGGAGTTTGAACCTACAGAAGAGCAGCGAAAATCTTATGTAAGCTTGGCAACACCAGCCCCTAAAAAAGAGGCCATTGTTCCTGAAAAGGAGACGCGCCTGGAAAAGCCCAAGGCTGACAATTCTCATGAATTGTCGAATGAAGAAGTGATCGACGAGCTCGTGGCAGAGATGGAAAACGATACGTCGATCATCAAAGATGCCAGCGAGAACACTAAAGGTGGACTGCTTGGCCCGTTCTTGAAGCCGATGACGACCAATGGTTCTGCTGCCAATCATTAAGGCAGAACAACCCGGATATGCGAATAGGGATTGATCTTAAGGGAATTGCCCATCACAGATAGAATAGTGTTTCTATTCATTCTTATTCATGATGTTGCTCAATTCTGATCAGGTCCATTCCAATAACGAGGATCAATCCTATGATTGGTCATGGTATTTGCAGGGGGCGAGAAATTTGTTCTCGCTCCCTGCATTCATATTGCTGTCGGCATTTGTCGGGTTTGGTGGTTTGGCGCGAGAGGCGGGGCTTCCACTGGCGCATCTCATATTTTTGGTGCCGACAATTTGGGCACTACCAAGCCATTTGATTTTGTTGGCTGGCATTGTGAGCGGTGCCTCGTTGCTTGCTATTGCGCCCGCTGTTGCATTGGCTGCTATACGCATGATGCCCATGACAATGGCATTGATCCCTGAAATTCGTGCCCCCCATACAAAACGTTGGCATTTGCTTTTGGTGTCCAATCTGGTGGCCATCACCGCTTGGGTTCACACATTGCAGAAAGCAAAAGATATTCCACGACGTGGGCGGCTTCCTTATTTTGTCGGATTTGCAAGCACGATGGCCATTGCAACAACGGTTGCGGCAGCACTTGTTCATCAATTGGCTCCGTCTTTACCACCAGCGATTATGGCTTGTTTGTATTTTCTCACGCCAATATATTTTGCAACATCCATTTGGAACACTGCACGAGCGAAGGCGGAACACATTGCGCTGGGTGTTGGATTTGTCCTGGGTCCCATCGCTACTTGGTACATGCCGCAGGCCAATATTTTGATTGCCGGGCTTCTTGCTGGCATTGTCGCTTACGCATTGCACCGCATCTTGGCACCCAAGATTGGAACTGAGTGATGTTTTACAATAGTTTCGAAGTTTGGTGGTGGCCGTTTCTCTTTATATTGATCGCTGGCGTTGTGCCAACGTCGGTCTGGCGGTGGGCTGGCGTCTTTCTTGTCGGCAACCTTGATGAAACGTCCGAATGGCTTGTGTTCATCAGGTGCATCGCAACCGGCCTGGTTGCAGCGGTTATTGCGCAATTTGTATTCAACCCCACTGGAACCTTGGCGGAACTGCCTTTGTGGTTGCGATTGGGTGCTGCGTTCGGAGGGTTTGGAGTTTTTCTCGTGACTGGCCGGAAAGTTATTGTGGGTGTGGTGGTGGCGGAAGTTCTGTTGTTGACTGGATTTTGGTTAACCTGATCCTAAAACTCTGTTGGCAAAAAGAGTGCAGACTTTTTCAATTTTGAGAGCACCTATGAGCCTCGACATCACAGAGACCACAAAAACCAAATGGTTTGCGCTGGATGGTGCTGAAATTCTGGTTCTGCGTATTGCTGCAGCATTGATGATTATCAATGCCGGACTTTTGATATTTCGCGGAGGTGCCATAGACGCGCAAGCCTATTCAGGCTTGTTTGCATTGGCGATATTTGTAGGGGCTTTGGGGCAATTTTATCGATTGTCCGGTCGTGGAACTGGTATCGGAGATGCGTTGACATGTCTCGCATTGATGCTGCTTTTCTCGAACTCGGCTCTTGTGTTCAATTTTCTATTACTCCCATTGAACGGCCATCCAATCGATGGCTACTTACTCCAATTTGATACATGGTTGGGCTATTCATGGCCTGGGATCGTTTCATGGGCGGGAGATGTTCCATGGTTCAATGAATTGAGTCGCTTTGCCTATATTTCTGTCATGCCGCAGTTGACCATACTGATTTTGCTTTTGGGGTTTATGGGTAAAAAAATCTGGCTGCACCGTATGCTGCTTTTGTTGGTAACGACGACAGTGGTTTTGATCGCGTTTTGGTCATTGTTTCCAAGCCACGGCCCATCTGCAATGTTCACACTGTCCGATGAGGTTGCAGCCAAAACGCGCCCTATGGTGACTTCTGAATATGGCCAACGGCTTTTGACGATGATGATTTCCGGCCCTGAAACCGTGACGCCTGCTCATGTGGAGGGACTAATTGCATTTCCATCTTATCACACGACGATGGCATTTATCTGCACATTTGCTGCGATTGGTCTCCGCAAACTATTTCCAGTCTTTCTGGTTTTGAATCTGATTGTTCTGCCGGGAACACTCATTCATGGCGGGCATCATCTGGCGGACCTGTTTGGTGGTGCTATTTTGTTCGGCTTGGGCGTTTGGATGGCGGAACGTATTGTTCGTGCTCATTTGAACGACTATGAAAGCACTCAAAGCTCTGCCAACGCCTGACGAATTTTTTTCGCGTTGGCTTTTAACACGTCGCCCTGTTCCATCTCTCCGGTGTGCGGGCGCATTTTAATACCTTCAAAACGTGGGATTACGTGAACGTGCAAGTGGAAAACAACCTGACCACCCGCAGATTCATTGAACTGTTGAATCGTAATGCCATCCGCATTGAACGCAGCCTTACATGCACGAGCTACATGTTGAATTGTTTTTGAAACCGCAGCCAAACTTTCCGGCGTGGCATCGAAAACGTTGCGGGCAGGGGCTTTGGGCAGCACGAGACAATGACCATCGCCACGGGGCATGATGTCCATAATGACGATTGTGTCCTCATCTTCGAACACAGTCTCGCTTGGCAGTTCACCGCGAATAATTTTGGCGAAGATGTTTTGATCGTCATATTCAGACATTAGGAGTTTTCCTTTTTGAAGGGGCCGTGGCGCGTGATGGCTTCATTTTCCCTCTGAACCGCTTTGCGCTCTTGTTCCAGATAATCAGAAACTGCACGCCGGAAGTCCGGATGAGTGATGAAATGCGCTGAACGGGTGATTTGTGGCATGTAACCGCGTGCAAGTTTATGACCGCCTTGGGCGCCAGCTTCAACACGCAACAGTTTGTTGGCAATCGCGAAGTCTATGGCTTGATAGTAGCAGACTTCAAAATGCAAACAGGCATGATCTTCGACACAGCCCCAGTGCCTGCCGAACAGCGTGTGGGAACCGACGAAGTTTATGGCGCCAGCGATATAGCGACCTTCGCGCTTCGCCATGATCAGTAAAATATCGTCCGCCATGGTTTCACCAATGCGTGAATAAAAGTCACGCGTTAGATAAGGTTGCCCCCATTTGCGCGACCCGGTATCCATGTAAAATTGATAGAATGTATCCCAAATATTTTCGGTTAAATCTGAACCTGTGAGATGCTCAATCGTGATCCCATTGTCTTTCAAGGCGGTGGCGCGTTCTTTTCGGATGTTTTTCCGTTTGCGCGATGACAACACAGCAAGAAATTGATCGAAACTTTCGTATCCGTTGTTCAACCAATGGAACTGTTGGTCCGTTCGCTGGAGAAAATCCGCCTTGCCTAAAACGTCCCATTCATCGTCCGGTAAGAATGTTACATGAGCGGAAGAGACCTCCAATTGCTCACAAACTTGCTGCAATCCGCCAGCCAGTAACAAACGGCGTTTCGCAGTGTTTTTGTTATTGCCTACCAAAAGTCTTCGGCCTGTGGCAGGGGTGAATGGCGTTGTTGCTTGAAGTTTTGGGTAGTAATTGCCGCCAGCGCGCTCGAACGCATCTGCCCAACCGTGGTCAAAAACATATTCGCCCTGACTGTGATTTTTAAGATAGCACGGCAGTATGCCGGTGATCTTTGAAGTGTCGGCATCCTTGTGTTCCATGACCAAATGTTGGCCTAACCAGCCTGAACTTCGGCTCGCAGAATTTGATTTTTCCAAAGCATCAAAAAAGGCGTGGCTGTTAAACGGATTGTAGTCGTATTCATCCGTAGGGTCAGATGAGGGATTGGCCAGTTGATCCCAATCCGCTAATGGAATGTCGTCCATGCTGCTCACAACGCGAATTGTCACGTCGTTTGAATCAGTCATTTAGGTTTTCCGTGCGTGGATCGAATCCTTCAAACGTCATTTGATCTGCATATTTCCGTGTGGTGGAAGCAGATTGTTGGTCCTTAACGGTCCATGTGATGATGGGGAGATCGATAACGCGCATTTCTTTCACAAATTTATTGGGTAAATCAGCGACACCATAAGACACGAACTGTAGATCGTAATCTTCCATCGCCCGTAGATGAGTATCATAAGCGCTATCGTCACCCTCTGCGGTCAAACCGCGCGGCAGGTGGGGTATGAGCGGCTTGAATTGGGCGCAAATCCAATGATCAAACGACATGAGTGCGATCTTTCCCTCGTAGCCTTCAAGCGCCTTTGCTACACCCTCTACAAAACCTGCATCTTCGTCCTGAACGCCTTTTAACTCCAAAACAATCGGAACTCTTCCAGCAACTAATTTCAAATGTTCTGTGAGCAGGTGGATGCCATCAGCGATGTTCAGAAGTTTCATATCAAGCAATGAAGCTGGTGAATGGTCGCGCACGTTGCCATCCACACCCGTCATTCTGTCCAAAACCGGGTCGTGAAATACGACGGGTTCGCCTGTTGCAGTGACCTGCAAATCGCATTCAATTGCAAAGCCCGCGTCAACGGCTGCGCGAAATGCAGCCATTGAATTTTCAGCGCGCCCTTCGGACAGGTCGTGATATCCGCGATGGGCGATCGGGAGTGAAGTCAACCAGTCAGGTGCGGGCGTTAGTTTGGTCATGCTTTAAACGATTTCGATTGTGCAATCGACTTCAACAGCGACACCGCGAGGCAGTGAGCTCATACCAACCGCTGCGCGGGCGTGCTTGCCTGCATCGCCAAGCACTGCCACCAGAAGGTCAGATGCTCCGTTGATGACTTCAGGATGGTCGGTGAAGTCAGGTGTTGCGTTGACGAAGCCTTGAATTTTCATGACTTGTTTGATGCGCGACAGGTCGCCAAGCGCCATTTGTGCTTGTGCCAAAATGTTGATGGCGCACAAACGTGCTGCGCCTTGCCCTGTTGCCACGTCAGCTGTGTCACCAAGTTTCCCCACAAATTCAATGCCGTTTGGCCCCATGGGAATCTGACCTGATATGGTCAAGATGTTTCCGGCAATGGTGAATGGAATATAATTCGCTGCGGGTGCAGCTGGTGCTGGCAATTCAATGCCAAGCTCTTTTAAATTCTTTTCAATATCAGCTGCCATGTTCTGTCCTAAAAATTGTGTGATGCAGGTGTAAATTTAGTAGCGCGTTTGTGCATGTGGTGAAAGACTGCATGAAGACAAATCAAATCAATTCAAATCATTCGGACACATATTCAAGATGATCAAAACAAAAACGGCCTTGTCGCTTTCATTGCTGGCTCTTATGACCACAACGGGTTTTGTTGAAGCCGCAGCAATAGACAAATTGCGCGCGCATCGGGCCGTTTATGATCTTGCTATGGTCGAATCCAGCGACCGGTCCGGCATTACGGGAATGAATGGTCGCATTGTCTATGAAATGAAGGGCTCTGTTTGCGAAGGATTTGCAGTCCGCTTCCGGTTTCTGACGAATGTTCAGACATCCCGCAAAGGATTTACAACAGATCAGCGCAGCACGACTTACGAAAGCGGCGATGGTCTTGATTTCAATTTCGTCACTCAGTCCTATTTGAACGGTCAATTGGAACAAGAGGTTCGTGGAACAGCCGACCGTTCCGGTCCTTCGGTGAACGTGAAGCTCAGCAAACCTGAAAAGCTGGATGTTAAATTGGACAAGGGAATTTTTATGACGCAGCACATTGCTGCGATCATCGACGCTGCAAAATCTAACGAAACTATTTTGTCCGCCACCGTATTTGACGGGTCTGACAAAGGTGACGAATTGGTGGATACAACTGCTATTGTTGGTAAAACAAAGAGAAGTGTTTCTGATTTAAAAGGTGAGCCAAAGGAAGTTGTTGAAGCGTTTGAACGAGAAGAAAGTTGGCCGGTTTCTGTCAGTTATTTTTCTACGGCAGAAAGTGCAAATGCCGGGGAACGTTTGCCCGTTTATCAAGTGTCATTTCTGTTGCAGGAAAGCGGCGTGTCGCGAGACTTGATGATGCGTTATGACGACTATTCCTTGCGCGGTTCTTTAAAGAAGGTTGAGTTTTTGCCTTCCAAACCCTGCACACCGTAACCGGCGCGTTTCGGTTTCCATCTAGTCTGGTTCCGGCGGTGATAGAGGTTTGCGCTTTCCAAAAGTGAGGCCCAGTTCAACGCTCTTACCGCCGAATTTGTCCCGCACTTTGTCCATGGCGCGTTCTACGGCAGCGCGCTTCGTAGCGCCTTCGTCAATTAAATCACCAGGGTCTGCGGTTTCATCTGATTGAAGGTCGCTAACGCCAATGCCAAGGAGACGAAACCGCGTGCCGTCCAACTCTTTTTCCAACATGGTACGGCCAACTTGAAACATCTTGTCCGCCAGTTGGGTGGGGTCGGGTAGGGGCGTGTTTCGTGTTCGCCCTTTAAAGTCAGATGTCTTCAGCTTCAGCACTACGGTTTGGCCTGCAATATGTGATTTCTTCAATCGTTCGGATACGCGTTCCGCTTGATTTCTCAGAATAGGAATCAATTCTTCAGCTGATGAAATATCGGTGTTAAACGTGGTTTCTGAACTGACGCTTTTAGCACTGCCACGTGATTCAACTTTGCGGTGGTCTTGGCCTTTAGACAATCGCGATAGTCGTAATCCCATTGATCCATAAGCGCGAATGAGGTCAACCTCTTCGATTTTTTGAAGGTCAGATATCATTTTGATATTGTCGGAATGCAATTTGGTTTGCATAGCTTTGCCGACACCCCAGATCAGGGAAACGGGCTGTTCTGCCAAAAAACCGTAGGCTTCTTCGGCGCCGATTACCGAAAACCCTTTTGGTTTTTCAAAATCTGAAGCAACTTTTGCAAGAAATTTGTTAGCGGCAAGGCCGACTGAAATTGATATTCCAACTTCCTTTTGAACTCGCTGAACAAATTTTGCCAATGTGAGGGCAGGCGGGTTGCCGTGAAGTCTCTCCGTTCCTGACAGGTCCAGAAATGCCTCGTCAATGGAAAGTGGTTCGACCGATGGCGTGAGAGAGCGCATCATTTCACGCACTTGTTTGCCGACTTGGGAATAAACGTCCATACGCGGTTTGATCACCACCGCATGGGGGCAGGCTTCGAGTGCCTTGAACATCGGCATCGCAGAGCGCACGCCATTTATGCGCGCCACATAGCAACACGTGGAGACAACCCCGCGTTTCCCTCCGCCGATTAAGACTGGCTTGTTTTCCAATTCAGGGTTGTCGCGTTTCTCCACGGAAGCGTAGAAAGCGTCGCAATCTATATGGGCAAGAGATAGGTCGTAGAGTTCTTTGTGCTGAATAAGGCGAGGGCTGCCACAGCTTGAGCATCTTTTGACCATTCGTTGCTGAACAGTCAGGCAATCTCTACAAAATCCGTGTTCTCCTATCATGCAGACACGGTATCATGTTCCACTTCCGTTCTCTACTAGAACTGACAGTATCCCCGTCTTTGCTGTGGGCCAGTGGCCAGTGGAAAAATGAGCGCCGTCAATGTCTCCAGCCAATTGTCTGAACTCTTCATTCGCCATGAAGTGAAAGAGATGAATGTCCGATGCTCCATCGCGAACTTGTTCTAAATTTTTCGGCGTATCGTCGATAAAGCCAATAGGTTTTTGACTACGCGATTGCATGATTTCGATTGCTGGTACTTTGGAACCTGTGTTGGTGATCAAAGGGTAGGTCATACCGTTTTGAGCTAAATAGCTGCGGCGAATGTCACCGAACTCGTGTGGCATATTGGTCAGGAACACGATGTCGATCTGTTCGTTTAGATCTCCCAATTCTTCTGCGGCGCATTCAACAATGCCTTGTCGATTGCTTTGCTCTTCAAACAGTTGGGTTAGACCAGCCCACACTTCCTGTTGGCTGGCCTCTTCACCTGTATCTTTGTGAAACACATTGCCGGTCAGTTTGAAAGAATGAGATTTTAATTCAAACCCGCGTTCTTGGAGCACTTCAACAAAAGGGTCCACGAGATGTAAAATCACTTCATCCACATCGCAGATGAGCAGAGGACGTTCATGATTGTGCGAACCTGAACCCAAATAGCCCAGTTCTTCGAGTTGATTGAGAGTTTGGTCGTCGGCAGTGCGCTTTTTCATCTAGAAACCTGAAATGTCTTCTGGTGCTAACGTATAGCGCGCAGAGATTATGTTTTCGGGATTGATTTGCGCAGATTCCGTCCAAGCCAACAAGTCAGGTTCGTGCGACAAAAAGAAATCAAGAACACCCGCTAAAAAATGCGGTTGTGACGCTGCTTCTCGCATATCATTGACCAAAATGCCTGTGACACCGGAAAATCTCATTAACAGATCATCATCAGCAGCAAGATACTGAAAGCCGGAAATTGCAATTGTTTCGGCCGCTTCTCGCGTAAGTTTGTGCATATTCACTAGTCCGTAAGGTTATCGCAGCTATATTTAGGCAAGTTCGAATCAAATTAATGCGGTAGCGGCGCAAAGCCCATCACCAGCTTGGTGTTATCCCAGAGGAAGTTGATGGCCAAAAGAGTCATGATTGTCGAGGATAATGAGTTGAACATGAAATTGTTCAACGATCTTCTCGAGGCGCAGCAATATGAAACGATCCAGACCAGCAATGGTTTGGAAGCGCTTGACTTGGCGCGTTTGCACAAACCAGACCTTATTTTAATGGACATCCAATTGCCGGAAGTGTCTGGGCTTGAAGTAACCAAGTGGTTGAAAGAAGACGATGAGCTGGCTCGAATTCCTGTGATCGCTGTGACAGCGTTCGCTATGAAAGGGGATGAGGAGCGTATCCGTCAAGGCGGTTGTGAAGCCTATATATCGAAGCCGATTTCAGTGATGAAATTTATTGAAACTGTAAAGTCTTATCTGGGTGACGGCTAACCCTGTTGGGTCGTATGTCCACTTGAACGGAGTATAACTCGTGACAGCACGTGTATTGGTTGTTGACGACATAGAGGCGAATGTAAAGCTCTTGCAAGCGCGTTTGATGGCTGAGTATTTTGAGGTTTTAACTGCCTCTAACGGACCTGAGGCGCTTGATATCTGTCAGCGTGGCCAATGTGACATCGTTTTGTTGGACGTTATGATGCCTGGAATGGATGGTTATGAAGTTTGCCGTACGTTGAAAGCAGATCGCCGTACGGCCCATCTGCCGGTAATTATGGTCACTGCGCTTGATCAACCTTCTGATAAATTAAACGGATTGGAAGCGGGAGCCGACGACTTTCTTACCAAACCGATCAACGATCTTGCTCTGCAAACTCGAGTCAAAAGCTTGTCCCGACTGAAAATGGTGACTGATGAGCTGCATTTACGGGTCTCCACGGGGCGTGAATTGGGCTTGGATGAGATATCCGACTCATCGATTGAATTACCATCAGATCGTGACGGTAAGGTTTTGGTCGTTGATGATCGTGCTTCATCGTATGAACCGATTGTGAAAGCGCTGGGACAGTTGCATCGTGTCACTGTTGTTACCAATCCGCAGGAAGCTCTGTTTCGCGCTGCCGATGAAAACTTTGATTTGGTGATAATTTCACTGTCGATTGAGAATTTCGATGCACTTCGGTTGTGTTCGCAATTGCGTTCGTTGGACCGCACGCGTCTCGTGCCACTGTTGCTTGTTGCTCAAGAAGGCGATGAGGCTGCTCTCATTCGTGGTATTGATCTTGGTGTGAACGATTATATTAATAGGCCAGTTGAGCAAAATGAGTTAATTGCCCGTTCTAAAACACAAATTCGGCGTAAACGATTGAATGATCAATTGCGTGCCAGCGTTCAAAATACAATGGAAATGGCGGTCAAAGATTCGCTTACCGGGTTGAACAATCGACGTTATTTTGATTCTCATTCAGATAATCTTATCAACAAAGCGATCTTGGGCGGGAAGCCTTTATCGTTGATTGTGTTCGATATCGATTTCTTTAAAAAAGTTAACGACACCTACGGTCACCAAGCCGGTGATGACGTCTTGAAAACTTTTTCACAGCGTTTGAACAAGAACGTTCGTTCCGAAGATTTGGCATGTCGTTTTGGTGGTGAAGAATTTGTCATTGCGATGCCTGAAACCGACCGTGCTTTGGCGTTTGTGGTTGCAGATCGCATGCGCAAAGAAATTGCTGCTCATCCATTCGTTATTGATGGTGGCAAACAGCAAATTTCTGTCACGGTAAGCGCTGGTGTTGCATCACTTCAAGGCGAAGATGATACAATTGAAAGTATGATGAAGCGCGCAGATGAAGCTCTTTATGAAGCCAAAAGAACAGGTCGAAATCAGGTGGTTGCAGACGCTGCGTAAACCTTGTTTGTTTAGGTTAAGTATTTACTAACATTGCGACTTTTAGCTTTGAGCTCTTGAGTCTTGCTGACGATTGCGCGAATTTGGTTGCACAGAACAGGACGGGTTTACGTTCGTTCTGTATCGCTTCGTTTTGAGCTTGGGCCCGCCGCATCACCTAAGCTCGCGAGGTTTCCGGTTGGTTGTATGAAACTGCCTCCTCGTATTTTCATACGCCAACCGGTTCAATTTTTTATTTTAAAATATTTGAGGTGCTCACTTCGATATAAAATCAGAAGTATCCCCAAAACCGGGCGACTTCTGACGCATAATCACTCCACCAAATGGTGAAACGCCTTAAACGAAAAAAGGCCGCTCAATGAGCGGCCTTTTTTGGTCGTCCGGCACATCAAGTGTTACTTGATTTTGCCTTCTTTGAATTCCACGTGCTTTTTTGCAACGGGATCGTATTTACGCATTGTGAGCTTTTCAGTCATTGTGCGTGAATTCTTTTTGGCGACATAATAGAAGCCGGTGTCAGCTGTCGAATTCAGCTTCACCTTGATGGTGGTTGCCTTAGCCATGGTCTTATTCCTTGAGAATTTTTGAGAAGGTTCATATCTGTAACCTTCGTTGGCGAGGTTACTAAGGGATGTGCTGTGAAAGTCAAGGCCGAAGCGGCATCACTTACGGTTGCTCTGCTGCGTATTGTGGAACCGGCGCATTTAATTCACGTATCGTAATAATAAAACCTTCCAAATTCGTTTTGCAACCGGTTGCAAAAGTGTTTGGGGTGTGTTTGATTTTACATCTGTGTATCACTCGGAGAGGAAATTTTTCTCCGGGTTGGATACGTGGACGACACTTTATAACTCAAAGGTCCCGATTTCGGGGAGGAAACCAAATGAAAAAAACACTAATCGCACTCGCAATGGGTGCCGCAATGGCTACTACGGCTATTTCATCTGCGCTAGCTGCTAATATTGGTGTGTCAGTGGCACGTTTTGACGATAACGGTCTTACTGTCATGCGCACTGGTATGACTGAGCATGTCAAAACACTTGAGGGTGTTGATCTCCAAATGGAAGATGCTCAGGACGATGTTGCCAAGCAACTTGATCAAATCAATAACTTTATCGCTTCAGGTGTTGATGCGATTATTGTCAACGCGGTTGACACTAATGCGACCGAAGCCATGACAAAAGCTGCTGCAGCTGCGAGCGTTCCACTGGTCTATGTGAACCGTCAGCCGATCAATATGGAAACGCTTCCGGACGGTCAGGCATTTGTTGCATCAAATGAAATTGAATCGGGCACATTGGAAGCCTTTCAAGTTTGCCGCAACTTGCGTGCTGCAGGTAAATCCGGTGGCGCTAAAGGTTATGTCTTGATGGGGCAACTTTCTAATCAGGCGGCAGTTCAGCGTACAAAAGACGTTGAAGACGTTGTCGGTATGGATATGTGCAATTTCATGAAGGTGATCGACAAACAAACCGCTGAATGGTCTCGTGACAAAGCACAAGATTTAATGGCGAATTGGTTATCTTCCGGTGAAGAGTTCGACTTTGTTTTGGCCAATAATGATGAGATGGCGATTGGTGCCATTCAAGCAATGAAGGCTGCCGGACTTGATATGAAGGTCATCGAAGTTGGTGGTGTTGACGCGACAGCAGACGCTTTGGTTGCCATGCAAGCCGGAGATTTAGATGTCACGGTTTTCCAGGATCTGGCTGGTCAGGGTGCAGGTGCAATCGACACTGCAATCAAACTATCGAAGGGTGAAAGCGTCGATAAAACTGTTTTCATTCCCTTTAAGCTTGTGACTCCAAACAATATTAGCGACTTCATTAAATAAGCCAAATTTTACGAAGTCTTGGGGCAGCGCAGATCGTGCTGCCCCAAGTTTGTTTGCGGGATAATTTACGCACGGACACTGGAGTGTGTGCGGCGTCATTTGGGAGGCATAAATGGCCGACACGTCACACGGTACTGGTGGGGTCAGTTTTGACAGTAAGAAACGCTCGTGGCCTAACGAACTGAATATCTTTTTTGCACTTATCGTCATTGTTTGTCTGTTTGAAGTTGCAGGACAATTGTTGCCCTATATGAAGGGTCAATCCATGCTGTTTGACTTCAACACTAACCGCGATGGTACAATTTTGAACATGGCCCGGTTGAAGATTATGATTCTTCAAGTGGCGATTATCGGCATCATTTCTCTCGGTGTTACCCAAGTTATTATTCTGGGCGGAATTGATTTATCATCCGGACCATTGGTCGGTGCGGCTGCGATGGTGGTGATGTCATTTGCTCAAACCGAATTGGTCAATGGGAATCCCAATCCGAAAGCTGTGTTCGGGGAGTGGGCATTCGACCTGCCTGTTATGATTCCTATATTGGTGGGGCTAGCATTCGGCGCATTTATAGGTGCGATAAACGGGGGGCTGATTGCTTATACGCGCATCCCGCCATTTATTGCGACTTTGGGTATGTTTTTAATCTGCCGTGGTATCGCTCAATGGTGGACACGAGGCAAACCAGTTTCGTTTCCAACAGATAGTTTTGCTTCACTGGGTTCTGGCATGATGCCTGTTGTCTGGTTTGGAGGTTTGGCTTTCATATTTCATTTCATCTTGAAATATACGGTTTACGGCAAACACACCTATGCAATTGGCTCCAACGAAGATGCCGCCCGCATGTCCGGGATTAATATCAAACGTCATAAAGTGCTGGTCTATGTTATCGCCTCCATGTTGGCAGCAACGGCCGCTATTGTTTTGTCCTCTAAAAACCTGACTGCGCAGTCTGGCATGGGGCAATTTTACGAGTTGTTTGCCATTGCGATGGCCGTCATCGGCGGTGTCAGCCTTACGGGTGGACGGGGATCGATCATCGGAACCGTTCTTGGTGCTTGTGTTTTTGGAGTTATTCAGTCGGGTTTCACTTACGTCAAACTCGATGCATTTTACCAGCTTATGGCTATGGGTACGATTATCATAAGCGCCGTTGTTCTGGATCAATGGCGTCAGAACAGTTCAAGCAGATAGGGCTAGGGGAAATAAAAGATGAGCAACAATGATGTTATTCTTCAAACGATTGGCCTGACGAAGCACTATGGTGGTGTACATGCCCTCACTGACGCCGACTTCGAAATCCGTCAGGGCGAACATGTGGCGATCATGGGCGACAATGGTGCTGGAAAGTCCACATTTGTGCGGCAAATAACAGCCGTTGAGCAACGCACAAGAGGCACAATCGTCTTCGGTGGTGAAGAGACCCATTTCAATGGCCCTATTGCGGCACGGGAAGCAGGCATTGAAACAGTCTTTCAGACTTTGGCGTTGGCAGATGATCTGGATGTACCGTCAAATCTGTTTTTGGGGCGAGAGAAAAGGCTTTTCAATCTGGGGCCGTTCTCTCCGCTCGATAATCGGGCAATGCGCAAAGCAACAGAGGAAGGTTTGAAGCGTACAGGCGTGAAAATTCCAAATCTGGCAAACTCCATTCGCAATATGTCGGGTGGTCAACGTCAATGTGTTGCGATTGCCCGCACTGCGACCTTTCCTTCCAAATTGACAATTATGGATGAACCAACTGCCGCGTTGGGTGTGCAGGAAACCGTACAAGTAGAAAACATTATCCGCAATATGAAAGAACGGGGAGAGCCACTCATTCTGATCAGTCACAATATGCGGCAAGTTTTTGATCTGGTCGATCGGATTGTCGTATTCCGCCGTGGGCGAATCGTTGCAAATCTCGATGCCAAAAATACAGATGGACAGGATGTCGTCTCTTACATTACCGGCGCTAAAGAAGGCACTCCTGAAAGAGCCGCTTAAGGAGGCCTGCTACTCTGAGAGCAGTTGCTTCAAATCATATCCCGCTGAAATGTCTTTCCTCGGAGATGGAAGAACGGCAGATCTGTCTCCGGAAGTAATTTTGGATCTCGCGTCAGCCGCTCTTTTAGTTCCTTTAAAACTGTGACGGTGATCATCGGCAATTCCAAATCCATGGCATCATCTATGGAGAGCCAATGGAGATCTTGAAGTTCTCCCGATGGGCCGGTTCCTTCTGGCAAACGGTGGGCAATATGTTCAACTTGAGTCGCAAAGAACCATGCATCAAAACGTCTGGTGCGGCCCGGTGGTGTAATCGCGCGGGCCACCAAACGAAGGTGATCCAGCGTAGGTGTGACGCCAAGGCTTGAGAAGGCTTTCCAGTCTTCGTGTTTCGCTTCAAAACCTGCATCGTCTTTTTTGCCCAACAGAAGACCTGCTTCCTCATAGGTTTCGCGAAGGGAAGCCAAGGCCAAAGCGCGGGCACGACGGCGGCTTGGTTTGCCACGCAGGGTGCGAACAATTTTATCTTCGATGATTGGATGCAGTTCATTGTTTGAGGCAACAGACCCATCAAAACGATCAACCCGGCCACCGGGGAATACAAATAGGCCTGGCATAAATTTATGACCTTCATGACGGCGGCCCATGAGCATTTTCGCGTTTGGTCCTTCACCATCGAGAATGATTAGAGTTGAAGCATCCTTTGGCGGCATGTTGGGGCTGCGTATGGAACCGTCTCTTGCACCCGCTTCTTCGATCTCATCGCGGGTCATCCCGCTTTTCATGCCTGTCTTTTTGTTCACGCTTCTTTTTCTCCGCCAAAGCCGAACATTCGAACAGCCCATTGCATACCCACTACGCCACCTTTGACGGGTTGCATCAAGGCCAAAGTCAAAACAGTTGCCATGGGAATCCACACTAATAAATGGGTGGCTAGTGACCAGTCTGTTCTGGCTTCAACGACCATTAGTAGTGTGACGATGATGTGGCCAACAATTGTGATGGTGATGTAAGGGGGAAAATCTTGCGCTTCTTCGTGGTGCAGTTCTTCGCCGCACACACTGCATTCAGGTGTGACCTTCAGCCATTTGCCGAACATGGCACCTTCACCGCAATTGGGGCATTTACATTTGATGCCTTTAATGATTGCGGGGCGAACAGCACGCTTTGGCTGTTCAATGTCGGTCAGAATTTTCACACCACTCATTGCTAGTCCTATCGTTTGCCAAACTTGTTTGAGCGTTTCGTTCGTCTTGGTCGCCCTGAAGGAGACGCAGGTCTGCTGCGTTTGGAGCGCGGTAGTCCTTTTGATTCGCGGCCCTCGCTCAACATCTCAAATCGTAACGCACCTGCAACGGGTGCAGCCTCGACCAGTTTAACATCAACCAAGTCGCCCATTTGATACATAAGATTTGTGCGTTCGCCCGTCACGGAGCGATTTGTCTCATCAAACACAAAATAGTCATCACCAAGAAGCGAGATTGGAATAAACCCGTCTGCGCCTGTTTCGTTCAAGGTGACAAACAAACCTGCGCGCGTCACGCCATTGATGCGCCCGGCAAATTGCGCCCCTATTTGGGTCGACATGTGGGTTGCGATCAAGCGATCAACGGTTTGCCGTTCCGCCATCATGGCACGACGTTCTGTGTCGGATATCTCTTGCGCGATCACATCCAGCCGTTCTTCTTCTTGTGGAGATATGCCACCATCGCCCATCGACAATGATCCCACCAATGCACGATGCACGATCAAATCCGCATATCTGCGGATGGGGGACGTAAAGTGTGCATATTTTTTCAAGTTGAGACCAAAGTGACCGATATTGGTTGGGTTGTACTCGGCCTGACTTTGAGACCTCAAAACAACCTGATTAACCAGCTCTTCGTTGTCGTTGTCTTTCACCTGTTCCAAAATTCCATTGAAGCTTGCAGGTTTCAATTGTCCTGATTTTGCCAATGGAATGGACATTGATTTCAGGAAATCACGCAGGCTTTCCAGCTTGGCCAAGGACGGTTGATCGTGAATGCGATAGATCAACGGTTGTTTGCGTTTTTCTAACGTTTCAGCCGCAGCCACGTTTGCTTGGATCATAAATTCTTCGACCAATTTATGAGCATCAAGACGTGGTGGAACGACAACGTGATCGACACCGCCATTCTCGTTCAGCAATATTTTACGCTCTGGCATGTCTAATTCGAGTGGTTGGCGGAAGTCGCGGCCACGCTTGAGAACCTCATAAGCGGCCCAGAGGGGCTTTAGAACGTTTTCAAGCCAAGGTTCGGCTCGTGGCGCATCTTTCCCGTCAATCGCGTCTTGTGCCTCTGTGTAGGCCAAACGCACATGGGAATTCATCATGATGCGATGGAACGTATGGCGCAGTTTTCGCCCATCAGCGGCAAACGTCATGCGTACGGCGAGAGCAGGGCGATCGACTTTCTCTTTCAAGGAACATAAATCTGTTGAGATTCGTTCTGGCAACATTGGAACGACACGGTCGGGAAAGTAGACCGAGTTGCCGCGCAGTTGCGCTTCTTTGTCCATTGCTGATGTGGGGCGCACGTACCAGGAGACGTCTGCAATCGCTACAACGGCAATCACACCCCCTTCGTTTGTTGGTTCGTCGTCCGGATATGCGTAAATCGCGTCGTCATGATCTTTGGCATCTGCCGGATCAATTGTGATTAGCGACATATTGCGCCAATCTTCACGTGCCTTCATGTCAGCTTCACCAGCTTGCTCCGCTTGCTGGATAACTTCTTCTGGAAACGTGGTTGGAATATTGTGTTCGTGGAGCGCAATGAGCGAAATGGCTTTTTCGGTGTTCATGTCACCGATGACCTTTTCGACCTTTGCTTGTTGTAAACCGTGAACTTTGTTGCCGACGGTGGAGACTTCCACCAAATCGCCCGGTTTGGCGCTACCAAGATTTTTCTCGTGCACCATCAACTCGCCTTGTTTACGATTGGTGGGTTCAATGCGTGCGACGAACCCATTGTCCGGTTTCGCGTCCATACGCAACACACCAAGTGTTGTACCCCGTTGACGGTCTAACACTTTCATCACTTTGCCGCGGGGAGATCCCTTTGGTGGCATATTGATCCGCGCCAAGATGCGATCGCCCACACCAGCGGTGGGAGACTTTGAACGGGGGTGATTGACAATACTGACGACAGGAATTTTGCCATCCGTCTCTTCGTCCCACTCCACAGGGCGTGCCAGAAGGCCGCCTTCGCGATCTCGGGCGGTGATGTCGAGTACTGTCACATTGGGTAGTGAGCCGGGTTTGGCGAAGCGCTTGCCACGCTTTTTGATCAACCCGTCGCCCTCAAGTTCTCTCAACATAGACTTAAGAGCAATTTTTTGCTGGCCTTTAAGGCCAAAAGCACGCGCGACTTCGCGCTTGCCGCTCATATCCCGATTTTCTTCCAGAAATTTCAAAACGGTTTCTTTACTTGGCAAATGCGAGGGCTTGCCTTTGTTTTTATCGGCTGGACGTACGGATTTTGCCACTTAAGGTGCTTTCAGGTTGGTGTCTGCACCCAGAGTAAGAGGCCTCATTGGCCAAAAGGGCAGATTGTGAATTATTCAGCCTCTTTTTTCTTGGCTGCGGGTTTTTTAGTTGCCGCTTTTTTGGCCGGAGTTTTCTTTTTAGCTGGAGCTTTTTTCTTCGCGGCAGGCTTTTTCTTGGCTACTGCTTTCTTTTTAACAGGCTTCTTCCCTGTTTTTTCAGCGCGGGCAGCAATGAGTGTAACTGCTTCTGCCATCTCAATAGACTGCGGATCGCGGTCTTTTGGAATGGTGGCGTTAATTTTGCCGTGGTTCACATACGGGCCGAAACGACCGTCTTTCACAGATACAGGTCCGCCGAACTCTGGGTGTTCGCCTAAGTCCTTCAGGCTGGCAGCTCCACGGGCACGACTTGGCTTGGCTTCCGCCAACACTGTAACAGCGCGGTTAAGGCCGATTTCAAACACATCATCGTCTGATTCCAAACCTGCATATTTTCCATCATGCTGCAGCACTGGGCCGTAGCGGGCAAAACGGGCGACAATGTCTTTTTGAGTTTCGGGATGTGCGCCGACTGTGCGCGGCAGTTCCAGCAAACGCAGTGCTTTTTCAAAATCCACTGTGGTTACGTCCCAGCTTTTCGGAATGCTGGCATTTTTGCCTTCTTTGCCTTCGCCGCGCTGAACGTAGGGACCAAAGCGACCAACCATCAGTTTGATTTCTTCACTGCTGTCAGGGTCAACGCCGAGGACTATTGGCCCATCATTGGCGATTTGTTCAGATTGTTCCAAACCTTCCGCGCCCAATTGGCGTGTGAATTTGCAATCGGGATAGTTAGAACAACCGATAAACGCACCAAATTTGCCAACCTTCAGGCTCAATTGTCCTTCAGAACAAGTTGGGCATAAGCGTGGGTCACCTCCGTCTTCTTTTTCAGGGAAGGCGAGTGGACCAAGAGCTTCATTTAACGTGTCGAGGACTTCGGTGATCCGTAGATCTTTTGTATCCGCCACATGAGATGAGAATTCTGTCCAAAAATCTCGCAAAACATCTTTCCATTGCAAATCGCCAGCAGAAATGCGGTCAAGCTTGTCTTCAAGGCCGGCAGTAAAATCGTATTCCACATAGCGGTTGAAGAAGTTTTCCAGGAACGATGTCACCAAACGACCTTTGGCCTGCGGAATCAGGCGGCGTTTGTCGATGGTGATATATTCACGAGCTTCCAAGGTCGCCAATGTGGATGCGTAAGTGGATGGGCGACCAATGCCGAGCTCTTCCATCTTTTTGATGAGAGACGCTTCAGAGAAACGGGCAGGCGGCTCAGTGAAGTGTTGGCTTGAGTTGATCACCTCGCGTGAAATCGTTTCCCCTTCACTCAAAGGCACTAAACGCTTATCGTCATCATCGCCTTTTTTGGCAGCGTCGCCATAAACAGACAGAAAACCATCGAACTTCACGACAGAGCCGTTGGCGCGCATGGTGGCCACTTGTCCGTCGTGACGGGCTTCCAATTCAGCGGCGGTACGTTCGATTTTTGCGGATGCCATTTGACTGGCGATCGCGCGTTTCCAAATCAATTCATAAAGTTTGCGCTGATCATCATCGAGTTTGGATGCAACTTCTTTCGGATGACGCGCCAAAGATGTGGGTCGCACGGCTTCGTGGGCTTCCTGAGCATTCTTGGCTTTTGATTGATAGACGCGTGCTTTGTCAGGTAGATAAATTGCACCAAAGCTCTCACCAATCACTTTGCGTGTTTCATCGATAGCTTCTGGAGCCATTTGAACACCATCAGTACGCATATAAGTGATCAGGCCTACAGTTTCGCCACCAAGGTCGATACCTTCATAGAGGCGTTGGGCGGTCTGCATGGTACGTGAAGCAGAAAAGCCAAGTTTGGAAGAGGCTTCCTGTTGCATCGTTGAAGTAGTGAATGGTGCATACGGGTTGCGGGTAACCGGCTTGGCTTCAACAGACTGAACTTTAAAGTCAGATTTCATCAACATCCGTTTGATGGTGCTGGCCTGTTCTTCGGTCTTTACATCAAGGCGTTGCAGTTTTTCACCTTCAAAACTGGTCAGACGTGCTTCGAAATCAGAACCGGCACTGTTTTTGAATTCACCGCCAATGGTCCAATATTCTTCCGGTTTGAAGCGTTCTATTTCGTTTTCACGCTCACAAACGAGTCGCAAAGCAACTGATTGGACACGCCCAGCAGAACGGGCGCCTGGCAATTTGCGCCAAAGTACGGGCGAGAGGTTAAATCCAACGAGATAATCAAGTGCCCGGCGTGCAAGATATGCATGAACCAACGGCTCATCGATCTCACGCGGGTTTTCCATGGCTTCTAGAATTGATTTTTTGGTAATCGCATTGAACACAACACGTTCTACGTGTTTGTCCTTCAAAATTTTCTTGTCGCTCAATACCTGCAACACATGCCAAGAGATGGCTTCTCCCTCGCGGTCGGGGTCGGTCGCGAGAATGATGCTGTCAGATTCTTTTGCTGCTTTGGTGATGTCCGACATGCGTGGTTTTGCACGCGCATCGATATTCCAAGACATGGCAAAGTCTTCATCCGGTAATACCGAACCATCTTTTGCGGGCAAATCGCGCACGTGACCGTAGGATGCCAAGACTTTATAATCTGACCCCAGATATTTGTTGATTGTTTTTGCTTTGGCTGGAGATTCGACGATGACCAATTTCATGGAAGATACGAGACCGTAATGATGTTAGCAGGCGGCTCACATAAGGCCCTTATTTCAGAAACGCAAATATATTGGGCGTATGAAGGCCATTCAGGTGCTAAATTTTATCCAAATATGTGGTATTTACATCAATACAACCAAATAGTGTGTAATTTTTTGTTGCACTAAATGGTTATAAGTTTATGTTTCTCCTGTTCACTGCCCGTGAACACAAAAGATCATCAGGGCGGCTGCGACGGGCCTGTAGGGGGCTCTCTTTCTGGAGATCAGATGAATGGCTTCACAGTCAGGCGACACAACATGTGCAACTGCGCACTATATTGAGACGATGCTTATGGAAATGAGGACCATGAGTATGAGCAACAATTGCGATATGCTGACCTATCTTCTTGAAATGGCAATGATAGAAGCATCTGACATTGCTGCTGGTAAAATATCTGCCGGGCGACAAGAAACGCGCGTTCTTGAAAAATCGACCAAACCAAATGCCGAAGATTTAGCCGCCTTGTTCATGAGTGGTGCGTTGAAGTAGCGCATCAACCCGCTAGCGAAACACGGTTTCCTGAATGGCGTTCGACAATGCCAGCAAGGTCCAGCTCAAGGATCAACATGTGTAAGCTGCCAGGTGTAATTTCTGTGAAACGCAGCAGTTCATCGATATCTGTTGGTGTATGGCCAAGTGCAGAGAGCAATTTTTCCCGGTCGGTTTGGCTGGGGTCGGAGTCCAATTCCATTTTATTTGACCCTTCATCCAGCGTGTAACTTGATTGCAATGGCTCGTTCGCAAGTGGCTCAATTGCGCGCAGAATATCGTCTGCACTGGTGATCAATTGTGCTCCTTGCTTGATTAAATGGTTTGCACCTTCACTGCGTGGGTCTAGTGGAGATCCCGGAACGGCAAATACCAAGCGTCCCATCTCATTGGCTAGTCTGGCAGAAATCAAAGAACCTGAACGTTTGGCTGCTTCCACCACAACCAAGCCCAATGCAATGCCGGCAACAATCCGGTTGCGGCGCGGGAAATCTTGCGCGCGCGGTTTCCAACCAAATGGCATTTCTGAAACCAATGCACCGCCGTTTGATATAATTTCATCCGAAAGGCGAGTATTTTCGTGAGGATATATATGATCAACGCCACCAGCGAAAACGGCAACCGTGCCTTGGGAAAGACTTGCTTGATGGGCTGCCGAATCAATGCCGCGCGCCAAGCCAGAAATGATCGCATATCCGGCATCAGCAGTTTGACCGGCCAATTGCTTCGTCAGTTTCACGCCCGCGAGGGAAGAATTGCGCGATCCGACAAATGCCACTGAATGGCGTGTTAAAATTTGAGTATCTCCACGTACGGACAGTACGGGTGGTGCACCATCGGCAGTCCGCAAGGCAGGCGGATAATCTGCTTCACCCAAACAGACAGTGGTGCCTCCGGTTTGTGTCAGTCGCTGGAGTTCTTGTTCCGCTTCAGATCGGACAGCAATTCGAATTCTTTTTTTGGAATTTGCACGAGCTGCCAGATCGGGCAGAGCTTCTAACGCTGCTGCTGCTGTTCCGAAATGATTTATAAGATCGCGGAAAGTGGATGGGCCTACGTTTTCACTGCGGATCAATTGCAGCCAAGCTATACGTTGATCATCTGACAATCGAATTCCCGGTTTGGCTGCCAGTGGATCAACGGTACTCATCCTTTCGCTCCGATTTTACCTTCGCTGCCGTTCAATAAACGCGTGATGTTGGCCCTATGCATGAACCAGGCTAGCGCTGTGAGTGCAAAGAATAGATACGCCACATAAGTGTCTCCCTGCCACCAAATGATGGCGGGTGCGGCAAGAGTAGCGAGGAGGGCGGCTAATGATGAATAACGAAATACTGCAGCTGCGATCAGCCAAGTGGCAGAAAAAGCTACAAAACCTTGCCACCATGCAAGTGCTAGCAATAATCCGACATAGGTCGCGATGCCTTTACCGCCCTTGAAACCCAGCCAGATTGGAAAGAGGTGGCCGATAAATGCACCTGCTGCAATTGCTATAGCGGGTTCTGTATGCCCTCGCGCGATCAGCCAAATGGGAATGGCGCCTTTTAGAGCATCACAAAGTAAAGTCAGGACTGCTAAACCTTTTTTGCCCGTTCTTAGAACATTGGTTGCTCCAATATTCCCGGACCCTATAGAACGCACATCACCGGCACCGCCAAGTTTGGTAATAATCAAACCGAAGGGGATAGAACCGCAAATGTACCCAACTGCAAAGTTCATCAAAAGCAATATCGCTATGGCCATCTATGAACCCATTCCAGTCAAATTTAGAAATCCCTCGAAAACACTGTGCGACCAGAAACAATAGTTTTCAAGACACGACCTTGAAAACGTGATCCTTCAAAAGCAGTGTTTCTTGAGCGTGAATGCAATTCATCTTCGCGCAAGATCCAAGGGCTATCTGGATTAAACAAGATCATATCTGCAGGCGCACCGACTTTCAGAGTGCCGCATTTTAGGCCCAATCGTTTCGCAGGTCCGCTGGACATGCATTCTAAAACCCGCATCAGCGGCACATCATTGCTGTGATAGAGGCGCAAACCAACGGCCAACAGGCTTTCTAGGCCCACAGCGCCATCTTCTGCCTCGGCAAACGGCAACCGCTTGGTGTCCACGTCTTGCGGGTCGTGGTTTGAAACAATCGCATCAATGGTGCCATTGCGAATGCCTTCAATCATCGCCAGTCGATCATCTTCCATGCGCAGCGGAGGCGAGAGGCGTAAAAATGTTCGATAAGACCCAATGTCGTTTTCATTTAAGGCAATGTTCGCGGCCGCAACGGCTGCAGAAACGTTCAACCCCTTGTCTTTGGCGTGTGCAATTACATCAACAGAATCCGAGGTTGATAGGGTTGATGCGTGATATTTCCCTTTTGTCATGGCGACGAGGCGCATATCGCGTTCCAGCGGAATAATCTCTGCTTCGCGGGGAATGCCTGGCAGGCCCATGCGGGTTGCGTTAAATCCGGCGTTCATAACCCCGCCGCCAAGACTTTCATCGCGGGTTGCCGCCATGATCAAACCGTCAAAATCTCCGGCATAGGTGAGGGCACGACGCATCATTTGTGCGCTGGACACGGTTTGGCGTCCGTCCGTGAAGGCAACGGCTCCAGCTTCTTGGAGAAGGCCGAATTCTGACATTTCTTCTCCGGTCATGCCTTTCGATAAGGCTGCTGCGGGGAGTATGTTGACTTTCGATTTCTCATTGGCGCGCTGGCGCACAAAATCCACCAAAGCTACATCGTCAATGACGGGGGTTGTATCGGGCATCATAACGAATGATGTAATGCCACCCGCGGCCGCCGCTTTGCTTGCAGACTTGATTGTTTCGCGATGTTCGCTGCCGGGCTCGCCGGTGAAAGTCCGAAGATCAACTAATCCTGTAGTTAGAATATGTGATTTACAATCAACGATTTTAAAGTCTTTATTCGAGTGTTTTCTAGGTAGGTTTTTGCCGATTTGAATGATTTTTCCACGTTCAACCAAGACATCGGCATGGATATCCAAGCTCTGGGAAGGGTCCATCACCCGCGCGTTGATGAAAAGACGCGCACGAGGAGGTTTGCTGCTGATCAGGCCTTTCATGTTGCGTTCTCCTGTCTGGATTGTTGCAACACTTCCATGACGGCCATACGTACGGCGACGCCCATTTCAACTTGCTCGACGATGACACTTTGTACGCCATCTGCGATTTCAGAGGCAATTTCCACACCACGGTTCATGGGTCCTGGGTGCATTACGATGGCATCTTCTTTGGCCAATGCTATGCGGCTTTTGTCCAAACCGAAAAAACGGAAATATTCGCGCATACTGGGGATAAAAGCACCTGCCATACGTTCCTTTTGAAGGCGCAACATCATCACTACATCACAGCCCTTTAGGCCGTCTTCCATGGAGCGGTAGGCTGTCACACCAAGGTTCTCGACGGAACTTGGTAACAAAGTGGAGGGCGCAATGACCCGCACCTGTGCACCCAGTGTGTTGAGCAACAATATATTTGAGCGCGCGACCCGCGAATGGGCCACGTCTCCGCAAATGGCGACGACCAAGCCTTCTATGGACCCTTTTTTTCGACGAATTGTGAGGGCATCGAGCAACGCCTGTGTGGGGTGCTCATGGGCACCATCTCCCGCGTTGATGACGGAACACCCAACCTTTTGTGCCAGCAATTCTGCTGCACCAGCTGCGTGGTGACGCATAACCAGTAAGTCTGGCTGCATGGCGTTGAGGGTAACTGCTGTATCCACCAGCGTTTCGCCTTTTTTAACGGACGATTGAGCCACAGCCATGTTGATCACGTCCATGCCTAAACGTTTTCCCGCAATTTCAAAGGATGACTGGGTGCGGGTGGAATTCTCGAAGAATAGGTTGATCAAGGTGCGACCGGACAATGTGGGGCGACGTTTGTCAACGCGCCGCGATATTTCAACCATCTCTTCTGCCCGGTCGAGCATGAAGTGAATGTCGAGAGCCGAAAGCCCTTCGATACCGATAAGATGTTTGAGATTTGGGGCGGGAATCTGAAACGCGGGTGCGTCGAGTTCAGATTTTTTGTGTTTTTGATCTGTCTTAGCCATCAAAACCGTGAATTAGGCTGCTTTTGCAGGAAGGGCAAGTATTGTCTGGGGTTATTCAGTGAGGAAGTGTTTACATCGTAAATGCGTGATTTGAGTTAGACAGTTCGTAAGCGCAAAAATAAATTCAAAAAAATTCGAATAAATTCTGACTTGGCACGTTTAACCCTAGAAGCGGGCTCAATTGCGCCCACCAATTTTAGGAGCATTTTAGATATGAAACTTGTGAAATCGATTTTTTGCGCAGCAGCACTTATGGTGACCACTCCGGTTTTTGCAGGAGGGCATATTACTTGGAATTCTGTTGAGGCTGAATCCCGCATTGCATTTGGTTCCGTAAAGAAAAACACGACTGGTGAGGTTCATCACTTCAATAAAGTTACAGGTGTGGTGAAAGAGAAGGGGGAAATGGTGATTACCGTTGACCTCAGTTCGGTTGAAACGAATATTGACATTCGAAATGAGCGCATCACCAAACACGTGTTTCAAGAGGGCAAAGCGACAGCTGTTATCACCGGACAGTTGGATATGAGTGAAGTCGACTCTATGAAACCTGGTGAAATTAAGGTTGTTGAGGTGGAGGTAAATCTCAGTTTTGCTGGAATTGAAAATGAAGTTGAAGCGAATATGCTGGTCGCCCGTTTGAGTGAAAATCGCGTTCTTGTGACTACAGAAGACTTTATCATGGTGTCCACAGAAGATCTGGGCATTGATGCTGGTGTAGATCAGCTCATGAATCTTGCGAAATTGTCAGGTATCACAAGAGTCACCCCTGTTGCAGTGCGTATGGTGTTCCAAAAGTAAGGAACTGTAGATATTTGATAAGAGATTACGATAATGAAATCGTGATCTCTTTGAGAGGAGCATGCCTTCCAAATTATTGAGTTGCAGCCTATTCATGCTGTGACAAATGTTTGGGAGTTTACGGCTTCACAATGCTAGATAGAATTAATTCGGCTGAAATAGTACGTAGAGGACTTGGGGATTTGTTTCCGCGTTTGTGGCGTTACTGTGTTGTATTAACAGGAAGCCGCGACCGTGCTGATGATCTTGCTCAAGCGTCTTGTTTGAAAGCCATAGAAAAATCTGATCTGTTCCAAGTTGGAACACATTTAGACCGTTGGGTTTTTAAGGTTGCACAAAGGCTCTGGATTGATGAGTTACGCAAACAAACTGTGCGTTTGGGAGGGGGCTTGGTTCCTGTTGAAGAAACGGATTTGGTTGATTCAATATCCAGTCCGGAAGAAAATGTTTTGGGTCGGGAAGTTTTGAAAGAAGTTTTAAATTTGCCGGAGGCGCAACGATCTGCCGTATTCTTAGTGTATGTGGAAGGCCACAGTTACAAAGAAGCAGCAGAAATATTGGACACTCCTATTGGTACTGTGATGAGCCGCCTTGCAGGCGCGCGTGGTAAGATTGGGCGAAAGTTTGAAGATGAAAGCGAAAATTGATGACCGATCATAAAGTCTTCTCCGATGAAGAATTGATTGCGTTTCTCGATGGTGAAACGGAGCATTGTCCTGCCGATGCCATAACGATGGCGCTTGCGACGGATTCGATACTCGCTGCACGTATTGAGGCTCTCTCTCTCGATATTAACCAGATGAAAGGTGCGTTTTCCGGTATGTTGGCTTCTGCTCCTGCGGCTCCGGATTTTTTAAATTCAGTTCCTTCCAAGCCAGCGCCAAATTATGGCTGGGCTGCAATGGCGGCGACCATTTTGATGGCTTTAGGTATTGGCTTTGGAGCGGGGAAATTCTCGTTCCAACAACCCAATACAGGTTGGAAAAGCTATGTAGCGTCATATCAAGCGCTGTATTCAACAGAAACTCTTGCTTCTGTAAATGTATCGAAAACTGACAAAGAACAACAATTGGTTCGGGTTTCCTCTGCCATCGGAAAATCTATTGATTTGAGTGCGTTGAGTGTTGATGAATCGATCGATTATAAACGTGCTCAAATCTTGAACTTTAAGGGTAAGCCGCTGATACAGTTGGCTTTCTTGTCTGATACAGGTGTGCCTTATGCGTTGTGCATTCTTCGCACTGAAAATGGCAATCCAAGCTCAATCGAAATGCAAGATTTGGAAAACATGAGTTCGGCGTCTTGGTCTCGCGATGGTTTCAATTATTTGCTTATTGGTGGTCATGACGAAGAGGTTGTTTCGAAATTGGCGCAAAAATACGCAAAAACCATCTGATCTTTCTGGTTTTAACTTTTTGCTTTTACCCGTTCTAGTTCAGCTTCCAGCTCGGAAATGCGCGTGGTCATGTTTGTGGCGACAGCGCGCAGGTCTTCTTCTGTGTAACGCGGTGTGATGTATTTGGGGCAATTCCAGTCGAACGCTTCCAATTCAAATCTCAAAGCATGTGTTGCTTCAAAGCCAATTGCCGGATGCTTTGTCAAACCAGCAGTAGCAGGATCATCTTTCAGGTGAACCAGTTTGGCACGGGCGAAGATTTTCAATCGGGCTTTGCGCGGATAATCCATCAAAAACAGCGAGACTTTATCATTTCCTGCCAGATTGCCCATCGTGAGAAATTGCCTGTTTCCCGGGAATTCCGGAATTGCTAAAATGGTGGGACTGATTACTTTTAGGAAACCTACAGGACCACCACGGTGTTGAATGTAGGGCCAACCGTTGGCGTTGATGGAAGACATATAAAAGCTGTCACATCTGGAGATATAATCTATTTCATCGCCACTGAAAGAATCGCTTTCAGGTTTACCTACGCGTTCTTTAGAATAATGATCTGCACTCCCATTGTCCGTTTGTAGATCGCGTACAGCTTCTGTGAAAGCCATTTCCATAAACTTTTTTGTCATGGGATGGTCCTGTTCGAATGTTGATTGATCTGTTTAACCTGTTTTTTGAAATGAAGTGTACATACTCTTTTCAATGCTCAATGATTGTTTTTGATTACGAAGCAAAACGTGTGGAGAAATGTAAATGAAAATTTTGAGTCAGCTTCTTCTCTGCCTCTCTATTCTGCTTCATGCGGCTGTTTCAACGGCCCGCTCTGAAGTTCGTTTTGGCAAGAATGTTCGCATAGGCGGGCATGATGTTTCCAACCAAATTTTCAATAAGAAACGCCGTGCCAAATATTACATTTACAAAAACAAGTCGAAAAACCCGGGGTGTCGTTGGAAGCGCAATAGGGACGGTTCCAAAACCAAAATCTGTCATCTAAAGCGCAAAAAGACACGCTAGGTCGCTTTGGATTCAGTGTTCGTTTCTGGACTTACAATTGTGTAGAGTTCAAAAAACGAATCTGCGGAACGCGCTATGAGTAACCAGTCTCCCATTCATGCCGGACATAATGCATTTGATTCCGATGGTGTTTTGCTGGAATTGACTAAAAATCTGTCCCAAAACATACGTGATGGTTTTTCACAGCATGGCAAATGGGTTGCATCTCCTGAAGCGTTGGATTTGGCGCGCCTTGCAAATGAAAACATACCTCAACTGCGCACGCACGATGCTAAAGGAGAACGGGCTGATATTGTTGAGTTTCATCCAGCATATCATGCGTTGATGCGGCGTGGGGTATCTGCTGGACTTCATGCTTCGATTTGGGATGAAGGTGAAGAAGAGCAGGGCAATCGTAACCTTTCCCGCGCGGTACGGTTCATTTTGACTTCAGAACTTGAATGCGGGCACACATGTCCATTGACGATGACCAACGCCTCGGTTGCTGCGATTATGACCACGCCCGACGTGTTGAAAGATTGGATGCCGCGTATCGTCTCACGTGACTATGATTCAAGCCAAAGGTCGCCCGGTGTTAAAACTGGTTTGACGATTGGTATGGGTATGACCGAACGACAGGGCGGTTCCGATATCAGTCAGAACACCACGCAAGCCGAAAAGTCTAATGCCGGTGGTTCTGACGGCATGTGGCGCATCAACGGCGAGAAATGGTTTTTTTCTGCACCTATGTGCGATGCCTTTCTCGTTCTTGCACAAACCAGTGTGGGGCAATCTTGTTTTCTCATTCCCAGACTTTTGCCGGACGGCAGCAACAATGGGCTGCGGCTTCAAAGGTTGAAAAACAAACTGGGCAATCGCTCTAATGCGTCTTCGGAAGTTCAGTTCGTTAACACGTTTGGAACTTTACTTGGTGAGGAAGGGCAGGGTGTCAAAACTATTTTAGAAATGGTCACGCTTACCCGTCTTGATGTGTCCTTGGGGTCCTCAGGTCAAATGCGTGCGGCTTTGTCTGAAGCTGTGCATCATTCACGACACCGTTCTGCATTTGGCAAAAAACTCATCGACCAACCA
Organism: uncultured Rhizobiaceae group bacterium; assembly: GCA_938010435.1. GTDB lineage: Bacteria > Pseudomonadota > Alphaproteobacteria > Rhizobiales > Rhizobiaceae > Pseudahrensia. The sequence continues at coordinate 224,961 of CALLUS010000005.1, read as the reverse complement.
TTGATGCAACGGGTGTTGGCCGATATGGCGCTAGATGTTGCAGCTGCTCAGGCGCTTAGTTTGCGTTTGGCGCGTAGCTTTGATGCGGCTTCATTGGATGCCAGTGAAGGCGCATTTGCCCGTTTGATGACGCCCGTGGTTAAATATTGGGTCTGCAAAACCACACCTCAATTGGTTTATGAGGCGATGGAATGCCTTGGTGGGAATGGCTATGTGGAAGAAAACCCGTTGCCGCGAATCTACCGAGAAGCACCGTTGAATGCTATTTGGGAAGGTTCTGGCAATATTATGTGTTTGGACGTGCTGCGGGTTTTGAAAAAAGGACCTAAGGCTGTGCAAACGGTATTGGACAAGCTTGCTGTTGATCTGGGTGGCAATGCAGCGGGCACTATCGATGTGTTGCGTGTTGCGGGAAATATCGCTTTGGAAGACGAGGGCTCGGCGCGTATGTTTACAGAGCAATTGGCGCTGACCGCAGCTGCTGCAGAAATGAAACGTACATTGCCTGATGAAATATCTGACGCTTTTATTGAATCAAGGCTCGGTCGTCCGTGGCGTCATACATACGGTATGATGGATGCGCGTTATGATGCGAGTGCGATTATCGATTATGTTTGTCGACCAAACTAGCATAAGTTTTCCCCAATCAGCCCGTATGTTAACCTTAACAAATAGTTTACGTTGCAGTGCGCCTATCAGCAGGGCATTTTGATCAAGAGTTCTTGGGAAGTGCTATTTTGATCGGCAGCGAAGCATGCGCATATTTTTAATTCTTTGGATTACCCCAATTGTCCTTATGAGCATCTGGTATGGCCTTGCATCCAATGATTTTGGCTATGTGATGTTTTCTCGTGAAGTCCACGATAAAGTTTTTGCGATTTACGCGAACATGCTTGGTGTTGATGCAGAAGTATTGCCAGGCATGGCTGCACGAGCAATTGCGTTCGATAGTGGTATTGTTGCACTCATTATCGCATTTAAAAAACGTGCGACGGTGATCCCGTTTGTGCGTCAGCTTTTCAATCGATCACGCGCTTCTGCGAGTGCATCTATACAACCTTGAAGTATGATGCCTGCCGCCACGTGGTCGATGGATTTCGCCCGTTTTTTGCGAGATAGATCTGCTTCCAACATAAATTGTTCAGCTGTGAAGCTCGACAATCGTTCGTCCCAATAAATCAATGGCAGTTCGGTATGCTGTGCAAGGTTTCTAGCAAACGCACGCGTTGCTTGCACACGCGGCCCCTCAGATCCGTCCATGTTGAGTGGCAAACCAAGGACGAGCCCTTCGACCTTCTCAGAGGTCGCAAACTCCATCATTTCTTTCACATCTGCCGTAAACTTGGTACGTTGTATTGTCTTGACGGCCGATGCGATGGACCAATTTGAATTAGAAATCGCCAACCCGATGGTTTTTGTGCCTAAATCTAATCCAAGAAGGCGTCCACGGCCTTTGAGCAGTGTGGCAAATTGTTCAACGGTGGTATCGGGTGGATTGGCCATAGGGTGTCATTAGCAGATTCGATGCAGAATACAGGAATAAACAATATGAAAATCACATGGTACGGACATTCTGCTTTCAAGTTGGAGACAGATAGAGCGCAAATTCTGATCGACCCTTTCTTTACGGGCAATCCAAGTTTCAAAGAAGACGATAGAGAATCCGCTTTAACCGGGTTGACCCATATTGCATTGACCCATGGCCACGGAGACCACGTGGGTGACACAATAACGATTGCCAAACAAACGGGTGCGACTGTGATTGCTAATGCTGATCTTGGAAGCTGGCTTGGCAGTAAGGGTGTTAAAGATATTGATGTGGGTAACACGGGTGGGACAGTGCACCACGACGGATTTTCAATGACGTGGGTACAGGCGTTTCATTCTTCGACCCATGTGGATGAAAACGGCGTGGCGCACAGTCTTGGCATGCCGAATGGTTTGGTGTTTCACTTTGAAGACGATAAATCTGTCTATCACATGGGTGATACGGATATTTTCGGCGATATGGCTCTCATTCAGGAATTACATCAGCCGCAGATTGGTTTGGTTCCCATTGGGGATCGTTATACAATGGGTGGTGCAATTGCTGCATTGTCTTGCAAACGGTTTTTCGACTTTGAAACTATCATTCCTTGTCATTTTGGAACATTTCCAGCCATTGACCAAACGGCTGAGAGTTTCTTGGCCGCAATGGATGAAAGCGATAAAGTGAAGGTTGCTGAAATTGGTGTGGCTTTGGAATTTTAATGCCAATACAATTGCAGGCTTTTCAACGATTGATTATAGACCAATGAAATTCCCCAACACGGATACACAACATGTCTGTTGATACCGCCACAGTTAAGCGCGTTGCTAAACTCTCCCGCATCGCGATCACCGATGAACGTGCCGAAAGTATGCGCGAAGAGCTCAATACTATTTTAGGGTTTGTTGAACAATTGAACGATGTGAATGTGGATGGTGTTGAGCCGATGACATCTGTTGTAGATATGCAAATGCGTAAGCGTATGGATGAGGTGACTGACGGAAACATCGCTGATGATGTGACTGCCAATGCGCCTGCCAGCGAAGACAATTTCTTTATGGTGCCGAAAGTGGTCGAATAATCTGAGCCCGACACAATCGTTTCCAGCTATTCTAATTTATGAAAATTTAGTTCCTATGACCGACCTCACATCACTCACGATATCACAAGCACGCGAAAAACTTCGGGCGAAAGAAATCACATCGACTGAACTCACTGGCGCCTACCTTGAAGCTGCAAATGCGGCGAACAATACGTTGAATGCTTATGTGACCATGACGGACGAGTTGGCATTGGAGCAAGCCAAAACATCTGATGCGAAATTAGCGCAAGGTGAGGGCGGTGATCTGGAAGGTATTCCTTTGGGAATCAAGGATTTGTTCGCGACCAAAAGTGTGCATACGCAAGCCTGTTCGCATATTCTGGATGGGTTTGAACCGCGTTACGAATCCACTGTCACACAAAACTTGTTTGATGATGGTGCTGTAATGATCGGTAAACTCAATATGGACGAGTTCGCGATGGGCTCATCCAATGAAACTTCTTACTATGGTGCGGTGACAAATCCGTGGCTCGGGAAAGATGGCACAAAACTTGTGCCCGGTGGGTCGTCTGGTGGATCTGCAAGTGCCGTTGCTGCTCAATTGTGCGCTGGTGCCACCGCAACCGATACCGGTGGTTCTATTCGTCAACCTGCTGCGTTTACGGGCACTGTTGGTATTAAACCGACTTATGGCCGTTGTTCTCGTTGGGGAACTGTGGCGTTTGCCTCTTCTCTAGATCAGGCTGGCCCGATTGCGCGCGATGTGAGAGATGCTGCGATCATGTTGAAATCAATGGCGTCGCCCGATGCGAAAGATACAACTTGTGCAGACCTTCCCGTGCCAGACTATGAAGCGTCCATCGGAAAATCTGTCAAAGGCATGAAAATTGGTATTCCAAAAGAATATCGATTAGACGGTATGCCGCCCGAGATTGAACAACTTTGGCAAAAGGGCGTCGAGATGATGAAAGATGCCGGAGCTGAGATTGTTGATATCTCATTGCCGCATACGAAATATGCGTTGCCAGCTTATTATATCGTGGCTCCTGCCGAGGCGTCTTCAAATCTTGCCCGTTATGATGGAGTGAAATACGGCCTGCGGGTTGATGGAAATACTATTGATGAAATGTATGAAAATACGCGTGCTGCCGGTTTTGGCGAAGAAGTAAAACGCCGGATCATGATCGGAACTTATGTTCTGTCCGCCGGTTTTTATGATGCTTATTACATTCGTGCTCAAAAGGTGCGTACGCTTATCAAACAGGATTTTGAAAACGTGTTTGCACAGGGCATTGATACAATCCTAACACCCGCGACACCATCTGCAGCATTTGCCATTGGTGACAAAGAGATGGCCGCTGACCCCGTAAAAATGTATCTCAATGATGTCTTCACAGTAACAGTGAACATGGCTGGTTTGCCGGGTATTTCGGTGCCAGCAGGGTTGTCAAATGATGGACTTCCTTTGGGTTTGCAGCTGATTGGTAAACCGTTCGAAGAGGGCACATTGTTTCAAGCCGGTGCCATAATTGAACAAGCTGCAGGAACCTTTACACCTAAGAAATGGTGGTAGTGCAAACGGGCCACATCGACCGAACTAGGGTTATCAGTTCCTTAATTTGATTGCAGAAATTGGACTGCATTTCTTTGCTAAATACCAATTTGATTGGTCTAATTTGAGCTCCAACTTGATGGGGCGGGACTCTGATGGACGACTTAAAATTAATAGGGCTTTTGAATCCGATCATTGCAACTATATTTGCATTGACGTTCATCATCTTCTGGTTCCGCCAGAAGGATAAGTCGTATATTTTGGCTATTGGTCTCGCGTTCGCATCGCTGGGAGTAGGCTTTCTCGCATCGCATTTTTTTATTGAAAAACTGTCATTGACGAATGTGTTGTTCATCGGTGTTCTTTATGCTTTTGCCACAACGGCCATTATTTCTGGTTTATACCGACGCGCCGGACTGCAAGGCGGCATCGGACCACTCTTGAGCATCGGTTTGTTTGGAGTTGCGTTGAGTACAATTGCTGTTTTGCAATTCAATGATCTCAATCTTCGATTATACCTTTCGAATGCTACTTTGGGGGTTCTTTGGGGAATTGGTGCTTGGCGCTTGCGCAAAAACGCTCGTGATGGTGGTCTGGAAAAACTCATCTTACTGGTGATGTTGGCGATTTGTATGCAATTTATTGGATTGACCGCTGTGACGTTGAATTTATCTGGCATTCTAACACCTGAAAACTATAATGGTTCTTTGCATTGGAGAGTGGTCAATTTCTCGACAGCAATTTCGTCTCTCGTACTCGCCCTGACGCTGATCGGAATGTGCGCTAGTGATTTGTTAAAACAAGTTACGTTGATTGCGAACCAAGATGTTTTGACAGGATTAAACACACGGCGGGCTTTTGAAGCCAAAACTGATCAAGTGATGTTGAAACTGGATCGGACGCCATTGCCTGTCAGCCTCCTGATTATTGACATTGATCACTTTAAACTGGTGAACGATCAATTCGGCCATCCGGTAGGTGATCGAGTGATCGCGCGTCTCGGCGGTTTGTTGGAAATGCGGATGCGTGTATCAGATTTTGCAGGGCGTTTAGGTGGAGAAGAATTCTCAGTTTTGCTTTGGAACACTGACCAATCCGGTGCACGATTGTTTGCCGAGGAAATTCGGTCAACGTTTTCAACAATGCCAATTGACGGCGTTCCTGATGAAACGCAAATCACTGTGAGCGTTGGATTTGCAGAAGTGCAAGAGCGTGAAACTTACGATTCTTTGTACAACAGAGCTGACCAAGCCCTCTACGTGGCCAAACGTAAAGGTCGAAACCGCGTAGCCGCAGCCGAGCTGAACAATGAGAATGTTGGTCGTATTGTGAAAAGCGAAGTGGCATAGCGGTAGAGACTAAAAGCTGTCTATTGATCAGTAAATTTGTATCAGGCTATGGTTTCAACAACGGTCAATATTCTGGTACTCCATGGATCTCTCGCAACTCCTCAATCTTAAATCACACAACATTCAATCTGCTGAGTTTCAAAAGACTTGCCGTCAATCGTTGAACGCTAATGGTGTACTTGTGCTCACCGGTTTTTTGTCAGGCACAGCGCTGACTGCACTCCAGGATGAGGCAAGATTGGGGCGCGAAAAGGCATATTTTTGCGCACAAAATCACTCAGTCTATCTCACACCACAAGATATGACACTCGCCAGTGACCATGCCGTAAACAGACAGGTTATCTCCAGCAAAGGGTGCATTTGTGATGACGATGTATCCCAAGATTCTGTTCTGCGACAGATGTATGATTCACCAGAGTTTCGCGCCTTTGTCATGGCTGTGACAGGACAGAGGTCGTTGTTTCCTTACGCTGATCCATTATCGTCTATCAACATTCACTACGCGGAACGCGGTCAAGAACTTGGTTGGCATTTTGACAATTCCGAATTTGCTATCACTTTGCTTATTGATAAGCCGGAAGCTGGCTCTCGATTTGAGTATATCAAAGATTTGCGTAACGCGGAGGCTGGTGAAATGAATTACGAAGGTGTCACTGAATTGTTGGACGGGCAGGTTGAGCCCACAGTGCTTTCAATGGAGCCTGGAACACTCGTATTGTTTCGCGGACGCAACTCTATTCATCGGGTATCACCGAACGAAAGTGACAAGACCCGCATGCTTGCTGTCTTAGCTTACAATTCACAACAAGGCGTTGAATTGTCTGAAAGCGCCAGAATGACGTTTTATGGGCGTTTGAACTAGCAAATTTCTTGTTCTTTGGTGCTGGATGTTTTAGCCACAGAACAAGAAATTACTGTCCCAATGGAAGCCTCCATGACCGAACTTGTTGATGTCCGCACACCCAACCCGAAAAACTTCTTTCCTGGTGAGGACCATGAATGGGAGCTTGTGATTGGTCTTGAAGTCCATGCGCAGGTTACGTCCAATGCGAAGCTGTTTTCAGGCGCATCCACCGCGTTTGGTTCAGAACAGAATTCCAACGTATCATTGGTTGATGCGGCCATGCCGGGCATGCTGCCTGTCATCAATGAAGTATGTGTGCGTCAGGCTGTGAAAACAGGTTTGGGCATGAACGCTGTGATCAATAAGCGTTCTGTGTTTGACCGTAAGAATTACTTCTATCCAGATTTGCCTCAAGGCTATCAGATTTCGCAATTGTATCATCCAATCGTGGGTGAGGGCACAATTACTGTTCAGGTGGGGCCGGATAAAGCCGGGAAGTTTGAAACAGTCGAAATCGGTGTGGAGCGTCTGCATTTAGAGCAAGATGCTGGCAAATCCATGCATGATCAGCATCCGACCATGAGCTTTGTAGACCTCAACCGTTCCGGCGTTGCGTTGATGGAAATTGTCTCAAAACCCGATATCCGTTCCATTGATGAAGCCAAAGCCTATGTGACGAAGCTGCGTTCTATCCTGCGCTACCTCGGCACATGCGATGGTAATATGGATCAGGGGTCTATGCGTGCCGACGTGAACGTATCTGTGCGTAAACCGGGTGATGATTTCGGCACACGTTGTGAAATCAAAAATGTGAACTCCATTCGTTTCATGGGGCAAGCGATTGAGTATGAAGCTAAGCGTCAAATTGATATTCTGGAAGATGGTGGTTCCATCGATCAAGAGACACGTTTGTTTGATCCGGTAAAGGTTGAAACACGATCCATGCGCTCAAAAGAAGAAGCCCATGATTATCGTTATTTTCCTGATCCGGATTTGTTACCGTTAGAATTCGATGATGCTTTTATTGAAGAAATTCGTGCAGAACTGCCAGAGCTACCAGATCAGAAACGTACGCGTTTTATGGAAGAAGGGTTGTCGGAATATGACGCATCTATTCTTGTATCTGACAAATCTTATGCAGACTATTTTGAGCAAGTGGCTGAAGGACGCGATTCCAAAACAACGGCCAATTGGGTGATCAATGACCTGCTTGGTGCCTTGAACAAAGCGAGTAAGGATTTGGACAACAGTCCCGTTTCGCCTACTCAATTAGGCGGCATTATTGATTTGATCAAAGCGGACACGATCAGTGGCAAGATTGCAAAAGACCTGTTCGAGATTGTTTGGAATGAAGGTGGTGACCCTGCCAAAATCGTTGAAGATCGCGGCATGGCGCAGGTGACGGACACTGGCGCTATTGAAGCGGCTATTGATGAAATTATTGCAGCCAACCCGGACAAAGTTGCCGAAGTGCGTGAGAAGCCAAAAATGATTGGCTGGTTCGTCGGGCAAGTCATGGCAGCAACTGGTGGTAAGGCCAATCCAAAGGCTGTCAACGAATTGTTGCAAAAGAAAATTGCGGAATAATCCCGGAGAACTTCGGTATTTGCTGACACGACATAAAGGGTTTGTACGATGTCGCTTTTGATCAAACGTGCTGAAGGGGTTGAAGTCGCTGCGGCGCGGGACTTGTCCAACAAAAGTTGGTTGGCGACATATACACCACTGATTGGTGAAGATGAAACGCGTGCGATTATAGAAAGCCGGCATTCTGCTGATGTGTTCAAAGAGCAGGCCGCACGTGTGCAGGATCGGTTTCTCGTGGCCGTTGAAGACGACAAGGTTGTGGGTCACTGCTACGCATTTCAAAAAGATGGCATGTATGTGGATCGCTTGCATGTGGACCCAGCTATGAAGGGGCGCGGCATTGGCAAATCGCTTTTATCCCATCTTGAAGCGCAATTGTTTGCCGACACGCGTTGTTGGCTTGATGTGTTGCAGGGCAACGAGGATGCAATGAAATTCTACGAACATGTGGGTTATAAAAAGATTGACCAAACAGATGCTTGTGGTGGACTTTCAGGCATTCCTGCTGTGATATTTGAAAAAATAATTCACTAAGGTGGTTCGTATGACCAACACTGATATTTCCCAGTTTCAGCAAGATGGCGTCACTGTTGTTCGAAATGTGCTCGACCCGAAGTGGTTGGCCAGACTTGCGGCAGCGATAGATGAGAACATGGCCAATCCCGGCCCTCATGGGAAAAACCATGCGGAAGAGGGCGGTGCATATTTTGGCGATTATGTGAATTGGAAACGCATTCCAGATTTTCTCAATGTGGCCAGTGACGGGCCTCTTGGCCAGTTGGCTGCCGAACTCATGAGCGCTTCGCAAGTTCAGTTTTTCCACGAACATGTGTTGGTGAAAGAGCCCGGCAACAGTTCGGCTACGCCATGGCATCAGGATATGCCGTATTATTGTTTGGAAGGTGAGAAAACGGTCAGCCTTTGGGTTCCGCTCGACCCTGTGGGTGAAGCTGAAAGCTTGAATTTTATGAAGGGGTCTCATCGCGGGAAGAAGACTTATACGCCGCGTCGTTTCAAAACGCTGGAACCTTTAGATGGTGATACAACTGATTATTCACCGTTCCCTGAAATTGATGAAAACGCAAAAAACATTGTTTCTTATGCGGTCGAACCAGGTGATGTTCTGGCCTTCGATTTTCACACATTGCACGATGCTCCAGCAAACCCGACAGATACGCGCCGCCGTGCGGTGAGTTTCAGATTTGTGGGAGAGGGCGCTCGCTATGTTGCAAGACCCCATGATATTTCACCACCATTTATCGACCTTGGTTTGAAATTGAACATGAATGACCCGCTGCCGGAAGACTGGTTCCCAACCGTTTGGCAGGCCTAGCAATCTAATACCGGAATTGCTCATCCAAGATGCGTTCTTCCCAAGAATGTTCCGGATCGAACATCAATACGCCGGTGGATTTACGATCTTCATGAATAGTGATTTCAACTGCAGACTTGATCTCTGTGTTATCCGCCACGGCATTGACGGGCCGTTTCTCCGGTTCCAGCACAGTTATCTTCACTTTGGCCGTGTTGGGCAAAAGTGCACCGCGCCAATTTCGTGGACGGAACGAGCTGACGGGTGTTAAAGCGAGAAGTGGGGCTTTGAGCGGTAGAATTGGACCGTGGGCTGACAGATTGTAAGCTGTGGAGCCTTGGGGCGTAGCGACCATGACCCCATCGCAAACCAATGCTTCCAGTCTTGGTTTATTGTCGATATCGATGCGCAATTTTGCAGCCTGATGAGATTGGCGAAACACGGACACTTCATTGAATGCGCGGGCGGTATGGACCTTCCCATCACTGTCAATTGTTTCCATAACAAGCGGATGGATTTTAGCACGCAAAGATTTTGAAATGCGCTCAATGAGATCATCCTCGCGAAACTCGTTCATGAGAAAACCGATTGTGCCTTTGTTCATGCCGTAAACGGGTTTGCCAGAATCCATGTATTTCAACTGGGTTTGCAGCATGAAACCATCGCCACCCAATGCAACAACAATATCTGCTTCTTCAGCCGAAACACTGTCGTATTTGGCAACCAGAGTGGCTTTGGCTTCTTGAGCGGTGGGCGTGCGGTTGGCAACGATCGCAACTGTAAAATCAGGCATGGACTTGTTTTCTTATTTCGGCCAAACAGGCGTTCGCTTTCAATGCCTTATTGACAACAGAACAGCAAGGTTTTGCAATAGCATGGCTGAACTGAAGCCCTTTGGAAACACGCAATGTCCGAGTTGGAAATCATCAAAATCGCCTCACATGAGTTTGATAGTCAGGCAATTGCCTTGGCTGAAATTCTTCACGCGTGTGTAAACGATGGTGCGAGCGTTGGTTTTGTTTTGCCGTTTGGTTTGGAACACAGTCTTTCGTTTTGGCAAGGTTTAATTGGACCGAGCTTGCAATTTGAAAGCAACACTTTGTTTGCGGCAGTGATGGACGGGGAGACAGTTGGAACAGTTCAACTCAACTGCGCCACCATGCCCAATCAAATGCATCGGGCTGATGTCTCCAAAATGCTTGTTCATCCCGCTCATCAGCGAAAGGGTATTGGCAAAGCCTTGCTGATTGCTTTGGAACAGGAAGCAAGGCTGCGCGAACGATCGCTTCTCACATTGGACACCCGTACTGGTGACAATGCAGAACCGTTGTACAAATCTATGGGGTTTGAAACTGCTGGTATCATTCCCCAATTTTGTCGTGACACCAAAACCGAACGTCTGGATTCCACCACTTATATGTATAAAATTTTGAGCAGCTGAATCAAACAGCCCGCCCTCTCTTTTGAAAAGGCGGGCTGTTGGCTAAGCGACGAAGCGGTCTAGCTGCTTGCTGCTGATTTTTTCTTCTTCGGTTTTTTCTTTTTGATTGTCTTTTTCTTCTTAGTCGTTTTTGTCTTTGAAGCCGTTTTCTTTTTTGTTGTCTTTTTGGGCTTTGTTGTTTCAGCCGTTACTGACTTCTTCTTTTTGGTGGTCTTCTTGGCTTTTTTCTTTTTAGACGTCGTTGCCTCATCGGCGTCCGCACTAGTTGATGCTTTCGTTGTTTTCACATCATCATCAGCTTTTTTTGCAGTCTTTTTCTTGGTGCTGGATTTTTTCTTAACCGATTTTTTCGCGCCACCACCTGGCTTTGCACGGCAAAATGCTTTCACATTTGCGCCATCGGACCGCGTAAATGCCGCAACATGGGAACAAGCGTCGTTCGCTGTGCAGGACGTTTTCGACAGGCCTTTGCAAATGCTTTGAGCTTGCGCTGTTGTAACTGGCGTAAACATGAACGTAGCAGCCAAAGCAAATGCGGCAGCTGGGGCGGAAATAAACGTATTGATCTTCATATTGTGGTCTCCCATGAACTTCTCGTCGTTAAGCAACCGACGGCCGACTCAACATTACGTTACGTAATATTGAGTGATTGTGCCGATTGCAAGGCGACGGTCAGCTCAATTTTTGCAGCAACGCATCAACGGATGCCTTAGCATCTCCATAGAACATGCGTGTGTTTTCCTTAAAGAACAAGGGATTTTCTACACCCGAATAACCAGTTCCAGCGCCCCGTTTAGAAACAAATACTTGTTTTGCTTTCCAAACTTCAAGTACAGGCATGCCTGCGATCGGAGAATTCGGGTCATCCTGCGCAGCCGGATTGACGATATCGTTTGATCCAACAACCATCACAACGTCTGTATCCGGCAGATCATCGTTGATCTCATCCATCTCCAGCACGATGTCATAAGGGACTTTTGCTTCGGCAAGTAGAACATTCATGTGGCCGGGCAAACGACCCGCAACAGGGTGAATGGCAAAGCGAACATTCTTACCCGCATCGCGCAATCGGCGTGTCAGTTCAGATATTGAACTTTGTGCTTGAGCCACAGCCATTCCGTAGCCCGGAACAATCACGACGCTTTCAGCTGCATCAAGTGCGGCTGCAACTGCGTCCGCTTCAGTCGATACCATTTCACCTTCAATCGCCATGGCGGGGCCAGTGGAGCCGCCAAAACCGCCAAGAATAACGGAAATGAAGTTTCGGTTCATGGCACGGCACATGATGTAGGAAAGGATTGCCCCCGATGAGCCAACGAGTGCGCCTGTCACAATCAACAGATCATTGCCGAGCAAGAAGCCCGTTGCTGCAGCGGCCCAACCTGAATAAGAATTCAACATGGACACAACAACTGGCATATCGGCTCCGCCAATGCCCATCACAAGATGCGCACCAATGGCAAAGGCGATCAACATAACCAAAATCAAAGTCCACATGCCCAAATGGGAAGCAAACATGAAGCCGAGAATGACACACAAAATGATACCGGCAGCATTCAATCCGTGGCGGAAAGGAAGTGTGAGTGGCTTTCCATCAATTGAACCGGCGAGTTTGCCGTAAGCCACAATTGAGCCTGTAAACGTGATTGCGCCAATGAATACGCCCAGAATGATTTCCCATTCATGGATGGTAATCTCAGCACCCACCAAGCCTTCTGGTGGCGTGATTGCCGAATTTAACCCAATGAACACGGCTGCCAGACCAACGAAGGAATGAAGCGCCGCCACGAGTTGTGGCATTTCAGTCATTTCGACTTTTTGGGCCACTCGCACACCGACCGCGCTGCCGATGCCCAGCATTAAAACGATAAGCCAGTAATTGCCAACGGTGCTGGCAAATAATGTGGCAAAAACAGCCAGACCCATGCCAAAAATGCCGTACCAAACTGAACGTTTAGCACTTTCTTGGTTGCTCATGCCGCCAAGAGATAGAATGAAGAGAATGCTTGCTGTCACATAAACAGCGGTGATGAAACCGTTTTCCATGATCTTTGCCCCTTAGCTTTTCTGGAACATGGCGAGCATGCGCCGTGTTACCATGAAGCCGCCAACGACGTTGATTGCGGCAATGAGTACGGAAATGGCGGCGAGAATTGTCACCAACCAGCTCGATGAACCAATTTGCAACAATGCCCCCACGATAATGATGCCCGAAATGGCATTCGTGATCGCCATAAGCGGCGTGTGCAGTGCGTGGCTGACATTCCAAATGACTTGGAAGCCTACAAAGCATGATAATGCAAAGACAATCATGTGCTGCATGAAGCTGGCCGGTGCATACATACCGATGATCATCAGCAACAATCCGCCAGCAACGAGAAGGCCGATTTCGCGGACACCAGCTTTGCGCTGTTCCTCAGCTTCTTTGGCGGCAATTTCCTCACGAGTTGGTTCCGGCGCTTTTGGCGCTTGCTTGGCAATCGCAGCGATCTTAGGCGGTGGAGGCGGGAAGGTGACCTTGCCTTTGTGGGCGACTGTTGCCCCGCGGATCACGTCGTCTTCCATATTGTGGTTGACCTTACCATCTTTCTCCGGGGTAAGGTCCGTCAACATGTGCCGGATATTGGTGGCATAAAGTGTGGAAGACTGTGTCGCCATGCGGCTTGGCAAATCCGTATAACCAATAATGGTCACACCATTGTCGGTTTCGATTTTCTCGTCTTTCACGGTCAGGTCGCAATTGCCACCCCGCTCTGCCGCGAGATCAACAACCACAGAACCGGGCTTCATGGCTTTTACCATATCTTCCAGCCATAGTTTTGGTGCATCGCGCCCCGGAATGAGCGCTGTGGTGATAACGATGTCTACGTCTGTGGCTTGTTCTTTGAATAGTTCCAACTGCTTTTCGCGGAATTCGGGAGAAGAGGGGGCTGCATAACCACCATCGCCAGAACCGCTCTCTTCAAAATCGAGCAATAGGAATTCTGCTCCCATTGATTCGATCTGTTCGGCCACTTCTGGGCGCACGTCAAAGGCGCGCACGATTGCACCTAAAGATTGGGCAGCGCCAATGGCCGCGAGCCCTGCGACACCAGCGCCAATAACCAAAACTTTGGCGGGAGGCACTTTACCGGCAGCGGTGATTTGTCCCGTGAAAAAACGGCCAAATGAATTGCCCGCTTCGATGACAGCGCGATACCCCGCGATATTCGCCATGGATGACAGAGCATCCATTTTTTGCGCCCGCGAAATACGTGGCACCATGTCTTTGGCGATGAGCGTTGTGTTGGCTGATTTTGCAGCGTCTAAGAGTTTTTTATTTTCAGTAGGGTAGACGAAAGAAATAACCGTCTTTCCCTTTTCGAATTTCTTACTTTCAGCTGTTGTCGGTGGTTGCACTTTGGCAATGATGTCTGCTTTTTTCCAAAGATCGGCAGCCGATCTTACAATAGTTGCGCCAGCCGCTTTATAATCCGCATCAGAAAAACGTGCTGCAATACCAGCACCTGATTGGATCATGCATTCATGACCAAGCTTCATAATATCCGCAACCGATTGCGGAGTCATCGCCACGCGGTTCTCACCCTTGGCAACCTCTTTCGGTGTTCCAACAATGCTCACACCAAACCCTCCTAAAGTCTAAATGAAAGCTATGTGTAATACCTCAAAGCTGGAGACGCCAGTGGAACAGCAGGAAACTGATAAACTCTCCTCAAAAAAATCGAATTGTAAAAGAAAATGGTGCCCCCACACGGACTCGAACCGCGGACCTACTGATTACAAATCAGTTGCTCTACCAGCTGAGCTATAAGGGCTTCCGAGAGGGCATTTAGCTTATTCGATTGGGGGCTGCAACGGAAAAATGATCAATCTCGCAAAGTTAATTGATCGCCGCGTTTTTCATAGGACGAAAGGCTCTCCAAGAACTGTTGACCAAGCAGGCTTTGGTTCAATCGACCTTGTTCTGAGACCATAACGCGCAAGTTTTTACGCTCTATGCCGCCAAGATAAAGTTTATCGATTCGCGCTATGGCTGAATAGCCAATGCCGTTGGCGGTTTGAGTGGGGATTGTGAAAGACAATTGGCTGGTGTCGATGCCCGCTGCTTGGGCGTCTTGTGCTGAAAGGACTATGGCACTTGCGCCAGTATCCACCAGAAAGCGCACCGACGCATCATTCACACCCGCAACAGCTTCAAAGTGACCATTGTTTGAGCGAATGAGGGTGACTTGGGTTTTGCCATTGTCTTGGGTCGTTGAAATTGGGCTGCCTGGCACAAGACCTCCGCTGATACGCGAAACTATGTCTTGTGCGTCGTAGCGGAAGACGTAAGCTGTCATCAGGCCCAGTATGATCAAGCACCAGATAGCTGCTTGTTTGAGTGTTTCGCGGAATGAAACGTTCCGCGACAATACAGCGCTGCCGATCAAGAGGCCCCAAAGGCCCATAACTGCAGCATAGCCAAATGTGTCAGTTTCAATGCCAAAAGTTTTGCCCGTGTCGCTGCTCACAATCAGGGTGATGAGCAATAAACCAGACAAACCAGTGATTATCCAGAACAAGCGGCCCATCGTTACGAAGACGACAAATCAAGCGTGTCGCGGCGAGGGGCTGGACCACCACGCATGCGTTGGCGTTTTGTGACGCGGCGTGGCTTGCGTTCTAATTTGGAAACGCGTTCCGGCAATGTTTCCATAATCGAGTCACGCTCTTCATGGGAATAGGATGTCCAACTGGCAATCTCATCGCGAGAACGACCGCAGCCATAGCAATGACCAGAAGTTGGTTCTATTGCACAAACGAGGATGCAAGGTGATTTGATGGGAGAAGAAGTTTCCATAAGACCTTAAATAGCAATACATGCGCCGAGATAAAGGCCTATCTCGCAAAATTGTTGAGTAGCACCCAAAGTGTCGCCGGTATGGCCTTTGATGTGATGACGGGACAATACGGTTATTGAGATCACGGCCAAGGTTCCAAATGCTAATGAAATGATGGTTGCCAAAGGCGGTAGAGCGAATGCGATCAAAACAAGTGCAGGCAATACCAATGGAATGGATTTGTTGAATTCTGCACGATCCGGTGCACCATATTTGGCCGCTAAGCTTGTGGCTTCTTTTTCATTAGATTTGGTTTTTGCCTTTATTTCAGTTCGCGCTTGCGACAGCGTACTCCAAGGCCAAAGCATTGCAAAACGGGACAAGCCACCGGTTGCGACAACTATCCCGCATGACAAAAGCCCCACTTGGTCAATAAGTGCAGCCAAAAGCGCGGTGCGCAAGGCGATGGTGAGGATCAAACTCAAAACCCCATAGGTGCCAATGGTGCTGTCACGCATGATGGCGAGTTTGCGTTCAATGGAGTGCCCACCCCAAAAACCATCGGCCATGTCGGCGAGGCCGTCTTCGTGCAGTGCGCCTGTGATGATTATACTTGTTGCAATGGTCAAAATGGCGATCATGAGTGGTGTTAGTCCCGACCAATACGAAACGGCCAAGACCATTGCCGCAGGAATGGCGATGAACACACCCGCCAAACCATAAGTGTAACTTGATGCCTTGAAATCAGGTGTTTCGTCTAAGGTGACGAATTTATGGACGGGCAACCGCGATAGAAACTGAACACTGGACAAGATTGATCGCGGAAGATTCATCCTTGGGCTTGCCATAATTGCGCTTCCATTTCTTTGCATTAGTTCGCAAATTAGCGCACTCACGTCGCCTGTTTGCTGTTGCACCAACCATTGTGGCGCTTATAGATGGCACAGATGATGATGCCAAACAGCATTCAACCCGACCACGAGATTTTATTGAAATGACACAGACCAGCGGTATGCCTTTTGATGATATTCGGGCTTTGCTCAATTCCATGCCCGGACCGGATACTCATGCAGCTCAAATGGTGTCTGAGCGCGATAGCCAGTTGACGAAACCGCCGGGTGCATTGGGCAAATTGGAAGACATTGCAGTGTGGTTAGCTACTTGGACCGGACGCAAGCCGCAGATCACACGGCCACTGGTGGCTATTTTTGCTGGTAATCATGGTGTGACGAAACAAGGCGTTTCACCATTTCCGTCCGAGGTGACGGCGCAAATGGTGGCCAATTTTTCAAGTGGCGGTGCAGCGATCAATCAAATTTGCATTGCTCATGATCTTGGTTTGAAAGTGTTTGACTTGGCATTGGAAGTGCCAACACAAGATATCACCGAAGAAGCGGCGATGGATGAGCGCACCTGCGCGGCGACTATGGCATTTGGCATGGAATCCATTGCCGGCGGTACGGATTTGCTTTGCATTGGCGAAATGGGGATTGGCAACACCACTATCGCATCCGCCATTTATTATGCGCTTTATGGCGGGGCTGCTGTTGATTGGGTGGGGCCGGGAACAGGGCATGATGAGGCTGGTGTGAAATTGAAGGCCGAAGTGATTGAAAAGGCGATTGCGCTTCACAAAGAGCATTTGAAAGACCCATTGGAAGTACTGCGCCGTTTGGGTGGTCGAGAGATTGCGGCCATGGCGGGAGCTATTTTGGCGGGTAGGGCACAACGTATTCCGGTGGTGATTGATGGTTTTGTGGCCACTTCTGCTGCAGCTATACTTCAAGAATGCGATGCAACTGCTCTAGATCATTGTGTTTTTGCACATACAAGTGCGGAGCCTGCCCATGAAATGGCATTGAAAGCGATGGACAAGCAACCGCTGCTCAATCTGGGAATGCGCTTGGGTGAAGGTACAGGCGCGGCGCTGGCTGCGGGTATCATCAAAGCGGCGGCGTTGTGCCATACAGGTATGGCGACATTTGAAGAAGCGGCTGTGAGCAATAAATAGGTTTTTCCGTTAAGCCAGTTCCTTTGAAAAGGGTTCTTTAGCAAAGGCTTAACCGTAAATGCCCCATATTGAACGTAAGTTTTGTTGCGTTCTGTGTGGTTGGTTATGGCCAAGTTAAATTATCGTCCTGAAATCGATGGCTTGCGCGCTGTCGCTGTCTTGTCCGTGTTGTTCTACCATGCCGGTTTTGCGGTGTTTGGCGGTGGCTATGTGGGCGTGGACGTGTTCTTCGTCATCTCAGGTTATTTGATCACCAGTTTGATCGTTCGTGAAATTGGCGAAAGCGGTAAGTTCCAATTCGGACGGTTCTATTTGCGGCGCATTCGCCGGTTGTTTCCAGCACTCTTGTGCACGGTTTTGTTTTCGTGGGTTGCAGCATTTCTTGTGTTTTCGCCCCAACAGATGCAGGATTTTGGGGCTTCAACCATTGCTGCACTGACAAGCTTGTCAAATGTCTACTTCTGGTTCGAAGCGGATTATTTCGACACGGCCGTGTTCAACAAGCCGCTTCTCCACACGTGGTCTTTGTCTGTCGAAGAGCAATTCTATTTTATCTGGCCCGCATTGATCGTCTTTGTTCTTGCCAAGATGCGCAGCGCGTTTGCCTTGGTGGTTCTGGGGTTGTTGTGTTTGGCAAGCCTTGGTTTGGCTGAATATTGGATGCAGGCCGACCGCGAGGCTGCCTTCTACTTGTTGCCAGCGCGCGTTGTGGAACTCGGTATAGGTGCCGCGCTTGTTTGGCTTCCAAAAATGGAAGGCCGAAACAACAATTTGTTAGAAGTCGGTGCTTTTGCCGGATTGGCGATGATCGTCTGGTCTATATTTTCGTATAGTCACGACACACTGTTTCCGGGCATCACATCGCTGTTGCCATGTGTTGGTACGGCATTTTTCATTGCATGTTCCAATGCAAAATGGAGCAGCTATCTCTTGCGCACCCAACCTATGGTTTGGGTGGGACAGATCAGCTATTCGCTTTATCTCGTTCATTGGCCTGTTATCGTATTCTATTATGCAATTGCCCAAGAGACGCCAAACACCGTCGGCTTGTGGTTGATTGTCTTCTTGTCCGTAACGCTGGGTTGGATGCAATATCATTTTGTAGAAACTCGTTTCCGCCATAGCGTATCAGGCAAGGACCTTTCGTTTGCAGGGATGGCAGCTGCCTGTGCCGCACTTATCTCTGTTCCGTCTTATTCAGCTTATGCCCACAGTGGTTGGGAATGGCGCGTGCCTGAAACACGCTTGGTAACTGTCAACGAGTTGGAAAATAGAACCTTGGTGAAACAGGACTATTGTTCTTCGTTTGCACCAAAGGGTACATTTGCTGGTGACCATCGAGACATAATTACGTGTCAAAACTATCGTGGTAAAAAGCACAGTATTTATATCTGGGGCGACAGCCATGCGCTCCATCTCGCGGCCGGTTTTGCAGATGTTTACAAGAATTATAACGTAAATGTCTTGTATCAAAGCGGGTGTGTGCCACAATCCGGTTTTGCAGGTTATGTTCGTGATTTTGGCAGTGCACAAACGCAGGACTGTCAGGAGAGAAACCGCAAAGCGCTTGAAGCTTTCAAGCTCGCTCCGCCAACGCATATTTTTATGACATCGGCAAAGCGTTCGCGTCCTCAAGAAGTTGCCCGTGCGACCAAGGCTGTACTCAAATCGCTGTCGAACACCGAGCACAATGTGCGATTCATGTCCGATTTTATTCGCCCTGGAAAATCACTGCTTGATTGCATGAATGTTCCCAATTTTGTGCTGAGCGATAAGGACGTAGCAGAACGCTGTAAAGGCAATGAAAGTGATGCTGTTAAGGAACTGAAATACAATCAGCAATTGGCCAAGCTGCTGCCGGAAATGCTTGATGTGACGAGTGCTCAGTGTTTTGGCGGCAATTGCAAATTCGTTCACAACGACCAGCTTTTGTACATCGACAGTCATCACCTGAATATTCCGGGTTCAGAATATTTCATCCGTAAAATTCGCAAGCAATTGGCAGTGTCCACCAAGGGTTGGAACACACGGGTGAAGGCATATCAACGCCGCGTTGCGAATATGGTATCTGACGGAAAAACAGCTTGGAAGAGCGGTGCTTTGCCCAAAAAGAAAGATGATAATGCTGGTGTCGACAGCACCACTACGGGAAGCGTAATGATACCCATTCAAGGTCTTCGCACTTCAACCAGCGGTGTGATTGCCGATTAGATTGCTATCGTGTTTTGCCGGGGTTGAAGTCGGTTGAATTCAGATGTCTGATTGTTATGTTTTGAGGGCTGTTGAACAAAAGCGCACTATCTTTGAAATTCAATTCTGGGATGTAGTCGAACGATGAATTTTTGAATTTTGTTTGGCCATTAGGCAACCTAATTTTTGAATTTAAGGTGATGCCCAATACTTTATAAGTGCAATCGCCAACAACTTGTTGTCGTTCCTGAATGACTTTCATGACGGTATCGCGAACTGTCTTTCGACCTGTGGATGTGATCCAAGTTTGCACATACCTGATGACATCTCCCGTCTTTTCGGGAGTTAGAGTCTCGATTGCAGGTTCATAGGTATGTAGCGTTTTCTTCGAGGGGGATAGTTCTGACCAACTAGCAAGTGTGAACAAACCACGGTGGTATTTGACGATTAGTTTCTTCTGACCCGGGCTGATTGAAGTGTAGGTCGTTTTCAACTGATGATTTGCATTCAAGCTTATTACAGATTCGAACAATATTCCCTTGGGCGCTTGATACTCGATCATAACGCCTTTGGAAAAGCTGTCGGTTGAAACGCAATTATTGGCAGTAGACGCTGATGCTGCAGGTGTAACTGCAAACACCATAATTGCCGAGCAGAATACTTGAACAGCGTTTGTCGTACGTATTGTTGTCATTGGCTTAGGTCTCTTTTGCGTCTTCAAGAGCTTTGAGGATGATGTCCGCTCGAGCTTGATAGTTGTCTTTATCTAACTTGTAATTCGGGTCCAAATCTAGATTGCCAACCCTATCTTGCCAACCGACGGTGGCGCTGCTCATGACGTTAGGCAAGCCTAGCTGTTCTGCTGTTAGGGCCACTTCACGCATTTCAGCAGCGCGGCGTTTGCCGGGAACCATGACCCGTTCAACGTTGTAATGAGTGCGTTCTTTCCATCCAAAACCGGGATAAGTCTTTTCAAGAGACTCTAAAACGAGCTCATCCACGCCAGCTTTTCGACCTGCCAAAACGCATTCAAGCATCAAGGCTTCCAATCCTTTCATCATGATCGATCGGACCATTTTGGTCGCGGATGCTGTGCCTACATCACCTTCCAAAATAGTGACATTCATATCCAAAGCTTCCATTACACGCTTGGCAGGTTTTGCATGAGGGCCGCTAATATGGACTTTGGTTTGGTGCAGAGCAGGGTGCACAGGCGCCATAACGGCGACGTCCACATATCGACCGCCAGCAGCTTCTACGATGGTTGCGTTTTGTCGTTTTGTATCAGGTGCACATGAATTGCAGTCGAAGTAGAACGCATTTGGTTGTAAGCCGTCTCGTACATTATGTGCGGCATCCATTGCTTGGTCTGCGGTTACAAAGCTAAAGATAGCTTCGCTTTTTGATGCCGCCTCTGTTGCTGATTGAACAGGTTGTAGTTTCGCCTGTACGATTTTGTCTAACATCATCGAACCGGAATGCGTCGCATCCAGCATTTTATCGTAGACGGCGACAATAGGAGAATTGTCAGCCCAACCTTCGGCGAAAGCTGTTCCGGCTTCCCCAAATCCAATCATGGAAACTGTGGGGTGCTTGGTGGTATTTGTATTTTTGGTCATAAACCACAAATACCACAATGATTGTACTGGCAAACAGCTGTTTTATGCGGCAGCGGCTTTTTTACGTTTGGCTGAAAATACACCGCGTTGCATACGTTCGTTGTCCATTTCCTGTGGCACAGCTGGAAGCTCTTCCATAACGCGTTTTCGCGGGAAGGCGGCAGTTACTTGCGTGCCTTGACGCAATTTAGAATGGAACGTGAATTCACCATCATGCATTTGGACAAGTGCTTGCACGATTGGCAAACCAAGACCTGTGCCTTGCTCGGCACTTTTAATCGCTATGGACCCTTGTCCGAAAGAAGACAGGACAATTGGAATTTCTTCCTCTGGAATTCCAGGTCCAGTGTCCTTTACGCAAACGTATTGTCCGCCGCCAGCAGTCCAGCCCACTTTAAGCCAGACGGTTCCGCTTGGGGGCGTAAATTTTAATGCGTTCGACAACAAATTGAGCATGATTTGACGAACGGCACGGGCATCAGCCCAAATTTCCGGCATGTCAGGTTGGATTTGCATAACAATCTCAACATCTTTTTCAGATGCTTTTAACTTGACCATTTGCAGAGATTCTTCTGCCGCATGAGCCAAATTTGTTGCGCTTTCATGCAGTTCATACCGACCAGCCTCTACCCGGGAGAGGTCTAATATTTCATTGATCAATTTGAGGAGATGGGTGCCGGACGAATGGATGTCACCAGAATATTCTTTATAGTAATCATTGTTCAAAGGTCCCATGACTTCATTGGCCATGATCTCTGAAAAGCCTAAAATGGCATTGAGTGGGGTTCTCAATTCATGGCTCATCGTGGCCAAGAAACGCGACTTTGCAAGGTTTGCTTCTTCTGCCCGACGACGTGCTTCTTCAGACACACCACGCGATGCTTCCAATTCCATAATCAATTGGTCGCGTTCTGCGCGCGAAGTCAGGAAGTCGAATTGCGATCGGCGCATAAGATCGCCGATACGACTGAAGTAAAAACATGCTCCGACAAGTACGAGCGCCATACCGAAAGAAGGAAATGTGGCTTCCATTATCAGACGACCAGCAACCACTGCTACAAATGGAAAACTGGTTAGAAAAATGCCGTGCTTTAGATATCGCGTCGTCACCAAAGAAAGGCCGATGAGAACCATAGCGCCTGCAAAAGTGAGTACAGATATACCGCCAGAGGGCGCGTAAAGCGGATGCAATCCAAACAATAACGCCCACATCAAACCTATAGCGAGTTGAATGCTTTGAAAGTTACGTTCCCATTTTTTCGTGTCGGGCTTCTTTGCATCGATACCTTTAAAAATTCTGCATGTTCTCTTGATCCAAGCCAAAAGAGCCGCCGCCATGACTGTCCAAAGTGCCACTAAAATCAATGGTATTGAAAAATGGGCGAAATATGCGGACACTAAGACGAGCAGAGCAGATGAAAATAACGCTGTTTCTTGGACGTTAACATGTAGGCGAAGGACTTCGCGGATGAAGTGGTCGTTTTTCTCACCTTTACCGTTGAACACTGCTCTTTGTTCACGAACAGCTTTGCGAGATTGGTCGTTGGCGTGAGGTCGCAAACGTTCAACAATCGTCTTATCAATGTTCTCGTTTGCATCCATCGACATTATGCGACACTTGTTCCAATGGCATTGCGGGTTTGGTCAAACCTCGTGTGTCGAAATCATAGCTAATTTGTGCAAACGTCTCGTTAACGATAACGGGTTTCAGACCGGTAGAGCTAACTTTTGAAGAGGGTTTGAGATTTGGCAAGAAAATCATACAGGTCTCGCCGTAGGAAGCGTTCGCTTTTGAAGGACCTGTTTTTGACTGCTGTTTTTTTGGGTGGCATCGCTTACGCGACCGTTTGGTTAGATGGTCAATCGTCTCAAGAGTTCACGGGTAAAACTTACGTGGTGGATGGTGACAGCCTTGTCATCAATGAAGCAAAATTACGGCTTGTGGGGATTGATGCTCCAGAATTGCGTCAGACTTGTAAAAAGAACGGGCAAGATTGGCCCTGCGGCATAAAAAGCAGGCAGGCACTTAGCGCCCTTGTGAAACAGGGTGGTGTTGTTTGTATTTCTGAAGGTTTAGACAAATATGACCGTTGGCTTGTCGCATGTCGAAATACTGCAGGGTCCATGAATGCAGAAATGGTCAGACAAGGTTGGGCATTGGCCTACGGTCGATATTCGGCACTGGAAAAATCTCCTCGTGTTGCTCGGAAAGGTATTTGGATCGGAGAATTTGAACGACCGCAAGAATGGCGGGAAGCCCAGCGCGGTGGTTTGGCATCGTTGGTGTCATTCAATGCAAATGTTGTTGTTTCGAAACTTCGCGGTATTAAGAAGCGATTTCTTTGGTAAGGTTTGTCCAAAATCAACAGGAGTTCCAATCAATGAAATTGTATGATGGTGGCAAAGCGCCCAACCCGCGACGGGTTCGTATTTATCTCGCTGAAAAGGAAATTGATGTTCTGCTCGAAGCCGTGGACATGAACAAACTTGGTCACAAATCAGAATTAATTTCATCACGTAATCCGCTGCAACGTCTTCCTGTTTTAGAACTGGATGATGGAACGATTATCAGCGAAAGCGTCGCAATTTGCCGGTATTTTGAAGAATTGCATCCTGAGCCAGCGCTGATGGGCGTTGATGCCGTTGACAAAGCTGTTGTTGAGATGTGGCAACGGCGCATGGAGATGCATCTGTTACTTTTGGTGGCCAATGTATTTCGTCATGCTCATCCAGCCATGGCGGATTGGGAGGTTCCGCAGGTCAAAGAATTCAGCGACGCCAACAAACCCAAAGTTATGACCACATTGGCTTGGTTGAATGCTGAGCTGAAAGACAGGGAATTCATCGCCGGAGATCGTTTCTCAATCGCTGACATCACGGCCATGATTGCTATTGATTTTATGAAGCCAGCGCGACTTCAGGTGCCTGAAGATCATAAGTATTTATTGGCTTGGTATAAAAACGTCAAAATGCGTCCTTCTGCTGATGCCTGATCGTTCACTTGAAGACTTAAATTCAGCGATATTGAAGTGTCGCATCTGTAAGGATGCTCCCTTAAAGTTACCTTTACCCCACGAACCACGTCCGGTGGTACAAGTATCTGAGACCGCTCGAATTTGTATTGCAGGGCAGGCGCCCGGTTTGCGGGTGCATGAATCGGGTATTCCATTCGATGACCGGTCTGGTGATCGTCTCCGGCAATGGATGGGAATAGATCGTGATCTTTTTTATGATGCTTCCAAACTTGCAATTGTGCCTATGGGGTTTTGTTTCCCGGGGTATGATAAAAACAAAAGTGACTTGCCTCCACGCAAGGAATGCGTGGCCAAGTGGCATGATGATTTGTTCACAGTTATGCCTCAGATAGAGCTGATATTGGTGATCGGCATGTATGCGCAGGCTTATCATTTGGGTGACCTGCGTGAAAAAGGCGTTACCGAAACCGTGCAAAACTGGAATCGATATATCAATCGCAATGATGGTCCGCGTATTTTGCCATTGCCACATCCATCATGGCGCAACACAGGTTGGTTGAAGAAAAACCCGTGGTTTGATTCAGATGTTTTGCCCGTTTTACGTTCTGAGGTGCAAAGGCTTACTTGAGCATGAATTTTCGGGTTTTGTGGTTTATTCTAATCTAACACCTATTATTCTTGCGTATGGTCTCTATATGTAGAACGTTATTCTATCTGACGTGAAATTGGCAATTTTGATATGGACCGCATCGACAAACGTATTTTGACGCTTTTGCAACAGGACGCAACCACACCGGTGGCTGAAATTGGCAAGAAGGTAGGGTTGTCGACCACGCCTTGTTGGCGCCGTATTCAAAAGCTGGAAGAAGACGGCGTCATCAAAAAACGGGTGGCGGTGCTCGACCCGACTTCTGTGAATGCAAAAGTGACTGTCTTCGTTTCCATTCGTACAGGGTCTCACAATGCAGAATGGTTAAAACGGTTTTCTGAAGTCTCGGTAGAGTTTCCAGAAGTCGTTGAACTCTATCGCATGAGCGGGGATGTAGATTATTTATTGCGCGTGGTCGTGCCAGACATCCAAGCGTATGACGCGTTTTATCAACGATTGATATCAAAAATCGATATCAAAGATGTGAGTTCATCATTCGCCATGGAACAGATGAAATATACAACGGAATTGCCGTTGGACTATCTGTTGAAATCCTAGATGGAAAAACAACGCTGAGGCTTTCTGCATCAGCGCTGAAATGTTTGTTATTTTTTGGAGTTTTCCAAACGGGCCAACAAGCTTGATGTGTCCCAACGGTTGCCACCCATGCGCTGCACTTCACTGTAAAATTGATCGACGAGTGCTGTCACTGGTAACGACACGCCTTGCGCTTCACCTTCTTCAAGGCAAATCTTCAGGTCTTTGCGCATCCAATCCACGGCAAACCCATGTTCGTATTCACCTGCATCCATTGTCTTGTGGCGATTTTCCATTTGCCAAGAGCCAGCTGCACCTTTGGAAATAACATCAACCACTTTCTCTATATCGAGACCTGCAGCTTGGCCAAGATGAATGGCTTCGGACAGTCCTTGCACAAGACCTGCAATGCAAATCTGGTTCATCATTTTGGTCAGTTGACCGGCACCAATATCACCCATGAGACCGACCATTTTGGCATAGCATTCGATAACCGGTTTTGCGGTGTCAAAAGTGGATTGATCGCCCCCCACCATGACAGTGAGAACGCCGTTCTCTGCACCGGCTTGTCCGCCGGATACTGGTGCATCCAGAAAACCGAAGCCTTTTTGCGCAGCAACTTCTGCTAATTCGCGCGCAACATTTGCGGAGGCGGTTGTGTTGTCGACAAAGATCGCGCCGCTTTTTACCGTGTGGAATGCACCGTCTTCGCCAATAGTGACTGAGCGCAAATCATCGTCATTGCCTACGCAACAGAAAACGAAATCCGCACCTTTAGCGGCTTCGGCAGGCGTTGCTGCAAAATTCCCGTCAAATTCAGTGGCCCATTTTTCAGCTTTCGCAACTGTCCGGTTGTACACAGTCACATCATGCCCCCCCTTTGTCTTCAGGTAACCTGCCATGGGATATCCCATCACGCCCAAACCGATAAATGCAACAGATGCCATTTTAAATTCCTTGGAGTTTTGTCTTGAGTACACTTTAGTTGTGAAACGCCTTAATCAAAAGAGTTGAAGGGAATGAAGTTCACCAAATCGTCCACCCCCAATTGGGTGACTGATTCAGCAACTTCAATCAATCCATCCGCTTCGCGCAATGAACTGATCAACCCGGAACCATCGCGTAGAAATTTGTCCACATGCAGTGCTCCGTCTTTGCCTGAAACAAGTTTACCCCGCAGAAATTCTCTGCGATCCGGTTTTTTGTTTTTAATTTTGAAAGCAGCGGGTACAGAATACCGAATAGGGCTTTCCCAATTGGCACCGCACAGTTGCAGAAGTGCAGGGCGGGTGTAGAGCATGAAACAAACGGAAGCCGCGACAGGGTTGCCCGGCAATCCGAAAAACAAACAGTCTCTTTGAGTGTCGTCGCGCGGTATTTGCCCGAACATCATCGGACGACCGGGTTTAACAGCCAATTGCCAAAGATGACGTTTTCCCAACTGATCTAAAGTGGAAAGCATGTGATCTTCGTCCCCACGCGATGCACCACCTGTGGTGAGTATCACATCATAGATTTTGCTGGCGTCTGCAATCGCAGCCAATGCATCTTCTGCTGTGTCGTTGATCATTCCACCAAGGGTGAGATCAACTGGTAATTTCGAAAGCAATGCCGACAACATTGGTGCGTTCGCGTCAAAAACCTGTCCCGCCAACAACGGGCCTCTACCATCGTCCGGTGTACGCATCTCGTTACCATTGGAAAACAATATAACACGCAGCGTTTTATGAACTTCGATTTCTGCAATGCCAATGGATGCTAATGCTGCAAGGTCTGCTGGACCAATTCGTTGACCACTTGGCAGAACCGGATCACCTTGTTTTAAATCTTCGCCAGCCAGTCGGCAATTTGCACCAGCTTTTAAGCCTTGGGGCAAGGTAACCGTGCCACTCTCTTCAACGCAGTCCTCTTGCATAGCCACTGTGTTTGCGTTTGCAGGCATGGCTGCGCCTGTGAAAATACGGACCGCGTGGTTGGCTGCCAAAGGCTCCGGTGATAAATCTCCAGCGGCAATCCGACCTGACAAAGGCAATGGAGAATTAGCCAAATCACCATGGTTGAACGCATATCCATCAACTGCAGAATTAGTGTGAAGAGGAACATTGTGTGGTGCTGAAATGTCGACTGCCAGAATGCGACCCATGGCTTTGCTGGTTGAAATGACTTCAGTTCCGGTAATGCAGTTCAGACGTGCTTGCAGCAATGCCAACGCGTCATCGTGGGATAGACGGTCTTTGTCATGCAGGAAGCAATCGTTGATCAGTGAAGCTGGTTGGTTCACAAACCCAATCCCATTTTTTGGGATATGTAATCCGCAATTTTTGATACATCATCCAATTGAAACTGAGGCAATTCACAATTGGAATCAATCTGATCTGACGCAGTAGCGATGACGCTTTTGTTTTGATGCCAGACAGGTTCGTCGATTTGGTTTTTGGTGAGAATGCATTCCAGTTTTGGAAAATCTACATTCTTGAAACCTTCCACCAAAATCAGGTCGCAGGGAGCAAGTTTGGATAGCATGGTATCAAGCGTCGGTGCAGCGCCACCATCTTTGCCTTCATGCATAATTACCCAACGCCCTTTGGAAAGGATGGCAACTTCAGATGCACCTGCTGCACGATGCTTGAACGAATCTGTTCCTTCTACGTCGACTGCAAAGCTCTCATGGGCATGTTTGATCGTGCTGATTGCGTATTCACGTTTTACAAATTCTTGAACCAGTGCTGCTGTCAATGTTGTCTTACCTGAATTCTTCCAACCCGTGATGCCAAACACTTTACTCATTGCTTCAACCCAGACGCTATTTGTTCTGCGATTGCCATATCATCTGGTGTGTTGATGTTGAAGAAGGGATCGTGTCCTGCATGGCCTTCAACCACATTAAATTTGGTTTCTGCCAGCCCATAGCGTTGGGCAAAAACGAGAATTTTACGTTGGTCTTCCACAATCAAAAAACGTTCCAATGCATCGGCTAAATCACAAGGCCACAATGCTGCTACCGGATGAATACGGCCATTGCTGTGAGCCATAGAAACTCTATTTGATTCAGTAAGGTGAGAACTCAATTGTTGCACCATTTGTGATGGAATGAATGGTGTGTCTGCAGCAGCTGTGACGATATGTGTTGCATCATGCGTGCCGGCTGCCCAGCGCATGCCGGTTAACACACCCGCCAAGGGGCCAACAAAGCCCTCGATCGTGTCGGGCAAAACAGGAAGGTCTAGGAAATCGAAACGTCTGGGATCACCGTTGGCATTGACGGCCATTTTATCCACTTGGCTTTGTAAACGACGCGCGACCCATTCAATGGGTGCAATGTTTTGCAATTCCATCAAACTTTTCTCGCGTCCACCCATGCGACGCGACTGGCCTCCTGCCAGTATGATGCCGCAGATTTTCATGTCTTGCGCTTTCCAGTGTCTTGTTCACCGCTCGATGGGTTGATATCAAATTCCACTCGGCCTTCACCAGCAAGCACAACAAACCGTTCACCGCGTGCGCGTCCAATCAACGTCAATCCGGATTGACGGGCCAGTTCCACGCCCCAAGCTGTAAAACCAGAACGCGACACCAAAATTGGTATTCCCATCATGACAGTTTTAATCACCATTTCACTGGTGAGACGTCCCGTTGTGTAGAACAGTTTATTGCTTGGATCAGCTTTGTTCACGGCCATCCAGCCCGCAATTTTGTCCACGGCGTTGTGGCGGCCCACATCCTCCATATAAACCAACGGACGGTCTTCTTCACACAAGACGCAACCG
The DNA here is from genome assembly GCA_938010435.1 of uncultured Rhizobiaceae group bacterium. Lineage (GTDB taxonomy): Bacteria > Pseudomonadota > Alphaproteobacteria > Rhizobiales > Rhizobiaceae > Pseudahrensia. The sequence goes on along the minus strand of CALLUS010000005.1, from coordinate 195,738 downwards.
TGAATAGCGCCTGCTTCCAAATAGAGGCTAGGTGTGGTGTTGATCTTTCTCGTCAACGCACCCAACCAAGATGTTTTGAGCTTTGCGTTGCCGGATAATTTGATGTCTTCAAACGTATCGATCACATCGCCGAAGATTGTGCCTTGTGCGCAACCGGATGTTCGAACTTTCTTTTTCAACTTTTGTTCGAATTTGGTTTCATCTGGTGTGCGCACAATCACCACCCCCAATTCATCGTCATAATCTACAGAAGTGATCGCTGCGTCCGACTTTAACATGTTTTGATTGATGAGATAACCAATGGCGAGGAGGTCAGGGTGGTCGCCAATAGTCATCATGGTGACAACTTCTTGGCTGTTTAAGTAAAGCGTAAGTGGTCGCTCAGTGATCACGTTCAGGTCGACTGATTTCCCGTTTTGATCAATACCAGTGACCGGCGTGGATAAGCGTTCATCGTTGGGATTAGGAGCGAGTAAATAATTTGATGTCCGGGGGGTAGGTTGTTTGTTCATGACCAATGAAACCTTTAAGCGCGCCGTAAACGTTTTGCGCGAAAATACATCCATGAGGCAATGAAACCGCCGCCCAGTGAAGTCATAAACATGATGTAATAGAGCGGCATTGCCAAGTTTTCCACCGTGATGAGATTACCAGCCAAAATGGCAAGGGTTGCCCCGCCGCCAATTTGAAGGAAACCGCCAAGACCAGAAGCGGAACCTGCGAGTTCAGGTCGTACGCTCAGAGCGCCTGCATTCGCATTGGGTAAGGTCATGCCATTTCCCAACCCAACCAGCATCATGGGGACGAACAAGTATGCAGCATTTGGTGTAAAATATGTCATTAGAACAATTGTCATGACTGTTCCTAAAGTACCAAACACACTGCCGCCAAACATCATAGGTTCGATACCTATTCGTTCAGAGTAGCGACCTGATATGAAATTTCCGAGCATGTAGCCGATCGCCAGAAGTCCGAAATACATGCCCAATGTTGATGGGGTGAGACCCATGATCTGTTGACCCACAAACGGTGCGCCGCCCAAAAAAGCAAAGTAAGCGCCAGATGCCAATGTGGAGCACAGGAAATAACCCCAGATGTCTGGTTCTTTCAAAAGAGAAATATTGTCAGCAACCTGTTCAGAAATTGGGTTTCGAACAGGTTTGTGAGTTTCTCCTACATCCCAATAGACAACTGCTAAAATGAGAAGTCCAACAATGAGCAGAACCACAAATGTTGCGCGCCACCCAAATTGTTCTCCCACATATCCACCCACCAATGGTGTGACCATTGGCAGGACAGTCATTGCCATGGTGACGTATCCGATCATACTGGCCGCTTTTGATCTGACAAATAAATCGCGAATGATGGCACGACTTAAGGCCATACATGCTGCTGCAGATGCCTGCAGAACACGTCCGATCAATAGGATTTCGAGGCTGTTGGCAAAAATGCAGATCAGCGTTCCGGCGATGAAGATTGCTGATGTAACCAAAAGGACCGGGCGTCTTCCGAAACGATCTGCTAATGGACCAACGAACAGCTGGATGAGAGCAGTAGCCATCAGGAATATAGTGAGCACATATTGCGCGTTTGCTTGTGTTGTGCCAAGCGCGCGTCCAATCTCGGGAAGCACAGGGAGTGCAATATTCATCGCCATCACAGAGGACCCAGCCAGCAAAACGAGCGTTCCGATTTTCGGCGGTGTAACTGCCCCCGATAATTTCGTTCGTTTTATAAGTTCTGGCATGAAGATGTGCTGCGGTTGAAATCCAAGTGACTGTGATACGCCTCTCGGGACGAATGCGCTATAGGTAAGTTGCGCTATTGTTTCCGCTTTAACTGTTGTTATTGAGTAGATTAGGGAGAGGGCAATTTAACTAAACTGCTTTGAATAGGAGGCTTAATGATTGTTTTTTGATTTGGATTTACCTGTCAAAGCATCGATAAAATCAAACATTGCACGAGACCTTGCAACGCGGCCACGATTCAAACCAGTTTGAATTGATTTGTTAAATTGTTGTGATGATTGGGGTTTATAACAAGTCATGTTCTGCTCCAGATCGTTCTGGTTTAATTGTTTGCTTAAGCTGAAACTAAGAACAAAGCAGCGTTTTGACAAACGGGAAAATTCAACCTATCACATCAAAAAATTTGAACTGAAAGCAATTTGATGGCTTATAGATTGCCACCGTTAAATTCACTCAAAGCATTTGAAGCTGCAGCACGTTTGATGAGCTTTCAAAAGGCGGCAGAGGAATTGTTCGTTACGCCTTCAGCATTGAGTTACCAGATCAGACAATTGGAAGAACACCTACAGATTCCGCTGTTTGAGCGCCTCAATCGTGCTGTGATGCTAACTGAGGCTGGCGAACGATTGTATCCGGGTATTCATGAGGGTTTGGAACGGTTTCAGGGGGCTGTTCGTTCTGTGGGCCGCACCGTGCAAAACAATGTGTTGGTAGTATCCAGTGGTCCTGCATTCGCGGCCAAGTGGTTGGCGCCACGGGTCTATAAATTTGTCGATGAATTTCCAGAGATTGAACTGCGTATAGCGGCTAATTTACGGTTGAGCGATTTTAATGTGGATGAGGTAGATTGTGCTTTGCGGTTTGGTGGTGGTGACTATCCAGACCTTTATTCGGAACCGTTGTTCACAGAAGCAATGGTGCCGTTGGTCAGTCCTAAAGTGTTGGAACGCTTTGACGGGGAACTGGGTGAAAAATCTTTAAGTGAACTCACTTTGCTACATGATGATTCCAGCAATTTCATCAAAGGCGCTTCTGGTTGGCATAACTGGCTGGAACGGATGGGCTATAAAAACGTTAATCCTGAAAAAGGGCCCCGGTTTAACCATGCAGACCATGGTCTGGATGCAGCTGTTGATGGGGCAGGAATTGTGTTGGGTCGATTGTCTATCGCGATGCGAGACATCAAGTCGGGACGACTTGTGGCGCCATTTAAAGAGTATATCGGGACTCAATCTGGCTTTCACTTTGTCGCGCCAGAAAGCGCTTTAGAGCTGCCGCGTGTGGCTTCATTTCGTCAGTGGTTGCTCAAAGAGGCTGAGGAAGAAGCCACAGACATTGCAGCTTTCTTGGCCAACATGCGCTCTCTGTAAAAGCTGAACAATCCGCTCCCCACAATCAACACGGCTCCGATCACCGATATCCAATCAGGAACATCGCCGAATACGAAATATCCCAGTAGCAAAGCCCATATTAAAATTGAATACCTGAATGGTGCGACAAAACTGACTTCACCATCGCGCATGGCCAAGATGGAGCAAATGTAGCCCAGCATTAATATGCCTGCTGCTCCGACCAGATAAATCAATTGTAGGGGGCCGATTGCAGCCCAAGGCTGGAAAAAACTTCCAGTCAAACCCAATAGGGTCACCAACACAGATGTAACGAGACTAACCAATGTTGACGGAATGTTACGCGGCATCTGTCGTGTTACAATGTCACGCAATGTTATAAAGCCGGTCGCGATCAATGCATAGATTGAAAAGATACTGAAGCCTTCAGCCCCTGGTTTCACAATTAGCAAGACACCAAAAAATCCAATGGAAATAGCAATATAGCGTTTCCATCCAACAGCGTCCCCCAAAAACAGCGCGGCCGCCAATGTGATGGTGAGGGGTAGAATTTGCAAAACAGCGGTTACGTTTGCAATTGGCAGTTGGAACAGCGCGTTGAGAAAGAAAAACGTCCCGCCAACCTCACCAATAGACCGCCAAATCAGATATTTGTTTTTGAGATTACCTTTGATCGTCTGTACTGATGAAAGACTGCCCATACTCCAACATAAGATTGCCATGAAGGTTGTGGCGAAGAGACCGCGAATGAGTATAGCTTGAAATAGACTGATGTCTTCCAGAACCAGTTTCATCAAAGTGTCGTTCAGCACAAAACCAGCCATTGAACCCATCATAAACAGGGCACCCAATGCGTTGGCAGATAGGTTCTTCATGGCTGACGTTATCCTGCAATTTATAAGGATATATCGTTATGCGCGTTTTTTAAGTTTGGATAGTTCAGATATGCATAAAAAAGGCGCGAATTTTTGCAATCCGCGCCTTTTGAAAAATATGTTGTAGCAGCCTAGTTCTGAACGACGACTTTCGCACCAACTTTTACGCGTTTGTAGAGGTCTGTCACATCATCATTAGCCAAGCGAATGCAGCCTGAAGACATGGCTTGACCGATTGTCCAAGGCTGATTGGTGCCATGAATGCGATAAATCGTGGAGCCAATATACAATGAACGTGCGCCAAGAGGGTTGGTTGGCCCACCGGGATAGTAGCCTTTAAGCGTTTTGCCGGTTTCGCGCTTTACGCGGGCAATCATGCGCTTTGGAGGCGTCCAACCCGGCCATTCCGCCTTGCGGCTGACACGGTGAGTACCAGACCAACGAAATCCATCACGACCAACACCGATACCGTATTTCCAAGCCTTGCCACCGTCCAGAACGAGATAAAGACGGCGTTCTTTAGTGTTTACAATAATCGTTCCCGGTTTTTGACTGGTTGAATAACGCACCTTACGCTTTTTGATCGGGGATTTGTTAGAAGCATAACCACGCCTCGTCGTCGGACCGCTCCACACTTTCCACTGATGTGTATCATAGTCAAAATAGCGTTCGCCTTGAACGCGCCGTGCTTCAGCATCTGTTGATGTAAATGTCGTTCCAACAAACGCTGCAGTTAGAGTAATCGCTGCTGCTGCAAATAATTTCCCCAGTCTCATAGTCCACAACCTCTTTCTCTCACATTCGATACCCATAAATTTAAACTCGGGCATTCAATATGTTTGTGATCAATCTCACACTCACATCAGGTCAATTTGTAACGATTACATTAAGTTGAATTTAATTTTTGCTCAACTTAAGTTCAATTCTTTGAAAAAATCGTTCCCTTTGTCATCGATAACGATGAATGCCGGGAAATCTTCAACCTCAATTTTCCACACCGCTTCCATACCCAATTCTTGATATTCAAGAACTTCAACCTTTTTGATGCAGTCTTGCGCCAAGCGTGCAGCAGGGCCACCAATAGAGCCGAGGTAAAACCCACCATGTTGTTTGCAAGCATCGCGCACTTGTCTGGAACGATTGCCCTTCGCTAACATGACTTTTGATCCGCCAAATGATTGAAATTGATCCACATAAGAATCCATACGACCTGCGGTTGTTGGGCCAAATGAGCCTGAAGGCATCCCTTCCGGTGTTTTTGCTGGCCCGGCGTAATATACGGGGTGATCTTTCATGTATTGCGGCATGTCTTCACCTGCCTCCAACCGGGCACGGATTTTAGAATGGGCCAAATCACGAGCCACAATAATGGTGCCATTTAAGGAAAGACGGGTTTTTACGGGATGCTTAGAGAGGGCGGCAAGGATTTCGTCCATTGGTTTTGATAAATCGATCTGAACCACACCGCCTTCAAATGCGCTTTCATCGACCTCAGGCATGTATTTAGCGGGTTCTGTTTCTAACTTTTCAAGGAAAATGCCGTCTGCCGTGATCTTACCCATGGCTTGCCTGTCTGCCGAACAGGATACGCCAAGCCCGATGGGCAATGAAGCACCATGGCGAGGCAGCCTAACGACACGAACATCATGGCAGAAATATTTGCCGCCAAATTGTGCACCAACACCCATGTTTTGAGTGAGTTTATGGATTTCTTGCTCCATCTCTAGATCACGGAATGCATGACCGGTCTGCGACCCTGATGTCGGGAGGTTGTCGAGGTATTTTGTTGAAGCCATTTTTACAGTTTTCAATGTCTGCTCCGCGGATGTACCGCCAATCACAATGGCCAAGTGGTATGGTGGGCAGGCAGCAGTTCCCAGTGTCAATATTTTTTCTTGCAGAAAATCAACCATTCGATCATGGGTCAAAAGCGACGGGGTGCCCTGATAAAAGAATGTTTTGTTCGCTGATCCGCCACCCTTTGCGATGAATTGGAATTTGTAGGAATCTTCGCCTTCCGAATAGATATCTATCTGAGCTGGCAAATTGTTTTTCGTATTTATTTCTTCGAACATCGACACAGGTGCAAGCTGGGAATAGCGAAGATTTTTTTTGAAATAGGCATCCATAATGCCCTGACTGATCGCATTCTCATCTATTGCATCTGTGAGGACTTGGCGACCACGCTTGCCCATGACAATCGCCGTACCGGTGTCTTGGCACATGGGAAGCACGCCGCCGGCAGCAATGTTTGCGTTCTTGAGTAAATCGAAGGCGACAAATCTGTCGTTCTGTGTTGCTTCAGGGTCATCCAATATAGATGCAAGTTGTTTTAGATGAGCTGGACGTAAAAGGTGGTTGATGTCCATAAATGCTTGTTCCGCCAATAAGCGAATGCCTTCTTCCTCTACTTTGAGGAAGGATATGCCGTCTATTTCAACGGTTTTGACGTAGTCACCACTTAATTTGTGGTAGGGTGTTTTGTCTTCGCTCAGTGGAAAAAGATCGACATGGACTTGATCTGACATTTTGTAACTGCCTTGCTGCGAGATGCTTGATAAGGGTTTAACTAGCGCCGGAAGTGACTTCAAGGTATGTCTTTGAAACGAATGTGATTGGCATAAGCTCCATATTTGTTGTTTTGTCTGGTTTGGAGTGTTGACACACGAACCGCTAATCTTTACCTGCCGTTACGTCAGATTGGGGGCGTCATGAAATCAGAAATTGAACTCGTTAAGTCGAAGATTACCGACATACGAGAGCGGGATGCTGGTTTTCCGGTGCGTGCGGCAGTTGCAAGCTTTTTATTCATGGTAATGCCTATTGATGGGCAAAGTCACCCAAAAGAACTCGACCGTTTGACACGCATTCTTGCTGATGATTTTGAATTGAACTCTGATGAGACGGCAGATCTAATCTCCTATGCGAAAGAGCAATCCAATTCTGAGCTGGATATGGTGACTATGGCGAAAATTTTGAAAGTTGGGCTTTCAAAAAAGGATTTGCTTTTACTGGTCTCACACATGTGGGAAATGGTATTTGCAGACGGGCGAATGCATGAAACCGAAGTTGTTTTGGTGGAACGCGTGGCAAATTTGCTTGAAATCCCGGAAGAAGATGTTGCGAAGGCTATGACCCACTAAAGCACTGACTTTAGTTGTGTGGTTTTGCCAGATTGACGGCCTCATCGACCAATTCATCAAAATGAGAAATGATTGTTGTTGGCTTCAATTGTTCGACAGGGACATCTGAGTAACCGAAATTGACTGCAATAACCGGGATATTTGCCGTGAGTGCAGCGTCGATATCATTGATACTGTCACCAACCATGACGGCATTTAACGGATCGCCACCAGCCAATTTGATTGTTTTAATGATATGAGACGGATCAGGCTTCTTTAGAGGAAATGTATCTCCACCAGTAATAGCTGCAAATCGTTCGGTTCCTCCAATGATATTCAACAATTTACGCGCCAAATGTTCGTATTTATTGGTGCAAACAGCCAATATCCAATCACGCTCTGCCAAATTGTCCAACGCTTTTAGAACACCATCGTAATAGACCGTTTCATCAGCGATGTGAGCTTCATACGTTTCAAGAAAAATAGACAGGAGTTCTTTGTGGCGCTCTTCACTTAAGGGTGTTTTGTGAAAATCAAAAGCGCGTTTGATCATCATCAAGGCGCCTTGACCCACAACGTGACCAACATCTGCCTTTGAGATAGGTGGCAAGTCGTCATGAGCGGTGGTTCTGTTTAGGGCGGGGACCAAATCGCGGTTGCTGTCAACCAATGTTCCATCAAGATCAAAAACAATTGTCGGGTGTGTCATATCAGCGAATCCCGCTGTTGAAGATTACTTTGACTTATAGCGATCTTCAGCTCTCCATGGTATCGCCACGAAAAATGAATCCTGAATATAGGCACTTGGCATGTCACAAGAATTAAAAGCCGAAGTTGGCAAAGCTGCTCTGGACTATGTGCGTGATGGTATGAAACTTGGGATCGGTACGGGATCAACTGCCGACGCCTTTATTCGTGAATTGGGGGCAGCGGTTGCTGGCGGCTTAAAAGTTATCGGCGTACCCACATCCATTCGCACAGCTGAACTCTGCAAAAACTTGAATATCCCGCTAACGACATTGGAAGAAACGCCGCATCTGGACCTGACAATTGATGGCGCGGACGAAATTGATCCGCAGTTGAATCTTATAAAAGGTGGTGGTGGGGCTTTGTTACGTGAAAAGATTGTTGCTTCAGCGTCCGATGATATGTTGGTGATTGCCGATGATAGCAAGCTTGTGGACACTTTGGGGGCGTTTGATTTGCCCGTTGAAGTCAACCTTTTTGGAGTGGCCGCAACAATCTCTGCTATTGAGAAAGCGGCTGCCTCTTGCGATGTGAACGGCACATTAAATGTGCGAAAGGGGACCGATAACGAACGTTACATAACGGATGGCGGGCATTTGATCATTGATGCATCTTTTGGCCGCATTGCTGATCCAATTGCATTGGCAACCGCTTTGGTTGCCGTGCCCGGTGTTGTTGAACATGGCCTGTTTACAGGTCTAGCTTCTCGCGCCATTGTTGCAGGCAGCGATGGCATACGTATTGTAACTGCAAAATGATTCTCATTTGCAATTTCGCAAATGCCAAGATTTGACTGAAACTGGAGTTTCAAAACAAAATGATTGCAACGTCTAAAGCCTCCCTAATTGCTCTTATGATAGCTGGTTCAACAATGCTTGCGCCCATCGCAGTTGCTCAGGAGGCATCACCTTCCCACATTTCAGCAGCGCGCAAAGCTTTGACTGCGACCAAGGCGACTGACAGTTTTGATTCAATCTTGTTGACGACATCTAATAATTTGAAAAAAAACCTAACGTCTAACAATCCAAATTTGGCCGAGAAAATTACAGAGATTGTTGACGAGGAAGCGATCGCGCTTGCTGCGCGTCGTGGTGATTTGGAACAGGAAGCAGCCAGATTGTTTGCAAATGCATTTTCGGAAGATGAACTCAAAACAATTGCTACATTCTTCGCTTCAGAAGCTGGTCAAAAATATTTAGGTAACACACCTATTTTGGCTCGCGAACTCGGTAAAGCAGCGCGCGTTTGGGCTTCTGGAGTTGCTCGAGATCTCAACGCCAAAGTGGGACCGCGCATCAGTGAGGCCGCAAAAACCGAGTAGTTCTCTAACAATTGAATAGTGTTTCATTCGCCATCATGGCTTGAGTGTGTTGAAAACAATTTAGGCATTGATTTTTTGGGTGTGGGGTTATTATGAAATACGATTATGATTTGTTTGTTATTGGTGGCGGTTCCGGTGGTGTACGTGCCGGACGTAGAGCAGGGACTTTAGGTCACAAAGTCGGGATTGCTGAGGAAAGTCGCTATGGTGGCACTTGTGTTGTTCGCGGCTGTGTCCCGAAAAAACTATATGTTTATGCCTCAACCTTTCATGAATCATTTGAAGATGCGGCAGGCTACGGTTGGACTGTCGGCGATACTTCGTTTGACTGGAAAAAACTGGTTGCGAGCAAAGAAGCTGAAATTACACGTCTCGAAAATCTGTACCGCTCGGGTTTGAAAAGCAATGGCGTTGAGGCTTTCGATAGTCGTGCCGTTTTGCGTGGACCCCATGAAGTTTATCTGGAAGCAGAAGACCGTGTTGTGACCGCGGAGCGTATTGTTGTTGCTGTTGGTGGCACCCCAAATCGCCATGTTTCCCTCGATGGTCACGAACACGCTATCATTTCTGATGAAGCGTTTGATCTCGCTGAACTTCCCAAAAGTATTGTCATATCCGGTGCTGGTTATATCGCTGTAGAATTCGCTGGGATATTTGCCGGGCTTGGTGTCGATACAACCATCGTCTATCGTGGGCCGGAAATTTTGAATGGGTTCGATAATGAGGTGCGTGCTCTTCTTCATGAAGAGTACGAAAAACGTGGTATTCGCATCATTACAGAACAAGTGATCGATAAGATTGAACTTGGCAAAGATGGAACACGTATGACCCATCTTTCTGGCGGTGAAGTTCTTGAAGTTGGTCAGGTAATGTTGGCATTGGGTCGCTTGCCGTTGACCAAGAATCTTGGCTTAGAATTAGCTGGTGTGGGCACTGATGAGCGTGGCTACATCAAGGTCAACGAATATTCCCGCACGTCTTGCGAAAGCATTTGGGCGCTGGGTGATGTGACCGACCGTGTGCAACTCACACCTGTGGCCATTCATGAAGCCATGTGTTTCATCTCGACGGAATACAAAGGTATTCCTGAAAAGCCAGATCATGATTTGATTGCGACGGCAGTGTTCTCGCATCCGGAAATCGGAACGGTGGGATTGAGTGAAGAGCAAGCTGTTGAAAAATATAGCAAGCTGAACGTGTTTCGCGCGAACTTCAAACCTATGAAGCACGCGCTGACTGGTCGTGACACCCGTATGTTGATGAAACTGCTTGTCGATGCAGAAAGCGACAAAGTGGTTGGAGCACATGTTCTTGGACCAGATGCGGGGGAAATGGCGCAAATTTTGGCAATCCCCATGAAGATGGGCTGCACAAAAGCAGATTTCGACCGCACAATGGCTTTGCACCCTTCATCGGCTGAAGAGTTGGTTACAATGTATGAGCCGACTTATACGCTCATCGATGGTGTGAAGCAGAGTTAAGCCGTTCCGGGCCATTTTCCTGACAGAACAAAATCTGCAACGGTGGGCCAGTGGTCCACTTCGTGTTTTCTGCTGAAATATCCTAAATGTCCAATTGCGCCAGACGATGAGGGTGCAATCCAATGTTGGCGTAATTCCGCATTTGTGTAGCGGCTCATGAATTTGTCGATGGCAGTTTCATTACCCCATGGATCGTCATGTAACCCAACCGATAACAGAGGCAATTGCACATCTTCATATCGTTTTGTCTCAGGCAAATCAGGATCACTAAAAAAGTAATCCGGTTGGCGTATCCAGTTTGCCCAATCTATCAAAACAGGTCCGGGGAAAGCTTCTCCCACGCTAAGTGCTTTAGGGGCATATCCTAAGACCCTGGCAAGGGTTCTGCCTATGATTTGTGTCTTGAACCAAACAGAGTAGGGCGTATCGAGATCACGCCAATAACCAGACATTGTGGCAACTGTAGCATAGCGGGAAAACTGATCAGAAATTCCACTCAAGCCGAGTGCTTGTCCACCGTAAGAATGACCTAAGCCGACCAACTCTTTCTTTGGAAATATGTGTCTGAAGTGGTTTGCAACTGCAACAAAATCGAGCAATGCCCAGTCTTTCATGCGCAGATCAGCCCAGCGTTTTTTGTTGCCACCAGATTGCCCCATACCACGATAGTCATAGGTGATGACTGCATGCGCGCCATGTTCAACCAAGTATCTTGCAAAATTGGCATAGAAATAATGCGGAACGCCTGCAGCAGCAGAAATCATGACAATTGGCCCGTTGTTGGCCATGTTGCTGAGAATTGAGGCCGCCAAGTCCCAGTCCTTGGGCGCCGAAATGCGTATGTCATCTTTTCGAATCTTCATTTCAGGAATCTGTGATGTTTTGGGAGGTAAATCAATTCCTTTTACGTGAACGTAATTGTAAGTGCAGAGCGCTTTGAGGATGTGTTCCACAAGCTGGATTGCTGCTGTGCTCTTTGAAACCGACTGAATGTCAGGTAAAGCGCGGGGATGGATGATAATAGCAACCAGACAATTTCATATTTCGGGTATGGTTCTCTCGTTAATTTAGAGACGCTTCAAACCCCATATATTTCTGCCCGACCTGCGATTCTTGATGGGTGGAAGCGTGTTTGGTTGTCACGACCCAAATTAGAAGGCAGTTTTGCACCGTATTCCGGATTGGCTTTCTTGTCGGTAAAGCCGAGTCAAAATACACGTATTGAAGGTATGATCGTGCAAGACTCTTCATCAAGTCTGCCAAGTCTGGATGAACGGGAAGCTCTTTATGACAGGGTTAAACTGCCCAATGATGCAGTACAATTGAGCGATGCTGCGTCCATTGATGCTGGTAAATCTTATCTTTATGTGGCGCAGCCGCAGCCACCTGAATTGGAAGCTCCACCTAAAATCTTGCGCTCATATCTTGATGTGGTTTTCCAAGGTTATCTGCACCACTTTGGAGAAGGTGCATTGTCTCGGTTTGTTGAAACGACCGATAATTTTGGTTTGCAGGTGTTGGAAGATCGAAATGCTCCGATCTACCCACGGTCTGTTACCTGTTCAGGCGCAGAATTGAACATTTTCGATAACATTGTACCTCATAACGGCTTGATGAGCACATGAACCGCAGTCTCAATGGTCATGTGGATAGTTTCTATGCGGCGCAAAGTGGTGGTTTGCCTGTTTATGACCGTTTGATCGATGATCGCAAAACACAGGTCTGCATAATTGGTGGAGGTTTGGCAGGCCTATCTTGTGCCAGTGAGCTTGCGGCACGCGGGTTTGATGTCGTTTTGCTTGAAGGCAATCGTCTGGGGTGGGCTGCATCTGGTCGCAATGGTGGTTTCGTGTCCGATGGCTTTGCGCAAGGAATGAGCGACGTTGTTGCTCGTACGGGTATTGAGACTGCAAAGAAGTTGTTTAAGGCCAGTGTTGAAGGTGTTGAGATCGTTCGATCTAACATTCAAACAGCCCGTAGGGATGATCTCATTCAAGGTCACGGCGGTTTAAAGCTTATCCGCACAGCCGATGATAGCGGATTGCGTAAACAATTAGGCGACTACAGATCGTTTTTTGACACAGAACGTTCTTACGTTTCGAAAAATAATTTGAATAGATACATTAACTCAAATGCATATCATGCTGCTTTATATAATGAAAATGCATTTCATATTGACCCCATCGAGTATTGCGAACTTATGGCACATTCCACTACAAAGACAGGCGCTGCGCTGTTTGAAAACTCAAAGGCTCACAGTATTCGCAAGCGGCGTATCGGCTGGGAAGTCGAATGTGATGGTGCATACGTTCGCGCCGACCATGTGGTGATTGCCACAAGTGGATATGGTGGCGTTTTTGCTCCTATCACGGGTTCTATGGTGCCTGTTTCCACATACGTTGTGGCCTCAAAACCGCAGGGCAGCAAATTCGACAATGTGATTGATTTTACAGGCACTATGGCTGATACGCGCAGAGCTGGAGACTATTTCCGCGTTGTGGGCAAGGGGGATGACCGTCGTTTGATATGGGGTGGGCGTATCACCACGCGACGGTCTGAACCAAAGAAATTGGCACACATGCTGGCGAAGGATATCTCAGATGTATTTCCGCAACTTCGTGGGTTGGAAATTGAATATGCTTGGTCTGGTCTTATGGGATACACGCGACACAAAATGCCATTGATCGGCCAGTTTTGGCCCAAAACGTATAAGAACCTATGGACTTGTACCGGTTTCGGCGGCCATGGCTTGAATACGACGGCCATGGGTGGGCGTATTATTGGGGAAGCTTTATCTAAAACATCAAACCGTACGAACTTGTTCCAGTCCTATCGACCGGTATGGACTGGTGGGCCAATTGGTCGTGTGGTTGCCCAATTGAGTTACTGGAACATGCAGCGATTGGATAGCAATGCAGAGCTAAGTCCTTAAAAACGTGAGTGCGCAATTAACATTGGCCCATCAATAGGTCTTGTGGCGCACCGTCTCCACAGTTATACAGCGGCCTTGAGAGCAGGGTGGAGCGTTTGAATACGCTCTCATTTGCTAAAGGAAAAGGGAGTTCCTGATGGCGACGAGCACTAAAGAATACAAGCCGGGCGAAAAAGAAAAATTCATGAACAAACGCCAACTGGCGTACTTTCGTGACAAACTGCTGGCTTGGAAAGCTGACATTCAAAAAGAGTCTGCTGAGACGCTTGAGTCTCTTCAAGAGTATAATTTGAATGCTCCCGATGTAGCTGATCGTGCATCTTCTGAAACGGACAGATCTATCGAGCTTCGTGCGCGGGATCGGCAACGTAAGTTGGTTTCAAAAATTGATCAGGCATTGGTGCGCATTGATGATGGATCTTACGGTTATTGCGAAGACACTGGCGAGCCAATTAGTCTTAAACGCTTGGAGGCACGACCAATCGCAACAATGTCTTTGGAGGCGCAGGAACGTCACGAACGCCGTGAAAAAGTCCATCGCGATGACTAACCTGTCAAAAGTTTGCACAAAAAAAGCCCGCCAAACCGGCGGGCTTTTTGCATTCTAAAGCGAGATTTATCTAACTGTAATCTCATCTAACAATGCGTCCATATCATCAACTGTTGAGCGCGCTTTATCGCCTGCAGAACTTATTTTATCTGTTGCCGCGTCAACGGTGCTGTTGGCAACATCTTTTGTTGCCGAGCCAATTTCACTTGCCTTTTCCGCAACGCTTTCCATTGCGCTGGTCGCAGATGTTGCAAGTGTCGAACCAATCGCCGCAGCACCAGCCGCCACAACTGCTACTGGAGTTGCGATGCCGGGTTCTTTGCGCGGTTCTGATACTGGTGTTGCCGACACGGGTTTTGGCGCCGGCTTAGCGGCAACAGGTTCAGGCTTTGGTGCTTCACGCGCGGGCGTTGGTGATGCAACCGGCACTGCTTTTTGTTGTGTGGCAGCAGTAGCAGCAGGAGCCGGAGTTGCTGCGCGCGCGGGGGCTAGTCTTCGAATATCGCTTTCAATTACGAGATCATCACTGCCACCAATCATGATGAGATGTTCTACATCATCACGGCGCACAAGAACGAGGCGGCGACGTTCATCGATTGCCGCAGCATCTGTAATTGCAAGCCTGGCTTGTTTACTGCGACGTCCGCCTGCGAAGCGGGGGCGCTTAATCGCGCGTATGATTGAGTATAGTATGAACAGCACGATTATGAGTGCAATTGCGATCAAACCATACATGGTCCATTCTGCATACTCTGCACCAACTATTCCGGTAATAAACTCACGCATCGAAAAATGTCCTCAAAACTCTGAAACGGCGGCCGCATCAGCCAAACTCAGAAGACTTTATACAAAAACTTCATATTTGTCAGGGGGAAGTTTCCAAGTCTAAACTTGGTTGCTGTGGGGCTGTTAAAAGCAGGGCTTTCCTCACTGTCTGGAATATGATTCAAACATATAATTGCAGCATCGGATGAGAATCGATTCCTCAATGTTCAAGTCGAAGAAGAAACAATTGATTGCTGATACCGATGTTGAAACTGATGCGACAACTATTCTGGCAGCCAAGGATGCCCCGCAGGATGTTCCAGAATTTGTGGTTACCACACCATTGGTAGACCGCACAGATAGAGGCGACAATATTGGACGCCTGTTGTTGGTGGGGCTCGGCTTGCTCGGCTTGGTGGGTTTGTTTTCCATATTACCCAATGCCACGGCTCAGCGTGTCACTCTCATCATGCTTGGCATTTTGTCCATGATTGGTGTGTTTTTCATTTTTGCTTTGGCAATAGGTTTCGTAAATCTTTCATCACGCACACGCGGTGAGGGTTTTGCCCGTGCATTTGTGGATGGATTAAATCACGGAGCCGTCGTTACCGATTGGGAAGGGCGTATTGTTTATGCCAACCAGACTTATGGCGAAATAACCGGTGCTGAAACATCTCGTGATGTTGCAACTGTTGAACGGGTTTTCTCTCGTTCTGATGAAGCTTCTGAAATCGTTTATCGTATGAACCAAAAAGTGCGTTCCGGAACGGCAGCCACCCAAGAATTTCGAATGGTGCAAGACGTTCGCGATTTGAACGTGGGAGGACAAAACCGTTCTCCTCATTGGTATCGTATCAACACACGCACCATGAGCCACAAGGGCTTCAAGAAACCTTTAATCGTTTGGGAAATCAGCGATGTGACACAGGAACGTGTGCGTCAGGAAAACGTGTTTCTCGAATTGCAACATGCGATTGATTATCTTGACCACGCACCAGCCGGTTTCTTCTCTGCGGAGACAGATGGTTCCATCATGTATCTCAATGCAACCTTGGCAGATTGGCTAGGAGTTGATCTGGCACAGTTCCGCCCGGGTGAGGTGAACATGAAAAATCTTGTGTTAAACGACGGCATGGCATTGTTGAACTCGCTGGAGGCAGAGCCCGGAGAAGCCAAAACGGCTGTCGTTGATCTTGATTTAGCTCGATCAAATGGACGCAGTTTACCTGTGCGACTTTATCATAAAGTTCCATTTGAATCCGATGGGTCACCCGGCGCCACGCGCACACTGGTTTTAAACCGCAGTGCGGGTGAGGGGATTTCGGAAGAATTGCGGGCTGCAGAAGTGCGCTTTACGCGCTTTTTCAATAACACACCAATTGCGATTGCTTCATTTGCCGAAAATGGAACTATGATTCAATCGAACGCGCCGTTCCAACGCTTGTTTGCACCTGTGCTCGCAACTGCACGCAAACACAAAAAACGGACAGGCGAGATCACAATCGATCAACTGTGCGGTGAGAACGAAAAACATGCGCTCCTCAAAGCGATGGCGGATGCCAATGATGGGAAAGCAACCATCAACTTTGTAGATTCTGTGTTGCCTGGTTTGGTTGCACAAATTGACGACGAAGAATGTTCAATCCGCTACTTCGTGAGCGCAGTTGCTGATGGTGTTTCAGAAGACGGTGATGGTCCTAAAGAACGTGCAATTTTGTACGCTATAGAAATGACCGAGCAAAAAGCGCTTGAACGCCAGATGGCGCAAGGACAGAAAATGCAAGCAGTCGGCCAATTGGCTGGTGGTATCGCTCATGATTTCAATAATGTTTTGACTGCAATTATTGGGTTCTCCGATCTCCTGCTGTCAAACCACCGTCCGTCTGACCCGTCGTTCCCAGACATTATGAACATCAAGCAAAACGCCAACCGTGCTGCTTCGTTGGTGCGTCAATTACTGGCATTCTCTCGCCGTCAGACATTGCGTCCGCAGATATTATCTGTGCCGGATGTGTTGGCTGATCTGCGTATGTTGTTGGCCCGTCTGGTGGGCGACAAAATTAAACTCGATATGCACCACGGCCGCGATTTGTGGCCGTTGCGGGCTGACATAGGCCAGTTCGAACAGGTTGTGGTCAATCTTTGTGTGAATGCGCGCGATGCCATCAATGATGCCAAAGGCGAGGGTGGCTCTGTTACGATCACAACCAAAAACGTCAGCGAGAAACTACTTGAGAAAGAATATGCCCGTAAAGAAATGCCCGCTGGCGACTATGTCTTGATTGAGGTGGCGGATACAGGAACAGGCATGTCGCCTGAAGTTATGCAGAAAATCTTTGATCCATTCTTCTCTACCAAAGACGTTGGTAAAGGTACCGGCCTTGGGCTTTCGACTGTGTATGGCATCGTGAAACAATCCGGTGGGTTCATCTACCCTGAAAGTGAAATTGGAGAAGGAACCGCTTTCCGTATCTTCCTGCCGCGCCATGAACCAACAGCTGCTGAAGTTTCTGCTGCGGTAGAAGAAGCAACTGGTAAAAAAGAAGAGAAAAATCGTGACCTTGCCGGGACAGCAACGATTGTTTTCGTTGAAGACGAAGACGCGGTTCGCGCAGTTGGTGTGCGAACGCTTCAAGCACGCGGCTATGATGTTCATGAAGCGGAAAATGGTGCAGAGGCATTAGAGCTTCTGGATGAGCTTGGAGACCTTGTGAATCTTGTTGTGTCCGATGTTGTGATGCCTGAAATGGATGGGCCAACTTTGCTCGACGAAGTCCGCAAAATGGGCAACACCGTGCCATTCATATTCGCATCGGGTTATGCCGAAGATGCGTTTGAGAAAAACCTTCCGGAAGGTGAGCGTGGGAAATTTGGATTTATTCCCAAACCTTATTCGCTGAAACAACTGGCAACCGCTGTGAAAGAGTCACTGGATGGCGATGGGTGATTTTCCATTCAATTACACGCAATTGGAATTGCTCTTTGTTTACCCTCTTGCTTGTTCGGCTTCATCTATTTGCATTTCCAAAGTTCTTTGACGCGCTATTTTAGGCTTCGTTAATCTCCCCACGTCATCCTAGTTTCATAAATGATTCGTATCTCATGCCCCGTGGATGCGATCTTGGGCAATGAATAAACAGGGATAGTATGCAAGTTAATCACCAACAAATGGACGATATTAAAGACGCCATCGACATTGTTAGTCTTATTGAGGCTGCCGTTGAGATTTACCCGAAGGTTGTCGATGGATCAGGAGTGACTTCAGGCGCTCAAGACGTGATTGCAGAGATCGCGTGTGATCGTCATCCTCGTGAAGCGGTGGCACGTTTCAGTGATGATCCTCGTGCGTTTGTGCAAAGCGGCGATATGGTCGATATTGGCCCAATCAGTGCATCATCATTTGCGGTTTTGATATCAGCTCTTGAAGCGGTTGCATCTGCAGGTCATGCTCTTGATGTGATGAACGGCAAGCGCGTTTAACGCACAGTTCCAATTTAAATTTGCGAAGCGTGACGCAGAGAATCTATATTCTCTATCGTCAATGTTTTGCCTTTTGTTATAATAATTCCATTGGAATTCAGTCGCGACAATTCGCGGCTGACAGCTTCTCTGTGTGTGCCGATGCGGGTGGCCAGCATGTGATGCGTTGGCATGTTGTCCAACTGTGAGAGTTCTCCGTTTTTACACAGACGCAGTAATTCTGCGCACACGCGTTGGCGAACGTTGAGTACTGAATATTCATATATGCGTTGCGAAATATTACGATTTTTTGCAACTAAATGTGTTGCAATGTTCAGAGCAAATTGCGGTTCATTGCAGATTAAATTCCGAAATGGGTTGGAGGCCATACGGCCAATATAACACTCGGTATGTGTGGTCACCGAAGCCGATCTTGGTTTTTGATCAATCGCAGAGAATTCACCAAATACGTCGCCGCGATTGATTTCCAAATAGGTAATCTCTTTGCCGTCAGCGGAAAAGCTCCGCGCGATAGCAGTTCCATCGACAACAAAAAATACATCCGTGGAGTCTTCAAGTTCCGTAACCAGCACATGGTTTTTGGGGTAGCGTTGCCAGGTGCAGTGTTCACCAATTGCATTTGTTTTTTCGATGGTCATACCTTCGAACAAAGCAAAATTGCACAGTGAATTTGTTGGTGTCACGGTCATCCCGGCTGAATTCCCCAAGCACAAAATGTGCATTCATTCGTCGAGATAGAATTTATCCATAATTTACCAAGCCTTGCAATGGTTTTGCGAAGTCATCCGGTGCGAGGTGTAAAGATTACTGAAGTGTTTTGAGGAAAGAATTTGCACTTGCGAGATAAGTTTTCCGTTTTTCTTCGTCCATCTTGTTCCAAGTGTTATACATTTGGCCCAGCCTTGGATTGTCTTTTAATTTGCCTTCATTGCGCACTAGAAAATCCCAATAGAGCGCATTGAACGGGCAGGCGTCATCTCCTGTTTTCTGCTTCACGTCATATCGGCAATTCTTACAATAATCAGACATTTTGTTAATGTAATTGCCGCTGGCCGCATAAGGCTTTGAACCCAATAGTCCACCGTCGCCAAACTGGCTCATGCCTAATGTGTTTGGCAATTCAACCCATTCATAAGCATCGGCATAAACCGCTAAATACCATTCGTGCACCTGATGCGGGTCCACACCCGCCAACATCGCAAAATTGCCGGTGACCATGAGACGTTGTATGTGGTGGGCGTAGGCTTCTTCTTTGGTTTGGGTGATAGCGTGGTGAAGGCACGACATCTCCGTTGCACCTGTCCAATAAAAATCAGGAAGGTCTCGTGTTGCGCCCAGGAAATTCAGCTCGACATATTTGGGCATTTTCAACCAATAGATACCGCGCACATATTCGCGCCACCCGATGATTTGCCTGATAAACCCCTCAGTTGCATTGAGCGGCACACGGCCCTTTCTGTATTCTGCCTCAACACGGCGACACACGTCTAATGGGTTCAACAACCCTGCATTGATGTATTGGGACAAAAGGGAATGGTAGAGAAATTTTTCGTCCGCCAGCATAGCGTCTTGATAGTCGCCAAACGACGGTAGGGCCGTATCGAGAAAATGTTGGAGCGCTTTTTGCGCATGGCTTGCGGTCACACCGAACCAAAACGGTTCTAAATCGCCGAAATGATTATCGAACCGTTTTGCGACGAGTTCTAAAACTTCTTTTGTGATATCATCGGGTTTAAACCGACACTGAGACGGCATGAACAGGTCATTTTTGGCGGGTTTGCGGTTTTCATTATCATAGTTCCATTTACCACCTTCAGGCTTGTCACTATTCATCAGTAAGCCCGTTTTGCGGCGCATGTCGCGGTAGAAATATTCCATGCGCAATTGCTTGCGTCCATCAGCCCAGCTCCCAAATTCAACGTGGGTGGCGATAAAACGATCGTCAGGCAGTATATCAACTGTGATGCCAAAAGTATCCGGCCATTTTTCAACCTCTTGCTTCACACGCCATTCAGAGGGCTCCGTGGCGCAGATTGATGTGGGTTTGTGCTTTTGAATGGTGCGTTCAATTTCGCCCGTAAAAGAACCACTGTTGCCACTGTCATCCAGTTTCACATAGTCCACTTGCCAGCCCGATTGTTTCAATTCTTCAGCAAAGTGGCGCATGGCTGAAAATAAAAAGGCAATTTTCTTCTTGTGGTGGAGCACATAAGTGGCCTCCTCAAACACCTCCATCATCAAAATACGTGACGCCTGTTTATCAGCATTCTGTAAAGAAGAGATGTTGTGAGAGAGCTGATCGCCCATGATGAGAATGAGTTGGTTGGTCTGCAAGATAGATCCATCAGGCGATTGGTTTGTCTGCTTGTCGAGCGGATGAACAGAGATGTAAATGCGGCCAGATGTAACGGTGAGAAACTCCACCGCTGCGTAATCAATTGCTTGTCTTTGAAAGTGGCGGTGAGGGTGGGATTCGAACCCACGGTACGCTTCCACGCACGGCAGTTTTCAAGACTGCTGCCTTAAACCACTCGGCCACCTCACCGCTGAGGACTGCTATGATGTATTCGCGGCTGCAAATCAAGCGTTCAAATGTAAGAAATGCAAAGAAAAAGGGGCGGTGTTATCCGCCCCTCGTAAATTTTCTGAATTGGCAATTGAAATGCCTAGAACAGGCCTTCGATGAGACCATCGTCGTTCAACATGATGGATTCTGCTGAAGGCATTCGTGGAAGACCCGGCATAGTCATAATTTCACCGCAGACGACGACGACAAAACCTGCACCTGCAGACAAACGCACTTCACGAATAGGAACACTGTGGCCCGTGGGGGCGCCGCGCAGGTTCGGGTCAGTAGAGAATGAATACTGTGTTTTCGCCATACAAACAGGCAGGTCACCAAACCCTGCGTCTTCCCACTGCTTGAGCTGGTCGCGAATTTTCTTATCGGCAAGCACTTCATCGGCGCGGTAGATGCGTTTTGCGACAGTTTCGATTTTTTGCATCAGTGGCATGTCGTCCGGGTAAAGGGTTTGGAACTGTGCCATGTCTGAATCAGCGATTTCTGCGATGCGTGTGGCCAGTGCTTCCGTGCCTTTTGACCCGTCTGCCCAGTGCTTGCAGAGAATGGCTTCTGAACCGAGGCTTTCCACATAGTCCTGACACGCCGCAATTTCAGCGTCTGAATCACCGTGGAAATGGTTGATCGCCACAACAGCGGGAACACCGAAGGATTTCACGTTTTCGATGTGACGGCCAAGGTTTGCGCAACCTTCTTTTACAGCAGCAACATTTTCAGTGCCAAGGTCTTGCTTCAACACACCACCATTCATTTTCATGGCACGGATGGTCGCTACGATCACAACCGCGGAAGGTGCAATGCCAGCTTTGCGGCATTTGATGTTCAAGAATTTTTCTGCACCCAAATCAGCACCGAAGCCAGCTTCGGTGACCACATAGTCAGCGAGTTTCAAAGCTGTTTTCGTGGCAACAACAGAGTTACAACCATGGGCGATATTGGCGAACGGGCCACCATGGACAAATGCCGGGTTGTTTTCCAATGTCTGCACCAAGTTGGGCTGCATTGCGTCTTTCAACAACACGGTCATGGCACCATCAGCCTTTACGTCGCGACAAGTGATGGCCGTGCGGTTGCGTTTATAACCGATAATGATGTTTCCGAGGCGTTCTTGCAGGTCTTCCAGATCGTTTGACAAGCAAAGGATCGCCATAACTTCTGAAGCGACAGTAATGTCGAAACCTGTTTGACGCGGGAAACCGTTTGGCACGCCGCCGAGAGATGTCACAACGTCACGCAATGCACGGTCGTTCATGTCCAGCACGCGTTTCCACACGATGCGGCGTTGGTCGATTTCCAACTCGTTGCCCCAATAGATATGGTTGTCGATCATTGCTGACAGAAGATTGTGAGCTGATGTGATGGCGTGGAAGTCGCCGGTAAAATGCAGGTTCATGTCTTCCATAGGAATGACTTGTGCGTAGCCACCACCAGCAGCGCCACCTTTCATGCCAAAGCACGGGCCAAGTGAAGCTTCACGAATGCAGATAGCTGCTTTTTTTCCAATGGCGTTCAAACCGTCGCCCAGACCAACCGTGGTTGTGGTTTTGCCTTCACCTGCCGGTGTCGGGTTAATGGCTGTGACCAAAATGAGTTTGCCGTCTTTTTTGCCAGCTTGCGCTTTAATAAATTCCGCGCTGATTTTAGCTTTGTCGTGGCCGTAAGGAACGAGATCTTCGAATCCCATACCGAGTTTTGCGCCAATTTCTTGGATTGGCAGCTTCTTGGCTTCGCGTGCAATTTCGATGTCGGTCTTAAACGCCATTATGGTGGTCCAGTTCAAATCGTTCTGAGGGTTTTATCTTCCTCCACATGTCGAACGGTGGACTGGAATTGACTTTCCCAAATAAGACGTAGATTTATCTAATATGGACATTGTTGCTCAAAATAGACGCCCATATCGCATCGGGTTCATGTTGATTGATGGATTCGCTTTGTTGACCTATGCATCAGCGGTGGAACCATTGCGGGCTGCCAACGTGATTGCGGGGCGTGATTTGTACGACATCCGCCAGGTGCCCGTATTCAGCGCGCAGGCTGCAAGTTCCAGCAAAGCATCCATATCGGCGGATGCACAGATTGGCGAACAGGTTGATTTCGATCTGGTTGTGGTTGTTGCAGGCGATGAAGCTTTTGATTTTGAGCAGGAAGGTGCATTTCACTGGCTGCGTAATTTGGCGCGGCGCGGAGTGGCACTTGCCGGGGTTTCCGGTGGAGCGGTCGTTTTGGCGCGTGCCGGGTTATTGAAGGGTCGAAGTGTGGCTGTTCATTGGGAATATGCAGAGGCGTTGGCCGAGATCATGCCAGAATTGTATCAAGAGTGTATTCTATATGTGATGGACAAAGACCGTATGACCTGCGCGGGTGGTGTTGCCCCAATGGATATGATGCACCAACTCATTGCTCAGCAACATGGTGCGCAGTTTGCAAGGTCTGTAAGTGATTGGTTTTTACACACCCATGTGCGCGCGTCCCAAGGGCAGCAAAGGGCAGGGCTGGCAGAACGTTATGGAACAAAAAACGCCACTATCGTGTCTGCAATTGAACTTATGGAGGTCAATCTATCAGATACAATTTCCTTGAAAGGTTTGGCGGAAACTGTTGGCGTCGGGCCACGCCAATTGAACAGGCTGTTTAGTACCCATTTGGGTTTCACAACAATGGAATTGTATCGACGGTTGCGATTGGATAAAGCCAAAACTCTTTTGGAACAAACCACACTGCCGGTGACTGAAATTGGATTGGCGACCGGGTTTGCGGGTTCTGCGCACTTTTCGAGATGTTTTCGTGAACGATTTGGCCACACACCCTCTGCGCAACGTAAATAGCTCTGTGGCTGGCATCTAAATTAGGGTCTCGTTAATAGGTTCGTAATCAGCAGGCAGTAGATTTGCCTTTCCATTTTGTTTTGCGTTTTTGGACCGGGCTAATTCCATGCGAATTGTTTCAGGATTGTGTTTTGTTGGGTGTGCGGTTGCGTTGAGTGGCTGCTTTGGAAGTGGAAGCGTATCCGATGTTTTACCAACAGGAAAACATATCAACAATAAGACCAAGTTTTCCGTTGCCAAATATGGCGTCGCAGCCAGCCCGCGGGTCACGACATCAAAAAAAGTACGTAAAGGAGGTGGTCGCGCCCAAGTCGGTCGCCCGTATAGGATCAAAGGCAAGTGGTACACGCCGAAAGAAGAGCCTGGCTACAACAAGTCGGGCAATGCATCTTGGTACGGCCCCAATTTTCATGGGCGCCTAACGGCCAATGGCGAAGTCTACGATCAATTTGCCTTGTCTGGAGCGCATCCAACATTTCCTTTGCCAAGTTATGCCCGGGTGACAAACTTGGCGAATGGTAAGTCTGTGATCGTGCGCGTGAACGATCGTGGGCCTTATCACGAAGGACGCATTATTGATCTGTCTGCACGAGCCTCAGAATTGTTGGACTATCAAAAACGCGGTATTGCCAAAGTGAATGTCCAATATATTGGTAAAGCACCGCTGCACGGGCTGGACCACAAATACCTATCGGCATCTTATAAAACGGACCCAACCGGAACGCCTTCCGGCAACGCGGTTGCTTCATTGGCAAAGGCGAGGCCCGGCCCAACACCTAAAATCGATGTGGAGAATGCGATCGCTCTCGATCCCATTGCCACTGGTGCAGTCAATTCGCACCGTTTGCGCAAGCAATTCATCCTCGGAACTGATTGATCTTCATATTTGAAGACTTCTTGGATCATTCTTTAGAGTTCGGTTGAATTGTAAGGGTGGCACCCTTAGAATGGGTGAAAGAGTATTGAGCGTTGAGGGACTGCAACATGGTATTTGTCCATAGATTTGTGACGTTTTTGTATGCTTTCGCCTTAGCTGCGATTTCGAGTACCTATTTTATATCAAATACTTATGCGCAAGAGTTCGCAACCAAGGCGAAGCAAGCTATCGTAATGGATTATGACAGTGGCTCCGTTCTGTTTCAAAAAAATGCAGATGAATTGATGCCACCAGCATCCATGGCCAAGTTGATGACAATGGAGGTCGTGTTTGATGCTCTGAAACGCGGTCAACTCAATTACGATTCTCCATTCACAATTTCGGAAGATGCATGGCGACGTGGTGGCTCTGAATCCGGCGGTTCGTCCATGTTTGCAAAACTCGGTTCTGATGTGCGTTTGGAAGACTTGATCCGTGGCGTGATTATCCAATCGGGTAATGATGCCTCAATGGCCATTGCCGAAGGCATGGCAGGATCTGAAGTTGGTTTTGCCGGATTGATGAACGAGCGGGCACGGAAGATCGGGTTGAGTAAATCTAAGTTTAGAAACTCCACAGGACTTCCACACCCTGAACAGTTGGTGACAGCCAGGGATTTGGCCGTGTTAGCGCGTCATCTGGTGAAAACCTATCCTGAACAGTACAAGATTTACGCGGAACCGGCATTCACTTGGAACAAGATACGTCAACGCAATCGCAACCCTATATTGGGCAAGGTTGATGGCGCCGATGGCTTGAAAACGGGTTATACAGAAGCTTCAGGCTACGGTTTTGTGGGCTCTGCCATGCAGGATGGCCGCCGTATAATTGTGGTGTTGAACGGTATGTCTTCGGTGAAAGAGCGTGCTGCAGAATCGGTGAAATTGCTGCGGTGGTCATTTCGCGCGTTTCAAGCGATTGATTTGTTTGCCGCCAACGAGATCGTTGGAGAAGCCACACTTTATGGTGGATCGCGTTCTGGTGTACCTTTGAAAGCAGAAGGGGCACTTCGTATATTTGTGCCTATAGGTTTCAGAGATCGTTTGAAAGCTGATATTGTTTTTACGGGGCCAATCAGAGCGCCTGTGGAAGCTGGTGCACAAATTGCAAAACTTCAAGTTTTGGTCGATGGCAAAATCAGCCAAGAGACACCGCTTTTCGCTGCAGAAGATGTGGGTGTTGGCTCGGTTAGTCAACGCGCAATGGATGCCATGAAAGAATTGATCGTGGGATTGTTTCGTTTCGATGATGATGCGTAAAGCAACTTTTTGAAACTGACGTATCGCACTCGTCATTTATTTTGTCTAAGACGGATGCAATAGGTTTGTTTGGTGCCATTAATGCGCGGTCAGTTTATTACATTTGAAGGCGGAGAGGGAGCTGGAAAATCCACTCAAATTAAACGTCTGGCTGAACGCCTCAAAGCTGATGGATATGATGTACTCATAACCCGTGAGCCTGGCGGCACGACCGGTGCCGAAGCTGTGCGTCATGTGGTTCTGTCTGGCGCTGCCCAACAATTTGGTGCCGATATGGAAGCAGTATTATTTGCGGCTGCACGTGCTGACAATGTTGAGGAGTTGATCAAGCCAGCTTTGGAAGAAGGCACTATTGTCCTGTGCGATCGTTTCATGGATTCAAGCCGTGTCTATCAAGGTGTAAGCGGTGGTGTAGATAAAGAATTTCTGTTGACGATGGAACGAGCGGTGACCGAAGGTGCTCGACCGGATTTGACTTTTATCTTTGACCTGCCTCCGGAAGTTGGCTTGGCGCGGGCTGCTGATGTTTGGGCTGACGATGGGCCGGATCGGTTTGAACAAGACGACCTCAAACTACATGAGGCACGGCGGCAAGGGTTTTTGGAGATCGCGGAAGAAGAACCCGACCGCTGCATCGTGATTGATGCATCGCAGTCATTGGCGAAGGTGAGCAGAGCATTGGATACGGCCATTGATGCTTATTTCAAGAACGTAAAGCCAAAAGCCAAACCCAAATCGAAGTCTAGGGCCAAGAGATGATTGAAGTGGAAGAGCGGCCAATTGCCGACAGGCTGGAAGGCATTCCCCCACCAAGTGACAGTATGGAATTGTTGGGCCATACGACTGAACTGCAAACTCTGGCCGACAATTATCGGGCAGGGCGGTTGCACCATGCTTGGCTCATTTCTGGGCCCCGTGGCATTGGTAAAGCAACGTTTGCCTTTCACATGGCGCGGTATATTTTGTCCAATCCGGATCAAGCGTCAGCAACAGAATCTGTGGCTTCTAATCTATGGCCCGAAACTGTTGTGCGGCAGGTTTCACAAGCCAGCCAACCTGACCTGCTTCACTTAACGCGCCCATGGGACGATAAAACAAAAAAATTCAAAACCCAATTATCTATCAACGAAATTCGTAAAACGCAGAGTTTCTATGGCATGACGGCTGGCAGCAATGGGTGGCGTATCACTATTGTAGATGCTGCTGATGATATGAATGCCAATGCCGCCAACGCTTTGTTGAAGGTGTTGGAAGAACCGCCAAAGCGTTCCATTTTCTTTGTACTCACACACTCCGCAGGCAGCTTGCTGCCGACCATCCGTTCCCGCTGCCAATCGTTGTCTTTAACCCCTTTGTCCGATGAAGTGGTTTCAGAAAAGCTGATATCGTTTGATCTTGGAGTGCCTAAACCAGAGTTGGAAGAGATTTCCAAATTGGCGGAAGGCTCAGTTCGACGCGCGGTGGTATTGGCGCAAGGGGATGTATTGTCGGAATATCGGCAATTTTTGAAGCTTATGGAAAATGGCGCAAAAGGCGCTGCATCAGATTGGGTAAACGTTCACCAAATCTCCGAATCCGTTTCGCGAAGAGGCAGGGAAGACGCCTATTCTTTGTTCATTGATCTTGTCATAAGTTGGATCGGAAAACAGGTTCGCCTCCAAACAGAATCACCACCACATGTGCTTGCGGGTTGGACTGAGGTGTGGGACAAGGCCAACCAATCAATCAAGCTGGCTGAAGCGTTTAATCTGGACAAAAAGCAGGTGATATTATCACTGTTTGGAAGCCTGTTTTCACAGAATAAATTATAGAGTCACGTCAGTTTTGAATATCCCAAAATAGGCCATATCGATCAAAATGTCGAAACCTTATTACATCACCACAGCAATTTCTTATCCCAATGGTGCCCCTCACATTGGTCACGCCTACGAGTTTGTTTGCGCTGATGCGATTGCGCGTTTCAAACGCCTTGATGGCGTGGAAACACGTTTCCAAATCGGTACTGATGTCCATGGACAAAAGATGTGGCAAACGGCCCGTGATCTTGAAGTTACGCCTAAAGAGTTGGCTGATAAAAATTCTGATGTTTTCCAGAATATGACGGACGCTTTGAACGTATCTTATGATCG
The DNA here is from genome assembly GCA_938010435.1 of uncultured Rhizobiaceae group bacterium. GTDB lineage: Bacteria > Pseudomonadota > Alphaproteobacteria > Rhizobiales > Rhizobiaceae > Pseudahrensia. Next base: position 167,658 of record CALLUS010000005.1, on the reverse strand, counting down.
TTTTATTCGCACATCCGACGCCGATCACCATAAAGCCAGCCAAGCAATCTGGCAGGCTATGGCCGACAATGGTGACATCTATAAAGACACATATTCCGGTTGGTATTCAGTGCGTGACGAAGCGTATTACGACGAGAGTGAGACTACGCTCAATGACGATAAGGTTCGCGTTGGAGCACAGGGCACGCCCGTGGAATGGGTTGATGAAGAAAGCTATTTCTTCCGCCTGTCCAAATACGAAGATAAGTTGCTAAAACTATATGAAGAGCAGGCGGAATACATTTCGCCGCAGTCTCGTAAAAATGAAATTGTGTCGTTCGTGAAAGGTGGCTTACGAGATCTGTCTATCTCACGAACAACGTTTGACTGGGGTGTGAAAGTTCCAGACGATGAAAAACATGTCATGTATGTATGGGTCGATGCGTTGACCAACTACATTACGGGTGCGGGCTATCCCGACAAAGACAGTGAGTTCTGGAAGTTTTGGCCGTGTGACGTGCACATTATCGGCAAAGACATCACGCGCTTTCATGCTGTGTATTGGCCGGCATTTTTAATGTCTGCCGGAATCGAATTGCCTAAACAGGTTTTCGGACATGGGTTCTTACTGAATAAAGGTGAGAAAATGTCGAAATCTACGGGCAATGTGGTGGACCCTTTTCAAATGGCAGAACTCTATGGCGTTGACCAATTGCGCTATTTCTTCCTGCGCGAAGTTCGTTTTGGGTCAGATGGAAGCTACAGTCACGAAGATATCGTGAACCACACGAATGCAGACTTGGCCAATAACTTTGGCAATTTAGCACAACGTTCCTTGTCCATGATTTTCAAGAACCTTGATGGCAAAGTCGGTGGTATTGCTGCAGATTTGAGTGCTGATGACAAAGCCTTGTTGACGATCGCAGATGGTGCTGTTGAGAAATGCCGCGATGCAATTGATCGTGTTGTTCCCAATGAAGCTCTTGATGCTGTTTGGCATGTACTCGACGAAGCGAATAAGTATTTTGACGAACAAGCGCCATGGGGTTTGAAGAAAACCGATCCGGAAAAAATGCAAACTGTTTTGTATGTCACGGCGGAAGTCGTGCGTCAGGTTGCAATTTTGTGTCAGGCATTTTTACCGGAAAGCGCCGCGAAACTCTTGGATCAATTGAAAATCGACGCCAATGCGCGGCAATTTGAGAACTTGGGCGAGGGCGGTCGTTTAGATGCTACGACTGTCATCGAAAAGCCGGAAGGTGTTTTCCCGCGTTTTGTCGAAACGGAGATCAACTAACCCATGCTCGTTGACAGCCATTGCCATCTCGACTTTCCGGATTTTACAGAAGAATTGGACGAAGTCGTTCAGCGTGCACGAGATACGGGCATTGGCCGTATGGTTACGATCTGCACGCGGGTGAAGAAATTTCCGCAGGTTCTCGCTGTCGCAGAACGGTTTGAGGATGTGTTCTGTTCGGTCGGAACACACCCTCATAACGCTGATGAAGAGCTTGATGTGACTTGTGAACAATTGGTGGAACTGGCTGAGCATCCTAAGGTCGTGGCCATTGGCGAGGCCGGGCTTGACTATCACTATGATAAAGCGCCGCGTGATGCCCAAGCGCAAGGTTTGCGGGTTCATATTGCTGCTGCTCGAGAAACAGGTTTACCGCTGGTTATTCACTCACGCAGTGCAGATGATGACATGGCTCAAATTCTTGAAGAAGAAACCAAAATTGGTGCGTTTCCGGCCGTTTTACATTGCTTCTCATCAGGTCGGGTTTTGGCTGAAAAAGGCATTGAGCTTGGGTTATACGTGTCGTTTTCGGGTATTTTGACGTTCAAAAACAGCCAAGATATTCGCGATATTGCGGCTGATATGCCGCGCGACCGTGTTTTGGTTGAAACGGACGCGCCATATCTTGCGCCAATGCCACACCGTGGAAAGCGCAATGAGCCTGCATTCACCGCTCATACTGCCGAGGTTCTCGCAGATGTTTGGGGTGTCGAGCCTGAAGACGTTTGGAAGCAAACGACACACAATTTTTTTCGGTTGTTTTCGAAGGTGCCGGGTTTCGGCGATTGCACAGCCAATAAAGGGCAGGGTGCTGCGTGACGGAAGATCCCTCACCCGAACATACTAGATTCACAATTTTGGGCTGCGGTTCATCACCAGGAGTGCCCAGAATTGGTGGCGATTGGGGCAATTGTGACCCCAAAAATCCAAAAAACAAACGCCGCCGTGCATCGCTTTTGATTGAGAAATTTGGTCCCGACGGTAAAACAACCGTTGTCGTGGACACAGGCCCGGATTTTCGCGAGCAAATGCTGTCTGCAGATGTCTCGTATGCAGATGGTGTGATTTACACACACGCTCATGCTGATCACATTCACGGTATCGATGATTTACGTTCGTTTGTGATTAACAGACGTCACCGTGTCCAAGTCTGGATGGATGAAGCGACGTCCGAGCGTCTACATGAAGGTTTCGGGTATTGTTTTGAAACGCCAGACGGCTCCAGCTATCCGCCGATTTTGGTTGAGAACCGTATCACAGCTGGCGTGCCGTTTGAAGTCGATGGTGATGGCGGTGTGATTAAAATTTTGCCGTATGAGCAACAGCACGGCTCAATTGTCTCTCTCGGCTTCAGGATTGGCGATGTGGCGTATTCCAGCGATGTCAGTGGCTTGGATGAACGCGCATTGCCACATTTGCAAACGCTCGATACATGGATCGTCGATGCGCTGCAATATCGTGAGCATCCCAGTCATTTTAGTCTGGAACAGTCTTTATCATGGATTGCCAAACTGAAACCCAAACACGCAATCCTAACACACATGCACACGCCGCTGGACTATGAGACCGTTAAAAATGAAACGCCGGATACAGTTGAGCCTGCGTATGATGGGTTGAGTTATATCATCAATTCAACTGGTTGATTGAAATATCTCATATACCACATGCATAAAAATGTTCCATAATATATCTTATGCGACTTTGGTTTGTTGCGCGGTGCGTTCTAATTCGAAGTGCGACATGCGAGTAAGTTCAATGGCTTAATCGTATGGAGTATTGCCATGTCCCTTTCCTATTTCCAGCTCGACCTGGATGAACGTCGCCGTATCGATCGGATGCACAATCGACAAATTTCGGTTACAGAGATAGCTGCTGCAGTTGGTCGTCATCGTTCAACAATTTACCGCGAGTTGAGACGAAATCGCTCTGTGGATCACGAGATGCCAGAACTGGATGGCTACTACTGCCTGTCCGCCCAGGACAAAGCACAGGATCGGCGTCGGCGACAATGTAAGCTCATTCGCCATATTGAATTGCGTGATGCCGTGGTTGACCGTTTAAAAGTAGGTTGGTCGCCGGAACAGATTGCTGGTCGCTTGCGCCGGGAGTGCAGTTCGTTGCGGATCTGTCACGAAACGATCTACCGTTACGTCTATGGCAAGGATGTCTGCGAAGCTGACTTGTTCCGCTATTTGCCGGAACATCGAAGGCGGCGGCGGCCAAGAAATGCAAGACGAACACGCGGTGTTCAACTGCCTGATATGCTTGCACTTCGGCATCGTCCAGAGGCTGTATCTGATAGGAAGCAGTTTGGACATTGGGAAGGTGATCTGGTGATGTTCCGTAAGGAGCATGGTAAAGCTAACATCACGACGATGGTGGAACGGACAACCCGCTATACTGCTCTCTTCCGGAACAATGATCGCAAGTCCAAGCCCATCATGAACCAGGTCGTGGAAGGGTTCGGTGCCCTGCCCCGTGATGCCCGTCGATCCTTCACATTCGATCGAGGCACCGAGTTCGCCGCGTGGAAAGAGCTGAAGAATGGGCTGGGTTCGGATGTCTGGTTCTGTGATCCCCATGCACCGTGGCAACGGGGAACGAATGAAAACACCAATCGCAGACTGCGCAGACACCTTCCCAGAAATACCGATCTATTGTCGGTCACCCAAAAACATTTGCGCTTGATCAGTGAATTGCTGAACGCCACCCCGCGCAAATGTCTGGGCTACAAAACACCGACGGAAGCGTTCCGCGATGAGGTGATGAAATTAGAAACATCTGTAAGGTAAGATGAAACGCGCTGTCGCACTTCAGGTAGAGCCCACACGCCCATTTAGTAATGTCTTATAAACCTGAGCGAATTCTGAGTCTCGATGCAGCCTACCCGGAGTCCAGACGTATAAAAGCCAAAAACCACATCATATGGCGTCGTCACGTGTTAAATTCTGTAGCGCATATGACCTGAATCGATATCTAAAAATATAGCCACGCATTGCGCAAGCTCGTTACTTCCAAATGATCACTTTGATTTGCATCTGAATTTTGAACTTGGTTGCTCGTATGATACTTATGCAGCTGCTATTTCAATTTAGATCCGATTGCTTACTCTCAAATCAACACAAGGAAGTTGAATCAGCCCAATAAGCCCATTCTATCTAATGCTGCGCAATGAACGAACGTCGGGTAATGTATTTTGGCGAGGTGGAGCTTGCTTAATTTTCAGCGCGCTCGGGACTTGGGCACAACTAAATCTGCACCCATTGATCCTTCACAAAATGCAACGCAACTATCAGCGAACAATTGTACCAGTCTTCGTTTTGGCCCTGGTGCAAAGCCGAGCGAGAGAGTGACACCGCTTGTGCTGCCAGCGATTGGTAGGCAGCGTATGTCGTTGCCTGCATAGGTCGGTACGTCACGTGGTTTCATGCTCAACAAGGAAATCCCGACCTTGGAGGCAACAAGCGAACGGACCATTTCGGTTGAATTGGCAGTTGCTACGACACGAAGGTCTTGGCCTACTTGTTCGAGTACTTCCAAATAATATCCACGCGCGGCGGGCCTGTCCAAAAGGATAAGCGGCTCGCTTACGATTTGGGGCACTCTTACTGTGTCATGTTGCGCAAGCACATGATCAGCCGGACACAAACAATAGGTAGGTGCAAAGATAAGCGGTTGTGTCTCTATCTGTGGGTTGGGCAATTCTTCGACAAACAAGATCATATCGAATTGTCCGTCCAGCAATCCCTTCTGGATGGAGTTGTTGTCACCTTCGGTAAATGTGAAAGCCACGCTGGGGTTGGCCATCAAAACTTGTGCGGCAAGCGCAGGCAGAAAGGCCGGGGCGATTGGTGCGTTGTAACCAATTGCCAAATTTCCAGATAGATTTGATTGTAGATCAGAGATGCTTGTCAGTAATGTATCATACCTTTCCAACAAATCATCGATGCGCCGTCCGACATCGCGGCCCGCTGCTGTAGGGAATACCCCTTTGGCCCGTGCACGTGTGACGAGCGCCATACCAAAGGTGGCTTCTGCTTGATCCAGAGCTGCGGCAATAGCCGATGGTGTCACATGCGTGGCCTCGGCCGCACCGGTGATACTACCATGTTGCATCGCAGCTTGAACGTAGCGCATGGCGCGAAGGGAAAGTGTCATGTATAACCTCGGAATTATTGAGATATTATCTCATATAAAACGATTTTTCAAAGGATTGTTCATTTGTCAAAGTACATGTGGTCATAAATTGGGAATCCTGTCATGAAATCCAGAACCAAAGTCGTCGTTATCGGAGGTGGCATCGCGGGCTGTTCTACCCTGTACCATCTGACACAAGAGGGATGGTCGGATGTAGTGTTGGTGGAGCGTGATGAACTAACTTCTGGTACTACGTGGCATTCGGCGGCCCAAGTGACGAATTTCGGCATGACGCAAACGATGGTCGGCCTCAAATCCCATTCTATCGCTCTCTATAAGAAACTGCGTGACGATCCTGAATATCCGGTAGGATATCACCATGGCGATGGTGGCATCCGGCTTGCCAATACGGAGGAACAGATGCAAGGCTATCGTCATTTCGCGTCGATGGCGCGAGGCATGGGAGTAGAATACGAAGTCATCGACGCCGAGGAGTGCGCGCGCCGTCATCCGTTGATTTCAACCGATAACCTTCTTGGCGGACTTTGGGATGGAGAGGATGGCGATATCGATCCTGCTCAACTTTGCCAAGCGTTGGCCTTTCATTCACGCAAGGCTGGAGCAGAGATCTATCGTAACACCCCTGTGACAGGCCTGACGCAGCACAAGGACTATACTTGGACAGTTTACACCGAGCATGGTGATATTGATTGCGATATCGTCGTAAACGCAGGTGGATATCGCGTGAATGAGATCGGCGCAATGATGGACGTACAGCATCCGGTCGCGTCGATGGAACATCAGTATTTTATCACCGAAGACATCCCTGCTATCGCAGAGGCTGGACACCGGATACCGCTGCTGCGCTGCCCGATTTCGGATTATTATTCCCGTCAAGAAAAGGATGGCCTGCTGGTAGGGTTCTATGAACAGAATTGCAAAACATGGGGCATGGACGGCATCAGCCCTAGCTTTTCCAACGATCTTTGCCCCGATGATCTAGACCGCGTGATGGACGTGTTGGAAGGAGCGTTTGAGCGCATGCCCGCATTGGCCGAAGTTGGAATCAAACGCGTGGTGAACGGCCCGATCACTTACACAATTGACGGAGCACCTTTGGTTGGTCCGATCCCGGGAAAACGCAACGCTTATTGCATCATCGGCCTGCGTGCAGGCCTTGGCGAAGGCGGTGGTCACGGCTGGCTTCTAGCGCAGCAGATCGTCCACGGCGAGGCATGTTACGACACGTGGGTCATTGATCCGCGCCGCTTCACCGGACACGCCACTGTGGAAATGACTGCGCTAAAGGCGATTGAGGATTACCAAAACGAATTCCGGTTCCATTTTCCGCATGAACATCGCCCCGCAGGGCGCAATGCGAAGACGACCCCACTAACACCCATATTGGCCGCAGAGGGCGCGGAATTCACGGTCGTGAACGGATGGGAACGCGTTGATTACATTAAGCCTTCGCCAGAGTTTCATCCATCTCTCAGTTTCAATTTTGACGAAACTTTTGATGTGGTCGCAGCTGATGTAGCCAATGTAGCAACAAATGTAGGTTTAGCCGAGGTAAACGGTTTCAACCGTATTGAGATTACTGGCGTGGATCGGCACGCTTTCCTTGATCGCATGATCTGCGGGACGGTGACCAAACGTGATGGGCGAGTCGGGCTGGGGTATCTATTGAACGAACACGGATGCATCAAGGGCGAAGCAACGGTTGCCAATTTACCTGCCTCGAACCGTGGACCAGGTCGTGTCTGGTATGGATCAGCGGCGGCGTCGGAATATCATGACATGGATTGGTTGACCGCCCATCTGAACCCGGGTGAGGACGTGCAACTGCGCAGCTTGACCAATGATCACACCATACTCGTTTTGGCAGGGCCAAAAGCCCGTAAAGTGCTATCGGATTGCGCGCGCGGTGACTGGTCTGCAAAAGCTTTCCCGTGGTTGTCCGTTCGAGAATGTTATATCGATTTCGCACCCGCCATCGTCATGGGTGTTAGCTTTTCAGGCGAGTTGGCGTATGAAATCCATGTGCCAAACCCCTCGCTTTATGCGGTCTATCTTGCGCTGCGCGAGGCGGGCGAGGTTTATGGCCTGAAGCTCTTTGGCGCGCGTGCTGTCGATTCCATGCGTTTGGAGAAAGGTTTCTTGCACTGGAAAGCGGATTTAACCACAGAATTTGACCCTTTTGAGACGGGTCTTTCGCGGTTTGTAAAGTTCGAAAAAGAAGATTTCATTGGTAAAGCTGCGCTGTTGAAACGTAAGGTCGCAGGGCTGCAAAGTCAGTTGGTCACGCTCAATATCGATGCAAGCCATGCGCCTGCACATCCTGGCGCATCATTGATGCATAATGACAAAGTGGTAGGCACAATCACATCCGGGGATTACGGCCACCGCGTGGGCATGAACCTCGCCTATGCATTCGTTGAACCTAATTTCGCCAGAACAGATTCAACGATGCAGCTCGACCTGTGCGGTGAACGCGTTGCTGTGCATGTTATCGATCCATCGCCTTATGACCCGAAATTTGAACGGATGCGGAGCTAATCGGTACCTTAAATGCACTGTGCAAAGGAGCTTTAATCTGCCTCTTATTCAATCAGCTTAATTGATCCTATAAGTGCTAGTGCAGAACAAGTCTCCTCAATGGAATAAAAGTCAGGTAGTTAGTTGATTAGTTGTTGCGAAGTTAACTAACTTGGTGTCTTCTGGCCATGGTTTCGCATAAACTGTGCTGTATGGGGTTGGGATAAGTTTTGACCTTCAGCGCAGTTCGGACAACAATGAATATCAATATATTTCTGGGAGGAAAATTATGAAACGTAGAACAATTATGAAGGCCGGTTTTGTGGCCGCTGCAATGGCATTTGGCCTTTCAACAACGGCTGCACTGGCTGAAACAGTGACCCTGAGAATGTCAACATGGTTGCCGCCAAAACACCATCACCCTGCTGTTACGTTGCCAGCTTGGATTGCCGCCGTCGACAAAGCTTCAAATGGCACTTTGAAGATCAAAATTGATCCGGCGCCAATTGCGAAACCACCGGGACAATATGACGTTGTGCGTGATGGTGCTGCTGACATGTCTTATCATGTGGTTGCGTACACCCCTGGCCCATTTGAGATTTTGCGCGGTGCCGAATTGCCATTTCTTTCGCCAAGTGCGGAAGTTGGATCGCAAGCGGCGTACGATTGGTATGATCGCAACGTCGGGTTCGATAAAGAGTTCAAGGATGTTAAAATCATCACCATGTTTGTGCATGGTCCCGGCGCTATTCATTCTAAAAAACCGATCAAAACACTGGAAGATTTGGCTGGTGTAAAACTGCGTGTTGGCGGCGGGGGTGTTCGTATGGCTGAAGCGCTTGGTGCAACGCCAGTCGCCCTGCCCGCACCAAAAGCCTATGAAGCTATCCAAAAAGGCGTCGCTGAAGGCGCGATGTTCCCCTTCGAATCCATCGCAGGGTTTCGCTTAGGTGAATTGGTGAACCATCACTTGGAAATTCCAGGTGGTCTTTACACAACCCCGTTTGCTGTGATCATGAATCCGGCAAAATATAACAGCCTGTCTGACGCTCATAAAAAAGTGTTGGCAGATGTTGGTGGTATCAATGGCGCTAAGATTCTTGGCAAAGGTTGGGATGATGCTGATGCTGTCGGCCGCCAAGCTGCGATTGATCAGAAAGGTGTCTTTCACAAACTTGAAGGTGCAGAGCTTGAAAAGTGGAAAGCAAAAATCACCTTCATGGATGGTGATTGGATCAAAAAGGCTGACGCTGCCGGCTTAAACGGTAAAGCGCTTTTGACAGATCTGAAAGCAACGATTGCCAAATATTCCAAATAGAACAACTTGTCGTTTCATAATTTGAAAACTGCTGCAAAGGACCAGTAAGGTTCTGCAGTGTAATGAGGCGGCATGATTTACAAAACGAACTGCGGCGTCAAATCAGTTTTTGACGCCGCAAACGCCTTTAAAGGGATGTAACTGGTGGGGTTTCTACAACGAGTGTCAAACGGCTTGGCAGCTTTTGCTTGCTTAGTTCTTATAATTGTTATGACGACCACATTTGTTGATGTGGTTGGTAGATATTTTTTCAATTCCCCGGTGACGTTTGCGGTGGAAATTATTCAGCTTGGTATGGGACTATTGGTTTTGTTTGGCCTTGCTATCACCACACTTGAACGAGGTCACATCGCTGTTGACATTGTTGAGAGCATGGTTCCTCAAACAATCCGGAAATTCTTTGCGCTGATTGCCGCTCTAAGTGGTGCTGTTTTTATATCATTGATTGCATGGCGTCTGTGGGATCGTGGAATTCAGTTCTTTAGCGATGGCTTAGCAACAGATGTTTTGTTTCTTCCAGTCTGGCCTGTGGTGTTGTTGATGGCATTTGCGGCCGGCGTTGCCGCCATCGTTGCGATTGGTCAATTGTTCATACCGAGCATTGGGAGCGACAGCCCTACTCTACCTCTTGATTTGGAAGATTAATGGAACCGATTGTCGTTGGACTGCTGAGTTTCGCAGCACTTTTCATCTTGTTGATTATGACTGTCCCTATTGGTTTTGCGATGGGAATCTGCGGATTGCTGGGCATGTCTATGATCATTGGCTTCGGGCCATCGATTTCGCTGTTCGGTACGACAGTTTATGAAACGACAGTGACCTACGATTTGTCGATTGTACCTCTCTTCGTGTTGATGGGTGCCGTCGCTGCGCGCTCTGGTCTTAGTAAAGAGTTGTATGCTGCGTTCAATGCTTGGTTTGGTGCGTTCAGAGGTGGGCTTGCGTTGGCCACTGTGGGAGCCTGTGGGGCCTTCGCGGCGATCTGCGGATCATCTGTTGCAACAGCCGCCACTATGTCAAAAGTCGCTCTGCCTGAAATGAAACGCTACAAATATTCAGAAAGCTTGGCGACTGGATCAGTCGCTGCGGGCGGGATTATTGGAATTTTAATTCCCCCTTCTGTGGTCTTGGTGCTGTATGGTGTTTTAACAGAAACCTCCATTGGTGATCTGTTCATTGCGGGTTTCCTGCCGGGTGTTTTGACCATAATCGGCTTTATGCTTGTTGTGGTGGTGATAACACGCATCAACCCTGATATTGGCCCCGCAGGTGAGCGTGTACCAGTAAAAGAAAAATTCGAAGCGCTTGGCCGCACATGGGCGATCATCCTTTTGTTTGCGCTTGTGATAGGCGGGATATATTTTGGCGTGTTTACACCCACCGAAGCTGCCGGTATTGGCGCTGTCGGCGCCTTTGGTATTTCAGCGTTGCGCCGTCGTTTAACACTTGCCAACACCCGCGATGCTTTGATGGAAACCGTCAAAACAACCGCTATGATCTTCACAATTCTGATTGGTGCATTGACGTTGAATAATTTGATGGTGTTTTCGGGTATTGCGGCAGCATTGTCGGGATTCGTTTCCGGTTTGGATTTGCATCCGATGATGGTGATGGCGATCATCTTGCTCATCTATTTGATTATGGGGTGCTTTCTTGATGCGCTGGCCATGATTTTGCTAACAGTTCCCATCTTCTTTCCAATCATTACGAATTTAGGTTTCGACCCTGTATGGTTTGGCATTATCATCGTGATGGTTGTGGAATTGGGCCTCATTACGCCACCTATCGGTATGAATGTATTCGTGATCAAAGGCATGGCACCGGATGTGAAACTCTCTTCAATTTACAAGGGAGTTATCCCATTTGTGGTTGCACAGTTTATTCTTATCATCCTTGTGTTTTTGATCCCGGAAATCGCACTTTGGTTGCCAGAAACAGCTAAGACCTTCAGGTAACCTGCTTACGGTTCAAGCGTGGACAGATTTCGGTTTGTTTGAATTTTCCTAATTTTGGAAAACTAAGAAACCAAAATTGGGGTTATATCCAACGCGCCGCGTGTGGCATTGGAATAAGGACAAACCTGATGAGCTTGCTCCACGATTTGTGCTGCATGGTCCCGATCTAAATCGGGAATTGAAACATTTAATTTGACATCAAGACCAAAGCCACCTTCAGAGCGTGGGCCGATACCCACGATTGCATTGACGGTTGTTGTTTCAGGCAGTTTCACCTTTAACTCTTCATCGTGAGACGTAACAAATTTCATAGCACCGAGAAAACACGCAGCATAACCAGCAGCAAAAAGCTGTTCCGGATTGTTCCCTTGGCGTCCATCACCACCAAGTTCATTCGGTGTGGACAGTTTAACTTCAAAAGTGCCGTCTAGCGTAGCTGAAGTCCCGTCACGACCTCCCAGTGCTTGTGCTTCAGTTGAGTAGAGAATTTTAGTCGACATATAAATATATCCTTTTCAGTGTTTGAAAAGATGTTGGCACAAACGATAGCGCCAACATCTTCATTGCAATCAAATGTTTATTTCGCGGCAATCATCGACACTTCGACGAGCACTGGAGCTCCAGCTTTGCTGCCTGGGAGTTTGCTAACTTCAACGGCTGCACGTGCGGGGGGCGTTTTGCCCTCCCCCCAATAAGTTCCATAAACTTTGTTGAAAGCGCCATAATTCTTCATGTCGGTCACGAAAACTGTGACGCGGACGGCATCATCAAAATCATATCCGGCTTCATTCAGCACCAACCGGATGTTTTCCATCACGATCTTGGTTTGAGCTGTTACATCGTTTTTTGCTTCATCGGGGATTGCACCATTCACGTATGGAATTTGCCCCGAAATGAACAGCATGCCGTTGTCAAGTTTGAGGCCCGGTGAATAAGGCGCAATTGGATTTGAACCAGCAGGCAAAATTGCCGTTCGGATACTTTCAGCAGATAAATTGGTGCTGAATGTGCTGATGGCTGCGATAATTCCGGCTGCAAGAATGTTAAGTTTTTTCATAATGTAATCCTCCTTGTGTTTTAACTATTTGGCCGCTTCGATGATGAGATCGGCTACGACTTCCGGATTGGAAATCATGATCACGTGGCTCGATGGGGTTTCTTTTGTTGTGGCACCAAGCTTCTTTGCAAACTCGCGCTGCAATTTGGTCGGCGTCATGTTGTCGTTGCCAGCAATTGCATAAAATGTCGGTTTGCTTTTCCAAGCTGCTTTAGTGACTTTTTCACCCAGCGCTTTGCTGTTCAGCAAGCCCTGATTGGCGGCGATCAATGCCGCCTCTTCCTTTGATAGATCCTGCGCAAAATAGTTCGCAGCTGCATCATCGGTTAAATACAGATATCCATCTTTATCCTCTTTTAGTGCGGCAAGCCCCGGTGCCGGATGGGCCTCCAACTGTGCGGCTTCTCCAAGAGATTGACCGATGTCTGGGGCGTAAGCTGCCACATAGACAAGAGATTTTACTTTATCACCATCACCAGCTTCGGTGATAACCATTCCGCCCCAGGAATGCCCAACCAAAACAACAGGTCCGTCAGCGCGTTGAATGGCACGTTTGGTGAAAGCAACGTCGCCCTCAAGTGAGTTCAAAGGATTCTGAACAGCAATAACATCGAGGCCGGCTTCTTTTAAGAGAGGGGTGACTTTATTCCAGCTTGAGCCGTCGGCAAATGCGCCATGTACCAGCACAACAGACTTTGCTTTTAAGTCAGCAGCTAACACTATGCTGTTTGAAGCGAGTAGCGCCGCTGTCAGCACTGTAGAGATAGCAAGGTTTTTCAAAATATTTACAGGTTTCATTGAGGTGCCTTTCAGAGAGGGAGTAGGAATCATGTATTGGTTAGTGCACTATGTAAATATATAGCGCACTATTTAACTTTGTCAACTTCCGCTCTAAGTCCTATTTTTCAATTTCTTTTCAGGACATTAAAGGCGCTTGAGCTTGAAAGTGGTTGCGATAGCAACTAAATAATGCGCAAATTAAAGGGTCTCGATATGAATTCTTGCATCACTGACACTGAGAATAAATTAGATATTCAAAATCAATTGTGTTTTGCGCTTTATTCAACATCTCGCGCCATTACAAAAGAATATGCCGTTCTTCTGGACACGATGGGCGTTACGTATCCGCAATATCTGGCTTTGATGGTGTTGTGGAAACGCGATGGTCTTCTCGTTCAAGAAATGGCGGCTAGTTTGGAGATAGATCAGGCAACAGCAACCCCCATGTTGCAACGTTTGGAAAAGTTGGAACTCATCACGCGACAACGCAGTCAGCAAGATGAACGACGGGTTCTGATTTTTCTCACTTCGAAAGGCAAGGCGTTGTATAAAATAGCTCAGACTATTCCAGCTGGTTTAGGGTGCGCCATTGGTGTTGATCAAACACAAGCCAAACGCCTGATCGCAGAACTTAACGTCATCAAAAATTTTATGAAAAACAACAAAGAACAGATAAAGTAGAATTGGCCTAACCTCATCGGGCAATGACCAGGTCCGAGTGATACTTTATCCACGATATACCATTTTCATCCGACTCAAACATCTGCTTCCAACGGCCAAATTTCCAACATTAAAGAGAACCATTATGATCGAACGTCTTCATACCAACGAACGCAGTAGTAAGATTGTTAAACACAATGGCGTCGTTTATCTCACAGGTCAGGTTGGTGGAACAGAAGATGACATTACAATCCAAACCAAAGAATGTCTGTCGCGCGTTGAAAAATTGTTGACTGAGGCCGGATCATCAACGAAACAAATGCTGCAGGTAGAAATCTGGTTGGCAGACATGACCGACTTTGCGGCGATGAACCTTGTTTGGAATGCTTGGGTACCAGAAGGCCACGCCCCTGCCCGCGCTTGTGGTGAGGCTAAATTGGCCAGACCAGAACTCAAAGTCGAAATGATTGTGACTGCGGCGTACGATTGATTGAAGTTTTCGAGAAAAAATCACCGTTTCTGTTGATCAGCCAAACACAGGACCAGATCCATCATTCTTCCGACCCAAGACAAACGAGTGCAAGCACTAGCAATCAAATGTTGAATCTCGAAGTTGAAACGGCTTTTAGACAAATCGAGCCCACTCGCAACGGTAACCAGATTATTGCAAGCAACAAATAAGAGAGCGTTAGCCGAAACCCTGCCCGCTTTCACGGGTTTTAGTGCGTATGAGGCGTGATGTCTTAAGCGCTGCTTGGCGGTGGAAGACTATGGCCTGATATTCCGGATCGTAGACCATATTCAAGAAAGCTTGCCCCGTTGGATAACGTGCCACAAAAGCTACGTCCCAAGTCTCAGTTTGTGGCCCGATAACGATGTGTTGGGGTTCACCGGACCAGATGATCTTTCCACCGACTTTGGTAAAGATCGGCCTACTTTCTTTCCCGTAAGCAGCATAGGCTTCTGCGCCAGTAGCGGTCCGCCCATCAGCGTAATTTGCATGATCTCGAAGCTTTACCAAATTCAACATATCAACGGGATGGTCCAGCGGCAGGTTTTTCAACGCAGCAAAAGCTTCTTTGGTTGGGTCGATGTGATTGTCGCTCATGTCTGCTCTTGCTGCTCTATTGTGGTTGTTAAGTGTGAATCACACGCTCTTGTGAATCAAGCACACTCTCATGCATCATCTCAGATAGCGTTGGATGCGGGAAAACTGCATCGATAAGGTCTTGTTCTGTGGTTTCCAAATTCATAGCCACCACAAACCCTTGAATGAGTTCCGTCACCTCTGCGCCCACCATGTGCGCGCCTAAGAGTTGGCCTGTTTTTTCGTCGAAAATGGTTTTGACCAGACCTTCAGGTTCCCCAAGTGCAATGGCTTTGCCGTTTCCTTGGAACGGGAATCGTCCGACTTTGATCTTTTTGCCAGCGTCTTTTGCTGCTTGTTCGGTCATACCGACACTCGCAACTTGTGGATTGCAATATGTGCATCCCGGGATTTTTGCTTTGTCCATCACATGAGGTTTTTTGCCTGCAATGGCTTCCACGCAAATGACACCTTCATGTTCGGCTTTGTGGGCAAGCATTGGTGCGCCTGCAATATCACCGATGGCATAAATGCCTTTCACATTGGTTTTGCCGTAGTCATCGACAGTGATAATGCCGCGATCCTGCGCAATACCCAGTTTTTCTAGCCCGAGGCCTTCACTGTTGCCAACAACACCTACAGCAGAAATCATTCGGTCAGCCGTAACTTTTTCAATTTTGCCATCTTTTGTTTCCACATGGGCGGTGACACTATCTTTACCTTTTTCAACCTTGGCAACTTTCGCCTCCAGCATGATTTTCATGCCTTGCTTTTCAAAACGCTTTTGAGCGTGAAGAGAAATTTCTTTGTCTTCTACAGGCATCACATTTGACATCAATTCCACAACGGTGACCTCTGCACCCATGGTGCGATAAAAGGATGCGAATTCAATGCCAATCGCACCAGAACCCATCACGATCAAAGATTTAGGCATGTCTTTTGGCACCATGGCTTCAAAATAAGACCAGATGAGTTTCCCATCAGGCTCCATGCCCGGGATCGCACGCGGGCGAGCGCCAGTGGCAATAACGATATGTTTGGCGGTGTAGACACCTTCGCTCAAGACGCCTTTGGGTACAGGATGAGCAGGTTGAACAGCAGGCTTCTTCGGTTTGCGAACTGTGACTTCACCGTTTTTCGTTATTTCGGCTTCCCCCCAAATTACATCGACTTTATTCTTCTTGAGCAAAAAACCAACACCGCCGTTGAGTTGGCCGGAAACACCGCGAGAGCGTTTGACAACTTTCTCAATATCAAAAGAAAGTTTCTCGACGGATAAACCAAAGCTTTCAGCGTGCTCCATGTGCCCATAAATTTCAGCTGAGCGCAGAAGTGCTTTGGTTGGAATGCAACCCCAGTTGAGGCAAATGCCGCCAAGGTGTTCGCGTTCAACCACCGCGGCTTTCATACCCAATTGTGCTGCCCTGATTGCAGCGACGTAACCACCCGGCCCACCGCCAATAATGAGAATGTCGTAAGAATTTGCCATATTGGTAAGCCCTAGTGAATTGAGGCTGTCATAAGCAGCCAGTTCTGTGATTGAGATCGCTCGTTAAACGGGATGTAATTGCGGCGGGTTTGTTCAACAAACCCGCGTGATTTATAGAGATTAATTGCATTGGTGTTGCTGTCTTCTGCGACCAAACTCGCATATTTTCCGGACATTGCCGATTTTGCGCGTTGCAAACTATCATCAAGCAATGCGCTTCCAATTTTGCGGCCCTGATATTCTGGGTAAACCGCCAAACTATCGACAAACCAATGACCTGTTGCGAGTGCGAACAGTTCGACGACAGGTTTGAACTCTTCCGGCTCGCTTAAGGCGTCTTCGCCGTCGTTTTCGGGCATGACGTAACTGGTGCAAGCACCTGCAGGTAAATCATCTAAAATTGCAAGACGCGCATTTTTCCAACCATAGATAGAATCATCATTTGCAAACCGGCTTCGTCCCCAAGCGAAGGCGTCGTCGGCTTTTCCAGCCAGAACCGCACCTTGCCAAAACCATTGGGAAAACCCGTGACTGGCCAAATTGTCCAAAATCGCAAGGTCAGCTGTTTCAGCTTTGAGTGCATCTCTGATGACGATATTGTTCACGCAGTTTTATCACCTCTTACCTGTGGCCACATGCCTCTTGCGAAGATCGCCCGAAGCTTGCATAGACCATTTTGACGTCACTCGAACTTGATCATTGAACATGCAGTTTTTCCAATCTTTCAGCAGTCTTGGGTATTCAGCAATCAATGTTGTTCTTATTTTTCTTGTCATTTTTGCAGTTGTGTTCAGAAGTCTCTCTTTTCATCTGAAACCAAAAAAAACTCAAATCATTGCAGCCTTAGTTTTATTGACTGTGGTTTGCATTCCGTTTGTTTTAACCGTTAATTTTCTAGCCAGTGAAAACAAAAGACTGAACGAAGCTGTCAAACAAGATGGCGGTTTGAAGCGCAACTTCCCAAAAAATTAAACCAGCATACTCATAGGATTTTCAATCAATTGTTTGAATGCGGCAGCAAGTTCCGCGCCCAAAGCGCCATCAATGCACCTGTGATCGAATGCAAAAGTTGCCGCCATAACGGTTGCAACTGCTAGTGCACCGTCTTTGTTGACCACCGGCTGTTTTGTTCCGGCACCAATAGACACGATGGAGGCGTGTGGAGGGTTGATGATAGAGGTAAACTCTTTCACGCCAAACATGCCGAGGTTGGAAACGGCAGTGCAGCCACCTTGATACTCTTGCGGTGCGAGTTTGCGATTGCGCGCCCTGCCCGCCATGTCCTTCACTTCAGCTGAAATGGTGGACAGAGTTTTGGATTGTGCATCGCGCACAATTGGTGTGAACAGTCCGTCTTCCACAGCAACAGCTACACCCACATCCGACTTTGAGTGATAGATACGATCAGTTGATGTCCAAGACACATTAGCCATAGGCACCTGCTGCAGCGCCAATGCCATAGCTTTTACGATGAAGTCGTTGACGGAAATCTTATATGCTGGTTTGTCGTCTGCATCTTTCGGCGCAGCGCTGTTCATTTGCGCGCGCAGTGCCAATAGTGCATCCAATTCGCAATTCATAGTTACGAAATATACGGGAACTGTTTGAGCGCTTTCGGTCAAGCGTTCTGCAATCACCTTGCGCATTCCGTCATGCGGCTTTTTCTCGAAATTGCCTTCTTCAAACAAAGACAGAACCGCTTCATCAGACATGCCAACTGGTGCAGCGGTTGCCGCGTTTTGACTTGATGCGCTGGCAGATGCGATTTGAACTGGACTTCCAGATTTGCCTTCCACATCAGCTTTCACAATTCGACCGTGTGGGCCGCTGCCTGTAACTGTTGATAGATCGACGCCGTTTTGTTCAGCAATTCTGCGCGCCAGTGGCGTGGCAAAAACGCGATCGCCGGATGGAGCTGATTTAGGAGCACTAGGCGTCGCTGGCGCTTGTGCTGCGGACATAGCCGGAGATGCGGGGGCGTCTTCCTTTGGTGCAGACGCTTGATCAGCAACAGGTTTTGTTCCGGCTTCAACGGTTGATGTATCTTCGCCTTCTTCGGCAAGCACGGCGATAACAGCGTTTACTTTTACGCCCTCAGTACCTTCAGCCACAAGAAGTTTAGCAACCACGCCTTCATCAACCGCTTCAACTTCCATCGTCGCTTTATCGGTTTCGATTTCGGCAATAACGTCACCAGCGGAAACGGTGTCACCTTCTTTGACTAACCATTTGGCCAGATTTCCCTCTTCCATCGTCGGCGAAAGCGCGGGCATTGTGATGTCGATACTCATAGATAGTCTCCACGCTCGGTCGGCGTTTCTAAATAAATTGGACCGCTGTCTTCCGGGCCATCATCATACACTTCGGCAGACCATGAACGGCTGTTTAAAATGCCGGTTGTGACTGTAATTACGTTGTCATGGGCTGGCGTGGCGTTGGCTACAGCACGAAACATGGCTCCGTCATCCCTAGCAGCCTCAATGGCCTCTTCGGGCGACAGTTTGCGATTGGTCCAGTCTTCCAAAGCCTCAATCGAAATGGCCAATTGGTTCACACCGCAAGCCATGACGACAGCGCCACGGAACTTGTCCCATGTGGCGCTGTTCACATCCAATTTGGACATTGCGCTCATTTATACGTTACCGCACGAACTGCTTGCACAACATCTTCTACATTTGGCAATGCCAGTTTTTCAAGGTTGGCTGCATAAGGCATAGGCACATCTTTACCGGTCACACGAATAACGGGGGCATCGAGATAATCGAATGCCTCTTGCATGATCTGTATGCCGATCTCTGCGCCGATGCCAGACTGCGGGAACCCTTCTTCAATGGTGACGCAGCGGTTGGTTTTCTTCACAGAGGCAACAACAGTTTCCATATCCATCGGACGGATTGTCCGTAGGTCAATAATCTCAGCATCTATACCCATTTCGGAAAGCGCTTGGCTGGCTTCAATTGCATATTTCATGCCAATGCCGAACGTTACCAAAGTGATATCACTTCCTTCTTTGTGAATGCGTGCTTTGCCAATAGGTAGAATGAAATTGTCCATTTTAGGCACGTCAAATGATTGGCCGTACATAATTTCGTTTTCGAGGAAAACGACAGGGTTGGGATCACGGATTGCAGCTTTCAGCAATCCCTTTGCGTCCGCCGCCCCATAAGGTGCTACAACTTTCAATCCTGGAATATGACCATACCAAGCGGCATAGCACTGACTGTGTTGAGCGCCCACGCGTGCGGCTGCGCCGTTTGGCCCGCGGAACACCATTGGAGCGCCCATCTGTCCGCCTGACATGTAGAGAGTTTTCGCTGCAGAATTCACAATCTGGTCAATCGCCTGCATGGCAAAGTTGAATGTCATGAATTCGATGATTGGACGAAGACCAGCCATTGCTGCGCCAACACCAATACCGGCAAAACCATGCTCGGTGATTGGTGTGTCGATTACGCGTTTTGCGCCGAACTCGTCCAATAGACCTTGAGTGATTTTATAAGCGCCCTGATATTCCGCGACTTCTTCACCCATGACGAACACGCGGTCGTCTGAACGCATTTCTTCGGCCATTGCATCACGCAAGGCTTCGCGAACAGTCGTTGACACCATTTCGGTACCTGATGGAATGTCAGGATCATTAGATATAGCGATTGTTGCTGGAATTGGAGCAGATGCGGCTACTGCGATTGGTTCAGGCTTAGGTTCTTCTGGTTCTGCAACAGCAACAGATTGTGGTGCGGAAACGTCGTCTGTGCTTTCGCCATCTTCAACCAAAACCGCGATTACAGCATTGACCTTAACACCTTTGGTGCCTTCGGCTACAGCCAGTTTGCCGACTTTGCCTTCATCAACCGCTTCAACTTCCATCGTTGCTTTGTCGGTTTCAATTTCGGCGATTACATCGCCAGCGGCAACATCATCACCTTCTTTAACTAGCCATTTGGCGAGAGTGCCCTCCTCCATAGTTGGAGACAGCGCAGGCATCAAAATTTCTATAGCCATGATTTATGCCTCCACCGGAAGAAGAATGTCTGTGTATAGTTCGCTTGAATCTGGTTCAGGATCGTTTTGCGCAAATTCGGCAGCATCAGCCACAATCGCGCGGATCTCTTTGTCGATAGCTTTCAACTCATCTTCAGACGCCCATTTATTCTGCTCAACACGCTGTTTGACCCGTTCGATCGGATCGTTTTCGGCACGCATCTTTTGGACTTCGTCTTTTGAACGGTATTTCGCAGGGTCGGACATTGAGTGACCGCGATAGCGATACGTCTGCATGTCGAGAATGATTGGTCCCTTACCAGAACGGCACCATTCAGCAGCCAATTCACCGGCAGCTTGAACCGCACGCACATCCATTCCGTCCACCTCAATACCCGGAATATTGAACGAGCAACCGCGGCGTGAGAAATCTGTCAACGCAGACGAACGCTGAACCGATGTTCCCATGGCATAGCGGTTATTCTCTATAATATAGATTACCGGTAAATCCCAAAGCTTGGCCATATTGAAGCTTTCGTACACCTGCCCTTGGTTTGATGCGCCGTCGCCAAAATAAGTGCAGCACACATTGCCATTTTCTGTGTATCGATTGTTGAACGCCAAGCCAGTTCCAAGTGACACCTGAGCGCCAACAATACCGTGCCCACCGTAGAAGTTTTTCTCCTTCGAGAACATGTGCATCGAGCCGCCCTTGCCGCGCGAATACCCACCTTGGCGGCCTGTCAATTCAGCCATAATGCCTTTGGGGTCCATATCACAGGCCAACATGTGGCCGTGGTCACGATAAGCGGTAATCATCTGATCGCCTTCGATCAACGCTGCTTGCATTCCTGTAACAACGGCTTCTTGGCCAATATAGAGGTGACAAAAACCACCTATGAAACCCATGCCGTAAAGTTGGCCAGCTTTTTCTTCAAAACGGCGGATCATGAGCATGTCGCGGTAAGCGGCAAGTTCCTGCTCTTTTGTGAACTCGATAGGGTCCGGTGTTTTGGGGTTGGAGGGTTTCTTGGTTGTCTTCGCTTTTGCCACGATGCCACCTTATAAACGAACTGGGTGAACGCAATGTGCAGTTTTGATTCAATGCACGCGTTCCGTGCACGCAGAATACCGTTTGATCCGCATAACACAATCCAAAAAATGCATAGCTGTTATGCGTTTAGTGAATTGAATTAAAACAGAAATAAGTTGATTAACTTATTTTCAGTTAATTACACTATTTGTTGATGAGGAGAACAACTTCATCTTCGCGGGCCATGTTCAATTGAGATCGGACATATTGATCGACCATGTCTTTTTCCATGGTGCCGTCATTCAACAAGGCAACGCGCGCTTCCAGTTGATTGCGAACAGCTGTTCGTGCAGCAAGCTTTTTCTCAAGTTCTACCATGCGTAATTCCATGGCCAACTGCGCGCGAATTCCATACTGACCATTGAAGGCGTGGAAACCGAAATAACCTAAGATCATCATTGTCGCCAAAGGCGCGATGAAGCGGGTTAAAGATCGTTTTTTACGTTTACGAACAGCCATGGATACACCATGGCGGATTCGCAGTTAACGGAAGGTTACAATATGCATCCTTCCGTTCGATTGTTTGTGAAATTTAGCCTTGGTTGCGAAGCACACCACGACCAGCATAAACAGCCTGGCCGCCTAGCTCTTCTTCGATGCGCAGCAATTGGTTGTATTTCGCTAAACGATCTGAGCGCGAAAGAGATCCTGTTTTGATTTGACCGCAGTTGGTCGCCACTGCCAGATCAGCAATCGTCGTGTCTTCGGTTTCACCTGAACGGTGAGACATGACAGATGTATATGCAGCGCGGTGGGCTGTTTCGACTGCCTCAAATGTTTCAGACAACGTGCCGATCTGATTGACCTTGACCAATATGGAATTGGCCACGCCCATGGCGATGCCATCTTTCAAACGCGTGGTGTTGGTCACAAAGAGATCGTCTCCCACCAATTGGTGAGTGTCCCCAATTTTGTTGGTCAGTGATTTCCAACCATCCCAATCGTCTTCAGCCATACCATCTTCGATGGAGATGATAGGATATTTACCAGCCAGTTCCGCAAGGTAGGAAGCCATGTCTTCTGGAGACAGTGAACGGCCCTCGCCTTTCAATTGATACTCCCCGTCAGCGAAGAACTCTGTGGAAGCTGTGTCGAGTGAGATGAACATATCCTCGCCCGGTTTGAAGCCTGCTTTCTCGATGGATTGCATCACGAAATCCAAAGCTTCCGGTGCGCTGCCGATATTCGGTGCAAAACCACCTTCATCGCCCACGTTTGTGTTGTGACCCGCAGCCGACAGCCCTTTTTTCAAAGTGTGAAACACTTCTGCCCCCATGCGCAGAGCTTCTGAAAAGCTTTCAGCGCCGACGGGCATGATCATGAATTCTTGAAAATCGATTGGATTGTCCGCATGTTCACCACCGTTGATGATGTTCATCATGGGAACCGGCAACACATGTGCTGAGGCACCGCCGAGATATTTGTAGAGTGGAAGTGCAGCGGAATCAGCAGCAGCCTTCGCAACCGCCAGAGAAACGCCGAGAATGGCGTTCGCGCCAAATTTCGATTTATTGTCTGTGCCATCCAAGGCGATCATTGCGGCATCAACCTCACGTTGATTTTCTGCTTCCAGACCACAAACGGCATCATAAAGTTCGCTGTTCACGGCATCTATTGCTTTGGTGACGCCTTTGCCCAAATAACGCGTTCCGCCATCGCGCAATTCAACAGCCTCATGCGCGCCCGTTGAGGCACCAGATGGCACAGCCGCACGACCAAAACCGCCGTCTTCCAACAACACGTCAACTTCTACGGTCGGGTTGCCACGGCTGTCTAAAATTTCACGAGCGTGGATATCGATAATGCTGGTCATAGTTGGGTCTCCAGGTGAGTCCTTGAAATAATTGTCCTTCCTTTAGTGCAGCAGGTGGAACAATTGAACCGTTGGAACCAAAAAAGTCTCAAATATTAAGTGTTAGCTGCTGCTGCCGGGAATCATCGATGCGCCAGTTGTTTCGGATTTAATACGGTAAAGAGTGCTGGAAGCTGTTATGTAAAGCCAATCACGGTTGGGTCCACCGAAACAAAAATTGGTTGATTTCTCGGCGAAATCAACCGTCCCAACAATTTCGCCAGCTGGGTTGATGATCAATATACCATGCCATCCGTTGCAAATGATAAACCCATTGTCAGTGATCTTCATACCATCTGGAACATAAGTGCCCTCTGTTCCGATATCGCAAAACAGTTGGTCATTTGTTAGTGAACCGTCATCGGTAATGTCGAACCTGCGGATGCAAGGGTTGCCGCGGCTGTCATTTATATAGAGCTGACTTTGATCCAATGAGAGGCATAAGCCATTGGGCTGGGCAAAATCATCCACAACGACGGTCAAAGTGCCGTCGGGGTCCAAGCGAAAGACACCTTGGAAATTCAATTCTTGGTCCCGCAATATACCGAGAGGTTCTTGAGTCCTGCCGAATGAAGGATCGGTGAACCAAATACGGCCTTGGTTGTCGCATACCACATCGTTTGGACTGTTCAGCTCTTTACCTTTATAATGGCTTGCCAGAACCGTAATCAGTTTGCCGTCATGATCATGACGGGTGACTTGTGAGCTTGCGTGTTCGCAGGTGATGACGCGCCCGAGTTGGTCGAAACAATTGCCATTGGCTTGGTTGGTGGGCTTTCTGAAGACCTCCAATCCATCACTTTCAGACCATTTGTATTGGGTACTTTCTGCGATATCTGAGAACATGAGCCAATGTTTTGTGGGATGCCAGATTGGCCCTTCAGTGAACGTGAAACCTGTTTCTATCCGTTCCAGCTTTGCGTCTTTGCTGAAAACATTCGCGCAATCATTATTCAAGAACCGAATATCTGACATGTCTTAGTCCACCATTTTTGCAAGCTGGGTTGTGATCACCGCTGCGCCACGCAATCGTTTGTCGGAGGTCGCATAATCCCGTTGTAGTACGATGGATTGGTCAGGTCTAATTTTGGCGAGACTGCCCTGCTCTGCGATCCATGAAATGAGTTTGGCGGGCTCTGCGAATTGTTGGTTTCTGAACTGTATCACAACGCCCTTTGGTCCTGCATCCAATTTTGAAATGTTTGCTTTGCGGCAAAGTGCTTTCACAAATACAATCTTCAAAAGATGTTCAACCTCCTCAGGCAACGGCCCGAAACGATCGATCATTTCAGCGCCAAAAGCATCGATGTCTTGTGCTGTATCGAGATCGGCGAGCCTGCGATACAAGTTCATACGAAGTGTGAGATCTGGCACGTAGCTTTCGGGGATCATCACAGTTGCACCAACGGTGATTTGCGGCGACCAGCGATCATTAATTTCAGCAGCACCACCGTCTTTTAGTTCAGCAACAGCCTCTTCCAACATTTGTTGGTAGAGTTCATAACCCACTTCGCGCACATGGCCTGATTGCTCTTCGCCCAAAATATTGCCTGACCCGCGAATGTCGAGGTCATGGCTGGCCAATTGGAAACCAGCACCAAGAGTATCCAACGACTGTAGAACTTTCAGACGACGCTCGGCAGTTGGCGTTAGAATTTTGGTCGGCGACACTGTCATCAATGCGTAAGCGCGTGTTTTAGATCGACCAACCCGACCGCGCATTTGATAAAGCTGCGCTAAGCCAAACATATCTGCACGATGCACA
Organism: uncultured Rhizobiaceae group bacterium; assembly: GCA_938010435.1. Lineage (GTDB taxonomy): Bacteria > Pseudomonadota > Alphaproteobacteria > Rhizobiales > Rhizobiaceae > Pseudahrensia. Next base: position 142,670 of record CALLUS010000005.1, on the reverse strand, counting down.
ATCATTGTATTCGCTGTCGGAATGTCCAAACCACTTTCAACAATGGTCGTGGACAAGAGAACATCATATTGGCCTTCATAGAAAGCGTTCATTACATCTTCCAACTCGCCGGGCGACATTTGTCCGTGGGCAACGGCCACTTTTAATTCCGGCACTTGTTCAGCCAGAAATTCCTGTCGGCCGCGCAGGTCTGACAGACGTGGAACAACGTAGAAACTTTGCCCGCCGCGATAGCGTTCGCGGAGCAATGCTTCACGCACAACAAGACCATCAAATGGAAGGACGAAGGTTCTAACTGCCAAACGATCAACTGGGGCTGTTGTAATCAAAGATAGTTCACGCACACCTGTGAGCGCCATTTGTAGAGTTCTTGGTATAGGGGTAGCGGACAGAGTTAGTACATGAACATCAGACTTTAGTTCTTTCAAACGTTCCTTGTGCTTTACACCAAAGCGTTGCTCCTCATCGATGACCAAAAGTCCAAGGCGTTTGAATTCAACTGAATTTCCGAGCAGAGTGTGGGTTCCCACAACAATATCAACGGAACCGTCTTTGATGCCATGTTTGGCTTCGTTGAGCGCTTTGCCGCCAACTAAACGAGACGCGTGAGCGATATTGATTGGCAAACCATGGAAACGTTCGGTGAATGTTTTGAAATGTTGACGAGCCAGCAACGTAGTAGGCACGACAATAGCAACTTGTTTGCCTGCCATGGCTGTAAGATACGCGGCGCGAAGTGCCACTTCTGTTTTTCCAAACCCCACATCACCGCAAACAAGACGATCCATCGGTTTGCCGGATGCAAGATCATCGAAGACTGCTTCAATGGCGTTGAGCTGATCTTCTGTTTCTTCGTACGGGAAACGAGCCGCAAATTCGTCGTACACACCGTCAGGTAGTGATACAGGTTCGGCAGTCTGCAATTGGCGGGCAGCGGCAATCGCAATTAACTGCCCCGCCATTTCAAGAATTTGTTTCTTGAGTTTGGCTTTGCGTGCCTGCCAATTGGCTCCACCCAAACGGTCGAGCATAACTTCGGTATCGCTGTTGCCATAGCGCGACAGCAACTCAATGTTCTCAACCGGCAAGAAAAGCTTGTCGTCGTTGTGATAATGCAATTCCAAACAATCGTGAGGCGCACCAGCAGCTTCTATCGTTACCAACCCGTAGAAGCGGCTAATGCCGTGTTCTACATGAACAACGATATCACCTGCTGAAAGGCTGGAGACTTCTGATAGGAAATCTGCTCCTTTGCGTGATCCTTTACGACGTTTGACCAAACGGTCGCCCATTACGTCCTGTTCACCAATAATGGCGAATTCGTCGTCTTCAAAACCGGATTCGATTCCGAGGACAGCAAGGCCGGTTGTACCCTGTTTCAAAGCCTCTATTTCATTCCAGTTTTCGATTTTTTTGGAATTACTAAGGCCGTATTCTTCAAGCACTTGTGTAAGGCGATCACGTGCACCACCGGTCCATGATGCAAACACCACCTTTTTGCCTTGTCCGCGCAAGTTCGCAATGTGGTCGCTGAGTGCTTGGAAAATGTTAACCTGTCCACCATTGCGCTCAGCTGCAAAATTACGGCCCTGTCGCGCATCCAAGTTCAGAACCCGTTCACCTTGCGAAAAATCAGGCGCTTCAAAAGGTGAAATATGAACAACAGGCGACAGCGACATCAACGCATTGACCGCCTGTACATTCAGATACATTTGATCTGGAGCGACGGGCTTGTACGGAGAACCACCATCGCGTTCTGCGTCTAGGCCACGTTCGCGTGCTTCATAGTGATCTTGTATCTGGGCGGAACGCTGTTCGAGTGCTTCTTGCATCAGACTGTCCATAAATACGTGTCGTTTGCCGATATAGTCGAACACTGTTTCGAGTTTTTCAAAAAACAGAGGAAGCCAGTGTTCTAGACCAGCATATCGTCGACCTTCACTGACGGAACTGTAAAGCGCGTCATCTCGTGTGGCGGCGCCAAAAGTCTTGAGATATTGGCTTCTGAAAAGCGCAATCGTTTTCGTGTCCAATGTCACTTCGCTCATGGGTGACAGCAGAACGGACTTCAGTTGGCTTGTTGTGCGTTGTGTGTCTGATTCAAAACTGCGCAGGCTCTCAAGCGTGTCGCCAAAAAAATCCAAACGAACCGGTTTTTTTTCTCCCGGTGCAAATAGATCAAGAATACCGCCACGTACCGCGAATTCGCCAGCGTCACGCACGGTTGGTGTTCGTTCAAAACCGTTGCCAGCCAACCAGTTGACAAGTTCTTCAAGATCAATGCGTTGCCCCGGAGCTATGCGTTTGACTTGTTGGGTCATGAATTCACGCGGGGGCACCATCTGCAACAACGCGTTGGGTGTTAATGTAATAAGCCGTGGCCTGTCTGTGGTTTCATTTCGCGCCAATTCTGAAAGTGCACTGATACGTTTGGCCAAAACATCATTGCTGGGAGACACCCTGTCGTAAGGAAGGCAATCCCATGCAGGTATGTTCAATGTATCGGCCCATGGGGCAAAGAATGCGAAAGCCGCTTCCAGATCAGCGGCTTTTTGATGATCACGGGCCACGAATACGATGTCGCGCCCCTCACCTTTTTCTGCAATGCGCGCCAAAGATTCCGCTAAGATACGCGCTTCATATCCATCGGGCACTCCGCCAAGGCGAATAGGTGTCGGGTCTGGCAGCCAGCTTAAAAATTGTGAAATCTGAGGGGTTGTCATAAATTAGGTTCAATTATCCAAATGAAAAGATCGGATTTGGCGAACAATAGACATGTTCCAATTTTCCGGTACTTCGATTGTTCCCGACAGCCATTTATACATATCGGGGTCTGGAACCTGCATGAGCATTTCAAATTCTTCAAGATCACTATCTGTCATGTCTGCAATGGCTGAATTGGCAAACATTCCCAGAACATAGTCCATCTCGCGCATACCGCGATGCCATGAACGAAACAGCAAACGCTTGCGCCGATCATCTAAGCCCGCACTGCTTCTCATCGCTTCGCTCAATGTTCGACTCCAACACCTTTTATTCGACAAAGGCTGTATAAGGCTGTCTGCGAGTTTTGTCAGTTGTTGATTTGAATATTTCAGGGCATTAGGCGCTATAATTTGCCACAGTTGATAGAGCTCAAAGACTTGGTGGTGATGCAAATACAAACTTGTACTGGAACTCTCCCCTTGGCACTGTGAGATTATGCGTCCGCCCATACTAAATCCATTGTTTGTCCCTGTTTCTTCACTGACAGGTATTGGCCCGAAACTGGCCAAAGCATTGACGCGTCTTTTGAAAGGTAATGAAGATCGGGATGAGCCAAGAATTGCTGATCTCATCTTTCATTTGCCAAGTGGTATGATTGACAGACGTAACAGGCCAGAAATCGCATCTGCCTTGGAAGGTGTGATCGCCACCATCAAAATTCGTGTTGATCGGCACCAGCCGCCGCCCAGAGGCAATCCGCGAGTGCCCTATCGCGTTTTTGGTCATGACGACACGGGAGAACTCGGCCTCGTGTTCTTTCGCGGACAAGGAAAATGGCTTCAAAAACAATTGCCCGAAGGCGAAATTCGATATGTGAGTGGCCGTGTTGAATGGTTCAATGGGCGACCAACAATGGTTCACCCAGATCATATAGTTTCAGAAGCCAATCTCGATGAATTGCCTTTGGTGGAACCCGTTTATCCATTGACTTCAGGCGTCTCATTGAAAGTTCTCACCAAGGCCATTTCGGGTTCGCTGCAAGCATTACCCGACTTGCCGGAATGGATAGATAAGTCAGTCCTTTCTAAGGAGAAATGGAGTTCAATGCATCAAGCCTTGATGAATATTCATCATCCTGAAGATACACTGGATATTTCGCCTGACAGCGTTGCGTGGCAACGGTTGGCCTATGATGAGTTGTTGGCGGGTCAATTGGCTTTGGCGTTGGTGCGCAGCCGTATGAAGAAAAGTGCTGGCAAGCCATGGCGTGGGGACGGGCAAAAACAGAAGATAATTCTCGATGCCTTGCCGTTTTCCCTGACCGGAGCACAGAAGCGATCCATTGATGAAATATTATCGGATATGTCCAAGCCGGAACGCATGTTGCGTATGCTTCAGGGCGATGTTGGGTCTGGTAAAACTGCTGTGGCGTTGATTGCAGCAGTTGCTGCTGTAGAAGCAGGTGGTCAGGCCGCCGTAATGGCCCCTACAGAAATATTAGCACGACAGCATTTGGCGACTATTGGTCCATTGGCCAATAAAGCTGGTGTCTCCGTTGAGATATTGACAGGTCGTGAGAAGGGTAAGATCCGAGAAGATATTTATGCGCGTTTAGCATCTGGTGAAATCGATATATTGATTGGGACGCATGCTCTTTTCCAAGCCAATGTGGAATTCAAAAACTTGGCTTTGGGCATTGTGGATGAGCAACATCGATTTGGTGTTCATCAACGTTTGGCTCTCGCTTCAAAAGGCGAAGGTGTTGATATTTTGGTGATGACTGCAACGCCCATTCCGCGCACTTTGGTGCTCACATTTTTTGGCGATATGGATGTTTCTAAACTGGATGAAAAACCTGCCAATCGGCTTCCTATTCAAACCAATGCTGTTTCAATCGAACGCTTGGACGAGTTGATCAACCGTGTTCAAAAAGCTGTCGCCAATGGCGGTAAAGTTTATTGGATATGCCCTTTGGTTGAAGACAATGATGAACTCCCGGTCACATCTGTCGAAACACGGTTTGCGTCTCTTGAAAAACTGTTAGGCCAGAATGTGGGGCTTGTTCATGGGCGGATGAAACCGACAGAAAAAGACCAAGCCATGTTGGACTTTAAGGAAGGTCGAACCCGTGTGCTGGTTGCTACCACTGTGATCGAGGTGGGTGTAGATGTGCCTGATGCAACAATCATGGTGATTGAGCATGCGGAACGATTTGGCTTGGCACAGTTGCACCAGTTGCGTGGACGTGTCGGTCGTGGGGCCGATAAATCCACTTGCTTGCTACTTTATAAAGCGCCGCTTGGCGAAGTTGCAGAGGCCCGTATTTCAATCATGCGCGAGAGCGAAGACGGGTTTCGGATTGCTGAAGAAGATTTAAAATTGCGCGGCGAAGGTGAGGTTTTGGGAACGCGCCAATCAGGTTCGCCGGGATTTCAGATTGCCCGCATGGAACATCACGCACAATTGTTGGAAATGGCACGTGACGATGCCATGTTGATTTTAAACTCTGATCCTGAACTCACCACAGAACGTGGCGAAGCACTGCGCACCCTGCTCTATTTGTTCAACAAAGATGAAGCTGTTCGATTGTTGCGCGCGGGCTAGATTAAGTTGCCGTCAGAATAGACAAGTTCAAGATTCGCCCTTCTCTTTAGAGCGCTTTTCAAGTGCCTTATTTGTTGCTTCTTTGAATTCAGGAGCTACTAAGCCGGCTGAAATGACTAGCTTCGCGGCTTCTTCGACCGACATATCCAATTCGATCACCTCATCGGAAGGAACAAACAACAAGAACCCCGATGTTGGGTTTGGTGTGGTTGGTAGAAACACGCTCACGGTTTTTCCGGTAATTTTGCCGAGATTGTCTTGCACTTCGCCCAATGTGTCGGTGGCAACAAAAGCCAAAGCCCAAATACCCTTGCGTGGATATTCCACAATCACGACACTCTGAAAACTGTCTGAATCTTCCTTGAAAACAGTTTCGAATATTTGTTTCAACGCTGAGTAGATGTTGCGAACGACAGGCATGCGAGACAACAAATACTCGCCGTAAGACAGGATCGATTTACCGATCAAATTGGCGGTTAAAAAGCCAACCATTGTAATGACGATTACTGCAACGATCAGTCCGAAGCCTGGAACAGAAAACGGCAGATAGAGGTCGGGATTGTAGACGTCAGGCAAATAAGGTTTGACCCATCCATCAACCCACTCAATGAGCGTCCATGTCAAATAGGCTGTGATCGCCAAGGGGGCGCAAATGACCAACCCTGTGAAAAAATAGTTCCTCAACCTCGTAATTGAAGAACGTTTCATCGGTTGGTTGTCTGTGTTTTTGTCAGTCTTTGTCACGCGCAAAAGCCCCTAAGTCGAACATATACGACCAAAACACTTAGATTGTGTCTAAGGCTTGGCAATGCAAGCTAAATTCTACTCGACCGTCACTGACTTTGCCAAATTCCGCGGTTGATCCACATCTGTGCCCATGTGAACAGCTGTGTGATAGGCCAATATCTGGATTGGCAATGAGTAAATAATTGGAGTGATGATTTCCGGCATATCAGGCATGAGAATAATTTGGGCTTCGTCCATCCCCACTTCTTCTGCACCGCGTTTGTCGGTGATAAGAATGATCTTGCCTCCACGCGCTGCAACCTCTTGCATGTTGGACACTGTTTTTTCGAAAATCCGATCGTAAGGGGCAATCACCACAACGGGCATCTGCTCGTCAATCAAGGCGATAGGACCGTGTTTCAACTCACCTGCGGCATAAGCTTCGGCATGAATGTATGACAGTTCTTTGAGTTTTAATGCACCTTCCATAGCAAGTGGATAGTTTGTATCGCGCCCCAGATAGAGAACGTGTTCTTTGTTGGCCAAACTATGCGCGAGCTCTTTGATCTCGTTTTCGAGTTTCAAAACTTCGTTGGCATAGCGCGGAGCTTCTGAAAGCTCGGAAACCAGCTTAATCTCGGTTTCCCGATCAATATGACCACGCTGGACGCCAGCACCCACGGCCAAAGCAGCAAGCACAGACAACTGACATGTGAAAGCTTTGGTCGAAGCAACACCGATTTCCGGGCCGGCAAGTGTTGGGAACACGCTGTGGGAAGAGCGGGCAATGGTGCTTTCGCGAACATTGACGATAGCTGCCAAATGTTGGCCAGCCTCTTCACAATATTTCAAACCTGCCAATGTATCAGCCGTTTCACCCGATTGAGAGATGAAAAGTGAAAGACCTTTCTGAGGCATGGGGACTTCACGGTAGCGGAACTCTGATGCCACATCGATATCGACAGGCAATCGCGCATAACGTTCAAACCAGTATTTAGACACATAACCAGCCAAATAAGCGGTGCCACAAGCTGTGATGTTGAGACGGTCAAGCTTAGCAAAGTCCAATGGGTTTTCTTGGTTGCCCATATCACGCAAGGCAATTTTGTCTTCATTGAAGTCCACGTAATTTGCTAAAGTATGGCCAATGACTTCAGGTTGCTCGTAAATTTCCTTAATCATGAAGTGGCGGTGGTTGCCTTTATCGACCATCAACGCGGAACCGACAGAAGTCTGCTGTGCGCGATCAACATGCTTTCCATCAAGGTCGAAAATCTGCATTTCCGATTTGCTGATGGTCGCCCAATCGCCGTCTTCGAGATATGTGATTTTGTTTGTGAATGGGGCAAGTGCGACAGCGTCCGAACCCAAATACATTTCATCTTCCCCATGACCAATGGCCAATGGGGGGCCATTGCGCCCTGCGACGATCAGATCTTCATCACTGGCAAACATGATTGCCAATGCAAATGCACCGCGCAAACGTTTCAAAGATGAATGAGCCGCTTGAACGGGTGTTGCGCCGGTTTTTAGATATTTTGCCACCAAATGTGCGATTACTTCGGTGTCAGTCTGTGATGTGAACTCGAAACCTTCAGACTGAAGTTCGTTTCGCAATTCACGGAAGTTCTCGATAATGCCGTTGTGCACGACTGCCACGTTGCCAGAAAAATGAGGATGCGCGTTCACCTCAACGGGTGCACCGTGAGTTGCCCAGCGGGTGTGACCAATCCCGATGTTTCCGGCCAAAGGATTGCCTTTGAGGCGTTCTTCCAAATTGACGAGTTTCCCCTCGGCACGGCGTCGATCTAATTTTCCGTCTTCCAGCGTCGCTACACCAGCGGAATCATAACCACGATATTCCAACCGTTTCAAAGCATCCACGATCAATGGAGCAACGGGTCGAGATCCAACAATTCCAACAATTCCGCACATTTAGCGTTCTTTCTACATTTCTATTCGAGCAATCAAACTTTACTAATGGCTGTGCATTGGCGAAGTTATTGACCCTTTAGAGTAACACGGGCGTTACTCACACCGGATTTTCAGTTTAGTAGTCACAAAAGATTTCAAAATTGAAAAGATATGTGGCTGCAGTCCTATTTTTTGTCGGCTTTGCGCTTGGCATTGCGTTCTCTCAGTTGCTTTGCCTTGCCGCTGAGGTTTGCTTGTTCACTGCGTTCTATTGCAAGGTCATGGTCAGGTATATCTTTGTAAACGGCGCTGCCAGCGGCTGTGTTGGCGTCTTTTCCGACTGTCACAGGTGCAATCAAAGACGTGTTGGAGCCGATGAATGCGCCTTCACCAATGATGGTTTTGTGTTTTAAGTATCCATCGTAATTGCAGGTGATGGTGCCCGCTCCGATATTGGCCTTTGCGCCTACATCTGCGTCGCCGATGTAAGATAAGTGGTTCACTTTCGCGCCTGCCCCGATCTTGGCTGCTTTTATCTCAACAAAGTTTCCTACTTTGCTGCCGTGCTCCATTACCGCGCCTGGTCTTAAGCGTGCATAAGGCCCGATAGTGGCACCCTCGCCAATCGTTGCACCTTCCATGTGAGAAAAAGCTTTGATTACAGCACCTTTTGAAACTGTCACATTGGGACCAAACACCAAATAAGGTTCCAAAACGGCATCACGTTCAATTTTAGTGTCATGGTGCAGAATAATCGTACCGGGACTTTCCATTGTCACACCTGACAGCATCAATTCTTTACGTCGACGTTGCTGCCAAATTTCGTTGACTTCCGATAATTGAGTTCTGTCGTTCACTCCAAGCGTTTCGTCTTCTGGCACGGTTATGGCTGTTACCGTCAATCCTTTGGCCCTTCCAACTTCAACAGCATCAGGAAGGTAATACTCGCCTTGTGCATTGTCGTTGCCGATTTCGTTCAATATCGCCAACATGTGTTGAGCACGAAATGCCATTATACCACTATTACAGAGCGTTATCTTGCGTTCTTCATGTGATGCATCTTTATGTTCGCGAATGGCTGTGAGTTCGCCATCTTGTACCAAAAGACGGCCGTATCCCGTTGGATCAGCCGTTTCAAATCCTAAAACGACGATATCAGAACCTTCTGCCAGCGCGGTTCTTGCAGATTGAAGTGTAGTTGCCGTGATGAGTGGAACGTCTCCAAAAAGAATAATCACATCATCCAGATCATCAGTGATTGCATTTGATGTAGACAGTACCGCGTGAGCTGTTCCCTTACGTTCTGTTTGTTCGAATACGCGACATTTGTTGTCATACGCCATGACAGAACTGGCCACGCGTTCCGCTTGATTGCCTACAACTACAGCACGTTCGCCAGCGCCAGCCTCTTGGCAAATGTTGAGCACGTGATTGACCATAGGCAAACCTGCAACAGGATGGAGCACTTTGGGCATATCCGAAGCCATTCGTTTGCCCTCGCCAGCAGCTAGAATGATTGTGAGGCATGATCGGACAGGAGAAGAAGTCATATTTATAAGCGGTCCAGAAATAGAGGTTGCGTGTTCGTAAAGGGATTTGGTGAATATTAAGACAATTGGTGTTAAATTTAGACGATTCGTTGAAGAAACGATGCAAGTCGTTCATCAATTATGAAATTAGGTTAGCCGTGAAACCCCCTACGCCTCAGTTGAACCCGGATGAAATCAGCAAATTCAAAGCGCGAATTGCCGCTCGTGCTGCTCTAAACGATATGATTGTTCCGCCAAAGCAAAAGAGCCATGCAAGCTCGTTGGCCCTCTACACTTGGGGTAGTTTAGCTGTGCTGAGCGCTGCAGTCGCGATAACCATCGGTCTGGTTCCAAGTGATTCAAAGTTGAGCAGCCAATTGGTCGCTTCTTTCACAGATGGTAATTCAAGCGATTTGCCTGAAGTGGCTGCAATCCAGTTTCCTGAGCTTCCGGCAGCCACCGTTGTTGCCAGCAAGGATCAAAAACAGCTGCTAAAAGATCGTCCGGAACTAGATGCAACAACCACTGCAGCAATAGCGCCTGAAGAATTTAATCCTGAACCAGTTGCTGTGCAACAATCCGTTGGTTCTGAAATTCTTGGCGTGGATATCGGTGGTTCAAACAGCATTCCGGTGCTTTCCGCGCGGTTCAAAGCGTTGAAATTGCGTTCACCTGAATTATTTGCAGGCCTTAATCCGCTGGTACGCTTCTCAGAATCCAAAGGCCAATTGGATGCGCGCCTCATTGCGGGCCCGTTTACTTCGTCAAATCATCTGGCTAATTTCTGTCGGTCTGTGCGGTTACAATTGACCCTTGATTGCAAACAAACCGGCTATCAAGGCGACCCTATTAAGCTGGATAAGTAAGCTTGGAACCAAACAGTTCTGAAGGTCATTCAACACGAACCACTGCAATTGCTATTATGGCGATCATGCCTTTGTTCTTTTCATCCAACATCATCTTCGGGCGCGCTGCTGTTGAACACGTGCAACCGTTTACTCTCGCATTTTTGCGTTGGTCTTTGACCGCTCTGATTTTGTTCCCATTCATTCGAGTGGAAATTCAAAGAAACAGGCAAGCCATTGTAGCTCTAACGACACCTTTGTTTCTTATGGGATTCGTTGGCATGTGGATCTGCGGTGCGTTGGTCTATCTGGCATTGAAATACACATCAGCCACCAACGGTACGTTGATCTATACGTCGTCTCCTGTTTTGATCATTCTTATTGAGTTTGTTCTCAAAGGTCGCAAAGTGGGATTGCGAGAAGGTCTCGGAATTGCGTTAGCGTTTGTTGGTGTTGTTATCATTGTCACCAAAGGATTGATGTCCAACTTGTTTGGTTTCAAATTCAATTCAGGAGATATTATATTCGTCATAGCGGCTATATCTTGGGCGATTTATTCCGTCGGTTTGAAGTCCGAACGCTTTCAATCCTTCTCGACACTGGGTCTGTTTTTCCTCATTGCTGTGTCTGGTGCTGTTCTGCTTTTGCCTTTTGCGATTTTCGAGATTGTTTATCTGAGGGAGTTTCCTACAAACGGTACTGCTTGGATCAACATTGCAGGCATCGTTGCAATAGCGTCGCTCTTGGCATTCTCGGCGTTTCAACTTGGTGTAAAAACACTAGGACCGTCTTTGGCCGGAATATTTCTGTATTTATTGCCCATATATGGCGTGTCACTGGCGATTGTTTTCCTGGATGAGGAATTGGCTGCATATCACTTGTGGGGCGTTTTGTTGGTGCTGGGCGGTGTTGTTCTGGCCACGCTGCCCGCGAACGTGTTCGGCAAGCTGATTTATCGCAACTAACCTATATAAGCCAATGCCGGAAACAGTTCGAGCAGATAAAAGCCCAGCGATTTCATCCATCCGGACATGAAAGCAATGCCTGTTAGCACCAAAAGTGCGCCCATGACCTTTTCCACTGTTCCCAAATGACGTTTGAACCGCGACAGAAACGTCATGAATGGGCCAGCGAAAAATGCGGCCAATATAAACGGTACACCTAAACCAAGAGAGTATAGGCCCAGCATGAATGCACCCTCGCCTGCAGTGTCTCTGCTGCTTGCAACGCCAAGAATTACGCCGAGAATTGGTCCGATACAGGGGGTCCAACCAAATGCAAATGCCAGCCCCATAACATAGGAACCCGTGGTGCCTGCACTGCGTACCACACTGTCACTGACTTGAAAGCGTGCTTCACGATACATCCAACCGAATTTAAAAAGACCCAGAAAGTGACACCCCATAAGAATGATGACGATTCCAGCCATAATGGCCAGTTGGTCTTGATACTGGCGAATAAGGTAAGAAAAACTTGATGCGCCTGCGCCCAATGCTACAAATACGGTGGTGAAACCCAAAACGAAGAACACGGCATTTATCAGCGCTTTGCGTCTGATTCTGCTCTGTTCGCTTGCTGCTTCATTGTTCCCGATTACCTCATCTAATGACACACCAGCCAAGTAGGTTAGATATGGCGGAACTAAAGGCAGCACGCATGGAGATAGGAACGACAACATTCCGGCAAAGAATATCGCGTAAAGGGTCAGGTCGCCGCTCATAGGAACTTTCTATCACTCTTGGAAGTGGCCTTGTATAGACTTGTTGATGGGATTTTAACAATCAACGCCAGTCAAATTGCTGTCATGATTTATTTTGCCACATAGTGCAAAAAATTTACCTCAAAGCGCTATCATCTGTTGACGCTTGGAACAGGTTTGCCTATTGAGCGTCCATCCGGAGACGATCCGTTTCGGGAGCCCGTAGCTCAGTTGGTAGAGCGCCTCACTTTTAATGAGGATGTCCACGGTTCGAATCCGTGCGGGCTCACCATTTCCCCTAAAATTGCGGAACTGATGAGCGTTTAGAGGAACTTTGTATGACTGAACGTGAACAGACATCTCCAGACTTCAAATTTGAAGTGTCCGCAACTGATGGATTGGCTCGTCGCGGCGCTATTTCTATGCCGCGAGGTACCATTCGCACGCCTGCTTACATGCCTGTTGGAACTGCTGGCACAGTTAAAGCCATGTATATGGATCAGGTTCGTGATCTCGGCTCTGATATCATTTTGGGCAACACTTACCACTTGATGTTGCGACCTGGTGCTGAGCGTGTGGCCCGCCAAGGTGGCCTGCACGAGTTTGCCCGTTGGCCGTATCCTATTTTGACTGATTCTGGAGGGTTTCAGGTTATGTCATTGTCAGCGTTGCGAAAGCTAACAGAACACAGCGTGACCTTCAAATCGCATATTGATGGTCAGAAGTTTGAACTGACGCCTGAACGATCGATAGAAATTCAGGCTTTGTTGGACAGTGATATCCAAATGCAGTTGGACGAATGCATTGCATTGCCTGCAGAGGAAAAAGAAATCGAACGGGCGATGGAGCTTTCATTGCGCTGGGCGGAACGTTCTCATAATGCATTTCTCACCCAAAGCGATCATAACGCACGAGCGATGTTTGGTATTGTGCAAGGCGGCGACAGTGAGCGCTTGCGCGTTAAGTCAGCTGAATCTCTCAAGACTATGAATTTAAAGGGGTATTCAATCGGTGGTCTCGCAGTTGGCGAACCCCAAGACGTGATGTTGCGCATGTTGGACACGACATGCTCTGAACTGCCACAAGAAAAGCCGCGTTATCTAATGGGCGTTGGAACGCCTGATGATTTGTTGAAATCGATTGCTCGTGGCGTTGATATGTTCGACTGTGTGATGCCAACCCGCGCGGGACGCCACGCCACCGCCTATACGCGCTTTGGAAAAATCAACTTGAAAAATGCGCGCCACGCTGATGATCACAGACCGCTTGATCCTGAGAGTTCATGCCCTGCAGCACGGGACTACAGTCGCGCTTACCTGCATCATCTGATCAAAGCCAATGAAGCATTGGGTGGAATGCTGCTGACGTGGAACAATCTTTCATATTATCAAGACCTTATGCAAGGCGCACGGGACGCAATTGAAGCGAAACGTTACACTGACTATATGGCGGAAACCCAAGAGGCTTGGGAACGTGGTGATATGCCGGCGCTGTAGAAGCCTCTATGTGGACTGCGCATTGCCTTCACGCATTTGCACACCATGGATGCGCCATACACCGTCTGCCCCTTTTTTCATCGTATAGAGTGCGGACCAGTTTTTGCTATTTGGGCCGATAATATTCACCTCTTGGTAGAGCGTATCGCTCTGCATGCCGCTGCGGCCAAACTCCCAATTGCGGGCCTTATAGATTGCGCCATAACCTTTTTTCACCATCCCTATGAAGCGGTCGGTCGAACCGAATATTTTCTGCAGGCTTGGGGCTGCGTGGCTGAAGGCTTTTGCGTGATCTTGTGTTCTGAAAGCTGAAATCTGGCTGTCTATAACAGCTTGCGCACCCGTTCTCAGCTCTAATGGTGCTTCTTCTGTTTGCGCAAATACGGTGCTGCACATCAAGAATATGGTCGTGAAAACAGCAGCAAATTTTGAAAGTAACATCATGATCATGGATTCCTCGTTGCTTTTACCATCAGCTTGGCATGTCATCGAGTTACGAACAAATGCGACGTTTGGTTTCACCTATGGCGTTGTTCGCTTTGGAAACAGCAGTGAAGAGTCGCCATAAGAATAAAAACGGTAATCGTTTTCGATGGCGTGATGATAAGCGTTTTTCATAGTTTCAAATCCTGCAAACGCACTCACCAACATAAACAGCGTGGAACGTGGCAGATGAAAATTGGTCATTAAAACATCAGCCGCTTTGAACTCATATCCGGGTGTAATGAATATGTCTGTTGCGCCGGACCATTGGTTGAATTGCCTTGTTTTGGAGACCGAACTTTCTAAAAGCCGCAGAGATGTTGTGCCAACACATACAATTCTGCCACCGGATTTTCTCACTTTGTTGAGCGCAGCAGCAGTTTCTTCTGAAACAGCTCCAATTTCCGCATGCATGATGTGGTCTTTGGTGTCGTCCACCTTCACGGGAAGGAATGTCCCAGCTCCCACATGCAGCGTCACAAAGTGCCGTGAGATGCCCGCTTCATCGAGTGATTCAAATATTTGATCAGTGAAATGCAACCCGGCTGTGGGTGCTGCAACGGCCCCGGATTTACGGGCATAGATTGTTTGGTAGTCTGTCTCGTCGTTACTATCTTCTGGACGTTTAGAAGCGATATAGGGTGGCAATGGAATGCTGCCATATTCTATCAAAGCGAGATCGAGGTTCGGGCCCGATTGATTGAACTGAAATTCTATCTCACTGCCATTTTTGGAGATAACATTTGCTGTGAAGTTTGTTGATCCGAACTCAACAGTTTCTCCAACAACCAGTTTTTTAGCACCCCGCACAAATGCTTTCCACGTGTTAGCAGACATACGCATGTGAAGTGTTGCGCCAATCTTTGCAGATGTATCTCCGCGCCGCCGAATACCATCCAATTGCGCAGGTATCACTTTGGTGTCGTTGAACACCAATGCGTCTCCTTTTTGCAGAAAGGATGAGAGTGAACTTACAATGCTATCTTGAAGCTGACCGTTCTCACCGCCATTGACCACCAACAGTTTAGCAGAATCTCTCGGGTCTGCGGGGCGTAGCGCAATGTTGTCATCAGGAAGCTGGAAGTCAAAATCATCAACACGCATGGGTGTAGGCCTTACCGGTCATAAAAATGGCGGAGCATTGCCCCGCCATCAAAACTTGATTGAAAAGTGGTGCAGCTTATAGGTCTGCTGCAACTTTCATTGTGGTGATTTGGTCAGGATTAGGGACAGGCTCGCCACGGGCAAATTTATCCACATTGTCCATGCCGTCTACAACACGACCCCAGACTGTGTACTGACCATCCAAGAAACCAACATCGCCAAAGCAGATGAAGAATTGTGAATTCGCACTGTCAGGGCTTTGTGAACGCGCCATAGAGCAAATGCCACGAACGTGTGGTTCTTTGTTGAATTCAGCTTTCAGATCGGGCTTGTCGGAACCGCCTGTACCTGTTCCGGTCGGATCACCGCCCTGCGCCATGAAATCGTCGATCACGCGGTGAAATACAACGCCATCGTAAAAGCCTTCACGGGCTAGTTCTTTGATATGTTTGACGTGGTTGGGTGCCAAATCTGGCAGGCATTCAATAACCACCTCGCCTTTTGAAGTGTCGAGCACGAGTGTGTTTTCTGGATCTTTATAGTCCGCCACGGGAAATTCCTTCGTTTAAAATGAGTGTCAGTATTTATCTGCTGTGCGCATCTTTACAATAGTATCTGGATTATCGACAGAGCCGTTCAGAGCTTGTGAGCCCTTTTTGATGCTGTCCACAAATTCCATGCCATCTGTTACTTTGCCAAAGACTGTGTATTGACCATTCAGATGCGGTGCCGGTGCGAACATGATGAAGAATTGTGAGTTTGCGCTGTTTGGGCTTTGCGAACGGGCCATACCCAATGTGCCGCGTTCAAAAGACACGTCTGAAAATTCAGCTTTCAGATCAGCTTCTTTGGAACCGCCAGTGCCATTGCCAAGCGGATCACCCGTTTGTGCCATGAAACCTTCAATAACGCGGTGGAACTTTAAGCCGTCGTAGAAACCTTTGTTTGCCAAAGACGTAATCCGTTTCACATGTCCCGGAGCCACCTTTGGCAATAATTCGATTTTAACTTGGCCGTTCTTCGTATCAAGCAAAAGTATGTTGGTTTTGTCTGCCGCGTAAGAAGCGCCAGCGATACACATGGCCAAAGTGGTGGCCGCAAATAGTTTTAAAGTTTTCATGGAAATTCCAAATGCAGTGAGTGAATGGAGTCAGTCGTTTTTAAGCTTTAAAGCTTCAGCAACGACGTCGGGGACAAATGACGACGCATCGCCTTTCATAGAAGCGATTTGGCGAACCAATGTGGCAGTAATCGGACGGGTTTCCGGACTTGACGGTAAAAACACAGTTTGAACGTCACTTGCCATGGCACCGTTCATACCTGCCATTTGCATTTCGTAGTCCAAATCTGTTCCATCGCGTAGGCCGCGTAACAAAATTGTGGCGCCGGCATCGCGTGCGGTATCTACCACCAGATTTTTGAATGAAATCACTGAAATGCGCTTGCTCAATGCTTCCGGCACGACTTTAGTTATTAGTGCTTTGCGCTCATCGAACGTGAACATGCCCGCTTTCGAACTGTGCAGGCCAATGGCAATCACGATTTCATCCGCAATGGCGAGACCCTGCAGCAAAATGTCTAAATGGCCATTGGTGAACGGGTCAAATGAACCGGGGTAAAGTGCAATCTTTTTCATAAATACCAGTTAGGTGTTTCTTGGCTTTATGGCAATGTTTGGTGTGGCTCTCAATTTCGGCTAAGTGCCAGCCATAGACCACCGGCAACCATGAGTGATCCACCGGCGACTTCAACGTTGCGAACGTTCCTTTGGGTCAACAATGATCCTGCTTTTCCTGCCGCGATTGCGTAAAGACTGTCTAAAATGGTTGTTAATGCCATGAAAACCAATCCAAGAACCATGGTTTGATAAGCCGTATTCGTACCAGTCGTTATAAACTGAGGTAAAAAAGCACCAAAGAAAACAAGGATCTTCGGGTTGGACAATATAACGACAAATCCTTGCCAGAAATACGATCCATCACCCGTTGACGTGCTGGCTGATGCTTCGAGCCGCCCGTCAGACGTGAGCAACTTATATCCCAGCCAAATGATGTAAGCCGCGCCTGCCAAGCGCAGCCAGTCGAACAACCATGCCAATGTTGATGTGATTGCTTCTAACCCCAAAGCCAATAATCCAAGTAAGATCACCAAACCAACTTGCGTTCCTGCAATGTTCAACAATCCAGCTCGGGTTCCATGTTTGAGGCTGTTTGCGATAATCACCGTGACTGTCGGGCCCGGCACCACCAGAATTGCAATGCTTGCTAAAATGAAGGTGAGTAATGACGTTTGATCAAACATTGTTTAACTCAGTTGAACGGATGTGTGCGCGAATGCACTAGGCAATTCCAAATGATACCCTACTCTTAGATTAACTGAAGTGAGTTCACCAACGAATTCAACTTTTAAGGTCACAAGGAAGGAATGCTCAGATGACAATCACAATTTTCGCACTGATCATGGGGATTTCCATGATGGTTGCCGCCTTGATATCTGTTCGCAATGCGCAACAGCCCAAAAAAGAGTTAGTTGGACAATATCCTTATCAAAACTGGAAATAGCCTTTGATTGAAGGTTATTCGGTGGTGTCTGCGTCACCAGTTTCAGTTGCCGCAGCAGCATCCGTTTCAACTTCAACAGCTTCCACATCGTCTTCATTGCTGTCGTCGTCTGCATCGCTAATGCGTTCAACGGAAACCACCGCTTCATCATCAGCGGTTCTAAACACGCGAACGCCTTTGCTGGCACGGCTGGCAAAACGAATGTTATCAACGGGCACACGGATCAATTGTCCCGCGTTTGAGACCAGCATAATTTGGTCATTGTCTTCCACAGGGAATGCTGCAACCAGCTGACCAATTTCTTTCTTCTTGGTTTGATCAGTCGCTTTTAAGCCTTTGCCGCCGCGGCCGGACACTCTGAAATCATAGCTTGAAGAACGCTTTCCAAACCCTTGATCAGTAAGAGTAAGAATGAACTCTTCTGACTCGGACATGGTCGTGTAACGGTCGTCAGCAAGTTCGGTTGTTTCCGAAGTCTCTTCTTCGTCGTTGACCACATCAATGTCAGCGTCTTCTTCACCTTCGCCCGCCAATGCGCGACGTTCAGCTGAAGCACGCTTTAGGTAAGCGGTTCGTTCAGCAGGCGTGGCTTCAAAACCACTCATAATTGCCATAGAGATGACTGAGTCGTCTCCACTCATTTTGATGCCGCGGACACCCACAGAGTTCCGGCTTGAGAATACACGCACGTCTTCGACGCGGAAGCGGATAGTTTGCCCTGCTGAACTGGTCAACAACACATCATCGGTGCTTGAACAGGTTTCCACACCGATAATACCGTCATCATCATCCAATTTCATGGCAATCTTGCCATTTCGGTTCACTTGAACGAAATCGGACAGTTTGTTGCGACGTACGGTGCCTTTTTGAGTGGCGAACATGACGTCTAGTGTATCCCAAGAATCTTCATCCTCTGGGAGTGGCATAATGGTCGTGATTGTCTCGCCCTGTTCCAAAGGAAGCAGGTTTATCAATGCTTTGCCGCGCGCTTGTGGGGCTGCCAGCGGCAGTTTCCAGACTTTCATCTTGTAAGCGATGCCACGGGACGAGAAGAACACCACTGGCGTGTGCGTGTTCACGACAAACAAGCGTGTGACGAAATCCTCGTCTTTCGTACTCATGCCAGAACGGCCTTTGCCGCCGCGGCGCTGCGCACGATAAGTCGCCAGTGGAACGCGTTTAATATAGCCGCCATGGCTCACTGTCACGACCATGTCTTCACGGGCAATCAGGTCTTCATCGTCGTGTTCGTAACCGCCGTCCAAAATTTCAGTGCGGCGTGGTGTTGCGAACTCGTCGCGCACTTCGATCATTTCCGCTTTCACGATGTCGTAAACACGGGCGCGCGAGGACAAAATATCGAGATAGTCTTTGATTTCTTCGCCGATTATATTCAATTCATCGGCAATTTCATCACGACCAAGCGCTGTTAAGCGTTGCAAGCGTAAATCAAGAATCGCACGTGCCTGCTCTTCAGAGAGAAGGTAAGTTCCATCTTCATTCACGCGGTGACGCGGATCATCAATTAATGCGATCAATGGTGCCACATCTTTTGCGGGCCAGCGACGTTCCATCAGGCCAGCACGGGCTGTCGCCGGATCAGGAGCGGAACGAATGAACGCAATGATTTCATCAATATTGGCAACTGCAATCGCTAAGCCAACCAACACATGCGCGCGTGTGCGGGCTTTGGTGAGTAGGAATTTGGTGCGGCGGGTCACAACTTCTTCGCGGAAGCTTACAAAGGCGCGCAGAAGGTCGAACAAATTCATCTGTTCTGGTTTACCACCGTTCAAAGCAACAATGTTGCACCCGAACGAGTTCTGTAAAGGCGTGAAGCGGTATAATTGATTCAAAACCACATCAGCGACGGCATCGCGGCGCAGTTCTACAACGACACGATAACCTTGGCGATCACTTTCGTCTCGAATATCGGTGATACCTTCGACGCGTTTGTCGCGAACGAGTTCAGCAATCTTCTCAACCATTGAGGCTTTGTTCACTTGATAAGGTATCTCGGAAACAACAATTGCCTCACGGTCCCCTTTAAATTTCTCAATTTCAACATGGCCACGCATCATAACGGAACCACGACCCGTTTCATAAGCCGAGCGGATGCCGGCACGTCCCAGTATTTTGCCGCCAGTTGGAAAATCAGGTCCGGGCACGATCTCCAGCAATTCGTCCATGGTGATGGCTGGATTGTCGATCATGGCCAAACAAGCATCAATCACTTCACCAAGATTGTGAGGTGGGATGTTGGTCGCCATACCCACAGCGATACCACCTGCCCCATTGACCAAAAGGTTCGGGTAACGGGCGGGTAGAACCATAGGTTCGCGTTCGCGACCATCATAGTTTGCTTGAAAATCGACAGTTTCCTTGTCGATATCCGCCAGCAGCATGTTTGCCACTTTTTCAAGCTTACATTCTGTGTAGCGCATAGCAGCGGGCTTATCGCCATCAATGGAGCCAAAGTTGCCCTGCCCGTCTACAAGTGGAACACGCATTGCGAAATCTTGAGCCATACGGACCAACGCATCATAGATCGACGCATCGCCGTGGGGGTGGAATTTACCCATCACCTCGCCAATGACGCCAGCGGACTTACGATAACCTTTAGAGCTGTCCAGCCCCATTTCGTGCATCGCATATAGAATACGACGGTGAACAGGTTTCAATCCGTCGCGAACGTCTGGCAAAGCACGACTGACAATCACGCTCATCGCATAATCGAGATAGGATTTCTGCATCTCAGCGACAATCGAAATCGTCTCATGCTGTTCAGGCGCAGGTACTATTTCAGAGCCACCCGTGGACGTATTTCCATCACCACCATCTGCAGATGCACTTGCTTCGGATTCAGATGGTTTTACGGATTCGTTTTCGTCTTTTGGATGTTCGTCGTCAGCCACGGAATGCGCCTTGCTTTGAGATCAGAGGAATCACTTCCACCGGATGCAGCTAACCTACAGGAATTTGTATTCATTCTCAAATTTTCAGATAGTTATGAACTTATATTTTCCTATATTTATCAATAAGATACAAGGTATAAAAAATATCGAACTTCATCGGTGCGCGGTATTGGATGAAAAGCGCATATTTTAGCGGTTAACAATCCTGATTACAGCCTTGTCGCTTAATTGTTGAGGTCTATGCTCAAGTCATTATTTTGCAATTAGAGGTGGTGAAAGTGATTACAGTTGACGCGCTTTTAAACGCATTTGCGACCTTCTTTGTGACCATTGATCCTCCCGGTCAATTGGCGATCTTCATCGGCCTCACTGCCGGAATGACAAGTGCTGAACGCCGTCATGTTGCTTTGCGGGGCACACTCATCGGAATCGGCATCATATTAGCATTCATGATGATCGGTGGTTCTTTGCTCACAGCACTTGGGATATCCATGCCGGCATTCCGTGTGGCCGGTGGTTTGTTGTTGTTCTACACAGCCTTTGAGATGGTTTTTGAAAAGCGTGTGGAGCGCAAAGGCGAATCCGCAGAACGGATCATATCAAAGAAGGAGTTACAATCGATCGCGGTCTTCCCTTTGGCCATTCCACTGATCGCCGGTCCGGGCGCAATCTCAGCATCCATATTATTGGCAGAAGATTTCCTGTGGCCTCTGGACCGCCTCGTTTTGATAGGTGTTTTGCTTTTGGTGGGATTGATACTGTATCTGGCTCTTATTCTGGCAGATCGTCTTAACAAATATATCGGTGAGACCAGCCAGATTGTGCTGACCCGTCTGCTCGGCATATTGCTGGCCGCGCTTTCAATCCAATTTGTGGCAGACGGTGTGCTGGCGCTTGCAGGAACGCGTTAATCCAGCTTCACCTTCATTTCTTTACCACCCAAGCCATGAACGCTGTCTCCTGCACGCACAACAACCTCTGTTATACCCTCGGGCACTTTTACACCGCTCTTTGAGCGCGTGAATGGTTGTTCGTTGTCGTGCGGGTGCGCTAAAACCCGCGTTGCAATCACTTGTCCATCCGGCGTGACCACTTCCCACTTATTGGCATAGTGATCCCATCCAGCATCAGCATGTTTCACGGTGACGCTAAAGTTGTACGTACCATTTGCAGATTTTTGGACTTTGACGTTCAACACGTCTGCTTCTCCAGCAAGTGTAGGCTGGGCCGATGCGAACAGTAGTAAAGCAGCTAAGGCAGATTTCATCATGGGATATCTCATTTGTTGGGCAATAAGTGAATGTTGAAATTTTCAATCAAAGAATGCATAGCACGGTGTTTGTGATAATTCATTTCAAAGACAGGTGATCAATGGCCTCCGGTTCAAAAAAAGTAATCTATGCCGCAATGATTGGTAACGGGCTTATAGCAATAGCTAAGTTCGTCGGTGCCTTTATCACGGGATCATCGGCTATGATGTCCGAGGGTATTCACTCTGTGGTGGATACGGGTAATCAGGGGTTGCTGCTTTACGGAATGGCCCGTTCAAATCGGCCTGCTGACGAAAAACACCCTTTTGGCTATGCCAGTGAGATATATTTCTGGGCGTTTATCGTTGCGATTCTGATTTTTTCGATCGGTTCAGGTATCTCGATCTATCACGGTGTTGAGAAAGTCCTTCATCCTCACGCTGTTGAAGACCCAACAATCAACTATATCATCTTAGCTCTCGCGATGGTTTTTGAAGGTGTTGCGTGGTGGGTCGCGTTTAAAGAGTTTTCAACGACCAAGGGAAAGAAGAGCTTGTTCCAAGCTGTACAAGAATCGAAAGACCCCACTGTCTTTACAGTGCTGTTTGAAGACACAGCTGCTATGCTCGGCCTCGTGGTTGCTATGCTCGGCATTTGGATTGCTGTCACGTTCGATATGCCTGTGTTTGATGGAGCTGCATCCATATTGATTGGTGTCATTCTAGCCGGCACAGCACTTGTGCTGGCTCTGGAGACCAAAGGGTTGCTCATCGGCGAAGCTGCAGCGCCTGAAATCGTAGAAGAAATCAAAGCGCTCATTCATGCGCAGCCCGCCATCGTTGCTTTGAACGAAATTCGAACACTGCACCGTGGTCCGAACGACGTGTTGTTGGCATTGTCTGTTGATTATGAAGATGAAATTCCCGCGGGCGTTGTGGAACGCACCAACACGGAATTGGAATTGGCGATCAAGGAACGGTTCCCGGTGGTGAAGCGCCTATTCATTGAGGTTCAAAGTGCGCAACACCACGCGGATGAATTGAAGCGTGCCGACGAACTTCGTGCAAGAGAAAGCAAAGCTTAAAAGAGACTTAGTGCGCAGCCATTGGGTGATCATCTGAAAACTGAACCAGATCCCATCTGTTTCCGTACAAGTCTTCAAACACGGCAACCGTTCCATAATCCATCGTTTTCGGATCGCGAACAAACTTGATGTTTTGGGCCTGCATGTCTTTGTAGTCGCGCTCGAAATCATCTGTGCTAAGAAATAGGAACACGCGTCCGCCAGCTTGGTCGCCTATGAACCGTTCTTGCTCAGGTTTAGAGGCCTTGGCCAGTAAAAGCGTTGTGCCGCTCCCGCCCTTTGGCCGCACAACAACCCATCGTTTATCTTGTTCTGGTTGGTAGGTGTCCTCGACCAGATCGAATTTTAACTTATTGCAATAGAAATCAATCGCCTCGTCATAATCTCTGACGACCAATGAAATATGAGCGATCGATTGTTTCATTTTACCGCATTCATACCCATTTGCCAGAAATCGGCTTCGAGACGTGTAGCCGCCCCGAACAGTGTTTTGAGGCGCGGGTACCTTGCTTCGGTCATCATTTCAGATGCCAGAGTATCGAGGTTTTCTATCGTCGCTTTGGTAAGATCTTGATAGTCCGCTGACGCATATTCATTGATCCATTCTGAATATGGATTGTCTTTCGTGGCTTTATTGGCAAGCGCTGCACCGATTTCGCCATAGCCTATCATGCAAGGTGCAAGAGCGACGTAGAGGTCTAAAAGGTCACCTGCATTGCCAGCATCCAGCACAAACCGCGTATAAGCGACCGTTTCACCCTTTTCAGGTGTGGCTTCCAATTGTTCTGCAGACAGGCCCCAACGGTCACAAAGCCTGATGTGGAGATCCATTTCCACATCCAAAATCGCTTTCAACCCTTCAAGCGCACCGCGCATTTCCGCAAGCGTACGCCCTTTGTAAATTGCCAGAGCGTAAGCACGGGCAAATTGGATGAGGAAAAGATAATCTTGAACCAGGTAGTCTTTAAACGCAGTTTGCGGGAGACTTCTATCTCCCATACCACGCACAAACTCATGATCAACGTAGGATTGCCAGTCTTGCCGGCAATCTGTTTTCAAACGTTGGAACAGGCTCATTTTCTAAAATCCCAAGCCCGGATTTAGAACGGGATTTCATCATCCATGTCACCGCCACCGGATGGGAAACCACCGCCACCACCGCCGCCAGATTGACCGCTGATTTGGCCACCGCTACCGCCACCATAATCGCCGCTGCCGCCCATTTGGCCACCACCATAACCGCCGCCTCCGCCGCCGTCATTTGAATTGCGGCCGCCAAGCATGGTCAACACGCCTGTATATGGCTGAAGAACAACTTCAGTTGTGTAACGGTCTTTGCCTTCATTGTCCTGCCATTTGCGGGTTTGAAGGTTGCCTTCAATGTAAACAGTTGTGCCTTTTTTGACGTATTGTTCAATGACTTTGTTGAGACCATCATTAAAGCAAACAACACGGTGCCATTCTGTTTTTTCGCGGCGTTCGCCGGAGTTCTTATCGCGCCATGTTTCGCTTGTCGCGATGGACATATTGGCGATTGCTTTGCCATCTTGTGTGCGGCGGATTTCTGGATCCGCACCAAGATTTCCCACCAAAATGACTTTGTTTACACTGCCTGCCATGTGTCACTCCTTGCGCCCTGCTTTGTGGGCGTTGCATATTTTCTTCTTCATAGAACCACTGGCTTATGATGTGCAGTGTTAGACGCGCACATTTTGGGTTATCACCAGTTGTTTTTAAACTATATGTTCCTGTATTGTTCTATTTACATTCCGACTCAAATGCAAGTTTGCGACAACTGGCGCGTGAATGACTGGAAAGATTGTGAATTTGGGTATGGACACTGAATTATTGATCGACACATAAGTCGTTCTCAAACTGCATAACAGCTCGATATCGAAAGCCTCACTTTATGGCCGCTAAAACCAAAAAACGTCCTGATGACAAAATGATCTCTGTTCGAGGAGCGCGTGAACATAATTTAAAGAATGTGGATATTGATCTGCCACGGGACAGTTTAATTGTGATGACAGGGCTTTCAGGCTCGGGCAAATCGTCTTTGGCATTTGATACGATTTATGCAGAAGGTCAGCGGCGTTATGTGGAGTCCTTATCTGCGTATGCCCGCCAGTTTTTGGAAATGATGCAAAAACCGGATGTGGACCAAATTGATGGTTTGTCTCCTGCGATTTCCATTGAGCAGAAAACCACGTCAAAAAACCCGCGTTCAACCGTGGGAACCGTCACCGAAATTTACGATTACATGCGCCTTCTGTTTGCGCGTGTGGGCGTTCCCTATTCTCCAGCCACAGGATTGCCGATTGAAAGCCAAACGGTGAGCCAGATGGTCGATCGGGTGATGGAGTTAGAAGAAGGTGCACGCCTCTACCTATTGGCGCCTATCGTTCAGGGACGAAAGGGGGAGTACCGCAAAGAATTTGCTGAACTCATGAAGAAGGGATTTCAGCGGGTCAAAGTGGATGGTGAGTTCTACGAGATCGCAGATGTTCCGGCACTCGACAAGAAATTCAAACACGATATCGATGTGGTTGTGGATCGAATTGTTGTGCGTGACGATGTGGGCACACGACTGGCTGATTCCATTGAAACTGCATTGCGCCTGACTGATGGAATGGCGGTCGCGGAACTTGCGGACAAACCCTTGCCGGAGAGTGAAACTGCAGCAGGTGGCTCTAAAAACAAATCCAAAAATGAAACGCACGAGCGTCTTATCTTTTCTGAGAAGTTTGCTTGTCCGGTTTCTGGTTTCACGATCCCGGAAATCGAACCGAGACTGTTTTCGTTCAACAACCCGTTCGGGGCCTGCCCTTCTTGCGATGGTCTTGGGACACAACAGAAGATTGATGAGAACCTAGTCGTACCTGATGCATCTTTGGCGCTCAACAAAGGGGCGATTGTTCCGTGGTCTAAATCGAGCAATCCTTCACCTTACTATGCGCAAACGTTGGAGGCATTGGGCAAAGTTTTTAAATTCAAGATTTCGAGTAAATGGGAAGATTTATCAGCAGATGCGCAAACCGCTGTTCTGTATGGCACTGGCAAGAAATCTATCAAATTTGTTTACGATGATGGATTGCGCAAATATGAGACTGAAAAACCGTTTGAAGGAGTGATCGGCAATCTTGAACGCCGCTGGCGTGAGACCGACAGCTCTTGGATGCGCGAAGAAATTGAAAAATTCATGTCTCGGATGCCGTGCATGGTCTGCGAAGGTTATCGTCTGAAGCCTGAAGCTTTGGCTGTTAAACTCGATAAAATGCATGTGAGCCAAGTGGCCGAGATGTCGATCAAACATGCCAATATTTGGTTTGCAGACCTACCGGCAAAGCTGAACGACAAACAGAACGAAATTGCTGTTCGTATCTTGAAAGAAATTCGTGAGCGTCTTCAATTCTTGAATGATGTGGGACTTGATTACCTGTCTCTTTCGCGGAACTCAGGCACTTTGTCTGGCGGAGAAAGCCAACGCATTCGGCTGGCCTCACAAATTGGTTCAGGCCTGACGGGCGTTCTTTATGTCTTGGACGAGCCATCAATTGGCCTTCACCAACGTGACAATGCAAGATTGTTGGAAACGTTGCGTCATCTTCGTGACCTCGGCAATACAGTGATCGTTGTTGAACATGATGAAGACGCCATTTTAACGGCCGACCATGTGGTGGATATCGGGCCGAAAGCTGGCATTCACGGTGGTGAAATCATCGCTCAGGGCTCTCCCAAAGACATTATGAAGTCTAAGAAGTCTCTGACCGGACAATATCTATCAGGCAAGCTTGAAGTGGCTGTCCCCAAAGAACGCCGCAAGATCAACAAGGCTCGCAAGATCAAAGTTGTTGGTGCACGTGGCAACAATTTGAAAAGTGTGTCTGGTGAAATTCCACTGGGTACATTTACTGCTGTCACTGGTGTGTCCGGCGGTGGAAAATCAACATTCCTGATCGAAACCCTCTACAAAGCCGCATCCCGTCACATCAATAAGTCGCGCGCCATCCCTGCCCCACATGACCACATTGAAGGGTTGGAACATCTCGACAAAATTATAGATATTGATCAATCTCCAATCGGCAGAACGCCGCGTTCCAACCCTGCCACTTATACGGGTGCTTTCACGCCTATCCGTGAATGGTTTGCAGGACTGCCTGAATCAAAAGTGCGCGGTTACAACCCCGGTCGCTTCTCATTCAATGTGAAAGGCGGTCGCTGCGAAGCCTGCCAAGGTGATGGTGTTATCAAAATTGAAATGCACTTTCTCCCTGATG
Organism: uncultured Rhizobiaceae group bacterium; assembly: GCA_938010435.1. GTDB lineage: Bacteria > Pseudomonadota > Alphaproteobacteria > Rhizobiales > Rhizobiaceae > Pseudahrensia. The sequence continues at coordinate 115,477 of CALLUS010000005.1, read as the reverse complement.
TTTATGTCACCTGCGACGTCTGTAGCGGCAAACGTTACAACCGTGAAACATTAGAAGTGCAGTTCAAGGGCAAATCCATTGCCGATATTCTCGACATGACTGTCGAAGAGGGGTGCGTGTTTTTCTCAGCGGTTCCCTCAGTTCGCGACAAAATGGAAACTCTCAAACGTGTTGGCCTCGACTATATAAAAATTGGTCAACAAGCGACCACATTGTCTGGCGGTGAAGCACAACGTGTGAAGCTTTCGAAAGAGCTTTCAAAGCGCGCTACAGGTCGAACACTTTATATCTTGGATGAACCTACAACAGGTCTTCACTTCCACGATGTGGCCAAACTGTTGGAAGTGCTCCACGAGCTGGTGGATAGTGGAAACACAGTTGCTGTAATCGAACATAATCTGGAAGTCATAAAAACGGCGGATTGGGTTCTCGATCTGGGACCTGAAGGCGGCGATGGTGGTGGGGAAATGGTGGCTTCTGGCACGCCAGAGGACATTGCAAAGGAAAAACGGTCCCATACAGGACATTTTTTGAAAGAATTGTTGGCTCGACGAACGGATAAATAGGTCCAATTTGAAAGACACCTTTAAGACTTCAATAAACTTTGCCCGTGGATTCATGGGCGATGGTTTGTGATCTGTTGCTTTTGGTAACGAAACTTCAATCTATGTGACGAAAACGTGGCGCTTCATGCACTAAACGCATGGCTCAGTTGCAACCTTTGCGCTCGTAATTTTCGACCAAAATTCTATTTGTTACTCAACGGAACACAACAACGTTCCTGACGATGATATGAAACCGGTCAGCCAAATAGTGCTGACAGCACTTAAGGACTAGAGATATGAACCTTCTTGGAAACATCCGCACTTGGAACCGCGTACGTCAAACACGTAACGAGCTTTATGGCTTGTCTAACCGTGAATTGAACGACCTTGGCATCGCTCGTGGCGACATCCCGTTCATCGCAAAACGCGCTGCGCGCACGTAATCATTTGGTTTAACTGAACTTACCTCCTCCCAAGTTCAGTTGACGAGTTCAACTTTATCCTCCTCCCAAAGTTGAACACATAGAACGCCTGTCGGATCCTCCCCCGGCAGGCGTTTCTGATTCTGGTCTTAGGTTAAAGTGATTTTTCTTTAGTCGGGATTGAAACTGTCGCGAACTTTTCGCCATTTGGCGTGTTCCATCACCTGCGCTGGTTGACCGTCGTCACCATACCAACTGTCAACCGTCCAACGTTTCCCTGATTGATCTGTTATAACCGCTGACTTATGCGGGTATCTGCCGTCGAGAATAAACCCGCGCTCAGCATAGTGTCTTTTTGGCTTGTGGAACTTCAACAGGCCAAGGCCATAAAGGTGATATAGATAGGCAGTCGTGTTGAGTGATTCATCAACGCAATCCATCTGACCGCGTTTCGCACTGTTTTTAATATAGGCTTTGCGAATATCAGGGCGGTAGCGGAGCTTTGATCTTGCTTTGCGTTCCATCAACCCGATTGTTTGGGCAATAGCTGCCCGTTCACTCGCGGCTGATCCTACCGAACTGGTCATAGATTTGATGAGTTCTTCATTGTCAGTAGCAGTAAAAGAGAAGTGGTCGCTGATAATACAACCATATCCAGAACATACCTTGATCACATTGGTTGATGCTGCATGGGCTACTGACGAGAGATTGTGTCCAGAGCCAAACAGCAGCATGGTCATAAAGGCAAAGGAACCTGCTATTTTGAGTTTCATTCCGATCTCCACAACCTTCCCACGACTGGCTTAGCCTATATATCAAACTGGTTTTCGACAGAACCCGAAAGTGGCTGACAATTTTGTCATTCGCTGGCGGTTCCACTCTATTTCAAGTTGAAACCATCGCATGGGCGTTCTATGCGTTGGCCATGACAGATAAAAAAGCACATGTAGTTGGTGGTGGTCTTGCCGGTTGCGAGGCCGCATGGCAATTGGCCAAACGCGGCGTTGCGGTAACGCTTCACGAAATGCGTCCCGTTCGTGAAACGGAGGCTCACCAGACGGACGGGTTGGCGGAACTTGTCTGTTCCAACTCGTTTCGTTCTGACGACCATAATGCCAATGCTGTCGGTTTGCTGCATGAAGAAATGCGCCGTGCCGGATCGATCATTCTAAAATGCGCTGATGCACATAAAGTGCCTGCTGGTACGGCATTGGCTGTGGATCGCGACGGCTTTTCCCAAGCTGTGACACACGCCATCGATTCTGAACCATTGATCACTGTGAGCCGTGAAGAAGTGCATGGGTTGCCAGACGAGAGTTGGGGCCCCACGATTGTGGCGACCGGTCCATTGACCGCTCCGGCTTTGGCCGCAGATATTGCCAAAGAGACAGGTCAAGAAGCACTTTCGTTTTTCGATGCCATCGCACCAATCGTGCATTACGATTCAATCGACTTCGATAAAGCTTGGTTCCAGAGCCGCTATGACAAAGTTGGCCCTGGTGGCAATGGCAAAGATTATATCAATTGTCCGTTAGATCGTGATCAATATGAAGCATTTATCGATGGTCTTATCGCTGGAGATCAAGCTGCTTTCAAACAATGGGAAAATGTTCCTTATTTCGACGGATGTTTGCCAATTGAAGTGATGGCAGAGCGCGGGCGCGAGACATTGCGACATGGCCCCATGAAGCCAATGGGGCTGACAAATGTTCATCAACCCGATATCAAAGCGTATGCAATTGTACAGCTTCGCCAAGACAATGCATTGGGCACTCTTTACAATATGGTCGGATTTCAGACCAAGTTGAAATACGGGGCGCAAGCTGAGATTTTTAGAACGATACCCGGCCTTGAAAATGCGGAATTTGCCCGGTTGGGTGGTTTGCACCGTAATACATATTTGAACTCTCCATCATTGTTGGACGAAACACTGCGCCTAAAGTCACGGGATGGTTTGCGGTTCGCAGGGCAAATCACCGGTTGTGAAGGATACGTGGAATCTGCAGCTATTGGCCTGTTGACCGGACGCTTTTTGGCGGAGGAATTGCAAGGAAACACGCCGTCAGTTCCACCAGAAACGACGGCATTCGGTGCATTGCTGAACCATATAACAAAGGGGCATATCGCCTATGAGGAAGAAATGGGGAAGAAGTCATTTCAACCGATGAACGTCAATTTTGGATTGTTTCCACCTGTACAGATAGAAAAACCTGAAGGACATGTGGGACGATGGCGCGGTAAAGACAAAGGGGCCGCGAAAAAGCTGGCCGTCAGTAAGCGTGCGTTGTCAGATTTAGAAAAATGGTTGGGGAATGATGCCAGTCTTCAAGCTGCAGAATAAATTCTCAGCTTAACCAACCAAGCGGTCACCAAGAATGTCGATCACACCTTGTTCGTACATATAGTACCGTGCAGTGCGTTTACCGAATTTCTCATAATAAACGTTTGAACTTTCAGTCACGTTCTCGATTTCTTCTAATTTATCGATATCTTCGGCCAAATGCCGGCGCAATCGATTGATGATATCATTGGCCTGACGGCAGAGCGTCGTTCTGACCTCATCATCCAAGTCAATGGCCAGATAGCCCAATTGTTTCATGCGCTCTGCCACAGCCAGATGATAGTTGGATTCATCCGTCCACGAAAACTCGTTATTCGCTTTGGCTTTCCAAGATTCTGTTAACGGCGTGGGCTCCATACCACGAAGTCTTCGCTGCCATTCCGATACAGATCTGTCCATCACCCGCTCCACGCACAAAAAATACGTCAGTAGATAATCTTAGATAGAAAATGTAAAGAATTTGAAAATTATGATGCGTAAATTTGAAGCGTCACAATCCGCGTAATAGCTTCCATTGAACGCGCAGTGCTGCTGGAGTGGTTTGCGAAGAAAAAGCTAATATGGGTGCCTTCTCGAAACGCTTTAAATAGAGGTCTGCCAATGCCAATGGCCTAACCGCTGGCATAGCGGTAGAATCCAAAAGTTTGATTGCAGATTTTGCCTTTGATTGATGTTCACGAGCCAAAGACGCCATGCCTTCTATTGCAAAGGCATGTTGTTCTCTTGGAGTGGTAAGAAAGGATTCAGGTGTTAGAGCAACGGATTGCAGAAGATCAGATGGAATATAAACTTGGTTTTTGCTTCGCAACAACGGCATGTTTTCTAGAATGCCTATAATGCCCATACAGCACCCGACATGACCGGCCACATCGGCCAGTTCAGTGCTTTGCTCAACCCCACAAAACCGAGCGACTAAATTGTAGAGTATTGAGCGTGTTTCGCCGCACCAACCTTCAAGGGAGGTTCGGTCGGGCATCGGATCTTGGTAGATATCAAATATATGCGCCTCTATTTTGACTGACAATGCAGGTGCAACAATTGGTTCGCGTTCCATCAAAACCAACAGCGGGCGTGCTACCGGGTGTCCTTTTGCTTCTTCTCCACGATTTCCTGCAACCACATCTGACCACCATTGAAGACGCACTTCACTGGCCAATGGATCGCCATGTCCAAGAGTTATGTTTGTAATTTCCACATGAAATGCGTGCAGAATATTTGCTTTATGTCGGGCGCTTTCTGGCAACAGCAAATCGGCCAGATACATATCTCTCGCATTTTCGCGAACGAGGCGCGCGCAGTAATCTAAATCTTCGGTATCGAATTGACCGTTCTCGGTCATTTTATCATACCTATCACTCAACAGCCAACAATATGGCCGCAACAGCACGGCCTTCAGCCAACAGAACATTGTAAGTTCGCGCGGCAGCCCCGGTGCTCATAGGGTCTGCACGCATACCTTTTTTGGCAAGAGCATCGCGGAATGATTTGCTCAACGGAATAAGATCCCTGCCCGTTCCAACAAGAACGATTTCAATACCGTCTTCGTCGAACAGTCGCTTTAACTTCGATTTCGTTACATCGGCGGTTTCTGTGCCTTCCCATCCATAAATTCCGGTTGGCAAACACAAGATACTTCCGCGGTGAGACATATCGGCAAAGCGAAACCCACCGTTGCCATAGGTGTCAACAGGCGGACGGCCCGGGAAATGGGCTGCCTTTATTTCAAGTCCTGCATGGGATGACGAACTTGGTTCAGCCAATTAAGCGAGTTCCTGCGATTCTTGACCACTGTACGGGGACGGGTCGTCACGATCCATTGCACCGGGGCGGAGATTAAACAAGATGAGCACCGGAGCTGCGATGAAGATCGATGAATATGTACCGATTAATACACCGAAGATCATTGCGAATGTGAATCCGCTGAGAACTTCGCCGCCCAGGAAATAGAGAGCCAGCAATGCAAGCAATGTGGTAACCGATGTCATCACAGTACGCGACAATGTTTCGTTGATCGACAAATCGAGCAGATCATTGATCGGTTTCTTCTTAAATTTCCGCAAGTTCTCCCTGATCCTGTCATAGACCACCACGGTATCGTTCAACGAATAGCCCACAATGGTTAGGATGGCCGCAATCGATGAGAGTGAGAATTCGATCTGCAACAGAGCAAACATCCCGATTGTGAGAATAACATCGTGGGCGGTTGCGATAACGGCACCTAATGCAAATTGCCATTCGAAGCGGAACCAAATATAGACCATGATCGCCAAGAGAGAGGCAATAACAGCGATCGTCCCTGCCCGCGCAAGTTCACCAGACACAGTTGGGCCAACAACTTCCTGACGCCTAAACTCGTGATCTTCGTCCATCACTGAACGAACCTTTGCCAATGCGCTTTGTTCCGCATTGTCCCCGCCTTGTTGGCTTTCTATTCGGATCAACAACTCATTGGGCTGGCCGAATTCTTGCACTTGAACATCGCCAAGGTTCAAATCAGACAATCGACTGCGTACATCGGCAATATCAGCCACAACAGTTTTCGATTGATATTCAACGAGCGTGCCGCCTTTAAAGTCAATGCCGTAGTTCAAGTTGGCGATTACGAACATTGCCAAAGACCCAACCAAGAGAAAGGCTGAGAATGGGAATGACAGTTTCCGGTACACCATAAATATGAGTTTTGTACCGGCCGGAACCAGAGTGAACAGGCCTTTTGGCAGTTCCGTTGGGCGTTTCCAACGCAACCAAAGCGAGACAACAAGACGTGTGAGTGTAAACGCTGTGAAGACCGAGGTTACGATACCAATGGCCAATGTTACCGCGAAACCTTTGATAGGGCCTGAGCCTAGATAGAACAGAATGAATGCGGCAATCAGTGTTGTGATGTTGGCATCCAAGATAGTGCCCATTGCTTGTTTGAATCCGATATCGATAGCTTGGACCAAGGAACGACCATTGCGCCGCTCTTCGCGGATACGTTCATAAATCAGCACGTTGGCGTCCACCGCCATACCCATGGTCAAAACAATACCCGCAATGCCTGGCAGGGTAAGGGTTGCCCCGATGAACGACAATAACCCCATAATCAGAATCATGTTCACCGACAATGCGATAGTCGCAATGATACCGAGTATTCCGTAAGCGAGCAGCATAAATACGATCACGAGAATACCGGCAATGATTGATGCGTTTTGGCCCGCTTGAATAGAATCTGCACCGAGACTGGAACCCACTGTGCGCTCTTCGACAAATGTAATATCTGCAGGTAAAGCACCTGCACGCATCAGAATTGAAAGGTCAGCAGCTTGCTGGGGCGTGAAGTTACCGGAAATCTGTCCTGATCCACCACAGATTGATGACTGGATGACAGGAGCCGAAATGGACACATCATCCAGCACAATCGCAAAGCGTTGGCCTATATTTTGCGTTGAATACTGGCAGAAGATCCGAGCGGCCTTGTTGTTAAACCTGAACGTCACCAATGGTTCATTGGTTTGTTGGTCAAAACCTTGCTGTGCATCGGCAAGATCATCCCCCTTAATTTTAATCGCTGAACGGACTAAAATGTGAGACTCACCGCTATCTGCATCAGATGTTTCAATCAATTTGAAACCCACGGGTGCGCGTGCACCTTGCAGTACGTCATTGGCGTTAGCAGTTGAGTTCACTTCATGGAAATTAAGTTTGGCCGTTGTTCCAATGAGGTCTTTCAATTGTTCAGGGTCGTTAAAACCGGGAACCTGAACAATGATACGATCAGTGCCTTGGCGCTGAATAATTGGTTCGGTGGTTCCCAATTCATCCACACGACGACGAATTACTTCGATTGACTGGGTCACAGCAGCGCGAAGGCGCTCGTCAATCCCATCGTCTGTCAAAGTGTATTCCAAGACTGTTGGAGATGGTTGTGTTTGATTAACCTCAACAATGCCCAAGCCACCAAGAAGTGAATCTGAAGCTACGTATGGTTCCATGAGCGAGATTAATCGTGCTTTTGCACCCTCGGCATCCTCTGACTTCAGCAGGCGCAGAGTTACTTTATTGTCCTGCCCGCGAATACCGCCATAGCCTAGTGGACCTTGGATACGATCCCGCATGAGTGAGCGCACATCATCAACCAACGTGGCAAGACGTTCTTTGAGAATATCTTCCGTCTCAATTTTGACCTGCAGATGCACCCCACCTTGCAAATCAAGACCCAGCGATATTTGTTTCTTTGGCATCCAATCCGGCAGAGTATCCAAAGTGGATTGGGAAAATAAATTGGGTGCAGCTAACAGAAATCCGAATAAAACGATAAATAGTATTCCAACCATTTTCGTCGTGGAGAAGTGCAACATTTATCAGGCTTTCTGTTTGATTGTCCGCTCGGTCTTGAGACTGCGTATTATTTGGTTTTCTTGGTAGATTTTTCTGCTTTCTCAGCCTTAACAGGTTCGCCCTTCACGCGAACATCAGCCAACATTGAGCGTAAGACTTTAACTTTGGTGTCCGGTGCGATTTGCACTTCTACTTCCGTTTCGTCGATGACTTTTGTCACTTTGCCAACGATGCCACCACCAGTTACGACCGTGTCGTTGCGGCGAACGTTGCTCAGCATTTCTTCACGCTTTTTTTGTTGTTGGCGTTGTGGGCGCAGAACTAGAAACCACATGATACCACCAACCAAAATCAGCGGAAATAGAAGTTCGATAATGCCGCCGCCTGCGCCACCTGCCGACTGTGCGTATGCTGGTGTGATAAACATGGAATACCTCAATAATTTTCGGACTCGAAACCGTTGAACGGAGCCTCTGTAAGTGTTCGCTGGAATATAGTGTTTGGCTGCAGCAATGCAACACAATCCCTACAATTGACGGGCTTTGAATGCGTTTCTTTTAAAAAATGTCGGGCCATGATACGGCGATTGCAAATTGATACCGAGAGACCATCGAAATGGCCGATCAAACAAACGACTCAATTGTTCAACTCAACGCAAAAATGGATGCATTGTTGGTGTTGGTAGAACGTGCCGTCCCGGCCAAACCGTTGGTTTCAGATTTAACCACTGCGGATGCTTTTGTTTGGAACGCCTCAAAAAACTGGTTGCAGCCAGTCAAGAAGGTCAATCGTGTGGATATGGTTTTGCTTCAGGGTATAGATCAGGTGCGTGATATCTTGCTCGACAACACCAAAAGGTTTGCAAATGGCTTGGCCGCAAACAATGCGTTGCTTTGGGGCGCGCGGGGAATGGGCAAATCCTCACTGGTCAAAGCAGCACATGCGACGATCAACAGTAATTCCGGAACGGGCAAAGCTTCGCTCAAACTGGTTGAAATTCACCGCGAAGATATTGATAGTTTGCCTGAACTTCTCTCTCATATTCGCGATACGGAATATCGATTCATATTGTTTTGTGATGATTTGTCATTCGACCATGATGATACCAGCTATAAAGCTCTAAAGGCTGCTCTTGATGGTGGTGTTGGAGGTCGCCCGGAAAATTGCGTGTTCTATGCCACGTCGAACCGTAGACATTTGATGCCACGCGATATGATTGAAAACGAACGCTCAACAGCCATCTCGCCAAGTGAAGCTGTGGAGGAGAAAGTATCCCTGTCTGATCGCTTTGGTCTTTGGCTTGGTTTTCACAAATGCACCCAAGACGAATATCTGGCTATGATAAGGGGGTATATCACGCACTATGATCTCAAAGTGAGTATGGATGATGTTCGAGCAGACGCGCTCGAATGGTCTACAACACGTGGCAGTCGCTCCGGGCGTGTCGCATGGCAGTTTGTCACGGAACTTGCAGGGCGCTTGAACCGGACGCTTAACAATTAACCTAAACTGAGGTCTGTCGATCTGTTAACTACTATTTTTTTGAATTTTGATACAAGTCTTATCGGGCGGTTTGATCTAACAGCTTTGTAGAGGCAGGACAGATGACACAGGAACAAACACAATCAGGCGGCTTTATTGCAAAAGTCATTGTTTTCTTTGTTGGAATTATTTTGGCCAGCATTGGTACAGTTGCGGGCTATTATTGCTACAAATTGGCCAACACAACAAAATATATGGAATATCAGTGGTTATGGGTGGCACTTTTAGCGACCCTTTGTTTCTTTATGTTGCGCGGCGCTTGGCACACGGTGTTTTATAAGCCCGAAACCGCCAAGAAACGTTTTGCTATCGCTGGTGCGACCCGAGAGTTTTAGATCTCGGGTACAAAACCTATACAATAAACGTTTAAACTAAACGTCCCTGCTCTTTTGCTGCAGCAATGAAGCTTGAGAAGAGTGGATGCGGCTCAAACGGCCTACTTTTCAGTTCCGGATGATATTGCACGCCGATAAACCACGGATGGACATCCTTAGGATATTCAATTGTTTCGGGTAGCAATCCATCCGGGCTCATACCTGAAAACACCAAGCCGGCCTTCTCCAACTGATCTTTGTAATCAACGTTCACCTCGTAGCGGTGCCTGTGACGTTCCGACACTTCGGTACTGTTGTAGATTTCTGAAATCAGCGTGCCTTCTTTCAATGGATGTGGATAAGCTCCAAGGCGCATCGTGCCGCCCATATCGCCTGCTGCTTCACGCTTTTCAAGTTGATTGCCCTTAAGCCATTCCGTCATCAAACCAACGACGTGTTCGCCGTCAGTGTTGAATTCAGAAGACGTTGCATTTTCAATACCGGCCAAGTTTCGCGCGGCGTCCAAAACCGCCATCTGCATGCCGAAGCAAATTCCGAAATAAGGAATTTTATGTTCGCGTGCATATTTGGCAGCTTGAATTTTTCCTTCAGCACCGCGTTCGCCGAATCCACCGGGCACTAAAATACCATCCACATCACTAAAATGATCAGCAGGGTCATCGGTTTCTAACGTGTCGCTCTCAATCCATTTCAGATTGACCTTCACCGCATTGTCCATGCCCCCATGAACTAATGCTTCCATCAGGCTTTTATATGCATCTTTAAGGACGGTGTATTTGCCAACAACCGCGATCTGCACTTCGCCTTCCGGGTTGTGCACTTTGCGGGAAATTTCTTCCCAAATCGTCATAACAGGTTTTGGGGCAGGATCGATGCCGAAGGCATCCAAAACTTGCTGGTCGAGACCTTCATTGTGGTAAGCTATTGGCACGTCGTAGATGCTCTTGGCATCCAGTGCTTGAATCACAGCTTTTGGACGAACATTGCAGAACAAAGCCAACTTGCGGCGCTCTTCTTCAGGTATCTCGCGGTCTGCCCGTATCAACAAAATATCGGGCTGAATGCCGATGGACCGCAACTCTTTCACGGAATGTTGCGTGGGTTTGGTTTTCAACTCACCCGCTGCTGCAATGTAAGGCATGTAAGACAAATGCATATATATGCAGTTGCCGCGCGGAAGATCGTTACCAAGCTGCCTGATGCTTTCAAAGAAAGGCAGTCCTTCAATATCGCCAACCGTTCCGCCGATTTCCATGAGAACAAAATCATAGTCTTCATTGCCGTCTAGAACGAATTCTTTGATCGCGTTGGTAACATGGGGAATCACTTGAACGGTGCCGCCCAAATAATCGCCACGGCGCTCTTTCGCTAAAATATCTGAATAGATCCGGCCAGTCGTTATATTGTCTGATTGGTTGGCTGCCCTGCCTGTGAAACGCTCATAGTGACCGAGATCCAAATCGGTCTCTGCACCATCATCGGTCACAAAGCATTCGCCATGTTGGTAGGGAGACATCGTCCCCGGATCAACATTCAAATAGGGGTCGAGTTTACGCAACCGGACTTTATAGCCCCGTGCCTGAAGAAGTGCGCCGAGAGCTGCCGATGCAAGGCCTTTGCCAAGTGAGGAAACCACGCCGCCGGTAATGAAAACATATCGCGCCATGGGAGTAGAGCCTTAACGCCAAATGCGAATTTCACAAACCAAATTTTGCAAAACAATAGTTTATGCACACGGATATTTTGCATCCGCGCGCAAATTTGACCTTAAGGAGATTATTCTGTGCTTGGAACGCCTGTGGTCGGAGCGATTGGTTGGCCTTCTTTTTCCAAGTCTTCAAGCAAATTGCCTGCAGCTGGTGCTGCCGTTCCTGTGTCTGAACCTTCACCCGTTGGCACACCCGTCTGGTTGCCCAACTGTTCGATCACATTGCCCGTGCGGCTTTCGCCTTGGGAAATGACACCAAGGGCGATAGAAGTTGCGAAAAAACCAGCTGCCAAAATTGTGGTGGTCTTCGTCAGTGCGTTTGCAGCGCCTCTGGCAGACATAAAGCCACCGCCACCACCACCACCACCGCCGATACCCAAAGCACCGCCCTCAGAACGCTGCAAAAGCACCAACACGATCAGTGCAAGCACCAACATTATGTGAACGACGATCAATACGGTGGTCATAGAAAACTTCCTGATAATTCCTTGAACACTGGTGGGTTCAGGAAACTGATTTGGCGTGTCCTAACGCAAACATGTTTTTTTGCCAAGTGTGAGGACGTGCGCGGCTGTTGAATTTAGGTTGGGAACGTTGTTCTAAACCTTGCGATAGACTTCGCATATGGAGAGAAAGTCTTCTGCTTTCAAGCTGGCGCCGCCCACTAAAGCGCCATCCACATTTTCAATCATCAAAATCTCAGTCGCATTGGATGGTTTTACGGACCCGCCATAGAGAATTCGCATACGCTCACCCGGCCCTTGCAACCGTTCTATCAACTCATTGCGTAAGAATGCGTGAATCGACTTAATGTCTTCAGGGCTTGGGGTTTTTCCAGTGCCAATCGCCCAAACCGGTTCATAGGCAATGATTGTGTTTCGGTCCGTTGCACCTTCGGGAATCGACGATTTCAATTGCTCCGCCAACACGGTTTCCGCTTGCCCTGCATCATATTCGGCTTCTGTCTCACCAATACAGACAATCGCTGTGAGCCCTGCTCTCCAGCACGCTTGAGCTTTCTCCAGAATATCTGAACTACTCTCGCCGTGATCGGAGCGGCGTTCGGAATGGCCCACAATACAATATTCAGCAAAGCAGTCTGCTATCATCTCGGCAGCTACATCGCCCGTGTGAGCGCCCGAAGTGTTTGCATGACAGTCTTGAGCGCCCACTTTCAAGCCTGTGTCCTCTGCCAAGGCTGTGGCTACATATAAGAGAGTGGCTGGCGGACAAACCACCATGTCTAATTTTTGCGAGAGTTCCTGATCAGCCCCTTTGGACATCAGTGCTAATTGATCGAGTTGATCGCGCTGTCCATTCATTTTCCAGTTGCCTGCAACGAGTGGTTTAATGTCGGGCGTCATTGGGAGTTCTTCCAAGATAATTTGATATACGCCGTGCCTAAGCCGCTGGAGGCTTAAAATCAACGTTATCGATAACAAATGCGCTTGCCGCTTGTAGTGCGCATCTTTATGTTGCGTTCATTCGAGACGTCTCGCTTTTACGTTCCACAGGATACGCATTCATGCTTTCACTACTTCGCTCTTTCATCAAAGGCTGGACCGCCAAAATTCTCTTCTTGCTTTTGGTCGGCAGTTTTGCGCTTTGGGGAACGGCAGATCAAGGCAGTCATGGCGGTGGCGGCTATACGGTGGCAGAAGTTGGCGGTACGACAGTTTCTGCTATCGATTTTTTGTCAACTTACAATCAAAGCCTAAGTTCAATGCAACAACGCTTTGGACGACGCTTTAGCCAAACTGAAGCACAAGCATTTGGTATCCCTGCCCAAGCTTTGGGTACGGCGGTGTCTTTTGCGACTCTGGATGAATTTGCCCGCGTTAATTCCATGTCTCTTTCAGAATCAATGCTGGCGCGAATGATCTCTGACAATGAAGCCTTCCAAGACAGTACCGGTGCTTTCAGTTCTACCCGTTTCACAGATGCGTTGCGCAATGCGCGTATGAGAGAGACGGACTTCGTGAATTTACAAAACGCTACAGCCATTCGTCAACAAATTACAGAAGCCGTGGCAAATGGTGATGTGGTGCCGAATGTCTTCAAAAACGGCATGGGCCAATTTTTGAATGAAGAACGTAAATTCTCATATATTCGTGTCACTCCAACGCAGGCCGGAAAACCTGCGACTGCTACAGATGAACAATTGGAAAAGCATTTTGAAGACAACAAAACGTCTTATGCTGCGCCCGAATATCGCAAATTAGCGATTCTTTCACTTGAACCAAAAGATCTGGCTGATGAGAGCAAAGTTACTGATGAAGACGTTGCCGCTGATTACGAAGCCCGTAAGCAATCTTATGTAACAACCGAAAAGCGTCGTGTTCAACAGGTGATTTTCAAAGACAAGGCGACTGCCGAGGCTGCCAAAAAGTCTTTGTCAGAAGGTGCAACGTTTGAAACTGTACTGGAAGAAAATGGCACGAAACTGACAGACGCTGACCTGGGCTTTCTTGTTAAATCCAGTGTCCCCGAAGCGTTGCGTGACATTGTCTTCAAACTTGAACTCAACAATGTGAGCAATGTGATTGAAGGCCCGTTTGGTTCTACCCTTGTTCGGGTGACAGAAATTGAAGAATCGAAGACAACCCCTCTCGATGAGGTCAAAGGCGAGATCAAACGTGAACTGGCATTTCGGAAGGCCGCTGAAGATTTAAATAGTGTGCAAGAACAGATTGAGGACATGCGCGCTGGTGGGACATCTTTGGCTGATATCGCTGCCAAGCTTAAACTGAAATCTCGAACAATCGATGCCGTTGATGAACGTGGCAACACTGACAAAGATGTCTTGATCAGTGACATTCCCGAAAGTTCCAGCTTGCTGCGACAAGCATTCCAAACAGAAGTTGGCGCACAAGCCAGTCCTCTGGATATCGGTCAAACCGGATTGGTTTGGTACGATGTGGTGTCTATCAACCCTGCCCGCGACCGCACATTTGATGAAGTTAAAACCCGTGTTGACGCTGATTGGACTGCTGCTGAACAACAAAGATTGTTGAATGCAAAAGCAGAAGAGTTGCAAAAGAAGATTAACAGCGGTGAAACGTTGAATGCTCTTGCTTTGTCTTTGGATACATTGGGCGAAACCACCCCGTTTATCAAACGCAGTACTGAAACCCCTGAGTTCACCAGAACATCTGTTCAGGCGGGTTTTCAGGTGAAGCTCAACTCCGCAACAACAGCACCTGTTCCTGCCAAAGAAGAAGTCTTGGTGATTGTTCCAACCGACAGCAAGGGCACAAGCGCTGCTGAAGTGAAGGTAACCGATGAGCAATTGCGAGTTGCAAACGGTGGTGCGGCTGATGATATGTTGAACCAGTTGATCAACAATTTGCGCAACCGTTTTGAAATTACGCAAAACCCTGCAGTAGCGGCACGTCTCATCCAAGAATCGAATTAGGTTTAGGGTCTGTTTTGACTGATTTTAAAGAACTCATTGGTATTGTAGCGAACGGCGAAAGTTTAAGCCGTCTGCAAGCAGAACACGCTTTTGAAATTATGATGTCAGGCGATGCTACACCAAGTCAGATTGGTGGCTTTCTTATGGCGTTGCGTGTGCGCGGTGAGACAGTCGATGAATTGACGGGTGCTGTTTCCGTAATGCGATCAAAGATGCTGACGGTTGACGCGCCCGGTGATGCTATCGACATTGTTGGTACGGGTGGCACGCAGACAGGCACTTACAGCATATCCACTTGTTCCGCATTCGTTATGGCTGGCGCTGGGTTAAAAGTGGCCAAGCATGGCAACCGTGCTCTTTCTTCCAAGACGGGCACTGCCGACACTTTGGAAGCTCTGGGGCTGAATCTTGAAAATGATGTGACCGGTATCGAGCGCTGTATCGAACAGGTTGGGCTTGGTTTTATGTTTGCACCCATGCACCATTCTGCGATGCGCTTTGTGGGGCCAAGCCGTGTCGAACTTGGAACACGGACCATATTCAATCTATTAGGCCCACTGTCGAATCCTGCTGGTGTGACACGACAAATTTCGGGTGCTTTTTCACCCGATTGGTTGTTGCCCATGGCGCATGTACTGAAAAACTTGGGCTCCGAACACGCATGGCTTACTCATGGTGACGGTATGGATGAAATCACTGTCACCGGCACAACCAAAGTCGTTGAACTGAAAGATGGCATGGTTTCAGAATTTGAAATCGAACCTGCTGATGCTGGCGTCGCTATACACTCTGTTGAAGACCTGAAAGGTGGCAATGCAGCTTACAATGCTGCAGCGCTGAAAGGTGTTCTGAACGGAGATAAAAACGCCTATCGCGACATGGTGTTGATGAATGCAGGAGCTGGAATGCTGGTGGGTGGATTGGCATCCGACCTCAAAGAAGGCGCAAAGATCGCAGCAGAAAGCATCGATAGCGGCAAAGCCAAACAAACGCTGAGTAATCTTGTGGCTGTTTCAAATGGTGGGATGCTGTGAGCGATATTCTGGAAAAGATTGGTGCTTATAAGCGTGATGAAATTGAAGCTGCCAAAACAAGTTTGCCGTTGGTGGATCTCAAGGCCAAATGCGCAGACGTTTCTGCACCTCGGGGGTTTGTAAAATCCATTCAAGCCAAATTGGATGCAAACCAATATGCGTTAATAGCTGAAATCAAAAAGGCCAGCCCCTCGAAAGGTTTGATACGCGAAGACTTTGCCCCACCGGTTCTGGCGCAGGCCTATGAGCAAGGCGGTGCTGCTTGTCTTTCCATTTTGACTGACAATCCGTCGTTTCAAGGTGCTCCTGAATTTCTAACAAATGCACGGGCTGCGGTCTCAATTCCGTGTTTGCGAAAAGACTTTATGTACGACACCTATCAAGTGCACGAAGCGCGCGCATGGGGTGCTGATTGCATATTGATCATTCTGGCAGCGTTGGATGATGATGCTGCTGTTCGTTTGGAAAACGAAGCGTTTGGGCTTGGCATGGATGTGCTGCTGGAGGTTCACAACGAAGAAGAGTTACATCGCGCGTTAAAATTGAAGTCGCCATTGCTTGGGATCAACAATAGGAACCTCAAGACATTCGAAGTGTCGCTCACTACGACTGAAAAACTTGCGCCGATGATTCCTGACGATCGCATTATCGTAGGTGAATCAGGTTTGTTCACCCGAGATGACTTGTTACGCATGTCTGCAATTGATGTGAATACGTTTTTGATCGGTGAAAGTCTGATGCGTCAGGATGATGTTGAAACTGCCACGCGGTCGCTTTTGACTAAAACATCCCAGACTGTCGGTGCTTAACATGGGTGATAAGCTTACTCATTTGGACGAAAGTGGCGCGGCACACATGGTTGATGTGGCGGGTAAAGCGCTAACAGAACGCGTTGCTGTTGCTGAAAGCGCTGTCGCAATGAAATTAGAGACGTTGGAACTTATATTGTCCGGTAATTCCAAAAAGGGCGATGTGTTGGCTACCGCTCGTATTGCCGGAATTATGGCTGCCAAAAAAACCCACGACCTAATTCCACTTTGCCACCCGTTGGCATTGACGAAAGTGTCCGTTGATATCACTGCCGATCATGATCTACCCGGATTACAGATTAGAACAATGACGAAAGTCGTTGGCAATACGGGCGTTGAAATGGAAGCGCTGACAGCAGCTTCCGTCGCCGGATTGACGATATACGATATGGCGAAGGCTGTGGACCGTGGCATGACGATCGGGCCAACAAAGCTTACTCAAAAGAGTGGTGGCAAATCTGGAGAGTGGTTTGTTGACGGTGAGACATGAGCAATCTTCTCACCGTTGACGATGCCCTCGCCCGTATTTTGGCAAGTGCCGAACCATCAACCAGCAAAACGGTTTCGCTCTCGGACGCCTATGGGCGTGTGTTATCTCAAGACCTTGTTGCCAAACGCACACAGCCTCCCTTTTCTGCCTCTGCGATGGATGGATATGCCGTTCGGGCATCAGATATTTCCAATGCACCGTCGCGACTGAAGTTAATTGGAGAATCAGCAGCAGGTCACGGGTATCGCGGTAAGGTTTCAAAAGGTGAAACCATTCGCATATTCACCGGCGCGCCGGTCCCGGAAGGCGCAGACACAATTGCTATTCAAGAGAACGTCTCTGCTGATGACGATGGTGCTTTCGTCGTAATACAGCAAAGTGAACCCGAAGGACGTTTTGTGCGCCCTGCCGGATTGGACTTTCGCGAAGGTGATATCGGCCTCCAATCCAACACACGGATTGGTTCTGCAGAAGTATCTCTTGCGGCCTCTATGAATTATGCCGAAGTTCCTGTTCGGCAAAAGCCTCGTGTGGCGATTATTTCTTCTGGAGATGAATTGGTTTCACCCGGCGGTGAACTTGATCAAGACCAGATCGTTTCCTCCAACAGTTTTGGTGTTTTGGGAATTGTTGAATCAGCAGGTGGCAATCCTATTGATCTTGGAATCGCGAGAGATACGCTGGTGGCATTAGACGATAAAATCCTTCAGGCTCAAGATTGCGATGTCGTCATTACATTGGGTGGCGCATCGGTTGGTGACCATGATTTGGTGCAGCAGGCCCTGAAAAATGCCGGTGTTCAGCTGAATTTCTGGTCACTGGCCATGAAGCCTGGCAAACCAGTGATGTTTGGAACATTGAAGCGGGCTGGCCGTACACAAATCTATCTGGGTTTACCCGGCAATCCGGTGTCCAGTTTGGTGTGCGCGATAGTCTTCGTAGCACCGCTCATTCGTAAAATGTTGGGTCTAGCCACTGATTTAGATCTTCAACAAGCCGTTTTGGCCTGCGATATGCCTGCAAGTGGCCCAAGACAGGAATATATGCGGGCGTCCGCGGATAAGCAAAACGGCCAATTGAATGTCTCACCGTTTGCCAATCAGGACAGTTCTATCCTTTCCAATCTCGTAAAAGCCGATTGCCTTGTCATTCGCCCGGCAAATGCCACCGCCGCCGCCAAAGGTGAACGGTGTGAAATTTTGATGCTTTGACGAAAATTTGTGAATGAAAAGAGAATACTTGCAGAACACATTAGGAACATGTAAGAATGTTCCTGTTTTGTATCACTTGTGACAAGCGACTCACATTTCGTTTTGAAGGATGGAACTCATGTTGACACGTAAACAGCACGACTTGCTGATGTTTATACATACGCGCTTGCAAGAGGTGGGCGTGCCCCCTTCTTTTGATGAAATGAAAGATGCACTGGACCTGAAATCCAAATCGGGTATTCACCGCTTGATCACAGCGTTGGAAGAGCGTGGGTTTATACGCCGTCTTCCGAACAGAGCGCGTGCGTTGGAAGTTCTTAAATTACCGGAGTCTTATGCCACGAAGACAACTGGTTCTGTACCCGAAGCTCAAGTAACGCCCTCTTTCAAAGCTTCAATGCAGATACATGCTCCTGTTCAAGCGGCGAATGATGATGCGCCTGAAATCGCTTCTGTTCCTGTTATGGGACGAATTGCAGCTGGTACGCCGATCTCCGCGATCCAAGAACACACCCATTCCATTTCTGTTTCACCTGAAATGCTAGGCGGTGGCGAACATTACGCTTTGGAAGTTAAAGGTGATTCAATGATCGAAGCTGGAATCCTTGATGGAGATACCGTTTTGATAAAGAAATCCAATACATGCGAACTTGGCGACATTGTTGTGGCATTGGTGGATGATGAAGAAGCGACTTTGAAACGTTTTCAAAGGGATGGGCAAAATATTGCGCTGGAAGCAGCCAATCCCGCTTATGAAACACGCGTATTGGGCGCAGAGCGTGTTAATGTACAAGGTAAACTTGTGGGATTAGTTCGTTCTTATCATTGATTTTTATGAATTAGCCATGGCCTATTATTTTCCACAAAAGCTGTTTTGATTGTCAGCATAGCAGTGGAGTTGTTTTGATCCGCCGTAACGTAGATCGCATGGGAGCCAAGCGTTTTTAGACGGTTGGTTTCCAAAACAATTGGTCTTTCTGATTTTTCCAGAAATGAACAGGCGTTTTCAATGGCAAATGGAACAATCAAAATATCAGACTGTCTGCAATCTCTTTGTAGCTGTGCTGTCGATTTGAGCCACGACACCGTTTTGCCCTTAACCTGTACCGAGCAGCCGAAATCATCGCACCCGTAGTAAGGGTTGAAAGTTGGCTTCTTGATTTTCTGATCAGTGGTTAGCCGATGAGGCGCAAATGCACGCAGCCAAATATCCGTGTTAAATTTTTCAGCGTTTGGTCGAAGTATTTGAAGTCGCCCTGATTCATCCCGAACGGCAATTTGCTGTGCATTTTCAAGAATCAGGATGTTTGGTTTTGGGGATGAAACCGTCAAAAAAACGACAATAGGCACCAGGCCAAGCGCGATAAAACGCAAACGAGATTGGAATATTGTCATGATGATGATTGCCAGCGAACCAACCAGCAAGCTTGACGCACTCAAAATGCCTGTATTTCCCACAAGCCCCAGATTGGCCACCCAATTGGCAATAGCCGTGACAGGTTCAATGGCCGCAGACATCCATTGAAGCGGATAAGATTCCAATCCAAATGGCATAGCTACGACGCTCAACAACGCCAGAGGCATAACCATAAGTGAAACAAATGGCATTGCTAAAACATTTGCCACCAAACCAAGTGTAGCCACCCGTTGGAAATGATAAGCCGCAAACAGTCCGGTTGCCGCACCAGCAATTACAGATGTCATGGCCAGCCCGCCTATGTCACGCACGATCCATTTGCGAAGTCGACTAAGACTCTTATTGTCACTTACAGCATACTTGCCTTCACGCCTTCGCTTCATCGCCTCGTAACTGGCGATAAGGGCAGCAACTGCCGAGAAACTCATTTGAAAACCGGGGGACAATATAGCTTCAGGCGCAAGGACTAAAACAACAATCGCAGCAATTGCCACATTGCGCATTGTCAATGCTCGTCGGTCGAACAACACAGCCAACAGCATAATGGAGATCATGATGAAGGCGCGTTGGGTCGAAACCCCTGCTCCTGACAGAAGTAAGTAGATGGCTGATACAAATAGTGCAGTGCAACTGGCCCATTTTTTGACAGGCTTGTGCAAAACAATCCCTGGTGCCAGTGAAAACACAGCCCTCAAGCTTAAGATTACTGTCGCGGAAATCAACGCCATGTGCAGTCCCGATATTGCGAGAATATGAGCCAGACCGGATTTTCGCAGATCTTCCGCCATGGACTTCGATATTCCACTGCGATCTCCGACAATCAGCGCAGCCGCAAGACCGCTAGAATTACCTGATAGTGATGATCTAATAATCTGTCCGACACTGAACCGTAGGTCTGCAATTGCGGATTTGAACGAGAATACAATATCGATCTGCTGGGCAGCTTGTTTAGGTGCCCCTAAGAAAAAGCCCGAACCTCCGATGCCATTGAACCAGTTCTGAAAGCCGAAATCATATCCACCCGGATAGGCCGGCCCTGAAGCTGGCCCTACCCTCGCTCGTCCCATAATGGTTTGGTTTAATTTAAAATTTGGCGCGCTTGCTCGTGCCGTTAAACGAATACGATCGATGTCGTACGACTTCTTTTTAACATTCAACGAACCGAATTTTTCTGATGTGTTGATCGTATAGCGATGGGACCCATTTGCACGTTGTTCCACTTTTTCGATCACACCGGTGACATCGGCAAAAATGGTTTTGGAAAGGGCTTTTGTACCGTTTAGAGATGTTTGAAGTTGTGCAATTGCCACACCTGTGGCCACTATACAAAGTGATGAAAGCATTGCCCGTGTTGTTCCACCTGCCTGCGCCTTCCGCATCAAGACGAAACTTATAAGTGCCAAAAATGCAAAGGCGCCCATCAATGGTTCTCTTGGTAAATTAAAATATATGATGCATCCCAGACCAAAGAATACGGGTATCAGCAGAAATGCGATGCCCAGTTCACGTTCTTTTTCGACTTCACACTTGATCCAGTCGACCACGCCCAAAAACTGCAGTTCTGTTTTGAATCGCCATTTCTGAAATCGAGTGGGTTTTTTAACGAGATCTGACTTGATAAGATCAAAAGCGTCGACGCCGGAGGTTTCATCGATTGGTACGTATTGCGGTTGCTCGAATTCCTGAATTTCGGAATTACCAAAATTTTCAGTGGCCACAGGAAGCCACACGTCTTCATTCGGTTCAGCAAACCGTTGGATATTTTGCAATGATTTTTCTTCTTTGTTTCTCATTGTCGCAGATCACCCGTTCCTCATACGGATAAGACCGACCAGCAGTCCTGCTTGTATGATGGCCTGCTTGTGCTACAGGAGCAACGTCTCCTTTTGTTCTCCTTTGCGCGCCGCGGAGCGCCCAAACATTTCAGGCTTTATTTGTATGTCTCAACCAGTCGTCACCCGCTTTGCCCCTTCTCCCACCGGCTATTTACACATCGGTGGCGCGCGCACGGCTTTGTTCAATTGGCTTTATGCCAAAGCAAATGGCGGCAAAATGCTTTTGCGTATTGAAGATACGGACAGGGCACGATCAACAACCGAAGCCGTTAATGCGCTTGTAGATGGCCTCAATTGGTTGGGTCTCGATTGGGATGGAGACCCAATTTCACAGTTCTTACGGGTGGAACGCCATCAAGAGGTGGCAAATATGCTGCTCAACAGCGGCAATGCTTACAAATGCTATGCATCACAGGCAGAGTTGGAAGAAATGCGCGAACTGGCACGGCAAGAAAAACGCTCTCCACGATATGATGGTCGTTGGCGAGATCGTGACCCATCTGAAGCACCGGAAGGTGTGTCCCCTGTTATCCGTTTGAAAACGCCAATGACAGGTGAAACAGTCATTGAAGATATGGTTCAAGGGCAAGTTCGTTTTCCAAATGATGATTTGGATGATCTGATATTGCTGCGCTCAGACGGAACACCGACATATATGCTGGCCGTTGTGGTGGACGATCACGATATGGGGGTGACTGACATCATTCGAGGCGATGATCACCTCACCAATGCGGCTCGGCAGGTCAATATTTATGATGCACTCGGTTGGGGTGTTCCCAAAATGGCGCATATTCCGCTGATTTACGGGCCGGATGGTGCAAAACTCTCGAAGCGCCATGGTGCAACTGGCGCGGAAGCCTATCGCGCCATGGGGTATTTGCCGGATGCATTGCGGAATTATCTTGTTCGCCTTGGTTGGTCGAACGGTGATCAAGAGTTTTTTACGGCAGAAGAACTGCTGTCTGTGTTTTCAACAAAGGGCATGGGTAGAAGCCCTTCGCGCTTTGATTTCGCAAAGCTTGAAAATATGAATAGCCACTATATTCGTGAAGCTAAGAGCGACGATCTTGTTGCCGCTATTGAGAACATTCTTCCTGAAATCGAAGATGGTGAATGGTATCAGAAACGTTGGAACGACGAATGCCGTGCGCAGTTTGTCACCCTCATGCCAGCCTTGAAGGAACGTGCAAAAACGCTTTTGGATTTGCTGTCCGGTGCCCGGTTCCTGTTTGCCGACCTTCCCGTTACTGTTGAAGAAAAAGCCTTGTCAGTATTGGATAAAGAGGATGGCGAAGCGCGAAAAATGTTGGCTGATCTTATCCCAACTTTGGAATCCATTGAAACATGGTCACTTGAGGTCATCGATCAAACAGTGCGTGATTTTATTGCAGACAATGATTTGAAAATGGGAAAAGTAATGCAGCCTATCCGGGTTGCCGCAACCGGGACCACAACAGCACCCGGCGTCTTTGAAATCATGCATGTTCTTGGAAAACAAGAATGCATTTCAAGGATACGGTCACAAACGGTTTAACCTGTGAACTTAGACGAAGAGATAAGGCCGTTTGTGCTCAATTGTGCATGAGGTTGTCGGCCTACACCTTGTTTGCACACGATAAATCTTCTAATAAGTTCTCACTACATTGCGCGCTCCATTGGCGACTGCATTTGCAGACCGGCCGTTGCGCTTCAGCAACTGATAGAAAACTGTGAGCTTCGGCGGACATTCTCCTTCGAATTGCGCTCGACATTTGAAAGGGAATTTCATGACGGATCAAAAAGCGACACTGAATATTGGCGAAGAAAGCTACGAGTTCGAGGTGCGTCAAGGATCTGTTGGGCCTGATGTGATCGACATTTCTTCTCTTTACAAGCAATCAGATCGTTTCACGTTTGATCCGGGCTTCACCTCAACAGCATCATGTGAAAGTGCAATCACCTACATTGATGGTGATGCGGGCATTTTGCTTCATCGCGGATATCCCATTGATGAATTGGCAGAAAACGGCGACTTCTTGGAAACTTGTTACTTGTTGCTCTATGGCGAATTGCCAAACAAAACGCAGAAAGATGACTTTGTTCATCGTGTAACAAACCACACCATGTTGCATGACCAGATGATAAAGCTGTTTTCAGGCTTTCGTCGCGATGCGCACCCTATGGCTGTTATGGTTGGCGTCGTTGGTGCTTTGTCTGCGTTCTATCATGATTCAACTGATATCACGGACGAAAGCCAACGTATGGTTGCCTCCATGCGCATGATTGCGAAAATGCCAACAATTGCGGCGATGGCTTATAAATACTCAGTTGGACAGCCGTTTGTTTATCCACGCAATGATCTCGATTATGCGTCGAACTTCCTACACATGTGTTTTGCGGTTCCCGCTGAAGATTATCAGGTTAATCCTGTTCTGGCCCGCGCCATGGATCGGATTTTCACACTTCATGCAGATCATGAGCAAAATGCGTCAACATCAACAGTGCGTCTTGCCGGTTCATCAGGTGCAAACCCGTTTGCATGTATCGCTGCCGGCATTGCTTGTCTTTGGGGGCCAGCACACGGTGGTGCCAACGAGGCTGCACTCAATATGTTGACA
Organism: uncultured Rhizobiaceae group bacterium; assembly: GCA_938010435.1. GTDB lineage: Bacteria > Pseudomonadota > Alphaproteobacteria > Rhizobiales > Rhizobiaceae > Pseudahrensia. The sequence continues at coordinate 91,456 of CALLUS010000005.1, read as the reverse complement.
GAAATCGGCACGCCCGACCGTATTCCTGAATTCTTGGAACGTGCAAAAGATAAGAATGATCCTTTCCGTTTGATGGGCTTCGGTCACCGCGTTTACAAAAATTACGACCCTCGCGCAAAAATTATGCAGCAAACAACCCATGAAGTTTTGGGCGTATTGGGTAAAACAGATGATCCGGTATTGGACGTTGCGATGGAGCTTGAAAAAATCGCTCTGGAAGACGAATATTTCAAAAGCCGCGGTCTCTATCCGAACATCGACTTCTACTCAGGCATCACTTTGAAAGCGCTCGGTTTCCCGCCTGAAATGTTCACAGTGCTCTTCTCATTGGCCCGTACGGTCGGCTGGATTGCCCAGTGGAAAGAAATGATTGAGGACCCGAAACAGAAAATTGGTCGTCCACGTCAGCTTTACACCGGACCAACTAAACGTTCTTACGTTTCACTTGATAAAAGATAGTAGTCGAATCTATCGTGAAAATCACAGCAGAGCCGATTAGAGCATAGCGCCTTTCATCAGAATCATAAGAAGTCCGGCTAATGCTCAATCTTGGAGCAACTAATTGCAGTGCGGATTTAAGGCGCATTGCTCTAGGCTCTGCTCAGCACCCATTTGATAATGTCGCGCGATAAACGGTCAAATGCTTCATCAAAAGCATTAACGTAGCCGTCAGCGGTTTGGCTTGACGCGCCAGCCGTTACTTCAAATATTCTGGTTTCCACCACTTTACCTGACCCATCAGCCAAGAGTTTGATAGAAATCTCAATTGTGGCTTGGCTATTTATAACTTCGAAGCGTCTGATATCGCTAACGAGTTGAAAGTCGATCACCAAACCATCGCCGGGCTTTGCTGTGGCGCCTGTGGAAGCAGAATTTTCAAATGCTTCTACCAGTTTGGATTGCATCATTTTGGGCACGGTGTCAGACCACTGCGCCCCTTCAAGATAAGTAATAACCCGTGGTGAAGGGCGGACAATGATGCGTTCAGAATTAATGGCGTCGAGTGAAGTCGGAAGTTTGACCAATATTTGAGAATTGGTGCTGGCGCGCAAGCCGGAGAAACTTTGCGGCGCCGAAATTTCATACGTTTCGCGAGGCGTTTCTTGTTTTTTCACGAGCGCACAAGCTGATAATTGCAGCACCACCACCAGTGCAAATGCAACCTGCCCGTATCGTCCAAGACAGATCTTATCTAATCTGAATTTACAATCAGCTCTTTGCACAGATACCCGCCTCATTCCCAAAAAACCAATCCATCAACGTCGAGGTCGTCTGGTGCCGGTTTCGCGAATGCGACTGCCACCTGCCCCTGTGATAATCGACGATGGGTTTCGTTCAAGATTTCGAATAACACGGTCTATTCGATTTAGCGATTGGCCGGCATTGTTTATCAGGTTCTGTGTGTCTCTTAAGCCACGGTCTGTGAACTTGTTAATTCCGCGACCAATATTTCCAATCTGACGGTCCAGGCTCTGTGCGGCTTGTCTGAACGTGGCCAAAGTTTCTCTCGCATCAGCCATTAAACCATCTCCAGTACCACTTCCGAGCAGAGCATTCACGCGGCTGGCTGCTTCGTCTATCTTCTTCGAAGTTTTGTTAAGTTGCGCCGTCAATTCCGAGGCGTCAGTTATGATTTGATTTATATCATCTTCTCTTGTTGAGAAGTTTGACGTTACCTTTGAAACATCATCGATGACGGTCTTCGCGCCTTTTGCAGCACCAGAAATATCTTCAACGGCAGTGTTGATCTTACCGGCATCAAGAGCTGCAAGTAGAGTGGTTACATTCTTGCTGGCTGAGTTGAGATCCGCAATCAAAGAATTAACAGCCGTTTTATCAATTGCAGAAACAATTCCGCGTGCATTGGATACCGTTTGGGAAATATCATTCATTGTCTGCTGAACAGTTTTGGGATCAATTGAAATCACTATGTCACTGGCTCGTTTCGACGTGATTTCAAGTTCGTTAATGACCCGAGAAATCTGTTCTGGCGAAATACCGTCCACAACACCGTTGACCTTCGTCAATGTGCTGTTGAGCGTTTGTGTAGCGACAGCCAATTGATCAACTGTGGTGTTGACGTTTTTGACGATGTTTGAAATTTCGGCACGCTGTTCGGTCAATGTATTCGAAAACGATTCCACATTGGATATCGTATTGCCAACCTTTTTTGGATCTACTGCTTGTAGGATTTCTTCCGCGCGGGATATGGTACCACTGAGTTTACCAGACAATCCATCGAGCGACTTTGCAATCTCTCCTGCACTGCCCATGAATTGTTTGAGACCTTCGCTGTTGTTAGCCAATGCTGTGGAAAATGTTTCGATGTTTTTTACGGTCTTATTGATACTGCCTTCGCTGTTCTCGACCACCCGCTCCATAGATGCCATGATGCGTTCTGTTCTGTTGGCAATACTGTTCACACGATCCAACAGATCTGCAAGTGCTGCGGGATCACCCTCTAACTGGGGCGTTGCTCCATTAGAAGTGTCTATATCGAGCAATTTTGTCGCTGTTGGTGTTCCACCTTCCAATTGAATAAATGCACCGCCTGACAATCCGCGAATGCCGATTGTTGCTCTTGTATCTGAACGCAATGGTGTACTTTGATTAACACTGGCAGCAACAACCACAAAACGCGGATCATCGGGATCTAGACGCAAACTTTCCACGCGACCTACATCGATGCCGTTGAACTGAACCAGACTACCCTTAGCAAGACCAGATACTGAACCCTGGATGCGTATTTCGATGGGCACTGAATTGTCGTTTTCAGTGAACCGCCCAAACCAGAAGACCACGGATAGTGCGGCAATCAGCGCAACCAGCGTGAAAAATCCAACAGCAATGTAATTGGCGCGAGTCTCCATGCGCTATTCTACCGCCGCGTGTTGTGAATGGCTACGTGTTTTCCGCATATCAGGCTTTTGATCCAAAGCTGCTCTTGCTCGTTTTCCTTGGAAATATGAAACAATCCATGGATCGGTTTCTTTCAACATATCTCGCATCGTTCCTGTCGTGAGCACGACACCATCTCGAAGCACAGCAATACGATCACAAACTGCATGAAGACTATCGAGGTCGTGTGTTACCATCATGACTGTCAATCCAAGTGTGTCGCGCAGAGATGCAATTAAATCATCAAACTCCGCAGCGCCAATTGGGTCCAGTCCTGATGTAGGCTCATCCAGAAACACAAGCTCTGGGTCGAGAGCCAAAGCCCTTGCAAGAGCCACTCTCTTGATCATACCACCAGATAATTCAGAGGGATATTTATCAGCCGCTAATGCTGGCAGACCCACCATCTCAATTTTAACTTGTGCCAGTTCATCCATCAGTTGCAACGATAGGTTCAAATATTCGCGCATGGGAACCTGGATATTTTCTTTCACTGTCAAAGAAGAGAACAGAGCGCCATGTTGAAACAACACTCCCATGCGCCGATCCAGACTAATTCGATTTTCTACGCTTACGGTGTCGTAGTCTTCACCCAAAATTTGAATGTTGCCACTTTGCTTTTGGGCCAAATCTAAAATGGTTCTCATAAGAACGGACTTGCCTGAACCGGACCCTCCAACAAACCCTAATATCTCACCTTCGAAGACATCCAGATTGAGACCTTTCAAAACATGATGACTGCCGAACGAGACGTTTATGTCCCGCACAGAAAGAACGATGTTTTTATGAGTCCGTTTGTTTTTTTGAGCCACGCTTAGATATCAATTACTGAGAAGAAAATCGAGAATAGACCATCAACTAAAATAACGGCAAAAATGGACTTCACAACTGCTGAAGTTGTCCTTTGGCCCAGAGATTCCGCACTTCCACCAACCTTGAGACCTTCAATTGCTGCAATCAAACCAATCAGGACCGCCATAAAGGGTGCTTTCGCTAATCCCACATACAAATGTACAATTTCTACTTCCGTATTCAATGCATACAAAAACTGCGTGGGGCTGATGTCGATATAAATGTCACTTATAAATATCGCGCCGGCGATACCTGCAATGTCCGAGATCAATGTGAGGATGGGCAAAACAATGATCAATGCAAGCAAACGGGGAAAAATCAACACTCCAACAGGATTCAAACCAATGACATCCAATGCATCGATTTCTTCGCGCATCTTCATCGTGCCTATTTCAGCAGTGATGGCACTTCCCGTACGACCGGCCACCATGACCGATGTTAAAAGAACCGCAATTTCCCGAAAATGCAATATTGCGACCAAATAAACCGTCAACAGTTCTTCACCATAGAACTTTAACTGGTAAGCGCCTTGTTGGGCAATAATTGCGCCTATCAAAAAAGACATGAGCGCAATCACAGGCACTGCCCGCAAACCCATGCGGTCCATTTGGTTGACTAAGGAGGTTACCCGCCGCATTCCGCCATGGCGGGACCTGGATTTTGATCCTTTTAATGAAGAACCAATGAGGTAGCAGCCTGTGACAAAGTCTTGCCAAGCACTGCTCACAGCCTTTCCGACCAGTTCGAGCGGGTTTTGAAATGGCCGTGTTTGTGCCGCTGGAACTAAACCAGAAGACAGTTGTACGACTTTTGCCAATTCAACGCGCTTTTTGTTGGTGTCGCGGTGTTCAAATGAACACCCCTTTCTTGTCGCTCTTTCGCGCAATCTTTCCACCAACCACGCACCACCGGTATCAAAAGAAGAAACGTTGGTGGTGTCGATTATAATGGCTGGAAAGTTGCTGTCTTCAATCGAACGCAATTTATCGTCTATTTGATCAATCGCCTTAACTGACCAATCGCCAGATGCATTCAACGTCCATACAGCATTGCTTTTAACGATCTGTATGTCAGTGGGACCGGGCATTTGGGATGGCTTTCATTTCCGGCTTCAATCAGAACTTCTTAAGATTGGTGAACGGCCCAATCAACTGCCAGACCCGTCATCCTCAAACATCAAAACGGGTTCCGACGGCATGATGGTTGAAATGGCATGTTTATATACCAACTGAGAGTGACCATCGCGGCGCAACAAAAGACAAAAGTTATCAAACCACGTGACAATTCCAGTCAATTTCACACCATTGACCAAAAATATTGTCAAAGAAATCTTATTTTTTCTAACATCGTTCAGAAATGCATCTTGCAGATTTTGTTGTTTTTCGGCCATGCCGTTATTCCTTTTACCGCACAATAGCAGAAGCCTATAGCTTCATTTTGATCGCCTCAACGACAAATTGTGTGTTTTCCCGACTTCAACGGTTAAACCAATATTTTGTACTCAACATGGACAGCAATACGAGAACCTCCAAGCGGCCCAAGATCATCGTGCAAATCAATGCAATTTTCCCCGTTTCTGTGAAATTATTATATGTTGGCCATGTCTCGGCCCCGGGCGCTGCCCATCCTGCTTCATAAACAGGTCCTGCTGTTGCAAACGCTGAAATGGTTGCGGTCAACGCTGCTTCAAATGGAATGCCAGATGCGGCGATGATAATCGAGAAAAAAGCAATTGTCAGGATCATGACCGTGAAGAAACTCCAAATCGCTTTCATCAAATTCATATCGTAATCTTGAGAACCGAATTTTGATGGTTTGACATTATGTGGATAGATCAATCTTTCGATTTCGCTCCACGACTGAACCAACATTCCACCCATGCGGTAATGTTTTAATCCACCGGTTGTGGAATAAGCGCTTCCGCCAACCAAAATAATGAAAAGAACGATGATCAATGGAATCAGTGCAATGGTGCCCGGGCGCGCCTCAATTCCGCTTGTTGCCACCAAGGATGTGGCCACGAAAAAACCTTCGAGCAACGCGTGTCCAATGGCGTTAGCTGACGGTGCGCTTATTGAGACGATGATAAACATGTAAATCAAAGACAAGATCGCAATCAATGCCATGACAGAATAGCTCTCCCTATGAGTTGCCAAGCCTGCGACACGGCGGTCTAGTAACATGCGTTGCCAAAATACGCTTGTTGCTCCAACCAACAAAAACAACGAAATCGTAAATAGGCCGACAGGCGAAACATAGGTATCAATTGCGCCATCGAATGGCAGGAAGCCACCTGTTGAAACAGCAGTCATCGCCAATGTTACGGCGTAGAATGCCCTTGTTCCGGACATAAACAATACAATCGTGCAAAGCATCGTCATCGACGCATAAATGGCAAATATTTTCAAAACAATTGATATGGCGCGACGTTGTGTGCCACCGCGATCCAGATTGCCAAGGTAAATCGAAGACCCGCTTGTAAGCCCGCCAATACGCATGGGAGCGATAATTAGAAGCACAGTCAACAATGCCAAAAAACCACCAAACCACTGCAACTGTATACGCCAGAACAACAAACCTTGTGGCCAAGACTCAACCGTTTTGAGAATACTGCCTCCAGCTGTGGATATCCCCGAAACTGATTCAAAAATACTATCTAGGACACTCAAATTTGAGATGTCCGCAATGGGAAGAGCAGCAAAGATTGGTAAAATTATCCACACAGCTGCCAAAAGCACCAGTTTCCCGACATCAGGCAGCCTGCTTTTTCTGTTCATGACAGCTAAAACTAAGCTGCCGAATACAAATGATCCCAACAGCAGATAGACGCCTAATCTTTGCGCAACGACGTATTCGCCAGCAAGAAGGCTGACCAGCACCGCGCCTATCATTGATAGGCTGAGGACCAACCCGACTGTTCCAAAATAGAGTAGAACAAGGAGCATTAGAAGAATTCCAGGCTGACCCGAAACATCTGCTCAACTTGTGTCACACGTTCTGACGTTGCAAAAATTACAATACGGTCTTTCGCTTTCACAACCGTATCACCATTTGGCATGATGATCTCTTTGTCGCGATATACAGCCCCGATTCTGATCCCGTCTGGCAGGTTAAGTTCGCGCAATGGAATGCCAACCATTGTCGATGTTTCCAATGCCTCAGCTTCGATCACTTCCGCGGCGCCATTTTGAACTGAGTGCACACCTCTAATTCGGCCTCGACGCACATGTTGCAGAATCTTTGATATCGTCACCGAACGCGGGTTTAAGTGGGCATCAATACCAAGTGTTTTTGTAAACTCGTAATAACTGGTGTTGTTCAGCAACGTCATATTGCTTTTAGCACCCAATCGTTTGGCCATAACGCTGGATAGAATATTCACCTGATCATCGTTTGTGAGTGCAACCATGAGATCGCAGTGTTCAATATCAGCTTCCAATAAAATTTGTTGGTCAAGCACACTGCCGTGTAAGACGACTGTGCGTGTTAATTCATCAGCAACTGCGATAGCCCTTTCGCGGGAACTATCGATGATTTTTATGCGCGCTTCTGATTGACGTTTTTCCAATTCTGAAGCCACGTACAAGCCAATATTGCCGCCGCCACCAATTAGAATACGGCTTGCGGTTGGTTCTTCGTGGCCAAAAATATTGAGCGTTCTTCGCACACGATCGCTGCGCACAATAACATAGGCTAAATCGCCAGCTATCATTGCATCGCTGGAATGGGGAACAAACAACAGCCCTGCCCGCCACACGCCAACAACGACCGCAGATAAATCGGGAAACAATTCGCTCAATTGTCCCAAGGGCGTATCGATGACCGGGCAATCTTCAAGACATTCAATGGCGATCATTGCCACATCTTCATCTGCAAAACGCACCACATCTGTGGCCCCCGGTAAGGCGATACGCCGTAGGATCATTTCACCAACTTCGATTTCTGGCGAAATAATCACATCAATCGGCATGTGGTCCCGCGTAAACAAGTCCCGATAGTGAGATTGAAGGTAATTCTGCGCCCGAATGCGAGCGACTTTGGTTGGGACTCCGAATAGGGAGTGAGCGACCTGACAAGCCACCATGTTGACTTCATCATACAGCGTCACTGCGATGATCATATCTGCGTTTTCTGCGCCAGCTGTTTGTAAGACGTCAGGCTGTGACCCATGGCCTACGAAGCCGCGAACATCCAATTGATCTCGAATCGCTTGAACCAGTTGCGGTGAATTGTCGATGACAGTGACGTCGTTGCCTTCATTGGCCAGACGTTCAGCAATGCCGTAGCCAACTTGCCCTGCTCCGCAGATGATTACTTTCATTCTATTTTCGTCCTGCTCGGCAAATCAGCGTTTCGTTGGGCCAGAGTTATAACCCAAGAGATTTCAATTTGCGATGGAGAGCAGATCTTTCCATCCCCACGAAAGCGGCGGTTTTGGAAATATTGCCGCCAAAACGTGTTATTTGAGCTAGCAAATAGTCTCTCTCAAACACTTCTCTCGCTTCGCGCAAAGGCATGGACATGATGTGATCGTCACCCATACCCGGCGTTTTGGGCAGCATATCACTGATTTCACCCGGTAGCATATCAGCTGTTACGGCTTCTTCATCATCGCCCCGGTTTAGAATCATCAAACGCTCAACATTGTTGCGCAGTTGGCGAAGGTTTCCCGGCCATGAATGAGCTTCCAACACCGCCATAGCGTCTTCGCCAATTGCACAAGTCTTCACACCTGTTTGAGCTTCGATCTGGGACATAAAGGCTTCAATTAACGGTCGAATATCTTCTCTACGATCAGATAATGATGGCACTTGAATAGGCACAACCGCTAACCGGTGGAACAAATCTTCGCGAAACTCGTTCTCTGCAATGCGTTCTTCAAGGTCGATTGATGTGGAGGATAAAACACGCACATCAACAGCGACTTTCTTGTTCCCGCCTACTCGTTCAAATTTTTGTTCAACCAATACCCTTAAAATCTTGTTTTGAGTGTCTTTTGGCATTTCACCAACTTCATCAAGAAGCAATGTCCCCAGATGCGCTTCTTCAAGCGCTCCCACTTTGGCTTCTTTGCCATTTGCAGCTTCAATACCAAACAGTTCCGTTTCCATATTGTCTGCAGTGATGGCTGCAGCATTGATGACAACAAACGGCCCATTGGCTCTGTTTGATTGTTGATGGATGGCGCGTGCAACCATTTCTTTGCCAGAACCGGAAGGCCCAATGACCATGATGCGGGAGTTGGTTTGAGCAACCTTTTCGATATTTGAGCGCAACTGTGACATAGCCGGCGAGATTCCCAACATATCAGGCATGTCAGGTGTTTTGCGCTCTAGCTCTTTGACTTGTTTTCGAAGTCCTGCCGTTTCCAAAGCACGCTCTGCAATCAGAATAAGGCGATCAGCTTTGAATGGTTTTTCGATATAGTCATAGGCTCCACGCCTGATCGCCGACACTGCGGTTTCAATGTTACCATGACCAGAAATAACGACTACTGGCAGACCTGGGTGTTGTTCTTGAATAACATCGAGAAGTTCAAGACCATCCAACTTGCTGCCCTGCAACCAGATATCCAAAAAAATCATTGACGGTCGGCGATCTGAGATTTCAGCTAAAGCAGCGTCGCTGTTTTGCGCTGTTCTGGTTGTATGACCTTCGTCTTCGAGCAAGCCTGCCACCAGATTTCGAATATCGATTTCATCATCAACGACGAGAATATCAGATGCCATTGTGCGGGTCCTCACCAATTGGTTCAACGAATGCAGTTTGAGATGCTTGAGGAATGGTAATTCTCATCATTGCACCTCTGCCGCCTTCAGCAACGGCTGGTGCGTCCAACAGCTCAATTCGTCCTTTGTGTTCTTCCAAAATCTTTCCAACGATTGCTAAACCCAATCCAGTCCCTTTTTCTCGGGTGGTCATGTATGGTTCAAGCAAACGTTGACGGTTCTCTTCAGGCAGCCCTTTGCCATTATCGGTTATTTCCACAACATGGGCCGAGTTTGTATTGCGATAACTTATTTCAATTTTTGGTTTCTCATCATCGGTATAAGAAACACCTTCAATAGCTTCGGTGGCGTTCTTGATAACATTGCCAAAAGCCTGTCCGAGCAAACGACCGTCGAACATCGCTTGGATTGGTTCGTTGCCCAAATCGACATTGAACTCAATTTCCGGATGGGCAACTTTCAACAAGAAAACGGCTTCGTTGATAGGTTCGCGAAGGTCGCCAGATGCAATTTGAGGTTTTGGCATGCGGGCAAACGACGAGAATTCATCAACCATACGCCCGATATCTGACACTTGCCTGATAATTGTATCCGTACATTGATCGAAAACCTCTCGATCTTCCGTGATGACCTTTCCGTAGCGCCGACGAATGCGTTCTGCAGACAGTTGAATTGGCGTGAGCGGGTTCTTGATCTCATGGGCAATTCGGCGAGCAACGTCTGCCCATGCAGAACTTCTTTGAGCCGTTACGAGATCAGTGATGTCATCTATCGTTACTACAAACGAACGATCTTCAATTGTCAGATCATCATCCGATGAAACTTGAACGTTGAGCGTGGATTGTTGCCCTTCTTTCACGAGAGATATCTGTTTATGGAATGTGCTTCGGCCACTTTTTGCAGCTTCATTTACAACGTCCATGAGTTCTGGGGTGACCTCTGACAAAGGTTTGCCGACAAGATCATCTTCTGAAGCGCCTAGAAGTGTGACCGCAGATGAATTGGCGATGGACAACCGACCTTGTGCACTTACCCCGATGACACCTGCTGTGACACCCGATAGCACGGCTTCCGTAAATCTTCGTCGTTTGTCTGTTTGCTCTTGGTTGTCGAGAATTTCATCACGCTGTGTTCTCAATTCGCTTGTCATGGAATTGAAGGTTTCCGTGAGTGAACGCAGATCACCCTCAGACTTCGATGATGGAACGACGACAGATAGATTGCCTGTGGAGACTTCATCGGCCGCTGTGATAAGGCGCCGAATTGGCTCCACAAGTCTGTCAGCAACCGCAATTCCCATCCAAATAGCTGACAAAAGAATCGTGAGGCAGATACCCACGTACAAAAGTGCAAAAGCAATTTGCAAAGGTAGTCTGCCACTTTCCAAACTTTGGTATTCATCCGTGATTTCTGACATCAGTTGGATCGAGTTCAAAACTGTTGGGTCGACCTGTGTCAGTGCATAGAAATAGATATTGTCGCCAAAATTTTTCAACTTGAATGCACAAACGGCAAGGTTTTGGGTTTTAGGCGTCAGACAAGATGGTCTGCCATCACTTGCCGATTCTAACAGGTCTAACGGAGCATCGGGCAATCGCTGCCTATTAGAAACCTGTGCAGATATGAGTTCCGAAGCATCTTGGCGCACGATGCTGGCCCCGGCCAAACCACGAGCTTTGGCCTGCCCGGTCATTATGTTCTGAAACCCCTGTTGGTCCAGATTAAACAGAGCTCTATTGCGATTGAGAAATATGCCCATATTCACCGTATGTGCATTCAAAGTGGTGGTTGCTTCTTTGACGTAGGATTCAGCCACGCTTATTGAACTGTCGACAATTGTGCGTGTTCGCGCATCAAAAATCCGGTCCAACCCGAGATCGAGCGTGATACCTGCCACAATTGCAACAATGATTGCGGGGAACGCTGCAACAATTCCAAACAGACCGACTATGCGAATATGCATACGTGCTGCAGCTCTCCCTCTTTGGCGAGCTTGCACAAGGGCGCGCACTTCACGGCCCACCAAAAACAGCATGAGACAGATGAAGCAGGCGTTGATTCCAAGAACAATGTAAATGACAGTTTCAGATGGCTCTATTGGCGTGAGTCCAAGCAACAGAAGAAACGATACAGCACCAAAAACAATCGCCAAAAGAACGATGACAACGCCAAATCGACGTGCATAAGGCAGCGTCGCCGAACCATCCGGTTTAGCGACGTTCAATTCCTGATGATCAGAAATGTCTAGTGCGACCATTCAAAACGAGTCTGGATTCAATATTGTTGCGATTATGCAACAAATTGTGGCTTAAATGCAACATTTGGTTTGGCTATCGAAATCACATTTTTGAGTGAAAATAATTTGGGTCTATCAGCCCAAACCTTTTGTGATACCCAAATCGAGATCTTTGATCTTCTTGCGCAATGTATTGCGATTGAGACCTAAAACTTTAGCAGCTTGAATTTGATTGCCCCTGGTCGCCTTCAATGTGGTTATAAGCAATGGTTCTTCCATTTCCCGCAACACAGTTTGATAGAGGTCATTGAGTGGTGTGTCAGGCGTGTGCTGTTCAAGCAGTTGAGAGGCCAGCAATGCGACCGACGTTTGAAGACTGTGATTGGACACACTTGATTGTTCGTTTGCGGATCGGTTCGGTTGACTGGCAAATAACTCACCGTCGATCAATTCAGCGGTAATCGCATCTTGCGGATAAAGCGCGCTGAGCCGTTGTACCAAGTTTTCCAATTCCCGAACATTTCCCGGCCAAGAATGTTCTTTCAGTCGGTCAATTGCTGCTTTATCCAACTTTTTATTGGGAAGACCTTGGGCAACATTTTCATTGAAGAAATGGCGTGCGAGGTCAGGAATATCTTGCCCTCGTTCACGCAGAGGTGGCAAACGAAGCGGTACGACATTGAGGCGGTAGAAGAGATCCTCTCTGAACAACCCCTTACTGATGAGTTCTCCCAAATCTTGGTGGGTGGCTGCAACAATACGGACATCTGTTGATATGGGTGTACGTCCGCCGACGGTCGTATATTCGCCCTCTTGAAGCACACGCAGCAGTCTTGTTTGCGCTTCCATTGGCATATCACCGATTTCGTCGAGGAACAGCGTTCCACCATTTGCTTGCTCAAAACGACCTGATGAACGGGAGTTTGCGCCGGTGAACGCGCCTTTTTCGTGACCAAACAATTCACTCTCAATCAGATCTTTTGGAATGGCTGCCATATTGATGGCAACAAATGGGCCGTTTTTACGTTTGCCAAACTGATGCAGGGCTTTGGCGACCAACTCTTTGCCTGTGCCACTTTCTCCGTTGATCATGACGGTCAAGTCCGTCTGCGTCATTCGTGCGATCACGCGGTAGATTTCTTGCATGGCCTGCGAACGACCCACCAAAGGCATCGACAATCCATTGTCCTCATCAGGCTCTTCTTCCACTATGGTGGATTGAGCTAATGCGCGTTCAACAGTGTTGATGAGTTCCTTTAAATCAAATGGCTTGGGTAGATAATCATAGGCACCTTTTTCAGTGGCCGTGATGGCAGTCATGAATGTGTTTTGCGCGCTCATGACGATCACTGGAATTTCCGGGCGTGCCCGCTTGATTCGCGGCAAAACGTCAAAAATGTTTTCGTCAGGCATAACAACGTCAGTAACGATCACATCACCATCACCAGCTGAAACCCATCGCCAAAGCGTCGCGACATTGGATGTGACCCTCACTTCATAGCCCTCCCGGGATAAAGCTTGAGACAACACGGTGCGTATTGCGGCATCATCATCGGCAATTAAAACTTCAGGCATGGGTGTCCTCTTCCGGGTGGTTCTGCATCTTCCACATGGGCAACAAAATTTCGAACGTAGTGCCTTTGGGCGAACTCTCGCAGGATACGACACCGCCATGATCGCCGACTATTTTAGCAACAAGCGCCAAGCCTAATCCTGAGCCGTTTTGTTTCGTGGTCACAAACGGGTCGAACATGTATGAGCGAATATCTTCTGGAACACCTGTTCCGTTGTCCTGCAATGTAAGCGAGATGGGCAACGACACGCGCTGTTTTGACCCTGCAGCGGCTATGCGCATACCTGGCCGAAATGCAGTTGTTATGGACAGTTTCGCATCACTTGTTCCAGCCATGGCTTCACAAGCATTCTTAATCAAATTCAAGACAACTTGTATAAGTTGATCACGATTGCCCATGACGGGCGGCAATGATGGGTCGTACAGTTCTTGGAACTTTACTGATTTAGCAAAACTGTTGGTCGCTAGAATTTTCACATGTTCCAACACCGAATGAATGTTCACTGGATCACGCTCGATTGGCCGTTCGTCGGAGAATACTTCCATCCGATCCACCAAACGCACAATGCGATCAGTTTCATCGGTGATCAATTTAGTCAACGCACGATCATCTTCGTCGCTGTGTGTTTCCAACAATTGCGCCGCGCCGCGAATTCCAGCCAACGGGTTTTTGATTTCATGGGCCAGCATAGCAGCCAAACCTGTCACCGTGCGTGCTGCTCCACGGTGGGTCAATTGACGGTCCATGGTTTCTGCCATGGATTTAACTTGCAACATGACGATCACATTGCTCGGGTCTTCGTTCAATGGCCCTACATATACATCAACCCAATTTTCTTCGCCCAAACGTGGAGACGATATATCAACCCGATATTCACTGACTGGTGAGCGGGTGGTCCTCACCTGCTCGATAAGATTTGTCATTGGTGTACTGCTTGGCAGATACCAATTGAATTGACGTTTCTGTATCACATTGAAACTGGAACGGAAGAATGCTTCAGCGGCGGAATTGGCAAATGTAAAACAGCCATCCTCTCCCACAACAAAAACCGGATGTGGCAATGCCGCGAGCACTGATACAGAAATGTCGTTGCCGTTCAGCATCATGCTGCTGCCATTTCAGAAGGTTCTGAACCAAACAAGCCGGCGACCAATCGTTGAACTTCATTTGGGTCTCTACTTTGCATCAATTTTAAGCGCGTTTGGGTAAGCGCTTCGCTTGGCCCTAAATGACCGAGATACCAATCAATGTGTTTTCGTGCATTGCGAATACCGAGTTCAAACCCGTAGAGCGACAATATTTCTTCATGGTGGGTAGCAACGAGTTCACCAAGCTCTGCGCCCTGCGGTGTTTTTATTGGTTTTACTTCATCCAATTCGCTCGCAATTTGGCCACACAACCAAGGCGTACCATAAGTGCCGCGCCCGACCATGACGGCATCGGCGCCACTTACGGACATTGCATTGCGGGCTTTTTGAGCGGACGTGATATCTCCATTGATCACCAACGGTAATTTCGTATTGTCACGAACGTGTTGAACCAATTCCCAATTGGCTTCACCTTTGTAAAATTGATCTCGCGTACGGCCGTGTACTGTTATCAAGTGAACGCCAGCATCTTCTGCGCGTTTGGCAAGTTCAGGCGCATTGATAGATTGTTGATCCCAACCGAGGCGCATTTTGAGTGTGACAGGCACAGAAGACGTCTCAACGACTGCGTCAATGAGTGTCAGTGCATGATCAAGATCGCGCATCAATGCGGAACCTGAATATCCGTTGGTCACACGCTTTGAGGGGCAACCCATGTTGATATCGATGATATCCGCACCAGACTCCAACGCAATACGCGTGGCCTCCGCCATCCACTTTGGCTGCCGCCCTGCCAATTGTACCATGTGGACGGGCAAACCCGCTGATTCTGACTTCAAACGCATCTCTTCTTGGCCGGTGGTTAAGGCTTCGCTGGCCACCATTTCTGAGACCACCATGCCTGCGCCATGTTTCCAGGCAAGCTTTCGAAAAGGCACATCGGTCACGCCAGACATTGGCGCCAACAGCACATTGTTTCGCAATGTGTGTTTGCCAATGCTGATCTGTTTTTGCGCGTTTTTTGTGCAATTTTTATCCATGGCGCTTTTCTAAGCATGGCCATTGAGGAGTGCAAGTAAAACGTGTTGCGCATATCTGGTCTTCATGGCAGTTCCATCACATGAACACTCTCGACCACCCAAAGACTGTTGCGCTAATCGTTGCCGCTGGCCGTGGTGAACGTGCGGGCTCAGAGGACGGGCCAAAACAATACCGCATACTGGGCGGACAGTCTGTGTTGCTACGCACGGTGAACTCGTTTGTCACTCACAGCGCGATTGATGCTGTGCAAGTGGTCATTCATCCCGATGATGGTGCACTGTTTGAAGATGCTGTTACGAGTTCTTCTAAATTGCTTGAACCTGTGAAAGGAGGTGCGACCCGACAGGCATCCGTTCTTGCTGGATTACAAGCTTTGTCTAACAGTGGTTATGACCTTGTTCTCATTCACGATGCAGCGCGGCCTTTTGTAGATGCAGAATTGATTGATCGGGTTATGGACGGATTAAAAACCCATTTAGCGGTTTTACCAGGGTTGGCAGTTGTGGATACTGTTAAACAAATTGGAGCCGACGGGTTCGTTGGTCAAACAGTTCCCCGCGATGATCTATTTACGGCTCAGACTCCACAGGGGTTTCATTTTCAAGCGATTTTGAACGCGCACAACGCAGCTACGGAAGAAGGTATGAGCGACCTCACAGACGACAGTTCGGTGGCGGAATGGGTCGGATTGAATGTTTTGCCCGTTGAAGGGGGTCCTGCCAATATCAAACTCACCACACGAGAAGACTTTGCTGAAATGGAAAAACGTATGAACACTGTTGTTCCAGATGTTCGGGTAGGTCACGGATACGACACACACCAATTGGTGGAAGGTGATCATGTTTGGCTATGCGGCATTCGTATTCCCCATACGGCGGCTCTCAGTGGACATTCTGATGCTGATGTTGGTTTACATGCTTTGACCGATGCCTTGTTGGCCACCATTGCGGACGGAGATATAGGCAGTCATTTCCCGCCAACGGACCCGAAGTGGAAAGGCGCGCGTTCCAGCCAATTTTTAGAATACGCTGTGGATCGCGTTCGCAAAGCCGGTGGCACAATCACGCACATGGACGTTACACTCATCTGCGAAGCCCCGAAAATTGGCCCACAGAGAGATAAAATGCGTCAAACCATTGCTGATGTTGCCAATATGGAAATCGGACGTATCGCGGTGAAGGCGACCACGAATGAACGCATTGGATTTATAGGTCGCGAAGAAGGTATTGTTGCCACAGCCACGGCCACTGTTGTTATGGAGAATTCGCTTAATGTCTGAACTTGCTTCTGAAATCATTCAAATCGCCACATCAAAAGGCCTGATGGTGGCTGCAGCTGAAAGCTGTACAGGCGGATTGGTAAGTGCTGTTTTGACTGATATTTCTGGTTCTTCTGTCGCGGTAGATCGCGGTTTTGTCACCTATTCCAATGATGCCAAAGTTGAGATGCTTGGTGTGCCTCTAGGCGCCATTGAATCACAAGGGGCTGTATCAGATATCGTCGCACGCGCCATGGTCGCAGGTGCTTTGGAAAACTCCCGTGCCGATGCTGCTGTGGCAATCACAGGTGTCGCAGGCCCAACGGGGGGCACCGAAACCAAACCTGTCGGTTTGGTTTATATTGCCTCACAAACGAGAGACGGCTTGGCGACTGTGCGTGAATGTTTCTTCGGCAATGAACTCACAGTGCTTACGCGTGAAAACGTTCGCAATGCTGCCGTAGACGTTGCGCTTACGATGTTGAAATCTGAATTAGATCAAGCAACGTCTTCTACTCCGTAAAGTGCATTTGCACGTTCTTCAAAAGCCTCGGTAAACTTGGCGAAAGCGCGATCGAACATTGAACCCATCAACAATGCTAAAGCCGTGCTTTTAAACTCGTAATCCAACTCGAAATGAATATCGCAACGGCCCTCGCCCGTTTGCTCAAAATGCCATTTGTTTTCCAGATATTTAAATGGGCCATCAATATAACTGGCGACGATCTCGTTGACTTCGCGATTGAGCACGACCTGACAGGTGAAGGTTTCGCGGATGGCTTTATACCCTACAGTCATGTCGGCCAATAATATGTTTCTGCCAGACTTTTCGCGTTCTGATCGAATGGTCAGCGCTTGGCACAGCGGGACAAATTCGGGATAGCGTTCAATGTCAGCAACAAGATCAAACATATTCAAAGCATGGTGCTGAACAGGATGAACTTTCTCAAAGTGTGGCATTAATCAGGCCGCGGCAATTTGTTTGTCACGCGCTTCTTTCAATCGGGCAAAATCTTCATCCGCATGATATGAAGAACGTGTGAGCGGGCTGGAGGACACCAGCAAAAAACCTTTTGAATAGGCAGTGGTCTCATAGCTCTTGAACTGTTCAGGCGTCACAAACTCTTCAATTCGATGATGTTTTTTCGTCGGCTGTAAGTATTGACCGATTGTCAGGAAGTCCACGTGAGCAACACGCAGGTCATCCATCAATTGCAACACTTCATTGCGGGTTTCGCCAAACCCCACCATAAGGCCGGATTTTGTGAACATGGTCGGGTCTAGCTCTTTTACCCGTTCCAACAAGCGGATGGAATGGTAGTAACGTGCGCCGGGGCGAACAGTAAGATAGTGACCGGGAACCGTTTCAACATTGTGATTGAACACGTCCGGTCTGGCTTTAACCACAATTTCCAATGCACCGTCTTTGCGCAGGAAATCCGGCGTCAGAACTTCAATTGTGGTGTCCGGTGATGCTGCGCGAATGGCATATATCGTATCTGCAATATGTTGTGCACCACCATCGTCCAGATCGTCGCGGTCGACTGATGTAATCACCACGTGACGCAGGCCCAGTTTAGCAACAGCTGTGGCGACATTTTCGGGTTCAGCCGTGTCTAATGCTTCTGGCCTGCCCGTACGCACATTGCAGAACGCGCATGCGCGCGTGCACGTGTCGCCCATGATCATCATGGTTGCGTGTTTTTTCGACCAGCATTCGCCAATATTGGGGCAGCCAGCCTCTTCGCAAACCGTCACAAGGTTGTTTTCTTTGACGATTTCTTTCGTTTCTGTGAACACCGGAGAAGAGGATGCACGAACGCGAATCCAGTCCGGTTTCTTTAAAACAGGTTGGTCTGGCTTATGTTCTTTTTCTGGATGACGCGGACGTTTCTCGTCAATCGTATTGAGCAGTGTGACCAATGTCGCGCTTCCTCGTGTTTTAGTTTAACCGCGTGCTTTGATAGCGCGATAAATGTAAATCAATGCACAAGCTCCAGCCACGGCTACGATACCTTGTGTGATCAAACCGCCGCTTGTGTAAAAGCCTAACAGGCTGAGAACAAAATTTGCGGCCATCGCGCCCACAATACCGATCCCGATATTTCCGAAAATACCCATATCAGCTTTCATGATGCGCTCGGCGATATAGCCCGCCAAACCACCGATGATTATTGTCATAAACCAACCCATAGAACCCGCCCCCCTGTTATTGAATAGAATTAGCGTTTGCCAACGCTTCTGGTGAAGCGGGGGTCAAAGTAACACTTTCTCCGCACCCGCATGCTGATGTTTGATTTGGGTTGTTAAAAACGAAACCGCTGCGCAGCTTGGTCACTTCAAAGTCCATCTGCGTACCCAACAAAAACAAGACAGCTTGTGGTGCGATATAGACCGTATGGTCGCCTGCCTGAACCGCATCGTCTTTGGGGTCTGCTTCGGACACCAATTCAACAGTGTATTCCATGCCGGCACAGCCGCCGTTTTTCACACCCACGCGAATGCCCAAAGGCGTTTCAGCGGAGTTGGAAACGATCTCATCGACCCGCTCAATGGCGGCGTCGGTCAATGTCATTACGGCGAAGCGACTCATGGTCTAGTCCTTATTGCGTTGCCCTTAATGTAATCATCCATGCCAACCATTACAATTGTCTTGCCTGTGACGATTAAACATACCAGCCAAGTGCGATTTGCGCTTCTTCGCTCAAACGCTCCGGTGTCCATGGCGGGTCGAACACCATGTTTACTGTTACACCGGACACGCCTTCAACAGAACTGACCGCATTTTCAACCCAACCGGGCATCTCACCAGCAACAGGGCAACCGGGCGCTGTCACTGTCATATCGATATCAACCATGCGGTTGTCATCCATATCAATGCGATAGATCAGACCAATTTCGTAGATGTCCGATGGAATTTCAGGGTCATAGACGGTCTTGATTGCCGCAATAATGTCGACCGTTAGACGATCCAGTTCATGTTGAGGAATGGAACTTGGTGTATTCTCACCAATCGAAGCCGCATTCGGCCCCGTTTCCATGTCAGCAGCAGTGAGTTCTGTATTTTCAGTCATCCGAAAAACTTCCTCGCCTTTTCTAGAGCTTCCACCAAAGCATCCACCTCTTGTTTTGTGTTGTACATGCCGAAGCTGGCTCGGCAGGTGGATGTGACGCCGAAGCGTTGCATCAAGGGTTGTGCGCAGTGGGTGCCTGCTCGAACGGCTACACCAGATCGATCAATTACCATAGATATATCGTGGGCATGAATGCCTTCGATTTCAAACGAAAATATTGCACCTTTATCTGGTGTATCACCAATAATACGCAATGCATTGATTTCGCGTAATTTTTCATTTGCGTAATCGCGCAACTCTATCTCATGAGTTGCAATATTTTCACGACCAACACTTTCCATGTAATCAATGGCAGCACCAAGACCAATGGCTTGAACAATCGGTGGCGTGCCTGCCTCAAAGCGGTGCGGAGGATCATTGTAAGTGACGCCATCAAGCGTCACATCCAAAATCATCTCTCCACCACCTTGGAATGGGATCATCTCTTCAAGTGCTTCTTTGGTGCCGTAGAGAACACCAATGCCCGAGGGGCCATAGAGTTTATGGCCTGTGATGCAGTAGAAATCGCAACCAATGTCTTGCACGTCAACGGGCATGTGAACCGCCCCTTGGGAACCATCCACCAGCACTTTGATGCCGCGCGCATGGGCCATGGCGCAAATTTCTTTCACACGAACCACAGTGCCGAGCACATTAGACATCTGCGTGATGGCAATGAGTTTGGTTTTGTCCGTGATCTGCGCTTCGACAGCTTCAAGCGATAAACCGCCCTGCTCGTCCACATCCACCCATTTTAGAACAGCGCCTTGGCGTTCGCGCAAAAAATGCCATGGGACGATGTTGGAGTGGTGTTCCATGATCGAGAGAACAATCTCGTCACCCGCCTCAAATTTTGGCATGGCGTAACCGTACGCGACCAAATTGATCGCTTCCGTTGTGCCTTTGGTGAAAACGATGTTCTCGTCACTTGGGGCATTCAGGAACTTACGAACCTTGCCCCGCGCCGCTTCATACGCATCTGTCGCCGCATTTGAGAGGAAATGCAGGCCGCGATGGACGTTGGCATATTCGTTCTCATAAGCATGAGAAACCGCATCAATGACCTGACGCGGCTTTTGAGCCGATGCACCATTGTCGAGATAAACCAGCGGCTTTCCATGCACATCACGGTGCAGAATTGGAAAGTCTGCCCGAATGGCCTCGACGTTGTAATCAGACATGTTTTTCCATCCAAGTGTCGATGCGACCTTCCAAACCTTCTGCAAGACCTTTGTCTTCCAGATCTTCAACGATTTCAGCGACGAATGCTTTGATCAACATGCGGCGGGCATTCGTTTCCGAAATGCCTCGCGCCATGAGATAGAACATATAGCTGTCTTCAAGATCAGTCACCGTTGCACCGTGGGCACATTGCACGTCATCGGCGAAGATTTCGAGTTCTGGCTTGGCGGAAAAATCACAATCATCTGACAACAACAATGTGTTGCAAGCCATGCGTGCATCGGTCAGTTGAGCTGCTTGGCGCACATTGATTTGTCCTTGGAACACACCGCGTCCACGGCCTGTTGCCACGTTGCGGAAAGTCTCAGTCGAATTGGTGTTGGGCGTGTGATGGGTTATGCGCGATGTGACATCAATATGAGATTCGCCACCGATGAGATTGACGCCTGAAATGTTCAAATCGACATTTTCGCCAACAACATCAAAATTCACTTCTTGACGCACGAGCTTGCCGCCCACATTGAGAATGAACAGGTTGAGCTTCGCACCATTGCCAAGGGAGACGTTCAACCGTCCCAAACGTTGGGCCAAGTTGCCTTCTTCGATGGACATCGTGAACGTGACAGTCGCACCATCAGCAATGTCCAAATCGACAACAGATGATGACAAATATTGCACATCTTCCAGACCAACTGCGCGATAGACAATCGTGCTGGTGGAGTTCGCAGCAGCGTTAATTGCAAAACGTTGGGCCGCAATCGTGTTCGCGCTGCCCGTATGGGCATAGGCCAAACCAATTGTCTGTTCGATCTCAGCACCTTCGGCGATGGAGAGGGTCAAACCATCCTGAGCAAACGCTGTGTTGATGAGTGCTGTTGCATCTTCATTTCCACCGAGCGGCTTCGCTTCCGGCAATTCCGCAACAACAGTTGCGCCTTTTGGCAGAGCTTCTCCAAAATCGAAGAAGTGACCATCGCGGAAATGCTGAACGGATGCACCTGTCACCAGACGCGGAAATTGCGCACCGACTGTTTTCGCAAGCTCTTCTGTTGGACGCGAGGCGACTGAGTAACCAGCTTTCAACAATGCGCGCAGATCAGTGTAATGGAATGCTTCAACACGGCGTGTTGGCAAGCCATTGTCTTTCAGTTGCGCAATGGCTGCATCGCGCGCAGCATTGGTGTTTCCGGCAGCGACGTAAGCGTCGAGCAATGATGTTTCCGCATCGGTGAGGATGCGCGGTGTGTGGGCTGTCATGGTCGTGTTGCCTTATGCTGCTGCCGCGATGATGTCGGCGTAGCCTTTTTCTTCCAGTTCTATCGCCAAAGATTTATCGCCAGATTTGACGATTTGGCCGTTGGACAAAACATGCACGCTGTCTGGAACGATATGATCGAGCAAACGCTGGTAGTGGGTGATCACGATGACTGCGCGGTTCGGGTCACGCAGATGGTTCACACCATCGGATACGATTTTCAGCGCATCAATATCGAGACCTGAATCTGTTTCATCCAAGATACAGAGCTTTGGTTCCAGCAATGACATTTGTAGAATTTCTGCACGTTTCTTTTCGCCACCGGAGAAGCCAACGTTCACTGGACGCTTCAACATGTTGAAATCGATTTTCAAATCGCCAGCCGCAGCGCGAACACGTTTGATGAAATCAGGTGTGGTCAATTCAGCTTCACCGCGCTCTTTGCGCTGTGCGTTCATGGCTTCTTTAAGGAAAGTCATGGTTGGGACACCGGGAATTTCTACGGGATATTGGAACGCAAGGAATACGCCAGCGGCAGCACGTTCAGCCACATCAAGTTCCAACAGATCTTGGCCATTGTACGTGATGGACCCTTCGGTCACTTCGTAATCTTCCTTGCCAGACAGCACGTAAGACAATGTGGATTTACCAGACCCGTTCGGCCCCATAATCGCAGCCACTTCACCCGCCGCGACGGACAAGTTCAGACCTTTGATGATTTCAGTTCCGTCTTCTTCAATACGGACATGAAGGTTTTTAATTTCTAACATTTTTACTTCTTCTTTTCCATCTTTGTTTCGTCATTTCGGGGCATACGAAGTATGAACCCGAAACCCAGCACCGAGAATTCTCTGTCCTAGATTCCGGGTTCGCCTTGAACGCGCTCCGGAATGACGGATTTTATGATTTTCTCATTCTTATAACATCGCTCGGATTGTCCCGTTCAAGACACGATTCAAACAAATCGTTCCAATCTGGGTTAAATCCTTCAATCAGTACCAATTTCCAGTCCCGTCTGTATTTTTTCAATTTCTTTTCCCGTTGAATGGCTTCAACGATGTTGTCGTGTCGTTCATACCAAACCAGTGTCTTGCAGCCATATTTGTTTGTAAATCCAGGTTTCAGTTCATTTCTGTGTTCAAATACTCTGCTTTGTAGATCGCTTGTCACCCCACAGTAGATTGTTCCGTTGCGGCGCGACGCCATGATGTAGACCCAACCGCTCAACGGTCACTCCATAAGAACCCAGCACTTAGCATGGTCAACTTTCTGCTCTGGTTTCCGGGTTCGCATAGTATGCGCCCCGGAATGACGTGGAGTGCATTCAGCTATCAATTTCCACCCCGCGCATATTTCAAAACAATCGACACTGCGAATGGACTGATCACCCACAATACCAGCGCCCAAATCGGCCCCATCGAAAACTCGGCCTCGCCTGTCACCACTTTCATCAATGGCAAGCCGACGAACACGATGGGAAACACAATGCCCCAAAGAAATGCGACTATGCGCACCCATGGTTTGGATAAGAGTTCGCGCGGGGTCATTTTTTCGCGACCTCGTCCATCATCCTCTTACGATTCAACTGTCGTTGGATTTGTCTCAGCAGGACAAAAACCAAAGTGACCGCTGCAGGCATCGCTGCCCAAAGAAAAATCGGTTCGATGTAGCTCAGTAGCGCTGAGAAAATGAAGATCGCGAGAACCGCAAATACTAACGTGTATCTTGCATCAGATGCATAAAGTTTAGCGTTTGTTTCTGGATCAAGAGTTTTACTCCGAGCCACAGCAATAGCTAAGTCAGCATTTGAATTGTCGCCACCCGATAACACTTAACCAACACTCCCTTCCAAACTAATCCCAATCAGCTTTTGCGCTTCGACGGCGAATTCCATTGGGAGTTCTTGGATCACTTCTTTCACAAAGCCATTCACGATGAGCGCAATCGCTTCTTCTTCTGGGATGCCGCGTTGGAGACAGTAGAAGAGTTGGTCGTCGGAAATTTTTGAGGTTGTGGCCTCGTGTTCCAATTGTGCGTCTTTGTTCTTGGCTTCGATGTACGGCACTGTGTGCGCACCACATTGGTTGCCGATCAACAGGCTGTCACACTGGGTGAAGTTTCGAGCCGTATCGGCCTTGCGGCCAATGCTCACCTGCCCGCGATAGGTGTTTTGCGAACGCCCTGCAGAAATGCCTTTGGAGATGATGCGACTTGTTGTGTTTTTGCCGAGATGCAGCATTTTCGTGCCGCTATCCACTTGTTGCATGCCGTTGGACACCGCGATTGAATAGAATTCACCACGAGAGCCATCGCCGCGCAAAATACAACTTGGGTATTTCCATGTGACGGCAGAACCGGTTTCAACCTGTGTCCATGACACTTTGGAATTCTTGCCACGGCAATCGGCGCGTTTGGTCACGAAGTTATAGATGCCGCCCTTGCCGTTTTCATCACCGGGATACCAGTTTTGAACGGTGGAGTATTTGATTTCTGCATCATCCATCGCGATCAGTTCAACAACGGCTGCGTGAAGTTGGTTTTCGTCCCGTTGTGGCGCTGTGCAACCTTCAAGATATGAAACGTAAGACCCTTCTTCCGCGATGATCAACGTGCGTTCGAACTGACCTGTGTTTTCCTCGTTGATACGGAAATAGGTGGACAGTTCCATGGGGCAACGAACGCCCTTTGGAATGTATACGAACGATCCATCGGTAAAAACAGCGCAGTTCAACGTGGCGAAATAATTGTCCGTGACTGGTACAACGGACGCCATGTATTTTTTGATGAGGTCCGGATATTCTTTGATCGCATCCGAAATTGAGCAGAAAATCACACCGGATTTGGCCAGCTCTTCACGAAATGTCGTCACCACGGAAACGGAATCAAACACAGCATCAACCGCAACACGGCCTGACTTATAAATGTTGTCACTCCCCCCAAACGCATCGGGGTCTTCGTCACGCTCAGCTGCTTCTTTCTTCGCCAACGCTTCTTTTGTTTTGGTCACGCCAGCCAGAACTTCTTGCTCTTGCAACGGAATACCCAGCTTTTCGTAAGTGCGCAGAAGCTCCGGATCAACCTCATCAAGTGACTTCGGTCCATCTTCGAAATTCTTCGGAGCGGCATAGTAGTAGATGTCTTGATAGTCGATCTTGTCGTAGGCAACCCGCGCCCAATCAGGCTCAGTCATGGTTTTCCAACGCTCGAACGCATCCAAACGCCATTGCAGCATCCACTCTGGTTCATCTTTTTTCGCCGAAATGAAGCGAATGGTGTTTTCATCCAAACCTTTGGGTGCTTTTTCAGATTCAATATCTGTCGAGAACCCGTATTTATACTGGTCGATATCCAGCGTTTTAACGGTGTCGATGGTTTCCTGAACAGCTACCATTTTGGTGTCTCCAAACTTCCGGTTTTCTGACGCATTATGCTGCGCCGGATAATTTTGATTTTGTCATGTCACTCAAACGCTTCGCGATGCGCTTAAATGATGTGATGAATTTCTCTACGTCTTCTTGGGTTGAATTCCATCCAAGGCTTACCCGAATGGCGCCTCTTGCCATGTCCGCGTCCGCATTCATGGCTTCCAACACATGGCTTTTGCCTACTTTGCCTGATGAACATGCGGAACCACTGGAAACCGCCACGCCATCAAGATCAAAGGCAATCAAAGCCGTTTCTGCTTTCAATCCACTCAAGCCAAACAATAACGTATTACCCACGCATTCTACGTCGGCGCCAAACACTGCTAAATTGTCCATCAAACCATTTGCCGAACATATAGGGGCGAGTTGGTTGATAATCGAGTCCCGAAGGACAGTTATCTTGCTGTAATCGGCTATATCTTTTGCAGCTTCGGTTGCGGCCGCGCCAAAGCCAGCAATCGCAGGCACGTTTTCTGTTCCGGCGCGCTTGTTCGTCTCTTGGCTTCCGCCTCGCACAGCGGGTGTAACATCTAATATGGAGTGGACATTGATAAAAGCCCCCACGCCTTGCGGACCACCAATCTTGTGCGCGGACAAGATCATGAAATCCACACCAAGGTCTTTGGCATCGACTGCAATGCGCCCGACAGCCTGAACAGCATCACAAAGTGTGTAGCCGCCTTTGAAGCGTGTTCTCTTTGCTATTTCAGTAATAGGTTGAATGACGCCCGTTTCACTGTTGACCAATTGAACAGCCACATAGGGTCGACCGTTTGTTTCTTTATGGTCATTCAACAATTTATCAAATGCGTCAAAGTCGATCACACCATTGCCCAACACGGGAATCGAAACAATTTGCTCTTGGTCGAACCGACCGCCTGCCAAAACGCATGGATGTTCAGTTTCCAGCACATATAAAACGCCTGCAGGTTGTAAGATACCGCTATTGCGAATGTGCGGGGTCAATGCCAAATGCGCGGCCTCAGTTGCACCTGATGTGAACGTGACAGAATCAGTGTCCACGTTGACCAGAGCAGCAACTTCGCTTCTGGCTTTCTCAACCAAACGGCGCGCATTGCGCCCTTCGCCATGCACTGATGAAGGATTGCCGCTGCTTTCTATCGCATCAATCATTGCATCCCGTGCTGCGGGGCGCAGAACGGACGTAGCATTGTGATCGAGATAGGCGCGGTTGCCCGTCATAATTCTGCTCTCTAAAACTGTGCTAATGGCTTTGATCCGGTACTTTATTATCTATTCGCAAAGAAACCTGCCAATTTTCTTGAATTTCAAGAACCAAATGGCCTATGTACTGGACTTCGCGGTGACAGACTCAAACTGAGACCAAATCGCAACTTTTGAATAATTCTAAACTAGGTTAGAAATTGCCCGTCCAAACGTCAAGCCAAGTGTTGGATTTTTGGACAGAGATTGACGCGCCAATTGACGCGGTTTCGTCCTGCGGCTTCCAACCCGGTGCAATAGGAGCATTAAATGCCTGAAGTTATTTTTACTGGCCCCGAAGGTCGCCTTGAAGGCCGTTACCAACCTGCAGAAGACAAAAACGCACCAATTGCGATTATCCTTCATCCGCATCCGCATCCACAATTTGGCGGCACCATGAACAATCCAATCGTCTATAAGTTGTTCTACATGTTCCAAGAACGTGGCTTTACAACATTGCGGTTTAATTTCCGCGGTGTTGGTCGCAGCCAAGGAGAGTTCGATCACGGTGCTGGTGAATTATCAGATGCGGCAGCTGCGCTCGATTGGATACAAACACTTCATCCGGATTCAAGCGGTTGCTGGGTTGCCGGTTTCTCCTTCGGATCATGGATTGGTATGCAGCTTTTGATGCGTCGCCCTGAGATTGAAGGTTATATTTCGATTGCCCCTCAGCCGAATATTTATGATTTTGCGTTTCTTGCACCCTGCCCTTCTTCCGGATTGATTATCCACGGCGAAGATGATCGCGTGTCGAAACCAGAGCATGTGCAAACATTGGTTGATAAATTGCGCAGTCAAAAAGGCATTACGACGACACAAATCACAATGCCTGAAGCCAACCACTTCTTCAGCGAACATCAAGATGAGTTGCTCGACGAATGCCAAATCTACCTCGACAAACGTCTTGGCTTGATTGAAGGTGGCGTCGAAGAAACTATGCTGGAGCGTTAAGCGCTTCTGATCTGAAAGCCGAATATGGATTACGCGACGCTCGCTTTTTTGTTTGCCACTGGCATCGTTGCTGGTGTGTTCAATTCAATTGCAGGCGGCGCGACATTCATTT
Organism: uncultured Rhizobiaceae group bacterium; assembly: GCA_938010435.1. Taxonomy (GTDB): domain Bacteria; phylum Pseudomonadota; class Alphaproteobacteria; order Rhizobiales; family Rhizobiaceae; genus Pseudahrensia. Next base: position 63,515 of record CALLUS010000005.1, on the reverse strand, counting down.
CCTTTCCCGTTTTGATGGCAGTTGGCCTACCACCATTGGTTGCCAATGCCACAAACTTTGTGGCTCTACTGCCCAGCAATGCGGCGGCCGTACCAGCTTTTAAAGATGAATTGCTGAGCCTCGGCCGACGCCTCTGGGTTGACCTATCGATTTGCGCTGCTGGTGGCATCGTGGGTGTGTTCTTGCTTCTGCAGTTGGGCGAATCAACTTTCACAACTCTCATTCCATGGTTGATGCTCGTTGCTGTCACGATCTATGCACTGGGCAATCAAGTGCGGTCTTTCATTCAAAGTATTTTTAGCACCAATGGCAGCGATGTCCTTGGGCGCGTTTTACTGTTCTTTTTCTCGATCTATGGCGGTTATTTCGGCGCTGGCCTTGGTGTGATTCTTTTAGCGTCTTTCACAATTGCCGGATACACAAACGCCCATTTGGCCAATGCGATCAAAAATGCTGCGGGAACCGTGATCAGCCTTGTGAGTATTGTCGTTGTGGCATCAAGCGGTTTGGTGGATTGGCCTTATGCGATTGCCATGATGGTGGGCGCAACTTTGGGTGGCGCTTTTGGTGGTAGTTTTTCCAAGAAACTTTCACAAAAAGTGATGCGTGCGCTTGTGATCTCATTCGGTCTCATCGTGAGCGTCGTCTATTTATGGCGCGCCTACGGATATTTGATTACAGGATAGAATCGGATTTGGCGTGCAACCCGCCCGATATGGGTTGCTTGCAGCCTGTTGTCGTCGGGAACGTTAATGGCAGGTCGCGCAAACTTCTGACTGCCAAATACGCAAAAGCTTCCGCTTCCATCATGTCGCCATTTAAGTCATGACTGTCAGATGTCACAACACTTGCGCCTTGTTGTTGAGCCAGCAATGCCAGGTCATTCATAATCGTTTCATTCAATCGCCCGCCGCCACTGATGATCCATTGCACTGGTAATTCCGGCATGAGATCTGTTGAGCGGATGATCGATTGCGCAGTGATGCGCGCCAATGATCGCGCGCCGTCGCTGAGTTCGGCAGCACCCGGATCTAACGGTTTGAAATCATTACGATCAAGAGACTTCGGCCCACTGCGCTGAAAGAAGTCTGATTTCATATATTGATCAACGATTGGAGCGAGAAACACACCTTCAGATGCAATCTTGCCACCTTGATCAAACGGAATTCCAGCTTTTGCTTGGACCCATTGATCAATCAACGCATTGCCCGGCCCCGTATCAAAGGCCAACAATTCACCGTCCGCCCCAACATAAGTGATGTTGGAAATACCACCGATATTCACGAAGACGACGGGCAAATCAGATGCAATCTTTTCAGCCAAGGCTTGATGGTAGATTGGGACGAGTGGCGCACCTTGTCCGCCGACCGTCATGTCTTTGGCACGCATGTCGTAGATTACGTCCACACCAACAGCATTTGCCAAGGCTTGCCCATCACCAAGTTGAACGGTCAAGCCTTGTTCTGGCCTATGGAGCACCGTTTGTCCGTGAAAACCTATAGCGCGAATTGTGTTACGATCTATCCCATGGATTTTGAAGAACGTTTCGCAAGCTTGCGCGTGCAAATCAGTCACTAAATGTTCTACCTGAGCCAAATTTCCCGGACGCTCTTCACGTTCTGAAATTGCTTCTGCTTCTTTCAATGAAGCTTCGATCTCACGGCGTACCGATGTTGCATAATCAATTGCTAGGGTTGGACCAAATTCCACATGTGACTGACCATCCGTCCTGATCATCGCTACATCGATTCCGTCCATCGAAGTACCACTCATAAGGCCTATGGCATTTTCAATCATAATTTGGCCTTTCAATTGCACGAATTAGAGCGTGAAATTTCTATTCTAATCTTGTAAGTGTCCGCCAAACACACTTTGGAACTTGTTATACCATGTCCGCATTCAAATCGGCATTCCTGAACACGCTTTCTGAACGGGGATTTATTCACCAAATTTCTGACGAATCAGGTCTTGATGATCTTTTATCCAAGGAAGTTGTGACTGCCTATATCGGTTTTGATCCAACCGGGCCAAGCTTGCATGTGGGACACATGACGCAGATCATGTTGCTGTACTGGTTCCAGCAAACTGGCCATCGCCCTATTACATTGATGGGTGGCGGAACAACCATGGTGGGCGACCCATCTGGCAAGGACGAATCTCGACAATTGTTGACGGCTGAACAGATCGAAGACAACAAGACAAAGATCAAAGTCGGCTTTTCAACTTTTCTCGATTTCAATGATGACTCGAACGGCGCCATTATGGCGGACAATGCCGATTGGTTGCTCAAGTTAAATTACATTGAGTTTTTGCGGGACTACGGAAAACACCTGTCGGTCAATGCAATGTTGGCACGAGATTCCGTGAAAAACCGTTTGGATCGTGAACAGCATCTCTCTTTTCTTGAATTCAACTACATGTGCCTTCAAGCCTATGACTATGTGGAATTGAGCCGCCGCTACGATTGCCGGCTGCAGATGGGCGGATCGGATCAATGGGGTAATATTGTTTCCGGTGTTGACCTTGGCCGTCGTTCCGGCGCTGAACAACTTTACGCATTGACCACTCCACTTCTGGCAACAGCTTCTGGCGCAAAGATGGGCAAGACAGCCAATGGTGCAGTATGGCTTGATCCGAACATGTTGCCTGTTTTTGATTTCTGGCAATATTGGCGCAACACAGAAGACGCTGACGTTGGTAAGTTCCTGCGTCTGTTTACAACTCTCCCGTTGGATGAGATCGCTAAGTTGGAAACCCTTCAAGGTGCGGAACTGAACGAAGCTAAGAAGATTCTAGCAACGCAGGCAACTATGTTGGTACACGGCGAAAAAGCGGCATACGAGGCTGAAGAGACCGCACGCAAAACTTTCGAAGAAGGGGCATTGGCGTCAAACTTACCAACTGTCGAGATTGACAGATCTGAACTTGAAGGCGGCATGGGCATCCTTCAGTTATTGGTAGCCTCCGGCTTTGCAAAATCAAACGGCGAAGCGCGTCGTCATATCAAAGGTGGCGCGGTTCGCTGGAACGACACTGTTGTTTCGGATGAAACGCTGTCGATCAATCTGGCTGACATGAACGATGGTGAGGACAAATTATCGTTTGGTAAAAAACGCCACGTTCTTATCCAGCCGAAATAACAGTTTCGATTAGAATTTAAACAGCTTCCGGAACACGCCGGGAGCGACGATCGACAGTGGGTTCACACGGATCTGCGGGTTGTTGTATGCCCCACGCAACTGAAATGTGATGCCAAGTAAACCGCTGGTTTTACCATTGCCAAACGCCAAACCGATCAATGGTATTTTGGAAACAAAGGTATTGAGAGCACGGCCCGGTAAAAATGTACCATTGATCTTCATACGATTATTGCGATCATAGACTGTGCCTTCAAAAGCCGCACTTGCATCACCTCCCGAAAGCCTTCCACGCGTAATACGCAAGTTTCCCGGTTTTTTGATGACCTCGGCCAGCAGACTGTCCACACCTGCATTCTTTGTTGGTACAGATCGTAGGACACTCCTCACTTTGTCGCCATCCAATCCTGCCACATTGTTTTGCGGCGCTTTCAGCAGTGCTGCTAATCGAGGTTCGTTGAGCAGTTTGAAATTTCTTGCTTGAATGGTACCGCGCGAGATACCTGATTTATCAGTGGTCAACAGCGCATTCATAGAACCGCCGGAGAGTTTTGAATAGAGATTCAAAAATGCTAATACTGACCCTGCATTTTGGGTTTTAATTGTTGTTTGAAGACCACCATTTGCTGGTGCCACTGCAAAGATAGTCGGCGCATCACCCGCAGCAACGGCCTTTAAGTTTGCTCTGTTGACGACATTTCCTCTCTGCGAAAGATCTATTGAGACTCCAGAAAGAATTTGACCGTTAAACCCCAGCAATCGACGCACTGAACCTTTCACATTCACACGTAATCCTTTGCCGCCGGATACACGTTGATTGTTCAGTGATGACTTGATGATCGCACGCACATCGTACGATCTGGCATTTACAACCACATCGTATCCGGATTTGGTTCGCGCTAAACGCAAGTCTAAATCATCAGTTTTGTTGAGTTTGACATTCTTCAGTTTGGCAGACCTTAACCCTGACTTATCAGCAACGATACTTCCTCCAGCGGAAAATCCTTTGCCTTTCAAACGAATGTCTCTCAACTCTGTAACGCCATTCTTGTCATACATTGCAAATGACGCAGTTGCCGATACGCCTTTTCCTTTGCTCCATCCGATCCATGGAAAAGACAAGGTTGCGTTTTTCAAATCGACAGTGATTGAAGTTCCACCGTTCTTTTGAGACCCGATAGAGACTGCAATAGGCCCCTTGATCACGTCGCCGGTATTGATCCCAAGTTTTTTGCGTGCAGTGTCATCCAACTGCATTGTCACAGAATTTTTTGCCGCACTGCCATCCAAAGGCTGAAGCAATGCAATGTCGGCTTGCACGCCATCAATTTTGGCATTGCCTTTAACGTCAGCAACCGCTGATGAAGAACTTAAAGCCACTTCTATATTGGCAGCCGAGATTGACCGATCTGCAATCTTTTTGCGAGAGCTACCATTTCGAACACTGGATTTTACGGACCATGATTGTGTTTTAATCTTATTTTCTGGCAGCAGAACCAGTTGGGTTTTCACCGTCGATGTCACAGAACCCGCGACATTGGATGGTTCCAGTCCGGCGATTGGCTTTACATTTAGAGGCGCTTTGGATGTGATTGTCGCAAGGGATGATGCTGATGAGGCAACATCGAATGATAGATCAGCTAGCAATGGTTTAGATTTGTAGTTGGGAACGATAAACTGACCGCTAGTTACTTTTAAACTCGGATAACCAACGACTTTGGCAGTGGCATCGTTTAACAGGACTTTTGTTTCAACACCTTGATACCGAACCTCTCCATTTGCATTGATCAGTCTTGGAAGCTCGCCTGCAGTTTTGATGCTCACTCCGGCAACTTTGATCGTTGCTTGTACATGTCGATTTGAGAACGGAATTTGATCTCTGATTATGCTCAGTGGGAAATCTACTTTGACCTTAGCGGAACGAATTTCTCCCCCCAACAATCCATCCTTCGCCCATTCACGTACTTTTGGGGCCAGAAACAGTGGCCAGATTTGTTTGAAATCAGACACTCTCATTCGATCAGAGATCAAATCCAATTTGATATTTGGTGTTGCTTGTTCCGAAAATGCCACAGATCCATTTCCTGAAATGTGACCTTGTTTCGTTTTGACCTCCAGTTTTTCGAAATCGAAACTTTTGTTTTGCCGATTGAGTTTTCCTTGAGCTAAAAGCCCTCCTTCGGCTGCGGCTTCCGATGGCAACATGGCATAGCTCACAATGTCAGATGCTTGTATTGTGAATACCGGATCAACGGTTGCGGAGTTGGCGAAATCGATATTGCCAACCAAGACAGATTTGGCCGTTGGAAAAATGAATGGCGATTTTTCAAGAGTAATCCGATTGCCTTGCGGATGTATCCGGAAATTCAAAATCGCCTTTGCAATAGTCGAAGCATGATCCTTCCCCATGTTCAGACTGGATTGACCAATAGCGATTTGTCCAAACGCTTGCTGTGGCTTCTTATCAGATGAAAATGGAGCCTTGAGCGTCAGTACAAAATCACCATCCATATCAAATTTGCCGGGCTCTGTCTGATCTGGTAAAAACAAGAAATCGCGGAACTTAAGTCCTGAAATCTGAATCTCTAAAATGGAAGTTGTCTCTTCTGTCAGCCAGCTTCCACTGAAAACCCAATTGCTGTGTTCTGTTTCCATCAGACCTTTGAACTGCAAGCCGGATTGAAAGTTCGCGTTGTGTTTGATTTCAAAACGTGTGGCCGTTGCGCGACGTGAACGGAGGCCGAATGCCTCAAATCCCAAAATTGCAGTGTCTTTAAGAACAATGCTGTCCAAGCCCGCCGACGCTATAGAGCTTTCTGCTTGTCGCAGCGCGTCTCCGAGCGATTTAAGCCCAGTGGATAAATCAACTTTGGCACTCCACAAATCGCTTGCTTGTGTGGCTTTACCAATCGGCGACCCAAAATATGGAAGTATAGATACGGAGGCTTTGTTGAGCGATAGACTCTCTGCCTTCACTTGACCGGATAAAAACGGCAACGCTTTCAGTTGAACGGAAACATCGTTTACGACACCAAGATTGGTGTCTTGCTTATCGAGAAACTTTACATCTGCGGCTTTAAGTGAGATCAGCCCCCGTTCGCCCAAAGCCACATTGGCATTGCCAATTTTTGCTTGATAATTTTCTCCCAGCAACTGCGAAAGTTGAGTTTCAAGACCGGCACGTAATTGTTCGTTGGAAATCGGACCTTGCGACAAAACCAACGTGATTGCCACAATGCCGACAATGGCCAGAACTGCAACGAACAGAACGGCTCTCAATATCCACGACTTACCAGATTTACGTTTTTCTTTTGCAACACTCGCTTCTCCTTGAAGCGGTGTTTGGTCCTGCGCCATTGCTGAAGGAAAATCCAGAAGTTTAGGTTGCTCACTCTTTTTGAATTTCACAATCATAATTCAGAACAGAGTCTTTCTCGCAGAATCACTAAATTGCCCAGGACAACAGGACCTTACGATTTACCTAACGTTATATCCAAAGAATAAAATGGATGATGAGTGCAGCGACACACTTGCCCCTTGTCTTAAGGCAATTTGATTGACACAAAAGTGTGGTGATTTTAGGACTCTTACCTCTCTTAGGAAACAATAATGTTGAATATCGGTGATCAAGCGCCAGCGTTCGAACTGCCCGGAAATAACGGAGAAACAATTTCGTTTCCTAACGGCAAAGCGGCAATTGTGTATTTCTACCCCAAGGACGATACCCCCGGCTGCACGACAGAAGCCATTGAATTCAGTGCTGCAAAGTCAGAACTCGCAAAATTGGATGTCGCTGTGATTGGAATGTCGCCCGACACAGCCGCTAAACATGACAAATTTTCGAAAAAATATGATTTGTCGATTGCCCTTGCAGCGGACGAAGAAAAAACTGCTTTGGAAGCTTATGGTGTTTGGGTGGAAAAAAGTATGTATGGCAAGACCTATATGGGTGTAGAGCGCTCGACTTTTCTCATTGATGCGGACGGAAGAATTGTCGAGATGTGGCGCAAGGTGCGTGTAAAAGGACATGTAGATGCTGTCATAGAAGCCGCACGACAACACTTTGGCTAATCTACTATCAGATCGTTACTTTCAACTCGACGAGTGGCCAAGCGTTTGGCGTGACCGCTGTGATAAAGATTTTCGACCATCTTCGTTGCAAGATGGCGCTGTGAAGGCATTGAGCGCTGACCTGCTTGAAAATAAAATAGCCTATACGCGCGAAACTGCACGGCATTGGTTTGACGGGAAACTGGGCATTGGCGGCGCTTTAGCAACTTCTATACCTGACCGTCCTGGTCGTCCTGCTCTGCCAAAGCTCGTGCCGCCTTTTCAAACCAAGAAACGTTCTCTTCGGTCTGAAAAAGGGCGTTTTGCACTGTTGCATGCAATAGCACACATTGAATTGAACGCGATTGATCTGGCATGGGACATCATTGCCCGTTTCGCAAAACAAGATATGCCTCGAAGTTTTTATGACGGTTGGGTGCGCGTTGCCTTGGAAGAATCAAAACATTTCTCTCTTCTGCAAGAGCGCCTTGCTGAGTTGGGCGGAATGTATGGAGACTTGGATGCTCATGATGGCTTGTGGGAAGCTGCGCAGTCCACTTCTCATGGGCTGACTGCACGATTGGCGGTTGTACCACTCATTCTTGAAGCTCGCGGATTGGACATCACCCCTTCTCTTTTGGAAAAGATGGAAGAAATAGGCGATCATAAGTCTGCGCGCATTTTTCATATTATCTATCGTGATGAACAAGGCCATGTGGCCGTGGGTGCCAAGTGGTTCCGGTTTCTTTGTTTGCGCGAAGGACGCGAACCCGCAGCAGCTTTTCAAGAATTGGTCCGTTCTCATTTCAGAGGGCCGTTAAAACCACCATTCAACGACATGGCACGCGCACGTGCGGGGCTGACACCAGGTTTTTATCGAACCCTTTCAAGTTCTGGAACATAAAAGCATAACGTCTAAAATAAGCTTCTGTTAACCATAAAGACTGATACTGAAATTCAGATTCGAGTTCAATTTTGGTTTCATGTCGCGTTCTTTTCCATTTCCAAATGGCAATATAGCTCCTCAAAATCTCGCCGGGACACCTTCTCGCGTTAAAATTTCGCGCTCAAACAACATGCCATCTGACACTGTTTCCCTCTCCATCCCACGCAGCCGTATGATTGTCTTTGGTGGTTTAGCAATTGTGTTTCTGGTCGGCGTTTTGATTTCCGGATCATATCTTATGTTGCGCGACGATATGATGGGCGCAACATTGGCGAACCATGCACGCATGCAGCAAGCTTATGAAGACCGCATTACAACGCTCCGCGCACAAGTTGATTTGGTCACCAGCCGCCAGATGTTAGATCAGCAAGCGGTTGAAGAACGTGTATCAGAACTTCTGGCACGCCAAAGTGAGATTGGTGAACGACAAGTACGCGTGCGAAAAGCCTTGAAACGCACAGGGAAATTGAAACTCATTGATCCAACAACAACCTCGTCGGTTCGGAAAGACAAACGTGCCGGATTGAAGTTGGGTTCACTTGTTGGCAGCAGCAGCCCATTTGTCACCACTTCAAGCAATCCTGTCGCTCTTGCTTCTGTTGATTTTCAACCGGATTCTAAGGTTCTGGATTCTCTTGAAGCCACTTTGGTTGAAACAGAAACAGCTCAACTTGCTGAACTAACTCTGTTGCGCGCTAATGCTCAAGACAAAGCACGTAAGCTTGCGCGCATCCTAACAAAACAGGGGATTAGAATTCCAAATGCTTCTGCTATTGGTGGCCCGCTTATTGAATTGAAAAGCGCCGCACATTTTTCAGATCATGTTGATGCACTCGATGCATCGTTAAAAACACTTGATAAGGTTCGTCGTGCTGCAAAGAGCCTACCTCATGGTAATCCTGTTCCAGGCAGTCGCATTTCATCGAAATACGGGCGTCGTCATGATCCGTTTACCGGAAAATCCGCAATGCACGCAGGCTTAGACTTTAAAGCTCGCACCGGTTCAACAATCATTGCCACTGCATCCGGCAAGATTGTTAAAGCTGGCCGCAATGGTGGTTACGGCAAGATGATCGAAATTAATCACGGTGGTGGAATTACGACTCGCTATGCGCATCTAAGTCGGATCAAAGTGCGTGTGGGTCAGCACGTGTCTCGAGGTCAATTGATTGGAAAAGTCGGCAGCACAGGTCGTTCTACAGGACCGCATTTGCATTACGAAGTACGCCGCAAGGGTCGAGTTCTGGACCCAATCCATTATGTTCGTCTTGAAAAACATTTGAAGCCTTATTTGTAAGGCTTACTCGACGTCTTCGATTACCTTATCTTCGCCGCTCACTTGATGCGCTAGTGCGGCCTCCATGAACTGGTTGAGATCACCATCCAACACACCATTCGGGTTCGTACTTTCAATGCCTGTGCGTAGGTCTTTCACCAATTGATACGGCTGTAAAACATAAGAACGAATCTGGTGTCCCCAACCAATTTCAGTCTTGTTGTCATGGGCTGATTGGGTCGCTTCTTCGCGCTTTTTCATCTCCATATCATAGAGACGCGCGCGTAACGCTTTCATGGCGTTCGCACGGTTTTGGTGCTGAGATTTCTCTGAACTCGTCACCACAATTCCAGTGGGTTCATGGGTGATGCGTACGGCGGAGTCTGTTGTGTTCACATGCTGACCACCCGCGCCGGATGAACGGAACGTATCGACCCGAATATCTTTGTCTTGAATGTCGATCTCGATATTGTCATCGATCACGGGATAAACCCACACTGAAGAAAACGATGTGTGCCTGCGTGCATTGGAATCATAAGGCGAGATACGCACCAGACGGTGGACGCCGGATTCTGTTTTCAACCAACCATGGGCATTGTGTCCCTTCACCAAGACGGTTGCTGCTTTGATCCCAGCTTCATCGCCCGCAGTGGTCGCCTGAATTTCAACTTTGTAGCCATTGCGTTCCGCCCAGCGGATATACATGCGCAACAACATATTGGCCCAATCGTTTGATTCTGTGCCGCCTGCCCCTGAATGGACTTCAAAAAACGTATCATTTGCATCCACCTCGCCAGACAACAGGGTTTCCACCTGACGTTTGCCCAACTCGCCGTGCAGTTTCCGTAATGACGCTTCGGCTTCACTCAAAACGTCTGCGTCGTCTTCCATTTCCGCCAATTCGATCAGGTCTGAGGCGTCTTGAAGATCCGTCTCCAACCCATTGATAGATGTGATACTGGTTTCCAGTGTCTGACGTTCTTTCATTAATATCTGCGCTTTGCCAGCGTCATTCCATAATTCAGGATCTTCAGCAGCAATGTTTAATTCAGCTAAGCGGTTATTGGCCACATCCCAATCCAAATGGCGGCGCAGCAGGCTAATTGCCTGAGTGATCTCGTCTGCAAGGGTTTGCATCTCTGCGCGCATTGAATAAATTCCAAAGGTATGTGTTTTGTGAACAGATAAGCGTGACTGTACGTGCTGTAAAGAAGCGGTTTGAATTGTCGCTCACGTTAGCCAAGTTGACAATTCTGCTTGATCAAATCGACACCGAGTCTATGCAGCTCATAAACTCGGTGTCCGATGAAGTTTGAACTTATACCAGCTCTCCAAAAGCTTTCGGGCTGAAATCTATTCTAGGCTCATCGTTCGTGCCTTTAATTTTTGCCACCCAATCAGGATCAGCCAATAAGGCGCGGCCGACTGCGATAAGATCAAACTCTTCACGTTCCATGCGGCGCACAAGTTCGTTCAAATCTGTTGGTTCAGAAGACTTTCCACCGAATGCACCGAAAAAATCACCGGACAATCCAACTGACCCGACTGAAATGGTTGTAGTTCCGGTGAGTTTCTTTGCCCAACCTGCGAAGTTGAATCCGTCTGCGCCATCGAGTTCGGGGAATTCTGGTTCCCAGAACCTGCGTTGCGAACAATGAAGCATGTCAGCACCAGCTTCCACTAAGGGCAAAAGCCAATCTGTCATGGCCTCTGGTGTTTCTGCCAAGCGCACTTTGTAATCTTGTTGTTTCCACTGACTAACCCGCAACGCTATTGGGAAATCATCCCCCACCTCGCGGCGCACAGCGCGTATAACTTCAGCCGCAAATTTAGAGCGTTCCTTTAACGTTGCGCCGCCCCAAATATCTTTGCGTTCATTAGTACCAGACCAGAAAAATTGATCGATGAGATATCCATGGGCCCCATGAATTTCAACCATATCAAATCCTAGACGTTCAGATTCTCCTGCCGCCTTTGCGTAAGCAGCGATCGCATCAGTGACATCTTCTTCGCTCATGGCTTTGCCACGCGGATCTCCCGGGCCTACAAGACCTGAAGGGCTTTCGACCGGATGCTCCGGTTCCCATCCCTGTTGCCCTCTGGTGGAAGCAGTATGCCAAATCTGAGGACCCATTTTACCGCCAGCTTCATGAACGCCATCAATCACAGTTTGCCAACCAGCCAATGCTTCTTTGCCATGGAAAAACGGAATTGCCTCTTCATTCTTGGATGTAGGACGGTCAATCACCGTACCTTCAGATAGTATGAGCCCCACCTCACCTGCTGAACGTTTTCGATAGTATTCTGCAACATTTCCTTTTGGCACGCCGCCAGGCGAAAATACCCGTGTCATAGGTGCCATAACGATACGATTTCGCATGTTAAGAGATTTGCATTCAAAAGGTTGGAATAGAACGTCGTGGGAAGTCGCCATAGATATGACTTTCATCTTTAAACTTGAACGATCTATGTATGCTGCTCACTTGGAATTACAATTTAAAAGTCTCGGGTTCACCACGAAAACTCAATGAACCAAATTGCTCAACCGCTCTTCATCAAGCACTTTCAAAAATGAAGCATTGGCCTTGCCCATAGTGTCGCGCAATCTGCAACCGGGCATGAAAGTACATTGGCTGGTCCCTTCCCTCATACATTCCACGATCGCAAAATCAGGTTCAATAAGTCTCACAACTTCGCCAATAGTTATGTCTTGTGCCGGACGCCCCAAAGAAATCCCTCCAGTGCGCCCACGAGTCGACTTTACAAGACCAGCTTTCACCAGCTTTGCTACAATCTTCATGACATGGGATTTCACCAATTTTAATTCGTTAGACGCGATGTTCACAGTTTGAGGGTCTTTGCTTTGCGCAAGCATCATCAAGATGCGCAGAGCTAAATCACTGGCAAGGCTCAATCGCATAGGACAACTCTATAACATTCAACTCAGATGTTGACTTTAATTGAGATCAAACATAATTAAAAGATACATTTTAAATGCATTATATACCCTACCATGAGCACCATCGAAGCAAGAGCACACGTCGAACGGCGAAGCGTTCATCCATCAATCACCGCTCAGCAAGTTTCTGAACTGGTTGATTGCTTCTACGCGCGTGTCATGGAGAATGAGAAGTTAGGTCCAATATTTGTTAAACATGCTGGCGAAGCCTGGAGCAAACATCTTGATACGATGAAAGGCTTTTGGCGTTCGGTTCTGTTGCGAACAGGTGAATACAAAGGAAAACCAGTGGTTGTTCATCAAAAAATAGATGGCATCGACACCGATAATTTTGAAGTATGGCTAACTCTATTTGAAGCCACTTCCCAAGAGATTTTTACAGCTGAGGCCTCTGTATTGGTAGTTCAGTCTGCTGAACGCATAGCATCGAGCCTTTGGTTGTCACGAAATTCAGATCCATTCGCGACACCACCCCAATGGCAAAAGAATGCAGCGGTCTAAAACAATTTTACAAACACGAAGGCAAGAAAATGTGGATTTTCAAACTGCTCTTAAAGTTGCTTTTTTTACCTGGAAACATCGTTCTGCACGGGCTGGGCATTACAGTTGAAGAAGATTCTGGTATATTGAGATCATTTATCAACTCCTGCTTTTGGGGAATGATTGTGCTGTTTATTGTACTTTCATGGTAAGCCTAAACAACATCTATTCTGAAGGAGAAATTATATGAGTTGGCTACCAACATTGGTTACAGAAACGCCCGAAGCGGGATTTGAACTTGCTATTAAACTCAGCCGCATGGCCGTTAAGAAAACCCAGCCTGACGACGCAATTCGCGGACGCTTGCGCGCAGACTATGAAAACAGCGCTGACAGTTTGACTATGGCATCACATGTGGTTGCAGTTCATTTTCAAACTGTTGCCAAAGCTAATAATTATTGGAAATAGTCAACTCTCGTAATCATGAGTGTGAAGTAGAAAACCGCGGTCAAGTTTGACTGCGGTTTAATTTTTAGCCTGTTATTTCGCGACACTACCTATAACAGATACATTCCTTCATATTGCATCTAAATTTGACGTTACGGCAGAAGATCAACAACGCCCTCCACACCTAGCCTGTATCGTACCGGATTTTCAAAAATGTATGAATCTGCGCGTTCTAAAAGCATTTTGGCTGTTCTAATGGTTGCGTTGACATTTTCCCCAAGTAACAGCGCACAAGCTCATACAATTGTCGATGCACCTAGCGTGGCAAAAGGAACAATTGTTGTCAGCACACGCAAAAGACAGCTGTATTATGGCATTGGGAAAGGTAAAGCCATCAAATATTCAGTTGCAGTAGGCCGTGCCGGAAAGCAGTGGAAAGGCACGACTCATATCCGATCGAAACGTTGGAAAACTGCAGCTGAAATCCGCAGAGACCACCCAAATCTGCCAGATGTGATCCCAGGGGGTTCCGCTCGCAATCCAGTTGGCGTTGCAGCCTTGGTTCTCGCGCGGGACAAATATGCTATCCACGGCACTAACAGACCTGAATCAATCGGTAAATCAGTATCTTATGGATGCATTAGAATGCATAACAAAGACATAACTGATCTTTACAAACGAGTCCGATGGAGCCGCAAGGTTAATTAAGGTCATAGTGAAATAGATAGCGTTAACCCGGTATTTTAAACCACACCGAACGATATAATCTATGCAAACGACTTTGAACTTCTTTTAGAAGATAAAGTCGTCTGCTGCTAAGTCTGCGGCTACTACGCCTTCAAGCAGAAGAGTTCCGTAAGTTCCGGCTTCGATCAACAACCCATCAGTGGCATCTGTGAGTGAGAGTTCACCCATGGAAAGACCCATGCTTTGGAAATAGATACGGTCAACAATGCCTGCACCTGCCTCAAAATCCGTAATCACGTCATTGCCAAAGTTGCCTCTGAACAAGAATAGATCAAGGTCATCTCCACCTGTGAGCGTGTCATTGCCAAGATCACCGATGAGCGTATCTCGACCACCTGCCCCATCCAAAATATCATCGCCAGCTTGACCGTTCAAACGGTTCGCAAGGTCATCACCTATTGCAGTGTCGTCAAATTTTGATCCGTAGAAAAACTCCACATCGACAAATGTATCGCCTGTAGCTTCACCAGCAAAGCCGCCTGTCGCGAGATTGACACCAACCCCTTCATCAGCGTGTTGGTAATTGGTGGTGTCGATACCGTCATCGCCATCGATAAGATCAGCGCCTTCGCCGCCGAGCAACATATCGTTGCCGCCCATACCGAACAGTTCGTCGTCGCCTTCATTTCCCATCAATCGGTTGACGACATCATCGCCCGTCAAAGCATCTTCGAAAGCCGATCCACGGGTATCTTCAATACTGGAAAGTCTGTCGCCTTGAGCATCTCCGCCTGTACCACGGCCGGTCGTTAAGTCAACCTGAACACCTGCATCTGACTCTCTATAGTCAGCAGTATCACGGTCACCCTTGCCACCATTCAATTTGTCCCGGCCAGCGCCGCCGATAAGAACATCATTGTCGTTACCACCATACAGAACATCATTGCCGGCGCCGCCGTCTAAAACATCTTCGCCATCGCGACCGATAAAGCGGTTGTTTCCATCATCACCAGTCAAGATGTCATCAAACTTTGTTGCATAGATTTGCTCAATATCAATCAGCACATCACCCTCCGCATTGCCACCGGAACCGGTGCCCGCAACGAGGTCGATGTTTATGCCTTCTTTAGAATTTCGATAGTTCGCGCGATCATTGTCGCCTGCACCACCATCAAGAACATCTGCACCAGCGCCACCCAATAGATTGTCTTTACCATCGCCGCCTATCAGCGTGTCTGCGCCATTGCCGCCGTTCAACATGTCATTGCCTAAGCCACCGGACAAAATATCATCGCCGTTGCGACCAATCAAAACGTTGTCCGCTATATCGCCAGTAAGGGAGTCATTAAATTTTGAACCATTGATACGTTCAATGTTCACGAGCGTATCGCCTTCCGCGTGACCGCCTTCCGCAACGCCTGTTTCCAAGTTGATAGTCACAGCTGCGTCTGATGAGTGATATTGAGCATAGTCTTTTGTTCCAGCACCACCATCGAGAAAATCTGCACCACGGCCACCCGTTAAACGGTCAACACCATTGCCACCATAGAGAAAGTCATCGCCACTGCCACCGTTCAGATTGTCGTTGCCATCAAACCCAAACAAAGTATCAGTCCCACCGCGGCCAATGAACTTGTTATTGGCACTATTGCCCCTCAATTCTTCATCCGCATTAGATCCCACCAACTTGACCACATTCACAGTCGGGTCTTCTTGAACAGATTCTGCATCAGGCAATGCCAATACAATGCGTTCGTTTTCTTGAGGAGGTATAACATCTCCCACAACAGGCAAATCATTATCACCCGGAACAGTGGGAGTGAGCTCCGGGATAGTCGGGATGTTATCATCAATTGGCGGCATTTTTGATCACCTGTGTATTCGTTTCTCCCATTCAGAATACAACGCGCGCGTTCCCATAAGTTTTCGATTAGATCTCGCATTTATTTTATTGGTTAAGTTTTGGTTTACTATGTGCATCCTATCAAACGGAATGAACGATAAATCGCGATGATTGGTCACGACCCAGCAAAAAACTCCGCGCTTTGCATCCACTTCTATATACAATCAGTTGAATCATACTTGCATTTCTCTTGCCCATCGAGCGTCACCATGACTGACACGCCTGACATACCCACAGCTGCTATGCTTATTATAGGTGATGAAATCTTGTCTGGCCGCACCAAGGATAAGAACATCGGATATGTGGCAGACTATCTCACCAATTTGGGCATTGATCTCAAAGAAGTGCGGATTGTTTCAGACGAGCAGGCCGATATCGTGGACGCTGTGAACGCTTTACGCGCGCGCTACACTTATGTGTTCACATCGGGCGGCATTGGCCCCACCCACGATGATATTACAGCAGATTCCGTCGCTGCCGCATTCGGCCTGCCCTGCACTCATCATCCGGAAGCTATGGAATTGCTCACAATGTCTTATCGTTCCCGCGATATGGAGTTCACTGAATCCCGTATGCGCATGGCCCGTACGCCTGAAGGCGCGACACTGATTGCAAACCCGGTGTCCATCGCGCCGGGGTTTCGGATTGAGAATGTGCACGTGATGGCAGGCGTGCCAAAAGTTATGCAAGCCATGATGGATTCTATTGCGCCGACACTCAAAGGCGGCACGAAAATGACGTCACAGGTCGTCGATTGTCCCTTTGGTGAAGGTGATATTAGCACGCCATTAGGTGTCATTCAGAATGAACACCCCGACACGATCATCGGTTCCTACCCTCGCTTTGAAAATGGAAATTACTCGACACAGATCGTCGTGCGCAGCCGAGACGAGAGCGCGGTCACAAAAGCTATTGGTGAAGTTGAAGCCATGTTAAAAGTGATTCAAAAAAAGCGCACCAAGGGTTGAATTGTGGCTCTGTTAGAGCTGCGCCATTTCTCAAACAGTACAACAACTATCTATGTGTAGTTCCTGATAGTGCAAGGTCCAATTTTATGACACCTGTTCAAATAGAAAAACTAAAAAATCTCGATCTTCTCATGTTCTATAACTGCATCAGAGAGACGATTGAAGCTTTGGAATATGATGGATCTTTCAGTGCTAGAGTTGGAGTTGATATGAATTACGCAAAAGAAGTTTTGAAAGACCTAAAAATAGAACTGGAACAACGACCTGACTTTTGATTTGGCAAACACTTTGCCGCTCTCATGGCCCGTCTTTTGCCACTATAATACCACTAGCTGACGATATGTGTATTTCTGGAACTCTCAAACCGTCAGAAATAGCTGAACACAGTTGAACACAGTTGAACCAACACTTCTCATGCGCTATCGCGGGTGACCTTATTTCTGTTTTCACTTCTAGTTCGACCAAGGACCATCCCATGTCTTCCAATCCAAAAGCCTTTCCTGTTTCTTGGGATCAGTTTCACCGCGATTGTAAAGCTCTGGCTTGGCGGCTTGCGGGACCCGGCAAAGATGCGCCCGAATGGACGGCTATTGTAGCGATTACCCGTGGTGGATTGGTGCCAGCGGCGATTATCGCCCGCGAGTTGGGCATTCGTAACATTGAGACCGTCGGTATTGCCTCTTACCATGAATATAAAGACCAAGGTGAATTGGACGTGATCAAAGGCATTTCCGAAGAAATGGTACAGGCGGATGGTGGTCGTGGCGTTTTGGTGATTGATGATCTCACCGATACTGGCGCAACAGCTAAAAAGGTTCGTGAAATGCTACCAAACGCTCATATTGCTACCGTTTACGCCAAACCTAAAGGTGTGCCGTTGACGGACACTTTCGTTACGGAAGTAAGCCAAGACACTTGGATCTATTTCCCGTGGGATATGGAGATGTCTTACGTGGAGCCGATTTCCGGCCTAAAAGACGGCTAACAAGATTGGCCGCGACCAAACATATTGAAAATCTGCCTTTCACCACAAAGTCTGTGATCGGTGCTCGGGCACGTATAGGATTGGTGGTTTTGGCGTCTGATTACACGCTGGAAAATGAATTCAAACAAGTCATAACGCAATCGGGAGTTGATCTCTATCATTCACGCATTGCCAACGCATCCGATATAACACCTGAAACACTGCGCGCTATGGGTCCAACCATCACTGAAACGGCGTCTCGTTTGTTGCCCAATGATGATCTTGAGGTGTTGGCTTACGGATGTACGTCTGCTTCAACCGTTTTAGGACCTGACACGGTCAACGACATGCTGTTGATTGCCAAACCCATGGCGAAAGTGACCAATCCTGTTTCTGCAGCTTTTGCAGCGTTTGCGGCCTTTGGAGCCAAGCGCATTGCGGTTCTCACCCCATACCGAAGGGATGTGAATGAATTTGTACAGGTTTGTTTGGAACGCGGTGGTTATGAAATACCCGTGTTCGGTTCATTCAACGAAGAGATGGATCCGGTTGTTTGCACCATTGATGAGGACAGCTTGCGCAACGGCATTCGCGCTTTGCTGGCTGAGGCTTCTGTTGATGCTGTGTTCGTCTCCTGCACATCAATACGCATGATGCATATTGTTGAAACGTTGGAGGCAGAATTTAATCTGCCAATCACATCGTCCAATCATGCAATGGCTTGGCATTGTTTGCGGCTTGCAGGTGTTGAGGAAACTGTACAAGAGTACGGATCGCTCTTTCATAAGCAGATCAACAAGTGACCAAGAACAAATCCGCCCTCACCTTCATAATTGCAACTGTTGTGATCGACATGTTGGGCGTGGGTTTGGCGTGGCCAATTTTGCCGCAATTGGTGCGTGAACTTTCTGGCACAGACCTTTCAAATTCTGCCGTAATTTACGGTCTGTTGATGTCTGGTTTCGCCGCTGTCCAATTCATGATCAGCCCGTTTGTGGGAGCACTATCGGACAAATATGGACGCCGCCCTGTTCTGTTGATCTCACTCGGCGGACTGTGCCTCGACTATATCATTCTTGCCATGGCTCCGAACCTGGCGTGGTTGGTCATCGGTCGCATTGTAGCTGGCATGTTCAGTGCTACGGTTTCCACATCGAATGCCTATATCGCGGATATCACACCCAAGGAAAATCGCGCAGCCGCGTTTGGATTGTTGGGGGCCGCGTTCGGCATTGGTTTTACTATTGGTCCACTCATTGGGGGCGTGTTGGGGGCGGTTGACCTACAATATCCCTTCTGGTTGGCGGCAGCTCTTGCATTCATCAACATGGTGTTCGGCTATTTCATGTTGCCGGAAAGCCTGCCGCAAGAAAAGCGGTCTGAAATTACCGTGACCAAGATGAACCCGTTTACAGCACTCGCCCGCATTGGACGTTACACCTCTTTGTTGGTTTTGATGATTGCGTTGTTCCTCACAGGCATCGCCCAGCAGGGTTTGCAAGGCATTTGGGTGTTGTGGACAGAGGCACGGTTTGACTGGACCGTTGCGCAAGCCGGATATTCATTGGCTTGGGTGGGTGTCTGCATGGCGTTCGTTCAAGGCTATTTGGTGCGCAAAGTCGTTCCTATGTTTGGTGAACGCAAAGTGCTTTACGGCGGCTACATTATCTCCACTGTCGCTTTTATGGGTATTCCTTTGTTGACTGAAGGTTGGATGATTTATCCCGGTATCCTGTTTCATCTCATTGGCTGGGGGTGTGCCGGGCCGACACTTACAGCACTCATGTCACAAAATGTTCCAGATAATGAACAAGGTCTGCTGCAAGGGACTTTGGGCAGCGTGAACACGATCGCCATGATCATTGGACCATTGTTAGCGACGCAGATCTTTGCTCAATCTACAGGCCCTGCTCCGCTGTTCGACAATCCGGGAGCATTCTACTTCTTCGGAGCGGGATTGTTCATGCTGACGTTGTTTATCATCTGGTATGATATTCGAAAACGCCGCGCATTGGACGGACGGGACACCGCTTAGCGTTGCAATTGTTTCAACAGTTGGTGGTCAGGATACCCATCGGCTGTAACACCAATAGTCACCTGAAAATCTCGTATGGCCAATCGCACACCTTTTAGGATGCGCCCCGTTCTGTTGGGAACAGGAAAGCCCTTCTTCACCAAAAGCGCCTGAACTTTCATGCGTTCCGCTTTGTTCAATGTTTTACCGGTAGGCCAACTTGTTTTGAAACGGGCTTTGCCGCGCAATCTGTCTGCCAGCAAGGCGCCAGACAATGCGTAGGCGTCGGACGAATTGTAGTCACGGATCACTTCGTAATTTTCAGTGATCAGAAAAGTCGGTCCCTCATGCCCTGCTGGCATGAACAAAGTGGCTTCACCTTTGCGGGGGAACTGCGTTCCATCATAAGATTTCACGCCGGAAGCTGCCCAATCGCTCCAGCTTTGGGTCAACACATGCCTTGGCAACGATTTTGGCAACAGCACAGGCATTCCCCAAGGTTCACTACGTTTCCAACCTTTTTGGGTCAAATAGTTTGCGGTAGATCCCAAAGCATCCGATGTTGAACGCCACAGATCGCGTTTGCCGTCTTTGTTGAAATCAACAGCAAACTTCAAGAAACTGGACGGAATGAATTGTGTTTGTCCCATGGCGCCGGCCCAAGAACCGATCATCTGTTTGCGCGTGACTTTCTCGTTTTGAAGAATGGTTAGAGCGTCTAGAAATTCATTTCGAAAGAAATCCTTGCGATACCGCTTCCAACCAAGGGTCGCCAATGAACGGAAAACATCGCTGTTGCCAATGCCGCGCCCATATCCTGTTTCCATCCCCCAAATGGCAGCAACCACATAAGGATCGACACCATAAGCGCGTTCCAATGCTTTAAACGTCTGGCGTAACCCTTTGACTTTGCCCCTGCCCGTCTTCAATAAACCGCCATTGGCACGGCGTTCGATATAGCCCCCGATAGGTTTCACCAATTCCGGCTGTTTGCGGGTGAGTTTGTCCATTTTTGGATCTGGTTTCAAACCTCTGGTCGCAAGATCAAACGTTTTGGACAATATTCCACGCTTTGTTGCATCCGGTTTGATCGCTTTGACATAAGCGTCAAACGACTCGCCATAGGCAGATTGAATAGAAAAGGTGCAAAGACCGGCTGCAAATAAAGATCGAATCATCATTTTTCCACGATGGGCAAACGGTCAAGAACCCGCAAGCCCATACGTTGTCCCCATTGAGCACCATCTGTTCCTATGCACATCTGCGGCGCTGCGGTGAGTAACGTCCGTAGTGCAACCTTCAATTCCAATCGGGCAAGTTGAAACCCGAGGCAAAAGTGGATGCCTGTGCCAAACTCCAGATGCGGATTGGGTCTGCGCGTTAAATCCAATTTGGTTGGGCTATCAAATTCTGTTGGATCGTAATTGGCCGAGGCCAATCCCGCCATAATAAGGTCGCCTTGTTTCAATTCCACCCCATGGAACTTACCGCTCTGGCGTACATGTCTGGGTTTGGAGAATTGAACAGGTGACACGAAACGCAATAATTCCTCGACTGCCATATCAATGCGCTCTGGTTTGTCGATCAAGAGTTGCTTTTGTGCCGGGTTCTCTAACAAAGCCACAACGCTACCAGAAATCAGATGCGTAGTGGTTTCATGTCCTGCAATCAATAACAAGAAGACCATGGCGATCAATTCATCATGGTTTAAGCGGTCACCATCGGCTTCAACCAACACCAGATCGCCAATGAGACCATCCACCGATTCGCCTTTTTGTATTCTGCTTTGCGTGTCTTGAATAACGTCGCTTAACATGAGCCGCATTTTTCTGATCGGCAAAAGAGCAGACAAGAAACTTAATATACCCGACATTTTCGTCATACGAACGGCCTGCTGAGCAAATTCGTCGCGTATTGCATTGGGAATGCCCAACAATTCGCATATAATGGCCATAGGGAAAGGTCGTGCGAAACTGCCAACCAAATCACTTTCCCCCGTTGATCGGAAATCCTTTTGGATATTAGTCACCAAATCTTCGGCAATTGCCTGAACACGTTCTTCAAGCGCCAAAATTGTGCGCCTCTGGAAAGCTTGATCAACCAGTTTGCGCAATCGACGGTGATCCGGTTCGTCTTGGGTCAGCATATTGGTTGCCAACAATTGAATAGTCCGTGGCATCCACCATTGAACACCTGCCACTTCGCTGGAATTGGATTTCGCAGACTTTCGCATGGTGAAACGATGATTGTCTTTCAACATAGCACTGGTGGCAGCTGCATTGGTTGTCAGCCATACTTTGCCAATTATCGGCAATCGAATGCGCACAACAGCTGATTGTTCCCGCAATGGTGCAAAGACCGTTTCAGGGCTTTGCATAAAGGCTTGAGAGGTGAACTGCTGCTTCATTTCAGGGCCTAGAGCGGTGAAGTGTCGTCATAAGCAAAAATACGGCTCGAATTTGGGGCTTGAGCAATTTGGTGCGAATCTGATTCTGCATACCCACCCACTATATATGGGACTAAATCTGGAGATTTGAACAAGATATATGAATTTTTGTCGCATGAATCATCACCCCTGTGGAAGGATGTTGCGTCAACCGAATTTTTTATATTTTTTTTTAAACGATCTCGGAATGTAGTGAAAATGTCTGTTAAATTCATCAAAACGCTTTATATCACCATGTTTAGCCAAATTTTGGCCTGTGGGTAATGGTCAAATTTACAACTTTTGCAACTCAATACGTGACTTTACAACCATTCGGGACGCATTGACCAAAATATCAATTTTGTTAGTTTGGATTTGTCTACCAAGTATGGTGAGAGCATGCGTAAGTAAGCTCATGACAACAATCCGGCACCTAGAGTTTTGGGCCTGCATAATGTTTTTCTTAACGGAATCCATTCTGCGGGCAGTATCTTTGTGTGCGCTGGTGAGCTGTCGAACTGAAAGTGTGACAATACGGCAATAATTGGCCGTTAATGATTTTTTAACCACAATATATTGTGGTGTTAATCATCGGTAGACGCTATATAGGGTGTCTAGCACGATCCGTCCTCGAAGAAAGGTCGCGGAGAAGATGTTGGCAATCTATTACGGTGACGAATCTTTTCGCAGTGGCGTAGAGATAGAAGCGTCAAATATTTGAGTGGGCAAGTATGTGCGCACCACCAAATACTTGAAACGAGCTTAAGCTCAATCAAGGGCCAGACAAAAACCCTAGATAAAGGGGCTGGATTGAAGTGGGGGTGATCAGCCGCAAGGCAAAAGGTCACTGTAAAATTTGGGGACGCCATTGGCGTCAAAACGATATTCGCATGGGCAGCGTTAGTGTTGGCCTGTGCAAACTTGTGGGAAAAACAACTGATGCGCATCGAACGCCGCTTTACCAAACCGGGTCAATCACCTTTCGCTTCTGTGCCAATGCGCAAAGCGACCAGCGAAATTAAGAATCCCGACGGTTCTATCGTCTTTAAGCTCGAAGATATTTTGGTTCCTGAACAATTCAGTCAGGTCGCATCTGACATCATCGCTCAAAAATACTTTCGCAAAGCAGGCGTACCCGCCGCGTTGAAGAAAGTGGAAGAGAACTCGGTTCCTTCATTCCTTTGGCGTTCAGTTGAAGACAAAGATGCGCTCAAAAAGCTTCCAAAAGCTGAGCGTTATGGTCCTGAAATGACATCCGAGCAGGTCTTCTCTCGTTTGGCAGGCACTTGGACCTATTGGGGCTGGAAAGGCGGCTATTTCGACACCGAAGAAGATGCCCACGCATATTATGACGAGTTGTGCTTCATGCTGGCCACTCAAAAGGTCGCGCCGAACTCTCCTCAGTGGTTCAACACTGGTCTGCATTGGGCTTACGGCATCGACGGCCCTGCTCAAGGTCACCACTATGTGGACTTTGAAACTGGCAAACTGACCAAATCTAAGTCTTCTTACGAACACCCACAGCCACACGCTTGCTTCATCCAGTCTGTGGGCGATGACCTCGTCAACGACGGTGGCATTATGGACCTTTGGGTGCGTGAAGCCCGTTTGTTCAAATATGGATCAGGCACAGGCTCCAACTTCTCCCACATTCGCGGTGAGAACGAGCCTCTTTCAGGTGGCGGCAAGTCCTCTGGCTTGATGAGCTTTTTGAAAATTGGTGACCGTGCAGCTGGTGCAATCAAATCTGGTGGCACAACACGCCGTGCTGCAAAAATGGTTGTGGTCGACATCGATCACCCAGATATCGAAGATTACATCGACTGGAAGGTGAAAGAAGAGCAGAAAGTTGCTGCGATCGTCACCGGCTCCAAGCTCGTGTCCCGCCACATGACAGCGATCATGAAAGCTTGCGTAAACTGCGACGGCCCCGGCGACACATGTTTTGACCCGAACCAAAACCCCAAGCTGAAAAGCGAAATCCGTGCAGCCAAAAAGAACGCGGTTCCAGAGAACTATATCTACCGCGTCATCCAGTTGGCCAAACAAGGCTACACGGATATTGAATTCCCCGTTTACAATACGGACTGGGATTCTGAAGCTTACCTCACTGTTGCTGGCCAAAACTCAAACAACTCCGTGTCGATTAAAGACGAGTTTTTGCAAGCTGTAGAAGCTGACGGCACTTGGGATTTGACTGCACGTCGTGACGGTTCTGTTGTGAAAACTGTTCAAGCCCGTGACCTGTGGGACAAAATTGGCAATGCTGCATGGCAGTCTGCTGACCCAGGCTTGCACTACAACACAACAATGAACGACTGGCACACCTGCCCGTCTGCTGGGCCAATCCGTGCATCAAACCCTTGTTCTGAATATATGTTTCTCGACGACACGGCTTGTAACCTTGCGTCATTGAACCTTTTGCAATTCCGTCGCGACGACAAAACATTCAACGTTGAAAACTACGAGCACGCTTGTCGCTTGTGGATGATGGTTTTGGAAATCTCTGTGCTGATGGCGCAGTTCCCGTCCAAAGAAATCGCACAATTGTCTTACGAATACCGCACAACAGGTCTTGGCTTTGCCAACATTGGTGGCCTGCTGATGACTGCGGGCATTCCTTACGACAGTGACGAAGGCCGCGCGATCTGCGGCGCTTTGACAGCGATCATGACGGGCGTTTGCTACGAAACATCTGCTGAAATGGCTAAGGAGCAAGGCCCCTTCCCGGGTTATGGCCCAAACAAAGAACACATGGCTCGTGTGATGCGCAATCACCGCAATGCTGCCCACGGCAACAAAGACGGCTATGACGCACTGGCGGTGAACCCTGTGCCACTCGACCACGCATCCCTTGAAGGTCGTGACCTTTGGGCTGGCCTGTCCATCCGCGCAAAAGCTGCATGGGACCGCGCCGTGGAAAAAGGCGACAAATACGGCTACCGCAATGCGCAAGCCACAGTGGTTGCGCCAACAGGCACAATCGGTCTTGTGATGGATTGTGACACAACAGGCATCGAGCCTGACTTTGCGCTGGTGAAATTCAAGAAACTCGCTGGTGGCGGTTACTTCAAAATCATCAACCGCGCTGTGCCGGAAGCTCTTGAGAAACTTGGCTACGAAGCGTCTGAAATCGAACACATGATCACCTACGCGGTGGGCAATGGCACGCTGAAAGGTTCCAACGCCATTTCGCACGGTGCGCTGGAAGAAAAAGGGTTTGGCAAAGAACAAATCGACGCTATCGAAGCGGGTCTGGCACAAGCTTTCGACATCAAGTTTGCATTCAACAAATGGTCGCTTGGCGAAGAGTTCTGTAAAGATGTCCTCGGCTTCACCGATGAGCAGTTGAACGACTTCTCCTTCGACATGCTGGCCGGAATGGGCTTTGCCAAAGACGAAATTCAAGCTGCAAACATCTATTGCTGTGGCGCGATGAGCCTTGAAGGTGCACCTGGCCTGAAAGACGAGCACCTGCCCGTCTTCGATTGCGCCACGCCGTGCGGCCGCATTGGCACACGTTCGCTCTCTACAGAAAGCCACATCAAAATGATGGCCGCGGCGCAGCCGTTCATCTCCGGCGCAATTTCCAAAACCATCAACATGCCAAACGATGCGCGTGTGGAAGACTGCACCGCCGCTTACATGATGTCTTGGAAACTTGGTTTGAAAGCCAACGCGCTCTACCGCGATGGTTCCAAACTGTCCCAGCCGCTCAACGCCTCCCTTGTTGAAGACGAGGAAGACGAAGATGCATTGGAAAACCTGATTGAAGCCACGGCTCCCGCCCGCGCAGCTCAGGTCACCGAAAAAATCGTCGAACGTATCGTCGAGGTGGCCCGAGCGCAGGCGCGTGACAAATTGCCAAACCGCCGCAAAGGTTACACGCAAAAAGCCAATGTGGGTGGACACAAGGTCTATCTCCGCACAGGTGAATTTGATGATGGTCGCATCGGTGAAATCTTCATCGATATGCACAAAGAAGGCGCCGCCTTCCGCGCAATGATGAACAATTTCGCCATCGCCATCTCTCTCGGCTTGCAATACGGCGTGCCGTTGGAAGAATATGTGGAGGCCTTCACCTTCACCAAGTTCGAACCTGCTGGCATCGTGATGGGCAATGACGCAATCAAGAACGCCACGTCGATCCTCGACTATGTGTTCCGTGAATTGGCGATCTCCTATCTTGGCCGCCACGATCTTGGCCATGTGGACACATCCAACTTCGCCTCCACTGCACTCGGCAAGGGGGTGGAAGAAGGCAAGACGGAAATCGTCTCACGCGGCCTCACACGCGGCCACAAACTTTCAGTGGTCGGAAGCCCGTCTGGAACACCCGCTGGCTCAGCTACACCTTCCGGTGGTGGCGGTGGCACAACAGTGACAGCCATTGGTGGCGCCGCAGCAGCGGTGGCCATTGCGGAACCTGCAAACGACGTGATGGCCAAAGGCATGGAAGAGGAAGTGGTTGGCTTCAAACGCGACTACACAGTTGAAGAAGCCAAAGAAGTGGTGGAAGGTTTCGTCGAAGAAACTACCCACCCCGCTCCATCCAGCGCTCCGTCCAAAGAAGACCAACGCAACATGGCGCGCATGAAAGGCTACGAAGGCGAAAGCTGCCCCGAGTGTCAGAATTTTACATTGGTGCGGAATGGAACGTGTTTGAAGTGTGATTCATGCGGGAGCACGACTGGGTGTAGTTAGGTATAGGCACGACGAATACGTGCCGCTCTAACGACTGAATAAATACCGCTTACCTTAGTTTGGTAAGCGGCATTTTTGTAAAATCAATCACTTAGAAGGGGTAACTTGAATTTGAGTTCACTGCACACTGATAAATGCAGCCCTAATGAACGAGCCTAGTATATCTGCAATAAAGCTGGAGAACCGTGAATTGAACAGCCCAGTTAAAACACCATCCGGCGATCAGGCACGAGAAGCCGTCGCTTCCCTTCGCGGATATGTCTATCAAATCTACCAAACCGCACTCGCCTGGACAGAGCTAAAAAGTGATGAATTCCTATTTTTGGAAGTTGCTGAAGACTTTGTTTTGGCTGCTTCGCAGGCGTTGGAAGCCGTTCAAGTTAAAGATACCGCAGCTCACGTCACTATCAATTCTGATGACATAATCGCCTCAATCGATAGTTTTGTTGAGATACAGGAAAGAAATCCAAACCAAAAAGTTACCCTGCGTCACCTAACAACCTCGACCATCGGCAAAGAACAGAAAGTCGCCCACAGAATTGGGGATTTACCAACTCTGGTTGCCTGGCGAAATTTGGCGAAAGCGGGCGAGTTGGCCGAATTGCGGAAAATTCTAAGCGGATCCAAGCTTTCACCAAAGACAAAAGCTTTCATCGAAAATCTTGACGACTCTAATCTCCGCGAGAGTTTCCTTAAGAAAATTCACTTCGACTGCGGAGCTCTAGAAATTCAATTTCTGGAACGCCAACTAAATTCTACGATATCGGCTCTGGTTATTGAACGAGGTGGAGTACACTCGCAAGCTCAAGGTTGCACAGCCGAAATTGTACTTTCGCTTTTGAATCTTGCGATCAATAAAAATAGAGACGAGCGTTTTGTTGGCCGCAGTGGATTAGAAGAACTACTCGAAAAAGCGACGCAGATAACCGTTAGCCGAGCGCAGTTTGAAACCCAGAATTTGCTCGTAACAAAAGCACTATCTGGCACAATCAATTCGGACACCGGCTTGTCGAGCTCCCGTATCACGACACCGAGCGCGGTCTCCGGCGTACCTCTTCCGAGTGCATTGGCAACACGCAAAAAGGATTTAGGCGTACTACAAAAAAGTCTTGAAACGTCAGGCATATGCTGGGTTTCGGGTGCTTCAGGCATGGGAAAAACAATTGCAGCCCGAGTACTTGCCCGTAATAACGAAGGTGACTGGGCAAGTGTGAACTTGAGAGGCCAAACCGAAATTCAGGTCGCAACAGTATTGATGGAGGCGGCGGGCGCGATATCGGGCTCAGGGTTACGCGGCCTAATCGTAGATGATCTTGATTGTGCGTTAGGGCCGTCGGTACTGGATAATTTGAACTATCTATTCCACGCGGCCTTTCGTTCTGATGTGTTGCTCACAATAACAGCTTCTAACCCGCCGTCTGCTGACTTTTTATTCTCGGCGAGCCTACACAAATCAATTCTTACAAACCTCAACGAGTTCTGTGAAGAAGACATCAAAGAGATTCTTTCCAAAATTGAAGTAAGCCACAAAACATGGGCCAAATACGTTCATCTGGTGTCTGGCGGGGGGCATCCTCAACTTGCAATCGCGTTCATTCAAAGCATGGCAGCTTCTGGTTGGCCGGTTAAAGAATTACAGACACTCAATTCACTAATTGTGGGTTCATCAGCTATTGATGACGTTAGAAAACGCACTCGCCAGCGGCTATTGGACGATCTCCCGGCCTCAAGTCGGCAACTGCTCGAACGCTTGTCGTTGAAGGTTGGTGGTTTCAGCCGAGAACTTGTACTCGACGTAGCTAAGGTTGCGCCGCCCATTTCAGATCCAGGTGTTGTGTTAGACAGCTTGTGTGGGTCGTGGATTGACCAGGATGAAAGCGATCGGTTCAATCTTTCACCACTGCTTTTAGACTACGCTAACAAAACACTCTCCAGTGACGAACAAAAAGCAATTCAGTACTCGGTCGCAGGCTCTTTGACGAAAGGAAATAGATTTGACGTCACTGATATGAATTCAGCTCTAATTGCCGCTTGGACTAGCGGAAACAAGGCCGCAATGTTCAAGCTGTGTATGGCGGTTTTGAACTCCAACGAAGATGAACTTGAAATGCTGGCGCCGTACCTGTCGATGTTTACGTTGTTTAGAACTGACGTATCTGCCTACCCTGATGATGCTTCAATCAGCCAGATGTTTCGTGGCGTACAGGTATTGCTTATAAACCGCCAGGACGACTCCTCAATCAAGCTTAAGAATGCACTGGATTGCTTCGAGAGAGAAGCAGAAAATGTTGCGCATAGTGCTCCTCGCGCGGCAATGAGGCTAGTTGTGTACTCCAAATTACTGCTCGCGATGTCGAATAGCCAATTGGGCACACATTTTGTCGGCGTCATTGGTAAAATGAATAAAATTCTTGAGAACAAGGAAAGTGAGGTTCCCTCAGAAATTTTGGAAGACATCCTAAAGTTTGAGGATAGAGGTGTCACAACAATTGGGTTTATGTTTCTAAATCAATGCAGACAACTCATAAAAATCGCTGACCTTTCTTTAGTTTTTGAATATTTGAATGCGTCTCCCACAAAACTACGTGAAACACTTTTAGCACCATTTGGTCACAAAGACTTCGATGTTGACATGCTGGTCACTGGCGCGTGGCTCCATGAGCACAAAGCAGATTCCATTGAACCTGAAGTTCACAGCGCAATATTTGCTGACTTGGAAAAACTAGCGGTCAATTGGAAACATACAAATCTTGCAGTTTGCTGCCGCAAATATCAGGCCATAATTCTTGATGAATACGGAGGTAAGAAGGAACGCGCACTCGACGTAATAAATACAGGTTTGGATCTGTATGGCCGCACCAACTCAGAGTTGGTGCGTGCAAAGGCAAAGATTTTGTATCACTCGGATGAGCATGAAGAAAGCCTAGCTCTCTCGAAGAAATTAATCGAAAGCGACGCACCACTAAGTGATGTGGAAAAAGCATTTCTTGGCAGAGACGCTGCGATAAGTGCTGAAAAGCAGGGAGACATGGAAGCAGCACGGCAGTACTATCTATACGGAAGCAAAGCAGCTGGACAGACGGACCTTCCGGATATGATTACGATGCGTATTGGATTGTTGGCAGACGCTGCGCTAGCAAGTTGGCATTATGGAGACCGTAAAACCTGCCTCCTCGACTTAGCAGCAGTGTTAACAGAATTAGGCCAGCTGGAACCAAAGCAGAACGTACAAACAGCGCACTGCCATGCTATGTGTCGACACGTTTTGTTATGGTTAGATCAAAATGTCACTGGGGACCAACGTCTACTGGACAACGATGAAGAAACCAGAATCTACCCCGGTTGCTTAAGCAATCCTGAACCACACCCGGCTATGATTGATCGATACATCCCGCCGATAGAATTAGCTTGGTACATGCTTGCAAAGGTTGAGAATCATGCGGGATTGAACGCTGGAATTACAGATGGTCTCGATAGATTTTTACCTGAAGGCCCAGTTGTGGAAGGTCAATTGTTATTAGCATTCAGCAAAATGCATAAAGGGTTGTTGAACCTTGATCAAAAAGTATTTTCAGAAGCTCTTCAAGATACGATCGCCAATCGTTCTTACGTCCTAGCCAAAGGCGGACATGAAAATGTTTTCGATGTAGAAAATGTAACGTTTGCGAAAATACCGCGAGCTACGAAACCACAACATGTCCAGCATGCAGATTCAGCTGAGCAGTTTGTGTTACTTTTTTGTGTGAACTGTGTTCTTTACGATGAAGTTGCACAAATGGGTTCGGTTATTGAAGAACTAAACCGGTCGTCGGGCTATACTTTACGACCAAAGTTTTTGGATCGACTACAGAGTTTTGGGCCTACTCCAGATTTTAACACCAGTTTTGCGAACATCATATTTTTGGAGAGTTCGAGTTTAAAAACGGACCAAAAAGCTACACCGAGACACGTTTTTGAATTTTCTCTCAAGACTTTACAGGTTGCTCATTTGACCGGAAATTATCGTTTATTTGCCGAACTGATACTGCCTTGGTTAAAGCACAAATGGCAATTCGTTTGGGAGCGCCAACGTTTCCTATTGGTCAATCCGTCACTTAACGAACGGTCTATCGAAGCAGCATTGCAATTGACCAGCTTGTCGGCACCAGTAGAGATATTGAAAACGACTGCCCCAACGTTAGGGTTTGGTAACTTGGATGAATTGAATGAAATTTTGTCTGAGTTTCCAAGCCTTTGAAATTGTCACGTTCTGCGAAGGAAGTCTGTATGCAAAGCCGTCATAGTAAAATCCTCCATGGGCCACTTAGTTGATGTCAAACACCGTCCCCTCCCCTCCCAGAACGTTTATTTCATACAGCTGGAGCACCCCAGAACACGAGGCCCGTGTTTTAGATCTCGCAACCGATCTCAGGGAATCGGGAGTAGACGTTATTTTGGATAAATGGGATCTGAAAGAGGGAGAAGAAGCGACAGCATTTATGGAACAAATGGTCGTAGACCCCAATGTTGCCAAAGTTATCATCATTTCTGACCGAATATATTCTGAAAAGTCCGATCAGAGAGAAGGCGGTGCCGGAACCGAAGCTCAAATCATATCCGCTAAAGTATACCAAGGTGAAAATCAGGGGAAATTTGCAGCGCTCGTATTTGAAAAAGATGAGAATGGCAAAGCGTATCTGCCTTCCTACTACACTTCACGCATCTTCATTGACTTTACAGATCCAAGCCGTGCCACGGATAGTTTCGAGCAACTCATCCGATGGATTTATGATAAGCCACTGCACAAAAAGCCTGCAATCGGAAAGGCTCCTAATTATCTAAATCAAGGTGAATCGACAATTGTTCTAGCCACCAGTGCTGCCCACCGCCGTGCGATGGATGCATTGCAAAACAGTCGTCCTCACGCTTTTTCCGCAACATCCGACTTTTTGGAGATACTTACAAACCAACTTCCAGCATTTCGAATTGACTCTGAAACGGACCCTTTGTCGGATGACATAATCGAAAACTACAATTCTTTTCTACCATATAGAAACGAAGTCATCGAACTTGTCCGAACAGCAATGCGCTTAAACACGGACCAGCGATATCCTGATGCGCTGCACTCTTTCCTTGAACGCTTTTTAGAACATTTTCATGCAACCCCTGAAAAGGGCCGGTATCGTGAATTTGACTTTGACAACTATCGGTTCTTTGCCCACGAACTCTTTCTCTACATCTGCACAGCCGCAATACAATATGGCCGTGCAGATATCTTTCAGACCATTGTTAGTCGCCCATATTATGACGCGCTGCGTGGAGAAAACGGCGGCATGGCAGTTTCTGACTATTCCGTTTTTCGACATTTCGACCGACTTCTCGAACACCGAAACAAAGAAATGGAAGCAAGGCGCATTTCGCTGCACGCGGATCAACTAAAGGAAAGAGCCGCCAGTAGCGGATTTCGTTTTGATCAAATCATGCAAACCGATTTCATTCTATTCCTTCGCTCGGCTCTTCAAAACAAGCAACAATACGCCAGTTGGTATCCAACCACCCTTAATTTGCTAGGATTCAGACATCAGGCTTTTGAGTTGTTTGCTCGTGCACAATCGGCTTCTGAATTTGCGAAACTATTGAGCGTTCTTGGGCTGGAAGATCGAACCCCGCTAGATGAACTAGTGGCCGGATACGCAGCAGAAACGCAAAAGGCTCCGTCATTCAACGATGGGTGGGATCAACTAGATGTTGCCAGATTGGCAAACTACGAAAACCTTGGGACAATGAGGTAGCCTTCAAGACCACACGATTCTCAGTGCAACATTAAGCTTCTAAGACAAAACAATCGCTGCACCTTGGTGCAATCATATTCAGTACAAGTAGGCATGTTACAGCTATCGATCGTAAAGAAAATTTCTTCGGTGTATAGATTTCTCTATTA
Organism: uncultured Rhizobiaceae group bacterium; assembly: GCA_938010435.1. GTDB lineage: Bacteria > Pseudomonadota > Alphaproteobacteria > Rhizobiales > Rhizobiaceae > Pseudahrensia. The sequence goes on along the minus strand of CALLUS010000005.1, from coordinate 30,635 downwards.
TTGAATTTCAAAATAATGAACTGGAAATTTTCTATGTCGATAGGCGAAACTTTGCAGCAGAAATATGACACCCTTCGATGCCAATTCGCGAAGACTCCTTTTGCAGCAACAACTATCGGCACTTTGGTCACTGCGTTCAGTATCTTCTCTCACATGGATACGTTCATCTCTCTTTCACAAAAAATAAGAGCCCTCACCCAAGTCTGGCGCGAAATCATAGCTTGGCCATGGCAGCTTTTATCAAGTTTGATAGATGTAAATCTCGAAAAAACAACAGCAGGATTGATTACGGTATTGATCGCAACAACTTTCGTCATCAGAAGCTCCTGGCAGGAAACTAATGAGGAACTTTCAAACAAATTCAGAGCGATTGCCATCTTGAGCTGTGTTGCAGTTGGCGTCCTTTATAGCGCCTTTGTCATCGTTCCGGCACTCTATGATTGGAATCCTGATGGAGCATCCGTCAGCACCGTTGCGATCATGATTTTGGCCGATACCTTCTATATCGATGTCGATGAGGTAGACACTGTTGGCTGGCAAAAAGCTTTGATCGTTATAATCGTCGTGCTTAACTATTTTGTATTCCTGGTTTGGCCATTCAAGGGAAAAAAATCCAAAAAACCTAAAAGTCGTCTTTATGTTGGCGCTTCTTTGATAGCATTTTTTTTGACTTTCATGATCGATCGTTTGATTGTGGAGTTTATGCCATTCAATATTTTCTCATCTAATATTTGGGATAATATAATGCTGATGCTTGTCAGTGCAGGTATAATACTTGGCCCATTCGTTGGTTCGGTCTATCTGTCTGACCCTGCAACTGCAGCTAAGCGGTCAATATCAATTTTATCATTGATTGCAGCTTTGTTCATGTTGAACAAAATAGCCCTTGGTTTTGAGCTGATAGCAAAGAATTTGGCATAAAAAAAACTTCACAAATTATGTAAGATCGTGGAGCACTGGGACACAACGGAGAGAGTCGTTCCCACAGCGGAATGGAAAAACGCCAACGGTAAATTTTGAATGGCGGCTTTTGAAACCAGCTAGCTACTTACCAGTATCATTTCAATGGCGGGAATAGAGCGGCGAAAGCACTGAACATCCCCTGCCCGATCTGAATTTCTCCGAATGTCGATTATGCGCCCCAAATTGGACGCTGCGGTATGAATTTTTCTCGTCCGATAACGGACATTGAGATGGAAGGCTCAGTCCGGAGACCATGACATGTGAAATATACTGCTTTTGGTTGAAAGCGACCGTTGCGGAGGCAGAGGTCGCGCTCTTAAAACGGACGCTTTAATGTAGCCGTTGCATCACGTTTTCTGTTCACGAACCTCTACTGACTTTCCACTGGTTGAACTTCTCCAAGTTGCTTTCATCGGTTGCCGGGTAGAGGCCGATAATGGATGCACCGGCTCTAACCTGTTCGAGCACGAATTCCTCGTAAAGTTCCATCGGTTGCGCTTCTTGAGCCACGGTTTCCGCTAGATGCGAAGGGATGACCATCACACCATCGCCGTCACCCACGATGATGTCGCCAGGATAAACCGGGCAAGTTCCGCAACTCACAGGCACGTTGATGTCGATGGCATGGTGCTTGGTCAGATTAGTCAGTGCGCATGGACCTGCTGCAAACACTGGCATTGTGAATTCACCCGACCCTTGTGCATCGCGGATGCCTCCATCCGTTACCACACCGGCTCCGCCGCGAACTTCCAGTCGAGTAAGGAGAATGGAACCAGCAGATGCGGCGGAGGCATCTTGACGGCAATCCATCACCAAGACATGCCCCTCAGGGCATTGCTCCACAGCTTGTCGTTGAGGGTGCCCAGGGCTTCGGAACTCGACCAATTGATCGGTGTCTTCACGGGCAGCCATGTACCTTAACGTAAACGCAGGCCCCACCATTGTGGGCTTGTCTCCACCAAGCCGCGCAACACCTTGAACGAAGGCGTTGCGTACACCGTGCTTGAACAACAAGGTGGCGATGGTTGCCGTGCTGACGTTTTTCAAAACAGCAATCGTTTCGGTTGAAACCGTGGTAACGTCGGTCATTTGTGTGTACTCCAAAAGGTCATCGCACAAGTCTAAGGTTGGTTTGACATCATTCAACTGCCTGCCTACCGATTTGTGAGAAAAACTAAAAACTCACTTCCTTGTGGAGACCATGAATGTCGACTGAGACACCCACATCATCTGGTAATTTCGATGCTTCCGTTGAGCTGGTTGATGGACTGCCTAAAGCTGAATTAGGAGAAGGCATAGTCTGGTGTGACCGGATTTCGAGGCTTTGGTGGGTGGATATTGATCGCTCTATTTTGCACTGCAGCGATCCTGAAACGGGCGACGGCCAGTGTTGGAATATGCCATCCCATATCGGGTGCCTTGGTCTTACCGATAGCAATCGTATTCTGGTCGCGCTGTCGTGTGGGCTGCATCTCTTTGATCCCCAGACAGAAACTCTTGAACACCTCGTTGATCTGCCCGGTGAGGCAAGTGGCAACCGTCCCAATGACGGCGCTGTTTCGCGTGCTGGTCGCTTCTATGTGGGCACGATTCCCCTTGGTGATCGCTCGACCGCTCTGGGCAACTTGTATGTTTTCGATGGCGAGAAGGCCGAGCGAATTGCCGATGGATTGCACATTGCAAACGGGCTTGCGTTCAGCCCTGACGGTGCAACAGCCTATATGTCTGACAGTTGGCCGGACGTTCGCACAATCTGGGCATTCGATCATTCTGCATTGTCGGGTGCGTTGAGCAATCGCCGCGAATTTTTCGACACCAACGTGACTGCCGGTCGGCCAGACGGTGCCTGCGTGGACAGTGAAGGTGGTTATTGGATGGCTGGCGTTGGCGGCGGTGAACTGCTGCGATTGACCTCAGATGGTGAAGTCAACTTACGCATCCTGCTTCCTGTTCAACGTCCGTCAAAGCCTTGTTTCGGAGGTGCCGATTTGAACACGTTGTTCGTTACCAGCATTGGAGAAGGAACCGCGTCCGACGCACCAGATGGTCGCATTCTTCGCATTGATGTGCCTTTCACCGGCTTTCCGGAACCGCGCATGAAACTGAAATAGCTACTTACTTCCTGGATGATCCATTTTAACAAACGCACCGCCTTGAAACGCAACCGCTGGATCAAGCGGATCAGGTGCTTCGCACTTGGCGATCAATTCGTCCCGGTAATCGTCAGCACTGTCTTGGGGTTTCCAACCAAGAAAACCGACAAGTGAGTTGTCCCACCACCCTTCGCTATTATTGGATGCGCCATAGACAACAGGACAACCCAATTCCGGTGTTTCTATCATCCGCTCAATCAACCGTATTAAATCGCCGTAGCTCAACCATGTTGAGAGCTGTCGCAGATCCGACGGTTTCGGGAAGCAGGAACCAATTCTGAGCAAAAGACTTTCGATACCAAATTTATGGAAATACAATTGTGCCAACCCCTCACCATAAACCTTCGACACGCCGTAAAGGGTATCGGGTATCGTTGGGCTCCCGGCATCTAACGTGTTCTCACGACTGTGGAACCCGATTGCATGGTTCGATGAAGCGTACAGAACGCGACGAACACCTTCCAAACGTGCGGCTTCATAAAGGTTGTATGTTCCAACCAAATTGGCTTCGAGAATGTTTTGAAACGGCGCTTCCAAAGATTGTCCGCCGAAGTGCAACACATCGCCACCGCCCTTAAACAATACCCGAACCGATTCAAGATCGGTAAGGTCGCATGGTTGCGACCGTTCGTTTCCAGAAACCGTCACATCCGCTAAATCTGACAAGACAACTTCGTCTGCCAGATGGTCCAATTGGCCTCGAATAGCGGTTCCAATTCCACCACCAGCACCGGTAACGATTAAGCGAGAGGCTTTTGGACGATCAGTTTCAAAAATAGCCAAAGTAAAGCTCCGTTAGCGCTGCAAAGGTTTTTTTGACCAGCAGCAGACTTCCTAGTCAAGGCCACGCTCTCTCCCGTTGATTGACCTATTGCGTCAGCAAATTGGGCAGTGTCAACGAGATCGCGGGAACGAAAGTAATCAGCATAAGAGCCGCAAAGATCGCCAAATAGAACGGCCAGATCGTACGAACCGCCTGTTCAATCGGTATTTTGCCAACCGCGCAGCCCACAAACAGGCAGGTTCCCACTGGTGGTGTGCAAAGTCCCAATCCTAAGTTGACCAACATCATAATACCGAATTGCAACGGATCCATTCCGAGGCTGTGCGCCACAGGCAGGAAGATGGGGGTGCAGATCAAGATCAAAGCGGCCATGTCCATAATCATGCCGAGTATCAGCAAGACGGCGTTGATCATCAGCAAGATCATAATCGGATTATCAGTGATGCCCGTCACAAGCTCGACCGTTTTGTCGGGAACACGATAGAAGGTCAGCATGTAGGCGAAGGCCCCAGCGCAAGCGATCAAGATCATCACCATTGACGTGGTGCGAACGGACGAGACCACAGCGGTCTTGAACCCGTGCCAAGACAAGCTGCGATAAACAAACAGCGTCACGAATAGAGCGTATATCGCGCCAAAGGCACCAGATTCGGTCACCGTGAAAATGCCAGACAATACGCCGCCAACAATGATGACAGCAGTTAGCAGACCTGGAATGGCGAATAGGAACGTCATGAGCACGGCTGAAAGACCGGGAAATTTTTCTGCCCTGTATCCCCGTTTTACCGCGACCAAGTAGGCGGCGAAAGCTAAGCAAAGGCACATCAGAACACCGGGCACAACTCCGGCCAGGAATAGTTTGGAAATCGAAACAGAACCAGCAACGCCTGCTCCAGCGGCCAATGCATAAATAATCATGTTGTGGCTAGGCGGTATGATGATTCCGGCGATCGAAGAAGTGACAGTCACGTTGACCGCATAATCTGCGTCATACCCTTTGTCTTTCATCACTGGCACGAGGATGGAGCCAAGGGCAGAAATATCAGCAATGGCTGAACCAGAAATGCCGCCAAAAAGCATGGACGACAGAACGTTCACGACACCAAGGCCGCCGCGCACTGCGCCGACAGCAGCCTGTGCAAACCGCACCAGCCGCATTGCAATTCCACCATGGAACATGAGTTCGCCAGCGAAGATGAAAAACGGAATCGCCATGAAAGCATATACATTGATGCCTGCGACAATGCGCTGGAAACCAACAAAAAGCGGTAAGCCTTCAAACCAAAACGCAGATATTGCCGCAATGCCCAAGGCGAAGGCGACAGGCGTTCCGATAATCACACAAAAGGCGAAGACGCTTAGAAGAAGTAAAATTCCCATATCAATCTCTATTCAATGCTGTCTTTGCGTTTGTCATGTCCCAGATAAAGACGGATCAGATGGCCTGAGGAAAACAGGAAAATCAACAACCCGCAAATGGTCAAAGGCAGCGAGCGAAATCCTTCCGACACCTGTATGAGCGGGATGAGCGTATTCCATTTGAACTGTGTAAGTTGCATGCCGTACCAAAACATCATGCCACCGAAGACCAACATTAAAATGTCACTGACGACGACGAAGAAGATCCGGATCCAATCGGGAACAATGCTGCGGAATATGACAACGGACAGGTGGCGGTTTTGGTTGACGCCGACTGCGGCACCGAAGAACGTAATAACCATAATGAGAAGAAGTGACACTTGTTCTGCCCATGTTGGCGTGTCGTTGAGAACATAGCGGCCGTAAACAAGCCAAGCGAAAATCACGGTCATCACAACCAATGCGACACCGGCCATAATCATGCAGACCCGCGAAATTAGTCCATATGTAGCGTCCATTATCTGCAAGAATGCAGGCGACTTTTCCCGATCGCACATCAACTCATCCCTCTTCCAAAACAAAAGCGCCCGGCACCATATGCGGAGCCGGGCGCTCTTAAAGCTTACCGAGCAATTAGAAACTACTTGGTTGATTTAGCAAGGTCGACAAGCTTCTGCATGTCTGGGTTTGCCTTGAGATAATCAGCATAGACGGAGTCCATCGCACTTTGGAAAGGACCCTTGTCAGCAATCTCGTTAACCATGATGCCAGCAGCTTCAACGTCCTTACGCGCTTTATCGGACTGAACAGCCCACAACTCACGCTGGTAGAGTGCAGCTTCTTGAGCAGCTTTCTTCACGCTTGCCTGCATCGCTGGTGACAGAGCGTTGAACTTAGCAGTGTTCACGCAGATGCACTCTGGAATGATCAGATGTTCGCTGAGCGAGTAGTTTTTGGTCACTTCGAAGTGGCCAACGTTTTTGTAGGATGGGAAGTTGTTTTCCGCACCATCGACAACGCCGGTTTTCAGAGCTTGCTGAACTTCAGAGAAAGCCATCGGAGACGGGTTGCCGCCCATGGCAGAAATCATTGCCGTGTAGAGGTTGTTGTTCATCACACGAATTTTCAGGCCTTTTACATCAGCAGGAGTCTTGATTTCCTTTTGAGCGTAAAAAGAGCGCGCGCCAGCATCAAACCAGGCGATTGGCATGATGCCTGCATCGGCCATCGCCTTCGAAATGATGTCGCCGGCTTCTCCGTCCAATACGCGGAACATGTGCGGAACGCTTTTGAAGATGAATGGCAGGGAAACGAGGTTGGCTTCTTTAACCATCGGGCCAATCGGTCCAAGGTTAAAGTTACCGGCCTCAATAGCGCCAGCGCGGACTTGTTCGAGAGCATCGGGCTGCGAACCAAGCACACCGCCGTGGAAGACCTGAAGTTTAATTTCACCACCGGTTTCCTTTTCGACGAGTTCAGCGAATTTGTTCATTCCGCCGAAATTGGGGTGGCCTTCATTGTGGATGTTCCAAGCGCGCCAGTCAGCTGCTGTGGCCATGCCTGCCATCATCGTCATGGCTGTTGCTGCTCCGAGCAGCTTCATTGAAAGTTTCTTTAACATTGGTATTTCTCCCTAGAGTGTTGAAGTCTCATTTCTAAAATCATCAGCATGGGCCGATTAGGAAAAGAGCATTCCGCCATTGATGTCGACGTTGGTGCCCGTGATAAATGCGGCTTCATCAGAAGCCAGGTATGCAACCAGATTGGCGACATCTTCCGATGAGCCTTCACGCTTCAACGGCGTTGCATTGGCAACATTGGTGCGCACTTCCGGTTTGGTGAATATGTTGTGAAAGTCTGTATCAATCATGCCAGGGCAGATTGAATTGACCCGAATATCCGGCCCCAATTCTTTCGCCAAAGAGCGCGTGAATGTCATCACGGCACCTTTCGAAGCGGCATAAGCGCCTGAACCTGGCCCGCCGCCATCGCGGCCAGCCTGACTGGCAAGACCGATGATTGAACCGTTCTTCATATGGGGAAGCACTGCCTTTGCAGCGCGCATGAAAGACGTTGCATTCAATGCCATCACAAAATCCCAATGTTCTACAGACATCTCCGACAATTTCTTGCGCGCAACGAGACCACCAGTTACGTGAGCCAAAATGTTGATCTCACCGCCGAACTCTTTGACAGTCCGCTCTACCAAAGCAGCCACATCGTCGCCGGATGTCATATTACCCTGCATGGCAAAAGCTTTGCCATCAGCAGCTTCAATTTCTTTCACGGCACTTTCCGCGCCATCAGCAGAACTATGATAGTTGATCGCGACAGCTGCTCCGCATGCCGCGAGAGCTAAGGCACTCGCCCGTCCAATATCTCTGCCACCGCCAGTCACGATTGCAACCTTGCCAGCGAGATTGTGAGCACCTGTTGCCTGTATTGAAGCCATTTTAAGGACCGTTCCCTCTAAAAAGTTTGCATAGCAACTTGCCAAACTTCATTTCGGTATGCGTATAACTAATATATTAGAGGACTAGTATGTTAGTATTGTCAATAGCCTTTTATGCAGCTATCGTCGTAGGGAGTTCGCGGATGAACGCAGTCGACATGGCACTGTTGAAAAGCAAGAGCAGGTCCAAAGAAGCGGGTCGATTGAGGCGGAAGTCTTCTATAGGTTATTGCAAAGTCAATGAAAGATTGTGAGAACACGAGATGCACAATGCAGCAGAAACATTCGAGCGACGCACTACGACAGATGTGGTGTTCGAAAAGTTGCACGATGATATTTCGTCATTGACTCTGCTTCCCGGTACAAAACTGTCGGAGAGCGAGATTGCACAGCGCTTTGGTGTTTCCCGCCAACCCGTGCGCGACGCTTTCAATAGGCTGGAGAATCTGGATCTGCTGCTCATTCGTCCGCAGAGAGCTACTAAAGTTCGCGGATTTTCCATGAAGAATATTGCTCATGCGCGGTTTGTCCGATTGGCTGTGGAGATGGAAGTAGTGCGCAAGGCTTGCTCGGTTTGGAATGCCGAATGCGCAGATATTCTGGACGACAATCTGGCCTTGCAAAAGACGGCAGTTGAAAATGAACACCCGGATCAATTCCACACTCTAGACTATCAATTTCACAAACTGATCTGCGATTTGGGCGGGCTGTCGATGGCCTTCGATACGATTGAGGAATGCAAGAAGAAGGTCGATAGACTATGCATGCTTAGTCTTGACCGTAAGGATAATTTAGCGACTTTGCTGGATGATCACCTCAAACTCGCTAACGCGCTGAAATTTGGCAATCTGACAGATGCCACAGCAGTCGCACGACTGCATTTTTCGCGTTTGGATGAAATCATCAACCACATTCATAAAACTCATTCTGCCTATTTCGAGCAGGAACGACCCGAACTGGTATGAACGCCACTTCACTTTTCAGGAAATCAAAATGACAAATGTAAAACCAAGCGTTGGCGCAATCATCGACGAACTTTGTCTCGCACGAGCGGATGGTGAAGGCAGCATTACTCTCGGCGTGCCAACGGACCGTTGGACGATATTGTTTGTCTACCGCGGTAAACATTGCCCGCGTTGCAAAAAGTACTTGAACAAGCTGAATGTCGCGCTGCCGCAATGGACCGGAGCGATGGACGTGGTTGTTGTCTCCGCCGATACAAAAGAAAAGGCATTGGCCGACCGCGAAGAGTTTGGATGGGAATTTGATCTTTGTTACGGTCTTACGGAACCGCAAATGCGTTCGCTTGGTCTGTATGTTTCTGACCCGCTTTCCGAAGCTGAAACGACAAACCGATTTGCGGAGCCAGGAACATTTGCACTGCGTCCAGATGGTTCACTTATGCTTGTAGATATTTCCAACGGCCCAGCCTCACGTCCTGATCTTGAAGAATTGCTGGATGGCATGAAGTTCAACATAGACAATGACAGACCTATTCGAGGAACAGCGTGACCAATTTCCCGTCGTTGACAATTGGTCCAAGCGTTACAAGGCTGGCCTTCGCAGACCACCGTGAACTTATGGTCGTTGCTTTTCGGTTTTCGAGACAAGGCGCTCAATAACTGAACTACGAAAGAGTCTCCAATGCTGACAATCAAACGGCTAGACATACAAGAAGCCTCTGTGTTGATCGCGGGTGCGCGGACTAAAGCGGAGGAAATTGATGTACCTATGTGCATCGCCATCACAGACGAAAGCGGTAATCTGATCGCTTTTGAACGCATGGATGGCGGCAAGGTCACCAGCATCAATTTAGCCATCGACAAGAGCTTTACAGCAATCGGCATCAAGAAAGGCACCCATGTGCTTGGAGAGGTCAATCAACCTGGCAAACCAGCGCATGGCATTTCTTCCGCATTGGGCGGACGTATGGTTGTCGTAGCTGGCGGGCTTCCAGTGTTTAGTGATGGTGAAGTTATCGGCGGCATCGGAGTCAGTTCTGGTTCACCTGAACAAGACTTGAAGGTAGCTGAGGCTGGCATTCAAGCACTTAATCAAAAACAAACATGAAGAAATTATCTCAGGAGCTAAAATGAAAAAACCAGTCATTGGTTTCATCGGCCTCGGTCTGATGGGCAGCAATATGGTCGAATGCCTGCAGTCCAACGGCTATGACTTGGTTGTCATGGGCCGCAACAAGGACGCTGTTGCAAAAACCACAGCACGGGGCGCTATTGAGGTCGATACGCCGAAAAAACTGGCAGAATCAAGCGACATTGTGATGCTCTGCGTGACAACTTCCGACGTTGTTGAAAGCCTGATCTACGGTGATGATGGTATTTTGGCAGGCATTCAAGATGGTGCCACAGTGATTGACTTCGGAACATCCATTCCAGCTTCTACCCAAAAAATTGGCGCTGACCTTGCAGCAAAACATGCCGGTATGATTGACGCGCCACTGGGGCGCACGCCTGCTCATGCAAAAGACGGGCTGCTGAACATCATGGCGGCGGGTGACATAGCAACCTATGACGAAGTTAAGCCGGTTCTTGATGTTCTAGGCGAGAATGTCTTTCACCTTGGTGCACTCGGCGCCGGGCATGTCACAAAACTAATCAACAACTTTATGGGCATGACGACGGTTTGCACCATGAGTCAGGCATTTGCGGTAGCAGAACGCGCAGGCGTTGATCGCCAACAGCTATTCGACATAATGTCGGCCGGACCATCAAATTCACCCTTCATGCAGTTCTGCAAAAATTATGCGGTAGATGGTGTGAGCGATCTCGGGTTTTCCATTTCAAACGCCAACAAGGATATCGCCTATTTTGTCCAAATGGTTGAGGACATGGGCACGCGTGCCCAAATAGCTGAAGGTACGTCCTCTAACCTTCAAGCAGCTATGGATGCTGGCATGGGTGATGGCAATGTACCGGAAATTTTCGACTATTTTCGCAAGCTGGAGAAGTGATACTGGAAGCAGACATCGATAACGATCGACCCGTTCGAGGGACTAGATGACTTTATCTGACGGGGTAAAATCAGGCCCAGACCTTCTCTGCTTGGGCGAACCGATGGTCGAGTTTAATGCCCAACCCGATGGCCGCTGGCTTTACGGGTTCGGTGGAGATGTGTCCAATGTCGCTGTTGCCGCAGCGCGACAAGGCGCTGATGTGGGGATGGTAACGGCTATTGGTCAAGACAGCTTCGGCAACGACCTTCTGGATCTGTGGGATGCAGAAGGCGTTGACGTTTCTAACGTTCAAAAAGTTGAAGGCGCACCGACAGGCATCTATTTCGTCCGGCATGGCGTCGACGCTCATACGTTCGAATATCGCCGCGCAGGTTCAGCCGCGAGCAAGATGTCGCCAGAAACAGTACCCACCAAAGCAATTCGCGCAACACGCTGTCTACACCTATCAGGAATTTCCCAAGCCATAAGCGAAAGCGCCCTCAATACATGTGATGCAGCGGTGGAACAGGCAGCAGACGCCGGAACGCTGGTTTCGTTCGATCCAAATTTACGGTTGGGTCTTTGGTCGTTGGAGAAAGCCAGAACGGCCATTCATCGTGTTGCAGGTAAGTGCGAATTTCTGTTGCCAGGCCTTGATGATGCGCGCCAATTAACCGGCCTCACAACCCCAAAGGACATCATCGCTTATTACCTGGACCTTGGAGCTGGTTGCGTAGCACTGACCCTTGGCGCTGAAGGCGCGCTTGTCGGAGATGGCGAAGAAGTAACCCACATTTCCGGTAGACCCGCGCAACAAGTAGACGCAAATGGTGCAGGAGACTGTTTTGACGGTGCATTCTTGGCCCGCGTGCTTGCAGGTGACGATGTTACCGCAGCTGCAAAGTATGCAGTAGCCGCCGCGTCACTTTCTGTTCAAAGCTTCGGCGCAATCGCCCCCATCCCCATCGCCGCGCAAGTGCATGAAGCCCTTGCTAAGTAGATTGGGTAGACCGATGAGGCGTATCCAAATGATGCCAGGGTGTTGTGTCGAGTATTTGTGATCATAGGTCGTTACGTCCGCTATTCGCTGACCTTGGAAAATGGGTAGTGTCCGGTTACGGCCAGATTGCGAAGCGCAGTCGATTTGAGCGCAACGGCTGCACCGAGCCCTTTTTGACTGAATTTTGAGCGGCGCGAATGGCTGGTTTGGTTGGACCAAAATTAGCGACGAATGTTTGGCTTTGATTTTCCCCGTCAACGCCGACGAGATTAATGGAGGAAATCACGGAACTATCAAGCGAAATTGAGTTTGGGGGCCAACTAAAACAACTTAGCTATGCTGATAGCATGCTACAACATAACTCCAAGACCATTGTCGTTGTGCCGCCTTTAAAAATCGCATTCCTCGCAAATATTCTCAATTATTATTGGAGATTCCTCTCATGTCCAAATCCGTTTCAAATAAAGAGTTAGTTGGTATCGTTGTAGGTGCTGTTGGCGGACTTTTGTTACAAAGTGCAGTTGTTACAGCAATTGTCGGCTTGCCGTATTTGACCTTGATTACTAAATGGGGCCGCTATGGCGTCTCTATTGCGTTAGTTGCTCTTTTCTGCGCTTTTTACAAGACCATGTCACGAACACAGGCGCTTATCACCTCCCTTGTGAGCGGTGTGATAATTCCCTCTCTATTGTCCAAATTTGTTTTTGGTTCCGGAGCCCCTTGGATTAATCTGTTTGTCTTCAATCTATTATTTTCCATCATAGCGCTTGTGATTTTTCGCGTAATATCCAAGCAGAAATGAAAGAGCCACAATAGTTTGTTGCAAGTTTTCATTGAATGCCATTCGGTACGGATATGTCGAAAACTGGTTCTGCTCCTTGTGCTAAGGTGTTTCGCGTTTAATGAGGTTCAATAAGCGTTACAAAATGCGCTGCCTTGGTGCAATTTGTGGCTCCAATTAAACGCAATGCGTTGTAGACATAGTTGAGATGACGTGGCCGGAAACCAGAGATTGAGGTGTTCTGTACTAATGTCTCCAATGTCCGCTCAGCTGCCATTGATAGAATGCAGAAAATCGCATTCGAAATAGACGCTACGCGCAATTTCTGTACATCCGGCACCAGATGAAACATTTGAGATGGGGCACGCCTAAACCACAGACGCGCCCCATAGTTTATGGCCTTATAGCTGTTGCCTCAGATCTTCAGCAGTTGCCAACTTCGTAATACGTTTTGACAACACAACTGTCAGATCTTCGACTGGTAGATCGTGTACCAGTGCAAGATACTCAACTGCCTCCAACAGTTGGTTGATGGGAGCACTTTGAGTAACGCTCGCCTTGGTATAATCCAATTTTTCTAAATGCATGACATCCACCTCAAGCTGCTTCGTGACGCGTTTCAACGTCTATCGACAAGCCTCGGGTCAAAATCTGAGAGACTTCGTCCCCTGAAAGGTAATGGCGCCGCTCCAACTCATCGGCGATGAGTTCAACTTGATCTCGTTTCGACTTGATGAGTGCCCTCGCCGCTTCTGCCGCCTTGTTGAGACGTTGCTGCACCCTCCCCCGAAGTTCCGGCAGAGCAGTTATCAATCTCTCTTCAGGCAATGACATTGTGAGTGGCGCAGGCTTCCCAATTTGCCATGCCATCTCCAATTGTATCGCCAGCTCAGTGGCTTTTTGAAGATCATTATTGGGTCCATACGAACTGCCAATAGTAGTGGATCCAATTATAACTTCTTCAGCCGCAGCTCCACACATCAAGATCACGAGGAAATCATCACAGGCTTTGCTTTGAAGAAAGCTGTGCCGTTCCGTTTGATGGACTGTTGCGCCGCCAGCTGCACTGATTTCAACGCTTTTCAGCGCTCCAATGTTAAAGTGCAGATTGGCAACGGCATGGCCAGCCTCATGAACAGCAATGCATCGCATGATTTCTTTGGGATATTCGGGGCGACCTGCCCGGATTTCGAACATGATATCGGTCAACACCATGGTGCGTTTTTCACGTCGAGCCTTAGCTTTGGCTCTGGATACGTATGCCTCAACATCGGCACCAGACTTGCCTCTTGAAGCGGTCGCCAAAGGCATCAGTTCAGTTTCGCCCAATGAATCGGCGAGGTAGAAACGATAGATTTCGTGCATAGCTTCTGTATCAGGCAAATCGATTTGAATAATGCGGTCAAGCCTGCCAGCGCGAAGGACCGCGGGATCGATCTTTTCTGGATGGTTGGTGGCGCCAAGAACCACAACCCCTGTCCGCTCTTCAAAGCCCTGCAGCAATTCGAGAAGTTGATTGACGACCTGGGCCCAGTATTCTCGATACCGAGTGTCCAGATTATCCCTGGATGAAATCCCATCGATTTCATCAATAAACAAGAGACAAGGCGCCAGCTGCTGCGCTCTTTGGAACGCATTCCGCATTGCCATCAAAGTGTGGCCCAAATGATCTCCCTCAGCGTTCCATTGCGAGACACTTGTCGCCACAATAGGCACGTTGGCAGACTTGGCTAAGGCGCGCGCAAATGAAGTTTTACCTGTTCCTGGAACGCCCGATAACAGCAATCCTCGGTGATCAAACTCAGACCAACTGAGGTTTCCCTCTTTGTATTCCTCCATGTCAGATACGAGGTTCAGGCCCCATTCTTTCGCGGTGCCAAACCCGAACATTTCCTCAAGTTTAGGGCCTGCTAGCGAGAACTCATCCTTCTTCTCAATGATCTCTCGAAGTTTGTGGACGCATTCTTCTGGGGTGAATTCCCGCCGAATGGCCAAAGACAGGTCAGCTGAAGTGACCAGACGCAAAAGCTTTTCATCGAACTCAACATTGCTTGGCTTTCCGGTCGTCGCTTCAATGATTAGATTGAGCGCTGACAAGTCCAATGTTGGTAACCTTAGATGGTGCTCTGCGACACGCATTAAATCACGCGGAAGGTATCGTTTGGGATCGGTAGAGATGCCAATCACTGTCTTACCCTCGAACACCTGTTCCGTGATTTCTTCGTTTCCAGTCATTGAGTTGTGGTTCTTGGCGCTACCATCTCGAATGCAAAATGCATATCGACCTTCAATCTTGAAGGATGTGATTTCAGTTTTACGTTCCCTGCTTCTGGAAACAAAATCAGGCCTCGGTGGCAGTTGAGGAAGAGCGCAATCGACAAAAACCTGCTGAATAGGCAATAGATAATCAGCATCAGGAACATGAAGTGTAACAAATGTCATTTGTCGTTTGAGTTGACGGATTAAACCCGGCGAGGTTTCAATTGCTCGCGCGACAAGCACGGCGGCCGCAGCTATCTGTGGCTGTATCCGAACTGGCTCTGAATTAGCTTCGTCGGTTAGATCATCGAGAACATCAAGGATCAGCTCATTTTCATGATGTTCGTCTGTATCATGCGTTTTCAACATCCGGTTCGGCTTGGCACCCTGTCGGTCGGTTAGAATATCCAAAAATGCTCGGGCCAATAGGTCCTTTGGTTTGGTTTCAGATGTTTGTAAATGGGTTGTATTCTTGGCTTTGGCCATAACTTTACTCCTATCAGGATCAAGGATCCTGAACTCTAGTTTTCGATAAATTTGAGAGTTGGCGACTGGTAAAAACCAAATGGGCCAACTTAGGAGCGCTTCTATGGAAGAACTTATTTGAAAGGGAACATATCAAGAACATTAAGTCAAGAAGGTAAACTTCCATTGCGTGATTCAGGAATCTTGATTGGAAGTGGCTAGGATCAAATCGCAGATCGACGCAATATCTACATTTAGTTTTGAGGGTTTCGCATTTTGAAAACTTGACCTTCTAGTCATTAGAATGTGTAAACATTGGATGCTGGTAAGGAAACCTTGAAAATGAATATCGGACAAGCAGCAAAGCTAACGGGATTATTGCCCGAAACGCTCCGATATTATGAAGATATCGAGTTGGTCGCACCTGATCGTTCAGCCAACGGTTATCGTGTTTATTCCGAAGGCAATATTCAAAGGCTTCAATTTTTAAAAGTATGTCGCAACCTTGGCTTTTCAGTTGAGGACTGTCGTTTGCTTTTGTCACTGGAACATAATGAAGAGCACGACAAAATTGAATTGAGAGAGATTGCTAAACAAAAGCTATCTGAAGTTGATCAAAAAATTTCGGATCTAAACTCGTTAAAACTCATGTTGTCAGAGATGAGCAAGTGATCCGTCAGCCTATCGAAAGTGAGTTGGAAGCATACATTCATTATGTTTGTTTGAAATGCAATTTAGAGATTCCGACGTATGTCTCTGACCTTAAAACAGACGCCGATTGTGCTGAATCATTGCTCCGAAAACGGCATCGTCAAATCGTGTTCGACCAGCGTCGTTTTGTAATGCGTCTGCAATGACCAAAGTGTATTTCTAATCTCATTAAGTTCATTGTAGGCGTCAGAACTTCGGTCCAGTTTTGCCAATGCGGTGTCCGCCTGCTGGCACATTGAATGGAGTGTGTCGCCCTGCAGCAAAACACCCGGGAACTTTCGATCAGGGTGTCTGATTACCGCTGCACTTGTTTCATCACTGTATATTTCGACCAATTCTTCTCGCATTATCTTTGTGAACTCCGTGTGCCTAAAAATGCTCAGTAGCAGACCTGAGTAACCACGCCCTCGGCTTACTCAAAGACGTGGATCAACTGGTTCGCTCTCCAGTGCTAAGACGCCAAGTGCGCATTCATGCACTTTGGACAAAGGTTGCTTTTCTACAAACCGGTGCAGACCTTCCAACCCAAGTTTGAACTCTCGTTCTGCTAGTGAGAATTTCCTTGCCAAACCTCTCTCCCGCAATCGTTCAATATTTCCAGGCATGTCGTAATCCGGACCATAAATAATGCGGAGATAGTTGCGCCCCCTCACCTTCATGGCCGGTTGGATCAAACCTTTTTCTCCCGAAACTAAAAAGGCATTCGGTTTGACCACCATGCCTTCGCCTCCGGCTTCTGTGTGTTCCAACCACCACTTGATCACTTGCTGACATTGCTTTCCGTCAGTTGGATCGATCTGCTTCCAACCAGTCGTCTGAATAATCGGATCAGCAGCGGCTAGTTTTGTAAGGGTTTCCATGTGCCAAACGTGTGTTTTGTTCGAAAACACCCGACCTTCCGCTGCCAAAATATGAAATGGAGCAATTCGAAAATCATCAATAGTCTCGGCGGACCAGCAATAACCATCAATGGTTTGCGCCATACGAATTGCATTGTCTTTGCGAATGGTTGCGGTGACTTTGAGTGCCTCAAGTTCAGGCGAATTGCCTGCGGAAGAAATGGCTTCAAGCAACGCGTTTGCAGATTCCAAAGCAGCCGCATGAGTAGGATGATATTGGCGATTCAACAGTTCCTGTGCCTTTGCCGACCAAGGCATCAGTTCTGCGTCTAAAACCATCCAATCGGATGACAATTCGTCCCATAGGCCTGACGTTTCCATCGCCTTTGTGATGCGTTGAATGACTTCAGCTTCTTGTGCTTCATCTTTGAAGAAAGGACGCCCCGTGCGGGTGTAAATGACACCTGCCTTATCATCTTCGACGCCAAAGTGAGACCGCGCAGCGCCCTTGCTCTTTGCAAGCACAATGATTGCCCGAGATCCCATGTGCTTTTCTTCTACGATCAGATCCGTCACTCCCCGACTGGCATAGAAATTGAGTGCCATTTCAGGACGCTCAAGAAATCCTTCATCTGCAGCTGTTGGGGAAGCTGCCATTGTTGGTGGAACATATACCAGCCAACGTGGATCTACCGCGAACCTGCTCACAACCTCCAAGGCTGCGAGACTGTTTTGTTCTGGTATGAGAACTGTGCTCTTAAAACGGGTTTCAATACGACGTTTCACAGCGAAGTCGTCAAAGTAGAGCAAGCGGTCATTGTCTTGTTGCGCTGAGCGACCATCGCCAGAATCTAACGGTTTGGCTGGTTCTGAATATTGTCGTTTTGCTTGTACCGACACAGTTTCCCGTTCGGGCCAACGCAGAGCAGTCATCTTGCCACCAAAGACGCACCCCGTGTCTATGCAAAGGGTATTGTTGAGCCACTCTGCCTCAACCATAGGCGTATGCCCGTAAACGACTTCGGCATCTCCACGATACTCCCTCGCCCACTCCAAACGAACGGGCAATCCAAATTCATCAATCTCACCTGTGGTTTCGCCAAACATTGCGAATGTCCGTACTGCACCCGATCCTCGTCCATGCATCTCTTGCTTCAAACCAGCATGGGCAATCACCAACTTGCCCTTTGCCAACCATGCGTGAGAGCGGAGGTTGAATACGAATTCTGTTGCCTGTTTGCGAAACTCTTCGGAAGTGTTTTCTAACTCAGCAACGGTCAGGTCTAGGCCGTGGGTTAACTTTACGTCTCGACCTTTCAACCATTTGCTCAATTTAAAATCATGATTGCCCATAACGCATTGTGCAGTTCCTTCCGCACACATGCCCATTACGAGACGAAGGCAATCAAGGTTTCTTGGGCCACGATCTGTAATGTCACCAACAAAAAAAGCAGTGCGTCCCTCAGGGTGCCTCGCGCTGAACAATGCTTCAGGTTCGGTCGGCATAGTATCCAGCTCATAACCGAGATTTTGAAGCAACTCACCGAGTTCATCGAAGCAACCATGCAGATCCCCAATGATATCAAATGGACCTTTTAGGCTTCGCTGATCCGTCCAAAGTGGTGTGCGTACGATCTCAAGAGCATCAACATCTTCAGGCGTTCTCATGATCTGGGTTTGTCGAAACCCT
Source organism: uncultured Rhizobiaceae group bacterium (assembly GCA_938010435.1). Classification (GTDB taxonomy): domain Bacteria; phylum Pseudomonadota; class Alphaproteobacteria; order Rhizobiales; family Rhizobiaceae; genus Pseudahrensia. Next base: position 12,226 of record CALLUS010000005.1, on the reverse strand, counting down.
TCCTTTTGAAGCCCTCGCAAACCTCTGCGCAGTGCGCGTGAGTGATTTCTTGGAACGTGGATACCAAAGTCTCTGTTGTCACGACCTTTGTTTCTCTCGTGGCAAACCTCTGGTTCAATGTTCAACACCAACGCCACTGGCAATGCATGATATTGACGCGCAAGCTTGACCAACTTCGCTCTATCCTCACGATTCACTGAGGTTGCATCAATAACTGTCAACTTGCGCCTACGAAGGCGAATGCCAGCCATCTGGCTGAGCAATTCAAATGCATCACCAGTACATGTTTGGTCAGTTTCGTCATCCGACACCAAAGCACGACAGTGATCAGAAGAAATTACCTCAGTATCTAGAAAATGCTTCCGTGCGAAAGACGACTTACCAGACCCAGTAGGTCCAATAAGAACAACAAGTGCAAAGTCAGGAAGTGAGAGTTTCATGACGACGCTCCAATTCGATCTTGCCGTTCAAACACGGCCATTTGTGAAGGCGCACCAAACTCAGCATCCAATGGTCCCAGCGGTGAAAATTCCACTGAATAGCCGTGGGTTTCCGCGACAGGTTTGCACCAACTTTGGAACTCTTCCCGGCTCCACTCAAACCTGTGATCTGAATGTCGCATTGAACCAGGTTCCATGCCTTCAAACAATTTATTGTACTCTTGGTTTGGAGTAGTGATGACAACAATCCCTGGTGCAGCATCTCCAAACAGAGACAATGCCAATGATGCCAAACGTGTTGGATCGATATGTTCAATCACTTCTACAAGTGTTGCTGCATCAAAGTTATGCCATCTACGATCAGCATAGGTTAGACTTCCCATCTGCAACTTCACGCGCTCGCGCATCGCGTCACCGGCTTCTTCCAAGTGCAGTTTTTTAGCTGCTCTTTCCAAAGAAACAACGGAAGGATCAACCCCGACCAACTTATCCAATCCACGTTCTTTGATTAGCCTTTGCAGCAATCTGCCTTCACCGCATCCAAGATCAAGAACACTGCTAACGCCGCGTTGTTTCAAGAGTGCCGCAACCGTATCCAAACGAAGGTCATGCAACCTGATCGGTTTCTCAAGAGCCTCTTCTGGTTGCAATTTCCTTTCTCTTTCAACGGTTTCTGAAGCATCATCTGCAGTTTCTGAATCATCAGCCAACCGACCAAGGGCATCATTGGCCAAAGCCCTTCTATGTTTTAGTGCCCGGCGCGCAATCAACTCTTTTGCCGGATGGTCAGCCAACCACCCTTCGCCCTTTGCCAACAACTTATCAATCTCGTCTTTGTCGATCCAATAGTGTTTGGCGTTGTCTAAAACGGGAACCAAAACATAGAGATGATTCAGCAGATCACAGAGACGTACATTGCCTTTGAGCTTTAGATCAAAGATGCCCCGAGCTTCATCACCAGACAAAGAGACCGCTTCGATTGTATATCCAAGTGGTTCAAAAAGAGACTTAATCACTTCAATACCACCAGACGCTCCAACAGGAGTTACACGTGCCTCAAACGGAAGAGATCTATCGGCCAATTCTTGACGACTCTTCGACTTACCAGACATTGACTGACCGAACGACTTGCTCATCGCAACTGATAGAAAAGAGTTAGCCACATACGGCCGATCGTTCACATATTGCGCAAGCGGCCCATCTGAAAATCGATTTTTTCCACGAACCAATGCAATAGGATCAATGTCCAGATACAATACAGCAGTCGTTCGGTCGTCTGAAACTTCGTTGTAGAAAATGACTGCCTTACCCGCACCTGTTTCTCGCTCATGTACATTGGCTGGGTGTTTGTGAAGCAGGTAACCTAAATCTTGCGCAGAATAGGTATCACCCTCATCTTTGAGCAATGAAATTTCAATTTGCATGCCGAAACCTATCTAACTGCGAATAATATTCGTGTAAAAACCACTGACCCATTATCAATCAATACAGGTAAAGAAAAGATATGATCGCTGGTAATGAATTTAATGAAAAACCCAATGCGGTACTATTCTTTCTGAATTTTTTGAGTGTTGCATAAATGTTTCATCTATTCCCTGTTTTGATCGAAACTACAAAACACATGTTGTGCATTTTAGATTCGTCGAGTATCCACCGCACTCGCTGACAACCAGCACAACCTTTTGACTATGAGGCAATAGACATGACTTTCATGATCTCCGCGCCCAAACGGGCAGCAAACCTGCGCTAAACCGTCTTTACGGAGCAGCCAGGATGAAAAGAGACAAGCAAACGCTTGGACTCCAACTTAAGCTGTTTTCAAAAGGTATTCCCACATGGGCACTCCTCTTTCGGATGTCGCACGCAATATTGATTGCGCTGCGCACATCAACATTTTCCATTCTACTCATTCTTGGATCGAAGGAATTGCTATTGATCAATTGGATCAGGTCGCAAACGTAAAAGGCGTTCAAAAAATCGCTGCATTTCCTGACTTACACCCCGGCAAGTACGGGCCGGTTGGTTGTGCCATATTGGCAGACCGCGTCTACCCGCACCTCATTGGCAACGATATTGGTTGCGGGATGTCACTGTTCCTGTTGGACCTTTCTGCGCGTAAAATACGTGTTGAAAAAGCCGCCGAGAAACTGCGCACACTCGAAGGCCTTTGGGATGGAGACATTCCAAAGGCAATCCGTTATGCAGGGCTTCCAACCAGCATCCATGACCGTTCATTGGGCACTATTGGCGGCGGCAATCACTTCTGTGAACTGCAGGCCGTCGACAGCATCTTTGATGAAACTTCGGCCCGTGCTGTTGGACTTTCGAAGAACTGCGTACTTTTGCTCGTTCACTCTGGCTCACGCTCTATGGGCGCTGAGGTTTTCAGGGGCGTTCAGAACAATATGGTAGGGCTGACCGCTAACACCGTTGAAGCCAACGCCCATCTTAAAAACCATGACAGGTCAGTCGAATGGGCCTGTCTCAATCGGAAACTTATCGCGGAACGCGCAGCATTAGCTTTGCGTGCCTCTGTAAAGTTGATTGCGGATTCTCCGCACAATCTCATCGAGAACCATGAGGGAATGTATCTTCACAGAAAAGGAGCTGCCAAGGCCGACATTGCTTTGGTGCCATTGGCAGGATCTCGTGATGCACTCAGCTATCTTTTGAAACCCACTGGTCAAATTGACCGAGCGCTAAATTCTTTGTCACATGGTGCCGGTCGAAAATATGACCGGCAATCAATGCTGGGTCGAGTTGGTTCCACCAAGTCGGATCGCAGCAAGTTGGAGCGCACATCATTTGGAGGGCGTGTTGTTTGCGATGATCGTCAGTTGCTGTTGGAGGAAGCTCCTCAAGCTTATAAGGATTCCCGTGCTGTTGTTGATGATCTCATGCAATCCAATTTAGCGACACCCGTTGTTTCTTTGAAGCCACTGGTTACCTTCAAAAAAGCATCTGCTCACGACGCGTCTGATCGACAAGACAAACAGCAGCGTCTTCTTCAACGGAGGCGTGACCGATGAACAATTTAAACGAAATTCGTTTGCTCATTTCCAGCGGTGATGGCCCGATAGAATGTAGGCGCGCTGTATCACTTGTTGTCAAAGAGGTTGAACGTGAAGCAAAAGACCTAAGCGTTCATTTTGATGTGATCCTGCCAGAACCTCACAAAGACAAGGACCCTGCTTCTGCATTGATAACCTTGTCTGGCGACGAAAGTGAGAAACTCGCATATCGATGGACAGGCACGATTCAATGGAAATGTAAAAGTTCGTTTCGACCAAACCACAAGCGCCAAAATTGGTTTGTGGGTGTGTTCTTGCTAGCCCCATCTTCTGTCATTGATGCCTCCATCCGCGTTGATGATCTAAGAGTTGAAACGTTTCGTGCAGGCGGCCCCGGTGGGCAGCACCAGAATACAACCAATAGCGCTGTGCGCGTGACCCATATTCCAACGGGGATGGTCGCGTTGTCCCGCGATGAACGTTCGCAACATCGCAACAAGCAGATATCCTTGAGACGTTTGGCAGACAAAATGATGCTGATGAACATTCAAGCTACGGCAGATTCAACGAACGAGATGGCGGCACTGCACAAACAACTGGAAAGAGGCAATCCCATTCGGTGTTTCAAAGGCACTTCGTTTCGCGAGGTCAGCAGATGATGTTTGAACAGTTTACTGAGTTTTTCATGAGTGCCACTAAAAGCGAATTCTTCGCCGGAGGAATCGCGCTTGGCATTATTGGCATTCTGGCGACACTATTACGGTCCGCATGGAACATAAGCGAAAAGGTTGCAGGTCGGCGTTTTTGCGCCAGTGTGACCATCGACAATCGCTCTACAAACTACCGCCATCTGCTTCTATGGCTCAACACCAGTGGTGTTTTAAAAAACATTCGTCAGCTGTCGCGCATTGATCCGCGTCACGCAGATGGAACCAACGGCTTCACAGTAGCGCCCGGGCGATATTGGTTCTGGTATCGCGGAAAGCTGTGCAGTTTCACTTGGACAATTGACGAAAAACGTCGTGTCGAATCCGGTCGTCAACAAAGCATGATGGAAACCCTAACGGTCACAATGTTTTTTGGCCGCACAGATACCATTTTAGAATGGGTCAATGACGGGGCAATGCTAGCAAGAACTCGCGACAAAGCTGGGCCAGGCCTTCATGTTCTGAGAGGTGATTATTGGGATCATGTGGGCGATGTTCGAGGGCGCGGACTAGATACTGTTGTGCACGATGATGACAGGATAGAGCACCTTGCTGAAGATTTGCGTTGGTTTTGCAGCGCTCAAGATTGGTATTTCCAACGTGGTGTTCCATGGCGCAGAGGGTATTTGCTCCATGGTCCGCCGGGAACAGGCAAGTCATCTCTTATACGTGCTCTTGCAACAGATCTGCGTTTGGACATTGCAACAATGGACCTTGGAAGAGCCGGTATGACAGACGACGATTTGCGAGAAGCAATGCTGGATGCCCCAAAAGACGCGCTTTTGGTCATCGAAGATGTGGATGCCATGTTTGTGCAACGCGATGGGAAGCGGCAATCGGGTATAAGTTTTTCTGGCTTGCTGAATGCCATTGACGGTGTTGGCGCACAAGAAGGCAGAGCCTTAATCATGACGACCAACCACGTAGAGAAATTGGACCCCGCGCTTATCAGACCAGGACGCGCAGATGTTCATGTTGAACTTGGGTTGGTTGGCGCAACAACAGCTTCGAAACTATTTGACCGATTTTTTCCGGGCGAAGAAGAGTTGTGCAAACAATTCTGCCTGAAAATTGGAGACACAAAAACTGCGCCTTCAGCAATTCAAGGCTGGTTGCTTTCAAATGCAACCGATCCGCAAGCTGCTGCAAAAGCTGATTTTTTCTAAATGGAGCGCTGGAAGCTCAAACGCCACTTTAGCTTTTGATGTGCTAGTTAGCCTGCCACCTTAGGGAGAAGAAAAGCTTCTGCTTATGTAAAAAAATAACAACAATTCAGTGCCATAACCGACACCCAACATCAAAATAAGAGTAGGCATTGACATAGCCTACATAATACATTGTAGTAACTATAAGGTTGGCTCTAGCGAACCTCAGATTTAGGCGAACTACTTGATAGGCCCTGCCCTTCTAAGTGTCGCATTCAGTTTGAGTTTAGCGTTGAGGTACCCCCGATGAAAATCGGCAAAAACAATGAAGCATCCCGCTGTCGGAACCGCCAGCAACATAGTTTCACCAGCCCAAAAACGATTGCCCCAATTTTGTTTACACACCGTTGGCAGGCGCATTGGCTGATCATCCAAACTTTGTCGCATGAAGTTATTAGTATAGCGCAAGTTACCGAGCAGCCGCTAATCCAAGACGACATTTGCAGACCGGTTGGTAATCTCCTCATTGTGCTAGAGTTTGCTTCAAAACCTAAGAGGTTTGACTTGCTAGTTGCAGGTGATGGCGCGGACCATACATTTTCGAACGACCGATGCGCACCTAATCACATCACCAGGCTAAGGGTTCAGTGTGACCGAAGATATGAGAATGCGTTGTCAATCTGGGCAAGACGAAATGAGAAGACATCTTTAGTTGACCAGCTTGCTGCGCTTCATCATCTCCAGAAAATAAATACACCAGTTGCAATTGGCAGTATCGCAGAAGCATTGAATTGCGATCCGAGCAGTTTGTTCAGAACCATTTTCCGAATGGTGTGTGATTGCAGCCTCTCAATCGACATTTCGTCGTCGATTGCCTTGGACACTCAAATTTGGCCTTCGAACTCTTATCGGAAGCCAACAAATTCTAGCAACGTTAAACCGGAACTGCTTTCAGAAAATTCAGATTCATCAACACTGAAAAAGTGAGAACTGTTATGTGGTCATCGGATCAAACATCAACTTGGAACCGCTGGGTATTTGCGTGGCGACATCTCGTAGCGGAAAATTTTAGATCAATTGGCGAGATAATGACGGAGTTCACTGGCACGGCGCCAAGGTCACTCTCGTTGTTCTCGCGAATTGGTTCTTGCACTTTAAGGTGGCAAATGAGCCAGCGGTTTGACGTTCATAAACCAGCTAGTAATGAAGACTTTAATCTCAATTTTGATCAAATTTTTTCTCCCAGAATTACGATCCAAGCAGCGCGACTCCGGACACAGTTCTGGAACGAATCAAATGTAAGATATCCAAATTTACCTCCACATTTGGGAATATTGGTCAGAAGTGGGGCAACAGCCGCACCTATTCTCAATTGGTCGCATGGATGTGTAATCCGCGGTTCATAGAGACGGCGACACAACAAGCTTGGATACTTACACACTCCTAAGAGTGCATTTTAAAAGATTAGAAATTAGAAATTAGAAAAAAGGGAAAAGGGAACAAAAAATATTATGGCCAATTGTAGCTAGATTTTGGCAATTTCAGAACTTGTAAAAATCAACGGAGAAAAAACCAAACACTCAAGACCTCTTTCAACTTGGGACTTTCTCAATTTGAAAACGGTTTGTAATGATGTCAATTCAATCGACCATTTGCCTCGTTATAAAATCTCAAAAAATGAGAGCAAAAAACGAAGCCTTTAAAATTCAAATGGCATGCTGAAGCGACTAATAGTTTCAATCTGAATTACAACTATATAGTGTTATCAATCAGCCTAACAACCAAATGATAGATGAGATCTAAAGTGATCTTGCAATGAAAATCAAATAGTTGTTTTCTCAAGTCAGTTGTTTAGCGAAGGTTCTAGAATGAACTCAAACGAGCAACAAAAAAGGCGCCTCAGCCAATAGACCGAGGACGCCAAAATTTATTGGTGGGATCCCGTTGAAAAAGTTCCGCCACCAACAGCTCTGGAGCTGAGAGTGCAGTTTTGCACATGAGCACGCTTGCGTCAATTTCAACGTGCGCCGTGGTCCACAGTCTCCAGAGCCTCAAAACTGGAGTGATGAAAATGAACACCTCTTAGAACCTTCATTGTCAGTCTGCTGTCAGCATTAGTGTTGACGGCAGACGCTCGACAACCGGCATCCGCCGTCAACACATTACACGTTCGAAGACTGCCAGATGGCGTGAGCATTTCGCTTTTCGTCAACGGCAGAGCTTTGTCTGAATTGAAATTGAAGGAGCTCAAAATGAGCAAAGAAATTTATACTCGCTGGGACACCAGCAATATCAACCATCAACTCCCTTCCCGTTCATTGGGCAGATGGAGCATCTTGAGTTGGCTCGCACATCGTTTCGACAGTTGCCCAAGCTCTAAGCAGAAGCTCAATGCAAACGACGAACATGATCAAGGACATGCGCTTCCTGAAACAATCACGACATCTTATTGGACACAAAAATAATGACACAATTTCAGAATAGTCACCTAACAGATGCTATGCCCGCCGACTGGAGTAATCCATCGATTGTGCAAGCCTCAGTGGCACGGCGTTCTTTCGAAGCCACCTCAAAACGGCACGGATTTGGGTTCCTCAGTATTCCTGATCTATCTCAAGCAGGCGCATGGCGGGCAGTCAGCGCAGAGAGCGGAGTCGAGGCAGACACTGCCCTTGCTCTCTTTTGGCAACAAGGTGTTGTCTCTATTTGTGAGCAGGTAGGACCAGTTCGGTACGCGCATCTCGGTGATCCTAATCATCCTGATTTCTTTGAAGGGCGACACTACTTCGATTTCGTAGCAGTGGGTAGAGATGGGCGTCGGATCGCATACATGGTTCGCCCCCGTTCTCTGCAGGATGCAAAATTCGAATCCGTTTTTGAAGCGCTTGCGACCACTCCGGCAACGGGCACTTACTGCGATGAGATGCGCGCTGTTGCACGAGACGATTTCTATCCTAGCGCCCCTGCCAATGCAGCCTTTGCAATTAACTGTCTGGCGCACGGAGACGCTGCTGCCGATGAAAGCATCAAACCACACCTTCCCATTGGTCATACCATTACTTCAGTGCGTTCGTTGGTAGAAGCAGCAGACGTCGGAGGCGGCCGCGGCCTACGTTCTGTTGCCCGGTTTATATTATGCGGCTTTGTCCAACAGTTTGAAGACGATGAGCTGCAAATGTCCTCCACTTTGGTTGGGGTACAGTAATGTTTATGAATTATGTACCAGGTTGTGTGGCCGTTTTTGGTGAACAGCAACTAACTCGGGTCATCGCCAGCGCTCGTGGCGTTCTTGGGTTTGATAGCGAGACCGGAGAAGAGATCTATATTGGAATGCCTGCAGCTAGTGCGGCTATGGAAATCGGCTCACTCCAATTTCATATTCCCGATATTTCCTCGCCAGCTCTGTCAGTTAGAGAAGTTCGCGATGCGTTACTGCGTGCAAATGACAGTAGCAAAGCGGAACTGATCTTTTGGCGTTTTGAATGGTCGTTGCAAGCAATCCAATGCCGTATTCCACGTTCTGATAAGCAGTTGAAGCGCTTTATCGACAAGAACGAGCAAAACATTGAGACCAACCTCTCAAAAGTAATGTCCGGTCGGGCGGTCAAAAGCGGTGGTAAACCGCGCGCCGGATCCGTAGTTGCGCAATTCACTTCACCTTCTCCTTCGACATTGAGAAAGTGGATGAACAAATTAATCGAAGGCGGAATGCACATTTCAGCCTTGCGAAACCTCAATTCTGAAAGGTGTGGGACCAAGAAACACCCGCAGCTAACAGGTGAGCTGGCTGCTGTGGCTGAAGACGCAGAGAAATTATATTTAAGTGGTCCGGGCGTTTACTACACGACAATAAAACGAGAAGCTGACAAGGACATCCGGGCGTTGTGCAAACGGACCGGACGCAACTTTCCATATCTATCACTCGACAAACTAAAGAATTGGATAAAATCTCGAAACACAGACTACGCGATCGATCTGGCACGTTGTGGTGAGCAATATGCAGACAATCAGCATCGTCGTAACTATGGGCACCTTATAGCATCAAGATCTAACCAGATCTGGTATATTGATGCATGGGAGATCGATGTCCACTCGTTAGCGATCGACCGCATTCCAATTGGACTATCAGCAGACGACATCGAAAAAATCGACACCGAACGTCGCTATCAGTTTGCAATTATCGACCTGTACAGCCGGCGTATAATGTCGATTGTGCATTCTCACAGCGAAAACACCGAAGCTGCGCTTGAGTGCTTGCGCCGCGCTGTGATGAATGTGCCCGCCATATTCAATGCAAATGGCGTTCAGACCACACCTGTTGGCGGGTTTGTTCCAGAACGCATTGTGACTGATCAAGGGTCATGCTTCCGGAGCGACGAGTTCAGGTTCGCATGCGGCCAACTACGTACACAACTCGATCTGCGAGAGGCCGGCGAACCACAACGTGGCTGGCCAATTGAGCGTCATTGTCGAACCCAATCGTCCCTAGTCTCCTGCAAACTTCCTGGTCACACAATTGGAACTGCCGGACACGGCAAAATGGACAACGGTCAGTCACGCGCGTGCCTAGCGCGGGACGAGGTATTTGGGATTTTTCTTCGTGCGACGTTCGACGAATACAATGTCATGCAAACCAAAGGTAACGGCCCAGGAAAACAAATCCCAGAGGCCAAATTTCTGGAAGGACTTAACAATGAAAAGTAAAATTGGCGGCAGTGGCCCAATCTCAGAAACTCAAGCTCGGCTCACGTTTGGCTCAGTGGCTGTGCGCCCGATTCTGGCATCCGGTATTGAGTTTGAAACGCTGCTCTATGATTGTCCTGAGCTTCAAGATGTGCGCGAAAGTAAGCGTTTCAAGCAAGTATTTATCTATTGCGGCGACTGGGATCTTAGCACGATTACAGTGATCGCGGGATCGGAAGCGTTTGACGTTCCCTGTCTAACATCGGGCCTAAATGGTGTCAGCCGCCGCCACTGGTCTCTCACGCAGTCCGATCAGCTTCGCAAATGCGGTGCGGAGGCGGAAGCTCACACTGAAACACGCGATGCAAGCCTTCAAGCATGCGCCGATACAGTAGTCATTGCCTTGGAACGCGCCGGTCTAAAGTCGCCACGGATGTCTGAAGAAGAAACTAAAGCCGCGAGCGATGAACGTCGGCAGATCAAACGCATCGTTGGTAATCCCGGAACTGTTTTGATGACAGAGAAAACTCGTTCGATCGCTGCAACCGCTTCAGCAAAGAAAAAGCGAAGCGAATCCCAGCGAAACAATGACTCCGACTTCAACAATATCGATAAATGGGGAGATCCGGAATGAGCAGAAAATCAATCGAGGCGGCTCAAAAGATCTTTGAGGCAGAGGACTTCAACCAAACAGCTCGCATTGATGCTGTGCTTGAATATTTCTGGCAGACACCTTCACTGAAAGTCATCAATACAGCGCTTAAAGCGGCAATTCAGGTCCATAAAAGAAACGGAGAGAAAACGGAAAGCGGCAATCGAGCACGGAAGCAAGCAAAAATGGTGGTGGTGACCGGAGAGAGCGGCGCCGGCAAAACTACACTTGTTCAGGAATCTATTCGTGCGAGTGGTGCATTCGATGGATATGGAACATCTGATGGTTGCCCGTGGCTAATTGAAGCCGAATTAGAAGCAATGACTTTAACCAGCCTAGTAGGCGGGTTGATGGATTCTTTACCGGTAGAAGAAGTCGATGGCTCGCCTGTTCGGAAGACTTTACCAACCACAGCCACAGGTCTTAGTCGCATTGTTCTGGCCCAGATGCGCCAACGTGAAATCGATTACCTTATTATCGATGAAGCCCACGACATTTTTGAGCTTGCCAATGAACAAGAACGTAAGAAATTCACGAAGTTTTTAAAGACTGCCAGTCAAAGCAACACATGGCCTATCACCATTATTCTCGTTGGATGCCCAGAGATCATCAAGTGCATTGAACGCGACCCAGAGCTTTCCCGTCGTGCATTGCCGGTCGTCATCGAATCTCTCCATCCATTGTTTCACAGCGCCACAGTCTCGGAGAAGCTACTGAAACCGTTGGCAAAGCTTGCTGAAATTCCTATGGGTCCGCAAGCACAAGACGTTGCAAGTCGGCTCATTGTAGCCGCTGGGGCGCAAATTGGAGAATGCGTGGAAATGGCTAAAGAAGCCGTTATCAACGCAATCGTAGCAGAGGCAGGCGCGGTCGGTTCTGAACATTTTTCTATGATGTATTCCACCGCCAAAAGTGCAGACGACGCGGTTAATCCGTTCTTGTGTGAGGATTACCTCGACATTCCTGCCGGTAGACTTGCAATGACCACCGCGAGGATTGCGCAGGAGCAACTCGAAAAAATGCAACTTCAGGAAGAATTCGACCGGCTCGCAAAAAAAGGGCGTCGCCATAAGAGAAAGGCAGATCGCAAATGAGCAACGTAACAACAACGCTGCTGATCGACCCGCTGTTGAAGCCGGGTGAGATTGGTTTGTCCCACATGCGGCGCACTGCGGATCTCAACGGTTTTCTGACGATAAACGAGCTATCACGTTTTCTCGGCGTAAGGCTCGACGACCTGATTGCTGGTAAGCCAGAAGCGCTCAAATTCTACTGCAAAGCCACTGGCATCGACAAGCAGCAATTCAGCAAGCAGATGCCTGTTCGTGGCCCGTCTGGATGGCAAGTCGGCAACCACATGATGTCACAACATGGTCTGCGTCTTAAATCGCCTCTCTTTTATCCGCGCTGCATTGAAGGGTTCTCATGCGAGCCTTTACCTAGCAGATTGGACTTGCCACGGTTTGGTTCCGTGTCCTTGAATTGAATTATGTTCATCAAGGAGAACGACTATGGCACATGGCCACACTGAAGAATTTCGTCGAGAAGCAGTCCGTATAGCACTAACAAGCGGGCTTTCGCGTAAACA
>CALLUS010000004.1 GCA_938010435.1 uncultured Rhizobiaceae group bacterium | reverse complement strand
TTTTTTCATTCCTCTCTCATTCGTTTGCCTGTTAGGGCGATTATTGTGTTTAGGTTCTGTACTGGTCGAAAGAGCGGGAGATCTCTTTCGATAAACACACAATGACGAATTTTTGAAAGGATGAATGTGTATTCTGACACGCGGTCGAATTAATTTAATAATTTCAATATTTTAGATATATTTTACTAAGAGTTAACCATCAAATCTTAATGCGATGGAGCACGAAATACAGCCCACAGATGACAATTAGCATGGGGTTCTGCTGAGTAAAGTGCTTTCAATGAGGCTTGAATCGTCGAGCTTCGTTTTAGGGAATTAATTAACCCAAACTCATTCAGCTCTTCATTTGAAAAAGCTAAGGGAAAACCACCGCAATTGGACAATGCACTTGCAGTGTTTTCTTGATCTATCAAATCATACCCCAGGAATTTAAATTACAAGATCTCTGAGGGTGGTTGAGGATGAAAAATCGGATTTTTAAAAACGCACATAACGTTTTTATCAACAATTTCCGACACTTCGTTTAGCAAAAAATTCAAATCGGTGAAGTAGTCCAACATAAAGTCTTCATTGACAATGTATGGCCAATATTCATCTTTTGTAGCCGCCAAAACGGTGGGGCATAACATTCCATCTAAAGATGCCAATTCTTTAAGTTGGACTAACCCTGACCATTTTACATATTCAGTCCAGTTTTCACCGTCCCAAGGGCCATATCTAGATGTCGCGATATAAAGTGGCTGCAAAACTCTTTCTCCAACTCAGCAAACGAACCAAGATCACGCTTCACAATTCAATCACGCGCTCCAAAGATCGCACTACCGACGCGCACATGGGTTGCACCAAATTCAATGGCCGTTTCGTAATCACCAGACATGCCCATAGACAATTTCTTGACGCCTGATTCTTGGGCAAGCTTTCGAAGAAGGGCAAAATGGGGCCCGGGGTTCTCATCAAATGGCGGGATGCACATTAGACCTTCGATATCCAATCTATGTACATCTCTGCAACGATTGACGAATTCAACCGCATCTTTTGGAGGAATACCTGCTTTTTGATCTTCTTCGCCCGTGTTGACCTGCACGAACAATTTCAAAACCTTATTTTGTTTTTCCATGGCAGCAGAAAGAGCTTTGGCAATTTTCTCACGATCAACAGTATGAATCACATCAAATAGAGAAACCGCGTCTTCTGCTTTATTGGATTGCAGCGGACCAATGAGGTGAAGTTCAACATCGGGAAATTCACTTTTCAATTCAGGCCATTTGCTCTGACTTTCCTGCACGCGGTTTTCACCAAACACCCGTTGTCCAGCGGTCAAAACAGGATGGATGTTAGCAGCCTCAAACGTTTTAGAAACAGCAATCAATTGCACATGGTCAGCCGAACCGGTTGCACTAGATTTAGCGTGTTCAATCGAATCCATCACTGAATTCAGTCTCGCTTCGATACTCATGGAAAAGACCTCGTTTATGCTACTATCAAGTTACGGTTGACGTTCAGCTGCATTTCTGGTCACTAGCCGCAGCAATTTCCCTTATTCAACGAAGTCAGAACCAATGGCAAGCGAACGTTACAATCCAGGCCCTGTAGAAGCAAAATGGCAGTCGCGCTGGAACGAAGCAAAGCTATTTGAAACAGCGACAGATCCGGAAGACGGTCGCGAGACATATTATGTCTTGGAAATGTTTCCCTATCCATCTGGCCGTGTTCACATGGGCCATGTACGCAACTATGCCATGGGCGATGTGATCGCCCGTTACAAACGGGCCAAAGGTTTCGAAGTCTTGCATCCTATGGGTTGGGATGCATTCGGAATGCCGGCTGAAAATGCGGCGATGCAAAACAACACCCACCCGAAAGGTTGGACCTACGACAATATTGCGTCTATGCGGAAACAGTTAAAATCCATGGGATTATCTTTGGATTGGTCACGTGAATTCGCCACATGCGATCCTAAATATTACGCCCAACAACAAAGCTTGTTCATCGACTTCTTAGAACACGGTCTAGTGTATCGAAAAAATGCGCGGGTCAACTGGGACCCTGTCGACATGACTGTGTTGGCCAATGAGCAAGTGATTGATGGCCGCGGTTGGCGTTCTGATGCCTTGGTGGAACAGCGTGATTTGACCCAATGGTTCTTCAAGATCTCTGATCATTCAGAAGACTTATTGGACTCCCTCAATGATTTAAGCAATTGGCCTGACAAAGTAAAATTGATGCAGGCCAACTGGATCGGTAAATCTCGTGGCCTGCAAATGGCGTTTGAGTTGACCGTCGAAAATCACGGTCACAGCAGCATAGAAATTTACACCACTCGTCCCGACACTTTGTCCGGTGCCAGCTTCATCGCTTTAGCACCAGAACATCCGTTGGCCATAGCCTTAGCTGAAGACAATGCGGAGCTTGCAGAGTTTAATATAGACGTGCGCCGTTCCGGAACATCAGAAGAGGAATTGGAAAAAGCAGAAAAGCGCGGTTTTGATACAGGTCTTACCGTGAAACATCCATTGTACAGTGATCAAACACTTCCCGTTTATGTCGCAAACTTCGTGTTGATGGGATATGGCACGGGCGCAATTTTTGCTTGTCCAGCCCATGATCAACGCGATTTGGACTTTGCGCGCAAATACGCATTACCAGTCATTGATACATTTTTCGCTTTGGATAATGACACACCCGTAACCAATGAAGCCTTTGTGCCGTTGAAAACTCAAAGGGTACGTTTCGTCAATCAACCTGCAGGTATTGAAGAAGCAACAGGCCAAGAAGCCGTCGATCTTACAATAGATTGGGCCGAGAAGAATGACGTTGGTAAATCCCAAGTTCAATTTCGTTTGCGCGACTGGGGCATTTCACGTCAGCGCTATTGGGGTTGCCCTATTCCTGTCGTGCATTGTGATGAATGTGGTGTGGTTCCCGAGAAAAAAGAAAACCTGCCAATCGCTTTGCCGGATGACGTGACATTTGACATTCCAGGCAACCCGCTTGATCGTCATCCCACTTGGCGCAATACAGATTGCCCATCATGCGGCAAACCTGCCAAACGTGAAACCGACACGATGGACACCTTTGTAGATTCGTCTTGGTATTTTGCACGTTTTACAGATCCGACCGCAAGTTCACCAACAAATGCCGCAGCTGCCAATCGCTGGTTACCGGTAGACCAGTATATTGGTGGCATTGAACATGCGATTTTGCATTTGTTGTACTCGCGCTTTTTTGCTCGCGCTATGTCAATCACTGGCCACATGGACGTGAAGGAGCCATTCAAAGGTTTGTTCACCCAAGGCATGGTTGTTCACGAAACTTACGGCAACAAAGAAACCGGTTGGTTCCAACCTACTGAGCTTTCTATTGAAGAAGGTGATAACGGTCGTCGCGCATTTCGTTTGGACAATGGCGAAGAAGTGCCGATTGGCGGCATCGAAAAAATGTCCAAATCAAAACGAAACACCGTCGACCCTGATGAGATTATTTCATCTTATGGAGCGGATACGGCGCGCTGGTTTGTTTTATCAGATTCTCCACCAGATCGTGATGTAATCTGGACTGAAGCTGGTGTTGAAGGTGCACATCGCTTTGTTCAACGTTTGTGGCGTTTGGTTCAATCCACAGCTGAACGCGCCGAACAAACAGGTGAGAAAGATTCCGATCTCGAATTGTTGAAGGCTGCCCATAAAACACTTTCAAATGTAGATACGATGATCCCGGGCCTGCGCTACAATGCAGCCGTCGCTCAAATTTACACTTTGGTCAATGCTCTAGAACAAGCCTCTCGCGGTTCGAACGTCAGTTCAAAGACTTTGCACGCCGCGGTGTCCATGACTGTCCAAATGGTTGCGCCAATGATGCCTCATTTGGCCGAAGAATGCTGGAGCAGCCTAGGACACGAAACGATGGTCAGCGCCTCTCCTTGGCCAAAATTAGACCAGACGATGTTGGAAGAAAGTTCCATCTCACTTCCTGTTCAGATCAATGGTAAAAAACGGGGTGAAGTTACTGTGCCAGCTGATATGAATAAAGATGATGTGGCGACATGCGTTCTTGATCAAGAGTTTGTGCAATCGGCACTTTCTGGTAAGAGTCCTAAGAAGCTGATTGTTGTTCCTGGAAGAATTGTAAATGTGGTTATTTAGAACCTTTTCTATTCTGGTTGCTTTGTCGGCAGTCATTGTCACTGGCTGCACCGTTGAGCCTTTGAATTCCAGCCGTTCTAATTCTCAAGTGTCATCAAGCACCTTGAGTACTTCCACACGTTCAATCCTCCAAAAAACTGAAGTTGATGCTGTGACGACAAGACATGCACAACAGGTTCGAAATCAATTGCTGTTCGCTATGAATGGCGGAACCTTGCAGCCCAATGGTCGCTATCGTGTGAAATTGAACGTCGAGCAATCGATCAGCCGAATCGCAATCGAGGCCAATTCCCGTGCACCAACCTCATCACAAGTAATTATGAAAACGAACTACGCACTGATCGACAAAATCCAGGGTAAAACTGTTGCCCAAGGTGCGCGCCAAGTGGTGACACCATTTAACAATTCACCACAAAGTTTTGCGACCCAACGTGCTGAGCGTGAAGCAGTAAATCGAGCTGCTGCACAAATGGCGCAACAATTGCGACTGGCGATTGCACAAAATCTCGCCAACCTCTGATTGTCGTCATGGCGCAAGTTAAAGCTCATGAAGCTGACAACTACCTGAAAAAGCCAAATCCATCTCATCGGGTCTTTTTGGTCTATGGTCCTGACCGGGGTTTGGTTTCCGAACGCGCTAAAAAGCTTGCTATCAACAGTGGTGTAGATTTGAATGACCCCTTTTCAGCTGTACAATTAGATTCAGATGACGCAGCTGCAGATCCCTCACGCGTTGCAGATGAGGCACATACTGTCTCCATGTTTGGTGGAACCCGTGTTGTTTGGATTAAAGGATCGACCCAGAAGAATTTGGTCAAAGCCATAGAACCTGTTTTGGCAACACCTCCCACTGATGCGATCGTCATTATTGAAGGTGGAGACCTTAAGAAGTCCGCGCCATTACGAACCCGAATCGAAAAAAACACCGCCGCACTAGCTTTACCGTGTTATCAGGACGAAATTCGCGCCATCAATGGCGTCATAGATGAAGAGCTTGCATTGAGTTCTTCAACAATGACATCAGATGCAAGGAAGCTTCTCATCAGTTTGTTAGGTGCGGATCGCTTGGCTTCTCGTGGCGAAGTTCAAAAACTCTGCCTCTATGCAGGCAATGGAGCAACAATTGACGAAGATATTGTAGAACTCATTGTTGGCGACGCCTCTGCATTGGCCGTAGACTCAGTTATAGATGCGGCAAGTACCGGCAAGATTGCAGAGATGGAGCACACCGTGAAACGGTTGTTTGCTCAAGGCACTGCCGTTTTTCAAGTGGTCAATTCAATGCAACGCCATTTCCAAATGTTACACCAAGCTCGTGTGAAAATGGATTCCCAAAGACAACCGGCATCTGCGGCCGTCGCAGCCATGCGTCCACCTGTTAATTTCAAACGTAAAGATTCGATTATACGAGCATTATCTATATGGAATGCAACCGCGCTTGAACGAATGCTAGAACGACTCGATAAAGTATCTCTCGATAGCCGTGCAAATGCTACTCTTGCAATACCCCTAGTGACCACAGCTTTGCTTGCAATCTCTATTGAGGCTAACAGAAGCGGGCGCTAACATTATTGGGATAATTTTCTTTCCAGTTCATCAAGTTGATC
The DNA here is from genome assembly GCA_938010435.1 of uncultured Rhizobiaceae group bacterium. Taxonomy (GTDB): domain Bacteria; phylum Pseudomonadota; class Alphaproteobacteria; order Rhizobiales; family Rhizobiaceae; genus Pseudahrensia. The sequence goes on along the minus strand of CALLUS010000004.1, from coordinate 226,335 downwards.
GAGAGTTTTGTATTCAAGTACAATTTTGCCTTTACCGCTGGATTTATGATTTATCGTCACTTTCATACCCAAGACGTCTGCGAGCTTACGCTCCAAGGCACGTGTATCAGCATCTTTTTCATTATTGCTTTTTCGTTTCGCCGTTTTGTTATTTTGCTCATCATTCCAACTGCCAGCCAAATGCTCAGCTTGGCGTACAGACAAACCTTCCTTTACGATTTTTTCAGCCAGTTCCTCAGGATTATCTAAGGTAATTAAAGTACGCGCATGGCCTGAGGACAAAGCACCGACAGACACCATACCACGAACATTTTCAGGCAATTTCAAAAGGCGAAGTGTGTTCGCCACATGGCTTCTACTCTTGCCAATTACCTTACCCAGATCTGCTTGCTTGTAGCTGTGATCGTCGATCAATTGTTGGTATCCAAGAGCCTCTTCCACTGGATTAAGGTCTGCTCGTTGTACATTCTCAATAATAGCAAGTTCTAATGCTTGCCTATCATCAACGTCGCGCACAATGATTGGAACCGTATGAATTCCGGCACGTTGAGATGCGCGCCAACGACGTTCCCCTGCAATAATCTCCCAGCGATCTGTATCGCCGGCAACAGGCCGTACGAGAATAGGTTGCACAACACCATGTTCAGAAATTGAGTTACTCAAATCTTCCAGATCGGAATCTGAGAATACACGGCGTGGATTATTTGGGTTCGCACGAATGTTCTCGATTGGTACAACTCGGTCTGACGAAACGATTGGTTTTTCACCTTCAGAAGCAACAGACGCCTTTGCAACAACAGGTTGATCCATCTCTCCAATAAGGGCAGCTAGACCACGACCCAGTCTCTTTTTTGATTGATCATCAGCCACTGTGTACTCTCCTAGTAGATTGAATATCCGAACCAGTGCAGTATCGGTGCTTTCGGTTTAAGGTTTCCTTAACCATGTTTATCACCAGAGAATAGATTTTTCTCTCGTTGAATAAGTTCAGATGCCAGTCGCAAATAAGCCTGACTGCCTGCGCATTTCATATCATACAGCAGCACAGGCTTACCAAATGATGGTGCTTCAGAAATACGCACATTACGCGGAATGATCGTTTCATAAACCAAATCGCCCAATGTGGATCGCGCGTCTTCCACCACCTGTGAAGCCAGATTGTTTCTCTTGTCAAACATTGTCATCACAATACCTTGTATCGTCAGCTGGTTGTTAATTGTTGCGCGCACTTGTTCAATGGTTTTCAATAATTGACTCAATCCTTCAAGAGCAAAGAACTCGGTTTGGAGTGGTACCAGGACCGAATCTGACGCGGCCAACGCATTTAACGTCAGCAAATTCAGAGAAGGCGGACAATCAATTAGGATATATGTAAAGTCCGGTGTGCGGCCCAAATGTCCAGCTACCGCTTTCTTCAAACGATAGATACGATCAGCTTCGTTTGATATCTCCATTTCAACACCGAGCAAATCCATGGTGGATGGCGCAATAGAAAGCCGGGGAACTGCAGTGCTTTGAACAACAGTTTTGAGGCTTTGCTCAGCCAACATCAAATCATAGGTCGACAATTCCCGTTCATCAGAACCAATACCCAAACCTGTGCTTGCATTGCCTTGCGGGTCCAAATCCACCAACAAAACCTCTTCACCAATGGCGGCAAGCGCTGTGGCAAGATTTATGGCCGTTGTTGTTTTACCCACCCCACCTTTCTGGTTAGCCAGAGCTATGACGCGCGGTCGGATGTCATCGTGAATGCTCATACGAGGTGAAGTGCCGTTTTGATTTGAATTGATATGTAACTATCAAAGTCTGGAGATAAATGAACGCAATAATTTCAAAATATAAAATTTAATACGGCTCTAACGTTCTTCAACATTAGATATTTTAAGAAGTACGGAATCTGCTTCAAGCGCACTGTTTGTGATCTCAAAATCGAATGACCAATTTTGAAGGGCTACACCAATTTCGGCTTTATGATCACGCCCCTTGGGAAACAATCCGATAGTATCACCCTTGATGAAATCAGCTGAAAGATGAATCAACTGATCGAGCGACGCTAACGCACGAGCCGAGACGACGTTTGGCTTATCCAATTGATAAAGTACATTCTCAATGCGATCATTATGAACAACCACCTCTACTCCAGCTTGTTTTAAGCCTGTTTCGCGCGCCACTGCCCGCAGAAACGCACATTTCTTACCCACACTCTCAACCATTTCAACGCGGCCACCACCCTGATCAGCAAGAACAATTGCAGCAACCATACCTGGCAAGCCTGCACCCGATCCAAGATCAATCCAATGTCGGGCCTTTGGAAATTTTACAACATATTGCAAACTATCCTCAATATGGCGTTCCCATAAATCTGGAATTGTAGACGGTGCAATGAGGTTTATATGGCTTTGCCATTGAACCAATAAGTTTGCAAAAACTGTGAGTCGTTCCAACGTTTCACGTGAAACATTGTTGACAGCTTTTAGTGATGAGTCTGGAACAGGCGCCATTATGCAGCGCCCCTGTTAGATTGTTTGTCTTTACGAATATGAGCCAACAATAAGGTCAAACCAGCAGGCGTTATACCATCAATACGGCCAGCCTGACCTAAAGAGCTGGGTCGAATCGTCTTCAACTTGTGTTGCAACTCATTAGACAGGCCGGAAATATCGTCATAGTTGAAATCATCAGGGATTTCTAAAGCTTCATCTCTTTGGATTGCCTCAATATCTTTGCGTTGACGGTCCAAATAAACGGAGTATCCCGCATCAACCTCAATTTGCTCTGCAATAGCAGGGTCAATATTTTTAAGCTCCGGCCAAATACGGCACACGTCTGAAAAGTTGATCTCAGAGTAACTCATCAGCTCAAAAGCATTGCGGCGAACGCCATCACTTGTAATGTTTAAGCCGTGCTTTTGAGCTTCATTAGGTGTCACAGCTTGTGATTCACATAATGTTTTAGCATCGTGTAGCTGTTGTTCTTTCTTCAAAAAGCGATCCCGACGCAAATCGCCAACCAAACCTAACTCAACACCTGAATGGGTAAGACGTTGATCTGCGTTATCACTGCGCAAACTCAATCGATATTCGGCGCGGGAAGTAAACATACGATACGGCTCAGACACACCACGAGTTACAAGATCATCAATCATCACACCTATATAGGATTGCGTTCTGCTGAATATATGAGGCACTAAACCGCCGGACTGTCTCGCCGCATTTAAACCCGCAACCAAACCTTGCGCACCAGCCTCTTCATAGCCTGTGGTTCCATTAATCTGACCAGCCAAATAAAAGCCTTTAACAGCGCGCGTTTCCAAAGAAGGTTTTAATGCCCGCGGATCAACATAGTCATATTCAATCGCGTAACCGGGTTGTAGAATTGTTGTATTCTCCAAACCTTCAATCGTAGCAATGAAGTCATGTTGAACGGATTCTGGCAAAGACGTGGAAATGCCATTTGGATAAACGGTAGGATCATCTAAACCTTCAGGTTCCAGAAAGATTTGATGACCGTCCCGCTCTCCAAATTTTACGATCTTATCTTCAACCGATGGGCAATAACGGGGGCCCACACCATCAATTTGACCGGAATACATTGCAGACCGGTGTACATTCTCTCGGATGATCTCATGCGTCCTAGAATTCGTTCTTGTAATTCCACACTCAATCTGAGGAACAGTGATCCTATCTGTAAGGGTTGAAAATGGGATCGGCTTCTCATCGGCAGATTGCATTTCGAGCCGCTTCCAATCAATCGTGCGACCATCCAAGCGGGCAGGGGTTCCTGTTTTCAAACGCCCGAGCGGAATATTCAAACGGTCTAAGGTTTCCGCCATTTTACGCGCAGGATTTTCGCCCATACGACCGGCAGGAGTTTTTGTTTCGCCAATATGAATGAGGCCTCTCAAAAAAGTGCCGGTAGTTAGAACAACGGCAGGAGAGTGGAAAACCTTTCCATCTGCCATTTCCAGCCCGACTATCCGATTGTCTTCAATCAAAAGATCAGCGGCTTCACCTTCAAAAACAGTAAGGTTTTCATGTTCTAAAATCTCTTCTTGCATCACGGAGAGATAGAGCGCTCTATCAGATTGTGTGCGTGGACCACGTACAGCCGGGCCCTTTCGCCTATTGAGCATACGAAACTGGATGCCCGATCTGTCTGCAACACGCGCCATTAAACCATCTAAAGCATCTATCTCACGAACAAGATGACCTTTACCCAATCCGCCAATTGCAGGATTGCAAGATAGTGTACCAATTGTATCAAAACGGTGAGTAACGAGAAGTGTATTTGCACCAACTCGGGCAGACGCGGAAGCTGCTTCAGTGCCGGCATGACCACCTCCAACCACTATAACATCGAATTTCGTGTCTGACATGTTCAAGTTCCAAAATGCTATAAAGAGCTCCCGGCTCTTCAAGGGATTTAGGTTGCAGCGTGTATATCGTCAAAGATCGATATTTTTAAGTAAGTTGTTTCACGTGAAACGCAGCTCATATCAAGCTGAAAATGTTTCACGTGAATCATTTTCCGATACAAAATTCAGAAAATATAACATCTAAAAGGTCTTCTACATCGATTCGTCCGGTTATCCGGCCAAGCGCTTCTGCTGCCAAACGCAGACATTCAGAACGCACGACATGATCTGTGGTTGGAACCAAGCTCTGGTTCAGTTGAATACCCACATCGCGTAATGCTGATCTGTGACGCGTTCGAGACATTAAAACATCACTTTGGCCTACCACGTGTTCACTTACACGGCTTTTAAGGAAACTCAAAAGGTCATCCAGACCATCTGTGTCCTTGGTGTTAGATTTAATCCAATCGTGCTCAGGGTTCGCATGAGCGATATCAGACTTGGTCCAAACACGAACAGCAGACTCATAGGGGCAAGGTACTAAGGCTTGATTGCTGGCTTGCAGCCACAAAACCAAATCAGCCTCATCTGCTTTTAGATAAGAACGTCGAATGCCTTCTTGTTCAACCACATTATCAGTTTCCCTGAGACCAGCAGTATCGCTTAAAATGACCAATTGATCGGCAATGTTTAATTGAACTTCAATCACATCTCGCGTGGTGCCTGGTTGGTCGGTTACAATGGCGACATCTCGTTGAGTAAGCGCATTCAAGAGACTGGATTTTCCTACATTTGGAGGCCCTACCAATGCAACTCTATAACCCTCGCGCACAATTTCTCCGCGACGATTATCATCCAGATGATCTTCAATGGACTCTTTTAAAACGGCAACGCGTTCCCAAACCTGATCACTCACGCTGCCGGGAATGTCATCTTCATCAGCAAAATCAAACTCGGCTTCAATATAGGCACGCAACTTTATAAGCTCTGATCTCCAACCATCATACAATTCACGCAAAACACCCGAAGATTGAGCAAGCGCCAATCGTCGTTGACCTTCAGTTTGTGCGGAAATGAGATCACTTAATCCCTCAAGTTCTGTGAGATCCAGTTTTCCAAACTCAAAGGCGCGTCTGGAAAATTCTCCGGCCTCTGCGGGTCTGAAATTGTCTATCTTAGAAAGCGACGACAATACCGCCTCAACAGTGGCCATTCCACCGTGGCAATGGAGTTCAACCGTATTTTCACCGGTAAAACTACGCCCGTGTTGAAAAACAATAGCAAGCGCCCTGTCTATTAACTCCGACGTTTGAGAATGATAAACATTACACAATTGAGCATAGCGTGGCTTTGGAGCCTTGCGCACCATAACAGGAAACACATCAAATGCATCAGGACCACTGATCCGAATGACGGCTGTACCACTGGGTAAAGCTCCGCTGGACAATGCAAACACAGTGCTTTTTTGCATCAATTAACTCCAACGAATAAATCGATACGTTTCCGAATCGAGTCGAAAGACTTATGTGTTCATTGAGTCGAAGAACTCGGCATTATTTTTGGTTTGCTTCAATTTATCGATCAAGAACTCTATGGCGTCTGTATTGCCCATAGAAGACAGAATTCTACGAAGCACAAAGATCTTTTGCAGATCTGCTTTCTCTATCAACAAATCTTCTTTTCGAGTGCCTGATTTGAGAATATCCATTGCCGGATAAGTGCGTTTGTCCGCAACCTTGCGATCAAGAACAATCTCCGAGTTACCCGTGCCTTTGAATTCTTCAAAAATCACTTCATCCATACGACTACCCGTATCAATCAAAGCCGTAGCAATAATTGTCAGCGAACCACCTTCTTCAATATTACGTGCAGCACCGAAAAAACGCTTAGGACGTTGCAACGCATTTGCATCCACACCGCCCGTTAAAACCTTACCTGATGAAGGAACAGTCGTATTGTAAGCACGTCCAAGGCGCGTGATTGAATCCAATAAAATGACCACATCGCGCCCATGTTCGACCAGACGTTTGGCCTTCTCAATCACCATTTCAGTCACTTGAACGTGTCTGGTTGCCGGTTCATCAAATGTTGAAGCGACAACCTCACCTTTCACTGAACGCGACATATCTGTCACTTCTTCAGGACGTTCGTCAATCAACAACACAATCAAATAAGCTTCAGGGTGATTTGCAGTGATTGAATGCGCAATATTCTGCAACAATACCGTTTTACCGGTTCTAGGCGGCGCAACAATCAAGCCGCGTTGACCTTTGCCCATCGGTGCGACCAAATCAATAACACGCGCAGATAGGTCTTTGCTTTCTGAATTTTCGATCTCCATGTGAAATCGCTCTTCAGGATAGAGCGGTGTCAGATTATCGAAATGAATCTTGTGTTTAATTTTTTCCGGATCTTCAAAGTTGATCGTATTGACCTGCAAGAGAGCAAAATATCTTTCACCATCTTTCGGGCTACGGATCGGACCCTCGACTGTATCCCCTGTTCTCAATGAAAAGCGGCGTAACTGGGATGGAGAAATATAAATATCGTCCGGTCCCGGTAGATAGTTAGCACTGGAAGATCTTAAAAACGCAAAACCATCTTGAAGAACTTCAACAACGCCCTGACCGATTATTTCTACATCATCATCAGCAAGCTGTTTCAAAATGGCAAACATCAATTCCTGCTTACGCAGCGTGCTTGCGTTTTCCACATCAAGTTCTTCAGCAAAGCTGATAAGATCTGTTGGTGATTTAGCTTTAAGGTCTTGAAGCTTCATCTGTTCCATGAAAGTCGTTCCGTTCTATTACAATCGTCAATGGGCTAAAAATAGCCGAATATGAAATACCAGTCCGACCAACGGGTCGGGAAGCTTGTTCAAATTTAAGAGACAAGTTCATGCTAAAAAGGCAGGACCCTAAAGGGCGACAGCACATCTGATAAGAAGATATCTATATCCCGAATGCCCATAACGCAAGGCAAATGAAACATTTGCCGTCATGGATCATTAAAACGGTTTTACGATCACCATTATGACAATAATAATCATCAACACCGCAGGCACTTCATTAACAATTCGATAGAATTTTTGATTGTTCATATTTGCATCATTCGCAAAGCCCCGAAGCCATTTTGCATTCGCTATGTGCATACCAGTAATAACAACTACACAAAGAAATTTTATAAGAAACCAGGCGTCACTCCACACGTGCAACAAAGATGCAGCCCATAAACCAAACACCCATGTGGCAATCATGGATGGTGTCATAATCGCCTTCATCAAACGACGTTCCATAACTTTTAGTTTCTCAGACATGGGTGAACCCGTCTCAGCTTCACAATGATAAACAAACAGCCTTGGCAAATACAAAAGAGCCGCCATCCAAGCAATCACTGAAATGACATGCGCCGCTTTTACCCATAAAACCATATCTTATCTCCTAAAGGCCCGAACGCGTTGAATCATTTGCTCCACATGGGCAATAGGCGTTAAAGGAGTAATCCCATGCCCCAAATTGAAAACCAATGGCCCATCAGTCAAGTTTTCTAAAATAGCATCAATACCATCATCAAGGGCATTGCCTCCGGCGATAAGCCTATTCGGGTCCAAATTACCTTGAATTGGAATTTCCGACTGCAATTCTTGAGCAAATTTCATTGGAATAGTCCAATCCAACCCAAGCATATTAACTCCTGTTTTCTCAGCATACCCTTTGTAAAAGGCTCCTATACCTTTTGGAAAACCGATAATTTTAGCGTTTGGAATTTCAGTACGGACATTACTGACAATTTGTTGGACAGGTTTAACACACCACCTCTCAAATTGATTTTCATCCAAAACAGATGCCCAAGAATCAAAAATCTGGACAGCATCCGCACCCGATTTCAATTGGGCAATCAAATAGGCTGATGAAGCAATCACGAGTTTATCAATCAAGATTTGGAAACTATCGGGATGATTCAAAGAAAATTGACGTGCTGGTCCTTGGTCTGGTGTTCCATGTCCGGCAATCATATAAGTCGCTACCGTCCAAGGTGCTCCACAAAACCCCAAGAGAGTTGTTTTATCAGGAAGCTCTTCACGCAATCGCTCCACTGTTTCTAAAACAGGAGTTAAATGATTTAAAAGATTACCATCATTTATATCTGGAATGGAGTTTTGATCGACAGTCTCGAGAAGAGGTCCTCTGCCTTCTTCAAAACGAACATCAATTCCAAGTGCATCTGGTATCACTAGGATATCTGAAAACAATATGGCTGCATCAAAGCCAAAGCGATCTATTGGTTGGAGCGTAACCTTAACGGCGAGTTCTGGATTATAACAAAGATCCAAAAAGCTTCCTGCTATTTTCCGTGTTTCTTTATATTCCGGTAAATAACGTCCTGCTTGTCTCATCATCCAAACGGGTAAAGGTCCTGTATGATCCCCATTGATAACATTCATTAGGAGACGATTGGATTTTGAAGAGCTCATTTGGCGTCTTTCACAGGTTTGTTTTCAACAGCTAATTTTGTCGATTGTATTTGATTATTATTAGAGTCAGTGGATTACGGGGATTATGATCTATCAACAGATAGCCAGCAAAAAGCTCTTGTCTCCTATTCAAACGTAAAACATTACACTTGTGAAGAGAAATGGGGATGAAATTAATTTTACCTTATAAAAACAAACGGTAAACTCCGTAAATTGATTGGAGGTTTGATTTTATGAAATGTGGAATAATTTTTATGAAATCAAAAACCCCCATTACTATTAACAAGTGGTTAATTCAAACAGGCCTGTCCTATATGTGGACGAGATTCGTGCCTACGGGTACAGAAAAACGTATTTGAGAAAGAAGCCTTATTTGTCCACAATTGTACACAGGGTTCATCATCTAACGAGATAGGGTTTTCAGGGGTTTTAAGTTTGCGAAATTGGATTGATAAAGCACGACAAAAAGTAAGCCGCAAAACGTATTTTCATTTGCACATGATTTCTGATTCCACAGGTGAAACTCTTATAAATGCCGGGCGAGCTGCAGCAGCTCAATATCCAAAATGGCAAGCTGTAGAGCATGTCACGCCGATGGTGAGAAAACGTAAACAGTTGGAAACGGCACTTGACGCCGTAGATATATCTCCGGGTATTGTTCTGTACACGATGGTTGATGAAGAACTCGAAGTTTTATTGCGCGAACGTTGTGCCAAACTTGGTGTCCCATCCCTCAACGTGCTTACACCAGTTACAAAAGTATTTGATGCACATTTGGGCGAAGCGAAATCTGGGCGTAGAGGTGCACAACACGCGCTTGATGATGAATATTTCGACCGGCTGGATGCGGTAAAGTTCGCCATGGCGCACGACGATGGAAACCTTCCTGATGACTTGGAAGAGGTGGATATAATTCTCATTGGAATTAGCCGAACATCTAAAACACCGACTTCTATTTATCTGGCCCAAAGAGGAACAAAAGTGATCAACATCCCGCTTGTCCCGGGCGCAGAATTACAAGCTGAAGTTTATAAAGCCAAAAAGCCATTGATCGTTGCTCTTGTTGCCTCTGCTGAACGTATTCTTCAAGTTCGTGAAAACCGTTTGTTGGCATTTGAACGGGATATGACCGGTGACAGTTATGTTGATCGGGCTGCGATACTGGAAGAACTGGCTTGGACTCGCAGACTGTGTAAAGAGAACGGTTGGCCTATGATTGATGTTTCGAAACGCTCAATTGAAGAAACATCGGCAGCTATTCTTGCGCTGCATCGAAAGCATTCTTAACAGTTTGATCAAGCGTCATTGGAGTTGCATCTAAAATGAATGATCTTGTCCTTGCTTCTGGCAGTAGCCATCGAGCGCAATTGCTGGAAAACACCGGTTTGAATTTCCGGCAAGTGCCTTCAACATTAGATGAACGTGCAATTGAAGCGCCTTTGCAAGATACTGATGTTTTGGCTGAAGACCGAGCGGAGATTTTAGCCGAAGCAAAAGCTCTTGATGTCAGTGAAAAAAAACCTGGTGCGTGGGTGATCGGGTGCGATCAAATATTGGCATTTGAAAATCAAGTTTTGCATAAACCCAAAGACATGGATGCAGCACGACGGCGATTGTTATTGTTGGCTGGAAAAACACATTTTTTGTATTCGGCTGTGGTTCTAGTCCGCGACGGTCAAACCATCTGGCGGCACGTGACGCCGTGTCCTATGAAAATGAGATCGTTAACACCGGAATTCGTGGGCCGTCATTTAGCAGATGTGGGAGATGGAATTTTGTCTAGCGTTGGCGCATATCATATTGAAGGAAAAGGCGCTCATTTGTTCGAAAAAATTGGCGGTGATCTATTCTCGATCATTGGTTTACCTCTTTTGCCGTTATTAAAGGCATTGAGAGAGAATGGAGTGATCGATGGCTAGAGCATTTGTTACAGGGTGGCCTGTTGGTCATTCAAGGTCGCCATTGGTTCATAAATATTGGTTGCAAAAATATGGAATTGAAGGTGATTACCTGAGACATCCCTGTAAAGTGGAAGACTTTGATAGTTTTATTGAGTCATTCCAAGATGATGGGTTTATTGGTGGCAATGTCACATTGCCACACAAAGAAACTGCTTTTTCAAATGTCCAAAAAGCAGATTCAACTGCCAAACGTTTGGGAGCTGTGAACACGGTTTGGATTGAAAATGATACGATCATGGGTGGCAATACAGACGGATATGGATTTTCTGCCAATCTGGATGAATTTGCGAATGGTTGGAGTGATGAAAAACGCCTTAAACGCGGAGCGCTGGTTCTTGGTGCGGGTGGGGCATCTCGTGCGATTATTGACGCTTTGATGCAACGGGGTTTTAAAAAAATTACGATCGCAAACCGCACATTACCGCGTTCTGTAGAATTGCGGGATATGTTTGGCGAGCCTTGTTGCTCTATCGCTTATAAAGATATTGGAGAGATAGAAAAAAACGCGTCTATCATAATCAATACCACTTCCATCGGAATGGTTGGGACAGAATTGGAAGATGCAACACCACTTTCTCTTAACGGTTTTAACAGCGACACCATTGTTCATGATATTGTATACACGCCGCTGATCACACCATTTCTGCATGAAGCTAAAACCCGCGGAATGAAAACCGTTGATGGATTAGGCATGCTTCTTCATCAAGCTGTTCCGGGTTTTGAAAAATGGTTTGGAGTGAGACCTGAAGTAACACCAGAACTTCGTGCTGTTTTGTTAGCGGATCTTGGTGAGGTCTCATGACGGTTTTTCTTGGTCTGACGGGTTCTATCGGAATGGGAAAATCCACAACCGCGCAATTTTTTAGAGATGCAGGGGTTCCTGTTCATGACTCGGATGCCACGGTTCATGAGCTTTATGAATCTGAAGCAGTTTCCTTGATCGAAGCAGTTTTTCCCGGAACCACTGATGAAGACGGAGTAAACCGTGCAAAGTTGGGCAAGCGTGTTGTGGGTAATGATGCCGAGATGAAAAAGCTCGAAATAATTATTCATCCTCTTGTTCGTCGCAAGGAAAATGATTTTCGCGAGAAGCAGATTAGCGAAAAACAAAAATTAGCAATTCTAGACGTGCCTCTTCTTTTTGAAACGAAAGCTGATAATCGTGTTGATGGAGTGATTGTGGTTACAGCACCACCAGAAGTTCAACGCGAAAGAGTGTTGGCTCGTGATGATATGACCGTAGAAAAGTTTGAAGCCATTCTAAGGCGCCAAACCCCTGATGAAGAAAAGCGGGCAAAAGCAGATTTCATTATTGATACATCCAAAGGTTTGGACGCTGCCAATGCGGACGTATTAAACATTATTCAGATGGTTTTATCCGGGAACTGGTCGAAAGAAGAGAATCTAAATGCGTGAAATAATCTTCGATACAGAAACCACAGGCTTGTCTCCTGAACAGGGGGATAGAATTATTGAAATCGGCGCGATTGAAATGATCAATCGATTTCCAACAGGAAAAACTTATCATCAATACCTTCATCCCGGTGATCGGGCTATTCACCCTGATGCGCAAAATGTTCACGGAATTTCAATTGAAGACTTGGCAGACAAGCCAGCATTTTCAGAAGTGTTGAGTGAATTTTTGGCCTTCTTTGGCGAAGGTCAATTGATAGCTCATAATGCGAAATTCGATATGGGCTTCATCAATGCTGAACTAAAACGGGTGAATCAACCGATTATCGAGAATGATCGTGTGATTGATACATTGGTGATTGCACGGCGAAAATATCCGGGTGCGCGAAATTCACTCGATGCACTTTGTGACAGATTCGGCATATCAAATGCGCACCGGACATTGCACGGTGCTTTACTGGATTCCGAGCTGTTGGCTGATGTTTACATCGAACTAACCGGTGGACGTCAGGCCGGCTTTTCTCTTGACCATGAGACTGAAGAGAAGTCGGAGACAGATGTTGAAGACACAACTGAAATTTTTCAAAATCGTATTCGTCCCCGCCCTCTCATTGCGCGGGAGACAGAAACAACAAAGGCGGCTCACGCCGCCTTCGTAGAATCGCTTGGTGAGCAAGCAATTTGGAAAAAGTGGAAGACTTAAGTTTAGTTAGCTTCCATTTGTGATTTCACTTGTTCTTCAGCCATGCGCTGTTGGAACAAAGCCGCAAAATCGACAGGATCAATCATCAATGGCGGGAAACCACCATTGCGTGTAGCATCAGCGATAACCTGACGTGCAAACGGGAAAAGCAAACGCGGACATTCAATCAAGATTGCTGGTGCTACAGATTCTTCTGGCATATTGGTCAAGCGGAAAACGCCGCCATAGGTGAGTTCCACATTGAACATCGTGTCAGCATCTTCACCAGCGGAAGCTTCCAATTTTAATTCAACTTCAAAATCTGTCTCTGAAAGTGGATTGGCGTTGACATTAATGTTGATGTTAATCTCTGGTTGATTTTCACGCGGACGCAGAGAGTGCGGAGCATGCGGATTTTCAAAAGAAAGATCTTTAATATACTGAGCAAGCACATTCAACGCTGGCTCGCCGCCTTGCACTTCTTCGTTTTTATCTTTTTTGGCAGCTGCCTTTTTGGTCTCTTTTTTAGCCATAATGTTCCCGTGATACTACTGTTTGAGTGAAACAAACGCAGGGCGCGTTGTCTTTGCAAAAATCCGCACAGGCGTTACCACGGCACGGTTCCACTGGCAAGGAAGTAGAGTAGAGACAATCAATCAGATGATTCGTTTTTGTTCCAAGGGGAATCGGAGTTCACCTCACCAGTACTATATTCGTCTTCATCCAGATCAATTATTGGACCATTATCGTCCATTCTATCGTCGGTAGTTTCAAAATGATTGTTTTGAAATGTCGTACCACCGGGCATCATGAAAGTAATGCGAGAGGCAATAAATGTCCAAATGGCTGATCGAACAAATGGAATAAACAATGAAAACCCGATTGTATCGGTGATAAAACCCGGTGTCAGGAGCAAAATTCCCGCCACTAAAATCATTGCCCCGTCTCCTAAGGCTCTTCCTGGAATTTTACCGGAGTTCGTTTCTTGTTTTATACGGTTCAAGAGTTGAAACCCTTGAATTCGCAGCAAAAAAGTTCCCACAAGCGCTGTTAAAAAGATCATTCCAAGGGTCGGCCAAAGACCAATTTTATCGCCAATTAAAATAAATGTGGCTATTTCCACGATTGGAACAATGAGCAGCAAGAATGGAATAAATGCAAAAGGCATTGGTGTTTTTGAACATTCTGTTAGAGGACGGTTCACATCTATATAGGTGCATCATTATGTCGTTTGAATGGGGTATTTGAACGTCAGTGATCTTCGTCCTATATACAGTGTAATGTTTCGCCGATACAGGCGATTGAAATGCTCTAACCCAGAACAGTGAACCCATCATGGAACTTGATCTTTTTACACTTTTGCCTCTGGCTGCCGCAATTTTTGTGTTTTGGAAATTGCGAAGTGTGCTGGGAACCCGCAACGGCAACGAACGTCCACCGTATGACCCTTACACGGATTTGAAAAATAAAGAAAACACAGACGAACAGGGTTCAAACGACAATGTGGTTACTCTGCCCAATGCCCGTGGTCGTTCACCAGAAGATCAACTCTCTGCTTCAGAAATGCGTATTTCTGAAATTGCCGGCAAAGATAAAGACTTGAAACAAGGTCTGACAGCAATTGTGTCGCGCGATCCATCATTTGATGCTGATCAGTTTTTGGAAGGTGGCAAAATGGCTTATGAGATGATCGTGACCGGATTTGCTGATGGCGACAAAAAAGCGCTCAAAGGCTTGTTGTCCCGTGAAGTATACGACAACTTTGAAGCTGTAATTGATGAACGCGCCGCTAATGGAGAACGCGTACAAGCCAGCTTTGTGGGAATTGAAAAAACCAAATTCACTTCTGCAGAATTGGTCAAAGAAGAAGCACAGCTCACCATCCAGTTCGTCAGCCAAATGATCTCTGCGACATTGAACAGCGATGATGAAGTTGTGGATGGAGATTTGCAAGAAGTTGCAGAGATTGTGGACGTATGGACATTTGCTCGCCCTGTGAAGTCGCGTGATCCAAACTGGAAGCTTGTCGCTACCGACGCTTAATCATTGAGTTGATCAAATGTCGGACAAGCTCATCCCACTCGGATATCACGATATTCCGAATTGGAAGAACGATGATCATATTTCTGCGTTTAAGAGTTTTTTAGTTTCGGCCCGGAGGATGGTGGAAAAACCATATAAAACCCGTGCACTTGGAATAAGCGGCAACGCGCTTGCCACTGTTGGTAAAGCCGCTATCGAGTGTTCAAAAACTTCTATGACGCCCAATAAAGCCCGTACTTTTTTTGAATTAGCATTTCAGCCTCATAAAATAGATGATGCAGAAGGGTTTCTGACGGGTTATTTCGAACCCGTGGTGACAGCTTCAAAAATACGGTCAGAAAAATTTAGCGAACCTCTTTATCTTCGACCTGATGATCTTGTTGATGTGAACGATGCTAATCGTCCAAGGCAGATGGATGCGAGCTATCGTTATGGTTTGAAAACGAATGACGGCATCAAACAATATTTTGACCGTGAGATGATTAGCACAGGCGCATTGTCAGGTCGTGGGCTGGAACTGGTCTTTCTCGAAGATAAGGTTGATGCATTTTTCATTCATGTTCAGGGTTCAGCCAAGTTGAATTTAGATAAAGGTGACATCATGCGTGTGACCTATGCTGCAAAATCAGGTCATCCCTATTCGTCGATTGCCAAAAAACTATGCATTCAGTTGCAGATCCCGCCTGCTGAAATGACTGCGGATAGACTAAAAAAATGGATGTTAGATAATCCAAACGATTTGGATGAATTGTTGTTCCACAATAAATCTTTCATATTTTTTGAAGAAGTGTTGGGAACTGATCTTGAAACAGGACCAATTGCTGCTGCCAAAACACCACTAATCCCTGAACGCAGTTTGGCAGTGGATCGGACACTCCACACCTTTGGAACACCTATTTGGCTAACAACCCAAAAGCCATTGCCACAAGAAATAGAACCATTGTCCCGTTTGATGATTGCTCATGACACGGGGTCTGCAATCGTTGGCCCTGCAAGGGGGGATATATTTATTGGAAGTGGTGACGAAGCTGGATTGAAAGCTGGTCGAGTAAGACATGCTGCAGAGATGATTGTTTTTCTGCCTGTTGAAAATTTTAATTTGGATGGCTTCTTAAAATTATGAAACGGGACTCTAAGAAATTATTGAACCGTGAGGACAAGCATCTTTGGAAAAGAGTGACTGAAACTGTCACGCCTAACTCTGAAACACGCGGAAGACAATTGGAGCGTGAGATGGAAAAATTAATGCAGTCTTCCACAGCATCAGATAGTTCGTTCAAGGCGCATCAAAATTTAAAAGAGAAACCATTTGTTTCGGTAATAAAATCAGACTCTTATCGACCACCAGTGCCAAAAATAATTCAATCTCATCCAATCGAGCTTCGCACATTGAAGCGTTTGGCTAAAGGTCAACAGCAAATTGATTCACGCATCGATCTACATGGCATGACCCAAGATCGGGCACGGTTTGCTTTGTTGGATTTTCTTCAAATGGCGCAAAGGTGTGACCACCGGATGGTGTTGGTGATCACAGGTAAAGGCAATGAGGGTCGGGGTGTTTTGCGACAACAGGTTCCAAATTGGTTCAATCTTCCGGAGTTTTCGCCTTATGTGAACGGTGTTAAACAGGCTCATCTCAGCCATGGTGGTGACGGTGCACTCTATGTACGGGTTCGCAAACTAAACCGTACGAAACCATGACTCCATTTGGCGAACATCTGCGCAAGCTTCGCGAAGAACGCAACGTAACCCAAAAAGAAATGGCTCGGGCAATTGGTATTTCACCAGCTTACTTGTCGGCGCTGGAACATGGAAAAAGAGGTTTACCGTCTTGGCCTATGCAGCAGCGCATTGTCGGTTTCCTAAATATTATTTGGGATGAGGCGGAAGAGTTGCAACGTCTTGCCAAATTGTCTGACCCGAAGGTGAGCATCAACACGTCAAATCTTCCCAGCCAAGCAACATTAACCGCAAATCTTTTTAGCCGAAATATTTCCAGTTTAAGCTCTGCTGATTTGAAAGACATTCAGATCATTATTGAAAATCATCTGGCCTCAAAGAATTGATCGTAAATCCGCTTCTTTTTCATTCACGAGCCAGCCGTAATAATTTTCTTGAGGTGGCTGCGGTTTTTTGCCGGCTGATTTCAAACGTTTGTTTTTGGCTTTCAAAGCGTAGGCACGCACTTGAACATTGCCAAGGTTATACAGAGTAGCAGTCACACCAGGGTTTTTTGAAATATCAAATCCGGCAATCGATTTGTAAGAATCGATTGAGTTACGAATGACGGCAGCCATGTAAATCAGCGTTGAATCTGGTTCCATGATCGTGTTGTAAATTTCAGGAGCACGTCTTGTTGAGAGTCTTGGTTCACGGCGCACGCGGCTACGCACCAGATCATTGACCTTCAATGCTGTGAGTGGGTTCAGCTGACCCAAACCAAACGTCTGTCCGGCATAAAAAGGTTGAAAGAACACGTGGCCCATACGGTGGTTTGGCCAGCGCTGTCCTTCTTTCGACTTGCCGCGGTAAGACACGTTCCAGACACGTTCCCGACAAGACCATAGTGAGTAGCTGTTTTTTAATCCGTTACATTTTGAAAAAGCCGGTTGAGATACCAGTTCATCAATGCTTGTGCCTTTGTATTGAAACGAAAGATCTTGGTTGAGATAAGCGAGAGCCTTTACGTAATAACTCTGCAACCGGTCTTTTGCGTCTACGTTATATGTATGTTCGCCTACCAAAGCACCGATGATATGAATTGGATCAATAGCGAAAGAGGATGCTGCTTTTTTGATCTTACCCATGAGTTTGCGATCTTTGGCCAACAGGTTGCGAATTTTTTTGTATTTCGTGTTAAAAGAAGATCCGCGCGTTCGCCGAGCCGAAGCACCAGGAACTTTGGGTTGGACTGCGTTGCGATTGCCCGGTGGCACCAACTCTACGGCTGAAACAGGGGCGACAGATTGCAAGGCAAAGCTAGTAGCAATGTAGAGGATCAAAGACAGTTTTTTCATGAAACATTCATAATAGGCCAAGGTCTGGAACAGCAAGCGCCAATTGTGTTTGCTGTTCCAGGTGCGTGAAAAAAGTCACAAACTGTTGTTAGAGAATATAGCGCGATAGATCGGTGTTTTTGGCCAGGTCGCCTACATTTTTGCGCACAAAGTCAGCATCAATATACAGTGTTTCCCCACTTTTGTCCGGTGCATCGAAAGAAATCTCATCGAGTACTTTTTCCATAACCGTTTGCAAACGACGTGCGCCAATATTCTCAACGGATGAATTCAGTTCAACCGCAACATCGGCCAATGCATCAATGGCATCATCTGTGAATTCGAGCTTGAAATCTTCCGTTCCCATCAAGGCCACATATTGTTTGATCAAACTGGCTTCGGTTTCGGTGAGAATACGTACAAAATCATTCTTCGTTAGCGCGCGTAATTCAACCCGTATCGGCAATCGTCCTTGAAGCTCAGGCAACAGATCGGAAGGTTTTGAAACGTGAAACGCACCGGAGGCCACGAAAAGGATATGGTCTGTTTTCACTGGTCCGTGCTTTGTGGCAACTGTTGTGCCTTCGACCAATGGAAGCAAATCCCGTTGCACACCTTCGCGAGAAACAGATCCGGCTCTCGCATCACCACCAACAGCAATTTTATCGATTTCATCGAGAAACACGATACCATCATTTTCAACGGCGCTCACAGCTTCAGCGACGACTTGTTCGTCATCCAAAAGCTTGTCGCTTTCTTCAGCAATTAAAAGTTCGTAGCTTTCTTTGACAGTCGTTTTTCGTTTCTTGGTTCGACCACCCATGGCTTTTGACATCATGTCGCCGAGATCGATCATTCCCATATTACCACCGGGCATTCCGGGAATTTCAAACCCACCCATGGGTGAACCGGTATCCGCCACTTCCACTTCGATCTCTTTGTCGTCCAATTCACCTTCACGTAATTTTTTGATAAAACTAGAACGTGTCGCTGGGCTGGCATTTTCGCCCACAAGTGCATCTAACACCCGATCTTCAGCAGATTCGTGAGCTTTGGCTTTAACGTCTTCGCGTTTCTTTTCGCGCACAAGTCCGATGCCAATCTCGACCAGGTCACGAATAATTTGTTCCACATCACGACCCACATATCCGACTTCAGTGAATTTGGTAGCTTCGATTTTGATGAATGGAGCACCAGCAAGTTTAGCTAAGCGTCGTGAAATTTCTGTTTTACCAACACCTGTGGGACCAATCATTAGAATATTTTTTGGCATCACCTCCTCTTTCATGGGTGATTCTAATTGCTGGCGGCGCCAGCGATTGCGCATGGCGACGGCCACAGCGCGTTTGGCATCGTTTTGACCAATAATGAAACGGTCGAGCTCGGACACGATCTCGCGGGGAGAAAAATTTGTCATAGAAATGGTTCCGCTTATTTATCTTCGTTGAGGGTTTCGACAACGAGATTGTGATTTGTGTAGACGCAGATATCTGCAGCGATTTTCATGGATTTGGTTGCGATGTCTTCAGCTTTCGCCTTGGTGTCATAAAGCGCACGGGCAGCGGCAAGGGCATAATTGCCACCTGAACCAATGGCCATAATGCCATCTTCAGGTTCGAACACATCTCCAACCCCGGTAAGGCAAAGGCTGACATTTTTATCTGCCACCAACATCATGGCTTCCAGCTTGCGCAAATAGCGGTCTGTGCGCCAATCTTTGGCAAGTTCTACACAAGCGCGCATCAATTGATCCGGATATTGTTCCATCTTGGATTCCAAACGTTCCAGCAATGTAAATGCGTCAGCGGTTGATCCGGCAAAGCCACAAATCACGTCACCATTTCCGAGCTTGCGAACTTTCTTGGAATTCGATTTCATCACAGTTTGGCCCATAGAAGCCTGACCATCTCCAGCGATAACAACTTTCCCATCTTTTCGCACCATAATGATTGTGGTGGCGTGGACCTTGGGCAACCAGCTTTCTTCAGATTGACTCACTTTGTTCTCCAAACGTGATGTGGAGCCTACACCATTCAGGCTGTAGGCGATGCGCTATATGTATGGATTGATTCCATGATTGCAATTGCGATCAATATTAAGCTTGCAACAAGCTAAATATAGCCATTTTTCAATAAGCCTGATAGGAAGCGCGCAAGTGAGTACAAAGAATCTTATCAATTCGTTTTGGAGCAAGTTTTATGGCCCGCAAAGCAAGTGTAAAGCGTGCAACCAATGAAACCAACATCGCTGTCGATGTGAACATTGATGGAACTGGAAAGTTTGATATTTCAACCGGTGTTGGTTTTTTTGACCACATGCTGGAGCAACTTTCAAAACATTCTCTAATTGATATTAAGGTCAAAGCCGAAGGTGACCTTCACATCGATGATCATCACACTGTGGAAGATTGTGGTTGGGCAATTGGACAGGCCATTCACGAGGCTTTGGGTGATCGCAAAGGTATTTACCGCTACGCCTCTATTGATCTGCCAATGGATGAAGCTATGACCCGTGCAGCAATTGATGTTTCGGGCCGTCCGTTTCTTGTGTGGGATGTAGATTTCCCGCGCGCAAAGGTTGGAGCTTTCGATACCGAGCTTGTGCGTGAGTTTTTTCAAGCACTGTCTCAAGCTGGCCGCATCACGCTTCACGTCAACAATCTCTACGGAGCAAATTCGCATCATATTGCTGAAACATGCTTTAAGGCGGTGGCGCGTGCATTGCGTGCCGCGACTGAATCTGATGAACGCACGAAGAATTCTATCCCTTCAACCAAAGGAACGTTGAACAGTTAAGTCATGATCTACACACTCCACATGAACAGAGATGCGGAACCGGTTGCAGGAGATCGCACTGGAGAAAGTCGTTTCGATAGTCTCATCGCCATTCCTGAAGGCAAAGTCACTTGGGCCTTGATCGCCCCACCGATTTGGTTGGCCTATCATAAGCTTTGGTGGGTATTTTCGTTGTACTGTTTGGCCGCTTTTTTCTTTCTCGCTTTGTTGGCAACACCGTTCTTTTTGGTGACTGCACTTATGGGTGGATTGCCGGGTCTGTATTTGTGGTTAGAAGGCCATCAACTGCGACGAAATCGAGCAAAAGAAATTGGATTGCATCATGTGGGCACCGTGGAAGCCACCGGTGAAAAAGAGGCACTTGAACGATTTTTAGTGCAATGGAAAGAAGCAGAAATTGAAAGCTTGTCTTCAGCGAATTTTGCAGCAAAGACACTGGAATCAGACAATATGGCTTTTAGTCTTTTTCCAGAAACGAGCTCATAGTCGTCATGCGTGTTGCAATTATTGATTATGGCTCAGGCAATCTGAAGTCTGCCACCAAAGCTTTTGAACGTGCTTCAAGAGAAAGTGGTGTTGATGCAGAAATCAATCTAACGTCTGACGCTGAACGAGTGCGTTCAGCAGATCGCATTGTTTTACCGGGTGTTGGTGCATTTGCAGATTGCCATGAAGGTCTCAATGCAGTTTCAGGCATGGTGGATGTTTTGAACGAACGTATTCGGGACGGCGGTGTACCGTTTCTTGGAATTTGCGTGGGTATGCAATTGATGGCGACGCGTGGTTTGGAAAAACAAACGACATCTGGTTTGGATTGGATATCTGGCGATGTAGTTGAAATGGTTCCAAAAGACGTTTCATTGAAAATTCCACAAATCGGTTGGAATACTTTGGAGGTTCAGCAAAATCATCCGCTCTTGAAAGGTATTGAATTGGGTGAAAGTGGCCTTCATGCTTATTTCGTTCATTCTTATCATATGCAAACAGATGATAAATCGGATTGCGTTGCGATGACAAATTATGGAATGCCCGTAACCGCAATGGTCGCCAAAGATAATATGGTTGGTACACAGTTTCATCCGGAAAAAAGCCAAACACTTGGCCTTGCATTGATCTCCAATTTTTTAAAATGGCAACCGTCATGAACAAACCAATTCTCTTTCCTGCGATCGACCTAAAAGCGGGCGAGTGCGTGCGTTTGAAACTTGGTGATATGGATCAAGCAACGGTTTACAACACAAATCCTGGAGCTCAAGCGAAAGAGTTTGAAGATCAGGGTTTTGAATATCTTCATGTGGTTGATCTTGATGGAGCCTTTGCGGGTGAAGCTGTCAACGGTTCAGCAGTGGAAACCATACTAAAAAGCACGTCAAATCCTGTTCAATTGGGTGGTGGTATTCGCACGCTTGCTCATATTGAAAACTGGCTTTCTAAGGGGTTGGCGCGGGTCATTTTGGGCACAATTGCAGTGCGTGATCCCGATCTTGTGCGAGAGGCCTGCCGTAAATTTCCGAATCAAGTTGCTGTGGGTATTGATGCCAAGGGCGGTAAAGTTGCTGTTGAAGGTTGGGCTGAAACATCGCAGTTGACCGTTATTGATATGGCTGCCCGATTTGAAGATGCTGGTGCCGCCGCCATAATTTACACCGATATCGATCGCGATGGTGTTTTAACCGGTATCAACTGGGATAGCACCTTGGAACTGGCGCGGAGCACTTCCATTCCGGTCATCGCATCTGGTGGTTTGGCATCCATGGATGACATTAAACGCATGATCGACGCTGACGCTCAAATTCTTGAAGGTGCAATCTCGGGACGTGCATTATATGATGGACGTATCAATTCAGATGAAGCGCTGTCGCTTTTACAAGATGTTTAATCAATGTTGAAAACCCGAATCATTCCCTGCCTCGATGTGAAAGACGGCCGCGTTGTAAAAGGCGTGAACTTTGTAGATCTCGTGGATGCAGGAGATCCGGTTGAAGCCGCAAAAGCTTACGATACTGCAGGGGCTGATGAACTTTGTTTCCTTGATATAACCGCATCATCAGACAACCGCGAAACGATCTATGATGTTGTAGCACAAACAGCTGAGCAGTGTTTTATGCCTGTCACGGTAGGCGGCGGTGTTCGTACACCTGAAGACGTACGCAAACTATTGCTGGCTGGTGCTGATAAAGTCTCTTTCAACACCGCAGCAGTGAACGATCCAGATGTGATTGCTCGTGCAGCAGATAAATTTGGCAATCAGTGCATCGTGGCATCCATTGATGCAAAACGTGTTAACCAAGAGGGCGAAGAAGATCGTTTTGAAATCTTCACCCATGGTGGACGCAATGCCACTGGAATAGATGCAATCGAATTTGCACAACTTATGGTTAAAAAAGGTGCTGGCGAAATATTGCTCACGTCCATGGACCGGGATGGCACCAAGGACGGGTACAATTTGCGACTTACTCGCGCTGTGGCGGATGCCGTTTCTGTTCCGGTGATTGCTTCTGGTGGTGCAGGCAATCTTGATCACCTTGTTGATGCCGTTCAAGAAGGGCACGCGAGTGCAATCTTAGCAGCCTCGATTTTTCACTTCGGCACCTATACAGTGGCTCAGGCAAAATCTCACATGGCGAACGCGGGTATTCCCGTTCGCGAGAAAATTTAATTTTCATTTTTGATATATAAGCAGATGTCCTTTTCCCTTTTTGACCTTGAACATATCATAACGCAACGTGCTTCCAGTGGAGACAAGACTTCATGGACGGCGAAGCTGGTGGAATCAGGCATTGAAAAAGCTGCCGAGAAATTGGGCGAGGAAGCTGTCGAAACAGTTATTGCATCATTGGCGCGTGACAAAGAAGGTTTACGTGATGAGGCTGCAGACCTTCTGTTTCATCTTCTCGTAGTCTTGCACATGAAAGATGTTCCTCTGTCCGATGTGATTGAAGAGCTGGAGCGCCGCACTGGTCAAAGCGGGTTGGCTGAGAAAGCGGCGCGTCGAGAGTCCAAGATTAAATAAATGGAACAATCTGAAGCATCACCTTATCTGGAATTTGATATCGATGAATGGGCGGCATTTCGCGCTGACACTCCGCTAACATTGACCGAAGAAGAAGTTGTTCGTTTGCGTTCTTTGAATGATCCGATTGCATTGGAAGAGGTTGGACGCATTTATTTGTCTTTATCCAGATTGCTTGCTTCCCATGTTGAATCCACAATCGGTCTTTTCAAACAACGTGCTCGATTTTTGAATCTTCATGGTCAAAAAACACCGTTTATTATTGGCATTGCAGGTTCTGTCGCTGTGGGAAAATCCACCACAGCAAGAATTCTTCAAGAGTTATTGTCGCGCTGGCCTGCCAGCCCAAAGGTCGACTTAATCACAACAGATGGGTTTTTACTCCCAAACGAAGAATTGCGACGTTTGGATATCATGGACAGAAAAGGTTTCCCGGAAAGTTTTGACCGTCGTCAAGTTTTGGATTTTCTGTCCCGTATCAAAGCTGGTGAGCGCAACGTGAAAGCACCGGTATATTCCCACATGGTTTATGACCGTGTGCCGGGTGAATTTAGAACAGTCGATCAACCGGATATTTTGATTTTTGAAGGCATCAACGTTTTGCAAGTCAGTGAGTTGCCGCCGGATGGGAACTCTGTTCCTTTTGTATCTGACTACTTCGACTTCTCGATTTATATTGATGCAGATGAAGACGATATTCGAAAGTGGTATGTTGATCGCTTTTTACGTTTGCGTGATACGGCCTTTCGTCAACCGGAAAGTTTTTTTCATCGTTACAGTCAAGTATCTAAGGATGCTGCCAGAGCCATTGCGCTGGATCTATGGGAGCGCATTAATTTGGCCAATCTACATGAAAACATTTTGCCGACCCGAAAGCGCGCCGATCTCGTTTTGCACAAAGGCGAGAACCATGCGGTAGATTTGGTTTCATTGCGTAGATTGTGAACTAGGGTGCATGGCGGTTAATGAGATTTAGCAAATGCTACACGTTGTAGGTCTAAACTTCTTCATCGAAACGATTGGCTACCAACTCAGCGATTGCATCCAGAGCTTTCTCGGACTCCAACCCAGTTGCTGTGACATCAATATGGCAGCCTTTGGAAGCAGCCAACATCATCAAACCCATAATCGATGTTCCACCAACTGTGTAACAACCTTTGGTGACTTGTATATCCGCATCAAATTGTTCAGCAACTTTAACAAATTTTGCTGAAGCCCGCGCGTGTAGCCCGCGTTCGTTGACGATTTCTAGAACTCTGGGGCTATTGGTCTCGTCAGAACTCATTTACCGGCAAGCACCTGACTTGCGATATTAATATACCGCTTTCCAGCTTCCGTTGCTTTCTCCAAAGCAGCATTCATATCGTCGTCTGATCGAACTCCGGCGAGTTTTATCAGCATGGGTAAATTCACTCCGGCGACAACTTCGATCAGACCGGGTTCCATGATTGAAATTGCAAGATTGGAAGGCGTACCACCAAACATATCGGTAAGAATGATTGCACCGGAACCAGAATTCACTTTGCCAACGGACTCTAAAATGTCCTGTCGACGTTGTTCCATATCATCATCAGGACCGATTGATACAGTTTCAACATTTTCCTGCGGCCCGACAACATGTTCGAGCGCGAGATGAAATTCTTTGGCTAAAGAGCCGTGTGTGACAAGAACGAGACCTATCATAGAGTGGTTTGCCCAATCCATTTCCGACCAATCAGTATGTCATATTTACATGACTTACCGTACTTGCAAGCCCTAAATTGAATTCAAGTGTTCAATGATTAATTCCATGGCCAATTCACTATCGCGTTCCGGAACATCTATGCTGGCGAGATTTATATGTTGGGTGCTGGTTTTGGCTTCGGGAAGACGTTCCAATTGTGAATGTGGAATAAGGCATATTTCTAAATCCAACACTGCGCTTTCTTGGTGATCGGTTTTGCTTATTCCACTGAAACGCCTTTCAGTCAGACCACCAATCTCAAGCGTCGCGGTTACTATATGTTTGGTATTTAACACTTCACAAAGAACTTGATCATCACCAACCCATGTGGCGAATTGGTCTGATGATAACCATTGATCGATGAGCCTGTGGCACAATGTTGTTTTGCCACTCCCCGATGGACCCCGTATAAGCAATCCGTGGTGTCCAAGGACAATCGCACAACCATGAATATTTTTCGCGTTTAACTTGATTGTCATGCTGAAAGTGCAGGAATGACAACACGGAATACCGCGCCTGTTCCTTCCACAGGGTTGATGTTGTCTGCAGTAATGGTCCCGCCATGAGCTTCTACAATTTGTTGCGTGATAGAAAGGCCGAGGCCGGAGTTCTGACCGAAAGATTCTGTCCCCGGCCGATCGGTATAAAAACGCTCAAAAATTCGAATTGTGTTTTCTTCGGGAATGCCGGGCCCATTGTCACGAATTGAGATTTGGATTGAATCTCCGATATGTTTCAATTCGAGATTAATTTTGCCGTTTTCAGCCGGAACGAAACTGCGTGCATTTTCGATCAAATTGGCAAGAACTTGCCCCAGTCTTCCTTTGTGACCTGAAACAGTCATTGACGGATTGGTGCGTTTTCTTCGGCCAATGGGAACGGGTGGCTTTTCAATATCAAGCGTTAATTCTGGAACTGACATTTTGGTGTTGTCGGACATGTTTTTGTAATTGTCATAATAGGTTTGAAGGAGCTCAGCGAGATCAACACTTTCTGAATCATCCCGCGCCAGTTCAGCATCCAACCGTGATGCATCTGAAATATCAGAAATCAAACGATCCAATCTGCGCACATCATGCTGAATGACATCCATTAAACGTGTCCGTTGATCTTCTGTTTTGATGAGGGGGAGTGTTTCTACAGCACTGCGCAGAGATGTAAGTGGGTTTTTCAACTCGTGACTCACATCAGCAGCAAAGCTTTCAATGGCTTCAATACGGGCATAAAGAGAATTGGTCATGTCTCGCAATGATGTAGACAAATGTCCGATCTCATCGCGTCGTTCAGAAAAATCGGGAATTTGTTCTCGTGACTTTACGCCCAAACGCACTCGTTCTGCAGCTGCAGATAATCGTCTCAAAGGGCTGGCAATAGTCGATGCCAACAGAATGGAAAGAAGTGCGCTTACCGCTGCTGCAACGCCAAAGACCCGAACAATCGCCAAACGTTCCTTTTCAATAATTTTATCAATGTCACCGGCTTCCGTGGACAGCAGCAAAACACCAAGCACAGCACGAAACCTTTGAACGGGAACCGCAACAGATACAATAGTGTCGCCATTGCTGGTTCTGCGCGTTTTACTGCCCGGGCCGCCAGTTAAGGCAGTTACCACTTCACTGTAAGATGTGCCCAACCCATCTGGTGTTTCGGTATAAAGTGGTAAATCATTTTGCCAAAACCAGTTTCTAAATTTTTGCCATGTCCGGCTGAACCAGTTTTTTTCGCCCTGTGTCAGCGGTGGTAAATCATATCTCAAAATTTGACCTCTAGAATAGAGACGATCAGAATCCAAAATGGTCAGCCCATCGCGGTCATATATTCTTGCGCGGGTGCGCGTAGGTGAAATCAACCTTCGAAGAACAGGAGCAATCAGTTCAGGGTTGATTGGAAAATCAATGCTCTCATTCTCGTTTTCCATTGGAAATGCAGATTCGCCCGCTTGTAACTCCAACAGCCGTTCAGGATCGATTGTAATGGAATCTGTATCCACCGTTGCTTGAGCGGCAATTGCACCAGCAATAATTTCTCCTTGAGTAAGCAAGCTTTCAACACGTGCTTCAATCAGGCTGTCTCTAAACTGGTTGAGAAAGAGGATGCCGGACAATAAAATGAATAAGGCGGCCATATTCAAGAAAATGATTCGTTGGGTCAGGCTTGTGAAAATATAACGCCCGAAGAAGCGGGAGACTTTCAGTTTAACTTTTTTCCAAACCGACTGTCGCCACCAGCGAACAGTTGGTTGCCCATTAGAATTTTTTGAATTGGTATCTGACACCTGCATCTTGTTCTTATCGACCACAGGTAATTTACTGGCACCATTTTCGGGTTCCAGTTTCAAGTTAATGTCACCTATGGTCGGATCGGCGTCTGTCACCCAATTCAGCTTTCCTTAAAGCGATAGCCGACACCATAAAGCGTTTCGATCATTTCGAAGTCATCATCGGTGGCTTTGAATTTTTTGCGAAGCCGTTTGATGTGGCTGTCGATTGTGCGATCGTCCACATAGACTTGATCATCATAAGCAGCGTCCATGAGTGAATCCCGGGATTTCACAACACCCGGACGTTGAGCAAGCGCAAACAAAATTAGAAATTCTGTCACAGTCAAAATAACTTGCTTGCCTTTCCAGGTAGATGTGTGGCGCTCTTGGTCCATTGCCAAATGCCCGCGCTCCAGCATGTTGGAGACACCGCCATCTGTACGCACCGCTCCTTCAGCTCGTGCAGCGGACCTGCGCAGAACCGCTTTCACGCGCTCCACAAGCAAACGTTGAGAAAATGGCTTGGTGATGAAGTCATCAGCTCCCATTTTCAATCCGAACAATTCGTCAATTTCATCATCTTTGGATGTCAGAAAAATGACTGGAAGATCAGAATTTTGGCGCAGACGACGCAGCAATTCCATGCCGTCCATGCGTGGCATCTTAATATCAAAGATAGCAAGATCCGGGCGTTTGGCGGAAAGTCCATCCAATGCAGATGCACCATCTGTATAGGTTTCGACTTTATATCCTTCAGATTCTAAGGCGATAGAGACGGACGTTAATATATTCCGATCATCATCAACAAGAGCGATGGTTGGCATGTAGAAAATCTCCAGTCGTGCGCTTTTTGAGTTTGAACGATATGTTCAAATTACGTCTGCGCTTCAATGTAGGGTTAAAAAGTTGTGGTGCCAATATGAACTGTATTTCAATTCGATTATCATAAATTCGCAATGAAACCGAATTGTGGCAGACATAGTTTCGAAGTCGACGCTTGTAAAAAATACGAACCGATTGAAAATTTGAATCATTAACCCCGATGAAAATTTGTTCGTCAATTTAATCGATTAATCAATGAAACACAGACAAAATGACCCCGTCATCGTCTTGTCATAACAAGGGCTGGTGAATAGGGTCGTTCTCAAATTCAACACCGCAGGTCATGTCTTCTCTGTAAAGAAGAATTATCAATTCAGGCGACCCGTATGCGGGACGCGGTAGAATATATTTCGAAAATCAAAGGAACGTTCCGTGAAACAATCCGGCATTCATAATGAAGCTTTTGGCTCTGATAAAATTGGCTTGACCAACCTGACAGGCATCCGTTGGAATGACGACGAGAGAACGCTTTATGATTTAGCTATCGAACGCGGTGAAGGTGAAGTTGCTGCTGGCGGAGCATTGTCGGTCAGCACCGGAAAGCACACCGGTCGTTCTGCAACAGACAAATATATCGTTCGCGATTCTGAAACAGAACACACCGTTTGGTGGGACAACAATCAGGCAATGGATGAGGACAAATTTGACGTTCTCTATTCCGACTTTCTGAAACACGCAGAGGGCAAAGAGCTTCTGGCACAAGATTTGAACGGTGGTGCTGATCCTGATTATCAAATTGGCGTGCGCGTTTATCTTGAATTGACTTGGCATGCATTGTTTATCCGTCATTTGTTGCGTCGTCCGGAGATCGCTTCTTTGGCGTCATTTGTTCCGGATATGACGATCATCAATCTACCATCATTTAGAGCTGACCCTGCGCGTCATGGGTGTCGGTCTGAAACAGTAATTGCCGTTAACTTGAAGCGCGGCATCGTTTTGATTGGTGGAACTGAATATGCGGGAGAAACAAAAAAGTCTGTCTTTGGTGCACTGAATTACTTCCTCCCTTCAAAGGGTGTGATGCCTATGCATTGTTCAGCCAATGTGGGCGATGATGGCGATGCAGCTTTGTTCTTTGGTTTGTCAGGTACAGGCAAAACAACCCTATCTTCCGATGCAACGCGAACACTGGTGGGTGATGATGAACACGGTTGGTCGGACAACGGTATTTTTAATTTTGAAGGTGGCTGTTACGCTAAGACAATTCGTCTGTCCCAAGAGGCAGAGCCGGAAATTTATGCGACCACTCAAAAATGGGGTTCAGTGATTGAGAATGTTGTTCTTGACCCTGTGACGAAAATTCCAGACTTTGATGACGGGTCGCTAACCGAGAATACGCGGGTGGCGTATCCGCTACATTACATTCCAAACGCCTCTGAAACGGGAATGGCTCCTCATCCTGGTACGATCATTATGTTGACTGCCGATGCGTTCGGTATATTGCCTCCGATCGCGCGCATGACGCCAGAACAAGCCATGTATCACTTCTTATCTGGTTACACTGCAAAGGTCGCTGGCACTGAAAAGGGTGTGTCTGGTGTTCAAGCCACTTTCTCCACATGCTTTGGCGCGCCATTCATGCCGCGTCATCCAAGTGAATATGGAAATCTGTTGCGCGACAAAATTGCTGAACACAATTCTACATGCTGGTTGGTCAACACAGGTTGGACAGGTGGTCGTTATGGCGAGGGGTCTCGTATGCCGATCAAAGCGACACGCGCATTGTTGAAAGCTGCGCTGGATGGTTCGTTGAATGATGTTGAAATGCGCGTTGACGAGAATTTCGGTTTAGAAGTTCCCGTATCTGTTTCTGGTGTTGACGATAAACTGTTGCGCCCGCGTGATACATGGGGTGATGCGTCAGCCTATGACGAACAAGCACAAAAGCTGGTCTCTATGTTCATTGAAAATTTTGGCAAGTTTGAAGAGCATGTTGATGCGACAGTTCGCGATGCAGCGCCAACGGCTGCTTAGCTGGAGCGGAATTTAATCTCCAAGAATAAGGTCAAGAATTGAAGTCTTGGCCTTTTTCTTAAGTTTGCTTTCAACACGTTTGCGCAAATCACTTTTGATACTGGCGGTTGTTTCTTCGCCAACGTTCGTGGTTGGCACTTTACGATCAGCTAAAATCTGGGTTGGTCGGGGAGAAGGAATGGGCAAGCGATCAGGCAAATCAGCAATAAATATATTTGCGCCTGGCAATGGCTTTGCCTCCAAATTAGAATGAGCTAATTCCATAAATTCATTCCAGACTTTTGCTGGTAAAGAACCGCCTGTGAGTTTTTTGGTGGGTGAGTTGTCATCATTTCCAAACCAAATCCCCGTCACCAAATGTGCGGTATGCCCAACAAACAGGGCATCGCGAAACCCTTGGCTCGTGCCTGTTTTTCCGCCTGCTTGATGTATTTTCAAACGTGCTTTTTTGCCGGTGCCGTGGGAAACAACACGTGCCAACATTTGGTTCATATCTGCGAGGTTCTCCGGCATGACCGCAGTGATTAGATTTGGTTCTTTGCGTTCAAAAAGAATTTTTCCATCTTTGCCGGTAATTTTACGGATTAGATACGGAGTGGCTTTTTTCCCGCCATTTGCAAATGGTGCAAATGAACGGGTGAGTTCAAAGAGGCTGACTTCCGAAGTGCCCAACGCCAGTGATCCATTGGCAATGAGCTTGCTGGCAATGCCCATGCGTCGTGCGACAGAGGCCACATTTCTTGGCCCTGCTTGGGTGATTAGTTTCGCTGCGATCGTATTCAACGATCCACTGAACGCAGCTCCAAGTGTCACAAGGCCACGGTATTTCTTATCATAATTTTCAGGGCGCCATTTTCCGAATTTAACGGGCTCATCAATCATTTCAGTGGATGGATCAAACCCATTTTCCAATGCTTTCAACCAAACAAACGTTTTGAAGGCTGAACCGGGCTGACGTTTAGCATCGACAACGCGATTGAATTGGCTTTTACCATAGTCGCGACCACCAATGAGTGCCTGAACTGCACCATCTGGTGACATGGAAACCATAGCTGCTTGAGATACATTTTTCTTTTTGCCATGCTTGTCCAATGTTTCAGTCAACATAGAATGGGCAGCCGTCATGAGAAATGATGAAACGGTTGTCTCAACGATGACATCATTTTTAGGTTCGCCGAGAATTTTTGTAACGCGTTTGACAATCATATCGGACACAAAATGTTCTGGTCCTGAACGAAAGTGTTTTGCATATTCTCCGGGTTTGATGTTGGTCACATCAATCTTGCCGACTTTAATATAACCTTCTTCCTGCATGGCGCGTAGTACAAGTCTTGCACGGCGTTGGGCCAATTTGGGATTGCGTGCTGGTGAATATTTCGAAGGTGCTTTCAACAATCCTGCCAACAGTGCGGCTTCAGGTACTGTGACGTATTTTGCAGATTTGCCAAAATAACGACGAGCCGCAGCGTCAACGCCTGTTGCGCCAGCGCCAAAATAAACACGGTTGAGATAAAGCTCGAGAATTTCGGCTTTGGAATATTTCGTTTCCAACCAAACGGCAAGAATCAGTTCCTGCACTTTCCGGCCAAAAGTACGTTCTGGTTTCAAGAATAGGTTTTTGGCCAACTGCTGAGTAATGGTTGATCCACCTTCTCGCATGCGTTTTTGCACAATGTTGCGGGTCATGGCACGGGTAAAGCCAATAGGATCAAACCCGAAATGAGCATGAAAACGACGGTCTTCGATAGAGATCACGGCCTGTGCGATATGTGGCGACATTTCCTCTAGTCGTAAAGCCTTACCACCCGTGACACCCCGGTTGGCAATGAGCTCACCATCGGCAGAGACAATTCGAATGTTCGGCGGACGTTCTGGTACATGCCAAGTGTCTGCACTTGGCAATTGTGTGGCGTAAAATGCAAGAATGCCTGCAACCCCTATCACAGTCCATAGGCCTAACACTGCGCCCCAATACACAAAGGTAGGAAACGGTCTCAACAACCAACGCAACAAGCACCACACCCAAAACCGTTTTTTCGGTTTTGTAGACTTCTTGGTTTTACGACGAGCTTTACCGGTGCCACCCCCATCAAAATGAGGGTCCACGCGTGATTTTTGCTGTCTTATGTCTTTTTTCCGACGCGCCATTGATAACCATTTGCGGGGTTGAGGGTATTGCCGAAGCAAGCTTGCTTAATGATGCATAAAATATATCTGAAGCTGTTTAAGCTTGGGTAAAGGAATGGATTAACCAATTTGAGAGTTTCACGGTCTTTTAAAACCCGCGTTCAGAACAATTTCAGGTAAATCTGATCTTATCTTCCTAATTCATGTTGAGGACGAGATCATGGCCACTGCAAACTCTCAAGCTTTTGAAAGCGCTCCCCGTATCGATTGGGTTGATACTGCAAAAGGTATTTGTATCATTTTGGTTGTGATGCTGCACACAACTTTGGGTCTTGAAGCTGCATCGGGTCAACGTGGTTGGATGCATGCAATCGTGGAGTTCTCACGCCCATTCCGCATGCCGGATTTTTTCATGATTTCTGGCCTGTTTCTCGCAGCAACAATTGATAGGCCTTGGCGTCATTATATTGATCGCAAAGTTATTCATTTTTTCTACTTTTACGTTTTATGGGTCATTATTCAGTTCGCTTTCAAAGCACCATTTATGGTGATGGACGGAAATTCTGAGAATGCCGTTTTACGTTCTTTTGTATTCACGTTCGTACAACCGTTTGGCACTTTGTGGTTCATCTACATGCTTCCAGTATTTTTTGTGGTGGCGAAGCTGTTTAAAAATCACAAATGGGTTTTGTTGAGTTTGGCAACAGTGTTGCAAATTGTTCCGGTCAGCACCCACGATGTCTTTGCCCTTGTGGCAAAAGCGTTGGGTGTTGTGGAAGTTGAAGGCCATTTTGTATTGGTCGACGAATTTGCAAGTTACCTTGTTTATTTCGTAGGTGGATATGTCTTTGCCCCATATATTTTCAAGTTAGCTGATTTTGTCCGTAACAATGTGATCATGGGTCTATTGGGTGTTGCCGTTTGGTTTACCATCAACTTAACGCTCGTTTTGATTGGCTGGTCCGGTCTGCCAATTATCTCACTTGCATTGGGTGCGGCAGGTGCTTTGGCGATTGTCGCCCTTGCAACATTGATTGCTGATAAAGTAAAAACATTGACTCACCTGGGTGCCAACTCAATTGTGATTTACTTGGCATTCTTCCTGCCAATGGTGATTTCACGTCTTATGATACTCAAATTCGTTCCGTGGATGGATGCTGGAACGATGGCTCTTATCTGTCTTACATTCTCTGTGGCGACACCAATGATCGGGTATTGGATCATTCAAAAAACTGGACTCGGTATGTTCCTGTTCCATCGCCCGAATTGGGCTGTCTTGAGCGGAACACCATGGAAAAAAAGCACCCCGAAGGCTGCTCTTGTTCCAGCCTAATAATTATTGCGCCAATGCTTCAAGCACGCGTGCCCATGAGCGGGCCCCTTTCTGGAAGCTTTTCAATTCATATTTTTCATTGGGTGAATGAATAGCATCGTCTGCAAGGGCGTAACCAATCAGAAGCGAATCCATGCTAAGCTGACGTTTAAAATTTCCAACGATCGGGATAGAACCACCGCCTGCAATGATAGCGGCATCTTTGCCCCATTCAGCTGTCAAAGCATCAGCAGCTTTTTTTAATTCAGGTAGGTTGTAATCCAATTGTGTTGCAGGGTTACGGCCATGCTCTTTAAATGTGGCCGTGCAATCCTCCGGTAAACGATCATTGATGTGTTTTCTAAACGCTTCAGCCACTTTGTGAGGATCTTGTTTCCCTACCAGACGAAATGACACTTTTGCGGAGGCTTGCGCGGCGATGACGGTTTTGAAACCTTCGCCCGTATAGCCGCCGGTAATGCCATTCACCTCTGCAGTTGGGCGCGCCCATGTCTGTTCGAGAACAGAGCGATTGGCTTCGCCTGAAGGCATGGATAAGCCAATGTCCCCTAAGAAATCTTTGGCAGAAAACCCAAGGCCAGCCCACATCTGTTTGATGCCATCGGGTGTTTCTTCAACTCCATCGTAAAAACCTTCAAGCGTCACAGCACCGGATTCATCGTGCATATCTGCCAGAATTTTAGACAATACATGAATCGGATTTTGCGCCGCTCCACCATAATAACCTGAATGAAGGTCCCTGCTGGCTGCGTGGATGGTGACTTCGTCGCTGGCCATACCGCGCAATGCGGTGGTTATAGCCGGCGTATTCGCATCCCACATGTTTGTGTCACAGACCAGCGCGATGTCTGCCTTTAATTCCTCAGCAGTGGCTTCCAAAAACGGCACAAGTGAAGGTGATCCGGATTCTTCCTCACCTTCAAACAAAATGGTCACACGGCATGGCAACGCGCCTGTTGCTTCTTTCCAACCCCGACAGGCTTCCACGAAAGTCATCAACTGGCCTTTGTCGTCAGATGACCCACGGGCGTAAATTCGTTTTGCGCCGTTGACTTCTTTCAATGTTGGCTCAAATGGCGCTGTGTCCCAAAGTTCAATTGGGTCCACTGGCTGTACATCATAATGACCATAAAAGAGGACGTGAGGAGCTCCTTCTGGCCCTTCATGATGCGCTACGACCATCGGGTGGCCAGGTGTTTCACGCAAGCTGGCATCAAAACCCAACGAATTCAGCTCATCGACCAACCATTGTCCTGCTTTGGTACAGGAAGCTTTGTAGGCAGGATCAGTGGAAACACTTTCGATTTTTAACAGTTCGAACAGGCGCTCTAACGCACCGTCCATATTGGTATCGATTTTAGAAAGAGTCTGATCAAGCGCGCTCATATCGGGTCCGTATTCAAAACAAGTTTTCTTTTAATACCAACTGCGGAGAGGTCGTGAAAGAACCCATGGAAATAAAAAGAGCTCCAGAAGTCTTTTACTCGAAGACCACTGGAGCTCAGGACGTTTCGCTATAACCACCTCAGGAGAGGGGAAAGGGGTGGTCACAACTGCCTATGAGTGAACTATTGGGGGAAATGTTCACTCTGGCGAGCCATTACGTCTTTGGCTTGTCTAGAAGATGGTTTCTGAAACCGGCTTTTTCAAGGCCAAAACATTACAACTCGTTTTGACAATTAGTTGAGGGCTTCGTGAGCCAAGACTTGTAAAAGTAGCAACGCTTGGCCATCGTAAACCCAATCATTCCAAAGCACTTCGAAGGCCTGATATGAAACAGGGCGATCACCTTTTTCTGGTAGACGGTTCGGCATATATTTTCCGCGCCTATCATGCATTGCCACCACTGACACGAAAATCCGATGGTTTGCCCATTGGCGCGGTGTCGGGTTTTTGCAACATGCTCTGGAAGCTGCTGCAGGAAGCGCGTGATACCAATCTGGGTGTTGTGCCGTCTCACTTTGCCGTGATCTTCGACCATTCGTCCACCACGTTCAGAAATGAAATTTATCCTGAATACAAAGCCAACCGTGATGCACCCCCTGAAGACTTGCGTCCGCAATTTGCTGTCATTCGTGAGGCCACCCGTGCTTTTGATGTTCCATGTATTGAAAAGGCTGGTTTTGAAGCTGATGATTTGATTGCCACTTACGCGCGTCAAGCCGCTGAACTGGGTGCTGATGTGACAATCATTTCGTCTGATAAAGACTTGATGCAGCTCGTGAGTCCGCAAGTCATTATGTATGACACGATGAAAGACAAACGTGTGGGCATTGATGAAGTTGTCGAGAAGTTTGGGGTTGGCCCTGAAAAAATGATCGATCTTCAAGCGTTGGCGGGAGATTCTACAGACAATGTTCCAGGCGTTCCGGGCATTGGCCCCAAAACAGCTGCGCAATTGTTGGAAGAATACAACACGCTGGAAGAACTTTTAGAGCGCGCAGGTGAAATCAAACAAAACAAACGCCGTGAAAATATGATTGAGTTTGCAGACCAAGCTCGCATTTCTAAACAGCTTGTGACGCTGGATCAAAACACGCCTATCGATTTGCCATTGGACGACATGGCGTTGACCGAATTGAATGGCCCAAAATTGATCGCGTTCTTAAAAGCGCTGGAGCTGAACACGCTGACCCGTCGTGTGGCTGCAGAAACGGAAACAGATGCTGCCGCAATTGAAGCCAGCACGATGGATGTTGATGGATACGAACAACGTGGTCCTGATTTCGACCCCGGTTCTAATAACACAGATGATCCCATGAGCGGTGATGAACCCCGTGGTGACGGCCCTGCATTTCAACCGCAAGATTTGGTCAATGATCGTTTGAACGATGCGGCAACTGCGAAAATTGACAACTCAAACTATGAAACCGTTCGGGACGTGGTCGCACTCGACCGATGGATTGCAGACGCGACAGAACTTGGGGTGGTTGCGGTTGATACAGAAACCAATTCACTGGATGTCATGCAGGCCGATTTAGTGGGTGTTTCACTCGCAATTGCCCTCGCCGACGGCACGGTAAAAGCATGTTATATTCCATTAATTCACGTAACCGGTGAAGACGATTTGCTGGGAGGTGGTTTGGACCCTGATCAGATTTCCACACGGGATGCGCTTGATCGTTTGAAAGTGTTGCTGGAAGCGCCTCGTGTTTTGAAAATCGCTCAGAATATCAAATATGATTATCAGGTTCTAAATCGTTACGGCATCAAAGTCGCTCCTTATGATGACACAATGTTGCTGTCTTATGTGTTGGATGCTGGTCGCACGAAACACGGCATGGACACGTTATCTGAGAGCATTTTAGGCCATACGCCAATCCCGTTTAAAGAAATAGCGGGTAGCGGCAAATCCATGATCACGTTTGACAAAGTAGCGGTGGATAAAGCCACCGCTTATGCCGCCGAAGATGCTGATGTGACCTTGCGCCTGTGGCAAGTTTTGAAAGCACGTTTGGTGACTGAAAAAATGGTCACGGTTTACGAACGTTTGGAACGCCCGTTGGTGGACGTGATTTGCCGCATGGAAGCACGGGGTATTTCGGTGGACCGTCAAATTCTGTCGCGCTTGTCTGGAGATTTTGCGCAAAAAGCGGCGGGTCTGGAAGACGAGATTTACGAACTTGCGGGCCGGAAATTTAACGTTGGTTCTCCTAAACAATTGGGCGAAATCCTGTTTGATGAAATGTCTCTTCCCGGTGGCAAAAAAACCAAGACGGGGCAATGGGCCACCGGTGCACAACAATTGGAAGATTTGGCCGCTGAAGGCCATGAATTGCCCCGCAAGATTGTCGATTGGCGGCAATTGTCCAAACTGAAATCCACTTACACAGATGCATTGCCGGGATACATAAATCCGCAAACCAAACGCGTTCACACATCATATTCTATGGCCTCCACATCGACGGGCCGGTTGTCATCATCTGAACCCAATTTGCAAAATATCCCGATCCGCACCGAAGAAGGTCGCAAAATAAGAACCGCATTTGTAGCTGACAAAGGCAACAAATTGGTCAGCGCTGATTACAGCCAGATTGAACTGCGCGTGCTGGCCCATGTGGCGGATATCGGCCAGCTGAAACAGGCATTTGCCGATGGCATCGATATTCATGCTATGACCGCCAGCGAAATGTTCAACGTGCCGGTGGAAGGCATGGACCCGATGATCCGCCGTCAGGCTAAGGCGATCAATTTCGGCATTATCTACGGCATTTCCGCGTTTGGTTTGGCCAACAATTTGGGCATCGGGCGGTCTGAAGCGAGCGATTATATCAAAACCTATTTCGAACGTTTCCCCGGTATCAAAACTTATATGGATGACACAAAGGCGTTTGCGCGAGATCATGGGTATGTGGAAACTATTTTTGGCCGCAAAGCGCACTATCCCGATATGAAGTCTAGCAATCCACAAATGCGGGCATTTCAGGAACGCGCAGCAATTAACGCACCTATTCAGGGCTCAGCGGCAGATATTATCCGTCGTGCGATGATACAGATGGAACCTGCTTTGGATGCGGCAGGCCTATCGGCAAAAATGCTGCTTCAGGTTCATGATGAGTTGATATTCGAGGTACCGGAAAGTGAGGTCGATCAAACGATTGACCTAGTGAAAGAAGTAATGGTCAATGCGCCCATGCCGGCCCTTAGTTTGTCGGTCCCTTTACAAGTTGATGCCAATGCCGCCGACAATTGGGACGAAGCGCACTAAGGTTTGAGTTGAAATGGGAATAACTCTTGGTTTCAACAAGAAACCCATTTCCTCTCAACAAAGTCATATAGACTTCATTTTGCGTTCTTTCATAAACGGACAATGTTCAAATCAGTTTTTACGGTTGGAATATTTGGGACTTTTTGATCGTTATGCGTTGGTTGTGATGATCAATATAAGGAATCACAAAAAGAGAGATTGAAATGAAAAGATTTTTAGCGGCTATGGGTTTAGTTTTGTTGTTTGGTTTATCAGGTGTTAGCGCCGTTCTTGCAGAGACATTCCCGCTTAAAGGTTGGGTTTCCATCGAAACCAAGCATGCATTTTCGGATTTGAACAAGAAAATGACACGGGTGATCAAGGCCAATAAAATGGGTCGGATCAACACGGCAAGTGCATCGGCTGGAGCACGTGGGCGAAAGCTGACCATTCCGGGAAACCGCGTAATTGGTGTTTACAATAACATATTTGCGGTACGCATGCTGAAAGCCAGCAAAGCAGCCGGTATTGAAGCGCCAATCATTTTCTACCTGACTGAAAATGAAGATGGTTCAACCACACTTTCCTATAAAAAACCCAGTTTTGTTTTTACTCCATATTACGCAACCGGATCACCAGACTTGAAAGTTATGGCCGAAGAGTTGGACGTGATCTTTGCAAAAATTGCAGCCGATGCGATAGCTGAATGAGCGTCACAACTCGGTTTTCTAACAGCATGGTAGGGTAAAGACTCATGTGTGCCAAAACGCACACTATTTCTGTTTCAGGGTCCCCATATAGGGATGGAGCTTGATGCTCCTGTCGTTCCTCCCAACGACATAGAACCTGAACACTGCTTTGACTAAATGCTCTTCCCCTCGCATTAGTCTCTTTAAAAGTGTTGTTCGTCTGCCCCGGTTATGGAACCCTCTCCTAACCGGGGCTTTTTTTTCTTAAATCTTTGGCGGCGATGCGATATACTTGGTCATCACCTCGCATTAATGCGTGGAATTGCTTTCCGTCGAACAGCCCTGCAAAGGCGGAATCAAACACATTTAACCCACCGGTATAAGCTCCAAAGCTTGGCATGATCATCCTTTTGCGGTCAGTTGCAAAGCAAGAGCGATGAATGCGTCTTCCTCGCCTCACAAGCAAAGCTTTGGGGTGCAGATGTCCTGAAATTTCGCCGGCTTCACACTCAAGTTGTGGTTCGTGCAATAAGACGAGATTGCCTTGCTTTAAACAATCCATCACATCACCTCCAAGACCCACAGGTGGAGTTGGATCGTGATTGCCTGTTATCCAAATCCAATCGCGCCCTTGCATGAGAGTTTGAAGTGTTTTGAAGTTTTTACTGTTCAACCGCTCTGAAGCTTGCTCGTCATGAAATGAATCCCCTAATGCGATCACACGTTTTGGTTGCCATTTATCCAAACACCGGGCCAAACGTTGCAACGTCGCTTTCGTGTCATAAGGCGGAATCAACATGCCGCGTCGCGCGAAGCTGGACCCTTTTTCCAAGTGGAGGTCGGCGACCAAAAGCGTGTCTTCTGCCGGCCAATAGGCAACCCCTTCAGCATCTGTCACCAGTTCCACACCATTGATAGCGTGAATGCAGGTGCCGGAAGTCTCATGACACGCATCTTGTGGTAGTGCGAACGAAAGTTCTTCCTGCAATTGCGCCATAAGTGTTTCGTCATCCGATTCAAAAACGTGTGTTACGGCACTTTTGTCTTTCGGCGTCCGGGGCTTGGAAGAAGCACGATAGGGGTATGTCGAATCACTCACTGTTTAACACCCTACACGCTCATCGCATCATTGATGAGATTTTCAGCCGCTTCCGCAAGCAGAGATTCATTGGCTTCACCCACCACAGACTCGCGCCCGATCTCCAACATAATCGGCACAGCGAGTGGTGAGACCTGATCGAGGTTTCTATGAATGATCCGGCCTTTCGCGCGGGCTAGAAGAGCGGCCACACGATGAATGTCCAGCAGGTCGGAGGCTGCGTCTTCACGTGTGGCTTGCATGAGAATGTGGTCCGGCTCGTGTTCGCGTAACACATCGTAAATCAGGTCGGTGGAGACGGTGACCTGCCGTCCGCTCTTTTCTTTGCCGGGATGGTTTTTCTCGATCAATCCGGCAATCAGGGCGCAGTGACGGAACGTGCGTTTCAACATGAAAGAATCCTGCATCCACGTTTCTAAATCATCCCCCAACATATCTTCTTCAAATAATCCGTCGAGAGATAGGGAATCGTCTGCAATCATCGCGCCGATGTCATCCAGACCCCAAACACAAATGGAATAATCGGTGGCGACAAACCCTGTCGGTCTTGCCCGTGCCCGTTCCAGCCGTTTGGTCAGCAACATACCAAGAGTCTGATGGGCGATGCGGCCTTCAAATGTGTAAGCCACCAGATAAAATTTATCCCCGCGCGGAAAAGTTTCCACCAGCACCTGATTCTTCTTGGGCAGGATTGATTTCTTACCCTGAATTTTCAACCAATCGGCCACTTGGGTTGGAAGTTTTTTACGACGTTTAGGATCTGAAATCATATCGCGAATATGTTCAGCCAGATATGTGGTCAGTGGAAATTTAGCCCCCGCATACATGGGCACCATCGGGTTTTTAGAAATCGTAGGCGTGACAATCGCTTCATTCTCGCGAATACCTTCAAAACGTACAATTTGTCCGCCGAACATAAATGTGTCGCCGTAAATCATCTGTTCCAGAAAATATTCTTCCAGCTTGCCAAGCGATCGGCCCCCACGCGTTGTTGCTGCAAGGCCTTTGCCATCGCGTTTGACGAATTTTAAAAGGCGCACTGTGAGCGATGGTGCCTCATAAATTGTGCCGGTGTTCATTCTGTATTGTTGGGCAAAACGTGGATGAGTCAGTCGCCAGCTTCCGTCTTCAGTTTTTTTAATCTTGGCATAGCGCTCGTAGGTTTTCAGTGCGTAACCGCCGGTGGCTACGAAATGAACGCAGCGCTCAAACGTGTTCCAATCCAATTCCGCATAAGGCGTAGCTGAAATAATTTCATTATAGAGATTGTCTTCCGTGAACGGTTCGGCCACCGCCATGCCGAGGATATGTTGGCAAAGCACATCAAGCGCCCCATCACGCAATGGCGGTGTGTCCTGATGGCCGAGATAGTTGGCGTCGAGCGCAGCCTGACATTCCATCACCTCGAAACGGTTGGCGGGCACAAGTACGGCAAGCGACGGTTCATCCATACGGTGGTTGGAACGGCCAATGCGCTGCGCCAAACGGCTGGCCCCTTTCGGCGCGCCTATATGGATCACCAGATCAACGTCACCCCAGTCTATGCCTAGATCAAGCGTCGATGTGGCGACAACTGCGCGAAGAGCATTCACCGACATAGCGGCTTCTACCTTACGGCGTTGACCCACATCGAGCGAACCATGGTGCAATGCAATCGGCAGGTTGTCTTCATTGATGCGCCAGAGATTTTGAAATAAAAATTCCGCTTGGCTGCGTGTGTTTACAAACAAGATCGACGTGCGATACTTTTTGATGCTCTCATAAACCTCTCCCACCGCATGGCGGGCGGAATGGCCCGACCAAGGTAGACGTTCCTCGGAATCCAGAATTTTGATTTGGGGTTTAGCGCCACCTTCTACGATAATGAGCCCCGCCTCATGGGAG
Source organism: uncultured Rhizobiaceae group bacterium (assembly GCA_938010435.1). Classification (GTDB taxonomy): domain Bacteria; phylum Pseudomonadota; class Alphaproteobacteria; order Rhizobiales; family Rhizobiaceae; genus Pseudahrensia. The sequence goes on along the minus strand of CALLUS010000004.1, from coordinate 183,943 downwards.
TTCAACTTGTCGCGGTTTTGCGCCACCAACCAGCGGCACAGCTCGGACGGATTGGAAACGGTGGCAGACAGTCCGATAGTTTGAAGATCAGGTCGCAATTTCCGCAACCGTGCGAGACCGAGCGACAACAAATGTCCGCGTTTCGATGTCACTAGCGAATGCAATTCATCAAACACCACATAGCGCAGATCTTGAAAAAAATGCCCGGCATCCTTGTGAGCAATCAACAGCCCCAATTGTTCGGGGGTGGTGAGCAGAATGTCCGGCGGTTTTAGTTTTTGGCGCTGGCGCCGATGGGACGGCGTGTCGCCTGTACGGGTCTCTACCGTGACAGGCAGACCCATTTCGTCAATCGGTATTTCGAGATTGCGTTTAATATCGACGGCCAGCGCTTTCAGCGGGGATATATAGAGCGTGTGAATTCCACCACCGCGCGCCTCGTCGGATTTGGGTGTGTCGGGTTTGCGTTTTGGGGGTGTGGTGAGATCGCAAAGCGCAGGTAGAAACCCAGCCAATGTCTTGCCAGCGCCCGTTGGAGCGATCAGCAAAGTCGAATCACCTTGTTGCGAACGTGCCAGCAGTTCCATCTGATGTGGTCTTGGGATCCAGTTTCTCTTTTTAAACCAATCTTTAAAAACCGTTGGCAAAAAAGCACTTACAGGCTCTTCATCAGTGTTGTGCTTTTCAATTATCGCGGTTTCTATTGCCATGGTGCTAAAGTAAGGTGTTGGGATGGAATTGCCCACTACATTTTTTGAAGTGTAGTCTTTTACCAACTCTGTTGGTTTGTTCCATGAGTGAGGATACGAAATTAGAGTGCTGGAATTGAGGGTTGGAATAAAATGGGGATTGGTCGCACTGACGGCCACGATCGTTTCAGCGTGTCAAAATGAGCAGTCTACGTCTCCATTTAACGGACCAATGGTTTTGGCCATTTCATGGCAGCCAGCATTCTGTGAGCGCGCTAAGCGCAGGCCAGAATGCAAGGCGGTTAAACCCGATCGCTACGACAATACCAATTTTGCATTGCATGGTTTGTGGCCACAACCCGGTAGCAATATCTATTGTGGTGTGTCTGAAAATGATAAAGCCACTGATAAGAAACGTCGTTGGAAACAGCTGGCCGGTCTTGGATTGTCTGACGAGCTGAAACAAAAACTTTGGAAGATGATGCCTGGAGCACAGTCTTATCTGCATCGCCATGAATGGGTGAAGCACGGAACGTGTTACTCGAATTCGCCCGAGACTTACTATCAAGATTCAGTAAAATTGTTATCTGAGATCAATGCATCAGAAGTTCGAGAACTGTTTTCTCGATCTATCGGAAAACGATTGAGTAGTGCGCAGATCAGAAGTGCTTTTGACCGTTCTTTTGGAAAAGGTGCGGGTAAACGCGTGCGAATTTCTTGCAAACGTGATGGAAACCGCACGCTGATCACAGAATTGACAGTGGGCTTAAACGGTTCTGCACAAGACAAAATATCTGAACTGATTGCGGCTTCGCCTCAAACCAAAAAGGGTTGTCCGGGTGGAATTGTGGATCGGATTGGTCTGCAATGAGAGTTCTTATAACAATCACAATAATCTTGGGGTTTCTAGGCGCGGCTTTTGCCCAGCAATCAACTCCGTCTGTTGGTGTTAAAGATGCGGACGAAACTATCACACCTCCCAAAAGCACCCAGGGTGATAAATTCAGATCAAGCGCAGAGCGTCGTTGGCAGCACACTAAAGGTCAGTATCTCTCAAAAAGTGCAGATCCAGAAAAAATTGTATCCGAAAAAAAACCAAATGATCCGTTCAGAAATATTGATCTGAAAACATCCCAATGGATTTCATTTATTGTGTTGTCAGCACTTATTATAGGGGCCCTCGTTTTGTGGTGGTTCAATCGTACGGGTGGTGGATTGTTCCGTGCTGAAGCAAAGGAAGATCGATTTACCGATGCTGTTTTGAAAGAGGTTGTAGGAGGTAAAGCAGACAACGATATCGCGCTTGATGATTTATCCTATGAAAAGCTCAAGGCAATCAATAACCCCAAACAAGGATTACGATTGCTCTTGCTGCACGGGCTGAAACGTGCAGCTGGTGAAAACAATATTCCATTGCGCCGTAGTCTCACCACACGTGATATATTCTACCGTGTACCGGAAGGTTGGCGAAACCGCGCAGAGTTGTCGAACATCATGGCGCATGCAGAACCTGTGTTGTTTGGTGGTCGTGATTTAGATCAGCAAAACTATCTTAAACTCCTGGAAGCTTCAAAGCCACTTTTCGCCAAATCCGGCATGAGGAGGTTTGCATGAACGAAACAACAGCAGCCAATATTCAATCGGGAAACAATCAAGGAAACCCGATCCAAAATTTAGTAGTGTTACTGTGCATATTTGGTGTTGGAGCATTGATTTGGTTTTATGCATCGCAACCTGCTGCTCTTGATCGATCCGTTCTCGGTACCCGCGGTTTTGCCCACTATGCCGCAGACAGATATGCTGAGGAAAACCCTGAAGATAAATCAAAACAAAAGTTTCAGTTTTTTGAAGGCACGCGTTGGACAAAAAAAGAAGACATCACGCTACGTATTCTACCGCTTTATGATCCGGACGTTTTTTCGTTTTCTCGAAGAGCTCAAGACAGTGGTAACGACCTGTCGACTGTCATGCGCCAAATTGCGAGGAATCAATTCAGTCGAAAAATACGCGATATCCCCACATTGGTTGCCTTGCCAAAATGGCGGTATGGCGCTCAGCGACAAGAGCGATTTCATCCCGAATTCTTAATCGGTCCCAATGCACATAGATTGCCATTTGCAGACAGTTTGAAGTTAGGAGCACCAGAAATACGTCATGGGGAAGATAAGTTTGTGACCGCAACTCCAGCAATTATAGGCAAAAATATTCCGGCTGGATTGGATGTTAAACGTGACCTCATACTTTATGCTCCTCAAACGATGAGTGCGGGTACGCTATCGTTTGAGGCGTGTGTTTCTGAAATTGAATTTGCCGGTGAAACTTTGTTGGCGCAATGCCAATGGGTGTCAAATCGTTCCAAATTTTGGTTGCTTACAGACCCTGACCTGATGAACAACCATGGAGCCGGACAGGGCGATAATGCAGGTTTTGTCTATGATTTAGCATTGGCTCTTGCAGGCGAAGGCAAGATTATAGTCGATGGCACAACCCGTGATCCACGTGCACGAAACACTAAGTCCAACCGTGACAATCGCGGCAGATCGTTCTCTGACCTGTTTCGCTTTTTTGAATATCCCTTTTCATATTTCTGGGTCGCACTGGCCAGTCTTATTGTATTCACTCTTTGGCATGCCCAGCGCCGTTATGGCGCGCCTGATAAAGAAGACGATATGGAAAATCGCCTACCCAACAAAGCCACGGTGATTGATGCCAATGTCACAATTTTACGGGCCACGCCGGGAACAGATATTCCTTTGGCGCGTCAGCATATTCGCCAACGTCTCGATGGGTTGGGTGCTGATGTCTTGGGGTCTAGTCGCAAACGTGGAGATGAAGGTGAAGCACAACTGTTGGCGGTCATAGTCCGCAAAAATAAAACGCTTGGCGATATTTTACAAAAGACGCTTTCCGCTTTGGATGAACACCATGCCGGATCTTCCGGCTCTCGCGGTGCTTTGTTCAAAAATCTTAGTCAATTCGAAAAACTCATAGACGAGGTACGCCATGAATTTGGACGATCTTCAAACGCTCGCAGCTAGTATTAGAGGTGAAGTGAGCAAAGCCGTTCACGGCCAAGACGCAGTGATTAATCAACTTTTGATCTCACTCTTTGCACGGGGCCATTGTCTTTTGGAAGGGCCACCCGGTACTGCGAAAACATTGTTAGCTCAGAGTATGGCGACCACTTTAAAGCTGGATTTCAAACGCATCCAGTTCACGCCCGATTTAATGCCAGGTGATGTGATTGGCGCCAATATTTTTGACTTTAACACATCGAAGTTCAACCTGATCAAAGGACCGATTTTCACTGATATTTTGCTGACGGATGAGATCAACCGTGCTCCGCCAAAAACACAGGCTGCATTGTTACAAGTGATGAATGAACGCACGGTAACGATTGATGGTACAAACCATGCCGTGGGCGATCCTTTTTTTGTGATCGCAACTCAAAACCCCATTGAACACCAAGGAACTTACCCGCTTCCTGAAGCACAATTGGACCGGTTTTTGTTTAAGCTCGTCCTTGATTTTCCGGAACGTGAGGCAGAATTTGAAATTTTGCGCCGTCACGCAAATCAACCCTTGGAACATGAAGCCCGTAGGGCAAGTCTGGAAGCTGTAGCCAGCAAAGCAAAAATCAAACAAGGTCAGGAACTGGTGGATAGCATTCGGTTGGACGAAAAAATCCTGACCTATGTTTTGGATCTGGTGCGTGCCACCCGTCAGGACAATTCGATCAGCCATGGAGCTTCAACCCGTGCTGCTGATGCTCTGTGCGGGGCTGTTCGTGCAACGGCTGCATTGCAAGGGCGAGATTATGCGATCCCTGATGATGTGAAGGGATTGTTTAGAGCATCTATGCGTCACCGTATTGTGCTCAGCCCATCAGCAGAAATTGAAGGATCGACACCTGATGATGTGTTGGACCAACTTCTCAATCAGGTGGAAGCCCCACGCTAAGAAAGTTTTGAATGCGCCCTTCTCGCTTCCTGCTCTGGCTCCTATTTGCTGCACTCGCGTTGTCGCTTGTGGTGGTGATTGCGCCTACTGTACCTGTGGATTGGGCGTTGTTGCCGCTCACTGCCGTATTGGTTATGGCTGTCATGGATTGGCTGATCAGCGTTGGACCTCGATCGTTTGATGTGAATATCAAACATATACGTGAAGTGTTTGTCGGCGAGAAACTGGAAATCGATTTCGAATTGAAATCCAAACGCAGCGGTGGGTCTTTACCGATAAACGAAATCAAAGGCCGCTTGGACAATGTTGATGGATTTGAGACACGTGGGGAATTTAACTTTGGTCAAGGCAATATAACGCTACCGATTTTGGCCAAGCGTCGTGGTAGATGGCAGATTGAAAAACTTTGGCTTTATTGGAAAAGCCGTTTCGGCCTTATAGAATTTATTCCGGTACGCAAAATTGAATTGTCAGCGGCGATCGTTCCAAACATTCGTCCGGTTACGTCAGGCCAGATCGATTTTGATATGCGCACGGCCATTTTCGGTGAGAAGCAAACATCTCAACGAGGTGAAGGGTCGGAATTCCATCAGTTAAACGACTATGTACAAGGTATGGACCCGCGTTCCATCGACTGGAAACATTCAGCGCGCCAAAACAGATTGGTTGCCAAAGAAATGCGTGCTGAACGGAATCATCAAATCATTTTGGCGATGGACAATGGCCATTTGATGCGTGAAGAAATTGATGGTCTTGCTCGAATTGATCACAAAATTAATGCTGCTCTAGCGCTGGCTTGGGCTGGGATTCAAGGAGGTGATCAAGTTGGACTGTTCGCATTTGACGCACGACCGAGACAATATATGCCACCGCAACCTGGCCGAACCGCTTTTGCACGTTTGCTTAGTCAGATGGCTGAACTCAAATATGAAACTATTGAAACCAACCACACATTGGCGCTGGCCACATTGCATGAAAGGCTAAATCGCCGAAGTCTCATTGTTGTTTTTTCAGATTTTGTAGATCCGCTTTCTGCTGAATTGTTGTTGGAACATCTTGCCGTTCTCAACCGTCACCACGTTTTGGTATTTGTGTCGCTTAATGATCCGCTTTTGAAGAATCTCCAGAATAATAAGGCGGAAACCATGGAGGGTGTTGCACGTTCAGTTTCGGCATCGAATCTTTTGATAGAACGCCGTCTCGTATTTGAGAAAATGTCGTCTATGGGTATCGACGTGATTGAAACCACACCGGGTGAGATGACACCGAGTCTGTTAAATACATATCTGGCCATTAAAGCTAAGGAGTTGATTTAATGTCGACATCTTTTGTTGAAGACGGCCCCGAAATTGAACTCATCCGCTCTGCTCGATTTCGTAAGGAACGTGAAGGCGAATGGAAGCGTCTGTCTGACCTTGTTCTGCATGTGGAGAAAAAGGGTCTTTCCGGCCTAACCTTTGACGAAAGTCTGGAACTCACGGGCCTCTATCGGCAGTCAGTAAATTCACTTTCACTGGCGCGCGAGATTTCACTGGATCAGGCTCTGCTGCATTATCTGGAAAATCTGACCACCCGCGCTTACCTTGCAGTCTATGCACCGCGCTCAACTATGGTTGGTTTGGTAGGAAGGTTTTTCAAAGCGGGTGCGCCTCAAGCTATTCGGCGATCTTGGCTTCACATTCTTGTTGCTGCACTGTTGTTGTTTGGTGGAGCAGTCGCAGCCTATTTCTTAACGATTTCCGATCCGACTTGGTATTATGCGTTTGTCCCGGGCGGATTATCAGGTGGTCGTGGACCTGAAGCATCTGAAGCTTTCTTGCGAGAAGCTTTATACGGAGAAAATTCCGGCAGCGCTGAACGGTTGGCCGCGTTTTCAACCCAGCTATTCACCCACAACACCCAAGTGTCGATTATGTCGTTCACCTTGGGTGTGATCGGGTGCTTACCGTCAGGGTTTTTGACATTCTACAACGGAACCATATTGGGCACGTTTTTTGCCATCCATCAAAACAAGGGTCTGGCGTTTGATTTATTTGGCTGGTTGTCAATTCACGGTGTCACGGAACTGGCAGCGTTAATTATTGCAGCAGCAGGCGGCTTCAGATTGGGTGCAGCAGTCCTATTTCCGGGCCAGCGCACACGTGGTGCTGCTCTGCGTCACGCAGGACGCGATGCCACTAAATTGGCTTTGGTCGCGGCGTTGATGTTGTTGGTTGCAGGCGTTCTAGAAGGATTTGGTCGGCAACTGATTACAGATTTGTGGAGCCGTATCATTATCGGTTGGAGCATTGGTGGAATGTGGTTGGCGTGGTTCGTTTTGTGCGGGCACAACCAGAAGGCAACATCCTGATGTGGCCATTTCGTAAAAAAGACAGTGAGGCTTCCCGACGCAAAACGATAAGCCGTGCACGCAAACTCTCTGACGGGTTAGAAAAACGTCTACAGATTATACCTCCTGAAGGCGTGCCTCTGAACATTCGGTTAGCTCCACTTGGCCAGCGTTTGGGCGCGCAAATTGTCGATACTTTGGTGACTTTTATTGGGGCGATGATTTTTGTTGTGCTGTTCGCAATTGCGTTTTCGACCAGTTGGAACCTAATCGCCGTGGTCGCAGCGCTGACGTTTTTTCTGATCAGAATTCCTTATTACATTATTTCAGAATTGGTTTGGAATGGGCGTACGTTGGCGAAACGTTGGTTGGGTTTGCGCGTGGTTTCAGTTGATGGACGCAGCCTTTCGGCACATCAGATTGTGGTGCGCAACATCATGAAAGAAATAGAGTTTTTCCTACCACTTACTTATGCGCTGGCAGGTCCCCAGCAACACTGGTCATTTTCGGTGATGGCTTGGCTCTGGTTGTTCGTATTGTTGGTTGTGCCTTGGCGCAATAAACACAACAAACGTATTGGAGATATCATTGCAAACACTGCTGTGATCATGGACCCAAAACCTGTTCTGTTGAATGATCTGGCCAGCACTATTGCTATGAAACCTGGTCTAGGGGTGAATGAACGGTTCGTATTCAGCAGTGCGCAGCTTGATGAATACGGGCGCTTCGAACTTCAAGTGCTTGAAAAAGTGTTGCGCTCTTCTGATAATTCCACATCGGGAACGTGGGCTAAACAACAGCAATATTTGAAGGAGATTGTTGAGCGAATTGTTCAAAAAATTGCTTACGGAGAAGTAATTGAAGCCAATAATCACCGATCATTTTTGGAAGCGTTCTACAGTGCCCAACGCGAACACCTTGAAAGGCGGAAGCTTTTAGGTGACGCTCGTGAAGACAAGTATTTCAAGGACGACAAACTGGGAGAGGAAAAACTATGAGTGATGTGGATATTACGAAACCTTCATTGGGTATTTTAAACGTTTTGAGTCAGGGGTTATCGATTTTTGTAAAACGGCTTCCATTGATACTGGGAATATCGATGGTGTTGGGAATCGGATTAAATTTGTTCAATTATTTTTTGTTTGGGGACATCATGTTTTCCAATCCGGAAGCAATGTTTACAACCACTTCAGGGCTTATCTCTTATGGCGCAATTATTGTTGCTTCCATTGTCGTCTCAACTTTAATCACGGCGATCATAACGCTGGCTGCTTATGATGCTTATCTTAGTCGGCCAATGCGTTTGGGGACTTATGTATCGGTTGGCCTCAAGAATTTTTTCATTCTGTTTGTAATATCGATCGTAACAACAATTGCAATGTCTATTGGAATGGCCTTGTTGATTGTGCCTGGCGTCATCTTGTATCTGATGTGGGTGGTGGTCATTCCATCAGTGGTGGTAGAACAATCAGGCTTTGGTGCATTGTCGCGTAGCCGTGAACTCACCAAAGGCTATCGGTGGCCAATTCTGGGGTTGGTGGTCATATTGTTAGTCGTTCTCACAATCATACAGGCTTTGCTAGGGGCATTGTTGGGTTTTGGATTTGCGGCGGCTTTCACTGGAACATCGGGATTATTTTATATGCTGTTTCAAGGAGCTGTTTCATCGGTTAGTTATGCAATTTACGCTTGTATTATTGTAATGCTCTATGCCCGCCTGAAAGAAATCAAAGAAGGCGTTGGCATGTCTGATTTGGCTGATGTGTTCAGCTAGAACCAGAGTATCAAACACGAATCGGGAGCGTGATTTCAAACTCTGCTCCCGGTCCATCCTGCTCCACCAATCGAATGGTGCCGTTGTGAGCACGAATAAGTTCTGCAGCAATTGCCAAACCCAAACCTGTGCCGCCTTGACGGCCTGCTGTATTAAAAGCTGCGAAAAGATTGTTTTGCATGCTTTCAGGTAGACCCGGACCCGTGTCACGCAGTCGAATGACGGTGTTTCCGCCTTCTTCACCAGCGCTGATGCTTAAACGTTTAATTTGAGTTTCCCCATCAAGCCCATGCATGGCCTGTAATGCATTGCGAGATAAGTTAACGATCACACGGAAAATTTGCTCAGCATCCCCATGAATTTCCAGATCTTCTGGAACACGATTGACCCAATCCACATCGCCGTCTGTATCGAGAGACAGGGTTTCTGCTACATCCTGACAGAGTTGATGTAAACGCACCACATTATAGGTGGGCACAGCCTCTCCTGACTTGCCATAGTCGAGAACCGATCTGGTGTAGTCTACCGCACGGTCAATAGTTCGGATTAACCGTGGTGCCAAGCGCTGAACGGTTGGATCGGATGTATCAGCAAGCCTGTCCGAAAACAAAGATGCTGAAGCCAATATATTGCGCAAGTCGTGATTGATTTTAGAAACAGCGAGACCAAGGTCCGCCAGATGCCGTTGTTGTTTGAATGTACCGCTGAGTTGTTTTTGCATTCCGTTCAATTGTTCTTCTGCCACACCGATTTCATCGCGTCGGCCAGATGGTTGGATGACAAGGCTCTGATCTTCGGGCGCGCGGGAAAAAGCCAACATAGATTCAGTCATGCGCTGCATCGGTCGGATGAGGAACCACCGCAGTGTGACAAAAACCAGAAGAGCCGTTGCAATTGAAATTAAAAGTGAAATCAGTAACACGTTGTAAGCGTAGCTTAACATCGCTGTTCTCAAAGAACGGTCTTTCATTACCAATTCAAGCGTACCTGACCGTTGTTTCATGGGCCCGAACACGCGAATGGTTCTGTCGCCGCCAAACAGTAATGTGTCAAAAGCATCCAGAATTGTATTGGCGGCTTGTAGTCGACCGGGTTGCATAAGTTCCACATGTCGCGCGATCGCTCCGGGCATTTGATTTGTTGCCAGAATATGGCTGGCTCCGTCACGCCGTACGACGATCATTTCTGTTTCGGTCAAAACCAACAATTGCTTGCGAATATTTTCAGGAATGGCATCTGGTTTCAGTTCTTCTAAAGTCAGGCTGGCTGCTTCGCCTGTGGTGAAGTGACGTGACAACCAAGCCAGCCGATAGTTGGCGATGGATGGTACAAACACCAAAATTTCAGCTAGCATGATGAAAAGAGTGGTGAGCACTAGCAATTTGCCCGACAGTCCGGCAGGCCAAAGTCTTCCCTTTTTGATAGCGTGTTCAAAAGCAGGAAACGAATGAGTTTCCTGATCTAATTTAGGCTGCTGAGTGTTCTGTGATGTCACGCTCGTACTATCCGGCAATCAATTCAAAGGTGACACTAACCGAAATTACGCAAAAAGTTCACCAGTCCGCGCACAAAAGGTTTTTTGGTCGCAGGTGCGTAAAACGATGTGGCGGCTCTTTTTCCGATTTCACTCATGGTGGGATAAGGTGGAATATATCCTGCTATGTCCTTTACTTTCATCTTTTGGCTGATGGCCAGAGCCCACATATTCATCATCTCTCCAGCCATAGCGCCAGCGATTGAGACGCCTTCAATAGAGCCGTTCTTGCGTGCGATAATTTTAATAAGTCCAGTGGTTTTGTTTTCAGCTTGTGCCCGGTCATTCTCGGCGTACGGCCAGCGCAATACGATAATATCCTTGAACTTCTCACGCGCCGTTTCTTCCGTGTGCCCCACTTGGGCAATCTCAGGATCGGTGTATGTGCACCATGGAATGATGTGACGATTCTCTTTGGCCGGAAGGCGGAACAGAATTGAACGTATCAGAAGACCTGCGTGGTATCCGGCAACATGGGTGAATTGCAAACCTCCGACCACATCACCAATGGCATAAATACGGCTGTTGCTGGTGCGCATCTTATCGTTCACCTTGATTCCGCGTCGGGTGTATTCGACGCCAGCTTTTTCAAGATCAAGCCCGTCTACTGTGGCGGCGCGGCCAGTGGCTACGAGAACAGTATCGGCCTCCAGAACTTCAGACCCGGTTTCAGTCTCCACATTCACCAAAGCGTTGCCTTTAAGCGTCTTATCAATACTGGTCACTTTAGATTTCTCGCGAATCACAACACCTTCATCGCGAATTTTATCCAAAACAATCGCTGTCAGTTCAGGGTCGTCTCTGCCGAGGGCCTTTTCGCCTTCAATCACGGTAACTTTTGCTCCGAGTCGATTATGAGCCTGCGCCATTTCTATGCCAATAGGGCCGCCGCCAATCACAATCATCTTTCCAGGATTTTTAGTCTGGTCAAACAAAGTTTCATTGGTGAGGTAATTGATTTTATCGATACCCGGAATAGGTGGCACAAATGCTGCAGATCCTGTGGCAATCACAAAGCGGCGTGCTTTGATTGTTTTATCTCCGGCAACAACCGTCTTTTTATCGACGAATCGCGCTTCCGCTTCGATGACATCAACACCAAGGGATTCAAATCGCTCCACACTGTCCATAGGAGCAATTCCTGCAATCACACCTTGAACATGTTCATTGACTTGTTTGAAATTCACCTTCGGTTCGCTGCCGTCTTTACCGGTGCTGACACCAAACGCTGGTGCTTCGCGCATTGATTGGGCGTGTTTGCTTGCTGCAATTAGTGCTTTTGAGGGTACACAACCGTAATTCAGACAATCGCCACCCATTTTGTGTTTTTCAATCAACACAACAGAAACACCGAATGCAGCAGCAGCAGAAGCGACAACCAAGCCGCCAGATCCGCCGCCAATTACACAAATATCCGGTTTGAGAACGTCACTCATATCATCAGCCTAAAATAAATATCGCCATACACGCGGTCAAAATGTTTCAACACAGAAGTGTCATATAGAGCAAGAGATTACGAATAGTACGTGCCTATGTGGAATTCTCGTTAAATTGAATATCAAAAAGACCTCCCTGCTGGCGTTGACTCGTATTTGGAGCAAGCTTATACAGCCGCCAACGCTTCGGTTCGTGCCGAAGTTGATTTCGCTTGTCGTTTGTTTACCTGCTCTTCATGAATTTGGTTGAAGGGAGGGGACGTTGGCGAAAGCAGCCAAAAGTAATTTCGTATTCTAAAGAATTTCTGATCAGGCTTTGGAATATGTCGACCGAAAGAGGACCGGTGATTTTACCGGATCGAGCAGATGAAACGCACATATCAGCCCAGTAAACTGGTTCGCAAACGCCGTCACGGTTTCCGTTCACGTATGTCCACTCCAGGTGGTCGTCGCGTAATCGCGAAACGTCGTACACACGGCCGCAAAAAACTATCCGCATAAACACATGCGCTTTGACGCGCATGTTGAAATCGAGAAGCAATTGAATCTGATGCCATGTCACAGGTTTTGATATCTCGATTGAAAAAACGGGTAGATTTTTTAAATGCCCGAAATGGAGCGCGTTCTCACGAGCGCGCTTTTGTTTTGCAACTTGTTGAGCGCAACGATGATGATCCGCATTTGCGTGTGGGTTACACCGTTACTAAAAAAGTAGGCAATTCTGTTGTGCGGTCGCGTATCAAACGCCGTTTGCGTGAAGCCGTTCGTCACGCCGTCATTGTAGACATGATGTCTGGCTGTGACGCTGTGCTTATTGCGCGTATTGAAGCCCTTGATGAGCCGTTCGAAAGCCTTACATCTTCCGTATCGCATGGCTTCAATAAAGCTTACCAAAAAATCTATGCTCATTCGGGCAAGGCAAATGTTGCAAATCGTGCAGCGAAAGGGCAGAAACGCCCCGCTGATGTATAATGTTTGGCAGCGCACTCGCGCTCTGCCCAGTTACTGAGAACCAGGTCTTCCTTCATGGACAATCAACGTAATTTTCTTCTTGCTGCGGCTCTTTCTTTAGGTGTGGTGTTTTTGTGGCAGATATTCTTCATCAATCCACGCATTGAGCGGGAACGCGAAATTGCTGAACAATCAGCGCCGGCAAACCCGGGTGTTGCCACCAGTGGAGAAAATTCAGGAATTCCCAAGGCTGGAGAAACTGCAAGCAACAACAGCGCTGCTGTTCCAGGCACAATGGGGAAAAAAGAAGAAGATGCTCCGCGCGTTACTTTGAAGTCTGACCATTTGGAAGGCACAATTAATTTACGTGGCGCACGCATTGATGACTTGCGTTTGACCCAATACCGCGAAGAAATTGCTGAAGACAGCCCGAAAATTCAACTGTTGAAACCTGTTCAAGATGAAAACGCTTATTTTGCAGAATTCGGCTGGTCGCCCGACGCAAACTTGGGTGAACTTCCTGGCCCATCAACTGTGTGGTCGCAAGCAGAAGGTGGTGAACTTACCCCCTCTTCTCCGGTGGTTTTACAGTTCGTCAATGAAAAAGGCCTGACCTTCCGCCGTAAGATTGAGATCGACCAAGATTATTTGTTCACAATCACCGATACGGTGTTGAATGCGTCAGGCAATGAAATCTCTGTAAAACCTTATGGCCGCATCGCACGCTATGGCATTCCGAAAACGGAAGGCATTTTTGTTCTTCACGAAGGTTTGATCGGGTCAGTGGGTGAACAAGGTTTGGATGAAATAGATTACGGCGACATTGAAGACGAGACTGGCGGCCGGATTGCTAAAGACCTTGCCGACAAAGGCTGGTTGGGCATCACCGACAAATATTGGGCAACGGCACTTATTCCGGGCAATGGATTTACGGCGTCCTATAATTACCTTGGTCAGACCCGAAAATTTTATCAAACCGATTATGTGGGCAATGTGATTGCCGTTCCTGCTGGTGGCGAAGCCAGCGTGACGAACCGCTTGTTCGCAGGTGCCAAGAAGGTGGATATTATTGATCGCTACGAGGCTGAGCAGAACATTCCATTATTCTCTAACTTGATTGACTGGGGGTGGTTCTATTTTATCACCAAACCTTTGTTCAGCGTGATGAACTGGGTGTTTCATTTGGTCGGCAATTTCGGTGTTGCGATACTCATCGTAACTGTAATGTTAAAAACGCTCTTTTTTCCATTGGCCAATAAGTCCTACAAATCCATGGCCAACATGAAGAAGATGCAGCCTGAAATGGCGGCCATCAAGGAGCGCTTTGGCGATGACCGCCAGGGCCAACAAAAGGCAATGATGGAGCTCTATAAGAAAGAGAAGATCAATCCGGTTGCGGGTTGCTGGCCTATGTTGTTGCAAATTCCGGTGTTCTTTGCGCTTTATAAAGTGATCTACGTAACAATCGAAATGCGTCAAGCACCGTTCTTTGGCTGGATTCAAGATCTGTCCGCACCCGACCCCACATCGATTTTCAATCTATTCGGCCTGTTACCGTATGATGTGCCTTTGTTCTTGATGATTGGCGTATGGCCGCTTCTCATGGGCATCACCATGTTCATTCAAATGCAAATGAACCCGGCTCCACCAGACCCGACACAGCAGTTAATATTCAAATGGATGCCTGTTGTATTCACATTCATGTTGGCCACTTTCCCGGCTGGTCTCGTGATCTATTGGGCGTGGAATAACTTCCTGTCGATTCTCCAGCAAGGCACGATCATGAAACGCCAGGGCGCCAAGATTGAACTTTGGGATAATCTTAAGGGCATGTTCAGCAAGAAAACAGACGCGGCTTAGGTCAAGCTGCGTTTCGGGTAAATTCTCCTTACGGAACTTTTCCGGTACTTGATGCGTATATTAAGTATGCAGCGTCGTGCTGCCGTTTAACACGTTGTGGAAATGGCTGCTCATGGAGATTATTAGTTCAGATCTGTTTTACGAGAGCATTCCTGTTCAATCCGATTTCAGGAACATTGTTGCGGCCAACAGCTATACGCCATTTCCCGATGATTGGTTCTTGGGTCTGGCGGACCTAGAGAACTCCACTCGATTGATAGAAGAGGGCAAATACAAGACGGTCAACACTGTAGGTGCAGCCATTATTTCAGCCCAAATCAATGCTCATGCACAAAAGCGTTTCCCGTTTATTTTTGGCGGTGACGGCGCAACTTTTGCCATGCCGCCCTCCGCGCGTTTCAGTGCGGAAAAAGCGCTGGATGAGGTGCGCCGTTGGGCGTGGCAAGAGTTTAATCTCGTCTTGCGCGTGGCTACAATTTCAATTTTCGATATTCACCAAGCCGGGTTAGATGTGCGTGTGGCACGTTATAAAGCCTCTCACTCAGTAGATTATGCTATGTTTGCAGGCGGTGGCGCCAGTTGGGCTGAAAGTGAAATGAAACAAGGCCATTTTCACGTCGCAGAATCGGTTGATGGGGGTCTGCCGGATTTGACCGGTCTTTCGTGCCGCTGGACTCCCATCACGTCTCAAAAAGGATCTGTCCTGTCTATAGTGGTTGCACCGTGTGCTGATGCTAATATCAATCAGGTTGAAATAATTTTAAATGATGTAATGGCTCTTGTTTCAAACCTTGACCGTGGCGGTCATCCGGTTATGGCGAGTGGCCCATCATTTACGTGGCCACCAGCTGGTCTGGAATTGGAAGCGCGTGCTGGTGATTCTACTGTTCCGCTGTGGCGGCGCAAATTGATGTTGTATCTGGAAACGTTTATTGCGCTGATCTTCTTCAAAACAGGTCTCAAAGTGGGTGGATTTGATTCAGCTCATTACACCAAAACTTCCGGTGCGAATGCTGACTTTCAAAAATTTGAAGATGCATTGATGATGACAATTGATTGCGATGTAAAAACGCAGATGGCTCTTTCTACTCTATTAGCAGATGCGGAACAGAAAAATATTATTCGCTATGGAATCGTTGAACAGAATGAAGCGTTGATGACCTGTATTGTGCCTTCTGTCATGAGTGATGATCACATGCATTTTATTGATGGTGCATCCGGCGGATATGCAACCGCTGCTGCGCGGGTAAAACAATTGCGTGCAGGGACAATACGATCCACATAAGCATATCTTTATGTGATTGCCTCAAGAGGCGAATTCTGGTAATTAAATTTCGAGTTTGCAAATCTATGCAACATGTACCCCTTAAAAACTTTTATTGAAGGATGCCTCCCATGGCTGAAAACGATTACATCGTCAAAGACATCGCCCTTGCTGAATTTGGCCGCAAGGAACTCGATATTGCCGAAACCGAAATGCCGGGCTTGATGTCTCTGCGCGAAGAATTCGGGGCAAGTCAGCCGCTCAAAGGTGCCCGTATTGTTGGTTCATTGCACATGACCATTCAAACAGCTGTGCTGATTGAAACACTTACCGCACTTGGTGCAGACGTGCGCTGGGCTTCTTGCAACATTTATTCAACACAAGATCATGCTGCTTCAGCAATCGCTGCTTCAGGTGTTCCGGTTTTTGCAATCAAAGGTCAAACATTGGTTGAGCATTGGGATTACCTCGACAAATCCTTCATGTTCCCTGAAGGCGCAAACTTGATCCTTGATGATGGTGGCGACGCAACTCTTTACATCTTGCTTGGCGCCCGTGCTGAAGCCGGTGAAGATATTCTTACGGTTCCTCAGTCAGAAGAAGAAGAAGCGATCAAAGCGCAGATTCACAAGCGCATGAAAGAAAGCCCGGGTTGGTTCACGAAAACACGTGATGCGATCAAAGGTGTTTCTGAAGAAACAACAACTGGCGTTCACCGTCTTTATGAATTGCACAAAGAAGGCCAACTGCCTTTCCCTGCAATCAACGTGAACGACTCCGTCACCAAGTCTAAATTCGACAATAAATATGGTTGTAAAGAGTCTCTCGTAGACGGCATTCGTCGTGCAACGGACACAATGATGGCTGGTAAGACCGCTGTTGTGTGTGGTTACGGCGATGTGGGTAAAGGTTCAGCTGCCTCCCTGCGTGGCGCTGGTGCCCGTGTGAAGGTGACGGAAATTGATCCAATCTGTGCGTTGCAAGCAGCTATGGATGGATTTGAAGTGACCACATTGGAAGATACTGTAAAAGACGCAGATATCTTTATCACCACTACCGGCAATAAAGACATTATTCGCATCGAACATATGCGTGAAATGAAAGACATGGCGATTGTTGGCAATATCGGTCACTTCGACAACGAAATTCAGGTTGCTAACTTACGCAATTTGAAGATGACAAACATCAAAGACCAAGTGGACATGTACGAAATGCCAAATGGCAATCGTATGATCCTTCTTTCGCAAGGTCGTTTGTTGAACCTTGGTAACGCTACGGGTCATCCGTCTTTTGTTATGTCTGCTTCTTTTACCAATCAAGTGTTGGCTCAGATCGAACTTTGGACCAAAGGCAATGAGTACAAAAACGAAGTCTATATCTTGCCGAAACACCTTGATGAGAAAGTGGCGCGTTTGCACCTTGCTAAAATTGGTGTAAAATTGACTGAATTGTCCAAAGATCAGGCTGATTATATCGGTGTGGCCACTGAAGGTCCGTTCAAACCGGAACATTATCGCTACTAAGCGCGCGAAGGTAAAAGGCATGAATTAACGCCTCGTTTACCATTGTAAATATACCACGGTCGCATGTCTCTTGTCGGGGCGTGCGGCCGTTTTTGATTCGGAGATTGTGAATTTGCACTGTTGGAGTACAAATCGCACTCGCACCGCGACTCCCACTGGGTTAAGTTGGCACGAATCGCTTGCACTGTGTTTGGGTGCAATTCGAATTGCATTGTTGCAAAAGGCCTCTTGTACTGCGTTCAGGCCAAAAGAACGGGTCGGGAAAATGATGGCATCGCGGCAATCCGCATGGTTTTTGACGTCTTTTGCGGCGTTTTTGCTCACGTTGCAGGCCGCCAATGCTCAAGAAGCAGTCTCAACACCCGAACAATTCGCTAATTTTATTCCAAAACTCGAAATCGCAAACAGTTGGATTATGCTGATTGTTTTCACAGGAGCTTTCGCATTTGCCATGTGGTCAGCCACATGGTTGATCCGCGAACGTAAAAAACTGGATGAAACAAATCGCACACAAGCCTTGGACATTGCAGATTTAAAGGCGCGGAATGAACGCGCGCAAGCTCTGCTTAATGTGCCGGATCAACGTATCGTGGTTTGGGCCAATCGTGAAGAAGCCCCTCTTTGCCGTGGCACACTTCCTGCTCAAGCGGGTGCACCTGAAGATGCAACTGCCTTTGTGGCGTTTGGAACTTGGATGACACCATCAACAGCTCAAAGCTTTGAAAAGGCAGTGAATCGACTGCGCGATAGTGCTGAAGCTTTTGACCTGACGATTGAAAGCAAAACGGGCTCCATCATAGAAGCTCAGGGCCGCGCGTCTGGCAGTCATGCATTTGTACGCTTTATCAACTTATCCGGAGACCGGGCGGCGCTTGCTGCGTTGGAATCTGAACATACCAAATTGTTACAAACCACTGACACCATGAAATCTCTCTTGGAAGCAGTACCATTTCCAGTGTGGTTAAAAGACGAAAATGGTCATTTGAGTTGGGCAAATAACAGCTATGTAGAAGCTGTTGAAACGAAAACGCTGGACGAAGTGCTTGATAAAGAAGTTGAGCTTCTTGATGCCAGCGAACGCTTGTTGTTGGCCAAACAACATGGCGATGTTGATGTTAAAGATGGTCCGAGCCAAATCCGGATGCGTGTGCCTGCAACGGTTTTAGGCGATCGCCGGACAATGGATGTGAGTGAAGTTGCTTATTCCAGTGGTTCAGCAGGTCTCGCCGTGGATATGAGCGAAGTTGAAGAGGCGCAAGGGGTTCTGCGACGTACTTTGGAAAGTCATGCGCAGACAATGGATCAACTGGCGTCTGCGGTCGCCATTTTTGATGAGAAGAAACATCTTGTTTTCCGCAATGAAGCTTTCAATACTCTGTGGAAGTTGGATGAAAAAGCCCTCGATCAGCAACCGGAAAATGGAGCATTGTTCGATATGCTTCGATCCGATCGCAAAGTTGCTGAGCAACCGGATTGGGCCAAGTGGCGCAACAGCCTTTTGGAAGTTTATGAAGCGACACAACCTCAAGAACATTGGTGGCACCTTCCTGATGGTCGCACATTGCGCGTTGTGGCGAACCCACACAAACAAGGTGGTGTAACTTGGGTGTTTGAAAATATCACAGAACAGTTGGAAATGGAAAGCCGTTACATTGCATTGACCCAAGTGCAAGGGGAAACACTGGATCATCTTGTTGAAGCAATAGCTGTGTTCTCTGCCGATGGGCGTATGAAATTGTCTAACCCGTCTTTCCAAAATTTATGGGAACTGGAAGACGAGCAAGTTGCTGCAGAAACACCTATTAGTGATATCGCCAAACTCTGTAAGAGAGTTATGGACATTCCCACAATTTGGGATGATTTGGCAACCGGTGTCACAGGCGTTTCGGACACGCGAAAATCAATGGACGGTCGTATTGAACTAACGACTGGCGAAATGATCGATTATGCTCTGGTGCCTTTGCCCAATGGTCAAACTATGTTGAGTTTTGCCGATGTGACAGCAAGTGTGAATCTTGAGCACACATTGAAAGAGCGTAACGAAGCGTTGCAGGCCGCCGAGCGTTTGAAAAACGAATTCATTGAACATGTTTCTTATGAATTCCGAGCTCCGTTGACCAATATCAAAGGCTTTGCTGAAATTTTGGAACAAAATACTTTTGGCAAGTTGAACGAAAAACAAACTGAATATGTCAATTATATCTCAACCTCCTCCAATGAGCTCCATAGTCTTGTTGACAATCTACTTGATTTGGCAACGGTCGATGCGGGCATTATGGAGCTTGACTTAAAGTCACTGGATCTCCTTGAGGTGATGAATATTGCAGGACGCAGTGTGAGTGATCAGGTAAAAGAACGAGGTGTGAAACTGATTTTGCGTCACGATAAGAATGTCGGCAGTAACGGAGAATTCGTTGGTGATGAAACTCGTGTGCAACAAGTTTTGCTCAACTTATTGAGCAATGCCATTTCGTTCTCTCCGGAAAAAGGGTCGGTGATATTGGAAAGCAGTGTTGATGCAGACAATATCTTTTTGAAGGTACATGATTCAGGTCCCGGAATTTCACCAGAAGATCGAACCCGTGTGTTCCAACGGTTCAGTTCAAAAACGCAAGGCTCAGGACGTGGCGGTGCAGGCTTGGGTCTATCAATTGCCAAATCTTTGATTGAACTCCACGGTGGAGATATTTCCATCTCGGATGGCGTTGAAAAGGGAACATGTTTTATTTGTCGTTTCCCAAAAAGACCGGCAGCAGAATCAACATCAACTGCTCAAGCAGCTCAGTAGAGTTCACCCAAAGTGACGCTTCTCTCCATATCTTGCTCTGATGAAGCCGGTACGTTGCGCTTCGGTGAAACGCTGGCATTAGCCCTGCGTCGTAATGACTGTGTATGGCTTGTGGGCGATTTAGGCGCTGGGAAAACCACTTTGGCTCGTGCCATTATTCGCACCATGGCTGGGGATGAGTTTTTGGAAGTTCCAAGCCCCACATTCACGATTATGCAAAACTATGAAGACATGCATGTGGGACAACTTGCACATCTGGATTTATACAGAATTGAATATGAGGCTGAACTCGACGAATTGGGTATTGATGAAATATTGACCGATGGTGCAGCCCTGATTGAATGGCCTGAAAAAGCGGCGTCAAATCTCCCTGCACCGAGCCTGGTAATTTCATTGTCCCAAAGTGGTGAAGATGATGCCCGTATGATCGAGGTTTCCGGCGAAGCCAATGCAGTGTCACGGGTCGAGCGTAGCCTCGTGCTGAGAAAATATTTGGATGACCACGGTCATAAAGAAAGTCACCGTCAACATCTGACCGGAGATGCGTCCTCCCGGGCTTATGAAACAGTGCATCGTGATGATGGAAGTCATGTCATTTTGATGAATGCGCCAACTCAACCGGATGGCCCCCCAATCCGTGATGGCAAACCATATAGCAAAATTGCAAATCTTGCCGAAGACATGAGTGCGTTTGCAGGTATGGCATATTTACTCGAAGAAGAGGGGTTTCGAGTGCCCCAAATATATGATTTAGATTTAGATCAGGGCATTTTGCTGATCGAAGATTTGGGGTCAGGCGAGATAATCGATAAAAACAGACAGCCGATTGCGGCCCGCTATTTGGTATCGATGGAAACTCTTGCAACATTGCACAGCAAGGTTTGGCGTAACGAAGTTAAACTTCCTAATGGGAAAATTCATCACGTACCGCCCTTCGATAAGCAAGCAATGCTGATTGAAGTTGAACTGCTCATTGATTGGTATTTTGAATGGAAAACAGGGCGCGTGCCCAGTGATCAAGAATACTCAGAATTCCAAAATATTTGGTCAGAGCTGGTTGATAATGTTCTGTTGAGCGAACAGTCTATCGTTCTGCGCGACTATCATTCCCCCAACATCATTTGGATTGAAAATGTAGAAGCTGCAAATCAAACGGGCTTGATCGATTTTCAAGACGGTTTGATTGGACCCTCGTCGTACGATGTGGCGTCTATTGCGCAGGATGCGCGTGTGGATATCCCGGTGCAATTGGAAACAGAACTACTGGACCACTATTGTAAGTTGCGCATCCCTTTTGATGAAAAAAAATTCCGTTCAGCTTACGCCATAATGGCGGCACAGCGGGTTACGAAAGTGTTGGGTATTTTTGTGCGTTTATCGAAACGTGATGGTAAAGATGCATATCTGGCACATTTGCCACGTATGGAAGACTATCTCGCACGCTCTCTGGCTCACCCGACCTTGAAGCGCTATCGTGAATGGGTGGAAACAGTTTTGCACCAAGCGTGATGTTGCTTAGATTGAGGGCAAAGATGTGACGAACAGTAAAATCGATCAAGCCATGGTATTGGCCGCTGGGTTGGGAACACGTATGCGTCCCATTACAAACACTCTTCCGAAACCTCTTGTGAAAGTTTCAGGTAAGACACTTCTTGATCATGCTTTGGATTCACTGGCCGGTGCGGATGTTCAAAAAACAGCTGTGAATGTTCACTATCTGGCAGATCAAATTGAACAGCACACTAAGGCGCGAAGCAAACCGCAGGTTTTGATTTCTGATGAACGCGATATCTTGTTGGATTCGGGCGGAGGTGTGAAACGCGCCATAGTGCCATTAAGCGATGCACCATTTTATATTTTGAACGCAGATTCATTCTGGATTGATACGGATTCATCAAATCTCATATCTATGCAATCGACATGGGACGTTGATCAAATGGACATGCAGTTGTTGGTAGCCCCAAAAGAAAAATCTGTCGGGTTTGATGGTAGAGGTGATTTCTTCATGGCCCCCGATGGTCAATTGCAGCGCCGAGGTGATGCGGAGTCAGCCCCTTATGTTTATGCGGGAGCGATTATCACGAAGCCAGAGTTGTTTAAAGCGATTCCTGATGATGTATTTTCGTTGAACCGATTGTTTGACGATGCCATTTCCGCAGGTCGATTGTTCGGTCATGTGCTGGATGGGTTGTGGTTGCACGTCGGCACACCTGCAGCGATTGATGAAGCAGAACAGGCCATCCATGCGTTCAGGCAAGCGGCATGATGTTGGGTCGCGACCCCAACGTATCTTCAATCCCACCGGGTGCTCCTTATTTGCCTACATTGGTGGAAGCACTTTTAACGGGCAAACTCATTGAAGGGTTTGCACCTCAAAATGATCCTCTCGCATTGGCATCAGTCACCATTTGGGTGCCAACCCGTCGTGCGGCTCGTGCCTTGGCCACTGAATTTGTAGCGCGCCTAGATGGCGTTCCCGCATTGTTACCCAATATTAAAGCGTTGGGTGATGTGGATGATGACATGCTCAGTCTTGATGATGTGGGACCTGCTAATCGCTTGGAAGTTGGCTTGTCTCCCCTCGAACGTCAATTGATATTGTCTCGTCTTGTTTTAGCTTGGTCGCAATCGTTGAAACCGGCGCAACGAGATCTTTTAGGCGGTGGGGATATTATTATCCCATCTTCTCTTGCTGACGCAGTGCGTTTTTCGACCGATCTTGCCCGTCTCATGGACACAGTAGCGACCGAAGAAGTGTCGTGGGAGTTGTTGCACACGCTTGTACCAGATGATCATGAAAAATGGTGGCAGCTCACTCTTGAGTTTTTAAAAATTGCCACAACCCTCTGGCCAGCCTTATTAGAAGAGCGGGGTTTGGTGGATAGTTCATCTCAACGGGTTTCCGGTTTGCGGTTGCAGGCCGATGTTTATGAAAAGTCTGGTAGCAAAGGGCCTGTGATTGCCGCAGGATCAACAGGTTCAATTCCAGCCACCGCCCATTTGCTGCGCGTCATATCCCGCATGGAAAATGGAGTGGTGGTTTTGCCGGGTCTCGACCGTGACTTGGATCCGGAGACTTGGTCAAAGATCGATCTTCCAGACAATGATCGTGACAATGATGGTACTGCACCGGGTCACCCTCAATATGGGTTGCGCAAACTGTTGCGCAGTCTCGATGTGGACAGAGAAAACGTTGCACAAATTGGTGACATAGAAGAATTATCTGCAGGCTACGCACGGGTGCGTGAACAATTGATCAGTGAAGCGATGCGTCCATCTTTTTCAACAGGTCATTGGCAACAGGTGTTTGAGACCTATTCCGAAGAGAAACGGGACTTGGCATTTGCAGGCATTGCTCTCGTGGAAACGCAGGGGGAGCACGAAGAGGCTTTATCCATTGCTTTGGCTTTGCGTGAAACCCTTACAGATCCATCCAAGACGGCAGCTTTGGTCACACCAGATCGCAATTTGGCAAGACGTGTTGCAGTAGAAATGCGCCGTTTCGGATTGGATGTGGATGATTCAGCAGGTCTTCCTCTACGCAACCGTCCGGTGGGAACATTAGCGCGTTTGGTGTTGAAGGTCGCCTTTGAAGCGCCTGATCCGGTTGCTTTGGTGGCATTGATCAAACACCCGCTTTTACGTTTTGGCGAAGAACCTCAAAAGACACGAGATGCAGCCCGAGCGCTGGAGTTAGCCGTGTTGCGAAACGCTATCGTTCCTGTCAAATGCGGTGAATTGGCAGGTCAAATTCGAAGAACGCGGTTAGAATCTGAAGAAGAGAATGGTCGAGTGCATCGTGCAGTGCGTCGTATTTCAAAGTCTGACTGGGAAGCATGTGAATGGCTAGGGGAACAGCTGGACGCATGTTTTGCAGGTTTGCAAAATACATTTGCTGAAACGGAATTTCATGAACTTGCAACCGTATCCGCACGTTTGATTGAAACATGCGGGTTTGACCATGAGGGATCATTGAAATCCCTGTATGAAGGTGAAGACGGGAAATCGCTTTACGGTTTGTTGAGCGAGTTGATGGAACAGCGCGAAGATATCGCTGCATTGTCTCATGAATGGCCAGAGATATTTGATGCTTTGCTTTCTCAGAAAGTTGTGCGTCCTGTAGGTGGTGCGCATCCCCGTGTGTCGATTTTGGGGCCCTTGGAAGCACGTTTGCAAACTTACGATCGTGTTGTTCTTGGAGGGTTGAATGAGAAAAGTTGGCCGGGTGTAGCCCGCAACGACCCGTTTTTGTCACGCCCCATGAAATTGGCTTTAGGTCTTCCCCCACCAGAACGACGCACAGGTTTAGCGGCGCATGATTTTCAAGTTCTCTTGGGCATAAAAGATGTGGTGCTGACCCGTTCCATCAAGGCGGACAATGCGCCAACAGTTGCTTCTCGTTGGGTGCAGCGCTTAACCACATTGGCTGGTGAAAAATCTAAAAATGCTATGAAATCGCGCGGCCAAGTGTATTTGGATTGGGTCAAGGAAATTGACCAGCCAGATCAGTCGCCAAAAGCTTGTGCTCAACCTAGGCCGACCCCACCGGTTACAGTGCGCCCTAAAAGCTTGCCGATCACTGATATTGAGACTTGGATCAAAGATCCTTACGCGATCTATGCCAAACGTATATTGAAACTCTCCGCACTTGGCCCTCTTATCCGTGAAGCCGATGCGAGAGAAAAAGGCACATTGTTCCACGAGATATTCGAAGATTTTGTGGAGTCTAAGGGGTCGTTAGATTTTGAACCCGCTTACGAACGGTTGATTGAAATCGCGAAGAGCAAATTTTCATCCAGCATTTTACCATCTGAAATTCAGGCGATGTGGTGGCCTCGTTTTGAAACCATCGCAGAAGCATTTGTTAAATGGCATCAAATGACGATGAAATATATTGATCAAACCTTTATCGAACTAGATGGAAAAACCGCCGATGGTCTTAATGGTTTCACGTTACGAGGTCGGGCGGACCGGATTGATTTACTGAAAGATGGTCGCATTGCATTGCTTGATTATAAAACAGGAGCCAATCCAAAAGTGTCTTCTGTAAAAACCCATGATGCACCGCAACTTTCGTTGGAAGCTGCAATGGCTGTACGTGGGGCATTTGGAGCACAACTTGAAAAGGAAGTCGCAGAACTCACTTATGTTCGATTGCGACCGGATGAAGAATTGAAAGTGGACCGCATTGGTCATGATGATAGGTTAAAAAAAGATGATGATGCGGCAACCCTAGCAGAACAGGCATGGGCACGATTAGCTGCGTTGGTGGATGAATATCAACAGCAAGATATGGCGTACCTTTCTAAGGCGCGGTTCATTTCAGAAAATGATTGGGCCAGTGATTACGATCATTTAGCGCGTGTAAGCGAATGGTCGACTGTCGAGGAGGGAGCTGACGAATGAGCGCTTCCAAACTCGTTGTCGATAAGCGCACCAACCAACAGCAGGCGCTGGCGTCCGATCCGAACACATCTGTCTGGGTGTCCGCTAATGCTGGCTCTGGCAAAACGACGGTACTTGCCCGTCGCGTTGTCCGGCTGTTGTTGAATGGCACCGATCCTTCGCGGATTCTGTGCATCACCTACACCAAGGCCGCTGCTGGCGAGATGGCTAACAAAGTGTTTGAAACGCTTAGTAATTGGGCGGTGATTGCAGATGATGACCTGCGTGATGAATTGACCAGAGTTGAACTGAAAGCTCCAACCAAGGCGCAGTTGCACAGGGCAAGAACTTTGTTTGCGCGGGCCTTGGAAACGCCGGGTGGACTAAAAATTCAAACCATTCATGCGTTCTGCGAAGCATTGCTGCACCAGTTTCCATTGGAAGCAAATGTACCGGGTACGTTTACAGTGGTCGATGATCGGACACAGAGAGAATTACTGGAACAGGCTCGCCGTAGCGTACTGTTGAAAGCTTATGGAGAACCGGAGTCCGAACTCGGCAAGGGCTTTGCTGACATGTTGGAGTTTGCAACCGATTCAGCCATTGAAAAAGCTTTATCCGAAGCGATTACCCGTAGGGAAGAACTCACTTCATGGTTAGATGTTGTGGGGAGCCCAAAAGCGGCAGAAGAACAAGCACGGAAACGATTTCAATTTTCGAGTGAGGAGACAAAAGCGAGCCTCATCGAAACATATCTGTCAGAGTCTGTTTTGAATGATGAATGGTGGATGCAGCTGGAAAGCGCATGTGCAGGGATTGACGAAAGTGGCGCTAAAACCTTCCAAGCCATGGCTGATAAGTGGCTCGGCAACAAAGATCCATTCAACCGATTTTCAACGATCGAAGAACTTGTTCTAACTGGAAAGGGGGAAGCGCGAAGCACGAGTAAATACCCGTCCAAAGCAATCTGTAATCTGCTGCCTGATATTAAAGACGACATAACTACAGAAGCAAAACGCATTATTGAAGCCAAATTGCGCATCAATAATCTGGACTTGATTATTAATAGCACAGGCTTTTTCACATTCGCTTCTGCCATGATCACGCGCTACCGCGAAGAGAAACGCATTCGTGGCCTTCTCGACTTTGATGATCTCGTGTCCCGTACTGTTGATTTGTTGGAACGTTCTGATGCCAGTGCGTGGGTTCTCTATAAACTCGACTGGGGCATTGACCACCTTTTGCTGGACGAAGCTCAAGATACCAGCCCGCGCCAGTGGCAAGTTGTCGAGGCTTTGGTGAATGAGTTTTTCGGTGGCGTATCGTCTCGAGAGATTGATCGCACTGTCTTTGCTGTGGGAGATGAGAAACAATCCATTTACTCATTTCAAGGTGCGGAACCGGCAAGTTTCGCTCGTCAGAAAGAACTGTTCCATTCAAAAGCAAAGGGAAGTGATAAATTTTTCAAAGAAGCGAGCCTTGGCCTGTCGTTCCGTTCAACGGAAGATGTTTTGGGGGCTGTAGATAAGGTATTCAACAATACCCGATACGAATCTGCAGTGACAGCTCAGGGTGATTATCAACGTCATACGGCTGCGCGCAAAAATGACCCGGGCCATGTGGATGTTTGGACGATGGAAATATCGCTGGATGTGGATCAACCGGAAGCGTGGCATCAACCTGTCGATCAATCCGACAGTCAACACCAGGCTGTGCGAACCGCAAATCGTATTGCCGATCAAATCGCCAATTGGCTAGAGGGTGGTGAACGGTTTGATGCATCAGGTAAGCTTGTTACTGCAGGTGATATCATCGTTCTTGTGCGCGCACGAGACCGTTTTGTCACCGCAATAAACCGGGCCTTGAAGGATAAACGCATTCCGGTTGCCGGCAGTGACCGCTTGACCCTGACCAACCACATTGCAGTGCAAGACTTAATCACATTGGGCCAAGTGATTGTCACGCCGCAGGATGATTTGTCATTAGCTGCATTGTTGAAAAGCCCACTTTTTGGAGTGAACGAAGAAGATTTGTTCGAATTGGCACGCGGCCGTCTGAAAACGGGGTATGAAGCTAGTCTCTTTGAGGAACTGTCTGAAACAGATGGTGCGCTGATGCATGCTCATTTCGAACGCTTGCAACGCTGGATGCGCCGCGTTGATAAAATGCCAGTCTATGAATTTTTTGCTCAAGTGTTGGGAGCCGATAACGGCCGGAAACAGTTTCTCTCACGTCTCGGCCCAGAGGTGGAAGAAGTACTGGACGCATTCTTGGCCATGACATTGGAACATGAAAGATCCGGCTTGCCGGGCATGCAGAGCTTTTTGGAAGCGCTGCTGCAAGAGGAGCCTGTGATCAAACGAGAACAAGATCAGGTGCCCAATGAAGTGCGGGTGATGACGGTTCATGCTTCAAAAGGCTTAGAAGCTCCCATCGTATTTTTGGTGGACAAGGGTAGTGCTGCTTTCCAGTCCGGTCATGCACCTGCAATTTATGATTGGGGTGACGATGAGAATTCTCACTCCGGCCAAAAGGGTCTTTTGTGGGTGCCCAAACCAAATCAACATGGCAGCGAAACTTTACGCAGTTTAAGCCATGCTCAACAAAAGGCCGAAGAAGAATATATGCGTCTGCTCTATGTTGGCATGACTCGCGCTAAAGATCGACTTATTGTCTGCGGATATCATGGAAAGAGAAAACTTCCAGATCCAAATTGGCACACGATTGTCAACGATGTATTGAAACCTGAAGCTGTGCCGTTGCACGATGATACTGGAGAGGAGGTAGGTATTCGTTGGCATGCGCCCAACCGGCCTACACCTCAACCGGTCCATCACGCTGATGAAGCGCCTCTGGATATGATACTAGAAAATGAATTGCCCGGTTGGATTGGGCATCGGCTTCCAACTGAAAGTGCTTTACCTCGTCCCTTAAGCCCGTCAGGTGCACAAACGTTGATTGATGAAAGTCAGGCAGTTGAAGGTGATATTCTGTCGCTTCTGGAAACATCAACATCTCCTGTTGAAGGCTTGAGTCCAGCAAAGCGTGGCACATTGGTACATCGTCTATTACAAGTGTTGCCAGAATACCCACCGCAAGACAGACATGCCATAGCAACGGCCTATATTGAACGCAGTGCTTCAAATGTATTGAGAGGGGTTCAAGATGCGCTTTTGAAACAAACCTTTGACGTTTTGGACGATCCTAATATCAACTCATGGTTTGATTCATTAAACAGTTCTGCGGAAGTACCCGTGATGGGAGAGATAAAACTGGCTTCTGGACCTCGATCTGTATCAGGCACGATTGACCGTCTGGTGGTGGAAAAAGATCGTATTCTTTTGTTGGATTATAAAACCAGTTCGTTTGTTCCCTCCAGTGTGGAAACTGTGCCCAAAGATTACGTGACGCAAATGGCGCTCTATCGGCATTTAGTGGAACGAATATATCCAAACAGACTAGTGGAAGCGGTGCTTATTTGGACGCAGGCTCCCAGTGGCCCGAAGGTTATGACATTGCCAGAAAATGCATTGAACGAGGCGTTTGAGAAAGTCGCGCTTCTGTGATCATGAATCATCAGATGCAGTCCTTGACCCTGACCATTCGTCTCCCTACGTTCTGGCCAACGAAACGAAAGTCCCGTCTGCGATTCTGATCAGCCGGACATAAGGAGCATATTTCATGGCTACAGTTAAAATCGACAACAGCAATTTCGACAGTGATGTTTTGAATTCCGACACGCCCGTGGTTGTTGACTTCTGGGCAGAATGGTGTGGCCCGTGTAAAGCGATTGGTCCGAGCTTGGAAGAAATTTCCAATGAAATGGCTGGCAAGGTAACAATTGCCAAAGTGAACATGGATGAAAATCCGGAACTTGCGTCTAAATACGGTGTGCGGTCCATTCCCACATTGTTGATGTTCAAAGGTGGTGAGCCTGTTGCTATTCAAGTGGGTGCTGCACCAAAGAACAAGTTGTCAGATTGGATTTCTAGCGAAGTTTAAGTTCAAGCAATATTGAAATTGAGAACACCTGCTTTTCCATAAGCGGGTGTTTTTTTTTGCGCTATGGTGTAGCAAGATTGCAGACCCCAAACTTTGCACACCCTGAGCGTTATGACGGACATTTCCAAAACATCTTCATCAAACGAAAAAACTGTTTCAGGCAATGTACAAGCACGACTGCTTTCTGAAGCATTGCCTTATATGCAAACCTATGAAGGCAAAACAGTTGTTATAAAATATGGCGGTCATGCCATGGGCGATATTGAGTTGGGCCGGGCATTTGCCCGGGACGTGGCTTTGTTGCGTCAATCTGGTGTGGAGCCGATTGTAGTTCACGGCGGTGGTCCGCAGATTGGTGCCATGTTGGAACGGATGGGAATCAAAAGTGAATTCAAAGGTGGAATGCGCATCACTGACAAAGCCACGGTAGAAATCGTGGAAATGGTGTTAGCGGGTTCCATCAATAAAGGCATTGTGGCGGACTTCAACGCCCAAGGCGCGCGTGCAATTGGCTTGTGTGGTAAAGATGGAAATATGGTTCAGGCGGTGAAGATGCGGCGCCGTCATCGCGACCCTGACAGCAATATTGAAGAAATTATAGATCTCGGTTTTGTTGGGGAGCCGGCAGAAGTCGATGTGGAAGTTCTGCACATGGTAGCAGATTCTGGTCTCATCCCTGTCGTGGCTCCCGTTGCTTTTGGTAAAGATGGTGAAACTTACAATGTGAATGCGGACACATTTGCTGGTGCAGTGGCAGGAGCCATTCACGCTGATCGTTTGTTGTTTTTAACAGATGTGCCCGGTGTGTTGGACAAGCAAGGTGAATTGATCAAAAAACTCACACGCAAAGAAGCAACTGCGTTGATAAAAGACGGAACGATCTCAGATGGCATGATCCCTAAAGTGGAAACCTGTTTGGCGGCACTCGATCAAGGTGTTGAGGCTGTGGTGATTGTGAATGGCAAAGTACCTCATGCCGTTTTGTTGGAACTCTTCACCGAGCATGGTGCCGGAACAATGATTGTGAACTGATGAAATTTACTCCTGAACAACTCGCAAAATCTTTTGGATCAATCACTGAATGGGTCTTCGATCTCGACAACACGCTTTATCCCCGTCACTGCGATCTGTTTGCACAGATTGATTGGAAAATGACAGACTATGTGTCTGAACTTTTGGACATGCCAAAAAACGAAGCTCGCAAAGTTCAAAAGGATATGTATCGAAAATATGGAACAACTCTGCACGGATTGATGGTTGAGCATTCAATCGATCCGCATGACTTTCTCGATAAAGTCCATGATATTGATTATACGCCGGTAGACCCAAATCCGGTGTTGGGTGAATTGATCGCAGCGCTTCCTGGCCGTAAACATATTTTCACAAACGGCGATATTCCCCACGCCAAACGTACAACTGACCGTTTGGGAATAACTGACCATTTTCATAAAGTATTTGATATCGTTGCGTCAGATCTTGTCCCTAAACCAGCCGAAGCACCGTATACTAAATTCTTATCGGACCATGGTGTGGACCCAAAAGCTGCAGTGATGTTTGAAGATATGCCACGCAATTTGGATGTGCCGTTCAAATTTGGAATGCGCACCGTGTTGGTAACGCCCGCCAACGGATCGCAACACAGTGCGGAAGATTGGGAGCATGCGGTAACAGATGATGATGCGATTGATTTTGTAACCGACCATTTGGATGGGTTTTTGGCAGATGTTTTGGAAGCGCTTTAGTCAAAGGTCTAATAGCCGTCACTCTTGATTGCGTTTCCGCCCCGCAAAGCAGACAATAAGTCGTCCAAAACGCTCGATGCGCCAAATCTAAATGTTTCATTGTTCGCCCATTGTGGTCCCATAATACGATCAGCAATAGCCAAATACGTGCTGGTGTCTTCTGTGGATTTAATGCCTCCAGCCGGCTTGAAACCCACATTTTTTCCACTATCTGCAATTGCTTGAATCATGATTTCGGCAAAGGCTGGTGTGGCATTTATGGGAACTTTGCCAGTGGATGTCTTTATAAAATCAGCACCAGCATCAATAGCCATATCGCTTGCTTTGCGGATGAGAGAATCTTCGCCAAGCTCCCCTGCTTCGATGATCACTTTAAGCAGTGCTTTCTTTGAAGATACGTCTCGCACGGCTGTAAACATATCTTGCACCACTTCATCCTGACCGGCCTTCAATGCCTGATAGGGCATGACCAAATCAATTTCGTCGGCCCCATCTGCAATAGCGGTGGCTGTTTCAATCATTGTCATCTCGATGCTTTGGTTGCCACCTGGAAAATTAACAACGGTGGCGATGGGAATGCCAGTGTGTGCTAGAAGTTTATGGGCGTGCGCGACAAAACGTGGCCAGATGCAAACTGCGCCTACGGGTCCAAACTCTGTTTGTGCGCGAATGCAAAGCGTTTTAATGGCTTCGTGATTGCAGTTCTCGTTCAGGTCAGTGAGGTCGACCATGGGCAAGGCTCGTTCGGCAGCGCGTCTACGATCTTTTGGAGACATCAAACCCCCTCCTTAAAAGCAACTTCGATCAAACGACCAAGTATTTCTCCACCCTTTGGGGCCATTTCTTTGGTTTCAGTATGAGAGAGTTCGCTGCCTGTGATGCCTGCCCCATAATTAGTAATCACCGAGAATGCGGCCGCTTCCAAACCGAGAAAGCGGGCAAGAATAACTTCCGGCACAGTGGACATACCAACAGCATCAGCCCCCATGCGCTTGGCCATTTTTATCTCGGCGGGCGTTTCAAACACCGGGCCGGAGAACCACATGTAAACGCCGCTATGAATATCGATGTCATTCTTTTTGGCAACCTTCCGAAATACCTTGCGCAATGGCTTGTCATAAGCGGATGTCATGCCTACGAACCGGTTATCGGTTGGCTCCCCTATCAACGGGTTGGTACCGGAAAAGTTAATGTGATCTTTGATCTGCATTACTGAACCGGGAGCCATTTTCTTGTTTATTGATCCCGCCGAATTGGTGAGAATAATACGTTTCACACCCGCAGTTTTCAACGCTTCCAAAGGCGTTCGCATAGCAGCTGCGTCGCCATGTTCGTAGTAATGGGCACGGCCAGACAGGACGACAACATTTGTTTCCGAAATTGTACCGGCAATCAATTCACCAGCATGACCAGATACACCGCTTGTTGGAAACCCATCGAGGGTCTCATACGGAAAACGCTTCGGATTTTGGATACGTTCGACAAGAGAGCCAAGCCCAGAACCAAGCACCAGTGCTGTTTCGGCTTTGAAACCATCAAGAGCAGTTTTTAATTCTGTCATTTGGTGCCATCCAATTCAAAACCTGCGGGAAGTAGGTTGCCAATAGTAACTGTTTCCACCACACCATCAGCATCGCATAAATGAACAGATGTGTTGGCTTTCGCAAACTCAGAAATGCGTTGGCGGCATCCGCCACAGGGTGTGATCTTTTCCATTTTTTGAGACAGAACAAGAATTTCTGATATCTCTTTATCGCCACCAACAATCATGTGACTGATTGCAGAGGTTTCGGCGCACCACCCTTCAGGATAAGAGGCATTCTCGATGTTGCAGCCAGCATAAATTTTGCCAGATGTCGCCCGAATAGCTGCACCCACAGGGAAACTTGAATAGGGTGAATGACTGTTATTCATCGCAGATTTAGCTGCTTCAAAGAGGTCTTGGTGAGGCATTATCGTTCTTTCGAATGAGGAGCACGTGCAGCTTTGGTAGAATGAACCGATTGCCAAATTGATGTTACTGCAAAGTTCCAGAATCAGGATTTGCCATAAGGGCTTCGCTGCTTACCACTTTCGCATATTCTCCATCAAGAATAGCCAAGGTCAATGCGTGAACGTCATCTGCCGACCATTTTTTACCGTTTACATCTGTTCTTTCTACACTGGCAGTGCAGTCAGATGGTAAATACACCATAAAACCGAGATTTCCGGCCATGCGAACGGTGGATTCAACAGAATTTTCCAACAACACGCCGCATATTACGAGTTCAGATGTCTGATACTCTTCGAGTACCTGCATTAAGTCTGTACTGATGAATGCGTTGTTTGTGCGTTTTTCGACCACTGGTTCATGATCCAGTGGTGCAACTTCAGTTTTGAAGTCATTGCCAGGTTGGTCAGGTGCATAAGGTGAGTTTGGGTCTGTACTGTCGTGGCGGATGTGGACAACTGGATTACCCAGTTCACGCCAATGGGCGAGCAGTTTAGCGCAATTTGCTTCTGCATCATGTTGCCCGCGAGTGCCCCAAACAGGATCATCAATCGCATTTTGAATGTCTACAAGAATGAGAACGGCACTCATGTTTTCGGGTCCAGTTTCAATTGTCCGGTATCGGAATCACCAACAAAAAATGGGTTATAGGCGATTTCCCAATAGTGGCCATCAGGGTCTGCGAAATATCCGGAATATCCACCCCAAAATACTTTCACAGGTATTTTGACAGCCATCCCGCCAGAAGCAATCACGTGAGCGAAGAAGGTATCAACGTCTTCTTCGCTTGGCAGGTTGAGGGCGAGAGATGCTCCTCTAAAACCTGACGGAGTGTTTTCTACGCCCACATCCTCTGCAAGTGCGGCACGTCCATAAAGACCAAGAACGACACTATGACCTTGAAAAAAGGTCACACTATCTTGGCTGGCCGCAGTGTTTGTCCAGCCAAGCTTCTCGTAGAATGCTGTTGAGACAGCAAGATCTTCAACCCCAAGCGTCACGATGGAAATATTGGCAACGGGTAAAGTCATGTCTTTTTCCACTCCAGTAAGTATTTTCTTATTTTACGACTTCATGAGAATTGTGTTCAAGAGCGCCAGCAATCTTCATTCCACATACGTGTCAACGCTATCCGATAATCCGGCCATTCATACTCAAAACTCAATTCGGACTTTGATTTTATGTTTGAGACACGTTTGTTCTCTCCGTAAAAACTGCGCGCCATGGGTGATAGGTCTGCTGTCTCAAAGTCAATTTCAGGTGGTGGGTTTTTGCCCATCAACTTGTGAGCAAACCCTACCACATCTTGAGGTGGTGCTGGTTCATTATCTGTAATATTAAATGCACCAGCGGATTTCTTTTCGGCAGCCAAATGTAGAGCGGTCGCAATGTCTCCCACATGAATGCGGTTAAACACTTGACCCTTCTTGACCAGACGTCGCGCTTTGCCTTTTTCTGCAGTGAGCAAAGCATTGCGCCCGGGTCCATAAATACCCGAAAGACGAAATACACCTACGGGTAAGTTGTGTGCTTCGCCAACAGCCAACCATTCAGCCTCGGCACGAACTCTTTGGCGAGATCGTTCCGAAGTGGGTGCTGCTGCCGTGGTCTCGTCAATCCATGCACCATCATGATTTCCATAAACTCCAACAGTTGAAAGATATCCGACCCACCCAAGCTTTGGTGCGTTAGCCATCAACCCCT
The DNA here is from genome assembly GCA_938010435.1 of uncultured Rhizobiaceae group bacterium. Taxonomy (GTDB): domain Bacteria; phylum Pseudomonadota; class Alphaproteobacteria; order Rhizobiales; family Rhizobiaceae; genus Pseudahrensia. Next base: position 149,012 of record CALLUS010000004.1, on the reverse strand, counting down.
CATCCTGCAAACTGCGCAAAACAGGGTCAACGATCTCATCTGGTTGATCTGTATTTTCCTTTCGCGCTGGCGCGATAGAATTGATCAAGTGAGTGGTCTCACGCAAAATTTCTCGAATATCATCGTTGAGGTGTGTGCCATCAAAGACAACTGGTGAAATTCCAACTTGTTGCAACGCATCAAATTTTTCTTCAGATCGGGTGGTGCCCCAAACGCTATTTCCTTTTTCAGTGAGTTTGCGTCCGATTTCTTTTCCGGCAAACCCAGCTCCCAAAATTCCAACTTTCATTCGGATTCCACCTTTAATTCCATAAGTGCCCAGCGGGCAGCTTCGACGACTACTTCATCAAGATCTTTTTCAAGCATTTCGACAATAGGGATCAAGTTTTTTTCGTTAGAATTTCCCGCCGCAACGAGGCAATTTCGGATGAAGCGATTGCGTCCAATCCGTTTCACAGGGGAACCGGAAAACCGCGCTCTGAAATCTGCATCATTGAGTTGTAGAAAATCTTCCAGCTGTTTTGAAGATTCAGATTGGGGCGTGGTGAGTTTGGCTTCGTTGGTTGTCTTTGCAAACTTGTTCCAGGGGCAAATTGCTAAACAATCATCGCATCCATAAATCCGATTTCCCATGGGTTTGCGGAATTCACGGTCAATGGGGCCGGCATGTTCAATGGTAAGATAAGAAATGCATCGTCGCGCGTCTAATTGATAAGGTGTGGGAAATGCATTGGTTGGACAAATATCAAGGCAGCTTTGACATGAACCACAATGGTCGGTTTCTGCACTGTCGGGTTCAATCTCCAATGTCGTGAAGATGGAACCAAGAAAAAGCCAAGACCCAAAATCTTTCGACACTAAATTTGTGTGCTTGCCTTGCCAACCGAGCCCGGCTTGTTGCGACAAGGGTTTTTCCATCACAGGGGCAGTATCGACAAAAACTTTCAATTCTGGAGCGAGACCAAGCTCTTTGGCTCGAGACACGAGCTTGGAAGACAGAGTTTTCAGTCGACCTTTGATCAAATCATGGTAATCACGATGACGCGCATAAACGGAAACTGTGCCTTCTTCACGGTTTTCCAATTGTGGAAGTGGGTTTGTTTCGGGTCCGTAATTTACTGTAAGTGCAATGATAGATCGAACGCTGGGCCAAAGCTCTTTTGGGTCGCTGCGACGTCGCTCTGTTTCTTCCAGCCATTCCATTGTGCCGTGGTGTTGATTTTCTAGAAATTGGCGCAAGTTTTTGGGAGCATCAGGAATGGAATTAGGATGGGTGAAGCCCACGCCGTCAAAACCGAGTAGCGCGGCTTCCCGACGAATAAATGCTTTGATTTTGGCGCTGTGGTTCAAAAGTCCAGATCGACATAGTTTGAAACAGGTGGCATGCCACGCAAACGATCAGCCAAGAGTGGACGGAATGCGGGGCGTGATTTCATTCGCGCATACCAATCTTTCAAGTCGGCCTCTTCTGACCAATCAATTTCTCCTAAATAATCCAGCAGTGAGAGAGATGAAGCGACAGCAAGATCAGCGTTGGTCATGCGATCGCCTGCCATCCAGTCGCGGGTTTGAGCGAGCCACCCGAAATATTTCAGATGATATTTGATATTCGCCCGCGCGGCGCGCAAAGCTTGGCTATCGGGTGCACCGCCACCTACTGATGACGGCATTTGCCGTTTTGTAACCCGCTCATGAACAATGTAGCGCGTGACTTCATTTTCAAACTTCATCAATGCCCAATCCACTAGACGACGCATTTCTGCACGGCCCAATGGCTCTTCCGGGTAAACACGTTTTTCGCGTTTCAATGCTCCACGTGTTTCATCCAGATACTCACAAATTGTATGAGCACCAACAATCACGTTTCCATTGTCCACCAGAACAGGCAACGTGGCCGCCGGATTCATTTGTAGAAATTCTTCCCGGCGTTCCCACACCTGTTCCTCTTGGAAATTCACGTCGATTTCATATTCGGTTAAAAGCAATCGAACAGTGCGTGAACCTGCAGACATTGTATTGTGAAACAGCGTGATCATGAGCAGTTTAAAGTCCTGTTAAACGCGATAGTGCATATGTTTGAACATGCCGCAATCATCTCTATAGGTTGCCAAGGAAACTGCGGCAAGTGAACCGTTAAACTGATCGAGGGAAGTTTATGAGCATTGAGCAAATTCTAGTGCTTGCGATTGTGCAGGGGTTGACGGAATTCCTACCCGTTTCATCGTCAGGTCATCTGATTCTCATTCCCGCTTTCACAGGCTGGCAGGACCAAGGTATCGTTACAGATGTCATGGTGCATGTGGGGTCGCTTTTTGCTGTTATCGTTTATTTCTGGCGTGATGTTTTAAATATTCTGGGCGGTTGCAAAGATGTAGTGCAAGGCAAAATCACCCAGCGCTCACGTTTGGCAACCTATATTGCTTTTGCAACGGTTCCCGCCCTCGCCTTTGGCGCATTGCTGAAATTCAGTGGTGTATCAGACATGATACGCGGCGTTGAAGTTGTGGCCTATGGGGCGGTCTTTTTTGGCATCATTATGTATGTTGCGGACCGCTATGGTCCACGTGTTAAAAAGATGGAAGATATCACCTTCATGCCGGCGATGATGATTGGTCTGGCTCAAGCCGTTGCCCTTATTCCCGGCACAAGTCGCTCTGGCATTACTATGACAGCGGCTCGTTTTATGGGATTTGAACGAGGCGAAGCAGCTCGGTTTTCGTTCCTGCTTGGCATACCGGCAATCTCCGCTGCTGGTTTGTTTACGGCTTTAGAAGCGTTTCAAGAAGGTGGCGGTGTTCCAACAGATGCGCTCTGGGCTGCATTCTTTACGTTCTTTGCGGCCCTTGCTGCGATTGCCCTGTTGATGGCCATTGTGAAACGGACGTCGTTTCTGGTCTTTGTGATTTACCGCATTGGCCTTGGAATGTTGCTGCTGGCGATGATTTACGGCTGGTTCCCGAGTATTTTACCTAGTGTTTGATTGGTCAAACTTCAGCTAATGATAGGTGGGCGCCCTGTAGCGACGGCAATGATAGTGGCTTCCACTAACATGTCACGAGATTCTAAAGTGGCACGCTTCTCATCTTTTGAAATTGTAATTTCAAATTCTTTTGCACCGGCTTCTTGCACCAATTCAGTCACCCGCTCCCTGGCAAATTTCTCTGCGCCTTCAAAAGCAAGTATCTCGTCAGCAAATGGAATTTCAATACCAGTGACTTGAAACCGGCCTTCTGCCGGTTGGGATATAGTCACTTCAAACCGAACTGAAATTTGACCCACAACCGCTCCGATTGCATTCGCTACATCTGCATGCTCAGGCACAATCGCTTTTGTGTTGAGCAATTCAGCCGCTTTGGGGTGGTACTGGTAGGCAGAAGCGCCAAGCCCAATCAACGGTCGATCCAAGTTCATATCAAGGGATATCATGTTTGAATTTGCGGTCTTGTTGAGGCGTTGATCTAAAACATTTTGCACCAACTCATGTTGCAAAAGCTCAGCGCCATTACGCCCTTCAATTTCGAAAGCAGTTTGCAAAACAACTTCAGCTGACCGCCTTTGTACCCGTTGGATAATACGCTCTGCGAGTTCTAGAGGGTCATTCATGATTGCATTGCCTGATCCATCACGGCGGCGCGCAAACAATTTCAGCGCTTTTAACGCAGCCGACTTGTCCCAAATGTCGTGATGATTGAGCGCATGCATCGCATCGCTTGGAGTGAGGCCTGCAACGAGAACCAACCCCTGTCCAACAAGTTTATTAAGGGATGCAGCTTCTCTGGTGCTTTGTAAAAAACCTTCAAGCGGCTGCGGTACATCGTTAAGACTTTCGAGAAGTTTGCTTTCGTTAGCAGATAAACCGGCCGTCGGACCAGAGCCAGAAAGCATGGCGAAACGACCATCATACCGGCCATTCAATGTATTTTTCAGTTGGTGATCAAGTGCCACGTGAATAAGTTTACCAAACTGTTTTGCAATGAGACTGATTGGAACCAACCTTCTAGGCCCAAGCGAAATTTCTGGTCGAAGTGTCGGCCCTTCAAGCCCCACTTCTGAATCTCCGCCAAGGCCAAATGTGTGCATAGCAACAGCTTCCACCATCGTGCGAAATCCGCCGACCATTGCACCATCAGGATCGAGTTTTGGGTGGCCGTTTTCCAATATGGCGACATCTGATGTGGTGCCGCCAATGTCGTTCACAAAAGCTTGGTCTGCTCTTGTTAAATATCGTGCGCCCACCAGGCTGGCAGCTGGCCCGGAAAGAATGGTTTCAATCGGACGCCTTCTGGCGAATTCGGCACTGACCAATGCACCATCTCCGCGCACCATCATGACAGGTGCTTTAATGCTGTGGGCTGTAAGCATTTTATGCGTCGCCTCAATCAAGCGTGTGATCATGGGTACGAGGCGTGCATTGAGAAGGGTGGTGAGCGCGCGTTTTGGACCATTCAACCGTACAGACAATTCATGGCTACAGGTGACAGCCTTTCCCGTTTTGGCAAATATATAATCGCGGACAATGATTTCATGTTCAGGATTTCGAACAGCAAAATATCCTGCGACTGCGAATCCGGTAACATTTTCTTTTAACTCTTCAATTTGCGCTTCCAACCCTGCCATATCGAGTGTATCGGCTTGTGTCCCATGGGTGGTGTGTCCCCCGGGAAGCATAATCACGGGATCTTGCCCTATCGCATCGGCCAAACCGGCGTTTTCTAAATCTTTTTTAGCAAACCCGATAGCGATAAGCGCAACCCGTCCCCCTTGTCCTTCGACAAGAGCGTTGGTGGCCAGAGTTGTTGAAACAGAGACAAGTTTGATGTCTTCGGGTTGGCATCCCGATTCTTTAAGGGCGGCTTCGACAGCCCCTGCAATTCCGATTGATAGATCATGACGGGTGGTGAGGCTTTTGGCTTTCGCAACCACTTGTTGAAGTTCATCACTGGTAGAATTGTCCAGTAGAACAGCATCGGTGAATGTGCCACCGGTATCAATACCAAGAAGAAGAGTCATTGAGGGCAGATCCCATCTGCAAAACGAAACAAGACTATGTTGCGTTTTTAAGACCCGATGCCAAGAGCAGAAATTTACTCACGTGGAAAATTAGACGAGCGTAACTTTGTTGGTCAGATTATCCAGCACAGGCGCAATGGATGGCGCTTCCAATTTCATACGCCCAAGCTTTTCTTCCCAAGCCAGGGCATGGCGTACGATTGTATCGAGCTCAGTGTGTTTTGGTTGCCAGTTCAGGCGGCTGGTCATGCGAGACGCATCAGCCACAATCGCGGGAATGTCACCTGCACGTCGATCCATTAACCGCACATCAAAATCATTTCCGGAAACACGTTTCACGGCTTCCACAACATCCAGTACCGATGCACCTCTGCTGTAACCAGCGTTGCACGTGAATTTCAATCCACCATTACGTAAGAATTGCAACGCTACATAGTGGGCATTTGCAAGATCAGAAACATGAATAAAGTCACGGATCGCACTACCGTCCGGGGTACTGTAGTCCATCCCATAAACATCAAAGTGATCACGTTTTCCGGTTGCTGCTTCGCACGCAAGCTTCATCACATGGGTTGCGCCAAGGGTCGACAGGCCTGTGCGCCCTCTAGGGTCTGCACCAGCCACGTTGAAGTAACGTAACATGACATAGCGCATGCCATGGGCGTTTGCCACGTCACGGATCATGCTTTCACTCATTAACTTTGACATGCCATAGGGCGATGATGGAACTAATGGCGCTATTTCGTCGACCGGCTCCAACGTGCTTGGTGCTTCGTAAACAGCAGCGGTGGATGAGAAAATGAACTGTTCCACGCCACAGCGCACAGCTGTTTCCAGCAAAGTGCGCGTGCGACTTGTATTGTTTTCGTAATATTTTAGAGGCTTTTCGATAGATTCTGGAACCACAACAGAACCCGCGAAATGAACAATAGTATCAATCTTGTTGTCGCGAATGGTTTTCTCCACCAAAGCGCGGTCACCAATGTCACCTACGACAAGCTTGGCATTCGGTGCCACGGCCCAGTCGAAGCCTGTCACGAGATTGTCCAGCACCACGACATCTTCGCCGTGATCCACACATTCCCAAACCATGTGGCTGCCAATATATCCGGCGCCGCCCGTAATTAGAACACTCATGGGACCGTCCACTTTCCCAGTTTCGAATTTCTATTAATTTTGACCGAAAAAGTGTTCCACAGCGTTAAGGTGTCAAAAGACTTTCAATTGAGGTTAACGAATCCGCTTCATGAGGCGGTTTGTCCCATCGCAATCGCGAAATACGTGGAAAGCGCATGGCCACACCAGATTTGTGACGTTTAGATCTTTGAATGCCTTCAAAGGCAATTTCCAGCACGAGGCCAAAATCTCTTTGTGCTTTAACGGATCGTACAGGTCCGAACCGGTCAATTGTGTTGTTGCGTACAAATTTATCGATCTGTTTCAACTCTTCATCTGTAAACCCGAAATAGGCTTTGCCGACGGGAACGAGAGAGCCATCCTCTGTCCACACTCCAAATGTGTAATCGGAATAATAACTGGACCGTCTTCCATGGCCGCGTTGAGCGTACATCAACACAGCGTCAATAATCATCGGGTCCTTTTTCCATTTGAACCAAGGGCCTTTGGGACGGCCGGGAACATAAATGGAGTTCCATTGTTTGATCATCACTCCTTCAATGACGGGATGCGGTAAGTTTTCGCGTAGACCAGCAAGACTATCCCATGTTTGAAATGGTACCAGTGGAGAGACATCAAACCGTGTTGGATCAAGTTTTTTAGCAAAACCTTCCAATCGATCACGCCTCATCTCAAAACTTTGATTACGTAGATTGCTCGTTTCATCCGCTAACAAATCGTAAGTACGAACCACAACAGGATGTGATGTCATCAGTTTTTTGGAAACCGTTTTACGATTCAGCCTTTGTTGCAAATCACTGAATGACCCAATTTCAATTTCCCCATTTTCGTTCGGACGACCAACAAGCAACTCTCCATCCAGAGATCCTGCGAAATTCATAGCGTCTACTAAATCAGGAAACGAGCGGCTTATATCATCGCCCGTGCGTGAATAAATACGTCTTGTGTCTCCTTCGGAGGTGACTTGAACACGAATTCCATCCCATTTCCATTCGGCAGCGTAATGATCTGGATTGAGCTTTCGTATATCGCCATCAGAAAACCCATTGGCCAACATAACAGGTCTAAATGGTGCTGCCGTACGGTGGCTGGGTTTTTCTGCCTTCCCTTCCAGCCATGCGAACAAATCCTCATAGGGAATTTCCAGCCCGTGCCAGAGCTCTTCAATTTCAATAACATCAATATCGATGTGACGTTTGCCAAATTCCGTCAGTGTTTGTTTCGCCAAGCGCGCAGAAACGCCGATGCGCATGCCGCCTGTCATTAATTTTAACAATGCATAGCGACCGGATGCATCCAATTGGTCAAGCCAATCAGATACTTGACCCATGGCTTCTGTTTTTCCAAGCGTGTTGAGAGTTTCGACAATTCGCGAAAGCGAGAGATTCGTTGCCGGTTTTCTCAGAGAAGCTTTTTCAGCTCGGCCACTGCCTGATGTGCGCTGCTCACTGTCCCAAACAAGAGCAATGGTTTCGGCCAGGTCGCCTACATAATCGTAGGAAAGTTTGAACAGAACTTCATCCATGTGTTCGCTCATCAAACCGCGCAGCATGGCTGGTTTCACGCTGGTTACATCCAAATCACGGGTGATAGCTGCTAGTGCATAGCCGCGATCAGGATCAGGCGTGCGGGCAAAATACTCAGCCATGAGTCGGATTTTCCCGTTGCGGGATGGTGTGAGAATCAGTCGATCGAGAAGATGAGCGAAGTTCTCCATCACTCGTTCTCGTCTTCATAACCTACAAGATGTAAAGGTCGTGCTTTGATTTGGTTCAATTCACACCAACGTACCAATGCGTCGTCACGACCGTGCGTCACCCAAACCTCTTCAGGTTGAACTTCTAAAATGGTGTCTAACAATTCATCCCAGTCGCAATGGTCAGACAAAATGAGTGGTAATTCCACGCCCCGTTGTTTAGCCCGCTGACGTACCTGCATCCAACCCGATGCAAAACAAATGATTGGGTCGGGAAAGCGCCGCGCCCATTTGTCCGTGAATGCTGAAGGCGGGCCCATGACAATGGAGCCGGCAAAGTCACCTTTCTCACCCTTTGCCAAAGTGGCTGAGGACAGTAGGCCTAGATCCACACCCTGCGTTTCATAATAGTCACAGAGTTTTTTCAGTGCTCCGTGAATGAAAATGGTTTTGTTATACTCGGTTTCACGAATGAGCGCGATCAACCGTTGTGCTTTCCCCAATGCATAGACACCAACCAAATGTGCACTTTCAGGAAATTGGTCGATTGAAGCAAGGAGTTTTTTAATTTCGCCTGTATCTTTTGGATGGCGAAACACTGGCAAGGCAAATGTTGCTTCTGTGATAAACACATCGCAGGGGATGGGTTCGAACGACTGACATGATGGATCGCGGCGGCGCTTGTAGTCACCCGATGCAACGATACGCAACCCTTCATATTCGACCAATATCTGTGCTGAACCAAGCACATGGCCTGCTGGCCAAAACCCAATGGTCACGCCATTAATTACAAATGTTTCACGCAATTCAGCCATATTGCGATCGATACAAAACTTTTCACCATAGCGGATCGCCATAATATCCAGGGTTTGCGCAGTGGCCCAAACGCTGTGATGTCCTGTGCGCGCATGGTCCGCATGGCCATGAGTGATGAGAGCACGATCTACCGGTTGTACGGGGTCAATGTAAAAATCACCAACCGGACAATACAAGCCTTTGGGTGTAGGATGAAGAAGTTGATCAGGACGCATAAGTTACTTTAACAGAACAGCAACCAAATGGTTTCCCTATTTTGCCGCACCTGAAGCTTTATGAAATTTGCATAGGTGGTTGAGAAAACATGTGTCGCATTTGGGTGTGCGTGATAGGCAAACAGTCTTCCCAAACTCCAACAGCCAGAAATGACCATCGCGCAACGCCCAATCAGGTGAACGGTCCTCAAGGTTTTGGGCCGTATGCGCTTCGGTTTTACCTTGCGCCAAACCAGTGCGATTGGAGACCCGGTGGACATGAGTATCGACAGCGATAACGTCTTCTCCAAATGTGAAACTCATAACAATATCCGCACACTTGCGGCCAATGCCTGGTAGTTTCATCAACCCTTCACGGTTGGACGGTACCACTCCGTCACATTCTTCCAGCAGATATTGGCACATCTTTTTCAGATTACGTGTCTTCATATTGTACAAACCGGCAGGTTTGATCGCGGCGGCGATTACCTCATCTTCAAGCATTAATATGGCTTGAGGAGTTTGTGCAATCGCAAACAGTGCTTGAGATGCCTTGGCTGTATTTTCGTCACGGCTTTGCGCCGATAACATACAAGACACACAAGATCGAAAGGGATTCGGTTGATCTTTTGGACCTTTGGCTGTTGGCGTACGGCCAGGCATGTGAGTTTCTAACAATCGATAGAGCTCTTCTACCTCTCCGGAAGTTAGCAACTGATCGGCAAAAACAGCTTTCTTGCTTTGACTCATATTTCAGACTTCCAAACTTATGTGGCGCTCGTTCCGGCTTCCCAACCCAACATGGCGCGTTTTCGGGTCAACCCCCAATGATAACCTGTAAGCTTGCCACTTTTGCCTATGACACGATGACACGGCACCACAAATGAGATCGGGTTACGCCCAACAGCTGCACCCACGGCACGAGACGCCTTTGGGCTTCCCAAGTGATTGGCCAAATTAGAATAAGTAGTGGCTTGGCCGACTGGAATTTTCAGCAACCCTTCCCAAACCCGAATTTGGAAATCGGTACCAATGAGAACCACTCGCAACGGTTCATCTTTTTGCCAGCGTTCAGGGTTGAAAACGCGTGTTGTATAGGGTGCAGTAAAATTTTTATCTTCAACATAAGTGGCCTTCGGCCAACGCTTCATCATGTCTGCCAATGCGTGTTCACGACTAAAATTTTCAATCTCACCATCATGGCGGCCCAAACTTGGTCGGTCTTCTGTGTCTGCAAAAGCTAGTCCTGCAAGCCCGCGATCCGTTGCCATAACCAAGGCAAGTCCAAACGGGCAGGGATGAAAACCGTATCGGATTGTAATCCCTTCACCGCCTGTCTTGTAGATACCCGGTGACATAGATTCATGGGTCACAAAAAGATCGTGCAACCGTCCGGGGCTGGACAGCCCCAATTCTAAAGAAGCATCCAGAATGGGCAAACCTTCGTCCAACATCCTTTTTGCATGGTCGAGCGTCACTGCTTGTAAAAAAGCTTTTGGAGACAATCCCGCCCAGCGTGTGAAAGTTTTTTGCAAGCGGGTTTGCTCCACACCTGTCAATCGGGCAAGATCATCAAGCTCCGGTTGATCCTGCCAATTTTCGGTGATGTGTTCCAGAACCAACCGCACGGTCTCATAGTCCGTATGCGCTTCGGTGAAATCTGCTGAAGGTTTTAGGTTTGTCGCCAACATGGGGAAACTCCTGTTTCGTTGTAAGTATATGACAACAGACCTTCAGGCGAAGCCACCCGAAACTTGCACTTAGGGTATTTATCGTTTGGCACGTGATAGAGCGTGGGAAAATGCATGAGCGAAGGATTCTCTATCTTTTGGATTGAGAAAATATCCCAGTTCCACTTCGCGCTCACGATTAGCCAAACGCATTTTTGTGATTCCGATCTCTTCATGACGATCAACTTTAAATCGTGTACCAAATTGGGGGAATTCAAATTTTAATTCACGCCCCTTAGCCGTCACTTTGCGAAGCAATACATGCTGGCGGGAGACTTCCACATCTTCATAGGCTTTGGCGGCGCGGTAATTCACTTTAAACGCCCAAAAGAGGAGCAGGAAATCGAGCCCCATAAATCCAAGTACAGGCCAAAGCCCGAGAGTGTAGAACACCAGACCAATAGTCAAACATACGCTGCCTATGGTGAACATAAGCCACCTAAAACCTTCAGCACCAAGCGATCGGTACGGTGTTAACCGTGCTGCGAAGACAAGTTCATCTGAGGAGATATTGTGTGCGTTCATGGGAACAGTATAAGAGGAGATGATGTCTGAAAAAACACCCAAAAAGTCGCAATCTGTTTCTAAGTCAAAACCGCGCAAGAAAAAGTTTCCGCGCGCGAAATACACGCAGGATGAAATGCATGAAATTTTCGCACGCTTTAAATTACAGCGCCCGGAACCAAAAGGTGAGCTTAATCATGTGAATCCCTATACGCTTGTGGTGGCTGTCTCACTTTCAGCGCAGGCGACAGATGTGGGGGTAAACAAGGCGACAAAGGCACTATTTCAAGTTGCAGATACACCGCAAAAAATGTTGGCGTTGGGCGAAGAAAAGGTGCGTGACTACATCAAGACGATTGGCTTGTATCGCAACAAGGCCAAGAACGTGATTTTGCTTTCACAGAAATTGATTGATGACTTTGACAGCGTTGTGCCAATGGAGCGTGAAGCGTTGATGACACTGCCGGGAGTAGGCCGCAAAACAGCAAACGTCGTGATGTCTATGGCTTTTAACATTCCCACAATGGCGGTGGACACCCATGTGTTTCGCATTGGTCATCGCATGGGCATGGCACCCGGTAAAACGCCGGACGACGTGGAAGATATCTTGATGAAGCGTATTCCGGAAGAATATCTTTTTCATGCGCATCATTGGCTCATTCTTCATGGACGCTACACGTGCAAAGCACGCAAGCCCGAATGCGAAGCTTGCATCGTTGCTGATTTGTGTAAATCCAAAGAAAAAACCTGTGATGTTCCCGCCACGATTGTGAGACTTGAAGACTAGGTTTTGCGTTCGAGTATCTTGAACAAATGCACCATCAAAGCCCCCGCAAAAAGTGGCGTAAGTAAATTGATGATGGGAATGGACAAGACAACCGCGATCGCCAACCCTGCCATGAATATTGTGAATCCATGTTTTTCACGCAGGCTTTCAACTTCTTGGGCGGAACGGTGGCGTAGAGCCGCAAACTGAAAATATTCCCGTCCCAGAAGATAACCATTCACCAGAAAGAAAATGATAAAACCCAAACCTAAGAAAATCACAAGCATTAAGGCAATCAAGTTTGCAATAAGCACGAGGCCTAAAAAGCGCGCGGTAATGCCGACAGATTGTGAAACGGTTAAAGCAGTTCCAGACGGGTCAGTTGGATAGTGATCTTTCTCCACAGCTTCGGCTATTTCATCGAGAAAAATACCTGCAAAAACGGACGTCACCGGTGCAATTAGAAAACCCATAACCAACAGCAGACTGACACCCAATGCCCAAGCAATGGTCGTCACGATCCAAGAATCCGGTCCCATGAGCGGGAGAACAAACGTTGTTGTCGCTGCGTTTAGGATGAACCAAAGCCCGATGAACAGAGCCACTGTCAAACCAATCGATTTCCACAAAACGGACCGAAATGGCGGAGAAAACAGTTGTTTAAGGGTCAGTGATACAGCGTTAAAAATCATAAAATCAGTGGTCAGTTGTTTGATCCATGAATGATAAATGGGAATGAATGGCTTTGAACACAATGGTTCTTTACAAACACACCTTTTCTTTCAAGTTGAAAGCCTTTAGGTCAAATCAAATTTTTTGAAAACCGGACTCTTTTATGTCGGACTCTAAATATGACGTTTTGACTGTCGGCAATGCCATTGTTGATATCATTGCCCGCGCTGAAGAAGACTTTCTCGTGAAGGAAAACATCACTAAAGCTGCGATGAACTTGATTGATGCTGATCGTGCCGAACATCTCTATGCAGTCATGGGGCCGGCTATTGAAGCTTCCGGTGGCAGCGCTGGCAACACGGCGGCAGGTATTGCAAGCCTTGGCGGTAAAGCGGCTTATTTTGGTAAAGTATCCAATGATCATTTGGGCAGTGTGTTCACCCATGACATTCGTGCCATCGGCGTAGATTTTGATGTGGTGCCATTGGATGGAACTCCACCAACTGCACGCTCTATGATTTTCGTGACGCCAGATGGTGAACGTACAATGAACACATATTTAGGTGCCTGTATTGAACTTGGCCCTGAAGATGTTGACGCTGATGTGGTTGCCCAAAGTCGGGTAACATATTTCGAGGGTTATTTGTGGGACCCGCCCCGTGCTAAAGACGCAATTCGTTTGAGCGCGAAAATAGCACACGAGAACAACCGTAAAGTTGCAGTCACCCTTTCTGATTCATTTTGTGTGGACCGTTACCGTGACGAGTTTCTGGAGCTTATGCGTTCGGGAACTGTCGATATGATTTTCGCCAATGATGCTGAGTTGAAATCTCTCTATGAAACCAGCGATTTGAACTCTGCAATTTCGGCATTGAAAACAGATATTCCGTTGGCAACTGTCACATTGGGTGAAAACGGTTCTCTTGTTGTCACGCCAGAAGACACCGTTGAAGTTGCGGCACAGAAGATTGAAAAACTGGAAGACACAACGGGTGCTGGCGATCTCTATGCGTCGGGCTTTTTGTATGGGTTGACCACCGGTCGATCATTGACGGATTGCGCGCGCATTGGTGGACTGGCGGCAGCAGAAGTCATTCAACACATTGGGCCACGCCCACAGGTTTCGTTGAAAGATCTTTTAGGTCAGTCAGGTATCTAGCGATTTTAGAGCGTAAAGCGCCTCGAGAGCTTCTCGAGGCGTGAGTTCGTCTGGGTTTATATCTGACAATTTTTCACGCAGTTCTGACGTCACAGTTGATTTTGCGGGTGGCTGTACTGGTTGTGTTGAAAACAATGGAAGGTCATCAATCAATGTGTTGGCTGGACTTTCGCGGTTTTGACTTTCTAACTGTTCCAACACGCTGCGCGAACGTTCGATAACAGCATCGGGCAATCCTGCAAGTCGTGCCACCTGAATTCCATAGGAACGGTCGGCGCTGCCTTCTATGACTTCGTGTAAGAACACTACATCACCGTCCCACTCCTTCACACTCATCGTCACATTGGAAAGACGCTCCAGCTTTGAAGAGAGTGCTGTGAGTTCGTGATAATGAGTAGCAAAGAGGGTGCGGCTTTTGTTCACTTCATGCAGGTGTTCAATGGCAGCCCATGCGATGGAGAGGCCATCAAAGGTTGCTGTACCTCGGCCAATCTCATCAAGTATAACGAGTGACCGTTCTCCAGCTTGATTGAGAATAGCTGCTGTTTCCACCATTTCGACCATGAATGTTGACCGACCACGGGCAAGATCGTCAGCCGCCCCTACACGGGAAAATAACCTGTCGACAACGCCAATATGGGCGCTACCTGCCGGAACGAATGATCCCATTTGTGCAAGCAGCGCAATGAGTGCGTTTTGCCGTAAGAAAGTTGATTTGCCACCCATATTGGGACCCGTGAGCAACCACAACTTTCCAACCGACTCGCCGCTCAACTGAGTATCATTGGCAACAAACGGGTTGGCCGCTTGTTTGCGTAGGCTTTGTTCCACCACCGGATGGCGCCCAGCAATGATGTTGAACGCCAGACTGCTGTCAATTTTCGGGCGCACATAACCTTGTTCTTCGGCCAGTTCTGCCAATGCATTGGCCACATCAAGAGCAGCCAATGCGGCGCTGATGGATTGGAGGTTGCTGGCTTCATTAATCACAGCGCTTTGCAATCGTTCAAAATGTTGCAATTCTATTTGGATGGATTTTCCAGCTGCGTTTGCGATGCGACTTTCCAAATCGGCCAGTTCTGTTGTCGTGAACCGCATTGCGTTTGCCATGGTCTGGCGATGAATAAACCGATCTTTATCATCCTGCAGAGCGTCTGCATTGAGTGCGGTGACTTCAATGAAATAGCCCAGAACATTATTGTGTTTAATCTTTAGATTTTTAACACCAGTCTCGGTGGAATAACTGGATTGCAAACCAGCAATCACACGGCGACTTTCTTGGCTAAGCGCGCGCAGTTCATCCAAATCCGCATCGAAACCCTGCCTTATGAAGCTGCCATCGCGCGCCAACAGAGGCAATTCATCGTCCAGTGCATCATTCAAATCGCCCAGCAGTTTTTGCGGTAGAGCGTTGACCTTGTCCATTTGGTGCTGAGTGTTTTCTGGTAAACTAAAATCATTTTCACGAAGAGCTTGTCCAAGATTTCTTGCAGCAATCAATCCGTTAGCAACGGCTGCCATATCGCGTGGACCACCCCGGTTCAAGGAAAGTCGAGACAAGGCGCGAGGAATGTCCGGCATGCCTTTTAGCGCATCGCGAATGGCTTTCCGCAATTTGTCTTCTGCCAAAGCAAATGAAACTTCGTCATGACGAGCAGAAATGGCCTCCACATTTGTTAAAGGACTCATCAGTCGATCAGCTAATAGTCGCGCTCCTCCACCAGAAATTGTGCGATCAATGGTGCGCAACAAAGAGCCTTCTTTGTGCCCGCTGAGTGTTTGTGTGAGCTCCAGGTTGGCCCGCGTAGCTGCGTCTATATAAACGGTTTGCGCCGTTTCTTCCCGCTGTGGCTTTTGTAGTGCTGGCCGTTCACCGATTTGCGTTTTTTCCACGTAATTGATGGCAGCATTAGCGGCTGACAGTTCTGCACGGGAAAACTGGCCAAATCCATCTAGAGTGGAAACCTGATAAAACCGCTGAATGTTTTGTTCAGCACGAGATGAATCAAATACCGCAGACGGTTGCGATTGCACTGCGCAATCGGTCATCTCTAAAGCCAATTTCAAATCATGGTCGTCAAATACGTTATCTGATACCACCAATTCGCGTGGGCGGATGCGAGCGATATCTGCAGACAAGGTGGCAGCGCTGCTTTCAACCAAACGGAAATTGCCGGTTGAAATATCTACGGCTGCAATTGCGTATGTGTCACCCGTTGCACCGCCGCGTACTCTGGCAAGAGTTGCAAATATATTGGTCGCACCCGGCTCCAACAAGCGTTCTTCGGTGATTGTTCCAGGGGTGACAAGGCGCACGACATCGCGTTTGACCACAGATTTGGAACCCCGCTTTTTGGCCTCCGCCGGGTCTTCCATTTGTTCACAAACAGCAACGCGAAAACCCAAACCAATCAGCTTTTGTAAATAGTCGTCTGCCGCATGAACAGGTACGCCGCACATGGGAATATCTTCGCCCAAATGCTTGCCACGTTTTGTCAGCGTAATCCCCAGTGCGCGTGCTGCAGTTTCTGCATCGCCAAAGAATAATTCGTAGAAGTCGCCCATTCGATAAAACAGAAGCGAATCCGGATTAGCCGCCTTGATCTCAATATATTGAGCCATCATCGGTGTTGGCGCCGGATGATCATCCGCGGGTTTTATTGTCGCAGGTTCAGAAGAACTCATAACTTGCTCTGTGTCCGTCGACGCTGAAGAATTGATAAAAATTCTTAGCAAACCAATCGCCATGGAGCGAATCATCAAGCGGCATTGAGTAACTCAACTTGTGGATGGATTTTGGTGTAAACGTATATTTATGAGATTAAGCAGCAAATCGTGAAGCGTCTTTGCCATAATGCGTCAAATAGCGTGGTGCAATATCGGCCACTTTGAGCGCGACCAACACATCAATTGTCTTAAACTGATGGTCGATAACGGCATGTGATCCAACTTTTGCACCCACGCGAAGATAGCCTTTCAACAATGGCGGCAACCCGGCCAATACGCGTCGCGGATCATCATTGGCATCAGATGAGAAACTCTGCAAATCAATGCCGGTTTTTGAAAGGGCGGAGCAGTTTTCGTGATCAGCAAGCTTCGCGTGCTGAGCCAACCAAGAAAAGGAAGCCTTATGGTGTTCGATTCCAGTTCCTTGAAATGAGGCGCAGCCGAACAAAATATCGAATTGATTGTCGAGGACATAAGCCCACAGCCCTTGCCACATGAGTTCGATCGCGCGCTTTGAACGATGCTCTTTTAAGATGCAGGAGCGTCCCAATTCCAAGAACTTTTGGTTTCGGTTTTCTTGAATCATTGGAGAAATATTGAACTCTGACTGAGTGTAAAATCCTCCACAAAGTCGTGCCCGTTTGTCTTGCAATAGGCGATAAGTCCCGATGATGTTCTCTTTGTTGGCAATGCGTTCAATCACTAAAAGATGGTCACAATATCTGTCGAATCGATCTTTATCACGTTTGCGCAACTTTGTACGACGATTGGCGATGGCCCCCAATTCTTCATAGAAAACTTTGTAGCGAACCTTTTGCGCCTGACGTACTTCTGCTTTGGTTCGGGCAAGTCTTGTTTCCAGATTTCCTATACGCCCTAAAACAGGCGTGACTGGGCCAAACAATTTGCGGTCATTCAAATGCATAGGGTTAGAAGCCATGATAATTGCGCCTGTTTTCCCAAACAGAGAAATACAACAACTTCATTGTGACACAAGAATGTCAATTTCCAGTGCGGGAAATGGTCTCGATGTTTGTTGTGCTGATTGTGTTCAGGACATTGGCCACATTTTCAAAATCCAATGGTTTGAGTAAGAAGTCATCTGCCCCTGCTTTAAACGCACTTTCTTTCGAATCGTCTTGATTGTCGGCCGATAGAACAATGATAGGAATTTTGTTGAGGTCAATATCGACTTCATATTTCCGAATGGATTGAATGGAAGTAATTCCGTCGCAGCGTGGCATATGCAAATCCATCAACACCACATCGTATGGATTGAAAGGCTGGGTGCGAACAAAAAGTTCATAGGCTTTTTCTCCATCTTCTGCATGGGTGACGCGATGACCAAGCTTGCCCAAAAGCGATGTGGCAAGAAGCGTGTTGATGGGATTGTCTTCGGCTAAAAGCACATGCAATGAAGGGCTATTTGCAGGAAACCCGGTTTCTTTTTTGTCTTGAGGTAATTCTCTGAGGAGCACTTCATCCGATTCAACAATGTGAATATTATGAAGCGTGTTCTTCAAACTTTCCAACCGAACAGGCCAAGTCAACCATCCGTCAAAGAGGTTGCTCGTGTGCGTGCTTTTTGCTCCGCGTGCAGGCTCTAGTTTGATGATCCGCGCAGAGGGTGTCAGTGTTTCCCGGATAGATTCTGCCCATTGTGATGACACAGAAAATGTATCATCAACAACAACGATAGATCCTTTTGGACAGGTGGCAGCAATCAGATTTAATTTTTCTGTTGAATTTGCGGTGATGACTTTTCGGCAAAACTGATAGGCCGATTTCACGATAGCATCACGCGCCGGATTTTGAGGCATCGCGAGAATAACGCAATCGATTTTATGATTATCAGGTTCAATCACTTCTTCTTTCGTCAATGGTAAATTGAACTGAAATATTGTACCGATACCTAATGTACTTTGTACATCAATTCTGCTTCCCATCAATCGAACGATATCCTGAGAAATAGCAAGGCCGAGACCAGCACCTTCATGGTGTCGGCTGGAACTTGAATCTACCTGAGCAAAAGCGTTAAAAATCTTATCAATATCATGTTCTGCGATGCCGGGACCACTGTCTTGAACTGAAATGGACAGGATAGGAGAATTGTTTTTTTCAGTATTTTGCAATGTCACATCAATGGCCACGCCACCAGTTTCTGTGAATTTTAACGCATTGCCAGCCAAATTTACCAAAACTTGTTTCAACCGTGTTCCGTCGAGTTCTACAAAATTTGCAATACGCCCGTCCACATGGCTGGTAATTGCAATGTTCTTTTGCCGCGCACGGTCGCTTAATAATTCACACACATCTTCAACAAGTCTTACCAAATTGGTTGGGGATTTGGTGATGACCATGTGCCCTGTATCCAGTTGGGCTTGGTCCAACAGATCATCAATTAATTCCAAAAGTGTTTCGCTGGATGTTTCAATGGCCTTGAGATGATTGGATTGTGTGGAAGTGAGTTTGGAATCATGCAGCAGTTTGGTCATGCCCAAAATGCCGCTTAACGGAGTTCTGATCTCATGGCTCATCATACCCAAAAACCGCGTCTTGGCATCACTTGCTTGGTGGGCTTCAGCAGCTTTAGTTTCCAAAAATTGTTCGTGCTGCTTGCGCTCGGTGATATCGCGACCAATTGACCGCGTTCCAGAATCACCGGTTTCAAAGTCGCGGATCACCAGATCTGTCCATGCAAACCAGCGAGGTCCAATTTTAGTAGCAATTTCCACATCACGGACGATGCTAACTCGGTCGTTGTCAAAAGTGCTGACCTCAAAACCGGGTAATTGTGCTGCGTGATCAAAATATTTCTTATAAACCGAGTTCGAAAAGATGATGTCACCCATAGAGTTGCGATGGATCACAATATCTCCAAAGGCTTCTGCCGCGCTGCGGTGAATATCTTCGCTTTCACGAATTTCCCAAGACTGATCTTCAAGCATTTCCAATCGTTCAGAAAGCTCCTGCGTTTTTTTAGAAGGAGTTCCAATTTCCTTGGAAGGCTTTTTTACCAACCAAGACAGGTAATTTGCCGCTGCATAGAGTACCATTGTGCCAACACACGATATCGTGGCTGTCATTGGGGAAATGATCTGCAAATACGCTAAGGTGAGTAGGATAACTTGAACAACGGCCGGCACCAGATGGTTCCAATCAGGCGTTCGTGTATGAACGCCATGATTGTCTTTCATCGGACGCTTTTTTGATCGCCATTGGGCATCTGATTGTTGCGTACGATCGTTTGCGATTTCGGGTTCACTATCCATGCGGATAAATTACATGGTTTGAGTTGATATTTGTTTACCAAACCATATTTTCGCGAGATAGGAATTAAGGTGCTTGCGTCAATCTTTCACCAGTCATCCGGTAGGAAATTGCTTCCGCTAAGTGGATACGCCCTACAGTTTCAACACCGTCAAGATCAGCCAATGTTCGCGCTACTTTGAGAATTCGGTGATAGCCGCGTGCGGAAAACTTCAATCCATCCGCTGCGTCTTGCAAAAGCTTTTGACCACCCTTGTCGGGCTGGGCGTATTTTTCAATTATTGTGTTGTTCACAACTGCGTTGGTCAGTGAATCGTCACAATATCGAGAGGCTTGGATTTGGCGTGCTTTCAAGACACGTTCTGCAACACTGACACTGGATTCGCTTTGCGATGGTGAAATAAGATCGCTGGCCGATACAGCAGGCACTTCCACGCGAAGGTCAATCCTATCCAATAATGGGCCAGAGATGCGCGCTTGATAGTCGGACGCACATCGCGCACCACGTCGGCATGTATGGCCCGGTTCACCTGCCATACCGCATCGGCACGGGTTCATAGCAGCGATCAATTGCAAACGACTGGGATAGGAAACGCGATGATTTGCTCGCGCAATCACAGTTTCTCCTGTTTCCAAAGGTTGCCGCAAACTGTCAAGAACTTGAGGGGTGAATTCAGGAAACTCGTCCAAAAACAAAACCCCGTTGTGAGCCATCGATACTTCACCCGGTTTAGCTTTTAAACCTCCGCCCACCATGGCAGCCATAGAGGCTGAATGATGAGGTGCCCGAAACGGTCGTGCCGACGAGAGTTTACCGTCAGCGATTGTGCCCGCAATGGATGCAATCATGGAAACTTCCAAAAGTTCTCGCGGTTGAAGTGGGGGTAGAATAGATGGCAAACGTGAAGCCAACATGCTTTTGCCGGAACCTGGAGGGCCAACAAAAAGAAGATTATGCCCTCCAGCAGCAGATACTTCCAACGCACGTTTTGCGGTTTCTTGTCCACGTATTTCGCTTAAATCGCCGTATGCTTTGGCTCCGTCGCGAATGCCAGCAACAGGTCGGGATAGAACTTGTGTTCCTTTAAAATGATTGGCCATGGTAATAAGACTGCGAGGGGCAAGGACGTCCATTTCAGGGTCAGCCCATGCAGCTTCAGGGCCGGATATGGATGGGCAGATCAGCCCTTTGTTCAATCCATTTGCGCCAATTGCGGCAGGTAAGGCCCCTGCAACAGGTGCAATTGTGCCGTCCAGTGCCAGTTCGCCCATTACAACATAGTTTTCCAACGCATCGCCGGGGATTGCGCCGATGGCGGCCATCAAAGCAAGAGCAATTGGAAGATCGTAATGACTGCCTTCTTTTGGAAGGTCTGCAGGCGCAAGATTCACGGTCACTTTTTTGGCTGGCATAGACAGTCCAGATGCGTGCAAGGCGGCTTGAACGCGTTCACGGCTTTCAGCAACCGCTTTGTCAGCAAGGCCAACGATACTCATGCCCACATGACCGGGGGCAACCATGACTTGCACGTCCACAGGAACGGCTTGAATACCCTGAAAGGCTATTGTCGTACAGCGGGAAACCATAACACACCCCAAATCTGCTTCTGTCGCAGGTTTAGGCTAATGCAAGGTTTAGTATTTTACAAGAACAAAGTATGAACAAATAGTTTAAGCGCGTTTAGCTTCAATCGCATCCCAGAACAGAGCTGCTATATCAGCGCCACCAAATTTCTGAACCTCGCGAATACCTGTAGGCGATGTAACGTTAATTTCCGTCATATAATCGCCAATCACATCAATACCGACGAATATGAAACCACGCCGTTTGAGTTCCGGGCCAATGGCCGCGCAAATTTCTTGTTCGCGCGGAGTAATATCGACGGCTTCTGCACGCCCACCCACATGCATGTTAGAGCGGGCTTCGTTTTCCGATGGTACGCGATTGATCGCGCCAACGGGTTCGCCGTCGATCAAAATAATGCGTTTGTCGCCTGAACGGACCTCTTTCATATAGCGTTGTGCGATGAAGGGTTCGGGCCAGGTGTCATGGAACATTTCAATAAGGGACGAGAGGTTTTGGTCGCCTTCTTGAATGCGGAAAACGCCTGCGCCACCATTGCCGTAAAGTGGTTTGACGATAATGTCTTTGAATTCGTCGCGAAATTTACGCACTTCTTCTTCCGATCGCGTGATCAGGGTTTCAGGCATGAGTTCTGGAAATTCAGTGACGAAAATCTTCTCTGGCGCATTGCGCACTTCAGCAGGATTATTGGCTACAAGTGTTTTAGGGTGCAGGCGTTCCAGCAAATGAGTTGCGGTTATATAGCCCATGTGAAAAGGCGGGTCCTGACGCATTAAAATCACGTCCATATCAGCCATGTTTTCTTCTTTAGTTTCTCCAAGCGTGAAGTGATCGCCCTTAATATCGCGCACTTCAACAGGCTCGCACCGGGCAAAAACACGTCCATCGCGCATGGACAGTCGGTCTACTTCATAATGATATAGCTTGTGGCCACGGGCTTGCGCTTCAAGCATGAGAGCAAAGGATGAATCCCCGGCAATTTGTACTGTGGAGATGTGATCCATCTGAACGGCAATACGAAGTGTCATGGTGCAATAATCCATCTAAAAACTGATATGTCTATGTAAAGGGCAATTGATTGACTGCAAACTGTTTTAGCGGTGTCCTGACCACACATTTTTGTAATGTCGTGGCCATCGCCAAGGCACAACTGTTATAACGTCAAACCGCCACGACAGTTGCTGGAAGTCTTTTTGTTGCGATAACCACCAGTCACCCGCTTTAGCGATTCGTTTTTGTGCCGTATGGCTGACGGAATCGAGCGCCAACTGATGTGTTGTACGTGCCTTAACCTCAATGAAGAGAACCAGATTTCCATTGCGCGCAATGAGGTCGATTTCTCCAACTGGAGTTTTAAAACGACGTGCAATAATTTTATGGCCACGTATGAGGAGAGCGAACGCGGCGAGCCATTCGGCACGATGGCCTTTGCGATAGGCTTTGAGACGCGCGTCAGCCATCTTTTTTCAAATCGAGTGCTTGACGGTACAGATCTTGGCGCGGCAATCCTGTCTGCTTGGCGACTTCTGCGGCTGCATCCTTTGTCTTCAAACGGGTCAGTGCATCTTTCAGCATTTCGATTGTATCCAATTCGCTTACAGGTGTTTCGACTACACCCTCAACCAGAATAACAAATTCGCCTCGCAAACGTTCTTGCGTTTCAAATAGTTCAAGCAATTCATTCATAGTTCCGCGTTCAAACGTTTCGTACATTTTAGTCAATTCACGCGCCACAACGGTTGGTCGGTCGGGGCCAAAGACTTCCAACATAGATTTTAAACTGGTGATCAAGCGGGTGGGCGCTTCAAAGAAGATCAGAGTTGAGGGTGCATCCACAAGTTTGTCCAACCATTTGAGTCGCGCACCAGCTTTATTCGGAATGAACCCGCAAAACCGGAAGTCTTCGCTTTTCAACCCACTGGCGACTAACGCGCTCAACGGTGCGCTGGCCCCGGGAATGGGGATCACTGTTAAGTCTTGTTCAACCGCTTCCGCCACCAAACGGAAACCGGGATCATTGACCAAGGGAGTTCCTGCATCACTGATCAGGGCAATTGCTGCACCCCCGGCGATTTGGCGCAATATGTCGGGGCCACGCTTGTCAGCATTGTGCTCATTATAAGAAATTTTAGGACGATCAATCCCGTAGCGTGACAACAATACACCACTCGAACGAGTGTCCTCACAAGCAATCACCGTGCACCCTGCCAGAGTTTCTAATGCGCGAATGGTTATGTCACCCAGATTGCCGATAGGTGTGGAGACAAGATAGAGCCCTGCAGGAAGCGGGTTGCTTTGTAGAACATTGCCTTTGATCATGAAACTGGAAGGAGTGTTTGTCATAAAGCCATTCATGCCGATGCAAGAGGCAAATTCATAGGGTGAAGTTTGTAGTTACATTCCGTTAACCTTAACAGAAAGTAAATGCATAACGGTATGGTAGATATTTGACTTGCAGTGTCTTGCATAAGACAATCGAGAGGTTGCGCGATGAGGGGTCGTTTGCGCAATCGGGGCGTTCTACAGTAAGTTCGCTTTTCGGTCGGTGAGACCGCACTCAAAGTACCCTTTGGTTGGACTGTCCGTGACTTATTTCTCAATATTCAATGCTAAAACAACAGCAATATCTTTGGCGGCATTATTTTTGTCAGCCTGTCAGCCCGGTTCTCTCGATATTGGAGATCTGTCAGGCCAGAAACCTAAAGCAGTTCAACCTCAACTTCCAAAGCGTGCGATTACACCAAACCCAAAAGGTGAAGTGGTGGGCAATGGCCCTGTGCGTGTAACTCTGTTGGTACCATCTTCAATGGGCGGTGGTGCTGGCGCTGTTGGTAAGCAAATTCGCAATGCCGCTAAACTGGCTGTGCGTGACTTCGGCGCTGGTCGTTTGCAACTGGTCATAAAGGATACCAAAGGCCAAGCAGCGCGTTCGGCAAGTGCGGTCGCAGAAGCGCGTGATGAGGGTTCAACACTTGTCCTTGGCCCGCTTTTGTCTGCCAATGTCAGTTCTGCGTCCAGCGTTGCAGGTCCAGCTTCTATTCCAGTGATTGCTTTTTCTTCAGATACCGCTCGTGCGGGGTCGGGTACCTACCTTCTGTCTTTTGCGCCTGAAGCTGACATTTCGCGCACTTTGAATTACGGAATTTCTCGCGGAGGAACACGCGTGGTTGCACTGTTGCCGAACAATGCCTATGGCGCAATTGCAGAGCGTACATTGCGCCGTACTTATGATGCGTCCGGCACCGGTCAAGTTGTGTCCGTAATTAAATATGCTGGCAATGCGAGAGCCATCGAGGCAGCTGCGAAGTCTGCCGCAGTGCCACTGGCAACGGCCAATGCTTTGTATATTCCCGAAGGCGGTCAAGTGCCGAGTTTGATTTTAAAATCTATTCTCAAAGCAGGCGGCTCTACCGCTGGAAAACAGATCATGGGTTCTGGTCAATGGGATGCGATCAACTTGGCCAACAGCAGCTTGAACGGTGCAATATTTGCTGGTGCCGACAAACGAAACTTTGCTAATTTCTCCAGCCGCTATCGTTCAACCTATGGGTCAACACCAACTGTGACAGCAGCGCTTGGTTATGATGCAGTGAGTCTTGCAGCCCAGTTGATTGGCCGGAATCAAGTGAATCCGTTTACGGCACAAGCCATACAAAGTAGCGCTGGGTTCAATGGCGCAACAGGTATTTTCCGCTTCAAAAGAAATGGCCGGTTGGAACGTGGGCAAGTGGTCAATCAGGTGCAAAGCGGAAAGAAAGTTATCGCTTCGTCCGCGCTAAACAGTTTTCGCTAAACCTGATTAAGCTGCGAGGTCGGCGATCACAGCGTCTAAAACCAGTGCGCCTTGGGCAGTGGCGCGCATTTTGCCATTGTCCATACGTTCGATCATTTTAAGATCAATCAGATCATTTATGCGTTTTTCATCAAGTGATGTTCCGGTTTCTTGTGTGTAACGGGCAAGATCAAAACCTTCTTTCAATCGCAAACCCATCACCAGCATTTCATCGCCAAAATCTTCAGCGGTGAGAAGCTCGTTATCGATTAATCCATGGCCGTCAGCTTCAACCTTTTCCAACCAGGTTTCCGGATGCAGTTCGGTGCTCAGGGCGTGACGACCATCATTCATGGATAGGCGACCATGAGCACCCGGGCCAACACCGGCCCATGTGCCAAAACGCCAATAGGATAGGTTGTGACGACTTTCCGATCCGGGTTTGGCATGGTTTGATATTTCATAAGCAGGCAGGCCGTGTGCAGTGGTGATGTCTTGGGTGACTTCATAAAGTGTTGCAGCTTGTTCAGCATCTGGCACTTTCAATTTGCCTTTGCGATGCAGTTCAAAAAACGGAGTGCCTTGTTCGATAGTCAATTGGTAAAGGGACAAGTGATCCGCCGCGAGACCAATGGCTTGTTCCAATTCTTGGGTCCATTGTGCAACCGTTTGGTTGGGGCGCGCATAGATCAAATCGAACGAAAGACGTGGAAAAATATCACGCGCCAGCCCGATGGCAGAAATAGCTTCTTGCGCAGAATGTTGCCGGCCCAGCATTTTCAATTCTTGATCAACGAGAGACTGAACCCCTAAAGAAACACGGTTCACGCCAGCAGTGCGGTAACCTCGAAAGCGGTCAGCCTCCACGCTGGTCGGGTTGGCTTCCAGCGTGATTTCAATTCCGTGTGGCACATTCCATGCTTTTGCAATGGCGTTCAAAATACGTTCAACAGTGGCGGGTTCCATTAAAGACGGAGTACCACCCCCAAGAAATACACTGGTGACTTCACGGCCGGGTTGCATGGCCGCCATATGTTCAATTTCACGTTCAAACGCTGCTGCAAATCTCGGTTGATCAATAGCTTTGTGGCGCACATGAGAATTAAAGTCACAATAGGGGCACTTGGCTGCGCAAAACGGCCAATGGACATAGATACCGAATCCGGGTGAGCCATCGTCTTTGTTCAAATCGGACATTAGTGCAAGAGAACCGTTGCGAGTTTGGCAAACGCGCGTGCGCGGTGGGAGAGAGGTTCAGTTGCCTGTCCCATTGTCCAAGAGTGTTTTTCGTCCGCAGTCATTTCACCAAATGTGCGTTCATGACCGTCGGGCAAAAACACGGGGTCATATCCGAACCCATCTCCGCCACGCGGTGGCCATACCAATGTCCCAGGCGCAACGCCTTTAAAATATTCGGCATGGCCGTCTGGCCAGCAGAGGCACAACACGGCGTTGAAAGCGCCTTTGCGTTGAGCAGGATCAACAGCACCTTTTTCCGCAAGTGCTGTTTCCACTTTTTGCATGGCCATCTGGAAATCTCTGCCAGACCCATCTTCTTTTTCCGCCCAATCTGCTGTGTAAACACCGGGTGCTCCACCCAATGCATCAACGCTCAACCCGCTGTCGTCGGAAAGCGCGACCATATTGGTGGTTTTGGCCGCAGCCCAAGCTTTGGTATAGGCGTTTTCTTCAAACGTGGTGCCTTCTTCGGCCGGTTCGGGCAACCTGCGTTCGCCAGCAGACGTGATCTTAAAACCAAAGGGTTCCATTAACTGACGCATTTCGCGTAGCTTGCCCTCATTGTGAGTGGCCAAAATAATCTCTTTGGTTTCAAGTTTGCGCATGTTTAGGCCGACAGGTTTTGCAAGTTGACTAATTCACCAATGCCTTTTTTGGCAAGGCCCATCAGTTTAGAAAATTCATCTTCGCTGAACGGATCAGCTTCTGCAGTGCCCTGAATTTCAACAATGCCGCCTGAACCGGTCATAACGAAGTTGGCATCTGTTTCAGCTTCAGAATCTTCATCATAATCAAGGTCAAGAACAGGTGTACCGTTGTAAATGCCGCAAGAAATCGCTGCCACATTGTCTTTCAGCACGTTGCCCCCAATCATCGAGCGGGCTTGCATCCAGTCGAGGCATTCTTTCAGCGCCACATAAGCACCAGTGATAGAAGCTGTACGCGTTCCACCGTCTGCTTGGATTACATCGCAATCGAGCGAAATTTGGCGTTCACCCAATGCTTCCATATCCACAACTGCACGGAGCGAACGACCTATCAGGCGTTGAATTTCTTGGGTACGTCCCGACTGTTTACCCGATGAGGCTTCACGGCGCATGCGTGATCCGGTGGAACGGGGCAACATTCCATATTCTGCTGTAACCCAACCTTTGCCTCCGCCGCGCAACCATGGTGGGACACGATCCTCAAGAGAAGCAGTGCAAAGCACATGCGTATCGCCAAACTTGATCAGACAAGACCCTTCAGCATGTTTGGAAAATCCGCGTTCAAGCGTAACAGCACGCATTTCATCTAAGGCACGTTTGGAAGGTCTCATGTGAGTCTCGCAAATTAAATTTGAGCGTCTTTTAGACCTGTAATGAGTTTGGCGCTAGTGCGTGATTTAATCCATTGCAGGAAGGCAGCCTTCGTTCCTATATTAGGTTCATGACAGCTTCTATTCCGCCAAAACATTTCCAATACATGGAAAATCTGGATGATCGCAGCCGTGAGATTTTTCGAACGGTTGTAGAAACGTATCTAGAAACCGGCGAGCCGATGGGTTCGCGCAACTTATCACGACAATTATCAATTGCCTTGTCTCCCGCATCTATTCGCAATGTGATGTCTGATCTTGAGCATTTGGGCCTCATCTATGCACCCCATGTGAGTGCAGGAAGATTGCCCACCGAACAGGGTTTGCGATATTTTGTTGATGGGTTCATGGAAATCGGCAACCTCACGGCTCAGGAACGTTGGGGCATCGATGCGAAAGTTAAAGATGCAGCCCAAGGTGAAACGATGGATTCCATGCTCACCCAAGCCAGCCAGTTGCTGTCTGGTTTGACACAGGGTGCTGGATTGGTGATTGCCGGCAAAGCAGATATTCGTTTGAAGCATATCGAGTTTGTTCGTTTGGAAGCGACCAAAGCGCTGGTGGTGATGGTGGGCGAAAACGGCAATGTGGAAAACCGCATTCTCGATTTACCTCCTGGGCTGTCAGCGTCGACACTTGTGGAAGCGTCCAATTATCTCAACGCTCATATTTCTGGCCGTACATTGGGCGAAGCGCGCACAGCGATTTCAGCGCGCCTGATATCAGCCAAAAGCGAATTGGATGAATTAGCTAAAACCTTAGTCGACCAAGGTCTCGCCACCTGGGCAGGCGCAACATCCAACAACCAGCCTCAATTGATTGTTCGCGGGCGATCGAATCTTCTGGAAAGCATCACGGCTCAAGAAGATCTTGAGCGGCTGCGCCATTTGTTTGATGAGTTAGAAACCAAAGAAGGCCTGATGCAACTCCTTGATTTGGCCGAACAAGGCGAAGGCGTGAAGATATTTATCGGATCGGAAAACAAACTATTTTCCTTGTCAGGCTCAAGCGTTGTCGTGGCGCCCTATCGTGACAGCGATCAACGGATTATCGGTGCGGTGGGTGTCATTGGCCCAACGCGGCTCAATTATGCACGGATCGTGCCCATGGTGGATTATACGGCACAAGTGGTTAGTCGTATTCTGTCATAGGTGTTTTTTTCGATTGGTTCTTGATTTTTCGCACGATAAGTCCGATATGCCCGTCGATCTCTTTTTATGTTTTTACAGGTGAAACATGTCGGGAAACCGCACTCCAGAAGATGCCCTTTTTGATGACCTAGAGGCTGAAGAAGCGCGCTTGGAAGAAGAAGAGCAGGCGGAGATGGAAGCTGCTGAAGAAGAAGCGGCTAATGAACCCGAAGCTGATCCCAATGATCCTGCAACAATTTTGTCTCTCCTTGATAAGCTGAAAGCTGAAAACGAAGAGATGAAAGATAAAATGCTGCGCACGGTTGCCGAGATGGACAATCTTCGCAAACGAACAGCACGGGAAATGTCTGACACCCGTTCTTATGCGGTTTCAGGCTTTGCCCGTGATCTCTTGGGTGTTGGCGACAACTTGCAGCGTGCCATTCAAGCCGTTCCTGCGGACAAGCGTGAATCGGGCTCAGATGAATTTAAGGCGTTGATCGAAGGTGTTGAAATGACTGAGCGCGAATTGTTAAAAGCGCTGGACAATGCAGGCGTCAAAAAATTTAATCCTGAAGGCGAAAAGTTTGACCCGAACAAACATCAGGCGATGTTTGAAATGCCAAACCCAGAAGTTCCGAACAATTCGGTGCAGCAGGTTGTTCAAGAAGGCTATACAATCGGCGACCGTATTTTGCGCCCCGCCATGGTGGGTGTCGCTAAGGGTGGTCCAAAGTTTGAAGACGTTGTTCAGCCAGAACTATCTGACGTCGCAACCGATTCATCTGAAGATGGCGGTGAAGCTTAAGTCGTTTGACTTTCGTTGACGTTGGTCATCATCAGGTCAAGCTAACTTAGCCATCCATCTTCTATACATTCGCTTTGGTTTTAACGAACTGCCTCGACTTGCACGTCTATCAAGTGCAGAATTGAAGCAAGCAAAAGCTGGAAACATCAATTCTCATGAGTTCTGACAATTTCGAAAAGCGCATTCAGGTTCTTGAAGAACTTTGTGCTCATCAAACCAGTGAAATTGAAAGCTTGTCCGATGTGGTGAAAGAGCAATGGACAGAGATTGATGGTCTCAAAAAGGCTCTTTTGCGATTCCGTGATCGATTGACTGAAGTCGAGGAAACAGGCCCCGGCGGCCATGAAAACACACGCCCTCCACATTATTGAACCTGCCCAATGCTGCGTGATCTAACCCCACAATCTGTGTTCATGGGTGTGCTGGCAGCATTTGTTGGCTTCGCGTCATCATTTGCAGTTGTGCTTCAAGGCTTGCGCGGTGTGGGTGCAAGTGAGGCTGAAGCCGCATCAGGGTTGATGGCTGCTGCAATTGCGATGGGTCTATGTGGTATCGTATTGAGCGTTCGTACAAAAATGCCTGTTAGTGTGGCTTGGTCTACACCCGGTGCTGCACTGCTGGCGATCTCTGGCGCAAATGATGGTGGGTTTTCAGCTGCTGTTGGCGCGTTTTTGGTTTGTGCAGTTTTGATTATTTTATCGGGGCTATGGCGTCCCTTTGGAAAGGCTGTGGAAGTCATTCCAGATTCTTTGGCCAATGCCATGTTGGCCGGAATTTTAATGTCGCTGTGTTTAGCTCCATTCAAAGCAATTGCATTTGATCCGGTATTGGGTCTTTCAATTCTGTTGGCTTGGGTGATTGGAAATCGGATCAATAAGTTCCTCGGCATTCCAGCTGCACTATTGGCATTCGTAGCAGTGATGATTTTTGGTGTAGATCTTCCCAATGGTTGGCAAGGAAAATTGACGTCTGCGGTTATTCCGAACCCTGTGTTTGTAACTCCCACATTTAATGTGGAATCTATTTTGGGAATTGCATTCCCTTTATTTGTGGTGACGATGGCGTCCCAAAATATTCCGGGTCTCGCAGTTTTGCGCGCGAATAATTATGAAACAAAATCAGGCCCCCTACTTTGGGTCACGGGTTTGTTCTCAGGGGTATTTGCGGTTTTAGGCAGTCATGCGGTTAATTTGGCTGCTATTACGGCTGCTATGTTGGCTGGTGAAGATGCGGGGTCTGACCCTCAAAAACGATACACTGCAGCTATCGTATGTGGGGCCACCTACATCATTTTTGGTTTGTTCGCTGGCCTTGTGACGGCTTTTGTTTCACTTGCACCTGCGATTCTGATTGAGGCTGTTGCGGGCTTGGCTTTAATCGGCGCTTTTTCAGTCTCTGTGCTCGGGGCTTTCAAAGTTGAAAACCATCGTCCCGCGGCTGCAATGACATTTATGGCTAGCGCTTCAGGGATTACATTGTTTGGAATATCGGGGGCATTTTGGGGGTTGCTGGCCGGTGGGTTTATGCTGGCATTGATGCGCAATGTTTAGAACTTGGTGCGTGCGCGAAGAGCCGCACTCAACGTGCCTTCATCCAGATAGTCGAGCTCACCACCCACAGGTACACCATGGGCAAGGCGTGATACATTTACGTTAAAACCGTCCAATTGATCGGTTAAATAATGAGCAGTGGTTTGTCCTTCCACTGTGGCGTTGACGGCGATGATTACTTCTTTGACGTCGCCATTTCCAACACGATCAACCAGTTGCGTAATTGTGAGATCGTCCGGCCCAACACCGTCGAGCGGAGATAATGTACCCCCAAGAACATGATAGGCGACGTTCATTTCGCCAGCCCGCTCTAAAGCCCACAGATCGGACACATCTTCAACAACGATAATTGTGGAATTGTCACGACGATGATCGCTACATAATTTGCAAGGGTTAGAAGTATCAATGTTTCCACACGTGTCGCAGATCCCAACAGCATCAACAGCATCTGCAAGCGCTCCCGCGAGCGGTTCCATTAAAACTTCTTTTTTCTTGATCAAATGCAATGCTGCACGCCGTGCGGAACGCGGTCCCAGACCAGGCAGTCTGGCTAATAACTGGATAAGACGTTCAATCTCTTGGCCGCTTTGTGAACCGGACACTAAGTTTTGTCCTCAATTTTGGAGCCCGCGGTTATGGCTACTGCCTTCCTGCGTTTATCGCGATGGCTCGTTTGAACAATTTGAATCTGTTTTACGCGACGTGGGTCAGCATCCAAAATTCTAAATTCAAAGCCTGCTAACCCGACAATCACTTCTCCACGCACCGGCACATGACCGGCTAGAGCAAAAACCAGTCCGCCGACCGTGTCCATGTCATCTGCCAGTTCACCGGGGTTGAAAGTTTTACCAATAATTTCTTGCAGCTTTTCCAATTCAACACGGGCATCTACATTCCAGCGACCTTCACTAAGGTCTTCGATCAATGCATCTTCATCTTCGTCGTGTTCGTCTTCAATTTCACCGACCACTTCTTCGACAATGTCTTCCAGTGAAACCAGTCCGTCAGTTCCACCATATTCGTCGATCACTAAGGCCATTTGGGTTCGTGTGGCCTGCATACGCGCCATGAGATCTGAAGCTAGCATGGAGGGCGGTACGAACAAGACTTTGCGCATCACATTCGTTTTGGACAGTGTCACATCAAGATCGACCTTGGAGAGATCAAGGGATTTATAACCGTCACTGTTTTTGCGCGCACCTTTACCAGAAAGTTTGGTCATGTGCAGCAAGAGGTCTTTGATCAAAACCATGCCACGGGGGTCATCGAGAGAATCGTCATAGACCGGAAGTCGGGAGTGACCAGTGTCTTCAAACGTCTGAAGAAGATCACTCAAGGGTGTCGATAGATCCACAGCATGAACTTCGGCACGGGGCACCATCACGTCTTCCACACGGCGTTCACGCAGGCGCAAAATATTTTGCAGCATGGCGCGTTCTTCAGGTGAGAACACATCACCAGCTTCCCCTTCGCCGGAAAGCGCTTCGTTCAAGTCATCACGAAGTGACCCGCCGGATCGCAAACCGATGCGCACCATAAAACGTGTGAACCAACCTTCGTCGCGTTCTTGTTTTCCAAGAACGACCAGCGAACGATTGTGTTCAATCGGATTTTGATCGGGGTTTATGTCGGGCGAACAGTCGTTCGGGCTTTCACTGGAAATAGCCTGATCAGTTGTCTCTGCAATTTTATCGTTCATGGGCGGTGCGATATCTCCATCGATTCGCAATCTAAAGTCCTCAATACGGATCGGCAATGCCTAGTGCTGCAAGAACTTTGCGTTCTAAATCTTCCATATTCTCCGCATCTTCATCATTCATGTGATCGTAGCCGACCAAATGTAGAAAACCATGCACCAGAAGATGAGTTATGTGGTCTGTAAATGTCTTGTTTTGAGCTTCAGCTTCCCGCTCGATTGTTTCTTGTGCAAGAATAATATCACCCAAAAGCGGTGACCAGGATGTCATTTCAACCCCATCATTGCTGGCAAAAGACAAAACATTTGTGGGTTTGTCTTCATCACGAAATGACTTGTTCAAAACCTGAATGTTTTCATCATCGCAAAAGACAACACTCACCTCCGCGCCAGCAGGCATATCGAAGGGGCATAAGTTGCTTGCAGTGCTCAAAGCTTTGTCCAACAAACCGGTCAATTCGGCTTGCGTCGGCCAAGAGCCGGATTGTATCGAGAAATCAATCGTTAATACGGAGGCTGCTTTAGTCACCGATAGTCCGCCTGATCTTGCCCCGCATGGTCGTAAGCTTCCACAATACGGCCCACCAATTTGTGACGCACAACATCTTTGGCGGTGAAGGCGACAGATATAATACCATCAACCGGCTTAAGAATTTGCAGTGCTTCAACAAGGCCGGAGATTTGGCCGTTAGGCAAATCAATCTGACTTGGATCACCGGTGATGATCATTTTCGACCCTTCACCAAGGCGGGTCAAAAACATTTTCATCTGCATAGAGGTGGTGTTTTGAGCTTCGTCCAAAATGACAGCGGCATGGGCAAGAGTCCGTCCACGCATAAATGCCAGAGGGGCAATTTCAATCACACCTGATGTGATTGCCCGTTCCACTTTGTCGCCGGGCATCATGTCGTAGAGCGCGTCATAGAGTGGGCGCAGATAAGGATCAACTTTCTCTTTCATGTCTCCGGGAAGAAACCCAAGGCGTTCACCTGCTTCCACAGCGGGGCGAGATAGAATGATACGATCCACAGCACCGCGTTCTAAAAGCGAAGCCGCATAAGCAACGGCCAGATAGGTCTTGCCTGTTCCCGCGGGCCCTGTCCCAAAAACCATTTCTGCCCGTTCCATAGCGCGAATGTAGGCATCTTGGGTTGGCGTCCGAGCATGGACAGTTTTCTTAGCCGTCGAAATTCCGGCCATGGCGAGTTTGCCCTTTTTTGAGCCGATTTCACTCAATGCAGGTAGCGTCATTTGTGCGTCAGAGGCAATAGCTTGGCGTATGGCCCCCTCCACATCGCCTGCTGTAATTTCTTCATTGTTCTCGATACGTATATAAAGAGCATCCAACACACGGCGTGCTTGACCGGTCGCAACTGCAGACCCGCGAAGAGTGACTTCGTTTCCTCTCGCCACAGCTTCCAGATGCAGATCACGCTCTATGATCGCAAGGTGCTCGTCATATTGTCCGAACAGTGCTTGGGCACGATGATTGTCATCATAGACAACCGCCACATGAACCATATCGGATGCACCGCTTTCTTCCGGTCTCTTCATCTTATTTATTAAAGATTTTTCAGAAGGATTCTTGATAAAATCGGGTAAACCGTCAGTTTGGCTCAAATGGATGTCCTCTTGGGATTAAACAGCTTCAGCGATGAGGCTGTTTGTGTTTTTGTCGATAATTTTCACTGTAACCGTATCGCCTATAGTTCCACAATGTGACGGAACGACAACGCTTTGCAACCATGGGGAACGACCGATCAATTGCTCTGCTTCACGCCCAGTTTTTTCAAGCAAAACATCAATCGTTTTACCGATACATCCGGCATTGAACGCCTGTTGCTGTTCAAACAACAGGGCTTGTAATCTTTGCAACCGTTCTGATTTCACGTCTTCATCAATCTGATCTGTCAACTCAGCGCCCGGTGTGCCGGGGCGAATGGAATATTTAAATGAATAGCAAGATGCATAATTTGTCTGACGCACTATTTCCATAGTTGCTTCAAAGTCGTCATCGGTTTCACCGGGGAAGCCTACAATCATGTCGCCAGAAATGGCGATATCCGGGCGTGCTTCGCGAACGCGTTTGATAATGTCCACATATTCAGCAGCCGTATGACTGCGGTTCATGGATTTCAGAATTTTGTCAGATCCAGCTTGAACAGGGAGATGCAGATACGGCATCAAAACATTAAGATCGCGATGAGCATTAATCAAACCATCGTCCATATCTTTTGGATGGCTGGTGACATAACGCAGGCGTTTGAGGCCATCAACTTCCGCAAGATCGTAGAGCAATTCACCAAGGCGCATTTCTGTGCCTTTAGGTCCAAGACCATGCCATGCGTTGACGTTCTGTCCTAGCAATGTGATTTCGCGGACACCGGCATCAACCAGTGATTTGGCTTCTTCTATTATTTGGCTGTGTGGGCGAGAGACCTCTGCGCCACGTGTATAAGGCACCACACAGAAGGTGCAGAATTTATCGCATCCTTCTTGCACAGTGAGAAATGACGTCACGCCACGTGCTTGCACCTGTTTCTTGGTAGCCAACGGTATGTATTCGAATTTGTCTTCAACGGCATACTCAGTGTCGACTTGTCGACCTTCGTTTTTGGCTTTCGAGACAATTTCAGGAAGACGGTGATATGTTTGCGGCCCCACAACAAGGTCAACGGCTTTCTCACGGCGCAAAATTTCTTTGCCTTCTGCCTGCGCAACACAGCCAGTTACGCCGATTGTCATGGGGCGATTTGTGCCTGCACGTTTGTTTTTTAAAGCGCGAATACGGCCAAGATTGGAATAGACTTTTTCAGCTGCTTTTTCGCGAATGTGGCACGTGTTTAAAAGCACCAGATCGGCGTCTGTTATATCGTCTGTATTTGTATAGCCGTCAGCTTCCAACGCGTCTTGCATTCGCGTGGAATCATAGACGTTCATTTGACAGCCCCAAGTCTTGATGAAGACCTTTTTTTCGGTGCTGGTTTGCGTCATAAAATCGACCTTTGCGGTGTCCAAATTCGGACAGTTGAATTCAATGACGTGTCTTTATCTGTCAATGAAACCTGAGTCGAGCGATTAGCGCATAATGCGTTTTATCAATATTCAAAAAGTACCATCAAATACGCAATCTTGGTGCAATTGATGGCGCAGATTCAACGCATTATAGACTAACGATTCAAAAGCATGGTGCTGATGGCTGCAGATGCTTCAGCGGAAACAATCTTGCGCTTTGATTGTTCAGTGAATGCGATTGGTTTGCCCAAATGGACAGTCACATCCAATGCACCTTTTTTCAAAATAGGTATCAGACTTTCTCCCAACCCTAGATCTCCCGGCCAAGCCACATGGGTGCGTTCAGCACGGCCAATGGGGAGACCATGGATATGGCTGTAGTCTATAGCTGCGGGTTGGATGAGTGCTTCTTCAACAGGAGATGCCACGAGCGCAAACCGTGCAGCTTCAAATAAGGGAGTTTTGAACGGGAACAACGTGTTACCATCGGTCGTTGTCCCTTCCGGAAACAAAACCATGATTTCCTTCTTGGTCATTCTGTCCGCAATGGCATTGGCTTGATGTCCAGATTGTCTACGTTGTTCACGTTGAATGAATACAGTGCGTTGCAATTGCGCCATTTTCCCAAAGAGCGGCCAGCTCAACATCTCAGATTTTGCCACGAAAGAAAGAGGCGTCACAGCTCCCAAAACCACAATATCCAGCCAGCTCACATGGTTGGAAACCAACAACAAGGGACGGTGCTTTGGCAGATCACCATTGATGGTCAAACGAATGCCCACCAATTTCAAAACGATACGGTGAAACACCAAAGGCAAATATCCGGCAGGTTGCGGAAAACCAAATCGCGCGAATATCAGTGCAATCAACTGAAAGGGCACAACAAGAATGAGCACGATGATTATGCTGAGTATAATCAAAAGAAACCTGATATTTCTCAGCATTGTTTTCCCTTAGGCCAATTCGAGCCGCATCACTAATGCAGTTGCACGGTTTGCGTTGGAGCTTTGGGAGTCTGAAGCATAATATCCCGGGCGATTGCCCACCGTTTCAAAACCCAGTTTTTGATACATGGTAACGGCGGGGACATTGGTTGCATCAACTTCCAAAATCAATGTTCCAACACGATCAGCTTGCAGATGAAGAATGGCTTCCCGCATCAATTGCCCTCCAAGTCCGGCCCTTCGATATGTGGTGTCGACAGCAATCGAGAGTATCTCAGCCTCGAATTCTGTTTGACGAATAATATTGAAAGCAACCGGGGCAAGTTTTGGTTTGCCAACAAGGCGCGCTGACAAAATAGTTACGGAGGGTTGTCCCGCCAGACCTTCTAGCTCACTCGTTGACCAACCACGTGCGAATGAAAGTGCGTGCAAGTCAGCAAGAGCACCATAATCTTCAGGTGCAGCTTTCTGCACAACAAACTCTTTTTTGCCAAATCCCAACATCAGTTTGCGAATACCAATCCTGCTTGTGGTTTCGCGTCTGGTGCACGCAAATAAAGTGGTTTTGCCCGAAACTGAGTAGGGTTGGATCGCCGTTCATTGGTCAATTGAGCAATGGTTTCTATGGGCGGTGATACGGCATCTGTCAGGACGCGGAAACGTGCGTCTTTCCTTTGCACGTCTATGGCGCCTGACCCTGCCAAATCTTCGATATGCGATGGAATATAATCAAGAACGCGCTCGGTTGAAACGGCTTTGGCATCTGTTGCCCCGTCCTCTGATTCATTGAAGTTTTGTAACCAGAATTCATTGCGTTTGGCATTCAAAACAACGCAGACGGGTTGGCTTGCTTTACGGGCGAAAGCTTCAAATACAGAAATACCTATGCAGGGGCATGAACGCGCAAATGCAATTCCTTTTGCAGCAGCAAGTCCAACGCGCAGTCCGGTGAACGAACCGGGTCCCGTTGAACAGCCAACCGCTTCAACGTCGTTCCATTTCAAATTTTTTGATTCCATCAATTCGTCAATCATTGGAAGCAACAATTCTGCATGGCCGCGACCAATATCGTCGCTACGTTGCACGATGATCTGCCCGGAACCGGAATCCAGAAATGCGGCCGAACAAATAGGGCCAGAAGTATCAATTGCGAGAATCATATAGAGGTTTTAAGCGGTGCTTGTGATTGCCACAAGCACGACTAATTACTGAACAGCTTCCACTGTTTCCACTTCAGGAATGAAGTGTTTCAGAAGGTTTTGAATACCATGTTGCAACGTCGCAGTGGACGATGGACAGCCAGCGCAGGCGCCGCGCATTTTCAAAAATACACGACCTTGTTTGAAACCATGGAATGTGATGTCGCCACCATCTTGCGCAACTGCTGGGCGCACGCGTGTTTCCAGCAATTCTTTGATCGTTTCGACGATCTCTTCCATGCCTTCTTCGATAAATTCTTCGCCATCACCTGCGTCAGGAACACCGTTCCCGGCCATAACGGGAGCCCCGGACATATAGTGCTCCATAATAGCACCCAGAATTGCTGGTTTGAGATGCGGCCATTCCGTGCTGTCATTTTTGGTAACCGTAACAAAATCAAAGCCAAAAAACACACCGGTTACATTTTCAATTGCAAACAAGCCTTCAGCCAAAGGTGATTTACCTAGCGCTTGTTCTGCGCTGGTAAACTCAAACGGCCCATCCTGAACGACGGTTTCACCCGGTAGAAACTTCAAAGTTGCCGGATTTGGTGTTGCTTCTGTTTGAATGAACATTGTTTTGTCCTTACAGGTCCATCTGAACCCTTGTTTAGAATAACTCTAAAATAGGCTGATCATGGCTCCACATCAAGGGCCATAAGGTCACATTTGATAACAGTGGTTTTTACTACACCAAATCGTCAATGTCTTCATCGGTCAAAGTTGTCGGGACTACAGTCACAGGAATAGAAAATGCGCCACCGCTGCCTGCGATTGCCGAGACAAGTGGGCCAGGTCCGTCGCTTGAATCTCCGGCTGCCAAAACCATCAATGCAATGTCGGGATCATTCTCAATAACCGCTTCGATTGCAGCAGCCGGAGTGCCTTCGTGAATCACCGTTTCAGGGGTGGTACCACCGAATTCAATGGCCCATTGGCTTGCCTTTGCAAGAGCGGCCTCGGCTTCAGTTGTTGCTTCTGCACGCATAACATCTTCGACGCCCAGCCAATGCTGGAAGTCAGCGGGAGCAATCACGTATACCAGAACCAAGTCGGCATCAATTCCCGCCACACGTCGTGCCGCATAGTGAATGGCTTTGGCACATTCAGGGGTCGAATCGACAACGGCTAAGAACTTACGTCTGTGGCCTTCTTCTCGAACTTGTCTTTTGGTGACCATTTAACTGTGCCGTTTGTTATGAGAACAATAAATAGATTAGCGTCGTGCACCCACAAAGCCAACGATTTCCTTCACATCGGCCAATGTTTCGCAAGCGATTTCGCGGGCACGATCTGAACCCTTTTTCAAAACGGCATCAATTTCTGCTGGATCAGCCTGCAATCGACGCATCTCATCGGTGATTGGAGCAATTTTCTCAACAGCAACATCTGCAAGCGCTGGCTTAAACGTTCCAAACTGCGCGCCAGCAAAGTCTTTGAGTACACTGGCCTTGTTTGTATCAGTCAGTGCCGCATAAATTCCAACCAGATTGTCTGCTTCAGGTCTCCCTTCCAATCCTTCAACGGTTTCGGGCAACGGATCAGCATCTGTCTTTGCTTTGCGGATTTTTTTGGCAATAGCATCGGCATCGTCTGTCATCACAATGCGCGAAAGATCAGACGGGTCAGACTTTGACATTTTCTTCGATCCATCACGAAGGCTCATAACTCGTGCGGCAGGACCGCCAATCAGTGGTTCTGTGAGAGGGAAATAGCCTTGCACGGTTTCATTGCCCACCTGCATAGGCTCACCAAGAGATAATTCTTTAATACGGTCAGAAAAGTCATTGTTGAACTTTTGCGCAATGTCGCGGGTCAGTTCCAGATGTTGTTTCTGATCTTCACCCACGGGAACGTGGGTAGCGCGATATGTGAGAATGTCTGACGCCATAAGTGTTGGATATGAAAACAGGCCAACAGATGCTTTTTCGCGGTCTTTGCCAGCCTTTTCTTTAAACTGTGTCATCCGGTTCAACCAACCCATACGGGCAATACAATTGAACACCCAAGCCAGTTCAGCGTGTTCTGCAACTTGGCTTTGATTGAACACAATATGCTTTTCCGGATCTATACCAGATGCGAGATAAGCGGCGGTGACTTCGCGGATATTGGATGCCATCTCAGCAGGGTCTTGCCATACCGTAATGGCATGAAGATCAACCACGCAGTAGATGCAATTATATTCATTTTGCAGCGGCACGAAACGCTTGATCGCACCGAGATAGTTTCCAAGATGCAGATTACCGGTTGGTTGAATGCCTGAAAAGACGCGTTCTTCAATTTTTGACATGGTGTGGACCCAAGCTTTTTTCTATTTGCGCGGCTGTATGGGGCAGTTGGCTTAACGGCGCAAGAGTAGTTTCACTTGAGCGCGGTCCACAGCTCCTGAGATAAAGCACATTGCGAAATACATCGACGCGCCAAAAGTGATCAAACCACCGACTACAATCAGTTGCGTGAAGAATCCTGCATCAATCAAAATATCCTCAAATACCATTCTCGCAAACCAGACCACAGCGCCCATGATGAGGGCGGAAATTCCAAGCATGAATAAACGTCGCAGGGTTAAATTGTCAGGTTTGAAATCACCACGTCGCCATTGGGTTACAACCAGCAAAATCAAATTCACCCATGCGGAAACCGACGTTGCAATCGCGATTCCCACATGACCAAGTGTTGGGAAAAGCGCCAAAGAAAGAACGATATTTGTAACAACCATGATGCAGGAAAACCAAAACGGTGTCCGCA
The DNA here is from genome assembly GCA_938010435.1 of uncultured Rhizobiaceae group bacterium. Lineage (GTDB taxonomy): Bacteria > Pseudomonadota > Alphaproteobacteria > Rhizobiales > Rhizobiaceae > Pseudahrensia. The sequence goes on along the minus strand of CALLUS010000004.1, from coordinate 108,288 downwards.
TATCTTCACGGGCAAAGAATGCAGGCTGGAATACTTTCATCATCACATAGGCCGGTAGACCTGTTGCGAAGGCGGCCAAAGCCAGTGCCGTCTTCGATGTGGCAATGGCATCAAACTCACCACGCTCATAAAGTAACCGAACAATGTCTTCCGGAATCATGATGAAACCCACTGCCGCAGGCAGTGTGAGCGCGAGAGCAAATTCCAAAGATCTGTTTTGTAAGTTTTCGGCTTCCTCGTGATTGCCAGATTTCAGAGCACGCGATAATTCCGGTAAAAGCACAACGCCGACGGCAATGCCGATCACACCAAGGGGTAATTGGTTGAGACGATCGGCGTAATTGAGCAGTGCATTGGCGCCATCTTGAGCGGTGGCAATAATTGTTCCGATCAGAAGATTAATCTGCAAAACACCACCTGTTAGCAGCCCTGGTCCCATCAAGACCATAAGGCGTTTTACCGGAGCAGTTAGTTTTGGGAAAGTGAGTTTGAACCCCATCCCTTCGCGGTGAACGCCCCAGAGCAAAAACAGGAATTGCGCGATGCCTGAGAAGAAGACACCCCAAGCCAACAATATGCCTGTTTCCCGCTCGGGCATTTCCCACCAAATTGAATAAATGAGAATATTGACAAGAATCACGTTGAGCAGAACCGGAACAATGGCCGCCAAGAAATAACGACGCATGGAATTCAAAATGCCTGAGAACATCGCCACCAATGACATGCAAAGCAGATAGGGAAACATGATCCGCGTCATGAGAACGGCAAGATCGAATTTCTCAGAGTTGTCGGTAAATCCGGGTGCAACAATGGTGGCGACCAAGAACGGCATGGACAGCATGGCAATGCCCGTAAACAGCAACAGCCAAGAGGCGAGAACCGCAAACACATCTTGTCCGAACTTGCGGGCCGCATCATTACCGCCTCCTTCCAACTCTTTGGCAAAAAGCGGAATGAATGCAATATTAAATGCGCCTTCTGCAAACAGCCGTCGAAAGAGATTTGGAAATCTGAAACAAGTGTAAAAAACATCGGCCACCGGGCCGGTGCCCAGTGCTGCTGCCATAAAGGCTTCACGCGCAAAACCAAACACACGGCTGGCCATAGTTGCACCACCAACAGTGGCAAATTTCGAAATCAAACCGCTCATGAAACCAACTTTTCTTTTTTGTCTGCAGATGGAATGATAGCTGTCAGCAATTTTCGTTTTATCGCAGTTAGTTTTTGTGCAGACACTATTTTGTGACCGACCAAGTCAGTTACATAAAACGTATCGATGAATTTTTCGCCAAATGTTGCGATATGAGCTGATGCAATATCGAGGGATAAATCGGCCATAGCGTCCGTGATTTTTGACAACACTCCAGGACGGTCAAGCCCTTCAATTTCGAGCACTGTAAATTTATCAGAAGCGCCGTTATTGACGACGACAGAAGGCTCAACTTTGAATGCTTTCTTGCGCCCGCTGGGTTTGGGTTGATTGGCCAAGAGATCTTTCAAGCGAGTTTTGCCTGACAAAACATCCTCAATAGTTTTGCCAATACGTTCTGCGCGTCGACGCTCATCCTCATCATTGTCAAAGGCGCGGTTGATGAAAATACTATCAAGTGCGCGCCCATCTTTGGTGGTGAAGATTTGTGCATCGACAATGTTAGCCTCGGCTGCCGTACAGCACCCCGTAATTGTGGAAAGCAGACGCGGATGATCAGGAGCCAACAATGTGATTTCGGTCACCGCTTCAAATTCCCGCGTGACTGAAGTTGTGGCAATGCTGTCTTCCGTCTTGTCACTCTCATGGATGAATTGGAGGTGCCGGATTTGATCTTCCCGTGGAACGGTCAATAGATAATTGTCATACATGAGATTGAGGTATCGCTTGCTATCTTTCGTGGTCCAATCAGACAGCGCCTCTTCCAATTCTCCAAGCACTTCGTCGATGCGTTCTTTGCGGGGAATAGATGTGAAGCCACCCGTCAAACGTGGCTCGGTTTCATAATAGAGCGTGCGCAACAATTGGCCTTTCCAACCGTTCCAGACTTCCGGCCCAACAGCCTTGATGTCGCAAACGGTTAGCACCAAAAGAGCTTTCATCCGATCCATGCTTTGCATAACGGAAGCAAAATCAGAAATAGTACGCGGATCATTCAAATCTCGTGATTGGGCAATGTTCGACATCAGTAAATGTTGTTCAATCAACCATGCTACAAGCTCGGTCTGCGCTTTTGACAACCCAAGGCGCGGACAAATTTTACGCGCAATTTTAGCTCCCGCAATGGAATGATCTTCCGGTCTGCCTTTCGCCACATCATGTAACAATAGAGCGACATAAAGAGCAACGCGATTTGGTGAACTCACCATCAATTCGTTGGCAAGGGGATGCTGTTTTCCCACTTCACCATGTTCGATCTCTGACAGAATACCTATCGAGCGCAGTAAATGTTCGTCGACTGTGTAGTGGTGATACATATTGAACTGCATCATCGCGACGATCTTGCCGAAATCAGGAATAAAACGTCCAAGCACACCGCTTTCGTTCATTTTTCGCAGAGTGCGTTCGGGTGTTTTTCGCGAGGTGAGACAGGCGAGAAAATCTTCATTGGCTTGGGGTTCTGCTCGCAGTTTCTTATTCACCAGTTTCAGAGATCGTGAGACCAATTGCATTGCGTCGGGATGAAACAAGAACTCGTGCTGTTCCGCCAAGTGAAACATTTTGATAATGTTGACGGGGTCACGCTGGAAAACTTCGTCATCAATAGGCTTGATCCGGTTGTTCAATGCGACAAACTGATCTGTGCCTTTTATTTTTTTCGGGCGGCGGGTGAGCGAACGTAAAATGCCTGTGACGCCTTGAACGCTCTTTGCCTGCTCTTCTTCCAGGGCGGAACACAGAATACGTGTTAGGTCGCCTACATCTTTGGCCACCAAAAAGTAATGTTTCATAAATCGTTCAACGGCGCTTTGACCCGGATGCGGAAGATATCCCAAACGTTCAGCCAACATTGGTTGATGGTCAAACGACAAACGCTCCGTGGCACGGCCAGTTGCAAAATGCAGATGGCATCTCACGGCCCATAGAAAATCATGGGCTTTTGAAAATTTTTGAAATTCCGCTTTTGAAAATACTTTGGCCGCGCGAAGCTCTTTCCACGTACGGACTTGATAGAAATATTTCGATATCCAAAACAGGGTGTGAATATCTCTTTGCCCTCCCTTACCATCTTTTACGTTGGGCTCAACAAGGTAGCGGGACTCACCAGACTTACGATGGCGGTCATCGCGCTCATTTAATTTAGCTTCAATGAATTCCCGAGCGGTGGATGTAACAATTTCTTTGTTGAAACGGATAAGCATGTCGTCGAAAAGAGCAGAATTACCCCAAAGAAAGCGCGCTTCTAAAATGGCTGTCCGGATTGTCATATCATCGCGGGATAAACGAATGCACTCATCCGGTGTTCGCGTGGCGTGGCCGACTTTAAACCCCATATCCCACAGCATGTAGAGAATATACTCAATGAGGCTTTCACCAAGAGCTGTCAGTTTGTAAGGCAGAAGAAAGAGTAAATCTATGTCCGACCCCGGTGCTAACGTGCCGCGCCCATAACCGCCCACGGCAACCACCGCCATACGTTCCCCTTCTGAAAGATTAGGCGCGCGCAGAACGTGAGTAATGGCGAAGTCATAAATACAACGGATGATCTCATCTTGAAGGTGTGACAGGCGGGCGGCACAATCTGCACCACTGCCATCTTCGATTAATAATTCTTCTGCGCGTTTCCGCCCTTGCGCGGACACCTTTTTAAGGTGCGTGAGAACGTTCAACCGAACATTACTGTTGCTGCCATCGCCATCCGTATTGGTGGTGAATGCGGTGAGTTCTCTCCGCAATTCCTCAGCGTCAATCAATTGATTTAATAGGAGGGCGTGTTTGGACATGAGTGCTTTGCGGTTTTCGGCGCTGTGATAGAGCTTTTACGTGAGCCGCATCATACTGGCTAGGGCTGAAAAGCTCTTACAAAATTTGCTTGCTCATCAGTTTCAGGGGATTTCTCCCCACGTTGTTGGCTAACCAATTCCATTGCGTCGTTTGGGGTCATCCCATGTTTTACCATCAGGCACGAGGTAATCGTGCCAGCGCGGCCAACGCCACCGGCACAATGAAGAAACAAGTGTTCACCATTGGACAATCGTGCGGAGAGATCATTGATCAATGATGGGAGTGTAGCTGCGTTAGGCGTTTGGAAATCATCGACTGAAAAGCGGGTGAACCCAATCCCAAGGGAATTCAACTCATCCCCTTCGTTTTGCAATCCATGTCGAGTAACTTCAGCTTCTTCAATCAGTGAAACCACGTGATTGATTTTGTATTCTTGGAGTTGATTCGTCCATTCTTTCAAAGACTGTGCCTGAGGGCGCGGCCCGATAAAAAGAAAGCCATTGCTAACCTTTGATATGAAATAGACTGAAGCTTTGCTCAAATCGCCGCTTTCATATTCTCTGCGATATAAAGTGCTCTTAGGCGATCGCCCACTGGTCCCGGTTTGCCGGTGCCGACCTTGTTTCCATCAATCTCAACGATCGGATTTGTGAAACCGGAAGCTGATGTAGCGAAAGCTTCGTCCGCTGCGTATGCTTCTTCAATTGTGAACGGGCGCTCTTCCACTTCCATTTGCAGCAGTTTGGCGCAGGCCAAAACAGATTTGCGTGTGATGCCGTGCAGAATATCGTTGGAAAGATCACGTGTGATGATTTTACCGTCTTTCACAATATACGCGTTGTTGGATGTTCCTTCGGTGACATACCCGTCTTGCATGAGCCATGCATCATCGGCACCTTTTTCTTTGGCTTCCATTTTTGCAAGCGATGGGAACAAAAGTTGTACTGTTTTTATGTCGCGACGCCCCCAACGCAAATCGTCTACCGAAACCACTTTCAAACCTTTAGTTTCGATGGATGTGCCGATAATTTGTTTTTCCTGCGTGAACAGAACAACTGTTAAAGGCGTGTCTTCAGGTGGGAACGCAAAATCACGATCCCCCGGATTGCCGCGTGTCATTTGCAAGTAGATCATGCCCTGATCAATATTGTTGCGTGCAACCAATTCACGATGAACGGTCAACAGTTCTTCGCGATTCACCTTGTAATTGATTTTCAATTCGTTGAGTGAACGTTGCAGGCGTTCAATATGACCGTCAAAGCCAATCAGTTTACCATCGACCACTGTTGTCACTTCATAAACGCCATCGGCAAACAAAAAACCCCGGTCGAAAATAGATACATTGGCTTCGTTTTCCGGCACATAGTCGCCGTTCAAATATACAGTTCTCATTGTTTAACCCCAGAGATCAGCTGTGGGTGGATACACACCGCGTTCGTCAAATTTTAGAGGTGGATTGCGGTCTTCTGCAAGAAGTAGCGGTCCATCTAAATCAGTATAGGCAACACCTTGTGCCACCAATGTTGCCGGGGCCATAGCAAGGGATGAGCCGACCATGCAACCCACCATGATATCGAAGCCGGCTTTCTCGGCTTCTCGGCGCAATGCAAGTGCTTCGGTCAATCCACCGGTCTTGTCGAGCTTGATATTGACCATATCGTATTTGCCATGAAGGCCCGCTAAAGATGTGCGGTCATGACATGATTCATCTGCGCAAACAGGTAGAATTCGTTCCACATCGCCAAGTGCATCGTCTTTGCCAGCGGGCATTGGTTGTTCAACCATTTTTACACCTAGTTTCACGAGAACCGGCGCAAGCTCTTTATAGATATAGGTATCCCACCCTTCGTTGGCATCAATAATAATGTCAGTTTTGGGCGCACCTGCGCGAACGGCTTCAAGCCGTGCCATATCACCTTCACCACCAAGCTTGATTTTGAGCAGTGGGCGAAAAGCGTGTTCGGCAGCCTTCGCACGCATAGTGTCAGGATCGGCAAGTGACAGAGTATAAGCTGTGATTTCTGGCTGAAGGTTGGAAAGCCCAGCAAGTTCAAAAGCGCGTTTTCCTGATCGTTTCGCTTCCAAATCCCACAAAGCGCAATCAAGTGCATTGCGTGCAGCGCCCGGTTCCAGCATGTCCTGAAGCTCGTGACGATCAAGACCATTTTCAAAAGCATTTTCCAGTGAACGAATTTCATCCATCACACTGTCAACAGTTTCGTTGTAGCGGGCATAGGGAACACATTCTCCCCAACCGTTGAGTGAACCATCGTTCAATTTCACAGTTACCACGCGCGCTTCGGTGCGTGAGCCGCGAGAGATCGTAAACACTTCTGCAAGTGGAAAAACAGTTTCTTCAACGGTAAGAGAGATGGAAGACATTAGATAGTTTCCAAAGCGTCAACCAAACGGTCAGCTCCATGGCGATATGGATCAACGGTTGGCAATCCCATCCGTTCTTCTGTCTCTTTACATAAAGCCGTGGCTTCGGCATCGGAAAGGTGTTGCGTGTTAATCGCAATGCCGACAACTTTGACATCCGGGTTTACAACCCGCGCCAGAATAAGAGCTGTATCGCGCAATTCTTCCAAGCTTGGTTGTTGATAGTCAGGCAAACCGCGCATGTGGGCACGTGTTGGCTCATGGCTCAAAATCAAAGCATCCGGTTGGCCGCCGTGAACCAATGCCATTGTCACGCCGGAATATGATGCGTGATAAAGACTACCTTGACCTTCGATCAAATCCCAATGGTCGTCGTCATTGTCTGGTGTGAGGTATTCAACAGCACCAGCCATAAAGTCAGCGATTACCGCATCCAATGGAACACCATCGCCTGTGACCAAAATGCCGGTTTGGCCCGTGGCGCGGAATGTTGCTTTCATGCCGCGCGCACGCATGGTTTTTTCCATGCAAAGCGCTGTGTACATTTTGCCGACAGAGCAGTCCGTTCCCACAGCCAGGCAACGTTTGCCTTTGCGGCGCACACCAGTTGCAATCGGATATTCTACGCTTGGAATGCGAACATCGTGCAACGCACGCCCTTTGGCAGAAGCTAAGTCCACAAGGTCTTGTTCATCGTTCAACAAATTGTGCAAACCGGAGGCAAGATCAAGTCCGCCTTCAAGGGCTTTTTTGAGAGCTTTTTTCCATATATCAGAAATGTAACCACCACGATTGGCCACGCCAATCACCATGGTTTTTGCGCCTTTGGCAACAGCTTCTTCAATGGTGAGATCATCCAAACCCATATCGGCTTGGCATCCGTCCAGGCGCAACTGGCCTACGCACAATTCAGGGCGCCAGTCTTTAATGCCTTGTGCAACTTTAGCGGCGAGAGGATCGGCGGCATCGCCGAGAAACAAGAGATAAGGGGTCTCGATCATTGACCAACTCCATCAGTTGAGAACTTTTCTCAAGCATGTAGTCGTTCATAGTCATTTCTTGCAATCTTAGATTTCGCTGGCCCAAGGGTCGGATTTAATCTGGACTCATTTTTTGTCGAGCAATAATTGAGTGCCTTTTTTCAGTTTGTCTTGAATTCCACCAGACAATTTGGCCAATATCCAAGGCAGATCAACTTCAATGAGCACATTATTGTCTGTCACCGATAATTTGCCCGTAATTTTTTGGCCCATAGCTCTAGCGCTGAAATGCAAAATATCGCCTTCCCAAGTCTGTTGAACGTCCACCGATTTTCCGGCGATTTGCTCTTGAACTTTGGCAAAACCGTTCTCGATGCGACTCCGGGCAACCTCACGTGTGAGTTTGTGGGGAACGTTGACTGTAATTTTTTCGGCCATCGATCGAAACCTTCATTTTGGAATGCTTTATAGGTTGAATTTGGGGTGTGAGGATGTGTTTTTCAAATTTCATCTACTGACTCGCCTTGCCAAGCGGTTGATTAGCACCCTAGACTTTAAATCGAGTGTTTACCGTCCGGCACGTTTAACCATGCTGTATCGGACGACATTTGGGAGGAAATGCATGGCCAAAGTAGAAATCACCGTTAATGGCAAAGCCACGTCAGCGAATGTGGAAGACCGCACTTTATTGGTCGATTATTTGCGTGAAACTCGAAACCTGACAGGAACCCATGTGGGTTGCGATACGTCCCAGTGCGGCGCTTGCGTTGTTCATGTGGACGGCAAAGCTGTAAAGTCCTGTACAATGTTGGCAGCGCAAGCTTCCGGCAGTGATGTTAAAACCATTGAAGGTGTTGCCGGAAATGGCGCTTTGCATCCAATGCAGGAAGCCTTTCATCAAAATCATGGCTTGCAGTGCGGTTTCTGCACACCGGGTATGATTATGGCGGGAATTGATATGGTGAACCGTCTTGGTCCGAAACTGGATGAAAAAATCATTCGTGCTGAGCTCGAAGGCAATATTTGCCGCTGTACCGGTTACCATAATATTGTGAAGTCTATTGCTGCTGGTGCCAAAGAAATGGGCAAAGGCATGAAAAAAGCCGCTCAGTAATAATTACACCCTAGGGCGAATGCGCGGCGCGCTTGCAATAACGAAGTCAAGCAAGTTGAACGCCAGCTAACGCCTCTAAATTCTTGGAGGAGATACTTATGGGTATTGAAGGAATTGGCGCACGTGTGCTGCGCAAAGAAGACAAAAGATTTATAACAGGCGCAGGCCGTTATACGGACGACCATAAAATTGCCGGTATGCACTTTGCCGCTTTTGTGCGTTCGCCTCACGCTTATGCAAAAATCAAGAAAATCAACATTAAAGAAGCCAGTAAAATGTCTGGTGTTGCTGGAATTTTCAACGGCAAAGAGCTGACTGGAGATGGTATCGGCAATATTATTTGCGGTTGGATGGTTCATTCTAAAGACGGATCACCCATGAATATGGGTGCATGGTCTGCATTGGCTACCGAATATGTGCGCTACGTTGGCGATGCTGTTGCTGTGGTGATTGCAGAAAGTCTCGAAGAAGCGCAAGCCGCTGCTGAAGCCGTTGAAGTTGATTATAAAGTTCTCAAAGCTGTGGTCACTGCTGAGCAAGCTATGGGACTAAAAGCGCCACAGCTTCATCCCGAAGCGAAAAATAATGTGATTTTCGATTGGGAAATCGGTGAAGAGGATGCCACTGACGCAGCGTTTGCCAAGGCGGCGAATGTGGTTGAGTTGGATATTCGCAACAACCGCCTTGTGCCAAACCCAATGGAACCACGTTCTGCATTGGTCCAGTATGATGCTGCCGAAGATCATTTTACTCTCCACACCACGTCGCAAAATCCTCATGTGGCGCGGTTGGTTTTGTCAGCTTTTTATCAGGTGGCTCCGGAAAATAAATTACGTGTGATTGCGCCGGATGTAGGTGGCGGTTTTGGCGCGAAAATCTACATTTACCCAGAAGAGATTGTCTGCCTATGGGCCGCAAAGAGAGCTGGCGTTGCAGCAGTAAAGTGGACGGCTGATCGGTCTGAATCATTTTTAACGGACGCGCACGGCCGCGATCATTTTTCCAAAGCGAAAATGGCTTTCGACAAGAATAACAAGATCACAGGCTTCAAGATTGAAACACTGGCGAACTTGGGCGCTTATATGTCGCTCTTTTCATCAAGTGTTCCGACTTATCTTTATGCCACGCTCTTGTCTGGCCAATACAACATTCCCAACATCCATTGTAATGTGAAAACAGTGTACACCAACACTGTGCCAGTGGATGCGTATCGTGGGGCTGGTCGTCCAGAAGCAACTTATTTGGTTGAGCGAATGATGACCACGGCAGCACGTCAATTGGGTGTTGATCCGGCAGAATTACGTCGCAACAATTTCATTCAAGAGTTCCCGCATCAGACGCCAGTGATTATGGCTTATGATGCTGGAGATTTTGGTGCATCACTTGATGCAGCGATGGCAGAAATCAAATATTCAGACTTTGAAAAACGTCGTAAAAAGTCGGCCAAGAATGGTATGCTGCGAGGCATAGGTATGAGCTGCTACATTGAAGCCTGTGGTATAGCGCCATCGGCCGCTGTTGGATCACTCGGTGCTGGTGTTGGTCTTTGGGAATCTGCCGAAGTGCGTGTGAACCCAGTTGGTACTGTGGAAGTTTTGACAGGTTCTCACAGCCATGGGCAGGGACATGAAACCACCTTTGCCCAATTGGTGACGGAGCGTTTTGGTCTTCCAAAAGACAATGTTCAAATTGTGCATGGTGATACAGATAAGGTTCAGTTCGGTATGGGCACCTATGGGTCCCGTTCAGGTGCCGTTGGCATGTCTGCTATCGAGAAGGCGCTTGATAAAGTGGAAGCCAAAGCCAAAAAAATTGCGGCGCACATGCTAGAAGCTGCCGAAGGTGACATCGAGATCAAAGACGGTGAAGTGATGGTCAAAGGTACTGATAAAAAGCTTGGTTGGCATGAAGTTTGTCTTGGAGCTTATACAGGCCACAACTTGCCAGAAGGCATGGAACCAGGACTGAAAGAAGGCGCATTTTACGACCCGACCAACTTCACCTTCCCAGCTGGTTGTTACATTTGCGAAGTTGAGGTCGATCCGAATACGGGTGTGACCACAATCGAGAAATTCGTCGCGGCGGATGACTTCGGGAAAATCATTAATCCGATGATTGTGGAAGGGCAGGTCCATGGCGGTTTAGCGCAAGGTATTGGTCAGGCCATGATGGAAAATGCGGTGTATGACGACGACGGGCAACTGCTGTCAGCGTCTTATATGGATTACACCATGCCACGTGCTGACAATCTGCCAAACTTCCACGTTTCCACAACCGAAACACTTTGCCCGGGCAACCCACTCGGCATCAAAGGGTGTGGGGAAGCTGGAGCCATTGGATCGCCACCTGCGGTCATCAATGCGATCACAGATGCAATCGGTCACAACAATCTCACCATGCCAGCAAGTCCGCAAAATGTTTGGGCGGCCATCAACGATGGCGGCATGGCTGAAGCTGCGGAATAAGGAGAAATACCATGTATGATACAAACTACCACCGCGCAAAAGACGCAGCTGACGCAGGTAAGAAACTGCGCGCCTGTGATGATGGAATGTATTTGTCAGGCGGTATGACTTTACTGCCAACGATGAAACAGCGCCTCGCGGCTCCATCTGATCTGATCGATCTGACCTATATTAAAGATATGAACAAGATCGAAGTGAAGGGTAAAGAAGTGACCATCGGGGCAACCGCCACCCATGCGGAAGTTGCCACCCATGCTAAACTTGCAAAAGTTTGCCCGAGTTTGGCAGGCCTTGCGGCGCATATTGGCGACCCTCATGTGCGCAATCGGGGAACGATCGGTGGTTCAATTGCCAATAATGATCCGGCGGCTGACTATCCGTCCGCTATGCTGGCGCTAGGCGCCACCATCATCACCAACAAGCGTAAGATGAAAGCTGAGAAGTTTTTCACCGGTATGTTTGACACAGCGTTGGCGGAGGATGAATTTGTAAAAGCAGTGTCGTTCATGGCACCAAAACGTGGGGCTTATGCCAAGTTTCCAAATCCGGCATCCCGTTATGCAATGGCCGGTGTGTATGTGGCTGATCATGGTAAAGGCGATGTGCGTGTTGGTGTTACTGGCGCTTCGCAAGGCGGTGTATACCGTCCAAAAGATATGGAGAAAGCATTGTCCAAATCATTTGAGCCTGGATCTCTTGAAGGGTGCAAGGTCGATGAAGGTGATATGTTGTCTGACATTCATGGCTCATCAGCCTATCGCGCAAATCTGGTGAAGGTTATGGCCAAGCGTGCAGTGGTTGCTGCTGCCGGTTAGTGCAATCAAATATTGAATATGGAAAGGGCGGTTTCAAACCGCCCTTTTTTGTGCCTGCGCGAAATCTGCAAAACGATAAGGTTCGGCTGCACTTGCGGGCCGTAAATTCTATCCAGTTCAAAATTACATTTTCCTTGTTGAAACCGTCAAGGAGAGAAAAATTGGAATTGATTTCAGACAAAGGAGAATGGTCGGGCGGAAAGCGTATTGCGCTAAGAGTGGTCAGGATACTGGCAGGCTACGTAGCGGCGGTTTTGGTGGCCACCACAATTGTCCTGTTGCCGTTCGGTATCTTTGGCGACGCGTATGTGAACGGACTGTGGCTACTTGGTATAGTGATTACTGGAACGACTGCATTCTTCCCAACAATGCTATTCGTGCTTGTAAATGAGACGAGAGGTCGTCTTGGTCCTTATGGACACGCAATAGTAGGCGTGGGTGTGGCCTTGGTCGCCCATCTTATTTTTCAAACTTTCGAAGCATCTTTTCTAGCACAAGAGATGGATTTTACATTTGTACTCCTAAGTTGTTTAGGCGGAGCAGCAGGGGCGCTTGCATACTGGAAAATCGCAGTGGCATACCTGCAGGACAATCCGTTCAGAATTAATATCGTTAAAGTCAGAAGTGTCTTTTGAAACTTACACCTTGCTCGATAACTCCAGCGCTTTTGCAATGTCACCCATCAAGTCGTCCGTGTCTTCCAAACCACAAGATAGACGCATCATACCATCGGAAATGCCCAGTTCAGCGCGATCTTCGTCAGACAAGTTTTTGTGTGTGGTGGTGGCTGGGTGAGTGATAAGGCTTTTAGCATCACCAAGGTTGTTGGAAACTTTAACTATTTCCAGTGCATTTTCAAATGCGAAAGCGGCAGGTTTCCCGCCTTCCAATTCAAAAGCAACCAGCGTTGATCCGGCACTCATTTGCTTTTTGGCAATATCAGCTTGTGGATGGTCGTCTCGACCGGGATAAATGATACGTTTCACATGGGAAGCATCTGCCAATTGGTCAGCAAGGCGTGTGGCATTAGCAGTTTGCTGTGCCACCCGAAGAGGCAGGGTTTCCAATCCCTTTAGCAACACCCATGCATTGAAGGGTGAGAGGCTCGGTCCGGTATGGCGAAAATAGTCAAACAGACTTTCTTTAATCCACTCTTCGCTGGAGAGCACAACGCCACCCAAACAACGACCTTGGCCATCAATATGTTTGGTTGCTGAATAGACCACGATATCGGCACCAAGTTCCAAAGGTTTTTGATAAAGTGGTGTAGCAAATACGTTGTCAACGACGAGCTTGGCGTCGATTTCTTTGGCCAGCTGAGCAACTGCAGCAACATCCACCAATTCAAGTGTCGGGTTCGTGGGTGATTCTAAAAACAGAATTTTTGTGTTCGGACGGATAGCCGCTTTCCAAGCTTCTAGATCTGTTCCATCCACCAAGGTCGATTCAACCCCATATTGCGGCATAAGTTTTTCAACGACCCAGCGGCATGATCCAAACAGTGCACGGGCAGAAACCACATGATCTCCCGCTTTCACCTGACACATAAGCGCGGCACTGATTGCCCCCATGCCACTCGCCGTGCCAAGGGCAGCCTCAGCACCTTCCAAGGCGCACATACGTTCTTCAAACATAGATACTGTTGGGTTGGCATAGCGTGAATACACATAGCCCTCTTCTTCGCCGTTGAAGCGTGCTTCTGCAGCTTCTGCAGACTCATATACAAAGCCCTGTGTGAGATAGAGAGCTTCTGATGTTTCCCCAAACTGCGAACGTTGTGTGCCGGCGTGCACGAGTTGTGTTGCTGGCTTCCAATTCTTAGACATATTCTTTTCACTCCAAATTGGTCATCAGAAAATCGGATATAAAAAAACCGACTTCACGACGGCCGCGAAATCGGTTTCCCAAATTGAAGACACGGCGAAAGCCCTGTTTCAGTTTCGGTCCTTTAGCGACTTGTTTAATGTGGCTGCAAGCCGACCGGCCAAATCACCACAATTGAGGTGTGGGTTAAAGCAAGGACCACTTTGCGTCAATTCCTTGTCGCGATAAAGAGATTGTTATGAGCAAAGAGTATGGAATTTTAAACGACGCCCAAATTGCCGCGCTATTCGCGCAAGGTGGTATTTCGTGTGAGCGCCGGCTGGATGAAGATCAGATTCAGCCAGCGAGCTTGGACCTGCGTTTGGGCAAATATGCCTGGCGTGTGAGAGCATCATTTTTGCCTGGAAAAGACTCCACCGTGATTGATAAAATGGAACGCTTCCTGCTCCATAAAATCGATCTTAGCGAGGGAGCCGTTTTGGAAACAGGTTGCGTTTACATCGTTCCCGTATTGGAAGGTTTCAAGTTACCAGAAAATATTTCCGCGTCGGCCAATCCAAAAAGCTCTACGGGCCGTCTTGATATTTTTACCCGCGTTATTGCGGATAATGCCCAGCAATTTGATATGGTGCCAACGGGCTACGAAGGACCACTCTATATCGAAGTGAGCCCACGTACCTTCCCGATTGTCGCGCGCACGGGTTCAAGACTTTCTCAAATCAGGTTTCGCACGGGCGAAGCTGTTCTCGATCGAGATACACTGTTGGCTTTGCATGACGCTGAAACGCTTGTAGCTGCTGAACAACCAAATATTGATCATCGAGGCATCGCCATGTCGATTGATCTCACGGGCGACAAAGATGGTCTGGTGGGTTATCGGGGTAAGCGTCACACAGGCGTTGTGGATGTGGATAAAAAAGCTGCATGTAGCGTGCTCGATTATTGGGAACCGATTTACAATCGCGGGTCGCAGGACATTGTTCTCGATCCTGACGAATTTTACATTCTGGTGTCGCGTGAAGCTGTTCATGTACCGCCAAATTATGCGGCAGAAATGGTGCCATTCGATCCGTTAGTAGGTGAATTCCGCGTGCATTATGCTGGATTTTTTGACCCTGGTTTTGGTCATGCTGCGGCGGGAGGAACAGGCGCTCGTGCTGTCCTTGAAGTGCGCAGCCATGAAGTACCATTTATTTTGGAACACGGACAGATCGTCGGCCGGTTGGTCTATGAACACATGATGGAACGCCCAAAAGCTTTATACGGCGCTGATTTAAAATCCAACTATCAGGCTCAAGGCTTAAAACTTTCAAAGCACTTCGCTTCCTAATCTGTCGCAGAATTTGCACGTTGTAACCTGTGTGGCGTCTTTTCCCATTCGTGGGGACGTCTAATCAGGTGCCAAACGGCGCGCCATGCTGCAATCGACAACAACAACCAATATATTGGCAGGGTAAGCAACCAAATAGACAAATGTTGTAAGTTTCGCTTCGGCATCGTCCGCAATGCCAATGCCGAAAACGATAAATAGCCACCAAGAATCGTTACAAGATCGAACAAGAAAAGAGGATTGGAAAAAGTTGCTGCAAACCCATAAGCCCAGTTGAACCAAATCCATGATGCAATGAAATATAATAGAAGTGGGTGGACCAGTGATGATACAATCATCCCTGTGATCATGAGATGAAAAATAAGAGCGCCCCTAAACCCGAGGTCTTGTACCAAAAAAATCGGGTGACGCATGTGTACCAGCCAAGTTTGAAACCACCCTTTAAACCAACGTGTTCGTTGTTTTAACCAGATATTGAAAGCAATTGGTGCTTCTTCCATTGTAGGGGCTGTCAATGTGCCGATGGAATATCCGGCTCTGGACATACGCATACCCAGATCAGCGTCTTCGGTCACATTATAAGGGTCCCAACCACCTATTTCGATTAAGATATCTTTTTTGAAGTGATTTGAAGTTCCACCCAACGGCAGGGGCAGCTTATTGTGCGCAAGAGTTGGCAACAGCCCATCAAAGAGAGCGCTGTATTCAATTGCGAACATTTTGGAGAGCCAGCTTTCGTGATGATTATGAATGGATAATGGTGCTTGCAAACAAACCAGGTCAGCACTCTCCATCATAAATTCATCCGACGCTTGACGCAGTTGATTTGTTGCAGGCCGGTCCTCTGCATCATAAACAACAACGTAATCTCCGCGGCAAAGCTGCAAAGCATAGTTCAATGCTTTTGGTTTTGTGCGCGGTTCAGCAAACGGCACAATGATTAGAGAAATATGAGGTCGTCGTAAATTTGTGATGCAGGCTTCAATGGCATTTATTGTAGCGGTGTCGTCTTCTTCACAAACCAATAAGATCTCTTGTTTTTCATAAGGCCAATCGAGTTTCAGCAATGATGAGATGAGGTCGGCAATTTGAGATTGTTCTTGATAGAGCGCGACAACGATTGAATAGAATGGCAGTTCACTGTCGTTCAACTTCCGGGTTTGTTTCTTTTTAAACTCGGCATGTTTTTGCACAACACCTTGTTGCAGTGCTGAATAAGCACGTAACCCCACACACCCCAGATAGAACGTGGATGCAAGTAGATGAGCTGTAAATAAAATAGCGTTCGAAGAGATGAATGCGATAATTGCAACTGTTTGAAAAAGTACAAAAAGTACGATTGCTTGTGCAACAGTGATGACCCGCCGCGCGCTGAATTGTGGAAGTTTTTCCCGTAATCCGTGAACGGCATTGAACAGAAGACTGCCCTTACACCGCCGAATGATGCTCTCGCGATTTGCGCGCACCGTAGTAATGCGGATCCTATTCTTCACATTTGGATGTTTGGAAAAAAAGGGAACAAACTGAGATAGTTTGCGCATATCAGGCGCTAAATTCACCAGCCTGCCATCAAACTGCTGTGCGATGACATCCAAATCTCGTCGCTCTTGCGTTTGAACCATTGCTGCCATTCGCAAAAGTGTGTCTGGGTTGGGCACTTGTGTTATCGGCTCCACCATCTCTGATGTGAAATCTGTGAACTCGATGTTAAGTTCCCAAGCGCAACATCTGGCATAGTCGCTTTCACTGATAGCACCATAAGCCATTAAAGATTCAGCTGCCGAGATATTGAAATAAGCTGCGCGGCGTGTTGCTGTTTCTAAAGTTGGACGTCCTAATCCGTATTTCAGGAGAAATGCAATTTCGGTTGCGATTGCGTCATCGGTGACCTCAATTTTGCCTTGTGTCGAGAAATGTTGAGTTGGGGAAAGCTCGGATCGTCCTTTATTTGTTCCGTGCGAAGTATCGTGGTTCATCATGACGATATTTTGCAAATCTGCGGCTAGGCTGCCTGAGATTGGGTTGCTTTTTTCTCATCATCAGGAAAGTCATTATTTAGCAATGCATGGTTTACCCCCAATCTGATCCTCATGTTCTTAAGAACTTTTTGGGAAACTTCAAAACTCCCGGCACATACAGGGCGTTTGCCGTAACTATTTGCCCGTCCCAGCTCGGTGAGCACAGCACCAGACATATTATACAACCGTTTGGTCGCAGGTTCATAATTTGAGATCAATGTGTGGATTTTGAATTGCAGGGCCACTTCACATAGCCCAAGCAACATAAGACAAAACGCACGCCTTGGGTTCATTGCAGGATGGTCTTTGGCCAAAGCCTTTTCATCGATACAAAGGCGTGTACCCTCCCAAATTCCAGGGGCAGTTAATGATACATTGTTGGGAAATGTGTCACGAAACACATCGTATAGAAGGGTCGGTCCGGTCGTGGGTAAAAGTCGCAGGCAGCCGTATAATATTGTTTTGTCAGCGTTGGTCCATATCAAATAAGCTGGGTTGCAGTCGTCATAGGCATCAATCTCTCCAAGATTAGACAGTTTGACATCCCACTCCAATTGTTCCGCGAAAACTTCTTTGCGAAGTTGAAACATGCGCTGATAGAGCGTTGGATATTCGTTTCTGTTGTGGTCCTCCAAGACAAAAAACATACATCACCTCCTCAATTGTGATGATGCATCGCAGCAGATTTCAATATGAATCAACAATTCCCCAAACTCACCCCCCCAAATTTAGGGGGTTGGTGAAGTTCAAAAACTATGAATGGAGTTTGTGTTATCTAGTTCAGTGAGTCAGGATCAATCAATCGCAGCATCGTGGCTTTATGGATTGCCTGATACATGGTTGAGCAGCCGAGTTTGTGTTTTGCACTTTTGCAATAATCACGCACTGTGTGTTCGGAAATACCTAGAATAAGACCAATTGAACTCGCGTCTTTGCCTTGTGCAACCCAAGTCAAACATTGAATTTCGCGAGGAGACAGTGCGGGCTTTTCATCGTCTGTACCGTAAAGATCTACAATCGCTTTTCGATGTAAAATCTCAGCACACTCTTGCAGCAAAAGACTTATATCATTGATCTTATGTGACCAAATTGATTCTTTTGCAGAACTGGCAAAATTGACAATTGCTCTACGGCGCCGGCGATCGGTTATTGGTACAAGATATCCAGAAGTGCCAATACCATGCTTTTGAGCATCATTTTTAAAATCTACCGACTTATCAGATGACCAATCTAGGTCCGACCAAAGGCAAGGCAGAGCCCGTTTAAAGCCGCTTTGTGCGACTGGATCAATTTCAACATAATCATTTGTCAAATACTGACTTACCCAGTCAGCAGGGTAATTGGTTCTAACATAGGGTGAATCTATGGCTTTCCCTTCGTGGAAAGCCAAATGGTACGTGACAAATTGAATTTTAAATTCGGAACAAATCTTTTCAATGCACAGATTAATATCTGGCAATCTGCTCAATTCATCGAAAAAACGATCATACTCGTCTGTTAATTCGGGAGTCCCCATCCCATGCGCCCTCAATTTCACATTAGGGGTAAGTGGGAAAGCAATTCAACAAACATATCAAATTAGATCCGATACATCATCAATTTCACGCCCACGCCGACACAAATGTTCCAATTAGGAACGCTTCCAACGACTTTACCCTAAGAAACAGTTTAACAACTCTTTCCCAAGGGTAAATGCCTGAAACACGATTAAATGCCCGTATCTCTAACGGTGTCGTGAAAAGTCTAAAGAAAGCCGGTTATTTGGGAGCCAGAACCATCATCATCTGACGGCCTTCCAGTTTCGGCTCGGCTTCAACTTTGGCAATTTCTTCTGTGTCTTCTTTGACCTTCTTCAGAAGGTCCATGCCGAGATTCATGTGCGCCATTTCGCGCCCGCGGAAACGAAGAGTGACTTTGACCTTATCGCCGTCTTCAAAAAATCTGCGAACAGAACGCATTTTCACGTCATAATCATGCGTATCAATATTGGGACGCATTTTGATCTCTTTGACTTCAATGGTTTTTTGGCGCTTGCGTGCTTCAGCAGCCTTTTTCTGGGCAGCATATTTATATTTACCAAAATCTAGAATTTTACAAATGGGCGGGCGGTTAGTTGGTGAAATCTCAACGAGATCCAATCCGGCTTCCAACGCCATTTCTAATGCTTGACTTGTTGCCACGGTTCCGTGGTTTGTGCCTTCAGCGTCAATTAATTGAACTTCTGTGGCGGAAATATCTTGGTTTGCGCGTGGACCGTTTTTTTGCGGTGCTGCGGCTCTATGTGGACGGCGAATGGCTGTTAACTCCTGGTTGTTGACGTAAAAAATCGAACCATTTGATGGTCAAATCACCAAATGCAGTTTCCCTATAGCATGGTTTCATAAGAAAAACAGGGACTCTGCGTGAAACCTGATGAAGAGAAACGCCCTATGATGAATACACATTAACGCTGTTTGCTCAGCAATGCATTATAAACGGATATGGTTTTCGAGCACATGTTCTGAAGCGAAAAACTGGCTGTTACATAAGCACGCGCTCGTTTTCCAATGGCGTTTTGTTCATCCTTTGAGGAGAGAAGCAATTCTTTCAAAGCACGTGCCATTTCAGCGGCGTTTGCCGGAGGTACTTTCCAGCCGGTGGCCTTCGCTTTTGTGACTTCAGGTTCAGCCAAAACTGTTTCAACCACCGCGCCAATACGTGTCACAATCAAAGGTTTTTCAAAGGCGCTGGCTTCAACAGCTGCGCGGCCAAATGCTTCCGCATCTGTTGAGGCGACAACCACTGCATGTGAAGTCGCCATGGCAGCTGCTGGGTCATCACAATGACCGGGCAATATGACCTTCTTTTGGAGATCGTATTTTTTGATCAAATCCATCAACTGGTTTCTATAAGTGTCACGTCCTTGAGCATCACCTGCCAAAACGAGTTTTACATGAGGGAACTCTTCGATAATCAGAGCGACCGCTTCGATGAGATATTTTTGACCTTTCCAATCGGTCAATCGTGCAAGTTTTAGAACAACGAAGTCGTCATTTTTGATGTTCCAAGTGCTCTTTATGTTTTTTAGGCGTTCATCAGAAATCGCCTTTGGGGCGAATTCATCAAAATCTGTTCCACGATGAATCACGCTAATTTTGTCATGGGACCATGGATGACGTTTTCGGATCAGATCAGCAGTCCAATGGGAATTGGCGATAACGGCGTCCGCGCGCGCCATGATGGAATTGTAGAGAGCTTTAAGTCGCCCGGACTGGCTGTAAGCGCCGTGATAAGTTGTGACAAATGGAATGTCCGTGAGACGTGCTGCAATCAAGGCAGACCAGGCAGGCGCTCGAGACCGAGCATGGATAATACTGATATTTTCAGCTTTGATGATACGCGCTAATCTGAACCCGTTGGTGATGATTGTAATTGGGTTTTTTGAGTGCATAGACATTTTCAAATGGGTGCTGCCGCCAGCCTCCAACGCTGAAACCAAGCGCCCCCCATTGCTCGTGACTGTTGAATTCCACCCCAATCGAACCAATTCATTGGCAATATCAAGGGTTGTTTTTTCTGCGCCACCAGTTCCCATATCGGGGATGACTTGAAGAACATGTTTTGTGGTTGGTTCATCACTCATGTTGATATTTCAGACGTTCCGCGCTTCAATAATTGAAAGGGTTCCAAGCTCAATTTAGGAGACTTTGATTTGGAAGTTGATACCACTGTTGATCACCTGTGGAACGGGCAATCAACTTCTCTGGCTGTAAAGGTATTGGCTGCTGCAAACAAGTCGCGTGGATTCGTGTGGCTCGGCGGGTTTCGTTCAGACATGGCGGGAACCAAAGCTGAAACCATGGTTGAATGCGCGCGTTCGGCAGGCTGTGCCTCTATGCGGTTTGATTATTCGGGCCATGGGGTCTCCGGTGGTGAGTTTGTAGAAGGTTGTATCTCACGCTGGGTGTCAGAAAGTGTGCAGGTTATTTGTCAGAAGACCGATAGTCCGCAAATTCTTGTGGGGTCATCAATGGGTGCATGGATCGCGCTACGTGTTGTGCAAGAGCTGAACAAGATCGGTGAAAGCGGCCGCGTTGGCGGTTTGTTACTGATCGCGCCAGCTCCTGATTTCACAAAGGAACTGATGGAGCCTGAATTTTCGGATGACCAAAAAAATGAAATTGAAATCAGAGGCTATTTAGAAGAGCCCAGTGAATATTCAGATGAACCAACAATTATCACCAAATTGTTGATCGAAGATGGACGTAAAAACCTTGTGCTCGACACAGAATTGAATGTTGGTGGTCCAGTTCGCATCTTGCAAGGTATGCAAGACCCTGATGTTCCTTGGCAACATGCTTTGCGAGTTGTGGAAACTCTCGCAAATGATGATATACAAGTGACACTAGTTAAAGACGGTGATCATAGATTATCCCGAGATGAAGACTTGGAACTCTTGAAAAAGACACTTCTGCAATTTTCAATATCTTAGACGACTCTTTGGTGTTTTGAGCATGTCATGCTCAGATGTTGCATAAAATTATCAGGAGTTTTTGAGAAAATATCTTGTCTTTGCGTCGATCACTTCAAGAAGCACAAAATATGATATAATGTAACTATATGATTTAAAATGATTAAATTCAGTGTTACATCCATATAACAGTTATATACCTGCCAAAAGTGAGCAACTAAAGTCATATAAGCCGTTGTCAGCTAACAGATCGGGGCGCAACCGTGGTTTACCTCGGTACGGATCTGTGGCTGACACATGCGTTTGGGGCCGTGTTTGCAAGTGGCCGGCCACTTTATATGCATGACGGGTCCGCACCAATCATTATTTCTCATCCCTCATGAAAATGATGACTCGTGTGCGGGCCCACTTCAACAAAGCCGCTTGTCGGCTATTGACACTGCAACGAGATTATGGGGACAATGTAGCGTTCTCTGTTTGGGCTTCAAGCGCAACAGAGTCCTTCAAAAAATCCAAATTGTCATAAAGAACGATATTCTCAATAGGACATAACAGTGTTATTGCGCTAACAGCTGCGTACGACATTGCTGACATCAACGTGAAATTTATTGAAAAATCGTCGTTGAAAAATCATGTCACATTAAAACAGAACGTGACGTTTTGGAGTTACTTTTGAATATCAAAAGAACATGGTTGGACTGGATTGCTGAGCTTGTTGCCGGAAAAATCACCGCGCAATCATCAGGTTATGAACCCTACACGCCCTCCTCTCCGGAAATTCTTCGGGAAACACTCCAGCCGGGTGATGTGTTGCTTGTTGAAGGCAATCAAAAAGTATCGGCAGCCATCAAATATCTCACTCAATCCACATGGTCCCATGCGGCAATATATGTAGGTGATGCATTGCCTGCGTCTGAAGACGGTCTTGACGAAAACCGCCCCAGATTGATTGAAGTGAATTTGGGTGAGGGCTGCATTTCTGTTCCCTTGAACCGATATGAAACCTATAACACGCGAATTTGTAGGCCCGTAGGTTTGAGCTCCGAGGATCGTCAGAAAATTGTTCAATTCATGGTCGGTAAGATTGGCGTGGCTTACGACACGCGAAATATTCTTGATATGTTGCGCTATCTTTTGCCAACACCTCCCGTTCCAACCCGCTGGCGTCGTAAAATGATCGCATTTGGTTCTGGTGACCCAACGCGTGCGATTTGTTCGACCCTTATCGCAGAGGCGTTCCAATCTGTTCAATATCCGATTTTGCCTGATGTGAAACAGTTGCCCAAATGCCTTGGTGATGATTGTGAGACCTATGCCAGATCAGAAATCTTGCATATCAGACATCATTCCCTTTTCGCACCGCGTGATTTTGATCTGTCGCCTTATTTTGCCACCATTAAACCCACCATTGAACATGGATTTGATTATAAGAAACTCAATTGGGCAAAATCCGCCATTGAGCAGTCTAATGTCAAAGATGATACTCATCGAGTGCCAGCAGCTTAGACAAAAAAGCCTCCTTGGCATCAACGTAACGATCATTCCACTTGCAGCCGCCTGTGATGTTGGTAAACACCACTTATGACCACACCACTTTCAAATATTCGCAACTTCTCAATTGTTGCACATATCGACCACGGTAAATCCACAGTGGCGGACCGCTTGATTCAAATGTGCGGCGGTTTGGCCGACCGTGAAATGTCTGAGCAGGTGCTCGATAATATGGACATTGAAAAAGAGCGCGGTATCACCATCAAGGCTCAAACTGTTCGTTTACATTATAATGCGAAGGACGGCCAAGAATATGTGCTCAATCTGATCGATACACCCGGTCATGTGGATTTTGCCTACGAAGTGTCTCGCTCGTTGTCTGCCTGCGAAGGTTCGCTTTTGGTGGTGGACGCTTCGCAAGGTGTAGAAGCGCAAACACTGGCCAATGTGTATCAGGCCATCGACAATGACCATGAGATCGTGACTGTTCTGAACAAAATCGATCTACCTGCTGCAGAGCCAGATCGTGTGAAAGCACAAATCGAAGAAGTGATTGGCTTAGACACAACCGATGCGGTGGAGATTTCGGCGAAAACGGGCATGGGTATGGAGGATGTGCTGGAAGCCATCGTTAAAGACCTGCCCCCGCCAAGCCATGGGGACATTGATGCGCCGCTGAAAGCACTTTTGGTGGACAGCTGGTACGATGCTTATCTTGGCGTGATTGTTCTTGTGCGCGTGATTGATGGCCAACTCAAAAAAGGCCAAACCATCCGTATGATGGGAACGGATGCCAAGCATCCGGTCGACCGCGTTGGCGTCATTTCTCCGAAATTGACTGAAATTGAAAGCCTTGGCCCGGGTGAAATCGGCTTTATAACTGCATCTATCAAAGAAGTAGCCGACACCCGTGTGGGCGACACAATCACCGAAGATAAACGTCAGACGGAAGAGGCTCTGCCTGGTTTTAAACCTGCTCAGCCGGTTGTATTTTGTGGCTTGTTTCCTGTCGATGCTGCTGATTTCGAAGATTTGCGTTCCGCCGTTGGAAAACTTCGTTTGAACGATGCGAGTTTTTCTTACGAAATGGAATCTTCGGCAGCACTTGGCTTTGGCTTCCGTTGCGGATTCTTGGGATTGTTGCATTTGGAGATCATTCAAGAACGCCTTGAACGTGAATTCAATCTTGACCTAATCGCGACGGCGCCTTCAGTCGTATATGAAATGCACATGCGTGATGGTTCCATGATGAATCTGCATAATCCTGCTGATATGCCTGATGTGATGCAGATCGATGAAATTCATGAACCATGGATCAAAGCGACAATTTTAACGCCGGACGAATATCTTGGGCCGATTTTGAAATTGTGCCAAGATCGCCGTGGTATTCAAACCAACCTCACTTATGTGGGTACCCGCGCCATGTTGGAATATGAATTGCCCCTCAACGAAGTGGTGTTCGATTTCTACGATCGTTTGAAATCCATTTCGCGGGGTTACGCATCATTTGACTATACCATTCATGAATATCGTGTCGGTGATCTCGTGAAACTTTCAATGCTTGTGAATGCGGAACCTGTGGACGCATTGTCTATGCTGGTTCACCGTTCTGTCGCAACAACGCGCGGTCGCGTGATGTGCGAGAAGTTGAAGGAGCTCATTCCAAAACACCTGTTCAAGATTCCAATTCAGGCTGCCATTGGTGGCAACGTGATTGCCCGTGAGACAATTTCAGCCATGCGCAAAGATGTGACTGCAAAATGTTATGGTGGTGATGCAAGCCGTAAACGCAAACTCCTGGACAAACAAAAAGCCGGTAAGAAGAAAATGCGTCAGTTCGGTAAAGTGGAAATTCCACAAACGGCGTTCATCGAAGCCCTGAAAATGGGTGACTAGAGCTTTTTCAATTGTGCAGCATAGTCTCCAACGGCCTTTTCACCGTTGGTGCTGATGCCGTAAACTCCTTTCGAAACTTTTTCAAACCACCCATAGTGATTGTCTGCCATGATGCGTCTGGCTGTGGTGACCGATGTTTGTTTGGCCACTTCCGATGCTTTGGTCGGGCCGTTGGTGTGAACCATGGACAGACAACGCAATGCATCTTGTCGATAGGCTGTGATGAGATTGGTGCGTGTGGAGCCACCCATATTGGGATCACCGTTTAACTTGTGAAACTCGCGCAGCAGCCGTGTAGATTTCACTTTGGATTTGCGCGGTGCGTATGGTGCCGGGTCCACATGGGCTTCCACAAATCCATCTTTTAACCGAACGGTGATCAAACCGAGTCCCAACCTACGACACAGTTTTTTGTTCAGGTTTAAAGATTTCAAAAATGCTCTGCCGCTTCCCCGGGGGGCTGCGATGTAAACAGCATCTGTCACAGCCAAGCGTTCAACCGCTTGATGAAACAAGGTAAGCGTGATGCCTGTTTTCAGTTCCACAATGACTGGCGGCTCTTCCCCGCGAACAGCGACGACATCAGCAGCGCCGATTTCTCCTTTTACTTCATACCCTTGCGCTTCAAGAAAAGTTTTTACTGGGGCATAAAGGTCCGTCTCACGTGGTTTTGTCTTTGCCAAAGCTATGCCTGTTGCTCCGGAAAAGTGACACCAGCATCAGGCGCGACCCATTTGTCATATTTACTCATGCAACTCACGAAGTCGTCGGATCTAACAAACCCATCCAGCCAAACAATAAGTTTGGGAAAGGGTTGGGATTGAAACCAATCAAGATCTACATTTGCGAATTGTCGTACGAAGGGAGCAATGGCGATGTCCGCTAGAGATTTTCTGTTGCCAAAGAGAAATTCCGTCTCGGTGAGTTTTTGTTCCAACTCCTTAAGGCACACCATTGCCGCATCGCGATGTTTGTCGCGCTCATTCCCGACAACGCTGTCAGCTTTGGCATTTCTCGGCGCATATTTATAGGCATCCAAATGAGCTTTAAATGGCCCATCGATGCGTGAAATGAGGTCCAGCATGTCTTGCTCCGTGGCTGTGTCGGGGTGAAGCAATTTGCTGGGGTCGTTTTTACGTAACGCCCAAAGCATCACGTCGAGGCTTTCATCGATTACGGTTCCATCGCGGTCAATCAATACAGGAACTGTGGCCTTGGGAGAGGCTGCAATCATGTCCTCTGGTTTGTCTCGCAACACAACTTCTCGCAATTCGCAGACTTGTTGGCTGGATTGTAGCGCGAGACGCGCCCGCATCGCATAGGGGCAACGTCTAAAAGAATAAAGAATGGGCAGCGAGGAGTGATTCATCATCTCAATATAAGTCCAAAAGCCAATCTGTCACACTTCTTGAGACTGGCCAGCCATTTTTGTCACACGCCGCATTGTCAAATTGATCCGACCTCCATCTTTAAGGAGATCGCTTGTGTCAGGATAGATTTTATCAACCCCATGAAACGCCAATCGTGCAGGCCCGCTCAACATCATCACATCACCACTATCGAGGCGAAATGACGTGGTTTTGCCCCCGCGTTTCTCTCCGCCAACACGAAACAGACAGGCATTGCCAAGGGATACGGACAAAACGGGTGCGTCAAATTCGGCTTCGTCTCTGTCTTGGTGCATCCCCATTTTGGCATCATCTTGATAATAATTAACAAGACAGGCCTCAGGCGGGAGTTCACAACCAGACTTTTCAGCCCACAAATCGAGCAGCATTGGCGGCATTGTAGGCCAGTTCGCTCCAGTTTCAGGGTGCATTTGTTGATACCGATAGCCATTTTTCTGGTCAGTCACCCAACCCAATGCTCCCATATTGGTCATGCGAACGGACATAGGTTTTCCTGTGCGGGGCATTTTGGGCACGAAGAGCGGAGCTTGCTGAGTGGCTTTTCTAATAAGGTGTAGAAGTTCGTTTTGCGCTGAATTGTTAAAAAATCCGGGCCAGTGAGAAACCCCATCGGGTAATGTCAGCATCTAAATCTCCAGCAATTCAGCCGTTTTGGGCAATAAAATATGATTTTGTTGCATTTTCTTCCAGATTCAATTTCTCAAATCACTTGCAGGCCCAACCATGCCTTCTTATATAGCTGCCAACGCTATGGTTCACACCCACGTAACCATAGCATTGTGTAAAATTATCCAATAGGTTCTGCCACCGGAATGCCTGCCAGTAATGGCGTCCGATGCGGATTAAAGGGTTCTGGCAGAACGCTGCAAGGAGAGAAAAGTATGGCTAAAGTAATTGGTATTGATTTGGGTACAACCAACTCATGTGTTGCGGTGATGGATGGCAAAAATGCCAAAGTGATCGAAAATGCGGAAGGTGCGCGTACAACACCTTCAATGGTTGCGTTCACAGAAGAAAAAGAACGTCTGGTTGGGCAACCTGCCAAACGTCAGGCTGTGACAAACCCTGAAAACACTTTGTTTGCGGTAAAACGCTTAATTGGTCGTCGTTTTGACGCGCCAGAAGTGAAAAAAGATCAAAAATTGGTCCCTTACAATATTGTCAAAGGCGACAATGGCGATGCATGGGTTGAGGCCAATGGCGACAGCTATTCCCCATCACAGATTTCAGCGATGATCCTTCAGAAAATGAAGGAAACTGCAGAAGCTTATCTCGGTGAAAAAGTAGAACAGGCTGTTATTACAGTTCCTGCTTACTTTAACGACGCCCAGCGTCAGGCCACCAAAGATGCCGGTAAAATTGCAGGTCTTGAAGTTTTGCGCATCATCAACGAGCCAACCGCTGCGGCTCTTTCCTACGGTATGGAAAGAAATGACGGCAAAACAATTGCTGTTTATGACCTTGGCGGCGGTACGTTCGATGTATCCATCCTTGAAATTGGCGATGGCGTATTTGAAGTGAAATCCACCAACGGTGATACATTCCTCGGTGGTGAAGATTTCGACATGACGCTTGTTGAATATCTGGCGAGTGAATTCAAAAAAGATCAAGGTGTTGATTTGAAATCGGACAAACTTGCTTTGCAACGTTTGAAAGAAGCTGCTGAAAAAGCAAAAATCGAATTGTCTTCATCTGCACAAACGGAAGTCAACCTGCCGTTCATCACGGCTGACGCGTCTGGTCCAAAACACCTGACTATGAAACTGACACGGGCTAAATTCGAAAGCCTTGTGGCTGATCTCGTCAAGCGTACGGTTAAGCCGATGCAAGAAGCTTTGAAAGATGCAGGTCTTTCAACGGGCGAAATCGACGAAGTTATTTTGGTTGGTGGTATGACCCGTATGCCAGCGGTTCAAGAAACGGTTCAGAAATTCTTCGGCAAGGAGCCGCACAAAGGTGTGAACCCTGATGAAGTTGTGGCCATGGGTGCAGCTATTCAAGCTGGCGTTCTCCAAGGTGACGTAACCGACGTTCTATTGCTCGACGTGACACCATTGTCGCTCGGTATTGAAACACTCGGTGGCGTGTTCACACGTTTGATCGACCGTAATACAACGATCCCGACCAAAAAGTCACAAACGTTCTCCACTGCTGAAGACAACCAAAATGCTGTGACCATTCGTGTGTCACAAGGTGAACGCGAAATGGCCGCGGACAACAAGTCTTTGGGTCAATTCGATCTGGTTGGCATTCCGCCGGCGCCGCGCGGTGTTCCACAGGTTGAAGTGACTTTCGACATTGATGCCAACGGCATTGTGAACGTAAATGCCAAAGACAAAGGCACCGGCAAGTCTCATGAAATTCGCATTCAAGCATCTGGCGGCTTGTCTGATGCTGATATCGAACAAATGGTCAAAGACGCAGAAGCCAATGCTGAAGGCGATAAGGCGCGCCGCGAAGCAGTTGAAGCCAAGAACCAAGCCGAAACGCTGCTTCACTCAACCGAGAAATCTTTGGTTGAGCATGCAGATAAAGTCAGCGATGAAGACAAAACAGCAATCGAAACTGCGATGGCAGATTTGAAAACTGTTCTTGAAGGCGAAGATGCTGAAGAGATCAATGCGAAGTCCCAAGCTCTTGCTGAAGCCAGCATGAAAATGGGTCAAGCGATCTACGAAGCACAACAGTCTGAAGAAGAGGCTGCTGCTGCAGCAGACGCAGAAATGCATGCTGCCGCTGATGAAAATGTTGTTGACGCTGATTTCGAAGAAATCAACGACGACGATGAGAAAAAATCTGCCTAAGGAATTTAGGTGATTGAATGAGATGCCCCGCACGCTGCAAACACGGCGCGTGGGGTTTTTCACATCTAGGGCGCTTCACCTTTTGGTGGAGTAATTGTGTATCAGAAGCCGTTCGACCTTAGGGATATTTCTGATTCCATATTAAAGTGAACGCCTCTAGAGCTTTTTTGTGAACACACGTATTGGTAACAATGCAAAAACGAAAAGTGCCATGAACGATATTGTCCCGCCATTTGGAACATACAGCTTAAGCGGTTGGCGTGAAAAAATACGTCAGCTGGCTGGAACCGCGCCTAAAAGTCGATTGGGCATGTGGAGAATTTCTATTCTGCGCAAGCTGAGCTTGCTTGGTCATTCAGTGGGCATGAGCGGACCAATTGATGTTGTGGTCGCGTCAGACGTTCATGCGCGTGTGTTTCCTGGATCAAACCGTTGCGAAAAACGTGCTTATGCGGGGGTACAAATTTGGGACAATCGCGAACGCTTATGTTTGGACCAAGATATTGCGCAGGCGGATGTTGATCGTGACTATGTGTTTTTCGATATTGGTGCGAATGTTGGTTTCTACAGCTTGTTCGTGAATGCAAGCGCAAAACGCTACTCCAAAAAATTGCGTATTGTGGCTGTCGAACCTGATTCCGAAAATCGTAAACGCCTCAATTTCAATTTGTCTGCGAGCAATTGTATCGCGCAGGTTGAACCTATTGGCATCGCAGAAAAGGCTGGGAGTGGTGTGCTGACAGACCCGGGTGACAATCGCGGCACAATTGCTGTGGCGGAAACCGGTTCGGGCGACAAAATTGAACTTGAAACACTGGCACAATTAATCACCCGCACTGGCGTTGATCATGTTGATGCCATGAAAATTGATATTGAAGGTCGCGATAAAGCTGCGTTGAAAGCTTTGATTGAGCAGGCCCCAAAATCTGTGTGGCCACGCTTATTGATTGTTGAGGTTGGGCATCGTGCAGACAGTCCAATCGTTACGCAGATGCTGGGTTATGGATACACTTTGAAAGAACGTGCCGGGATCAATGCCGTTCTTGAATTCAACGCGGACACTGATTCGCGAAAGGCTGGGGTATGAGTAAAGCTGATTATTATGACACGTTGGGTGTTTCTCGCGAGGCTGACGAGAAAGAGCTAAAAAGCGCTTTCCGTAAGAAAGCGATGAAATATCATCCCGACCGCAATCCTGATGATGCTGAAGCAGAGGCCAAGTTCAAAGAAGTTGGTGAAGCTTATGAAGCTTTGAAAGATCCACAAAAACGGGCGGCTTACGATCGCTTCGGCCATGCTGCATTTGAAAATGGCGGCGCCGGTGGCGGTGGTTTCGGCGGCGGCTCTATGAGCGATATTTTCGAAGATATTTTTGGAGACATGATGGGCGGCGGCGGACGCCGCTCTTCTGGTGGTCGCTCCCGTGGCGCAGACATGCGTTACAATATGGAAATCTCGCTGGAAGAAGCATTTGAAGGTAAAACTGCCGAGATCGAAATCCCAACATCCATTACGTGCGAAACTTGTACGGGTACGGGTGCAAAGCCGGGTACATCACCTTCCACATGCGGCACGTGTGGTGGTGTTGGGCAAGTGCGGGCAAGCCAAGGATTTTTCTCAATTCAACGCACATGTCCCACATGCCAAGGCCGTGGTGAGGTGATTTCTGACCCTTGTTCTCCCTGTTCAGGCAGCGGTCGTGTAACCGAAGAAAAATCACTTGAAGTAAAGGTTCCGGCAGGTATCGAAGACGGTACACGAATCCGCGTCGCTGGTGAAGGTGAAGCCGGAGTGCGCGGTGGCCCACATGGTGATCTTTACATTTTCCTGTCGATCAGACCCCACGAGTTTTTCCAACGTGATGGTGCCGACATCTACTGCCGGGTTCCGATTTCTATGACAACCGCGGCGCTTGGTGGTCAGTTTGAAGTGGGCACAGTTGATGGCTCCCAAACACGGGTAAAAGTTCCAGAGGGCACTCAAAACGGAAAGCAATTTCGTCTGCGTGGCAAAGGTATGCCGGTTATGCGGTCCACTCAAATGGGTGATATGTACATTCAAGTTGCGATTGAAACACCGTCCAATCTCAGTAAGAAACAGCGCGAATTGCTAACCGAGTTTGAGCAATTGAGTTCAGAAGAAAACTCGCCAGAAAGCACAGGCTTCTTTTCGCGTATGAAGAGCTTTTTTGACGGACTGGCTGAATAGGAAGCTCAAATGACAAAGATAATCATCATCCCGGGGTCGACCCGCGAAGATTCAGTAAATGCTAAATTAGGCGAAGCCATTCGCCTGAAACTGATAGAATTGGGCGCTGAAGCTGATTTGATTTCTTTGGCGAATTACCCGATGTCAATTTTCAATCAAGATGATGAAGCTGAAAACGGTGTGCTTGAAAGCGCAAAGGAATTGGCCAGCCACATTACTGATTATCAAGGGGTTGTTTTGATCAACCCGGAATATAATGGTTCGCTGACGCCTTTACTCAAAAACACGCTCGATTGGTTGAGCCGCGATGTTGGCGAGAAAGTTTATCAAAACCGTATTTTTGCTTTGGCTGCTTGTTCGCCGGGAGCATTGGGTGGGATTCGTGGTCTCTCTCATCTGCGCGATATTTTGGTTAGTGTTGTGGCAGACACGATTACCCCGCAACTTGCAGTCGGTGGTGCCGGCGATGCTTTTGCAGATGATGGCACGCTCACAAACGAACGCGCGCAAGGGATGTTGAAAACTATGTGTGAAACATTGATCAAACGCGCAAGTCTCCTCACCTGATGTTATAAAACCTTATGGCTGATCCAAGAATTATTGTTGCGCTTGATGTTCCTTCTGTATCAGAGGCACGTTCGGCGATTGAAGAACTGGGCGATGCGGTTTCCTTTTATAAAATAGGTCATCAACTCGCATTCTCTGCTGAACGTGAAAACGGCCTGCATCTGGCGCAAGACCTCGTGGCCGAAGGTAAAAATGTTTTTCTCGATCTAAAATTGCTCGATATCGACAACACCGTTGCCAAAGGTGTTGAGAGCGTCATAAAAATGGGCGTGAATATGCTCACACTTCATGCTTACCCAAAAGCTATGCGTGCAGCGACTGCGGCTGCAAAAGACAGTGATCTCATATTGCTTGGGGTCACGGTACTAACCTCCATGGACGACGGTGATTTGGTTGAAACGGGTTATGCCCATACGGCGCAAAACCTCGTGGAACTGCGCGCAACACAGGCGAAGGACACCGGCATGGGCGGTTTAGTAGCATCTGCGCGGGAAGCTGCAGCTATTCGCTCAATAGTTGGGCCCGATATGGCAATTGTAACTCCGGGTATTCGTCCGGCAGGCAGTGATGCTGGAGACCAAAAACGGGTGATGACACCCTTGGAAGCTTTGAAAGCTGGCGCATCGCATCTTGTGATTGGTCGTCCGATTATGGCAGCATCAAACAGACGCCAAGCGGCGTTGGATATTGTCGAAGAGATTTCATCAGCTTAAGGAATATGGGTATGGCCAAAGGGTATTGGATTGCACGTGTGGATGTGAATAACCCGGACCGTTATCCAGATTATGTGAATACGGCCAAACCCGCCTTTGAACGTTTTGGCGCAAATTTTTTAGCCCGTGGCGGTGAAACCCATTCGCTGGAAGGTGAAAACCGTGCACGCAATGTGGTGATAGAATTTCCATCAGTTCAACATGCCCTCGACTGTTACAATTCTCCTGAATATCAAAATGCGGTAAAAATCCGCCAATCGGCAGCAGATTCAGAATTGATTATCGTGGAAGGTGCGTAATATGGCTGCCAAAGGATATTGGATTGGTCGCGTCGATGTGCGCGATCTTGAGGCCTATAAAAAATACGTGGAGGCCAATGCGGTAGCCTTTGAAAAGTTTGGAGCGAAGTTTCTCGTTCGTGGTGGGCAGTTTGAAAATCCGGAAGGCACAAGTCGCTCCCGCAATGTCGTTCTGGAATTTGAGAGCTACGCAAATGCGGTTGAATGCTATCATTCACCAGAATACCGGGCCGCCATCGGATTTCGCACCAAAGGCGGCGTTTCTGAGGCGGATATGGTTATTGTTGAAGGCTGGGACGGCTAAAACGCTTCCTTTACAAAGCTTTACACGATTTTGTCTTGAAAATGCGCTGTGTGCCCCTACGTCATAAGCAAGCGGCGGGTCATGATCTCCAGTATGACTCGCCAAATTGCAACCAGTAGAGGGGAATTCCTATGACTAATGCATTGATCCGTCCGGCTTGGACACCTGTCACCATCGCAATGATGATTATCGGGTTTATGATCTTTTGGCCGCTCGGTCTCGCAATGATTGCTTACATCGTTTGGGGTGATCGT
Organism: uncultured Rhizobiaceae group bacterium; assembly: GCA_938010435.1. Classification (GTDB taxonomy): domain Bacteria; phylum Pseudomonadota; class Alphaproteobacteria; order Rhizobiales; family Rhizobiaceae; genus Pseudahrensia. The sequence continues at coordinate 75,031 of CALLUS010000004.1, read as the reverse complement.
CTCGATCAGTTCAAATCTGATGTGAACAAGGCAACAGACAAGGCCTCTGATTTGTTTTCAAAAGGCCCATCTTTTAATTCTCATGCCCGCACGGGTAATGTGGCGTTTGACGACTGGCGCGAAACTGAGTTGAAGCGACTTCACGAAGAACGCATGAAACTCGACAATATGCGTGCAGAATTTGACGATTATGCCCGTGAGCTGCGTCGTGCCAAAGACCAGGATGAGTTTGAAAAATTCATGGCGCATCGTGCCAAGGAAGTGAACGCTGATGAAGCACCTTCCAAGCCTAAACGTGTAAAAAAATCAGGTGGCAAAACTGTTCCGGGTGTTTGATACACAGCACGCAAATAACAACTGCAAAGCCCGCCTTTTCACGAAGGCGGGTTTTTTGTTTCAACACGGCTCGAATCGGTTAAAATAGCTCTATGTTTTCACTGCTGAAAAAACGACCACAACCTAGAAAAGGTCTCGTTGAACGATGGACTTTGCTGGAGCTCGACGGTCGACCTGTTGATGTTCGCATTGTTGAAAACCCCCGAACGACGCGTTTGACCCTGCGCTTGGTACCAGCTTCTAAAAAAGGCGAAAGCCTGAAAGTAACTGTGCCACCCGGTACGCCAGATCAGGAGGTGGATGAGTTTTTAGAACGCAACAAAGCATGGGCCGCTGCGCGTGTGGCACGTTTGCCCGAAGTTTTAAAAATTGAAGCAGGTGCAACAATCCCCCTGCGTGGTGTGCCCCATCGCATTGTCCATTCGGGCAACAAGCGCGGTGTCGTGTCAATTGGCATGGATGACGATGGTCCGGTCATTCGCGTTCATGGGGATGCTAAATTCACATCGCGGCGTGTGGCTGATTTTTTAAAACGTCAGGCCAAACAGGACCTTACAAAATCCGTACTCCGTTACAGCGAAGCCTTGGGTGTGAAAGCGAAGTCCATAACACTGCGGGATACAACATCCCGTTGGGGTTCTTGCTCTTCCAGCGGTGCTTTGAATTTCTCGTGGCGCATTATCCTCGCGCCACCAGAAGTGTTGGATTATCTTGCCGCCCACGAAGTCGCTCATTTGCGGGAGATGAACCATTCAGACCGTTTCTGGTCGCTGGTGGAACAGGTTTGCCCCGATATGAACACACAAAAAAGCTGGCTGCGAACTCACGGAACCAAACTCCATGCGGTTCAGGCGTAGACTCTTCATACAGATTCATGGCATCGCCTTTTTATGAAAACTCAAATCAAAATTTGTGGCCTTTCCACATCTAAAGCTGTGGCCAGTGTGGTTGCGGGCGGCGGCACTCATCTGGGGTTTATCTTTTTTCCCAAAAGCCCACGGCATATTTCAACACAACAAGCACGCGACCTCATTTCAAACGTCACTGGTTTGGAAACCGTTGCGGTTACCGTGAATGCGGATGATGCTTATCTTGACGAGATTGTTGAGGTTATGAAGCCTACTATGTTGCAATTGCATGGAAGGGAAAGCCTTGATCGTGTTGCAGAAGTGAAAGCGAAATATGGCTTGCCTATCATCAAAGCACTGGCAATTAGAGATGCAGATGATCTTGCCAAAGCGAAGACTTACGATGGCGTAGTCGAACTCTTGCTGCTGGATGCGAAACCACCAAAAGGTGCAGATTTACCGGGCGGCAATGGCGTGACTTTCGATTGGTCTTTGTTAGAAGGCCTTCAGACCAAGACCCCTATTTTATTGTCCGGCGGTATCGATCTATTTAATGTAGATGAGGCGATGAGCCGCGTGCGCGACACATCGAATTCTATTGTCGGACTTGATGTTTCGTCTGGTATTGAAAGCGCACCCGGTGTTAAAGATATAACGAAGATCGAGGCTTTCCTCGCGGCCTGCAGCTAATGGCCACCCAAACAAGTTGAGAGTGAGTTTGCAATGAACGTGCAATCCCCGAATTCGTTTCGCATGGGCCCTGATGAAGAAGGGCAATTTGGCATTTTTGGCGGGCGCTTTGTTGCCGAAACCTTGATGCCGAATATTCTGGAATTAGACGAGGCCTATACGAAGGCCAAGAAAGATCCAGAGTTTTTGTCTGAACTCGAATATCTCAACAAACACTATACGGGTCGCCCCAGCCCGCTCTATTTTGCAGAGCGTTTAACCGAACACCTTGGTGGCGCAAAGGTCTATTTTAAACGTGATGAGCTGAACCACACGGGCAGCCACAAGATCAACAATTGCCTTGGTCAAATTTTACTCGCCAAGCGCATGGGTAAGAAACGCATTATTGCGGAAACAGGCGCTGGTCAGCATGGCGTGGCATCAGCCACAGTCGCTGCGCGTTTCGGTTACCCATGTATGGTTTATATGGGTGCCAAAGATGTTCACCGCCAGTCACCCAACGTGTTTCGCATGAAACTGTTGGGCGCAGAAATCGAAAGCGTAACCGCTGGCGCTGGCACGTTGAAAGACGCCATGAACGAAGCGTTACGCGACTGGGTGACCAATGTTGAAGATACATATTACTTGATCGGCACAGCCGCTGGTCCGCACCCTTATCCGGAACTTGTTCGAGATTTTCAATCAGTCATCGGTAAAGAAACCCGCGAACAAATTCAGGAAGCCGAAGGTCGCTTGCCTGATATGTTGATTGCTTCCGTTGGCGGCGGTTCAAACGCAATTGGCCTGTTCCATCCGTTCCTTGATGACGAAAGTGTGCAGATTGTTGGTGTTGAAGCGGGTGGCAAGGGCCTCGACGGTGATGAACATTGTGCGTCATTGACCGCGGGACGTCCCGGTGTGTTGCACGGCAACCGAACCTATTTGCTGCAAGATGCTGAAGGTCAAATTGAAGAAGGCGCATCCATTTCTGCGGGTCTTGATTATCCCGGTATTGGTCCGGAACATTCCTGGCTGAAAGATACGGGCCGCGTGGAATACGTTCCCATCATGGACACGGAAGCGCTGGAAGCATTCCAGTTGCTTTGCCGTTTGGAAGGTATCATTCCAGCATTGGAACCAAGCCACGCATTGGCTGAAGTCGTGAAACGCGCACCCGCAATGGACAAGGACCAAATTATCGTAATGAATCTTTGTGGCCGTGGCGACAAAGACGTTCACACCGTTGCCGAAGCGCTCGGCATTGAAGTTTAATTGAGCGATTGGGGCTGAACAAATGACACAACGTATGACCAACCGTTTCGCGAAGCTGGCGGAAGAAAATCGCCCGGCATTTGTCACTTATTTCATGGGTGGCGATCCGAATTTCGAAACTTCCGTTGAGATCATGAAAGGCTTGCCTGCCGCTGGTGCTGATGTGATTGAACTCGGCATGCCGTTTTCTGATCCGATGGCCGATGGCCCTTCCATTCAAGCTGCTGGATTGCGCGCCTTGAAGCAGGGGCAAAACCTGACCCGCACATTCGATATGGTTCGTGCATTTCGTGAACATGATGAAGAGACACCAATCGTATTGATGGGGTATTATAATCCGATTTATCAATACGGATCTGAGAAGTTTTTGGACGATGCCAAAGAGGCTGGCGTGGATGGGATGATCATCGTTGATCTGCCACCAGAAATGGATGAGGAATTATGCATTCCCGCATTGTCGCGAGATTTGAATTTCATCCGTCTAGCCACGCCGACAACAGATGAAAAGCGCTTACCGAAAGTGCTCTCAAACACATCCGGCTTTCTATACTATGTGTCAATCAACGGCATAACTGGGGCTGCTGCCCCAAAGCCGGAAGAGGTGGCGAAATCTGTGACGCATATTAAAGCGAAAACAGATATACCGATTTGTGTTGGGTTTGGTGTCCGCACTGCAGAACAAGCTGCCGTTATTGGTCGTGCCGCTGATGGTGTTGTCGTGGGCTCTGCTATCGTTTCAACGGTGGCGGAAAGCCTAAACGGCGATCAACCTACAGAAAACACAGTTTCAAACACCTTGGAACTGGTAGCTTCTATTGCCGAAGGTGTAAGAACCGCGCGAAACTAAACCAATTGCCAAGAGGAACTGTCCTGTTGGCGCCATAATGATATTGCAGTTTTCTAACTGCTGATTGAACTCTGCTGGGAGACGTCGATGAACTGGATTACCGATTATGTGAAGCCGAAATTGGATTTCCTTGGCGGTGGTAAGAAAAACATGCCGGAAAACCTCTGGATCAAAGATCCGGACAGCGGCGAGATGGTTTTCCACACGGATTTGGAAGCCAACCAGTATGTGGTTCCAAGTTCTGGCTATCACCTTTCTATTCGTGCCGAAGAGCGTCTGAAACACTTCTTCGATGATGGCGAATACGAAATGTTTGCTCAGCCACAGGTGGCAATCGACCCGCTCAAGTTTCGCGACGAACGTCGATATATCGATAAGCTCAAAGACAACCGAAGCAAGACAGGTGTTGAAGACACAATTCACGCAGGCGTGGGTAAGGTGCATGGCATGAATGTCACCGCTGTGGTGCAGGATTTCAAATTCATGGGCGGTTCACTCGGCATGGCCGCAGGTGAAGCCATTGTGTCTGCTATGGAAGAAGCCGTAAAACGTAAAACACCTTTGGTTTTATATGCAGCTTCTGGTGGCGCGCGTATGCAAGAAGGCATTCTGTCCCTGATGCAATTGCCGCGTACAACGGTTGCTGTTCAAATGCTCAAAGAAGCCGGGTTGCCTTACGTTGTGGTACTAACCAATCCGACCACCGGTGGTGTTTCAGCGTCTTATGCCATGCTTGGCGATATCCACATTGCTGAACCAGGCGCATTGATTGGATTTGCCGGACCACGTGTAATTGAACAAACGATCCGCGAAAAACTGCCGGAAGGTTTCCAGCGTTCAGAATATCTGAAAGAGCACGGTATGGTTGATATGGTTGTGTCGCGCATTGACATGAAGGACACAATTTCAAACATCCTTCATTTGTTGATGCACCAACCAAAACCGGAATCGGTTGAAGCAGCAGGCGAACCGGAAATGCCTGTTATCGATGAGCCTGTAGAAGCTTCGGAACTTGAAGTGGATGCTGATTTGGATGAAGCAACGGAAGTGGCAGAAGAAACCGCCAAGTAGCTCTGACATATTGGATTGTCTAACATGACATCTGCGGCATCTCGTATTGAAGCGTTGATGGAGATTCACCCGAAAGGCTATGACCTTTCGTTGGATCGCATTGAAAACCTGCTGAAAAAGCTTGGCTCACCTCAAGATAAATTGCCGCCGATCATTCATGTTGCAGGGACCAACGGTAAAGGCTCTGCGATTGCCTTCACCCGCGCAATATTGGAAGCCGCAGGTCTTTCGGTTCATGTGCACACATCTCCCCATTTAGTGAATTGGCCAGAACGTTATCGACTTGGGCAAAAGAATGGTCCGGGGAAATTAACGCCGGACGATGTTTTGTCTGATGCAATTCGTCGTGTGGCGGAGGTAAATGCAGGTCAACCTATCACCGTTTTTGAAGTTCTGACTGCTGTCTCTTTTGTTTTGTTCAGCGAACACCCTGCCGACGTGTGTTTGATTGAAGTGGGTTTAGGCGGTCGTTTGGATTGCACCAATGTGATGAAGGAAACGGCGCTGACTATTATCACGCCAATCTCGATTGATCACGAAGCTTACCTTGGTGATACGCTTGCGAAGATCGCATTTGAGAAAGCAGGCATCATTAAGCACAAAACGCCACTCGTTGTGGGTCCACAAGAGCCGGAAGCACTGGCAGTGATTGAGCAACAAGCAGCTCGAAATTTAGCGCCCGCATTTGTGAACGGTGAACATTATTCGGCAACGCGCGAAAATGGGCGCATGGTGTTTCAAAATGAAGACTGTTTGATGGATCTGTCTTTGCCGAAGCTTCCGGGAGATCATCAGATAAGTAATGCGGCTACCGCAATCGAAACTTGTCTTCAGTTTTGTTCGGCACATGATTTTGAATTGAATGAATCTGCAATTGAACAAGGCCTTCGTACTACGGATTGGCCGGGTCGTATGCAGATAATGCCAATAGGAAAACTCACGACTTCGCTCTCGGACAACATTGAAATTTGGTTAGATGGTGGCCACAACCCAGGTGCTGCAGCCATGGTTTCCCAATATATAGCTGATTTGGAGGAGCGTGATCCGCGGCCTCTGATTTTGATTTGTGGTATGTTAGACACCAAAGATCCTGCAGGTTATTTCAATGAATTTACTTCGCTTGCTGAACGGGTGTTTACGGTTCCCATTCAATCAAGTGATGCGGGTATTCCTGCTGATAGGCTTGCGCAATTGGCAACAGAGTCTGATTTACAGTCACAAGCCACATCTTCACTGGAAGAGGCCATCTCGTTGGCAATTAAAAGTTCTCCCGTGAGAATTTTGATTTGTGGTTCACTTTATTTAGTTGGCGACGCGCTGGAGCAAAATCAAACGCCACCGGTATAGTCTCGAACTGTGGGAAATCTCACTTGACGTAACGGCGACTGTAAACGAAACTTCTGCCGACTTAAGAGGTGGGTGTTTCATGAATTCGATCGCAAAAATTCCAATTTTTAATGCATTATCAGAATCGGACATTGAATCATATTCTCGCCGGTGTAAGTGGCGAACTTACGATGAAAACGAACTCATCATCGACTATGAAGAAGATTCCCGCGATGTGCGATTCATTATCTCAGGCAAAGTGCGAATTATACTGAGAATTGCCACGGGCAAAGAAGTCATATTGACCGAAATGAAAGACGGTGATTTTTTTGGAGAGATCGCTGCCATCGATGGAGACGGGCGTTCGGCCAATGTCACGGCGCTGAGCAAATCTCAAATGTGCATCATGCCGCAATCCGTTTTTATGGAACTTATCGAGGCTAAACCCGATTTTAACAGAGCGGTGATGAGCACTTTGGCACGTAAGGTACGGGAATTGAATCTGCGATTATCTGAGCATTGTTTCTTGCAAACGAAACACCGTCTCTACACGGAATTGTTGCGGCTTTCGAAACCAAGATTAGGTCATGATACGCAACGTTCAATATCCCCCCCGCCAACACAAAAAGATTTGGCCGCACGTATTGGGACGCGACGTGAAGTCGTATCTCGTGAGGTTGCAAACTTGAAGCGTGCGGGCATCGTGGACAAAACAACGGGCGCACTTGTTCTGTGTGATCTTCCTAAATTGAATGCTATGATCACAGCTGGCTGGGAAGAAGCGAACTAAAGCTTACACCCGAACAGACAAGGGTGTTGCATACATGAGTAAGTTTAAGCTGCTGGCCTGGTTGAGCCTGTTGGGTATCATCTGGGGTAGTACCATTCCGTTGACGAAAACGGCTGTTTCCACCGGCCACAATCCCTTGGGTCTCATTGCTTGGCAATTGATTATCGCAACGATATTCATGGTCGTACTTGTTATTTGGCGGAAGTCCAAAATAGTGATTGATGCAAAACACATATTATTTTTTGCAGTCATCGCTTTTGGTGGAACTCTGATACCGAATTTCTTTTCATATATAGCTGCGTTTCACTTGCCTGGCGGAGTGATGGCCTTGGTCATTGCATTGGTGCCCATATTCTCTCTCATTATTGCTCTTACATTTCGTATTGAACGTTTCGTTTGGATGCGAATGGTTGGCGTTTTCTTGGGAGCGGCGGCAATCGCATTGTTGGTTTTACCAGAATCCAGCCTGCCTGACCGGTCTAAGGTAGTTTATGTTTTTGTTGGCCTCATTGCCCCTCTTTTTTATGGCATTGAGGGCAACTATCTCATGCTCAATCAGCCAACCGACACAGGCCCGATCGCTACTTTGTTTGGTGCATCAGTTGTAGGCTTGTTGGTGACGGTTCCCCTCGCGTTGCTGACAGGAACATTCATCAATCCGATAGACGGGATTGGCGTGCCTGAGTTGGCTTTGACGCTTTCTGGTATTTTGCACGTAGTGGCTTATGTGGGATATGTCTGGTTGGTGAGTCAGGCCGGTTCAGTCTTTGCCTCGCAAGTAGCCTACGTGGTCACTCCTGCCGGGGTTATCACGAGCATATTGTTCCTGAACGAACGCCCATCATATTTTATTTATGCAGCATTGCTGATCTTGATGATTGGTCTTGTGATGGTGCAGCCTAAAACATCGCAGCAACAGGAGATTTAAATGAGCTATCCTGATAAATACCAATCACTGATTGACGAAGAAACATGGGCGTATATTCGAGAAGCTGATAGTTGGTATCCGCCCGATACGACCACCCGCACAGTCGAAGAACAGCGCAAGGTTTATGATGCCCTGTGCCGTTCGTTTTTCAAGGGTTATCCGGAGGGTGTTCAGGCCACAGACGACGTAATTCAAACTGACGACTATGTAGTCCAAATTCGTTCATATGTGCTCAATAGGCAAGAAGGTGCAGCTGAAGTTGTCTATTATCACGGTGGAGGGTTTGTTGTTGGTGGGTTGGAAAGCCACGATGATATTTGTGCAGAGATTTGCGCACAAACTGGCTTTAAGGTGACGTCCGTCGACTATAGGCTCGCGCCCGAACACATCTATCCAAGTGATTTTCAAGATGCATTAAATTCCTTCAAACACATTGCTCTGAATTCCGAAAAGCCAATTGTTTTGGTTGGTGACAGCGCTGGCGCGAATCTGGCGGCTGCAGCTTCTCATGCAACGAAAGATCATGAACACCGCCCTGTTGGCCAGTTGTTGATTTATCCGGGTCTCGACAGCAACCTAGATCATGGATCGTTTTTAGAGCATGCAGAAGCTCCATTACTCACGCGTGCAGATACAATCTTCTACAAAACAATCAGAACGGGTGGGAATGTAAGTTTGCTGGAAGAAGCAACGTGTTGTCCATTAAAGGCAGATGAGTTTGAAAACCTCCCGCCAACGATCGTTTTTTCAGCGCAGTGCGATCCATTGTCTGACGACGGGAAAAATTATTGTGACAAGATTTCAAACGCTGGAGGTCAAGCAACTTGGTACAATGAAGTAGGGCTGGTGCACGGCTATCTAAGAGCGCGTCATAGCGTTGGTCGCGCAAAAGTCAGTTTTCAAAGAATTATATCAGGAATAAAAGTGCTTGGGCTTGGGGAGGCGCTTTCATAGGTTACAAAACCGCCTTGCCAAATCAACAAAATCGCCTGCAATGATATCCCAATCGGATTCAGCACGCAGATTGATTGTTTGGTTTGGCCCATGCTCGTTTGGTCGTGGAACAAAGCCCGTCGCCAATCCACTTTCGCGAGCCGCTGTAAGATCATCATTATGACAGGCAACCATCATAACTTCAGGCGGCTGTAGACGAAGCGCATCACAACAAGCTGAATAAACACTCGAGTGAGGCTTATAATTGCGTGCAATATCAGCCCCCAAAATACAATCCCAAGGCAGATCACCGAATTTGGCTAGACGGGTCATCAGTGCAATTGATCCATTGGAACAAGGTGCAATGATGCACTGAGATTTCAACATTGTGAGGCCCGTAATAACATCCGGCCAAGGGGCGAGTTTTTCCCATGCGGTGTTCAATTCAGCCTTTTGAGCAGAATTGAAAATATCATCCAATTTGAAGTGTAACAGCGTCTGTTCAAGATTCTCCAAGTGAATATCGTCCAGTGCAAGATAACCGCGTTCACCGGTACGTATCTTGTTCATTGCAGGGTCATAGCGCTCACGCCAATAATCTGCGAACCCGAGCGGGTCGCACTTTGAGGATTGTTCAGCTAATGCCGGCGCAACATATTGCGCAACACTGGTGCGCCAATCCACCACCGTGCCAAACACGTCAAAGATCAATGCTTTGATAGACTGGGTCACGTTTGTGCTCTTTTATAATTGATCGTCTGAAAGCGCATAGCAAGACCATCAAACATCAAAAGCTTGCCAACAAGACCGTCCCCAAGCTCGACGATGTCTTTGATACATTCCATGGCTTGCAATGTGCCCATGATCCCTGTTGTTGCTCCCATGACACCTACTTCTGAACAGGTGGGTAGAAGCCCATCGGCAGGTTTTTTGGGGAACAGATCACGATAACGTGGATTAAGTATGCCCGTTTCATTTGATGTCCATGGCTTTAACGTGGTGATTGAACCGTCAAACTTGTTCACCGCCGCCGTAATCAACGTCACATTTGCTTGCTCGCATGTGTCTGCCAGAAGATATCGCGTCTTGAAATTATCACTACCGTCCAGAACAACCGTTTTCCCATTTACCATTGTAGCGGCGTTTTTCTCGGTCAAACGTTCAGCGATGGCGTTCACTCGAATATGCGGGTTGATGGCATCAATTGCATTTTTTGCACTGTCACTTTTTTGCAATCCCACACTTTGGGTGGAGTGAATGACCTGACGTTGTAGGTTTGATAGATCAACCGTGTCATCGTCAACAATCGTAATTTCACCAACCCCGGCAGCTGCAAGATATTGTAGTGCAGGTGCGCCCAAGCCTCCTGCACCAACCATAAGTACGTGGGCTTTTTTGAGCTTTTGTTGTCCCGGTCCACCGATTTCAGGCAGCACCAAATGTCTCGCATACCGCTCACGCTCTTCAGCAGAAAAAATTGGGTCGCTACTCATGATTTCTATCGTGCACCAGACACAGAGCCTACCGCAACAGTGAAAAATTGCGCGCGGTCTCCCAGGGTTTCAAACATCGGCGCATCGGTTCCTGTCATCCATGCCTGGCATCCAAGCCGATCAATCACATCGAACAACCCTGCACGGCGACTTTCATCTAAATGAGCTGCAACTTCATCAAGAAGAAGAATGGGGGCCATACCTGAAATATCACCCACCAATTGTGCATGTGCCAAAATGAGGCCGAGGAGCAGTGCTTTTTGTTCACCTGTTGAACACAGCGCGGCTTCCATATTTTTGGGGCCATGGCGCACAACAAGATTACTGCGATGGGGCCCTTCAAGAGTGCGCCCCGCCGCACGGTCTCGTGGACGGTTTCTACAAAGCAACGCCCGATAACTGTCCTCTAAATCAGCCGCCGCACCATCACGAATAAGGTCTTCCAATGTGCCGTCCAGCGTTATGTCGGCGTTTGGAAAGAGATCATCAGATTGGGCTGTGGTCTTAGCAATGATGCTTTGAAGAAATGCAACCAATTCGCGTCGGGCAAAAGCGATAGCAACACCCGTTTCAGCGAGTTGCGCTTCAATTCCGTCCATCCAGCTGTTGTTTGGACCATCAGTTTCCAAGAGCTTGTTGCGGCTGCGCATAGCGCGTTCAAAGTTGGAAACGCGTCGTCCATGGGTCGGGTCTATCGCCAAGACCATACGGTCCAGAAAACGACGTCGGTCTGAGGCTGGCCCCGTGAACAGACCATCCATACTTGGCGTGAGCCAAATGATGCGTGAATGTTCTAGAAGGCTTTCAGCGGATTTGGCTGCAGCACCATTTATGTGAACTTTCCGTTGAGTATCCACGCCGGTTGCGTTGGCTGCAATGCCTGTGCCGATATTCACTGGTCCCTCAGCACCATGCAGTGAAGCAAAAACGGTCCAAGTACCAGTTTGAGGGTCATCTGCACTGAGCGCTTGTGCTACACGGTCATAAGATGTTCGCCGCAAACCCCGACCGGGAGATAAAAATGAAACGGCTTCGAGTAGGTTGGTTTTTCCAGCACCATTCTCACCAGTCAGCACTACGTGCCGCTGGTCGAGATCTAGACTTAAACTGCTGTAGTTTCGAAAATGTGTCAGCTTGAGTTGTTCAAGCCAGATACGGGTTGCCGATCGGGTGTCTATCACGTTGCAAGAGCAGCGTTACACGCGCATTGGCATGAGAACATACAAAGCGCCAGCCTGCGATTTTTCACGAATAAGCGTTGGTGCGCCAGGGTCAGCCAGCATGAAAGTGGCTTCATCAGCCGTCAGTTGGTTTGTAATGTCGAGCAGGTATTTGGAGTTAAACCCGATATCGAGAGGTTCGGCGGTATAGCCCACGGCAATCTCTTCTTCAGCAGAACCAGAATCAGGGTTGTTGACGCTGAGCACCAATTGACCATCTGACAGAGATAGTTTCACCGCGCGACCACGGTCTGAAGCGATGGTTGAAACGCGATCAACTGCGGAGGCAAACGTGGCACGATCAAGAACAAGCTCTTTGTCGTTGCCGGCTGGAATAACGCGATTGTAATCAGGAAACGTTCCGTCAATCAGTTTAGATGTCAAAATGACGTTGCCCACCGTGAAACGTATTTTGGTGTCTGAAAGCTCAACTGTGACAGACGCATCCGGATCATCGAGCAGTTTTTGCACTTCGCCAACGGCTTTGCGTGGCACAATAATACCAGGCATACCTTCGCAACCATCTGGAGATGCTGTTTGTGCTTGCGCTAATCGGTGTCCATCCGTTGCGACGGCACGCAACATCATCGTTCCTTCATCTTCCACACAGTGGAAATAAATACCGTTGAGGTAGTAACGCGTTTCTTCTGTGGAGATCGCAAATTGTGTGCGATCAATCAGAGTTTTAAAATCTGAACATCCCATGCGAAATGTATGACTGAATTCAGCAGCTGTAAGATCCGGAAAATCAGACTCTGGCAACATTTGCAATCGGAACTGCGAACGACCTGCCATGAGGCTTAAGCCATTGTCTTCAGATATGCTCAGCATCACTTCAGAACCGTCTGGCAGTTTACGAACGATATCGTACAGCATGTGAGCCGGAACGGTGGTGGCACCAGATTGTTCAACGGCTGCCGGAGTGGTTTCCGTCACTTCAAGATCAAGGTCGGTCGCCTTCAACGTCAAAGTTCCATTGTCAGCTTTGATCAAAACATTGGACAAGATTGGAATAGTGTTACGACGCTCAACAACACGCTGAACGTGGTTGAGTGATTTCAAAAGGTTTGAACGCTCAAGAGTAACCCGCATAGTTGTGCAATCCGACTTGGCAAGCCCACCGTAGGAAAAAGAGAGGTGGTGATATTGGTGATATCGTCTTTCATAAGGAATCGCAGAAAGACAAATGATTGACAGTTAAAATGGAACAACCCGCCGCGGCTTTCAAGTGCAGGAGTCGGGTGATCCAAAGTTATTAATGTCTTAGTTTATTGGCCCATTTCGTGGATCAAACGCTTCAACAGTTCCAATTCCTGAGCGAGTTTTTCATCCTCGCTCAACATGGACTCAATTTTACGAACTGCATGCAATACAGTGGTATGATCGCGTCCGCCAAATCGTCTGCCAATTTCCGGTAAGGATCGTGGTGTCAAGATTTTTGAGAGATACATGGCGATCTGGCGAGGGCGCACGATTACGCGCGTGCGTCGGTTCGACAGCAGATCATTGCGGGAAACATTGTAGTGTCGTGCAACCACTTTTTGAATGTCTTCAATGCGGACGCGGCGTTGCTCGCCAGACTGAACCAAGTGGCCAAGCATACGATCAATGGCTTCAATCTCGACGGGACCTTCAGAGAACCGGTGTTGGATAAGAAGTTGGTTGAAGGCACCTTCCAAATCACGTCCTGACGATGCAACCTTTCCAGCCACGAACTCAAGAATATCAGTGGAAATATCGAGATTTGGATCATCTTTTTGCGCATCGCGATAGCGAAGGTCTAGCATCGTGTGTCTCATTTCCAGATCAGGAGCTTTGACTTCTAAAGCAACGCCGCCTTTGAGACGTGAGCGCACGCGGTCATCCAAAGATTCCAATTCGGAAGGTGGACGGTCAGCTGCAACCACAACTTGTTTCGCGCTATCGATTAAGGCGTTCAACAGATGACAGAACTCTTGCTGAATAGATTTGCCCTGCAAAAACTGCATGTCATCGATCAGTAGAAGATCAATATCGCGCAGGGATTCTTTAAACGAAAGTGCTGATTGATCGCGAATAGCGGACGCGAACCGCCACATGAAATACTCCGCCGTGAGGTATAGGATTTTCATACCGCTGTTGCGTGCGTTGGCTGCCCAAGCGATGGCTTGCAACAAGTGTGTTTTGCCAAGCCCCACATTGGCATGAATGAATAGTGGGTTGAAGCGTGCTGCTGCCCCATCCGCTTCTGCGACAGACCGTGCAGCAGCACACGCCATGCGGTTCGATTTGCCTTCTACAAATGTCGAGAATGTGAAGGATGGGTCCAGTGGCGAGCCGGTAAAGCCGACAGGAATGTCAGATTTATTGCGCATAGTGTTTGATGAAGAATTTGCTGCAAAACGATTGCTGGTTCCCATCTTACCGATGGGTGAAACAAGTGCATTATCGAAACTGTTGCCGACGGATGTGAGGCGTCCAACTGGTGATGCCGTGTTGGTGTCAACTTGTCCGGTAGTGCGGGCGGGTTGCGCTTCGCCATTTTCAGCATTGGCCGAGCGAACAGCACTTCTGATGACCACATCAATTCGCAGCAAATCTTCAATTTGATCCTGCCAGAGCTCAAGCAATACAGCTTTATAATGGGTGCGAATCCAGCTTTTCAAAAATGTGGTGGGAACTGAAAGGGTAAGCTGGCTCTTTGAAACCATTTCCAAACGGCATCTGCCAAACCAACTGGCAAAAGCTTCGTTGCCCAATCGTGCTTTTAATTGTGCTTGAACGCGATCCCATTTCTGAGCATCTTTTGCTGAGACAGTTGGGCCAACTTGCCGATTTTTATTGATCAACCCTGTTGCACGACTGCTGGTTGCATTTTTGACCGGTGTTTTTAATTGAGTAGAGGTTTTACTGTTGGAAGATTGTGGTTTTGCGTCACTATCTTTCCTTGCTTGGGTCGTCGCTCGTTGAGTGTTTGCACCACTGGTGTTCATAATTATCCGCCGTCGTTTTCGTGAGTTCAGCAAGCTCCATTGAGCTGCTATTCAGGTGAGCGCGACAATCCTACGAAAAGCAGGTCACATGCCGCAGTGTCTTGGCGGTGTTGTTATTCGTGCAAATCCACTGTTGAACAGGTCAAGAGTGTCCGAAGACATTTATTGGTTGCTTGGGCAATGATGTCGCCTTTAATCACGATTTACACTCCTGTTGTCGGCTTTCTTTGAAGCCTTATTTTCTCTTTAGTCGCTCAATGAGCCACAATTTATATGAACCTCTAAGGATTCGAATTCTTAATTCTGCCGCCAAGGCAGCCCATCAGCTTTCCAGCCATTTTTTTGACCACGATGGCCGTTGTCGTCCGGGTCGCCTTCAAAGCCGCCTGTTATGTTGAAACTTTCTTTATAGCCAAGACCCCACATTGCTCGTGCAGCAGCCAAACTGCGAACGCCGGAGCGACACAGGAAGAAAAGTTTAGTGTCATCGCCCAGTTGCATCTGTTTCAGTGTCGTTATCAGCTTGCCGGTGAAATCAGGGTCAGCTTCCATGGTGGGAAACAATTGCCATTGTTGACCAACTAACGGTGTCATAGTCGCGGTCAATTCCGGCATACCCACATAAGCCCATTCTGCATTAGTGCGTACATCAATCAGAACTGCCTTTGATGAATTCGAAAGAGTTTCCCAGCATTCCGAAACTGATATTTCGCCACCGTAATTCAAAGCATGCCTCCAGCGTTTCCACGCAAGAGTATTGCGCAGATCAAACAACAAATATTCCGTAATCCCCCTAAGCATTGCCAAATAGCAAACACCCAGCAGAACCTGTGATAAGACTGAAAATGTGCAATTGGCAGTGTCCTGAACCTCAAAACCCGAGTTCTTTATGAACACCTCAAACCATCTGTTTGAGCACATTTAGATACCGTCTTACCGGCTCTGAAAGCAACATACACATGGGGTTTGAGAGCGACAAGACGACTCGACAATGAATCTCGTCGATCGTTCGGATTCAGTGAAAAATGATCGAAAATTGGAAAAAAAATTTCCGAAAAAAAATGCTTACGAATCAATACGAATCACAGTTTTTTTGCCCTGAAAAAGCTCTGGTTTCCGGCTTGAATAAATATTATCGGGCCGACACTACTTGACTCGTGATTTCAGCGATATTGTCCGGGTGTTTTGTGGAAGGTTGTCCCATACCTTAGATTAAGATGTTGTATTTATTAAGTTTTCTCTGTCACAAAATTGCAGTCGGTTTTCAGGTTTTTTGCGCTAAAAATAGGTCAAAAATACAATTTTAGCCTGGTTTTTCACTTCGACCTGCGCCAAGTGAGATGTGCACACTTTAATTGTGACAACGAAAAACCCGCCTCAAGTAAGACGGGTTTCAAAACTTGATGTGTGAGCGCTTTTGAGAGCGTTCAATGTAAGAAAACTGCAGCTGGATTAAGCGCTGAGTGCTTTCACGCGAGCAGAAAGACGGGAAATTTTTCTGGAAGCAGTGTTCTTATGAATAATGCCTTTGCTGGCAGACTTCATAACAACGGGTTGAACTGCTTTAAAAACTGCTTCAGCTGCAGTCTTGTCGCCAGCTTCAATAGCTTCTTCTAAAGTGCGCAAGTTAGAGCGCATGTTTGTACGACGTGATTTATTGACTGCAGTTTTGCGAGCCATTTTGCGTGTGGCTTTTTTTGCCGAACTTGTATTGGCCATCAAAAGCCCTTTCCAATTGTTCCAAAGTTTATTGCGTCTTCAAGATATGATCTGAGCGCAAACAAAAACTGCGGCTTTCGTTAGAAAGCCGCTATGAGCGGTGATTTAAGGTGAGGGCAGCTTTCTGTCAATAGGCTTTTATTGCCTGTAGTGAGACAAACAATCGGTAATGTATCAACGGTTTTCAAATTGCGGTTTCCGTTTCTCAATGAATGCTTCCATACCTTCTTTCTGGTCGTGGGTCGCAAACAAGGAATGAAACGAACGTCGCTCGAACAAAACACCTTCAGCAAGTGTGGTTTCAAAGGCTTTGTTGACGCTTTCTTTGGTCATAGCAACAGAAGGTTGCGAGAATTCTGCAATCTTGCCCGCCGCTTCAATCACGATGTCCAAATGGTCGTTTGCAGGAACAACGCGGGATACGAGGCCGCATCTCTCCGCTTCCTTAGCGTCCATCATGCGTCCGGTGAGGCACATGTCCATTGATTTCGATTTACCCACAAATCGTGTTAGGCGCTGCGATCCGCCCATTCCCGGCATAACGCCAAGGGTGATTTCCGGTTGGCCGAATTTTGCTGTGTCGGCTGCGATAATAAAGTCGCAAATCATAGCCAGTTCGCATCCACCGCCCAATGCATAGCCTGCAACAGCTGCAATGATGGGTTTATTGATCGCAGAAAGCGGGTCCCACCCGGCGAAAAAGTCTTGTTTATAAGCATCTATATAAGAGAGTGGTTGCATCTCTTTAATATCAGCCCCGGCAGCAAAAGCTTTTTCCGAGCCTGTTATCACTAAACAGCCAATCTTCTCGTCGCGGTCATAAGACTGTGCAGCTTTGACAACTTCTTCCATAAGTTGAGTATTGAGAGCGTTCAAAGCTTTTGGCCGATTGAGGGTGATTATCCCCACTCTTCCACGGGTTTCGATTTTTATGGTTTCGTAAGCCATCAAGTGTGATCCTTAAAGTCGTGTCGTTGAGCCATAGCCCTGTATGCCGTGCCGCTTTAAATAGGTGGTCGAAATTTGAAAGCACTGTGACTGAATAAGAACTGGTTGGAAACCAGCATTAATTGCCTTTTATTACCGTTGGCAGGACGCGCAATAAAATGTGCTGCGCCCGGACTGAACAATCCGTTTGATGGGTTTCCCGCATCCTTCATGACGACAAGGTTCCCCTTCACGGTCATAAGCAGCAAAGGAATGTTGAAAATATCCCAAGCTTCCATCTGTTTGAGTGTGATCGCGCAAAGATGAGCCTCCCGCCCTGATTGCATCAGCGATGACTTCGCGAATATGTTTTTCCAACGTCATTAATCGATCTGTTGGTTTACCGGATTGTTTTACAAGGGACCCGGCTTTGCGTTTTGGAGACAGGCGGCTTCTCCACAATGCTTCGCACACATATATATTGCCAAGACCAGCTATCACACGTTGATCCAGAAGAGCAGATTTAAGCGGCGTGCCTTTTCCGGCCATCGCTTTTGCCAGTACGTCCGGGCTGAGGACATTTCCAACAGGTTCGGCCCCCATGTTTTTAAATGTTGGATGTTCATCCAATTCAGCACGGGGGTGCATCAACATAAAGCCAAACCGGCGTGGGTCGTTGTAGATCACGCGCGCAGTCTCACCTGATTTTTGCACCAGATGAAACGTCACATGATCGTGGGCTGCGAGTCGGGGTTTTTCATGATGAAACACGCCCGGAATTGTGCTTCCAAACACGTCTTTTTCAATGCGGTATGAACCCGACATGCCTAAATGCATGATGATCGCCTGACCATTGGCTAAATCCAATAGCAAATACTTGGCGCGGCGGCCTACAGATACAATTTTCTGCCCTTCTACAATTTCTGCAAATTGATCAGGAAATGGGAAGCGCAAGTCTGGGCGCCGCAATTCAAGACGTTGGACTGTAGCGCCTTCCATGACAGGTGTTAGCCCCCGCCGAACAGTTTCTACCTCAGGTAACTCAGGCATCAGACGTGTTGCCCACCGTTCACATGTACTTCAGCGCCACTGACATAACTTGCAGCTTCTGAGCACAGGTAGAAAATGGTTTCAGCAACTTCCCAGGTTTCTCCAAGACGACCAAGTGGAATGTCTTTGACCAAACCATCTGTTCCCGGTGACAATATAGATGTGTCAATTTCACCTGGAGCAATAGCATTAACACGGATACCGTGGCCCCCGAAATCAGCTGCCATTTCTCGCGTCAATGAGGCTAGGGCCGCTTTTGAAGTGGCGTAAGCACTTCCGGCAAACGGGTGAACCCGACCTCCCGCAATTGATGTGACATTTACAATAGCGCCTTTGGCAGATTCAAGTTCATCGATCAATCCACGCGCTAGTAACATTGGAGCAAAGAAATTCACTTGAAACACTTGCTGCCAAACCTGCATGGGGGTGTCGAGTGTGTTGGGGCGACGGCCACCATCCAGCTTTGGAGAGATACCGGCATTGTTGACGAGGGCATGAAGTTTCCCTCCTTCTTGCGCCAGTTTTTTGCGAATTTCATTCACGGCAAGTTCAAGACTGTCAGCATCTGCCAAGTCCACTTGCACATGATTTGCAGCGCCTTCCGGCCATGGACAAGCATCATCAAAAGGTTGCCGTGACAATGTGAGAACGCGCCACCCGGCTTTGGAAAAGCGCATGACCGCAGCATGGCCAATTCCTCGGCTTGCGCCGGTTAAAACGAGGGTTTTGCGGCTTTCTGATTCTGAATTGGATTTTGAAATATTTTCCATATTTCCTATCTAGGCGAAAGAAAGAGGCTTGCCTATGGTGATCTATAAATCGTATTGGGAACAAAAAATGTCTTCATCTGCAAAAACGGCAATTCTGGCAATCGACCAAGGCACCACATCATCCCGTGCCATCGTATTCGGGCAAGATCAGGCTGTGCTCGGTTCAGCACAGCAAGAGTTTGCTCAGCATTTTCCAAAATCTGGTTGGGTGGAACATGATGCAGAAGAGATTTGGGAAAGTGTTGTTGCCGTTTGTAAGGCAGCAATTGCTGATGCGGGTCTTGATGCCGGGGAAATTGCAGCGATTGGAATTACGAATCAACGAGAAACCACCTTGGTTTGGGATCGCAAAACCGGAAAGACAATTCATAATGCAATTGTTTGGCAAGACCGAAGAACGTCACAATATTGTTCGGATTTGAAAGAACAAGGGTTGGAACCGGAAGTCACTGAACGTTCAGGTCTTTTGCTCGATCCTTATTTTTCGGGCACCAAACTGCGCTGGCTGTTAGAGAATGTGGATGGTGCCAGGCAGAAAGCTGAAAATGGCGAATTGGTGTTCGGCACGATAGACACTTTCTTGATTTGGCGGCTGACAGGCGGAAAGCGCCATGTGACAGACGCAACAAATGCGGCTCGTACATTGATGTACAATATTGGTGACAACGTTTGGGATGATCGGTTGCTGGAAATATTGGATGTTCCATCCAACATGCTGCCAGAGGTTCTCGATTGTGCTGCAGATTTTGGTGTCACAAATGAAGAGATTCTTGGTGCAGAAATTCCAATTTACGGCGTTGCCGGAGATCAACAGGCTGCAACCATCGGCAATGCCTGTTTTGAACCTGGAATGTTCAAATCCACCTATGGCACGGGCTGTTTTGCACTGTTGAACACGGGTTCAGATAGAGTAATGTCTAAAAACCGTATGCTGACAACAATTGCGTATCGTTTGGATGGCGAGACCACTTATGCATTGGAAGGTTCAATATTTATGGCTGGTGCTACGGTCCAGTGGCTCCGTGATGGTTTAAAGATTATAGATGATGCGGCCCAAACATCTACAATGGCAGATGCCGCCGACCCGGAACAAAACGTTTATCTGGTTCCAGCCTTTGTGGGTTTGGGCGCACCTTATTGGGATTCTGAATCACGAGGTGCTTTATTTGGCATGACCCGCGCAACAGGACCCAATGAAATTGCAAAAGCAGCTTTGGAAGCTGTTTGCTATCAAACACGTGATTTATTGGAAGCGATGCAATCTGATTGGGGGGATGCTGGGGAAACTACTTTGCGTGTGGATGGGGGAATGGTGGCCAGTGATTGGACCATGCAGTGCTTAGCGAATATGTTGGCGGCACCAGTCGACCGCCCTAAAATTTTGGAAACAACAGCTTTGGGTGTTGCATGGTTGGCAGGGTCTCGTGCCGGTGTTTGGCCAGATGCGGAGGGATTTTCAAAAACATGGTCGCGCGAACATCGTTTTGAGCCGTCTATGACGGAAGAGACGCGTCAAACTCTCTATGCAGGCTGGCAAGACGCGGCTCAAAGAACACTCAGCACAAAAAGTTGATCTCCCGCGGTTCGAAATCTGGCACAACACCTGTTAGATGCAATTTGATTTTACAGTGGCTTTGGCCGTAAGGCTTCACCAACACTTAGCACTTTGTGGCGCTGCGCCATAAATAGGAGATATATATGACTCGGGGCTTCTCTACTCTTCTTCTCACAACTGCTCTCGCATTCGGTTTGCAATCCAATGCAAGCGCGGCTGATCCAAATCCGAAAGACTGGGCTTCTGTAGAAGCGGCGGCCAAAGGTCAGACCGTTTTTTTTAATGCATGGGGTGGGTCGCCTAATATCAACGATTACATCGCTTGGGCAGGAACAGTTTTAAAAGAGCGCTACGGCGTGACTGTTGAACATGTGAAACTGGATGATACCGCGAATGCTGTGTCTACAGTGGTTGCTGAAAAAACGGCTGGTAAGAACCAAGATGGCCGTATTGATTTGATTTGGATCAATGGCGAAAACTTTGCATCCATGAAAAAGCAAGACCTGTTGTTCTCGCCAAGTTGGGCAAATCAACTTCCCAATTGGCAATATGTCGATGTGGAGAACAAGCCGACGATCACAGTCGATTTCACAATTCCTACCGATGGTTTGGAGTCACCTTGGGGTGGCGCTAAAATGGTTTTCTTCCATGATACCGCGCGTAAGAAGATTGGCGAACTACCCGATTCAACGTCTGATTTGGTTGAGTGGACAGCAGCCAATAAGGGTCGTTTCTCTTACCCTGCACCGCCGGATTTCATCGGTTCATCGTTTCTAAAACAAGCTTTGACAGAACTGGCTACAGATCCAGCAAAACTCTTGCAGCCGGTTAAAACGGAAGAATTTGTTGCAGTGACGGCGCCGCTGTTTGCAATGCTTGATAAATTGCACCCGAATATGTGGCGCAGTGGCCGAGCTTATCCGAAGAACTATCCTGCTATGAGCCAGCTTTTGGCTGATGGCGAGCTGGATATTATTTTTGCATTCAACCCGTCAGAAGCATCAAGTGCAATTGCGCAAAACCGCCTACCAAACACAGTGCGTTCGTTCACGTTCACTGGCGGCACATTGGGAAACACACATTTTGTGGCCGTACCTTACAATGCAAAATCGAAGGCAGGCGCGCTGGTTTTGGCAAATTTTTTAATATCGCCAGAAGCGCAAGCACGCAAACAAGATCCAAATGTTTGGGGTGATCCAACCGTGCTAAACATCAACAAACTAAGCGAAGATGAGAAAGCAAAATTTGCAGCTCTTGATCTTGGTGTAGCAACTTTGAAGCCTGAAGAGCTTGGGCCGATGTTGCCAGAGCCTCACCCAAGCTGGATGGTGGAGATTGAGAAAGAATGGACCCGCCGCTACGCTGCAGGCAATTGATCTCGATTTTTAGATAAACCTATATGCTTAAGTCCGGCCCCATACTTGCGATAGCAATACTCTTGGGGCCGGTTTTATGTGGCATCATCGCTACTGTCTTACCAGCATTTGGCTATTTGCCCGTGCTTGGCCAACACGATTTCTCGTTTGAAGCTTTCCAAAAGCTTTTTCAGCAACCTGCAATTGTCACATCAATCATACTCAGTCTAACGACAGGTTTAGGCACGACATTTGTTGCACTGGCAGTCGTGATTGCGTTTGTCAGCGGCTGGTACGGGACACGTTCTTTTGCGCGCCTTCAGCATCTTATTTCCCCTCTATTGTCTGTACCACATGCGGCAGCGGCATTTGGGTTGGCATTCTTAATTGCCCCATCAGGTTTTCTAATACGGTTGATTTCGCCGTGGGCAACGGGCGTCACACGTCCACCAGATGTGTTAATCCTTCAAGATCCGATGGGTTTGGCAATGATGGCAGGGCTGGTCGCTAAAGAGATACCCTTCCTCTTGTTAGTGACACTGGCGGCATTGCCGCAAACTCAGGCGAACCAATCTCGATATGTTACGCAAACTTTGGGGTATGGTGCTACGGCTGGGTTCATTTTGACGACGTGGCCTTTGGTCTATCGACAAATCCGGTTGGCTGTTTTTGCGGTTATTGCTTATGCAGCTTCGGTTGTGGATGTAGCGGTCATTCTTGGACCTAGCACGCCGTCCACATTATCTGTGCGTTTGACCCAGTGGATGTCCGATCCGGATATTTCGCTGCGGTTCATGGCATCGGCAGGTGCGTTGCTCCAATTGACAACAGTAATTGCGACGATTGCTATTTGGATTGTGTTGGAGAAAATATTTGCCAAATTGCGGAACACGATTGTCTCCAAAGGAACGCGCTTTGCCAACGATGGTGTGCTGAGGCAAGCTTCTTTGAGTGTGTTGGTACTGTTTGTTGTTTTGGTTTTTGCAGGTTTGTTTGTTCTGGCTCTTTGGTCGTTGGCGGGGTTTTGGGCGTTCCCAAACGCTTTGCCACAAAATCTTACATTGATGAATTGGACTCGGGTCTATCCATCTATTGTGTCGCCATTGATGACAACGCTGATGACAGGTCTCTTTGCCACGGCAATTGCGATCTTGTTATCGTTGGCTTGTTTGGAACGTGAGACGAGAGCTGGCCACAAGGGCGGTTCAAACGCATTGTTTTTAATTTATCTGCCACTCATTGTGCCGCAAGTGAGTTTTGTATTTGGCCTGCAAGTTTTTTTCCTATGGCTCGGTCTTGATGCCACATGGTTGGCGCTTGTTTTTGTTCATCTTATCTTCGTGTTGCCCTATGTTTTCTTGTCCCTGTCGGACCCTTGGCGCGCTTGGGACAAACGTTATCAATTCATGGCATTCGGGCTTGGTGCATCGCCCAACCGAGTGTTTTGGAAAGTGCGGCTTCCTATGTTGTTAAAGCCGGTATTGGTCGCAGCCGCAGTGGGGTTTGCTGTTTCCATTGGGCAATATTTACCGACAGTTTTGATTGGTGCTGGCCGTTTGCCAACTATAACAACCGAAGCCGTTGCGTTGGCATCGGGTGGCAACCGGCGCATTGTCGGTGTTTACGCATTTCTGCAAATGGTATTGCCGTTTCTCGCTTTTGCATTGGCGGCGGGGATTCCGGCCTTGCTGTTTAAAAACAGGAAGGGCATGAGGGCAACACCATGACCGGCCTTGCACTTCAAAACGTTCAAATTTCTCTTCAAAGTAAATTGCTTTTAGACATCACTACAACTGTCGAGCCAGGTGGAACATTGACCGTAATGGGCCCAAGCGGTGTCGGAAAATCTTCGCTTCTGGCTTACATCGGCGGGTTTCTTGATCCTGCATTTTCAGCCAGCGGTAAAGTTGTGTTGAATGGAAAAGACATCACCACTTTACCTCCCCAATCCCGTGGCACCGGAATTTTGTTCCAAGATCCTCTCCTGTTTCCCCACATGTCCGTAGGTGAAAACCTTTTGTTTGCAGTGCCACAAAACATAAAGGGTGAAGAGCGTGTCCATCATATTGAAGAAGCGCTCGCGCGGGTTGGGTTGGAAGGATATTCTAACCGTGACCCTGCCACGTTATCGGGAGGGCAAAAAGCCCGTGTCGCGCTGATGCGGGTATTGCTTTCGCAACCTTCTGTGTTGTTGCTCGACGAACCGTTTTCCAAACTGGATGCTGATCGCAGAGGTCAAATTCGAGAGCTTGTGTTTGTTGAGGCAAAGCAACAGAACCTGCCGACTATTCTCGTCACTCATGATGAAGACGACGCAATGGCTGCGGGCGATCAACTTATCCAGCTAACGCAGTTATAAGTATGTCCGGTCGCACAAATTTTGCAAGCATGATGCAGCAGAAGAGCGCAGAGCGGCTGCCAATATTTGAAGTTCTATCAGACATTCAAAATGCCTTGAACGAGAATTCGAACCTCGTCGTTATTGCACCACCTGGCGCGGGTAAGACGACAATTGTTCCCCTGGCGTTGATTGATGCTCCTTGGCGTGTTGGTCGTAAAATCTTGGTGTTGGAACCAAGAAGATTGGCAGCACGAGGAGCAGCCCATCGTATGGCATCTCTGCTGGGTGAAGCCATTGGGGATCGTGTCGGGTACCGTGTACGATTTGACACCAAGGTCAGCAATCAAACCATTGTGGAAGTCGTTACAGAAGGTGTCTTCACCCGCATGTTGGCCTCGGACCCTTCCTTGGAAGGTGTGGCATGTGTTCTGTTCGACGAATTTCATGAACGCAGTCTCGATGGTGATGTTGCTTTGGCACTTTGCCTCGATCTTCAAAGCGGGTTGCGTGAAGATTTAAGATTGGTGCCAATGTCTGCAACAATTGATGGCGGACAGGTTACCACTTTGCTTGGTGCAGACATGATTGAAAGCAAGGGTCGATCTCATCCTGTTGAGATAGATTATGTCCCGCGCAAACCAGATGAACGGTTTGAGTCTTTTGTGACGTCAGCTGTTCTACAAGTTTTGCAAGAGCAGCATGCGAGAGGTATTCTCGTTTTTTTGCCGGGGCAGACGGAAATACATCGAGTTGCCCGAAAGTTAAATGAGCGCAATCTTAATGGCGCTTCAGTGCATTTATTGTACGGAAGTTTGCCGCACAAAGATCAGCAACTGGCCATTCAACCCATTGGTTCCAACGAACACCGTATCATTCTCGCCACCGATATTGCCGAAACCTCTTTGACGATTGATGGTGTCGACTATGTAATCGATTGTGGCCTATCACGTCAGCCTCGCTTTGAACCCGCAACAGGCTTTACACGTCTCGAGACCAACTGGATTTCACTCGCATCTGCAGATCAACGTGCTGGTCGCGCTGGCCGAACCGCTCCTGGCAAGGCATTGCGTCTCTGGAACAAAGGGCAAAATGCAGCGCTTGCTAAACAGTCGACACCAGAAATTTTGAACACTGATCTGTCTGGATTCATGCTCAATCTTTTGGACTGGGGGGTGAACAATGTGTCTCAATTAGAATGGATGGACCAACCGCCTGAACCATTGCTGAACGAAGCCAAGCTTCTACTGACGCGGTTTGGTGCTGTGGGCGAAGGCGGAAAAATTACGCGTCATGGCCGTTTGTTGAATACGTTGGCCTTCTCTCCTCGCTTGGCACACATGATCGTTACGTCGGCAGTAGGCGGTGAAACAGCATGTCAAAAAGCGGTTATGTTGGCGCTTCTTTTGCAAGAAAGAGGCATTGGCGGAAAAAGTGTAAATTTAGAAGATAGATTGCAAAATTGCCTGAATAGTAACGACCAACGGGCGATGCAATTGATTAAACTGTCGAAGCGAATTGCACGGGAAGTTACTAAATCGAAACCGCAAGAGAATGCGTCTTCGCTATCAGCAGGAGGGTCGTTGGCGCAGGCATATCCTGATCGTGTAGCTATGAAAATGTCCGCCACCCCCGATGGTTTAACCCGTTACAAACTGGCGAATGGAACGGGTGCTGAAATAGAAACGGATACAAGTCTGGCTGGTGAGGCATTCCTTGTCGTTGCGGATACTGTTGGCCGTGCTGGCAAGGCGCGCATTGTATCTGCAGTCCCGATTTCCAAAATCGAGATTGAAGATATTTTTGAGAATGAAATTTTGATTGAAGTGAATGCCCATTTCGACATTTCTCGCAAACAGTTTAATGCTCAAAAAGTTTCCAAATTTGGTGAATTGCATTTGTCGAAACCCCGAACCGTGAAACCGGATGAAGCAACAGTCCTGCAAGCATTGATGGATGCGGTGCGAGAACACGGTACCGAGATTCTGCCATGGAGAGCTGAAGATATCGATTTGCGAAACCGTTTGAATTTGTTGAATCAGGCTGACCCGATTGCATGGCCAGATGTTTCAGAAAAATCCTTGATTGAACACTTGGAACAATGGCTGGTTCCGTTTTTAGATGGGCGTAGTAACTTTGACTCATTAAGCAAAGGCGCACTAAGTGATGGTCTTCTTATGTTGGCAAACCATCCGTCGCGAGAAACGTTGGGCAAGCTTGTGCCAACACATTTTAAAGCGCCAAGCGGGTCGAGCGTGCCTATTCGATACGATGAAACAAGTGCTGTGCTTTCCATCCGACCGCAAGAGTTGTTTGGTCTTGATTTTCACCCCACCATTTTGAATAAGCAGATGAAAGTGGCGATTGAACTGCTGTCTCCGGCAGGTCGACCAATTCAAATCACCAACGACCTCCCGGGTTTCTGGCGGGGAACCTGGAAAGACGTCCGTGCAGATCTTCGTGGACGCTATCCAAAACATCCTTGGCCGGAAAACCCTCTTTGCGAACCACCGACAAATCGAACAAAACCGCGCAGATAACTTATCAAGCGATTGGGTAAAGTGGCCGTAAAGACATGCAAATTTTTGGGTTTAAAGGTCAGCAATTTGTGCAAAGTTGGGATAGGTATTTGGAGCAAAGCATAATGGTCGAACACAATCTTTTTGAGGGCACTCAAGAACGCGTTCTTGTACGAATTGATACTCTGATACGCCTGCGTTGGTATGCGATTATCGGGCAGGCAGGCGCCGTATTGGTAATTGCATTTGGCTTTGGATATCCAATGGCTTGGCCTGTGTGTTTGGTGTTGATTGCCATGTCCGCCGGATTGAACTTGATCCTCAATCAGCGGTACCGCTCCACTCATCGCCTACCTGCCGATGGCACATTCAGACTACTGGCTTTTGATATTGCGCAACTTGGCGTGCTGTTGTTTTTAACCGGTGGCTTGCAAAATCCGTTTGCGATTCTTCTTATGGCGCCCGTCGTGGTTTCCTCCACATCACTGACACAAAACCACACTCTAATGCTTGGTGGTTTGGCGATCGCAATCATCACTTTCCTTGCTGTGTTTCATCTGCCTTTGCCTTGGGTTGAAGGATCTGATTTTCAGTTGCCCGGCCGGTTTTTGGTTGGTGTTTGGGTGGCTATCATTTGCACTCTTGGTTTCACAGCGATTTATGCTTTTCGCGTGGCAGAGGAAGCGCGTAAATTAGCTGATGCACTTGCAGCCACAGAACTTGTTTTGCAAAGAGAACAACACTTAACAGACATTGATGGATTAGCCGCCGCAGCTGCCCACGAATTGGGAACACCTTTGGCAACGATCGCTCTGGTATCAAAAGAAATGTTGAACTCATTACCTAATGAAAGCGAAATGCGCGAGGATGCCGCCTTGCTACGCTCGCAAGCCGAGCGGTGCCGCGAAATTTTGCAAAAGCTCACATCCCTCTCCAGTGAGGGAGAAAGCATTATTGAGCAACAGCCTATTATGGCGTTTGTGGAAGATGTGGTGAGCCCATTGCGTGAACTGGGCATGCCAATTGAAATCAATGAATTTGGAACCAAGGCAGACGAGCCCAAAATTAAGCGCAGCCCGGGTTTGAACTACGGTCTGACCAATTTGATCGACAATGCGATTGTCTTTGCCAAGAATAAAGTAAATGTGGAGGTGGACTGGAGAGAAGATAATCTTGAGTTAAAGATTTATGATGACGGGTCGGGTTTCCCTGTTTCAATACGCGACAAGATTGGTGAACCTTTTTTAACATCACGAAAGGAAAATGACAGCAATCGGCCGCGTGGCCTTGGCCTTGGCCTTTTCATTTCCAAAACATTGCTTGAACGAAATGGAGCAGAACTAACGTTCTCAAATTTATCAAAGCATGACAATGGCCAGACAGGTGCTTGTATCTCTATCCGATTGGAGACAATCTCGTGATAATCAAAGAGACTGCGACTTATTTGCACACCTAAAAGTTGAAGCTGGGAAAATCCGACGGAGTGCTTACATCGTTACTGTATACAAATGTAGACTGGAAGATCGCGCGTGACCGAACTGAAAACATCCGAAAACAATGCCCAAGATGATATGGAAGATGTGCGTCCAACCCTTTTGTTGGTGGATGATGATCGCCCTTTTTTGCAGCGCTTGAGCCGCGCAATGGAAACACGGGGTTTTGTTGTCACAATGGCAGAAACCGTTCGTGAGGGATCTCAGTTTGCCAAGACTACAAACCCTGATTTTGCTGTAGTTGATATGAGACTGGAAGACGGCAATGGTCTTGATGTCGTGAGTGTCTTGCAAGAGCAAAGCAGCGAGACACGGGTGATCGTGCTGACAGGTTATGGCAATATTGCTACAGCCGTAACCGCTGTGAAATTGGGCGCTATCGATTATTTAGCCAAGCCAGCAGATGCTGATGATGTTTATGCTGCATTGATGCAAGACCCCAATGACAAAGCTGCCCCACCGGAAAATCCGATGTCGGCTGATCGCGTGCGATGGGAGCATATTCAGCGGGTTTATGAATTGTGCGACCGCAATGTTTCGGAAACGGCGCGGCGCCTTAATATGCATCGTCGCACATTGCAACGTATTTTGGCCAAACGCGCACCACGCTAAACGTCGTCTCCGTTTGCGAATTGATCATATTCCAAACCAAAATGGTCGCGGCAACGGTTTAATCTCGCCGCACTCGCTCTGGCAAAACGAAGATGCATCGACTTTCGGGGTGCTGCGGCCATTTTGTGTTCATGCGCTGCGCGTTGAATTTCGCAACCATAGTGATCAGCGACCATGAACCCTTGAGTATCAGGGAAAATGTCTGATGGGACATCTGGCAGAGTGGCAAACCAGAAAAAGTCGCAAAAATCGCGATACTCGTGCCATTTTTGATCTGATTTAAAGTCCGCGATTGACGACTTTATTTCGACAATTCCGATTTGACCTGAAGCAGAAAGTGCCACCAGATCCGCGCGGCGTCTATTTTTCAGCGACATCTCCGGCAGAGTGACCCAAGACAAATCTTCAAAATATCGTTCCACGCCCAGTCGAACACTTAAAGCTCGGGACGATTGTCTACCATCCTCTATAGGGCTCTTATTTTTCAGTGAAACGATTGGCATGTCACAACGCGCCTAAATGTTCATGTTTTGTTTGTATCTTTTAGACTGATCGGTTCTAATGATGCAAATTTATCGCAGATCATCCGAAACTTATAGCTTGCTTGATAATTACGAATTTTGGCGTTGTTGCTTGTCCTTTAGATTGCTATTGGACTTTGGCAGGCACTGCAATTGAGAACGGGCATCTGATCTCGTCATATATAAGTGTGATTAATTTGCCTGAAATTTGTGATTCTGATCGGAATGAACATGTCGTTTGAAATATTATTTACAACAATTTCGAAACTGCGCCGCTTCTCGCTTTTGGTGGCTCTTACAGCCACATTGGCCATTTCAGGATGTGTGTCTTCTGGTGGTGGGATTTCCAGCTATGTGGGGCCTTCTGTTTCTTCAGCAAGTGTCAATCTTTCCAAATCACGCAGGTCGGTTAAATCTGCAAAATTGGATGTTCGTGCAGCAAAGCGTCAGTTGAGAACGCTCGAACGCAATATTTCCCGTGCAGAACGTCGTTTGAAACGTAAGAGACTGTCATCTTTACGTCGCGACAAACTTGAAGCATCGTTGAAAAAAGACACCCGTAAGCTTCGTTCAGCGAAACGTGCAGTTCGTCGTGCAGAACGCAAACTGTCCCGTGCAGAACGTTCACAAAGTAGAGCAGAGCGGTCCATGTCTTCTGCGAAAAGAAGGCAAAAAGATGCGGCGCGTCGTATTGCTGAAGACAAAAAACGCAAACAACAGGAACTGGCGCGCGCTGAAATTCAACGCGAAGAGCCTGAAGTAGAACGTAGAAGTTTGTTCAACCTTAGCGATCCGGCTCTTAAGAATGTGAATGATTATGCGGCACGGGTCGATGGTGGTTTCAATCTTGCTGCTATCCCGGTTCAAAAGGTCAATAAGCGTTACTACCGCCAAGAGGTCAAATACAGAACGTCGCAAAAGCCTGGAACATTGATTGTCGATCCACGCGGACGTTTCCTCTATCTGGTGATGAGCGGTGGCAAAGCGATGCGTTATGGTATTGGTGTCGGCAAAGCCGGGTTTGAGTGGCAGGGCACGGCTAGAATTGGTTGGAAGCAGAAATGGCCAAAATGGACGCCACCTGCTGAAATGATCGAGCGTCGTCCAGATCTTGCGAAATGGGGCGTCGATAACGGCGGTATGCCGGGTGGAATTGACAATCCTTTGGGCGCACGAGCTTTGTATCTGTTCCAAGATGGTAAGGACACGCTGTACCGTCTTCATGGAACACCTCAGTGGGCATCTATCGGCACAGCAGCTTCATCTGGTTGCATCCGTTTGATGAACCAGGATGTGATTGATCTTTATAACCGTGTCCCAAGTGGTTCAACGGTTGTGGTTCTTTAATTAAACCCAATACTAAGTTTTCAAACGCGGCCTTTTGGGCCGCGTTTTTCATATCTGCTGTCCAAAATTGCAAATTGACCGGGGACTGATGGGACGTTTGGATTTTGGCGTTCTCTGTCGTATTTATTTTAGATTCTGCAGCGTTTCTACGCTTGCATTTATGGCAATGAACCTTTAGCTAATCGCAAGTTGATGTCGAACGACACAACGCGTGCACCCGTAGCTCAGCTGGATAGAGTACCTGACTACGAATCAGGGGGTCAGAGGTTCGAATCCTCTCGGGTGCACCATATCTTTTTCGTTGCATTAAGAACTTATAATTCCTTGAATAGTAACGTTCTTTTGGTGTTCAAGTAACCTCTTTCTCTACGGTATAAAGTTCGCTCCAATAACGCTAATCCAAGCATCATTTTGCGTAAATGCCGATTGCCGAATTCCTATGTTTTCCAAAGACTTGAGAGAATACTAAGGCGATTGCAAATATTTTTACTTGGATGTGTTTTGATTGCTAACAATTGCGCAGTTCGCCACTGCGGCACAGGTGCGCTTACAAAATTGCCGCGCATCTCATATTTATTCAGCTAGGTGATTGGATGAATTGCCACCGTTCATCCCAATTCATTAATTTTC
Organism: uncultured Rhizobiaceae group bacterium; assembly: GCA_938010435.1. Lineage (GTDB taxonomy): Bacteria > Pseudomonadota > Alphaproteobacteria > Rhizobiales > Rhizobiaceae > Pseudahrensia. Next base: position 43,490 of record CALLUS010000004.1, on the reverse strand, counting down.
CAAGGAAACCAAAGGCTCTCTCTCAAACTGGACAAACGGTTTATCGCAATTGACAATGCGTGTGGACGTGACACGAATTGCGGTGTCTGTTTTGGAGCAATTAAGATGAAGTTTGAAGAGCATATTTTGCTTGGTGGTCACATGGAAGCGGCCAGACCGCACTACGGATATATGTCTGGCTTTGGGAACACTTTTTCGACCGAAGCTGAAAAAGGTGCGTTGCCTATGGGGGTGAATTCACCACAAAGGCCGCCAATGGGTCTTTATGGAGAGCAGTTGTCGGGGACCGCATTTACCGCACCGCGCGAAACCAATACCCGCTCCTGGCTTTACCGCATCCTTCCATCCGTGAAGCATGGCACCGGTTTTGAAGAAGTTGCAATGGGTAATTTGCGGACAGCACCGGCTGTAGAAAGTTCGCTTCCAAGTATGCAATTACGATGGCAACCAGTTGATATTCCAGATGACAAAGAGGTTGATTTTCTAGACGGATTGGCAACGATCACCACATGTGGTGACGCGCGCATGCAAGCAGGAATGGCATCGCATAGTTTTGTCGCCAACACCTCTATGTCAGAGCGGGACACGCCGCGATATTTTCAGAACTCCGATGGTGAAATGTTGTTTGTACCCCAACACAACAGTATAAAGCTCTGCACAGAATTCGGTATTTTGATTGTTGAACCGAAAGAAATTGCGGTCGTCCCAAAAGGCTGCAAATTTCGGGTGGATCTGGTTGATGGACCTGTACGTGGCTATATTTGCGAAAACTACGGGCAAGCACTCACTCTGCCAGAGCGCGGCCCGATAGGCGCAAATTGTTTAGCAAATCAACGGGATTTTTTAACACCTGTTGCAGCCTATGAAGATATTCAGACTGAATGTGAATTGTTCTGCAAAACCCAAGGACGTTTGTACAAAACCAAACTACAGCAATCGCCACTGGATGTTGTCGCTTGGCATGGGAATTACGTACCCTATAAATACGACCTCCAGCGGTTCGCGCCCGTTGGCGCAATGCTGTTTGATCACCCGGACCCTTCAATATTCACAGTTCTCACATCCGCTTCTAAAACACCGGGCACAGCGAATATTGATTTCGTTATTTTCCCGGATCGTTGGTTGGTGATGGAAGATACATTCCGCCCGCCTTGGTATCATGTAAATGTGATGAGTGAATTTATGGGTCTGATCTATGGTGAGTATGATGCCAAACCCGGCGGTTTCGTTCCAGGTGGAATGAGCCTGCATAATTCACTTGTCGCGCATGGCCCAAACGAAGAAGCCTATGATAAGGGCACAAACACAAAATTGGAGCCGGTTAAACTGTCTGGCACAATGGCGTTTATGTTTGAGACCCGATATGTTCAAAACCCTACAGCTTATGCATCCAATCTCGACATGATCGATGCCAACTATCCCGATGATTGGAACGATCTGAAACGGAACTTTGTAAGACCATAGGTCTGATGCTCACCATTCATTACATAAGTGAGCACTCCTTTCTTTGATGTTTAAAGCGGGTTGGGGAATGGCACTTAAGAATGTTCAACAATTCCCTTTTCATGTGAACTAATGTTGGTCTAGGCTTCAGTCTGGTGGAATAGCTGGCACAAGATCAGATCCATTGGAAAACATATAGGGAGACGAATTGTGAGACATTTCTTTAAAACTCTAACACTTGCGACTGCGCTCGTGTCGGCAGTGGCATCTGTATCAGTTGCTGCAGATGAGCCTAAAAAAGGCGGAACGCTAACCATGGCGCTTCAGCAAACACCACGCCACTTGAATCCGGCCGTGCAGTCCGGCACTGCGACTGGTCAACCCGGAACGCAATTGTTTGCTTCTCTCCTGCGTTATGACCATGGTTGGACACCACAACCTTATTTGGCTGAATCTTGGAACGTTTCTGATGATGGATTGACAGTGACTGTGAACCTCGTCAAAGGCGCTACATTCCATGATGGAAAGCCGATCACGTCCGAAGATGTTGCTTTTTCTATCGATACTGTGAAAGCGAACCACCCATTCAAATCTATGTTTGCACCTGTGCAATCAGTTGAAACACCGGATGCTAACACAGCAGTTATCAAATTGTCGAAACCGCATCCTGCTTTGCTGCTGGCGATGTCATCGCAACTTTTGTCCATCATTCCAAAACATGTTTACGGCGATGGACAAGATCCGAAGAAACATCCTCAGAACTCTGAAAATGTTGTAGGTTCAGGACCTTTTAAACTGGTTGAATTTAAACGTGACCAGCATGTAATTCTGGAAAGATATGACGGTTTCTTCATGAAAGGCCGGCCGCACCTCGACAAAATTGTCATGCGGATCATCAAAGATGAATCAGCGCGTACAATTGCTCTGGAGAGTGGTGAATTATTAGTTTCAGGTTTTGAACAAAACCCGCGTGACCTGAACCGTATGAAAAAGAATGCTAACCTTGATGTAAATAACTCAGGCTATGCCGCAATCGGTCCTGTTAACTGGGTCGCGTTCAACACAAAAGATGGTAAAACATCAGACGTTAAAGTGCGACAAGCTATTGCTTATGCCATCGACCGCAACTTCATTTTGAAAGCATTGATGCTCGGAACAATTGGTGCGTCAAAAACCGGTATTCACCCGGGGAGCCCCTTCTACAATGACGGTGTAGAGGCCTATGATCTTGATCTGGAAAAGGCCAATAAGTTGCTGGACGACGCAGGTTATAAAAAGGGCGGCGACGGCATGCGCTTTAAACTATCCATCGACTACGGCTGGCCTGCAATGAAACCGTTTGCAGAATATGTGAAACCAGCTTTGAAGAAAATCGGTATCGATGTGACTGTGCGTTCATCAGCAGATTTTCCAACTTGGGCGAAACGAATTTCGACACATGATTTCGAAATGACAATGGACAACGTCTTTAACTGGGGTGATCCTGTTATCGGTGTGCACCGCACATATAATTCAAAAAACATCAAAAAAGGCGTAATCTGGTCCAACACTCAACAATATTCTAACGCGCGTGTTGACGAGTTGATGGATCTTGCTGGTGCCACAAACGATCTTGAAGAACGGAAAAAGTACTATGCGGAAATGCAGGTTATTCTTGCAGAAGAATTACCTCTCTATCCATTGTTCCCATCTCCGTATCACACGGTTTCCAACAAGAAGGTCATGAACGCTCCAAATTCGATTTGGGGAACTTCAAGCCCGCTGGATAATGTTTGGTTGAAATAGCCAACAGATGAAAATCGAAGCCGCAGTAAACTAATTTCTGCGGCTTCTTTCTTGGGGTTTTGATGACAATATTTTTAGCCATTTTGCAGCGGTTTTTTTATGCTGGAGTGCTGCTGGTTGCGGTGCTTGTGCTAAATTTTTCAATGTTGCATCTCGCCCCAGGTGACATTGCGGACACAATCGCTCAGGCGTCTGGCGGTGCGGATGCCGATGTTATGGAGCAGATCCGAAAAGACTATGGGTTGGACCAACCATTCCTTGTTCAGCTTGGAAAATACATTGGCGGTGTCTTGTTCAGCTTCGATCTCGGTTACTCGTTTTTCTATAACCAACCGGTCACCACTCTCATTTTCGAGAAATTGCCTGCAACGCTTCTGTTGGTGTTCACAGCACAGATTTTGGCCTTAGTTGTTGGCGTTCTTTTGGGTGTATATTCCGCAAGGAATCCAAAGGGCATTGTCAGTTATCTTGTGACTTTTATCGCGCTCTTTGGTTATGCCGCGCCGGTATTTTGGACCGGCATACTTTTGCTTATTGCCTTTTCGTTGAAAATCCCGCTCTTTCCTGTCGCTGGCATGTATGATGTCACCGTTGAGGGGGGATTTTTTGTTCAAGTGTTAAATGTGGGAAGGCATTTGATTTTACCTGTTCTCACACTCGCATCCATTTTTCTTGCCCTCTATTCACGCCTCTGTCGTGCTAGCATGATGGAAGTTTTAGGGTCGGATTATGTGCGCACCGCTAAAGCTAAGGGGCTTTCAGAACGAGAAGTTGTCTTAAAACATGCCTTGAAAAATTCCATGTCACCGGTTGTGACGTTAGCCGGCCTTCAGTTTTCCGCGGTCGTCTCGGGCGCTGTTTTGGTCGAGACCGTTTATTCTTGGCCCGGACTGGGAACGCTTGCACTGCAATCCATTATTGCGCGCGATACCCCAACCATTTTGGGTATATTATTTTTCTCTGCGCTCGTTGTAATTGTCGGTAATTTGTTGACCGACATCGTGCTGCGTATGATTGATCCGCGGGTGGCGAGTAAAGCATGAGTATAGAGCCTATTGAGACAGCACGATCGCCATTTGCAGAAGCGTTCGAAATGTTTCGTAAAAATCATGCGGCAGTTGCCGGATTGGTTTTACTTTTTCTGATTGTTTTGGGTGGCCTGTTAGGTCCAGGCATTTACCCAGGTGACCCGTTTGAAATGGTTTGGGCGCCTTTCACGCCACCAGGGGAAGAAGGGTATCTTCTCGGCACGGATTACCTGGGACGCGATCTGCTTTCTATGCTGATCTATGGTGCGAGAGTATCTATCGCGATTGGTCTTGCTGCAGCATTCCTCACTGTTTTCATAGGGATCACGGTCGGGGCTCTGGCAGGATTTTATGGTGGTCTGATTGAAGAAATTTTGATGCGTATCACCGAGTTTTTTCAAGTCTTGCCAACGCTCCTTTTCTCCATGGTGATCGTTGCATTATTTGGTGCATCTTTGCCAATGATCACTCTTGCTATTGGTTTGGTCTCTTGGCCGGCGGTGGCACGTATTACCCGATCAGAATTTTTAAGAATCCGGGAACTGGAATACGTCACGGCGGCACGAGCCTGTGGTGTGTCTAACTGGAAACTTATGTTCAAGGTAATCCTTCCCAATGCTTTGCCACCTATCATTGTGCAAGCGGCCCTTATGGTCGGCTCTGCAATTCTATTTGAAGCAGGCTTGAGTTTTCTTGGATTGACAGATCCCAATATTGTCAGTTGGGGGCAAATTATCGGTTCGAATAGACCGTATATTTTAGATGCCAGTTATACCGTCACAATTCCCGGCGTTGCGATTTTTTTGACTGTCCTTGCAATATCATTGGTGGGCGATGGCCTGAACGATGCTCTTAATCCGAAATTGAGACAGCGCTAATGATGCCACTCTTGAAGATAGATAATTTGCGGATTGAACTGACAACACGCGATGGCATTGCACCGGTGATTGACGATCTTTCGTTGGAACTGGGCGCTGGCGAAACGTTGAGTTTCGTTGGAGAATCTGGCTGCGGTAAATCCATGACCGCGCTTGGAATTATGGGGTTGTTGCCGGAAAAAGTTGGCCGCATTGCTTCAGGCACTGTCATGTTCAATGGCGAAGATTTGGCGCAAGCAAGTGATGCCCGTTTGCGCGAAATTAGAGGCAACGATATCTCGATGATTTTCCAAGAGCCAATGACTTCGCTTAATCCCGTTTTCACAATTGGTGAACAAATTGCTGAGGTCTTGCGACGACATCAGAATTTATCCAATCGCGCCGCTTGGTCGAAAGCGACAGAATTGCTGGACGCTGTTCGCATTCCTAACCCAAAGGCGCGCGTCAACGATTATCCTCATCAAATGTCTGGCGGTCAAAGACAGCGTGTTATGATTGCGATTGCTTTGGCTTGCGAACCGAAAATTCTTATTGCGGACGAACCCACCACCGCATTGGATGTGACCGTTCAAGCACAGATTTTTGATCTGCTGCGTGACCTTGGAAAACAAACGGGAACGGCGACCATTCTCATCACCCATGATATGGGTGCAGTTGCTGAAATGGCAGAACGAATGATTGTTATGTATGCCGGACGTAAGGCTGAAGACGGCCCTGTGGAGCAAATTATTGATCATCCAAGACACCCTTACACCAAGGGTTTGATTTCATGTGTTCCGCATTTGATGGCATCGTTGTCGGATGATCGACCTGAACTTGTAGAAGTTTCAGGAATTGTCCCGAGTTTGAAAAGCTTTGGTCGTGATGAATGCTTGTTCGCTTCCCGTTGTGATCGTGCAGATGATAAATGCCGAAGCCAACGTCCACCCGAAATGGGTTTTGCAAACAATCAGAATTCGGCCTGTTGGCACGCAGGTGACGTGTGATGGTTGGTGAGATCGAAAATAACGACGAACTGCTCAACGTTGAAAATCTCACTGTACGATTTCCCGTCAAACGTGGCGGATTGTTTGGTGGAAAATCATACCTCTATGCCGTGGATGATATTTCATTCTCCATCAAACGCGGCGAAACACTGGCAATTGTGGGTGAATCCGGCTCCGGAAAGACAACTGCAGCACTTGCCGTTGCACGCTTGGTCAAAGCCTTCAAAGGTAAAGTTCAGTTGGGTGAGTTTGATTTTCTGAATCTGCAAGATGAAGAGTTGCGCAAGGCCCGAGCAAAAGTACAGTTCATCTTTCAAGATCCTTATGCGAGTCTAAATCCCCGATTGCGTGCCGAAGCGATCGTTCGTGAACCGTTGGACAGTCTTGAGGCTGGATTGCCGTCTGGTCGACAAGGCAGAGTTGATCAATTGTTCAAGTCTGTTGGTCTGAGGCCAGAACAGCAACGCTTGTTTCCACACCAATTTTCAGGCGGTCAACGGCAGAGAATTGGCATTGCGCGGGCATTGTCCACTCAACCTGAATTGATAATTTGCGACGAACCTGTGTCAGCTCTGGATGTTGCTGTGCAGGCGCAGATACTGAACTTGTTGCGTCGGCTGCAAAAAGAAATGGATCTCACATATTTGTTCATTTCCCATGACCTTGGTGTTGTGCAGCACATGTGTGATTCCGTCGCCGTTATGTATATGGGCAAAATCGTTGAACATGCAGACCGCAAAAGCCTGTTTAACAACCCACTGCATCCTTACACATCGGCATTGTTATCGGCTGTACCGTCAGTCGACAAAAAGCGACGGGAAGCCACGAAACGCATTTTGATTCCGGGTGATCCACCCGATCCGATTGACCCGCCCAAAGGTTGTCGCTTTGCAAACCGCTGTCCGGTAGCGCAAAAAATTTGCAATGAGAAAGAACCCCCTTTGCAAAGTGTTGGGGTTGATCACAAAGTGGCATGTCACTTGGTCGATGAAAGAGCAAAAAGCCCGCTGGCTTAGTCCTTGCTGCTTTCTGCTTGCGCCAATATCCAACTGCGGAACGTTTCCAGATGCGGGTGAATGTCGCTGGCCACAGCAGATACGAGATAAAACGCTTCTTCTATTGGTACAGTGATATCAAATGGCGCAATTAAACGACCGTTCTCAACTTCGTGTTGCATCATTGATGAACGGGCGAGTGCCACTCCCACTCCTGAGGTTGCAAGCTCAAATGCCAACAACGATGTGTCGACCTGTAGGCCTCCGCTTTCATTGATATCCTCAACACCAGCCACTTGCAGCCATGTGGACCAGCCTTCCTGATAACCAAGAACATGAATCAGGGTGTTGTTGATCAAATCTTCGGGTGTAGAAATTTGTCCTGTCTCCAAGAGAACAGGGCTACATAGTGGAGTTATCGATTCCCACGTCAATCGATCTGCGTTCAACTCTGGCCACTTACCGTTTCCGTATCGAACATCAAGATCAAAGGACGGGTTGCCAACTTGTTCGTTCCAAACACTTGAAACCAAGCGCAACGGAACATCAGGGTGCTTTGTGTAAAAATCTGGCAATCGCGGTGCAAGCCAGTTTACTGAAAATCCAACGGCAGCGCGAATGGTTAGAATTTCCGAACGCCGGCTGCCGAACACCTCTCGTGTGCCGGCAGCCAACCGTTCGAATGAATCTTGTACTTTTGGCAAATAGGATTCAGCCGTTTTTGTCATTTCCAAACTGCGGGGATGGCGAATGAACAGCTTTTGACGCAGATGAAACTCCAGTTGTTTCACCTGTTTTGAAACCGCGGCTTGTGTCAGGTTCAATTCTTTTGCCGCATGGGTAAAACTCAAATGGCGCGCACTGGCTTCAAACGAGCGCAACCAAACCAGTGGTGGAAATTTATGAGCCATTTGAAAAACTCGCCATAACTAGAATTTAGGCATTGGGTTAAAATTCGTCATTTGTAATTGTCGTTGCAAAATTGGAAATGATCAAAGCCTCAACCACTAAAGACTTTGACCATGTTTTCTGTCTTCCCAACCGCGCGTTTGCGACCTTCGCCATTTTATGCAGCCGCAGTTGCCGATGGGATGACAGGCGCCTCCATCTACAATCGCATGATTATGCCGTCGAGTTATGGTGACCGTGATGCGGAATATTGGCGCATTATTGAAGGTGTTTCCCAATGGGATGTGGGTGTTGAGCGTCAAGTTCAATTAAAAGGCCCTGATGCCGGAAAGCTGGCGCAAATTCTCTCTCCAAGAGACCTGTCTAAATGCAAAATTGGGCAGGGGAAATATGTGCCTCTTTGCGACCATCAGGGCACCCTTATCAATGACCCGATCTTGTTAAAATTGGCAGATGATCTCTATTGGATGTCCATTGCTGATAGCGATATATGGTTTTGGGCAAGGGCGATTGCGGCCGAACGCGGACTGGATGTTGATATTACCGAACCCGATGTCTCGCCCATGGCTATTCAAGGACCCAAAGCAGAAGATGTGGTTGCCCATGTGTGTGGCGACTGGGTACGTGACCTTAAATATTTCTGGTTCAAGGAAGTTGAGATTGAAGGGATTCCAGTGGCTGTTCAGCGCTCTGGTTGGTCCAAACAAGGCGGGTATGAAATTTATCTGCGTGACGGGACGAAAGGCGTCCAATTGTGGAATATCTTCAAAGAAGCAGGACAACCTTGGGGCATTGGCCCGGGTGCGCCAACCACTGCAGAACGCACTGAAAGTGGCTTGGTTTCTGTTGGTGGCGATACAGACGATAAAACGAACCCTTTCGAAGTGAGGCTTGGAAAGTATGTCGATCTCGATGTGGCGGATGATGTGGTTGGAATTCTAGCATTGCGGAAGATCAATAAAGAAGGGCCGCAGCGTCATCAATTGGGACTGGTTTTGGAAGGTGAAACGCCCGCACCTCTTGAGTTTGCATGGGATCGTATTGAAAAGAATGGGGCTTCAATTGGCAATATGACAAACTGCGTTTGGTCGCCTCGCATGAAATGCAATATCGGGTATGCCCTGATTTCAACTTCCTACAAGTCTGGTGACAGTGTAGAAGTCGTTCGATCTGGGAAGGCTGTTGCTGCAAAACTTGTAGAGCTACCATTTTTGTAAACTAATTTTCTGTGCAGCGAACTGCATTTCAAGGAGACACAACGTGGAACTACCATCCTTAAAGTTAAACAACCTTACGATGGACACGGATGGGGAGATTGCAATTGTCAGCTTAAATCGCGCCGCTAAACGTAATGCACTGAACGCTGAAACTATTGAAGAGCTCATAGATGTGTTCGCCGCCATGCCGCGGACTGGTGCACGAGCTGTTGTGCTGCGCGCCGAAGGGGATCACTTTTCTGCAGGTCTGGATCTGGTCGAACATCACAAACAAGAACGCAGTGCTGCTGACTTCATGCATGTGTGTTTGCGTTGGCATGAAGCGTTCAACAAAATGGAATATGGCGGCGTTCCGATTATTGCAGCTCTGAAGGGTGCTGTTGTGGGCGGTGGGCTGGAACTTGCTTCGTCAGCTCATATCCGAGTTGCGGACAACACAACTTATTTTGCTTTGCCTGAGGGACAACGCGGCTTGTTCACCGGCGGTGGCGCCACCATCCGTGTAGCAGAAATGGTTGGCCGTGCACGCATGACAGACATGATGCTGACAGGTCGCATTTACAAAGACGAAGAGGCGGTTACCGTTGGCCTGTGCCAATATTTGGTGGACGACAGTGAAACCAAAGCAATGGAACTTGCCAAAGCAACCGCAGAGGTGCCGCCGCTCTCCAATTTTGCAATCTGTTCAGCGATTTCTCACACGCGGAATATGTCTGCTCTTGATGCTTCTTATATGGAAGCTTTTGTGGCTGGCGTTGTGAACACCCAACCGGCATCTAACGAAAGACTGGCCGCTTTTGCAGATAAAACAGCAGCGCGTGTGAAACCAAAATAGTCTAACGCCTGTTTAGCTTCTCAATACTATTCACCCGCAAGCAAAGACGCATTGCCACCCGCTGCGGTTGTATCAATACAAACATGCCGTTCTTTCATCAACCAAAACTCGAAATCTGAATCACATAGAAGAGGAACAATCGGACCTTCTCGCTCTGCCAAAGCCATACGTAGCGGTTTTAAGTCTTCAGCAAAACAGACCACACCATCCAAATTTGGAATATTTGCCAAACAATTTAAGGATGGGAGGTCATGCGTACTGGCTTTAATCTCACCGCCCAGTGCGATCGCGTGACAGCCGACAGCGCGGGCTCGATCTGCTTGTTCTTGCGCCAAAGCTAAAGTGGGCCCTAAACACAAAATCCTCTTGCGTGGCTGTATGCTGTAAAGATTGGATTCTCCAGTAGGACCCGGTAAATTGGCCTGTTCATTTGCATCAGCATGTCTTGGGGGATGATCGGAAAACATTTTCTCAACCGTCTCTATCGACAGATCACCAATGGCTTCACCCGACACATAATTCTTTTTGCTTGCTAAGAATCTTGGTACATATCTCGGCCCACCCGCTTTGGGTCCGGTTCCACTTAATCCCTCTCCACCAAACGGTTGCGATCCCACAACGGCACCAATTTGATTGCGATTGATGTAAATATTACCGGCTTCGATTTTATCAGTTACGTGTTGAACTTTGTCATCAATTCGACTGTGAAGACCAAATGTTAGTCCATATCCGGTTGCGTTAATTGCAGCTATCACAGCGTCAAGTTCATTGCTTTCATAACTCACCACATGAAGTACCGGACCGAAAATTTCTTCATTCAGATCTTCAATTCCGTTTATCCGTAGAACTGTTGGAGCAACGAAATTGCCATTGGATGGTGCAGCACTTTGTTTCAGTAAACCCCCGTTTTCTTCAGCTTGCGAAATGTGAGCACGTATTTTTTCTGCGGCTTCTGCATTGATGATGGGGCCGATATCTGTGTTGAAATTTTGCGGGTCGCCCACCATCAACTCATCCATTGCTCCGTAAAGCATTTCCAAAAATTGATCTTGAATATCGCGCTGTAAATAGAGGACACGAAGAGCACTGCATCGTTGACCCGCTGATTGGAATGCAGAAGCCAAAACATCGCGAACCGCTTGTTCTGGTAAAGCCGTGCTGTCGACAATCATTGCGTTCAGCCCTCCGGTTTCCGCAATCAACACTGCGTCCGGTGCCAAATGGTTTGCCATAGTGCGATCAATGATTTTTGCGGTGGTTGTGGACCCTGTAAAGCACACGCCATTCACACTAGAGTTTTGGGTCAGCAGAGAACCGATTTCTGATCCCGTCCCCGGCAAATAGTGGAGAACTTTTTTGGGTACACCAGCCTGCCACAAAAGTTGGGATGCCAGGTTTCCAATCAAGCATGTGGATTCTGCAGGTTTGGCAAGAACGGCATTTCCCGCTGCGAGTGCTGCAGCAATTTGCCCTGTAAAAATTGCCAGTGGAAAATTCCATGGCGCAATGCATGTAAAGACACCAGCTGATTGTGCCGTAATCTGTTCAGCCTGCGCAGCGTAGTAACGCAAGAAGTCTACAGCTTCGCGCAACTCGCCTATACAATCGAGCAGCGTTTTTCCGGCCTCTTGCATGAGCAATGAAAATATCTCGTGTGCATTGTCTTCATAAAGGACTGCCGCTTTTCGTAGAATATCTGCACGCTTGTCGCCGGCAACTGCCCATGGTCGGGCTGTGTCAAATGCTTTCTCCGCGTCTTTATCGGACGTATATTTAACGGACCCAATTTTTTCACCTGATGCAGGGTTCAAAACATTGACTGTATCGCCGCTACCAACACCGATGTTCCATTGACGGTCAGAATTTCGAGCAACAGCATCAGCAAGATCATTCAACGTAGCTGGGTCTGATATATCCCAACCCATTGAGTTTCGACGTTCTGGTGCAAACAGCTCACTGGGTGGGCGAATGCTGGTTTTGCGCTTTTGGCTGCCATCATCGACAAACATTTCAAATGGGTCGGCGGTCACAAGCGCAGGCGGCACATCTTCATCGACAATTTGGTTCACGAACGAAGAATTGGCACCATTTTCCAACAGGCGGCGCACTAAATATGCCAGAAGGTCTTTATGAGCACCAACAGGTGCATAAATTCGGCAACGCGTTCCCTGACGGCGCAGTACGGTCTCATGGAGAGCTTCGCCCATGCCATGTAGCCGTTGGAACTCAAAGGCTGTTTTATCAGTAGCCATTTCCAATACGGCAGCGACAGTGTGCGCATTGTGGGTGGCAAACTGCGGGTAGATGCGATCTGTCATGTCCAAAAGTTTTTGAGCACAGCAAATATAACTCACATCTGTTGCAGCTTTTCGGGTGTAAACCGGAAAGTGCTCGTGAGCTTCGACTTGCGACAACTTTATTTCAGTGTCCCAATATGCCCCTTTCACAAGACGCACCATGATCTTGCGATCCAAGCTTTCAGCCAATGCATAGAGCCAATCAATAACTTCGGGTGCGCGCTTTCCATAGGCCTGTACCACCACTCCAAAACCGTCCCAATTTTTCAAAGCGGGATCGCGCAAAACAGCTTCAACAATCTCAAGCGAGAGTTCCAACCGACCCGCCTCTTCGGCATCAATATTGAAACCAATTCCAGCGGTCTTTGCTAACACAGCGAGAGTTTGAACCCGTGGAACCAATTCTTCCAGAACGCGCGCTCGTTTGAGTGTCTCATAACGTGGATGTAGTGCTGAAAGCTTTATGGAAATACCGGGATTTTCGGCAATATGTTTCGACGTACTTTGTTGTGCGAGTTCACCAATCGCATCGCTATATGCCAGCAAGTAGCGCCTTGCATCCGCTTCAGTTCGCGCTGCTTCTCCCAACATATCATACGAATATGTGAAGCCCTGCGCTTGTTTGGTTTTTGCGCGTACCATCGCTTTTTCAATGGTCTCACCCAACACAAATTGCCGACCCATTTCTTTCATGGCACGGGTAACGGCTTGTCGGATTACAGGTTCACCCAAACGCTTTATAGCGCCGTGCAGAACGCCACTGACAGGATTCACATCATCCTCTTTCAGGACCTTTCCTGTCAGATACAATGCCCAAGTTGAAGCATTGATTAAGGAAGAATGAGACTTCCCTAGATGTTGCCCCCATTCGCTGGGTGCAATTTTATCTTCAATAAGTGCGTCTATTGTTTCTCCGTCCGGAACACGCAAAAGCGCTTCTGCCAAACACATCAATGCGACACCTTCATCGCTGGATAATCCATATTCGCCCAAGAAGAGTTCCATCATGCCGGCTGAACTGTCTTCGCGAATACGCTCGACTAACTCTACCGCGCGTTCACCAACGCGGTTTCGAAGGTCTGCGTCAATTGCAGACGATGCCAACAGTGCAGCGACAGCTTCATCTTCCGGCGAGAGTGGCTTGAGTATAGCAGAATAGATCATTGGCGCTCCTTACCATATCGGGAAACTTTGGCATTTATTTCAAGCAATTTCATCCGTATGATATTCGTAATGAAGTGAATTTCTCTAAATACGAATGGTTTTTTAGAATATGAATATGAATCAGACATTCAAATCTAAATTGGACGGTTTCGATTTGAAAATACTACAAGCACTGAGTTCAGACGCCCGCATGACAATGACCGATCTTTCAGACCGCATAGGGCTGTCCAAAACACCCTGTCATGCCCGCGTGAAGCGCCTTGAGAATGAAGGTTATATTCTAGGATACAGAGCGCTCATCGATCCGGTGAAAATGGGCTTGAATCATATTGCCTTTGTTGAAGTTAAACTCTCTGATACGCGCCAATCCGCACTCACCGAGTTCAATCAGGCTGTCGCTAAACAAGGCGAGGTTGAACAATGCCACATGATTGCCGGCGGCTTTGATTACCTTTTGAAAATCCGCACAACCGATATGCCGAGCTATCGAAAGCTTTTGGGAGAAACGCTCTCAGCTTTGCCCCATGTTGCACAAACGTCCACCTATGTCTCAATGGAAGCGGTCAAAGAAACGGCAGTGCTGGGTGCCTCTATCGAGTGACACCAAAGTGCTTATTCATCATATCGTTCCACCGGATAGATTGGGGGAAGTTCAACGCGACCACAGCCTGCCCGCTCCGAAATTGGTTGAGGTGCAAAACGTGGAGCACGTGCAGCTTCCTGATCCGTTGCCAATTTTTGAACGGCCTCTCGATCACCTGATCGGTGGTTGGCAATTTCTGTGGCCACCCATCTGGCAATGGCGGGTGCTGCAACACTGGTTCCGTTCAACACAACAACTGAGCCACTTCGTGTCCCCGATCCAAAAACACCTTGGAACACATTTGAATCATCACTGATTGAAGCAACATCAGGTCGCAACGGATCAACAGGCAATTGACGTTTTGCCAAAACGGGGCCGCCAGCGGAATAGTTTGCCATTTTCAAATCTTGGCGTTGGACACCACTGACAATGATTGTTTCTTCACCCGTGGCTAAAGCACTGATGGTGCCAGCGCGTTTCACAACGCAGTCTGGATTGTCATGTGTTATCGGAAGCCCAGTGACAGAGAAACGTTCATAATCGGGTTGATCAAAATGAGATGGTCTTCCCCTTTGGGGGTATCCGTAAGGCGTGTCGTCGCGTTGGATCCATGTTTCAACCAATTCACTGCAGTCCAAAGATGTGTTCTTGAGCTTTATTTTCCAGACACCTGATGGTGCCAGAGTGGAAGGTGAGTCGAGAAATGCTGTTGGAAGAAGTGCAATAAAATATTGCCCGCGATCCGTCGGGAATGGGGCGCGGCGGTAAAAAATCATACAGACTGGATCACCGTTTATAGACCCGATGTATCCCGTGTTGTGCACCTCGGGCAAAGTCGGGCTTTCTGATCCATTGGCAGGGAACTGCAAAGATGCCCCCATGCGGCTTGGAAGCGGTGCGACCGGATCACGATAAGGCAGCCAAATCTCGGTGAAGCTGGATGTTCTATCATCTGGCGGCACGCGCCAGTTGAGGTTTTGAATACTGTCAGCTTGATCAAAATTTATGGATGCATGAACTCGGTTTTCACGACTATTGCCAGAAGGCAGAACAATTTCCAGCGGAGCATCAGGTGCAAATGCCCTCCTTGCGTTTATGATCTGGTCTAACCCGATTTCCAATGATGAAGTGCCATCATGAGGTCCGGCTACAATTCCGTAGCTAAAATTGATCACAATGGGCAAAGGCCCTTTGCCCTCACGTGCTGCAACACGATCTGCTCGATCCACGATATAGCGCACTGCATCCAGAACATAAGGGTCGAATTTTGAACCTGATGTATCAGCTGTAGCAGTGGCTGGAAGTTGGACACACACAATTGGCCTGTCGGTAACATTGTCTTCGGGCTTTTCGCCTGCAGCAACATCCATAACGTGGGTTCCGTGAGATGACTGCAGAGCCACTGTTTTGAAAACATCACGAGAGAAATCGGATTGACCAGTCAATCGGTAAAATTTCTCCTCATCAAAGCCACCATTGGTACTGCAATCAGCAATCAATTGGTCGATTCCTGTTGTTGCTCCAACGCCTGTTTTCGAAAACTCTTTTCCATATTGCACAGGCGACGACCCACCAGTCGTCACACCATCCTGCACCCATGCGTATTCGACACGAGTTGTATTGTTTGCCAATTGAAAACGCTTGTTCCCAAAGGCAATTCCATCGTCGATAATGCCAACCACAGCTTTGCGCGGTTTCTTTTTATTGGTAATTTGCGGAACAATTGTTTCAGGTTCGGACGACGCAAAATTGACTGCGTCCTCTGGCAATGGCGGTCCAATCACGGTTGCCCGCGCTAGAGAACTCAGCTGCTCATCATCGGCTAGCAAGGATAAAAATCCAACATCAGCAATGATCGGAATGACCGTCACGCCATCATTTAACGGACTGGCATCTGAGTATTTTCGACTGATCTGGAACCGTGGCAACCGCTCCTGCCCCTTCTCTAAAGCGTAATAGGCTTCAGAAAATTCGCGTGGCATTACACCATCTTTGAATTCTAGAACCGCAGCAATTACGCCGTCTCTTTGATCTCCACTCAAAAAGAAATCACGACCTGCCCCAAGTGACCAGATCAGGTACGGATCAATGTCCCGTTTTTCCGGATACGATATTTTTTCCCATTTAATAGACATGGACTAACTCCATTCCAACAATGCATTTTCCCAAAGTTTGTTCAGTATGGAATTTGTTGGCGAGTGGGTCAGTGAGTGCACACCCGCAGATGATGCAAAAGTTTTGTTCCCTGCTTTACCGTCCGTCTGTTTATGATTTGGAATGTCGTAGAGTGCCTGCCAATCAAAATCGCCTGAGAATTTCTTGCCTTTGAAATCCCATGCTTCGTAGACGTTCGCTTCTTTACATCGATTGACGAGATATTGTGCAAGTGTCAGACCAAGCACAGCACCTGCTGCACTATCGACAGGGAAATGAACACCAGCAACAGTTCTATTGATTGCAATTCGCGAGGCTTGTCGCATCAACTGCGTGCCCCATTCAATATTGTTTTGATAGATAGAAGAACTTGAGTTTTGCAACAATAGCCAAAGAACTGTGGCCGACGTGAAAGCTTCAGTCGCATGTCCGCTTGGCAACGTCCCGTGCGCAGGCGTTAAAATCATAGGCTGAATTTGAGATGAGAATTCAATAGGCCTTCTGCACGCCAATGCATGTTTGAATCGCATTTCTACAAAATTTGCTAACCGCAAAGACGCGTTTAACAATTCAAGAGTCCACGGCGTACGATCAGGGTGTATGAAAGCGATCGTACTTAGAAAATCGGTTGGTGTACCAATTTGTGCCAAAATCTCTGCTCCCCGATCTGATCGCAAAGCTGCATATTGGTTGATAAACGGTAGCTGCTCCAGAAACACAGCATCATTTGGACGTTCAAACGAAATCAATGGACAGTATTGGGTTGGCGGCGGCGCATTACCGACTGCGTTGGACACATTAAGGTGCCAGGCAGACATCCGTGCTGCGTTGGTTGGTCTGGAAAACCCGACTTTCGAGAATATTTCAAAATCATATAGGCTGGCCCGCACCCAAGGAGACCAAAGCTTCAAATTATCTGGATCGTTTAACGAATGTGGGTCAGGAGCATCTGTGATGTCTTCCCAATAACCAGCAATACCATTGTGATTGGTTATGAGAGATTCAGCCAGAACAGGTGATTGTCCTCCACCAAAGCCCCCAAATCCACCAAAGCCCCCAAACCCTCCGAAACCTCCAAATCCACCGAAGCCTCCGAAACCACCAAAGCCGCCGAAGCCACCTGCAGTTGATTCTGGTTTTAAATTGCTCATAGGAATTTCCTTTATGTTTTAAATTATGCCCCTGTCTCCATTTATTCTGGTACGCCAATCTTTCGAAGAAGATCAGCAAACTCTGTTCCAATTTTAAAGTCTGCACTAGGTGCGCGCATCAGCCAACCCGAAACTGTCAATCCGGGTTCGATTTTCATCAGCTCTGAACCGATCGCTTTGGCTTCTTCATGTTGGTCAAGTTGCCATTTTGAAACGCCAAGAACGCGCAATGTAGAAGTATGGGTTCGGTTTGCCTTTAAAGAACGTTGAGCTAAACTCACAGCCTGCTCAAACTCACCGCCAGCAAAGCAAGCGGAAGCGGCGAGCGCATCGTAGAAATAACTGTGCGGATCTAAAGGGGATAATTGCAGAGCCTTGTGGGTGTCTTCAATCGCTCTTGAACCCTCGCCTTTAAAGGCGTGCAGTGTTCCGCGCAAAAGCCAAGCCAGAGCACTATTTGGGTTGATATCTATCGCCATGTCGTAATTACGTTGGGCCACATCAAATTGCTTTAGTAGATTGGTGTGAACAAAGCCGTCAATCGCCAGCGCCAGGTCACAATCGGGGTCCACATCCAATGCCCGTTTGGTGCATTCTAGTGCGAAATAAGCGTCTTGTTTGGGATCGATTGACCACCCTTGTTGAACCCGCAACACATGCCAATTTGCAAGCCATGCATTTGGAATAGGTTCGTTCCCATTTCTTTCCAGCAGCGTGTGAAGCAGTTGCCGTGCCCGCTCAAAATCAGAATGAGACAGACGATGCATCAAAGCAATCGCACCCATTAACAACGTATATGCCTTAAGCGTGGGAAGCGGTTGAGATCGCGACAATTGCAATTCGCGTGACATGATTGCGCGGCCAATGTTCTTCACCAGTTCATTGACCAGCTTTTGCTCACCCTTCAAAACATCTTCGATGGGCTCTCTAAGACGATCTGACCAGATAACCTTGCCGGTTTGCGCGCTTGCCAGTTCGATATCAACCAACACTTCACCGTGGGTACATCGATAAACACCGGAAACCGAATAGTCCGCATTCAAATGTCTGAATACTTCAACTTGGCTGAGTTCTCTGTTTCTAAACGTCGTTGTCGACAATCTGGAAATCACATTCAACTCGGCATGACGGGATAAAGCGGCAATCGATTCATCTGCCAATATTTCACCCAAAACATCCTGTTCGACGTCGCCAAAAAGGCTTTTGAAGGGGATGACAGCGATCGTTGGGGCAAGCGTTTCCCGCAACAAGCCCGAGCGCACAACTTGTCGTACACCGGGGGGACCAATGCGGTAGGCACGAACAGATTCGCTGATATGGCGCAGATAACATTCCCCCATATCCTCTATATCAGCATCCAAATCTGCGGTCAGTTGATCGCGCGCGCCCGCAGAAATGACAATTTCATCGTGTCCCGCCAGCGCCATCAATCGTGCGGCCAAATTAACGCCACGGCCATAGAGATCGTTCTTTTCGATGATGACGTCATCGGCATCAATACCAATGCGAAGATGAATCCTTTTATCACCGTGTTGCTGTTCGTTAATGCTGGTATTGGTTTTTATGATTTCAAACCCTGCTTGCACCGCTTCTCTGACCGTATCGAATTCCAGCAGCATCCCGTCACCGGAACTCTTCACCGACCGCCCGTTAGCCGATGGTAAAATTTTAGAGTTTATATGGGATACCAGTTCCAACCATCGTTTGATTGTGCCTTCTTCGTCAGTCTCAATCAGACGAACAGATTCCACGATATCGACAAACAACACCACTTTCTCAGCCCGGTGTATTGCCCAGCCCGTGGAAACTTCACCAGCCTCTGAACCTGATGATATCAATAGCGCCTCATTGCCTGTTCAACCTCGTAGCCACAAAGTTTGGCCTTCGAATTGAAACTCTAGTCGCTTTATACGATTTAGCAATTGTCGCGTTAAAGCAGATTGCAACCTCATTTTATTTGTCGCGCTTCACTTTTTGCTTTTGTTGGCCAAGACCTTCAATTCCCAGTTCCATCACATCGCCCTCTTTCAGGAAAACCGGCTTGGGCTTCATACCTAAGCCGACACCCGGAGGTGTGCCTGTTGAAATGACATCACCAGGGTGCAGGGTCATGAGTGATGACAAATGTTCGATAATTTCTGCCACATTGAATATCATTGTGGACGTGTTTCCGGTTTGGCGACGCTTGCCGTTTACGTCCAACCACATATCTAGGTTTTGCGGATCTTTCACCTCGTCACGTGTCACGAGCCATGGGCCTGTTGGGCCAAACGTGTCGCAGCTTTTCCCCTTGGTCCATTGGCCGGTGAGTTCTGTTTGAAACTCACGCTCAGACACATCGTTGATCACACAATATCCGGCCACATGTTTCAAAGCATCTTTTTGGGAAACGTATTTGGCTTTGCGGCCAATCACGACACCAAGTTCTACTTCCCAATCAGACTTCTTACTTTGACGAGGGAGAGAGACGGCATCATTGGGGCCAATGACTGCGGAGTTCGCTTTGAAAAACAAAATAGGGTGTTTGGGAATTTCAGCGCCAGTTTCAGCTGCATGGTCTGAATAGTTTAAACCGATACACAAGAACTTGCCGATATTCCCAACACATGGGCCGAGGCGTTGGCGACCTTCAATTTTCTTAAGGCGCTTAACGTCCAGTCCACGCAACATTTTCAGAGTTTTGTCGTTGAGACAATCTCCCGAAATGTCTTTCACCTTGCGCGATAAATCCCGAAGCACTCCATCTTCATCAATCAGGCCGGGTTTTTCTTCTCCAACTTTCCCATAACGAACAAGCTTCATGTCTCAATCCAAACGTTAAAATTCAAACGTTAAATCAACAGGAATGAACTCTAATTTCAATCCCTTTGTTCAATCAGCAAGTGAAAATAGCAAACAAGAGTCTTATGCCTTGGCTAGTTGGTTGAGAGCGTGGTTTTTCCATGGACAATATCCGCTTCCCAAAGCTCATTTATTGCATCTTGTTTTGGATCGTCAATTTGCTGGATGAGCATTTCAGCAACACGTTTTCCGGCTGCCTGAATTGATGAACTTATGGATGTAAAAAAGGGAGGTGTATCCCTACCGTTTGGTGATTGGAGAAAAGACAACTCATCATCATAGGTGATGACCGCAACGTCTTTCCCCGGTCGCAAACCAAGTTCATTCAATGCGCGAACGCCGCCCATTGCAGGAAGAATTGATGCAAACATCAAAGCTGTGGGAGGATTGTTAAGATTCAACTGAGCAAGCGTTGCATTATGTCCATAAGTCTCCGTCATATCAGCGCTGCAAATATAGCGCGCATCAGACGCAATATTATTTGCTTCAAGCGCAGCTTCAAACCCTGCGCGGCGACGCAATGCAAAGTTCATGCTTTCCAGGCCATTTATGAGTGCAATTTGAGAATGTCCCTGATCAATCAATAATTGGGTGCCTTGCTGAAACGCATTGAGATTGTTCACGTCCAACCAAGAATAGGTGTCTGTGTCAGAACCGGATCGACCGTGAACCACAAACGGCAGATCAATTGACTTCAATAAATCAATGCGAGGCTCAATTGTTTTTGGCCCATGGACCACAACACCATCCACACGTCGTCTGCTGGCAAAATCGCGATAGATACCTTCTTCCTCTCCCGCATTTGCCATGCGCAACAACATGTCATATCCAGCGGCCGCATAGGCTTCGCTTGCACCTGCCAGAAAATCCGAGAAGTGCGGGTTGATCATCCGGTGTTCGGAGACGGGGATGACATGACCGATGGCCCGTGTTTTACCTGTAGCTAAACTGGCTGCACTTGGGCTTGGACGATAGTTCAATGCTTCAGCAGCTTCGCGCACGCGCACGCGTGTTTTTTCGCTCACTTCAGGAAAACCATTCAGCGCACGGCTGACGGTTGTTTGTGACAGACCCAGCATTTCAGACAGTTTTTTGAGATTGATTGGGGCAGAAGTCATGCGATCATAAGGATTTCAAAGCGATTTGAGTCATTTCGACACAACGCCCCATAAGATGCAACCTTTTCACTCCGTCAGGTAAATTTTCGATCAATAAACCGCAGCATTTATGAGTTTGCTAATACAGTGCTTGACAGATGCAGATCACAAAGACATCCTAACAGTAATTCAAAGCGCTTTGGAATAGTGTATGAATTTTGAGCTCTGGCTTCAACCATCTCTCAACTTATGAATTTTGCCCAAAAACCAAATTGGGCTTTAGTGGAGGAAATAATGAAGAATATAATCGCGACCAGCATCGTGGCTTTGGCGCTGTCTACCAGCAGTGCTTTTGCAGATGGTCATACAAATATCACTGTCGGTTCCGGCCCTTACAATTGGGCTGAAGCTGAACAATTTAAATCCATGGATGTCAAAGGTGAAAAAATCACCGTGTTCGGCCCCTGGACGGGCAATGAAAAAGACAATTTTGAACGTGTCGTCAAAATCTTTGAAGAACTAACGGGTGCTGACGTAGAATACACGGGGTCAGATTCGTTTGAACAACAGATCAACATTGATGTTGAAGCTGGTTCACCCCCAAATTTGGCGGTTTTCCCGCAGCCCGGGTTGGCTGCAAACGTGGCTGCCAAAGGTGGGTTGGTTCCACTGGGCGAAGACGCCAAAAAATCTGTTCTCGACAATTACGCGGCAGGGCAGTCTTGGGTTGACCTTGGAACCTATGCGGACAAAGGCGGTGCTGATCAGTTCTACGGCTTGTTTTACAATGTGAATGTGAAGTCTTTGGTCTGGTATGTGCCGGATGCATTTGAAGATGCGGATTATGAAATTCCAAAAACCATGGAAGAGTTGATCGCTCTTTCAGACAAGATTGTTGCTGATGGTGGAACACCATGGTGCATCGGTCTGGGTTCGGGTGCAGCAACTGGCTGGCCAGCAACGGACTGGGTGGAAGACATTATGCTGCGCACACAAACGCCAGCCGATTACGACAAATGGGTTTCTAATGAATTGAAGTTCAATGACCCCAAAGTTGTCGCTGCCATTGAAACGTTCGGCACTTTTGCCAAGAACGACAAATATGTTGATGGTGGTGCAAGCGCTGTTGGTACGACTGATTTCCGCGACAGCCCAAAAGGTATGTTTGCAACACCACCAAAATGCTATCTGCACCGACAGGCATCGTTCATTCCTGCTTTCTTCCCAGAGGGTACGAAATTGGGTGAAGATGCGAATTTCTTCTACATGCCGCCATTTGCGGCCAAGAAGGAACTTGGAAATCCGGTTTTGGGTGCAGGTACATTGTTTGCAATGACCAAAGAATCCAAAGGTGCACGTGCGTTTATCAAATTCTTGGAATCTCCTCTTTCCCATGAGCTCTACATGGCGCAAAATGGTTTCCTCACACCCCATAAAGGCGTGAACACTGACATTTATCCAAGTGCGACCATGAAGGCACAGGGCGATATTTTACTGAACGCAACAACATTCCGCTTTGACGGCTCTGATTTGATGCCCGGTGCGATTGGTGCCGGCACGTTCTGGTCTGGAATGGTGGATTTCGTATCTGGCAAGTCAGCAAAAGATATAGCTGACGGTATCCAGAAATCTTGGGACGACATCAAGTAAAACCAAATTTCACGTAGCTGGCCATAATCAGGTCGGCTGCGTTTTCTTTCCTGAAAATACGTGATGCTCTGACCACGCTCGGGTGGTTTGAAGATTACGCATTGATGTAACGCATTTATAAAACGGGGACGTCACATGGAACTGTTTGGTCTGTCGCAAGCGGCTTGGGGGCAAATTGGTTTTGCTTCTATTTCCATTGTTGCGGGGATCGTTGTTTGCATCGGGTATTTCTGGGGCGCGAACGTCATTCTTGATAAGGCCCTGCCCAGTGATGTCACTGGCAATCAGTTGAACGTTCACAACGAAAACAGACGTTCCGCAATACGCCCTTGGTTGTTTCTATTTCCAGCGCTGCTGTTTCTTGGCCTGTTTCTATTTTATCCACTCGTGATGACCATTCTCAATTCGTTCTTGGATAAGAACTCGGAGAGTTTTGTCGGGTTGAACAATTGGGCATTTGTGTTTTCCCAAGCCGCCTTTTGGGAAGCTGTTCGCAACAACTTGATGTGGATTATTGTTGTTCCTGCGGCTTGCACATTTCTTGGCTTGATCATCGCTGTGCTGGCTGACCGCATTTGGTGGGGAACATTTGCCAAGACACTTATTTTTCTTCCGATGGCAATTTCATTTGTCGGCGCATCAGTAATTTGGAAGTTCATCTATGAGTTTCAATCAGGCGACACACAAATTGGCCTGTTAAACGCTGTGGTTCAATTTTTCGGTGGTGATCCAACGTCCTATATCGATATGCCGTTTTGGAACAATTTCTTCCTTATGATTATTTTGATCTGGATTCAAACCGGTTTCGCAATGGTTATTTTATCCGCCGCATTGCGTGGCATCCCGGAAGAAACCATTGAAGCTGCCACTCTGGACGGCGCCAATGGATTTCAAATCTTCTGGAAAATTATGGTGCCCCAGATCATGGGAACTGTGATGGTCGTTTGGACCACTATTACGATATTGGTGTTGAAAGTATTCGACATCGTGTTCACGATGACTGATGGCCAATGGGACACTCAGGTGCTGGCCAATTATATGTTCTTCTGGTTAGTGCGCGGAGACCATGATGGGTATTCATCGGTTGTGGCACTGACCATCATGATCGCGGTACTTCCCATTATGATTTGGAACATCCGGCAAGCTTCGCAAGATAAGGGGACTGGATGATGGGGAACTCAACATTCGGCCGTCTTGCTGTTCACTTTACTGTTCTTTTGCTCGTTATTATATGGTCTCTGCCGACCGTTGGAATTCTAGTTTCGTCTTTCAGGGACAAAGCTCAGATTTCTTCGTCAGGCTGGTGGACAGCACCGTTCCGTTCATCTCGTAATGCACGCCATGTACCTACTAATCTCACCGGACAAAAACTGGTCGATGGAAAGTGGGTCACTGAGGGTCGCATTTTCTTGGAAGGCTCACAGTCAGTTGTTGAAAGTTTTGCATCCACCGGAAAGAAACTTGAAAGCGATGGTACATCAGAAGCTGGTGAAACAGCCAAATTGCGCAAAGGCATCAGCGTCATTGTTCAATCTGATGGCACATATCGACTTGAAAGCGAAACTGAAATCACTCGCGCACGCGATGCCCGTTTTGTGTATCGGGCAAACGAACCACCCATTTTCACACTCGACAATTACAAGCGCGTGTTCACCCGCGATGGTATTGGGCAGGCATTTTTGAACTCTGCAGTGGTAACAATCCCTGCAACTTTTATTCCTATATTGATTGCGGCATTTGCAGCTTATGCATTGGCCTGGATGCGATATCCGGGACGCGCTTTGATCACGGCAACCATTGTTGGCTTGCTGGTTGTTCCGCTTCAACTTTCGCTCATCCCGCTTTTGTCGCTTTACAATGATATTGGCAATGTATTCGGCATTGACGCCAAATCCTATTGGGGCATTTGGATGGCCCATACCGGGTTTGGCTTGCCTTTGGCGATTTATTTATTGCGAAACTACATGGCCGGATTGCCAGGTGAAATCATGGAATCGGCGCGGATAGATGGTGCCACCCATTTTCAGATTTTCTACAAAATTGTTCTGCCGCTTTCGCTACCTGCATTGGCTTCCTTTGCGATCTTCCAATTCCTTTGGGTTTGGAATGATCTTTTGGTGGCAAAAGTATTCTTGGGCGATGGCGAAACTAAAACGGTTTTAACATCCGCATTGAAAGATTTGCTTGGCACACGGGGCGGTGATTGGGAAATCCTTGCCACCTCTGCATTCATTACAATTATTGTTCCACTGACAGTCTTCCTCTCCTTACAGCGCTATTTCGTACGCGGTTTGTTGGCTGGTTCAGTGAAAGGAGGGTAAACCCATGAATATTATTCAAGACATCAAACAGGACAACGCAACTCCGGTTGTTACCAGTCGTGAAATGGATACGGATTGGTGGCGTGGTGCTGTGATTTATCAGATTTACCCGCGCTCGTTTCAAGACAGCAATGGCGATGGGATTGGGGATCTGCGCGGCATCACACAACGCTTGGACTATATTGCTTCGCTTGGCGTGGATGCGATCTGGATTTCTCCGTTTTTCAAATCACCTATGCTCGATTTTGGATATGATGTGTCTGACTACAAATCAGTCGATCCGATTTTTGGTAATTTGGATGATTTTGATGAGATGATTGCCAAGGCCCACGCCCTTGGTTTGAAAGTCATGATCGACCAAGTAATCTCTCATTCATCTGATCAACACGAATGGTTTTCTGAAAGCCGCTCCAGCAAAGATAACCCAAAATCAGATTGGTATGTTTGGGCTGATGCAAAGCAAGACGGCACTCCGCCAAATAACTGGCTGTCAATTTTTGGTGGCTCTGCATGGCAGTGGGATACGACCCGCTGTCAGTATTATCTGCACAATTTTTTAGCCAGCCAACCGGATTTGAATTTCCACAATATGGACGTTCAAGATGCGCTTTTAGATACAGTTCGTTTTTGGCTGGACAGGGGCGTTGATGGTTTTCGTCTCGACACTATTAATTTTTATGTTCACAGCGCTGGGTTGGAATCCAATCCCGGTTTGCCTACCGAGCAACGCAATTCATCGATCGCCCCGGAAGTGAACCCTTATAATTTTCAATCTCATTTATATGACAAGAACCAGCCGGAAAACATTGCATTCCTGAAACGTTTTCGCGCACTCTTGAATGAATATCCGGCAGCAGCGGCCGTTGGCGAAGTGGGCGATGCTGAACGTGGTTTGGACATCGTTGCCGAATACACTTCAGGTGTCGACAAGGTACACATGTGCTATTCGTTCGATTTCTTGTCACCGGAAAAACTCTCTGCTGAAAAAGTCCGCAAAACCATGACGGATTTCGAAACGCAAGCACCTGACGGGTGGTCTTGTTGGGCATTTTCTAACCATGATGTTATGCGCCACGCATCGCGATGGACAGCAGACATAGAAGACCGCGATGCCTTCCTTAAAATGACAACGACCCTGATTTTGTCTTTGCGTGGTTCGGTCTGTCTTTATCAAGGTGAAGAGCTTGGGTTGCCGGAAGTGGATATTCCTTTCGAGTCTCTTCAAGACCCTTATGGCATTCAATTTTGGCCCAAGTTCAAAGGGCGCGATGGATGTCGCACCCCTATGGTTTGGGAACACAATCAACAAAATGGCGGCTTCTCAAATGTGAAGCCTTGGCTTCCAATCCCCGATGAACATGCGCGTATCGCTGTGAACCATCAGGAAGGCGAAAGAGATTCTTTGCTGGCTCATTATCGTGCCGCTCTGAAATTTCGTCAGCAATATTCTGAATTCGCCAAGGGCACGCTCAAGTTTGTTTCTGAAAATGAGGATGCCGTGGTGTTTGAGCGTCACCATGCAGGTGCCACAATGTTTGTCGCTATCAACATGAGTGTAAATCCGGTGACCCTACCTGCTCCGATCGGAGAGTTTGTTGAGCTTGATTCATCCGGCTCAGGTGGAACCCGTACAAACGACCAAATCAACCTTCAGTCCTTTGGAAGTTATTTTGCACGCAAAGAGACAGTTGAAGAGGACAAGATATGACCGCCGTCAAACTAACCAATATTCGAAAGTCTTACGGTGCGACTGAAGTCATGCACGGTGTGGATTTGGAAATTGATGAAGGTGAATTTGTGGTCTTTGTCGGGCCTTCGGGCTGTGGAAAATCCACGCTGTTACGAATGATTGCAGGCTTGGAATCCATCACTGGCGGAGAAATGGAAATCGATGGCGTCCGTGTCAACGAGGTTCCACCGTCCAAACGGGGCATCGCCATGGTGTTCCAATCCTACGCGCTCTATCCACACATGAGCGTTTACAACAACATGGCTTTTGGTTTGAAGATCGCCAAGAAATCAAAAGCGGAAGTTGACAGACGTGTCCGTGACGCTGCTGCAATCTTGCAATTGGAACCTTATCTCAACCGTTTGCCAAGAGCGCTTTCTGGTGGTCAACGGCAACGCGTTGCCATTGGTCGTGCAATCTGTCGCGATCCCAAAGTTTTTCTATTCGATGAACCATTGTCCAATTTGGATGCGGCGTTGCGGGTGGCCACACGTATTGAGATCGCAAAGCTCAAAGAAAGCCTGCCAAGTTCCACAATGGTTTATGTCACTCATGACCAGGTCGAGGCTATGACGCTGGCTGACCGGATTGTTGTACTGTCAAACGGTTATATCGAACAGGTTGGCGCACCAATTGAATTATATAAACGACCTGCCAATCTGTTTGTTGCTCAGTTTATCGGATCGCCGGCCATGAACATTGTGCCGGGCACTGTATTGAAAGCCGGAAAACAAACGACGGTAGAATTGGCCAGCGGGGGCAAAACGATTGTTCCAATTCATACAGATACAGACATGAAAGGACAGACGGTTCATGTTGGTTTTCGTCCGGAGGATATGGAAATTGCGACAGCAAAATCGAAACTAATTCAAGGCGAAATCTCCCTTGTGGAATCACTCGGGGAAGTCACCAATATCTATGTCGAGATCAAAGGCGCTGAAGAACCGGTAGTCGCTAAAATTCCTGAAACGACTGATCTTAAACGCGGTGAAAAAGCCATGTTGTCGGCATCACCTGCCAAAATGCATTTGTTCGACAGTGCGGGAAAAACTCTGTTGCGCGATTAATTCCTGTTTCATTCCAATTGATAAATTAGTGGGCCGAATGCCTATTTTTTAACATGCTAATGCCACATAAGAGAATGCGATTGTCACAGGGTGAAAAAATGAAATCCTTCCCCGCAATAAAAATGATTTTGGTCGGCTTCATCCTATTGGTCGGCAGCATAGTTTACGGCCTGTTTTATGCCGGGATTCCATACCAAGACCCCACAGCGACGCAACAAGCTTCTTGGAACTTTCATTCAACGATTTCTCAAATCATCTGGACTGTTGGACTGGCGATGATTGTTTTAGGCGGGGTTATGGCTCTGGTGAAGCTGCTGTTTCGGACTAAGTAAGCAGCTCAATTATAAAAATCTTCACGCTGGTCAGTACAAGAAAGTCTGAAAAAGACATTACGAACACCGCCCGCGCGCGTAGCAAGTTGTGTACCAAAATCGATCACGATTCATTCCAAAAGTGATATTTCACGGCATCTTAGTCAAACATAAAAACGACTGAAACTGAATGTGACCATTCCTCTACGATCTCCACATTATCACCCAAATCTGGTCACGATTGAATCACAGCGTTTCCTCACGGGTTGGGTGAGAGAGGAAAAATTTGTGTTTAAAAAGAAGATTCAAAAGACCGATTTCGTCACTGTAGGCCTTCATTGGTCGCTTTTCATCGCACTGATATTCAGCTTGTTAACGGGCTTTCGCATCGCAGCTGATGCACCTGATGCCGGTTGGACAAAATTTTTAAGTGTCATCTTGTTACAGGGAAATGTCATTCAGTGGCACAGTTGGGCAGCCATTGCGCTTGGCTTCATCATGGTTGCCTATATTGTATTTCTTATGCGGGCGCATCTTGGGAAAAGAGTAGCCTTGGATGCGGTTCAACGAAAAAATCTGAAATCCGGTGGTCGAAAAGAGAGGCTGAAGGCTGTCAACATACTGATCTATTGGCTCGCATTTTTAATGCTGGGAGCGTCTGTTGTGTCAGGGCTCATCCTATACCTTTTCCCCGGGTTGCTTCCCTTTTGGATGGCAACCGATGTTCACCGCGTTCTTGCGTGGTTGGTCGTTGGTTATGTGGCACTCCATGTTGTAGCCCAACTTGCACTTGGTGGCATTTCTCAGTTGCTCAAAATTTTAAACCCGACAGTTGCCTATGGAACCGCAGCGATCAGCACAGTTGCCATCGGAGGTGCTGCAATGGCTGGAATTTATTTGGTTGATCAAAACATGATTGAAGAGCTTTCGGTCGCCAAAACCGCGACGCCTCCAAAGGTCGATGGAAAATCCGATGACAAAGCATGGGCGATGGCTAAATCAGTGGACATACCAACCGGGCGTGGAGTGAACAGCCCCGATGGTGAAATGGTCACAGTACGCATGACCCATGACGGAGATAAGCTTTATGCTTTGTTTGAATGGCCGGATTCTACCCGCAGTCGCAAACATCTTCCGTTACAGAAGACAAAGGAAGGCTGGAAAGTGATCCAAAATGAATTCGACATTCAAGACGAGGATACATTTTATGAAGACAAGTTTGGCGTCATGTTTGCATCTCATCACGAGCTTGCCGGGGCTGGGACAGCCCACCTTGGTCCCAAACCGATTGCTCATAAGCCCGCGCCATCCGGCGGCCGTGGTTTGCATTACACCACAGATGGCTCAATCGTTGATGTTTGGCATTGGAAGTCAGTGCGAACCGGCGCGTTGAACCAAATCGACGACAATTACTTCGGGCCTCCAATGGAACCCAACCCGAAAAAGAAACGCTATACGGGCGGTTACACCCAAGACCCTAAAACCGGTGGTGGCTACAAGATGAACTGGGAGAAATTCAGCACCGGTATAATTACTCCTAAACGACTGCCCAAAGACCCCTCAATGCTCGATGGTGTGAAAAACGCATCACTCGATTCCACCAAGAGTGACAACGCTCAATTTTCGATGAAGATGAGTGACACAATTCCCTACGACAAAAAACATGACACTTATCCTTTAGGAACAATAATGCCGTCTGTATTGATCAAAGGTCCGCACAAAGGTGATCGGGGGCAGGTATGGGCGAAATCGGAATGGAAGAATGGTCGTTGGACGCTGGAGGTCCAACGGAAGCTGGATACAAAATCCAAATATGATCTCGCTCTAAACAAAGATACTCCCCTCTACATGTGGGTCGCTGTGTTCAACCATACACAAACTCGACACAGCCAACATCTCCACCCCGTTCGGGTTGTCATGCAATAGCAGCGCTACATGTGAAATTGGAATCAGGAGCCAGCCGATGAGAAAAATTTACATAGAACAATGGCCGGATGCACTTCAGACCAACGGAGGCACTATACTTGACGCAGCACTTAAAGCCGGCGTGCCTTACCCCCATCAATGTCGTTCGGGTGAGTGCGGGGAATGCAAAACCCGTCTCTTGAGTGGTGAGGTACAACAACATCCTTGTATGACTGAGGCACTTTCGAGTGATGATCGGGAAAATAACTATATCTTGGCTTGCCGCTGTAGACCGAAATCAGACATCTCAATTTCATGGCAAACGAACGGTGTTTCAAATATCTTCCCTCGGCGGGAAATTGAAGGAACCGTTCATTCTATTGATCGCGTGTCCAGATCGGTGGTTCGACTGCTGATCCGCTGCGAAGGTGAGGCAATGGATTTTGCTGCGGGGCAGTATCTTCGTTTGCAGATTGCGGATCTCCCCGCCCGATCCTATTCAATGGCTAACGTACCGGGTTCAAAGACAATCGAACTGCACATTGCACTCTTAAAAGACGGTCGAGTGAGTAATTTTGTCGCGAATAATTTATGTCTTGGCGATTCAGCTTCGATCGAAGGGCCATTTGGTTTCTGCAATTTCCAAGCAGATGAACTTGGCCCCATTATTGCTGCTGCAGGTGGAACGGGTCTGGCTCCAATAATATCAATTGTGACAGAAGCGTTGAAACGAGAGCCTAGCCGAGAAGTTCATCTTTACCACGGTGCGAGAGATGAAGCAGATATATATGCGGGGAACAAACTCACATGGTTAGCAAATCAATATGAGTATTTGAACGTTCAAACTGTTTTATCTCAACCTTCGCAGTCCACAAGCAGGCGGACAGGGTTTGTACATCACGCCATAGAATCTGATTTTACATGTATGGCTGATGCCTCAGTTTATGCTGCTGGCCCGCCTGTAATGGTTGAGGCGATCAAGACAGTTTGCGTGTCCAAAGGAGTTTCAGAAAATCAAATTCATTCGGATTCATTCTTTACTGAACAAAACCCCAGCAGCGTAAAGAAGGTAAGTGCCGGAAAAAAAATTGCGAATCTCTTGATGTTTCGCAAGCAAGAACAGGCATATTAGAGCCCAAAACACCCTCACTTTGCATATATATTAGCTGATCTTAACCTATCTAAAAATCGATCCGTAAATGCGTTGCGCTTTTCGAACAAGTGGAAGGGATAGACTCGTACATTTGTTTGAAAAGTGGCTTTTGGGTGGTTGGAACCAACTGCAAGACATAAAACACACAGCATACTTAAAGCTATTGAATTTTGGAAAATAAAGCTTCCCGGTGAGGAATTCCCGGCGGTGTTCCGACCTCACTCTATCATTTCAAAAGCCTTAGTTGGTGGGCATTATTTGGCCTTTTTAATTGAATGAACACACCCAACAGTCTCAAGCCACACATGTTCTTTGAAGTTCAATTTGGACGTCAGTGGCGAATAATTAGCACGAAAACGATACACCTAACTCAGGATTCAGAGGGGGCGGTTCAAAGATCGATAAGCGAGAGGCCTCCTGAAGGCACAGACCTATAGAGACCTATAGAAGGACCTATAGTTCTACATATCGTTCTATTCAGTTGTTGAAATGCGTGTTTCCCCTCAACCTATCCAGCAGTTGATGACTACGAATATAAAAAACGCCACGAGCTCCAAAAGGAGAAACCTATGACTGAGATACTGAATCCATCGATCCCGCACCAAGAGAAGTTTTCGATACCAGCAGACTTACTCTCATACGATTCGGCGGAAACCTATCCTTACGGTTCAAAAGAACTCCACATAGGTGGCGATGTCGGCCCAAAAAATTATAACGCTCAATCATTTGTCAAAAAAACAAACGAAGACGTTATATTATTTAGCCGATATAAAAATGACATACTGAACTTAACCTTAGAGAAAGCGAAGAATTATCTGATTGTGTGCGCAGGCAGGGTAACCTCCAACATAATGGATACTGCCTTTAAATTCGGGGATGTAATTTTTGTTTATTCCGATAGCAGTCTGAATCAGATTTCATTTACCGGTAGCTTTTCAGTTTTGGAAATTGGTGAAAACCTCCAACCGTCAATCAAAGCCTCGCAGAATTGTAATTCTCCGCGTGCTGCGGGAACTGATTTTATTTCTTTCAGTTCCAGGTGTCTTGCCGAACTGTGCAAATCGCTTTGGGAGTATGATCAAAAAGAGATCGGAGAAGCTCGCAACTTGATCCTCTCTATGGCCATGATTGGTGTTGTTGAAACGCAACGTCACAACGATGCTTCTAAAAAATCTGGTGAGTCTGAATTACCAAAATGGAAGTTCAAAAAATTGGAAAAATATGTGTATGAGAACATGCATCGTAAGTTGAGTAACGAGGAGTTGGCTGCTGAATGTGGTTACTCATCCTTTTACTTCAGCAGGATGTTTAAAAACTCATGCGGTATGACACCTCATCAATATGTGATAAAAAAGCGCGTTGATTGCGCATGTGAGTTGTTGCGAAAGTCTAATACTCCAATTTCCGCTGTTTCTTATGATTGCGGATTTTCTTCTCAATCGCATATGACCCAGATATTCAGGTCATTGATTGGCGAAACTCCCAAGAGCTACCGCGAAACAAGTCTTGCATTGGATAAGGATAATTTTGCTTTAGCTCTCGGTTAGAGTTTGGTTTCAAATTTCTGAACCGGATTTTCTTCTAGCAATTTGAAGGTAAACGTGAGCGGCTTTTGATGGATTTTATGTCACATAATAAAACCGGGGAACTGATTTGCATTTGAGATAACTGTAATATGTATTATATTACAAAGACTTGCAGTGCATGGGTTGACTTATATCGAACTCAAAATCTAGATTTAGATATCAGATTTTTAACTGCAATGGGGTGTAGGAATATTTTTGGTACTTCTTGGAAAGCCGAGAAAAATGTTTCAATCGCGACCGTATAGGGCGCGATAATATGGCGAATTCATTTTGTTTGGAAGCTATCTTAAACACTTGATAATTTCTATTTTTCAAAAATTTTTTAGATTGGAAAATGGCTATTTCTTGATAATAAAAAATTCTAATGTCGAGTAAGATATGACATAATGTAGAGATCGTTTATTTCGATCAATTTTTTTGAAGCGGAAAAGCGACAACCGACAACCAAGATTGTAAGTAGTTAGATGAACATGATGTATTATAACAGATCATACATAACTCAATTTGTGATATTTTTTGCCGTCTGTATGGCAGTAGGGCTGACTCAAATTAATGTCAGCGAAGCTTCTAAAATTGAAATTGTTACGGAAATTGACAGTGCAGATGTCAATGAAATTGTCAAAACGCCGTACGATTTATACCTGTCTGCTAGAGAAGCATACACGGCAATTATCAAAAACCCGTCAATTGTCTTGATCGACGTTCGTGATCCTGCAGAAATAACATTTGTTGGACATCCGGAACCTATGGATACAAACATTCCTACAGCGGTAATTTCCAGGAGTTTTAACCCTAAGAACGGGCTTTATAACATGACGCCCAATGAGAACTTTGTAGCTGAGGTAGGCCAATTTATGACACGCTCTAACTTACCAAAGTCCCATCCCATAATTGTGGCTTGCCGCGAAGGCATAAGAGCCGCCGCAGCAGCAAAATTATTATACAATGCCGGATATAAAAATGTCTGGAACCAGATAGAAGGCTTTGAAGGTTCTTTGGATTTAGAAAACGGCAAGCGAAGCGATAAAGATGGTTGGGTCAATGCGGACTTACCATTCAGATATAAAATAAAACCAGGTGCCGAATGGCAACCGCTTAGCAATTAAACATCAGGTCGCGCATCGGTTAGAAATCTACCTTAACATAAATATGGGATGTTGAGGGATTGAAATCGAAAATATGTAGATACCTGATCACCAAGGTCTACTTTTGTGATGAATGATAAAATTGATCATTATCTATATCATCGTATCATTCCCGATTTGTTGAACAGTCAAAAAGACTCATTCAACAATAAGCGACCTGATGCCCTAGAGAAAAATTTCAAACCTATTAAAAAACTCGACGTCAGAACGTTCTTACAATTGGTGATGGACACTCAAACTGAAGACATAGACAAAATCGTTCGAGATTATATCGATACAGGTTACTCTGCTTGCCAAATTGTTGAGCAATTATTGTGCGAATGTGCACGGGAACTTGGAGAGAAATGGTGTTCAGATGATTCCTCGATTACTGAAGTGTCGATTGGCATGGTTTCACTTCATAAAGTTCTGCGGGACTTGGATGAAAGTCTGGCCGAAGAATTAGGTGGAGCCAAACCTGATCAATCAATATTGCTCATAACACTATCTCAGGATATGCATTTGTTTGGTGCTGCGGTGCTTGAAAGTTTCTTCAGGAACAGTGGTTGGCATGTTCGTGTTGAACATAACCGATCCGCAAGTTCCATTGTTGAAGATATTACGAATACTGATTTTTCGATCGTTGGTATTTCCGTAAACCAAACCCGGCATATTGATTTATGTAAAAACGCGATCACCAAGATCCGTCAGCATTCAAAAAATAGAGATACGAAAATAATAGTTGGGGGCTTTCCATTCATTATTGATGATGAATTGTGTGAACAAGTCGGGGCCGACGCGATTGCATACGATGCAACGGCAGCTCTACATGTTGCAGAATCCTTTTTAAGAAAAGTTGCTTAATGAACACGGGATTCCAGGTCCCTTAAATTTGAACATACCGGAATTGACTACATACTGAGATCTCATGAGATGGTTTTCATCTCTTCGCTAAAAAGCAAGCGGGAAGTGGTAGGACAAAAAATGGAAATTGTAAGCACTGACACCATTTTACCAGGTGCCGATATAGATTTGTTGAATAATATACTCGGCACAGCTGCGGATATCATCCTAGTATTAGGTAAAGACGGGATGATAAAGGAGGCGAGGCGTCAAGGGGAAAGCGACTTAATATTTAATAGCGATGAATGGGAAGGCAAAAATATTCGCGATCTTGTGTCCATAGGATGTAAAGAGAAGATTGATTCGTTACTAAAGCTACCTTCCGACAGCCAATCAACCCGTGCTTTGCAAATCAGCCATCCAGGAACTGAAGACACTGATGCGCCAGTCAGCTATCGAGCAACAAAACTCAACGCACGGGGTGATTTGATCTTATTTGGCCAATGCGAGATCAAATTAACTGCGATGCAAAACCGGCTATTTGAAGCACAAATTACGCTTGATCGTGAAATCAGCAAATTACGGCGAAAGCAAGATATCTATAAAAATATTTTCAAAAGCAGCAAGATCCCCCAAGTTATCGTAGAGGTAGATACTTTACAGGTAGTAGACTTAAACGCTGAAGCTAAAAGGGCGATTGGACCGGAAAAAGCGAAGAGTAAAAGGCCTCTCATTTTTGATCTTTTTCCGGCTGATGACAATTCGATTTTACACAAAGCACTTCTATCTTCGGCGGAAAATTCTTTGGATCCCGTGCAAATAAATTTGAAGGATGGGTCAACTGCTCAACTGAGTGCATCCTCCCACTATATGGATGGCAAAAATCATGTACTTTTAGAGATTCTCTGCGAGGGTGAAGTGCATTCACCCCAAGAATTTCCACACGCAATTGGAAATATTTCAGATATTATCGAAGTTATGCCTGATGCCTATGTTGTGCTGGATGAAATGCAAAAGGTTGTTGCTGCAAATTCGTTATTCTACAGGCTTTTCGCTATTCAAGATGATTATGACCTGACGTCTTTAAGTTTTGAAACACTTTGGGATGAACCGCGGGTACATGCGGAAGCTCTGTTTTCAAAGCTGCATAATAAGGGAATGGCAAAAGTAGAGGCAGTCATTGTGAAGAATTTGCACAATGATAAGATTACCGTGGATATTTCAGGTCACAAATTCGTCAGCGATCAAGATGTTTGTCTTGGGTTGTCTTTTCGTAAAAATGTAGGCGACGACCATGCCTCGTTCTCCCTGGGGCAAGACAGAACTTTGCCGGATCAGTGGGTTGAATCTCTCGTGAACACGATGTCGCTAAAAGAAATTGTGCGACAAACTACGGATTCAATAGAACAATTGTGCATAGACCGTGCTCTTAAGCTGACTGAGAATAACCGTGCGTCAACTGCGAAGCTTCTCGGCATAAGCCGTCAGAGTTTATATCTCAAAATGAAGTCTTATTCCAAAAATTAAACCTGCATGATTTGATAAGTAAGGTCAGGTTGATAAGCTTATAATTGTCTGAAGCTGGATAAGAATTGATCACGGTTTTCCGTCATCGTTTTCAACCTACTCTCGAAACCCGGATGCAGTCGCAGACTTTTGAATATTGGTGATGACTTCAATCTACTCAGAAAAATCATTTTTTGCCTGTTCGCTTCATCAAGAACTTCAAACGCTTTGTCATAGTTGCCGATGATCGAATAATAACCAGAAATAGCACTGAACTGTTCCAGTATCTTAATGTCCGCAATCGGCTTGGTGTTAAAATCTTGACCAAGTCTGGCAATAATTGCCTCTGTTGCAGCCTCCTTCTGCGATGAAAAGAGGTCCAGCATCAACACAACATCGAGTGTCTGGTCAATCGGTATGGGTCTTTTCAAAGCTAAAATGCTTTTGTTTAGACCCATTCGGACAAACATTTCATAAGCGGGCCGACTGTCGTTCAAAAGGTATTGAACATAAGGTGACATCCATGAAAGCCGATCTGTTTTCATGAGTTCATACGCTGTTTTTGAATCGCCTTTCAGAGCTGCAACTG
This sequence comes from uncultured Rhizobiaceae group bacterium, assembly GCA_938010435.1. Taxonomy (GTDB): domain Bacteria; phylum Pseudomonadota; class Alphaproteobacteria; order Rhizobiales; family Rhizobiaceae; genus Pseudahrensia. The sequence continues at coordinate 6,343 of CALLUS010000004.1, read as the reverse complement.
TTGCTTTAAGGCCCGGGCTATCGACTAGACCCTGCACTTCATCCAATAGACCCAGATTGCTATATAATAGATAGGTATTGAACTGCAGATCAAAGTCATCCTTATTCAACTTCCTTGCTTTGTTTATATATTGAAACGCTTTATCATAATGCCCGATGCTGAGCTCATATCTGGCTGCATTTGTAAGAGCACGAAAATTGTCAGGACTCCAAAGAAGGTTTCTTTTGGTTAGCCGAAGCGCTTCTTCGATATTGCCCAATGAAAACTGAACCTGTGCTATGTGTAAAACAATATCACTGGACAAAGGGTTGAGCGAAAGCACTTTTTTGAAACAATAGAGAGCTTCATTCAAATCATACGTCGTGAAGAGAACTTGTGCCTTTTTGAAATAACCCAATGCAAAGTTTGGATTTTTTTTGAGTGCCTTATTGTAAAACTTAACGGCTTTATCACTATCAATCTGGATTTTTGCCAGATTGCCTTGTGTGAGATACGCTTCAGGGCTGTCTGGCGAAAGAGTTAGTACTTTCTCCACATATTTGCCAACATCTCTAATAGCATCAGTTCGGTTCCAGCCTGACACTTTAATTGCCCGATCCACCGCTTCCGAATAATACATATAAGCAGGTGTAAAATTTGGTTCTCTTTGTATAACTTCATCAAACAGCGCCACGGCATTTTTCAGATCTTCTGATTTTTCAGAATTCAGTAAATCAAGTCCGGTCTGGTATTTCTGAAATACATCTTTGTTAACCAGGAATTCTGCCTCACTGGAAATCGAATTCCCCAGAAAATTTGCGACGGCAATTGTTACTTTCTTTGCAGTCTCTGATTCAAATATGAGCCTTGATTTTTCGGGCGCCCCTTGATGAAAGGTCTCAGACCACACAACTTTGTCTTCATGTGACGATACAAGATGTGCCTCTACATTAAACGAATCGGCATCAGATGTTACAATACCATCCAAAATAAAATCTGCCCCCAAAGCGGTTGCTAACCCCTGCGTGGAGAGTGTTGTTTTATCAAACTGGAAGGAGGATTGGGCTGATACAACACCTAAGGTTTTAATGCGAGAAAGTGCACTAATAGCTTTGTGAGAGATCGCATTTCCGACCTTCTCATCAAGATTAACACCAGTGGTGAATGGTAATATGGCAACTGTATAGTTTGATTTTTTCTGTGCGGGTTTGGCAACCTTTTTCGGCTCAATAGTTTCTTTATCAAGGAACATATAGCCCCCAACAGCACTCGCAGCTGCTAAAATGGGAACAGCAAAAAATACCGGTCGGAACCGCGACCATCCTGTGTTGAGTGACTCACTGTTGTTCTGGTTGGAAATTTCAGATGAGGCCTCAATCGCACTTACGGGACCTTCAGTAGGCGCATGCTCAACAACTTCGCCGACAAATTTATAACCAATATTTGGAAAGGTCTTGATCAGCCTTTGGGATTTGCCATCATCATTGAGAATATTTCTGGCCGCCCGAATGCGATTGTCAATGACACTGGGCATGACGATTCTATCATCCCATATTTCACGCTGAATTTCGTCTCTGGTTACGACATTCCCACTGTTTGTGATGAGCAATTCAATAAGTCGGCATACTTGTGGTTCAACATGCGCCAATTCGGCGTCAATGAAAAGCTCGCTGCGCTCAACATCAAAAACAAAATTTTCGAATGCATATTTCATGTTAAGATTAAGTTCTTCTAAGAGGCAGTCAGGACTCTCAATCCAGACTTTCAATTGAGATATTACAGGTTATCAGTGTAAACTATATATTACGTAAAATACATTTGTCACCCGTTCCACTGAAAATTGATTGCTTAGGTTCAGTTTCTTCCAGTTGTTTTTCGGTTTTTCCAAGCGACTGATCTGCACGGCAAACTTAGCTTTAAGGTCTGCTGCAAATGATTCCGTTACCGTCATAATTACGGAACCAACGATAGAGATATTCGGTGCAAGTGATTTTAAAAATTGCATATTGAATCTTCTTAAATTATTATTTGGACGCTTCGATACTAATTTTTTGCGTCAATACCAATTTTTTGCGGTCAAATAATTTGCAATTATATAATTAGCTATATTAAATTTTTGAGTCAACTTAACGGCGGACGTTGAAGACGTGAAAGAACTCGATTTTAATGGGGCCGACCTTAAAGAGACGGTAAATTGATATTAGTTAACCGCCTACAAATTAGGAAGCCAAACATGCAGTCGAGCATCGTCGATGAAGAAAACCTCCTCAACATAGAAGGCCAATTGTGCTTTGCACTCTATTCAACATCGCGGGCTATTACAAAAGAATACGCCGCTCTGCTCAAATCCATGGGTGTTACATATACCCAGTATCTTGCAATGATGATTCTATGGAAGCAGGATGGAATTCTGATTCAAGATATAGCCAATGGACTCCAGGTTGATCAGGCGACTGCCACGCCATTGGTACAACGCCTCGAAAAATTGGGCCTTGTCTCTCGCAACCGCAACGCTGAAGATGAACGAAAGGTGCAGGTATTCCTCACAGCAAAGGGTAAAAAACTATACAAGTCTGCGCTAGCGGTCCCATCTGCTTTGGGTTGTGCGATCGGTGTAAGTGATCAAAAGGCCGAAAAGTTGATAGAAGAATTAAACCAGATCAAAGACTTCATCATTCAGAAAAATAAACCAACACAGTAAGTTTCGATACCGTATCTCTGATGACATCTTCCGGCGGTGCTGGATATGGTGAGCCGGGGAAACAACCGGTGAGCACAGTTACGCGATTTGGTGCTCTGTAGCAGTTTAAGCACTAAAGATATCGTTGAAGTTGAAGCGGCAATGAACAAAGGGGAGGTTGTCCCATGAACGAGACACCACAACATGACACATACGATATAATTATTATCGGCGGGGCAATTATGGGGTCTTCTGCTGCGTGGTTTATCACGGAACAAGCTAGCTTTGATGGCCGTGTTCTGGTGGTGGAGAAAGATCCAAGCTACGAAAACTGCTCAACCATGCACACCAATTCCTGTATGCGGCAGCAATTCTCAACCCCGTTGAACGTCAAGATATCACAGTTCGCCGCCGACTTCGTGAAAAACCTACCGCGATATATGGGCGACGATGAACGGGTGCCGGAACTCGCAATTCGCAGCTTTGGTTACATGTATTTGGCGGATACGGCAGAGTTTGCAGATGTGTTGCGTGACAACCAAAAGATTCAACTCACCGAAGGCGCTGCCACCCAATTAATGACAGCTGATGAAATCAAACACGCTTACCCGTTCTATAATGTGGATGACATTGTGCTTGGGTCTATCAATCTGATCGACGAAGGATTGTGGGATGCGACAGCCGTATTTGATTGGTGGCGCAGGTCGGCGCGTGAACGAGGGATAGAATTTATTTCCAACGAAGCTGTTGCTATGACAAAGAATGCTGCTGGTACAAAGGTTGAAAGCATCACGCTAAAATCTGGCGAGGTTATTTCGTGTGGCAAAGTCTTAAACGCATCTGGTCCCCGTGCGGCGCGTACCAGCAAGATGGCTGGTGTCGAAATTCCTGTGGAACCACGCAAACGTTATTCATGGATTTTTTCTGCCGAACAACCCCTTGATCGTGATCTCCCACTCACCATTGACCCGTCCGGTGTGCATGTCCGCGAGAATGGTGGCGGCACATACCAATGCGGCGGTCATTCAGATATCGACCCTGGTGTCGATTATGATGATTTCGCGATGGATCATGATATCTGGCAAAATCATATTTGGCCGGTTCTTGCGACCCGCATCCCGCAATTTGAAGCGATCAAAGTGCAAAGTGAATGGGCGGGGCACTACGCTTATAACACGTTTGACCACAACGCAGTTATGGGCCCGCATACCGAAGTTGAGAACTTCTACTTCCTGAACGGTTTTTCCGGACACGGCCTTCAACAAAGCCCGGCGATGGGGCGCGGCACTGCGGAATTAATGGTCAATGGTTCATACAGCAGTCTCGACATGTCGCTGTTTCATTATGACCGCATCGTCAACGATACGCCAATTATCGAAAAGGCGGTGATCTAATGGAGTTCGCGTCATCACGTCTTGCACCTGTCAAACCATCCGCATCGGCTTGGGTCAGCCAAGCTGCAAAAACTGCAAAAGCTGCAGGTGAAGACATTATCGATCTTGGTTTGGGCGAACCTGATTTCGATACACCACCTCACATTGTCGAAGCCGCGCATCAAGCAGCACTTGCCGGTGAAACGCGCTACCCGCCAACCAATGGCACACTCGCTTTGCGCAAAGCGGTTTCCGATAAATTGGCTCGCGAAAATAACCTCACCTATTCCCCTGATGAAATCATTGTGGCCAACGGTGCCAAACAGGTTCTGTTCGACGGGTTAATGGCGACGTTGGAGCCGGATGATGAAGTCTTGTTGTGCGCGCCCTATTTCGGCCAATACAAAGACATCGTTCTCATTCTGAGTGGAAAACCCGTAACGATTAGCTGCCCTGCATCGAACGGTTTTCGATTAACGCCTGAGGCATTAGACGCGGCTATCACGCCTAAAACGCGCTGGTTGATTCTCAACATGCCTTCCAATCCGACGGGTGCGGTTTACAATGACAATGACCTGCGCACGCTCGGCAAAGTTTTGGAAAAGCACCCCGACGTGTTGATTCTATCCGACGAAATCTATGAGCATATTTTGTTTGATGACGCTGCGTTTCTTTCGTTTGCAGTCGCTTGTCCAAAACTGAAAGACAGGGTTTTGACTGTCAATGGCGTTTCCAAAGCTTATGCCATGACCGGGTGGCGTATCGGTTATGGCGCGGGGCCAAAAGAATTGATCGCGGCAATGACTAAAGTACAAAGCCAGATTAGTTCGGGTGCGTGTTCAGTCGCTCAAGCAGCAGCAACTGCTGCGCTCAACGGCCCTCAAGACGAAGTTCTTCGGTTCAAGCTCGCTTTTGAATCACGACGCAATCTGGTTGTGGATCAAGTTGCTCAAATAGATGGTTTGACCCTCGCTCCTCCCGGCGGCGCATTTTACGCCTATATCGGTTGTGAAGCATTCATCGGGGCGGTCACTGCCGATGGTGAGACGCTCAAAGACGACGCTGATTTTACGGCCTTTATTTTGAAAGAAGCCGGCATCGCGGCCGTTCCCGGCAGTGCCTATGAACTGTCTCCCTTTTTTAGAATCTCAACGGCTGCATCAGAGGGCGTGCTCAAGACAGCTATGGACCGCATCGCAGCAGCAGTCGTAACCTTGAAACCAAGAAAGCCTCTCACATGAAAAAACTTGTTCTCACCGGTGCCGCTGGACGGCTTGGTTCCTATTTACGCGAGCCTTTGTCAAAAATGTGTGACGAACTTGTTTCCACCGACCTCGCCGAAGACGTAGGAACGCTTTATGATGGGGAAAGTTATGTAAAAGCTGATCTAGCCGATCTCGATGCCATGGTGAGCGTTTTAGAAGGTGCTGATATGGTTGTTCATTTTGGTGCTTATGGGGATGAAGCTCCGTTTGAACAATTGCTTGGTCCAAATTTTATCGGCGCGTACAATATTTGGGAAGCGGCTTATCGCAACGGTGTGCGCAGGGTGGTTTATGCCTCTTCTATTCATGCTGTGGGGATGCATAAAAAAACCGACTTTATTGGAACTGACGCGCCACACCGGCCGGACACGTTTTACGGTTTGGCCAAGTGTTTTGCCGAAGACTTGGCCTCCATGTATTGGGACAAGCGACAGGTTGAAAGCGTCTGTATGCGCATTCTCTCCTGCGCACAAGTGAGCAACCCGCGCGCTGTGGGCACTTGGCTTTCCTATGACGATCTAATTCAGCTTGTGCAGCGTTCTATTGATACACCTGTTACGGGCTTTACCGTTGTCTACGGTGTTTCCAACAATGATCGCGCAACGGTTGATAATTCAAACGCATCTTTCCTCGGTTACCGTCCCAAAGATAATGCGGAGCAGCATGCAGAACAAATGTTTGCTGAAGCGGGCTCACTCGACCATCAGGACCCCGGTAATATGTGCCAGGGCGGCCCGTTCGCTTCAGTCGAACTGGGAAACAGCGGTGTGGCGACCATGAATATTATCGATGATACAAAGAAAACATGACATCGGTTGGACGGATAGGCTTCAGATAGGCTCGCATTTCAAAACTGTGAACGAATTTGGAGATAGGGTTCAAACTACAATAGTAAGAGCTGTTCTGGTAATCCCCCCGGAAATTATCGGAGTTTTTGAGTAGAATTTTCTCACAATGATTGAAGAGGAAATTCGAATGAAGAAGTCACGATTTACGGAAGCTAAGATCATGGAAATCTTGAAGCAGGCGGAGGGTGGTGTTCCTGT
>CALLUS010000003.1 GCA_938010435.1 uncultured Rhizobiaceae group bacterium | reverse complement strand
CGGCGCTCTGTTCCAATACATCAATGGCTTCTACAACAGCCGTCGAAGACACTTAGCAATAGGAGGAATATCGCCCATCAAATTCGAACGAAAAACGAGCTAAACGAGAACCGGATGCGGAGTCAAAGCGGGATAAGTCCACCGCACACTCTGATGAGTAAAGCCTATTCAATCACACACAGTTTTTCCGTTTGATACAAAAAACCGGTCATTGCCTTTTGACAATTATAAATCAAACCGTCTTGCATGAGGCCAATATGTGCCCAACAACCAATACGCAATGCTATTTTTCGCCAGTGGTGCAAGAGAAGAAGGCGGAGCAGTTGAGCTTCTATCGATGCTGTTCCGTGACAGTGTTTCAAATAGTCGGTAGCTGATGTCACCAGTTTTTCAGCAACCGCAATTGTCTCAGGTGGCAACAGTTTATGTTGCAACCATGTAGGAATGGTATTTTGAACGAACTGAACCTCCATGGAAGATTGTTCAATGGACTCTGCTGGTCGCGGGGTTACGACTAAATGTCGTCCAATTCGGATTGATGGTGTGGATGCAGGACAATCAATCGTTTCTGAAACGACCAAGATTTGCCAACCCTCGGGGTATTTAGCGTCTTTACCGTACACATCGTCATAAACAGCATCAGTGTCATTTCGAGCGCGGTCGGAAAGAAAATAAGTCACTTCACGGCCAGTTTTTTTAGAGGCAATCCATCCGTCCCTTTTTAGACGATGAAGCGCAACGCGTGTTGCTTCCGGCTTAATGCCAAGTGCGTCCATGAATACACGTAATTGTTTTCCAGTAAGCTCAGTGCCATCCAAGTCACCCAACAAGGTCACAATAAGTGACCATGTTTTCACAGGCTCAAGTTCCATGAGCTCATTCACAACTGCATTCAACTGTTTCAAGACAAGCAACCTGCTATGGGCATTTTATCACCCATAACATAGTTAGGCAACGCGTAAATGTAAGCAATCGAAAGACTAGGGGTTATCGTATGCATTCATCGTCAACAGTTCATACTCAGCAACCAACTCATCATCTTGATTGCTGACAATCACATGCCAACGAACTTCGCCATATTCCTCATTTCGGGGTGTTTTAAGCTTCACGGACAATCGAACTTTAATGGATTCTCCGGCTTCAACAGGTTTCATGAACCGTAAATTGTCCAAACCTGTATTAGCCAAGACTGGGCCTTCGTCGGGTTGAACAAAGAGACCGGCCGCAAAGCTCAACAGCAAGTAGCCGTGGGCAACGCGACCGGGAAAGAATGGATTCCTTTTAGCCGCATCTTCATCCATATGAGCATAAAACGTGTCACCGGTGAATTCAGCAAATTGCTCAATATCGTCAAGACTGATCGTTCGCGACGGTGTCTTAAAGGTTTCGCCAATTTGTAGTTCATGGAATGTGCGTGTGAAGGGATGGTCTTTATGATCAAGTTCAGTCGCACCTGGAACCCATTTCTCACCAACAGCCGTTAAAATATCCGGACTGCCTTGAATGGCTGTACGCTGCATGTAGTGCATTACACCGCGAACACCGCCCATCTCTTCACCGCCGCCAGCCCGACCTGGGCCGCCATGGACCATGTGCGGCAGAGGAGAGCCATGGCCGGTGGATTCTTTCATGGAGCTTTGATTGTTGAAATAGAGACGTCCGTGGAATGCGCCCGCGCCCATTGCTACTTTGCGCGCGACATCGCCATCATTGGTTATGATTGATGCAACGAGACTGCCCTGTCCGCGATTCACTAGAGTAATTGCATGATCGAGATCTCGATACGGCATGATCGTTGAAACTGGTCCAAAAGCTTCAATGTCATGAATACGATTGGCTGTATCGGGGGAAGCACAATGGAATAACATCGGTGGTACAAAGGCACCTTTGTCAGCATCAGCGCCATGCACTTCAAAATTATCAGGGTCGCCGAAGACGCGCTCGGCCTCTTCTCCAATCATAGCTGCTTTTTCCAAAACATCACATTTCTGCCCTGCTGACACCAAAGCGCCCATGTGGGTAGCTTCATTGCGTGGGTCACCAATTACAGTCTTTGAAAGGCTGACTTTAAGGGCATCAATCACAGATGAAATTTGATCTTCAGGCGCGAACATACGACGAATGGCGGTGCATTTTTGGCCTGCTTTTGCGGTCATTTCCCGCGACACTTCTTTGATGAACAGATCAAATTCTGGTGTGCCTGATGTTGCATCTGGACCAAGAATTGATGCGTTTAAACTATCCTGCTCGGCAATGAAGCGAATTGAGTTTTCCAAGATATGAGGAGCAGACCGTAATTTGGAAGCAGTTTGCGCAGAACCTGTAAAACTAACCACATCTTGGTTGGTGAGTTTGTCTAGCATATTCCCCAAACCACCCGACACCAATTGCAATGAACCTTCAGGAAGCAAGCCACTCTCAAGCATCAGTTTCACGCATAATTCGGTGACATAGCAGCTTGACGTTGCCGGTTTCACAATTGCTGGAACACCTGCCAACCATGTAGGTGCAAGCTTTTCTAACATGCCCCAAACGGGAAAGTTGAAGGCATTGATATGAACTCCGACACCTTGCAGTGAGGTGCAGATGTGTTGACCTAAGAAAGTGCCATTTCGTGAAAGTTGTTCGATCTCACCGTCGAGATATACATGCGCATCGGGCATCTCGCGGCGGCCTTTGGAAGCGAATACAAACATTGTGCCAATGCCGCCATCAATATCTATCAGATGATCTTTCTGAGTAGCGCCAGTGGCAAATGAAATATCATAGAGCGCTTGCTTGTGATTTCCCAAATGGAGGGCAACAGCCTTAATCATTTTGGCACGTTCGTGGAACGTCATGGCTCGCAAGTTTGCGCCGCCAACGGTCCTCGCGTGATCCAGCATTGAATCCACATCGAGACTGCTATTTCCCGCACGAGCAATTATTTCACCGGTGATAGCCGAGCGAATTTCACGAGCAGAATTGCCTACTTCGACCCACTGGCCAGCTGCGAAACTTCTAATGTCTTGAACCGTCATTGTTCGAACCTTAATAATGTTGATTGTCAGTTGTTTTGAAAGCGGTCAGCTATCTTCCATGAGTGAGGACTAGCCTTAGCGAGCGCTTTGAGTGCGGAGCGGATTTCTTCGAGGTCGACAGTTCTAGCCCAGTACATTGGACCTCCATGCTGTCGCGGAAATCCATAGCCTGCGATTTTCACCACATCAATGGCGGCCTCATTTTCCGCGATACCTTCATCTACGATCAGGGCACCTTCATTTGCCATTGCGGCAAGAAGAAATAGTTGAATTTGCTTGTCGCTGAAGTTCTGTCGAATAATGCGCTGTTCTGCAGCGTATTCGAAGATTATCCGCTCTACTTCGTCATCGGGAACTGGTTTTCGACTTTCATTTTCATATGAGTACCAACCTTGACCTGCGCGTTGTCCAGTTCGCCCGTCAGCGCATAGGCGATCGGAGATTGGAACGTAACGTTCACTGGGATCTCTAGAGGCGTCCTGTCGGCGGCGATTGGCTTCTGCAATCTGCAAGCCTGACATATCTTGCGCCTCGAAGGGTCCCATAGCCATGCCATATGATTTCATGGCGGTATCAACTTGTTGAGGTAAGGCTCCATCTGCCAACAGATATTCCGCGGCTCGACGATAGGCAGCTAAAATGCGATTGCCGATAAACCCATCACAAATGCCAGAAATGACAGGTGTTTTGCGAAGCTTGGCTGCCAGACTAAATGCTGTTGCAAGTGTGTCGGCGGATGTCTGCTCCATACGAACCACTTCCACCAATTTCATAATGTGGGCAGGAGAGAAAAAGTGAATACCTACACATCTATTGAGGTTTTTTACGTTGGAAAAAATTTGGTTAGGATCTAGATATGAAGTGTTGGTTGCGAGAATTGCATCAGGCCGCATCACTTTTATGAGTTGGTCAAAAATCTCGCGCTTTGCATTCACGTCTTCAAAAACGGCTTCTATGGCTAGATCGGCATTTTCAGCCGTCTGATAGTCGCTGCTTGAAGCAAATGATGCACAACGAGACTCAAATTGAGTTTCTGACATTTTTCCCCGCTCAAGGCCACCTTTGAGCAGTTTGATGACGTTCAATTTCGCATTTTCTGCGGCCTCATTATTTCTCTCAATGATACAAACATTATACCCACCATTGAGGCATGCGACAGCAATGCCACAGCCCATTAGGCCACCGCCAACAATTGCAATGGCCTCAAGTGAAACTGGTTTCCCCTCTTCGATTATAGCGGGTTTGGTGACTGCGCGTTCTGCGAAAAATATGTGGCGCAAAGCTCGGCTCTCATTTGATTGCCTCAATTCAAGATGGAGAGCACGTTCTTTGGGTTGAGCATCAGAAAACGGTTCAACAGCCCACAAAAGAGAATTTAGATTGTAAGACGGAGCCTTCTTCCCCTTTGCCGCAATGGTAATCTTAGATCTGTATTTTTCCAGTGTATCGGTATCTGGTTGTTCAATGTTGATTTCTGATATTCGCCGCGAACTTTTTCCAAGATAGTCTGAAACAATGGTTTCCGGTTCTTCACTGATGGCATCAATCGCACCAACAGATAGCAAATCATCTGCAGTCTTTAATAGCCCTGAACAGGCCATGTCTATCGACATGTCCCACCCTAAAAGACGGGGTGCACGTTGAGTGCCACCAGCTCCTGGAATAAGGCCAACATTGACTTCCGGGAGACCAAACCGTGTGCTCGGTTTGGCAAGTCTAAATGCACAAGCCATTGCGATCTCAAAACCGCCACCCAAAACCTTGCCATGTAGAATAGCTAAAAATGGAACGGTACTGGCTTCAATTGCATTCACAACATCTGGCAAGTGCGGCTCTTCAGGAGCAGCGTCAAATTCAGACATGTCGCCACCTGCGACAAAGGTCCGCCCCTCACACTGGAGCACCGCTAAAGCACAGTTTTTCACAGTATCGACAGCTTTCAGCAATCCTTCACGAACGGAAGTCGAGGTCGTATTTACCGGAGGGTTGTTGATCGTCACCCAACCGATATTGTTTTTGATCGATACATCTACCGTGTTTTTCATTCTTCGAGAGTCCGATTCAATTTGTGTCGTTCAATACAATCATATCATTGACCGTCTGGTCGGTTTATGTTTAATTGCAACTCATTAAATTAGCAAGGGAGATAACGTGTCAGATTCAATATTACTCAACGACCACGGCACTTGGGCTGAAATAACCCTCAATCGTCCAGAGAAACTGAACAGCTTTAATGATGAGATGCACATTGCGCTTCGCTCTACATTGGAATTCGTTTTGGCTGACGGAAAACGAGCCGTATTATTGTCAGGCGCAGGGCGAGGTTTCTGTGCCGGTCAGGACTTGGGTGATCGTGATCCGTCCAAAATGAAAAAAACACCGGATCTCAGTCAGACGTTGACCAATTTCTACAACCCGCTTGTTCGTCTTATCCAGAATGCAGATGTGCCAATTATTTGTGCCGTAAATGGAGTAGCAGCAGGTGCTGGAGCCAATTTGGCCATGGCTTGTGATATTGTTATGGCTTCAGATAAAGCCAAATTTATCCAATCTTTCGCAAATGTCGGTCTTCTCCCCGATGCAGGCGGCACATGGAACCTTACTCGTTTGTTGGGTCCAGCCCGTGCAAAGGCTCTGGCCATGACAGGTGAGTCCATTCTTGCAGAACAAGCGGCAGACTGGGGCATGATTTGGAAAACAGTTCCAACTGATGACTTAATGACCGAAGCGCGCGCGTTGGCGCAAAAATTAGCTACTGGACCTACCAATGGATACGCCCACATCAAAAAAGCCATTCATGCTGCTGGTGACAACACTCTGGATGAGCAACTAGACCTCGAAGCGGGATATCAAAAAATCTGCGGCGAAAGCGCTGACTATGCAGAAGGTGTCTCTGCATTTCTTCAAAAGCGCCCTCCAGTATTTCAAGGCAAATAAGATGACGCCAAAAGAGCGCGCACAAAAATCAGCAACTGCAATGTGGAGCTCAGACCGAGCAAGCGCATGGTTTGGAATGCAAATTGATGATGTCGATGTAGGTTCAGCAAATCTGTCACTTATCGTGGATAAGCATCACACCAATGGACATGGAATTTGTCATGGAGGTGTAACTTTCTCTCTAGCTGATAGCGCTTTTGCATTTGCCTGTAACAGCCGTAATCAATCCACTGTCGCTCAACACAATACAATCTCATTCACAGCCCCGGCAAAGCTTGGAGACAAGATTACTGCAAGGGCGAAGGAGATCACTTTGAATGGAAGAAACGGCATTTATGACGTTGAAGTCACCAACCAAGATGGGCTGGTGATCGCTGAATTTAGAGGGTGTTCTCGCGCAATTCGCGGAACACTGTTTGACGAACTTTAGGGAACACACAATGAAAGACCTTACACCAAGACGCGAAAGCCTCGACCCAATTGAAATTGCATCTATAGATGAAATTCGCTCTCTCCAATTAGAGCGGATGAAATGGTCTCTTCGACACGCATATGACAACGTGCCGATGTATAAAAAACGCTTCGACGAAAAAGGGGTCCATCCTGATGATCTAAGATCTCTCGCGGATTTGGCCAAATTTCCTTTCACATACAAAGATGACCTTCGAGCCAATTATCCATTTGGCCTCTTTGCAGTTCCTCGTGAAGAAATAGTGAGAATACATGCCTCCTCTGGTACAACAGGCAAACCCACTGTCGTGGGATATTCAAAAAATGATATCGACATGTGGTCTGATATGGTTGCTCGATCAATGAGGGCCAGTGGTACGAAGCCGGGTGATATAGCTCATATCGCATATGGTTATGGCCTGTTCACAGGTGGTCTTGGTGCTCATTACGGCGCTGAGCGTCTAGGTTGTTCGGTTGTTCCAGTCTCGGGCGGAATGACAGAACGCCAAGTGACTCTGATCGAAGATTTCAAACCCAAGACAATCATGGTGACACCGTCTTACATGCTCAATATTCTGGAGCAATATGGCAAAGCAGGGATTGATCCACGTCAAAGTTCTCTTGAGGTCGGAATATTTGGTGCAGAGCCATGGACAAATTCCATGCGGACTGAAGTTGAAGCTGCTTTTGATATGCATGCAGTCGATATTTACGGTCTGTCCGAAATTCTCGGCCCCGGAGTTGCAAACGAATGCGTTGAAACTAAAGACGGCCTACATGTCTGGGAAGATCATTTTTACCCTGAAATTATTGATCCTGAAACAAGTGAAGTGCTGCCTGATGGGGAAATGGGAGAATTGGTGTTTACTACGATCACCAAAGAAGGATTGCCGATGGTTCGCTATCGGACCCGTGATTTAACAAGACTGCTGCCAGGCACTGCTCGTTCTATGAGACGCATGGAAAAAATCACTGGGCGTTCAGATGACATGATCATATTGCGAGGAGTAAATGTCTTCCCGACTCAAATTGAAGAGCAAGTTCTCTCAATTTCACAATTGGCACCCTATTTTCAAATTGAACTCACCTGCCAGGGAAGAATGGACGCAATGGAGGTTCGTGTAGAAGCCTCTCCCGATGCCAGCTCTGCAACAGAACGTGAAATGTCTACCAGAAATCTCACAAAGAAGATTAAAGACGTTGTGGGTATATCGACAAAAGTTAGCGTGGGCGATCCAGGTTCGGTAGAACGCTCACAAGGTAAGGCACGACGCGTGATTGATTATCGACCAAAGGAATAATTGATATGGCGAGAACCATAGCCAAAGACTACGATACAAAACGCCGCCATATTTTAAATATCGCTGCCGAAGTCTTTGCGCGCGAAGGCATTGCGCGGGCCTCGATGAACGAAGTTGCTAAGGCATGTGGAATATCAAAAGCCAACATCTATCATTATTACGGCAGTAAGGACGCCCTCATATTTGGCATACTCGACAATTATCTGTCGGAGTTGCTAAATCAGATCTGTGGGTTGAATTTGAAGGAACTATCTCCCGAGAAACAATTGGAACTGGTGGCGCGTGAGTTCCTTTTTGCTTACGAGGGCATGGATCATGAACACAAAATTCAAACGGAAGGGCTCCCCCTCCTTCCCCAAAAGGAGCAGAAAGTACTAAAGCTATATCAGCGTGAAATGATCGATGTTGTGAGTGGGATTTTGGCTGAATCTTCACCAGAATATTTCACAGACAATAGAGCCCGATTGCGTGAAACAACCATGTCAGTGTTCGGAATGTTGAACTGGTTTTATATGTGGAATCCTGACGCAGATCGAGCTGCTCGCATTGCTTATGCAGAAACTGCCGCGAAAATTACACTAGGCGGCTTGAAGAGTTTTTAAACTTCTTCAAAGCTAATTGTGTGGAGTTACGAAAGTTTGAAAGTGGACTTGCCACGGTTTAGTTCCGTGTCCTTGAATTGGAATTGTTCCATCAAGGAGACTTATTATGGCACATGGCCTGGACTTGCCACGGTTTGGTTCCGTGTCCTTGAATTGAATTATGTTCATCAAGGAGAACGACTATGGCACATGGCCACACTGAAGAATTTCGTCGAGAAGCAGTCCGTATAGCACTAACAAGCGGGCTTTCGCGTAAACAA
>CALLUS010000002.1 GCA_938010435.1 uncultured Rhizobiaceae group bacterium | reverse complement strand
AATGAACATCTTGTCTAAAACAGCAATCACTGCAGCAGCGGCACTGACAGTCTCCCTTGGCGCATCACTTATGGCTTCCGCTCCTTCACAAGCGGCTGGCTTCTCGATTCCGATGCAATTGACCCAATCTATTATTGAAGGTGAATCAATCACTAATAATGTGCATCACCGCAGGCGTCCGCGTTTTGGTATTTTCATTGGTGGTGGTGGCCACGGTGGTTTTGGTTGGGGTGGAGGCGGCAGTCACTATGGCGATGATTATTATGATCGCCCAAGTCGTTATTGTCGGATCAAACGTCGCAGAGGCATTGACCCGAGAACAGGTCGTCGGATCTGGATCAAGCGTAAAGTCTGCCGTTAAAGCGCTTCAACACACCGAAATTGGTAACAGAACAAATGAGTCCCGCTTGAGAGAGCGGGGCTTTTGCTATTTGGGTGCTTTGAGGCTCAGGCTCATACGTTTCACCAAAGCATCGTATTTCTCTTTGTCGACTTGTGGGTAAATGAACTCAAAGGCTGAGAATTTTGACAGATCAGAACTTGCAGCCAAACGTTGATAGAAAATCATCGTCCGTCCGTTTTCTTCTTCCGTCCCTGAAATCACGATCCAATTGTTCTTCACAGCTTTATAAGTGATGGTGCGGTCGTCGTTGTCTTCCAAAATGATGTCGCGCACTTTTGTCAAAGACAGTTCGTCACCATTGTTGAAACCGTAGGCGCGGAATTCAACGCTGCTGTCATTGTTTTTGAGATTGATACCGTCGCCATTTTCAGACTTCTGAGAAGTCGCAAACAAATCGGCAGGATACTCGACGGTAAACTGGTAACTCTCGTTGGAATATGTGCTCCACTCTGCAGCTTGTGCAATGCACACATTTGCCATCAGAAAAAATGCGCCAGTCAGTGTAAATAGTTTTCTCATTGTCCAATTTTCCCCTCGAATAGTCACGCTTTAAGATTGCATTTTGTTATGCGCCAGCGTAGCGGGGAAATTGTATCAGGTACAAATGCAGTCAAAAAGAGGCCATAGAACACGATGAGTGACCATGGATATGAAGGCGGTAGGCTTGACCTTCCATTTGTTGGCATCTCCACATTCGGCAAACGCCCGGTTTGCACGGATTGGGATAAGTTGGAAGCAGATGTCGCCGTATTGGGTGCTCCATTCGATTTTGGGACCCAGTTCAGAGCAGGGGCGCGTTTTGGCCCGCGTGCTATTCGCGAAGCCTCGACCTTATTTTCATTTGGGCACGCAGGCGCTTATGACCATGAAGACGATGCAACCTATTTGCCCGGTGATGTACGTATTGTGGATATGGGCGATGCAGACATTGTTCACACGGATACAGTGAAAAGTCACAACAATATCGAATATGGAGTGCGTAAAATTCTAACGGCTGGTGCACTGCCCGTTGTGTTGGGTGGTGATCATTCAGTCAACATCCCATGCATTAATGCCTTTAGTGACCAAGAGCCGTTTCACCTTGTCCAGTTGGATGCTCATTTGGATTTTGTCGATGAGCGTCATGGTGTGCGTTTTGGTCATGGCAATCCCATGCGCCGTGCCTCTGAAAAATCTTATGTCACGGGCTTGTCCCAGTTCGGAATTCGCAACGTTTCATCAACTGCCAAAGAAGGTTATGCCGATGCGCGGTCCGTGGGATCAGATATTCAGTCCGTGCGTCAGTTCCGGTCTCACGGATCTCAAGCCATGGCTGAGAGGGTGCCTGAAGGCGCGCGCGTTTATGTGACGATTGATATTGATGGGTTCGACCCGTCAATTGCACCGGGCACAGGAACTCCAAGTCATGGTGGATTTCTGTATTATGAAGTTCTGGAATTCCTGCAAGCTTTGTCAAAGCGCAATACGATTGTGGGAATCGATCTTGTGGAAGTTGCGCCCGATTATGATACCACAGGTTCCACCAGCACATTGGCGGCACAAGTGCTGTTGAACTTATTAGGTTTCATTTTCTATGAACGTAGCAAAAAGGTTTGATTTTTGACAAATATGCTTAAAATGCCGTCTGAACAGGTGGGTAGTGGCTGTTTGGTCCAAAAAAAGGGTAAAATAGTGAATTTGCCTCAACTGCAACTGTTGACGGCGCATTCAAACAAATGTTGTTTGTCGAATTGAAACATGTTTTCATAAGTGAGACGCGGAAAGCGTCCGAAGAGTATAATCAGGGAGAGCCGGTTTGAAGCATCAAACGGCTGGTCGTTAAGTGAATACGGCCGGAAATCAGCGGGCAGAAGAGGCTTTCGTTCGCTTCGATAAAGTTCAAAAAAGTTATGATGGCGAGATTCTCGTCGTCAAAGACTTAAACCTAGATATTCCCAAAGGTGAATTCCTCACCATGCTTGGGCCTTCAGGCTCAGGTAAAACCACATCGTTGATGATGTTGGCAGGTTTTGAACCCGCGACCCATGGGGATATTTATCTCGGTGGGGAAAGTATCAACAACGTGCCACCCAACAAACGTGGCATAGGCATGGTATTTCAAAACTATGCTTTGTTCCCGCACATGACCGTTGCTGAAAACCTCGCGTTTCCGCTCAAAGTTCGTAAAATGGGCGCAGCCGAAATTGAAACCAAAGTCCAACGTGCGTTGGATATGGTGGAACTTGGTGCGATGGGCGGACGACGTCCTGCACAATTGTCTGGCGGCCAACAACAGCGTGTGGCCGTGGCCCGCGCATTGGTGTTCGATCCGAGTTTGATTTTGATGGATGAACCCCTTGGTGCTCTCGACAAGCAATTGCGCGAGCAGATGCAATACGAAATCAAACACATTCACGAGAACCTTGGTGTCACCGTTGTCTATGTGACCCATGATCAATCTGAAGCTTTGACAATGTCTGACCGCATTGCTGTGTTCAATGATGGTGTGATCCAGCAATTGTCCACACCAGATGACCTTTATGAACGCCCGCAGAACTCGTTCGTGGCGCAGTTCATCGGTGAGAACAATCGCCTGCATGGCAAAGTATCTGGTGTGTCTGGTGATGAATGCAAAGTTGAATTGGATGGCGGTGGCGAAGTTGTTGCTAAAACGGTGAACAACATCGCTTCTGTCGGTGAGCGTACTACGCTGTCTTTGCGCCCTGAACGCGTTGAGATTGAGCCTGAAAAAGGCCAAACTGACAACACGGTTACGGGCGAAATCAAAGAACTCATCTATCTTGGCGACCATATTCGCACGCGAATGGAGGTGGCCGGAAACGACGAATTTATCGTCAAAGTGCCTAACAGTGCTGGCAATAAGCCACTGGCTGAAGGTGCTCAAGTGAAGGTTGGCTGGAAGGCCGAGGACTGTAGAGCACTCGATCCAATGGCCGTCTGAAACGATAAGTGGCTCGGACGATTGAGCTGCAAACAGGTCCGCCCATGAGGGTAGGGTCAAACTAACGGGAGACTATAAAATGAAACTCACAAAACTTCTGGCATCGACTGCCATTGGTGCAGCAATTGCGTTTGGCGCAACTGTTGCATCTGCAAAAGATTTAACTGTTGTGTCTTGGGGCGGTGCTTACACCAAGTCTCAAGTTGAAGCTTACCACAAGCCATACATCGCCAAAACCGGCGTGAACATCAAATCTGAAGATTACAATGGCGGCATCGCTGAGATCAAAGCTCAGGTTGAAGCTGGCAACGTAACTTGGGATATCGTTGACGTTGAATTGTCTGACGCGATCCGCGCCTGTGATGAAGGTTTGTTGGAAACAATCGACGCTTCCGCATTGCCTGCTGGTGCAGATGGCACGCCTGCAAAAGAAGATTTCATTGCTGGTACGCTTTACGATTGCGCTGTTGCAAACATCGTTTGGACAACAATCTTCGCTTATGACAAGTCAAAAATGCCAAACGGTCCAAAGACCATGGCTGATTTTTTTGACACTGCAAAATTCCCGGGCAAACGTGGCCTACGGAAAAACCCTAAAGTGAATCTTGAATTCGCTTTAATTGCCGATGGCGTTGCTGCAAAAGACGTTTATGGCGTTTTGGCGACACCAGAAGGTGTTGATCGTGCATTCAAAAAGCTCGATACTATCAAGGGTGACGTTGTTTGGTGGGAAGCTGGTGCTCAGCCTCCACAAATGCTTGCTGATGGCGAAGTTGCAATGACAACAGCTTACAACGGCCGTATCTTCAACGCGGTTGCTGGCGAAGGCAAACCATTCGAAATCGTTTGGGATGGTCATGTTTGGGATTTGGATCTTTGGGTTATTCCTAAAGGTGCGAAAAACAAAGATACAGCGCTGGATTTCTTGAAATTTTCAACTGCTACAGAGCAACTTGCGAAACAGGCTTCCTACATTTCTTACGGTCCAGCTCGTAAGTCTTCGGCTCCACTCGTCGGTAAATACCACAACAAAGACATCGACATGGGTCCACAAATGCCAACAGATCCGGCTAACCTGACAAATGCTGTACAGAACAACTTTGAGTTCTGGGCAGACAATGCAGACCAGTTGACTGAGCGCTTCAACGCTTGGGTTGCTAAGTAAGCCATAATTTAAATTGGGCGCGGGCTTCGGTTCGCGCCCTGTTTTTTTGCTTTCAGGTGTTGTAATTTACAAAGGTTGGCCTGCAATCGAAAGAACAGAAATAACGCATGAAACAACATGCGTTGGGGAGTGAATTGCACATGAGCGATGCCGCAATTGGCATGAACCAATCAGCAAACAATGGCACGTCTGGCGAGCCATTGATCGCGGCTGATGGCATTCCTCTCAAACAAAAATTGGCCAAAACCACACGCCGGATGAAGGTTCAAGCGTTCTTGTTGACGGTGCCTTTGGTGTTGTTTTTGATTGTCGCTTTCGTGCTGCCAATTGGTCAAATGCTCTATCGTTCAGTGCACAACGACACTGGCTCCAAAGTGATGCCGAATTTTGCAGTCTCCATCCAAGAGTGGGATGGTCAAGGGTTGCCGTCAGAAGAGATTTTCGAAGTCTTTGTGAAAGACATGGCTTCGGCCAAGAAAAATCGTGAGGTTGGTAAAACAATCGGCAATCTTGCAACCCGTGTGAATTATGAAATTCCCGGCGCGCGCAGCTTGTTTACGAAATCAGCACGCAAGGCGGGAAAAGTCACAGAGGGCCCTTATAAAGAAGCTCTGTTTGCAATCGATAACCGCTGGGATAATCCGCACATTTGGCTGACCCTGCAGCGAGTTACAAAAGACTTCACTGCCGCATTCTATCTGGCTGCGACTGACCGTAAGTATGATGAAAAAGGCAACATGGTTCGTGCCGATGAGTTGTATCAAATCTATATCCCAATTCTTTGGAAAACCATTTGGCTGTCTGCATTGATCACCGCGTTGTGTTTCATCATAGCCTATCCGGTGGCGTATCTGCTTTCTACGTTGCCGCTTCGAACGTCAAATCTGTTGATGATCCTCGTTCTGTTGCCGTTTTGGACATCGCTTTTGGTGCGGACAAGCGCTTGGATTGCCATGTTGCAAACGGAAGGCATCATCAACAATGTCTTTGTCTATTTGGGTTTCATTGGGAATGAGAACCGTATTCAGATGATCTACAATATGACAGGAACAGTGATTGCTATGGTGCACATTTTGTTGCCATTTATGATCCTGCCGCTTTATTCGGTGATGAAAACCATTCCGCCAACTTACATGCGTGCGGCCCGTTCCATGGGTGCTTCCGGAACATACTCATTCGTGAAAGTTTATTTCCCGCAGACCGTTCCTGGTATTGCAGCGGGTACTTTGCTCGTGTTCATTCTGGCGATTGGCTATTACATCACGCCTGCGCTGGTGGGTGGCAATGATGGATTGTTAATTTCCAATCTCATCGCGGATCATATCAAGAAAACGCTCAACTGGTCGCTTGGTGCTGCATTGGGCACAATCTTATTGGTCGTCGTGCTTATCTTCTATTGGCTGTATAATAAGCTGGTCGGCGTTGATAATCTGAAGTTCGGGTAACGGCTATGATGAAACGTTTTCAAACTCCGGGCTTTTACGCATTGCTGGCAGCAACTGTATTGTTCTTTATCTTCACGCGTTCATTTGCCGGGACATTTGGTTTTATAATCATTTTTGGCATGCCATTCTTCCTGATGAACGACCTGCCACCCTATGCGACCATGACGGAGAAAATCGGCAAATACGCATTTCTTGCGCTTTGCACTTTGATCTTCATTTTCCTCATTCTCCCGATCATTGTGATCATACCACTGTCGTTCAACGCGGAACCGTATTTCAGTTTCACTGAAGGTATGATGGCGCTTGATCCAACCGCGTATTCCACACGTTGGTATGCCGATATTCTGAGGTTCGGTATGGTTGCACCCGATGGCGTTGAGAATTGGTGGAATGACATGTGGAACAACGCCACATGGGTGCGCGCAATGCGCAATTCATTCTTTCTGGCGATTATGGCAACCATTCTAGCGACTACTTTCGGCACTTTGGCAGCGCTAGGGTTGTCGCGCCCTGAAATGCCATATCGCTCTTTAATCACAAGTCTTTTGATTTCACCTATGATTGTGCCACTCGTAATCACGGCCACAGGCATGTTTTTTTTCTACAGTGACCCGCTGAGCATAGTGCCGGACTTTGTGATCGTTGGGTTGCAGAGCATATTCGACGCGCTTGGTACAGGTTGGCAGACAGAAGACATTCGACTGACGAGCACTTATACAGGTCTTATTCTGGCCCATGCCACACTTGGTGTGCCGTTTGTCATCATAACAGTCACAGCAACGCTTACCGGCTTTGATCGTTCGCTCATTCGTGCCAGCCAAGGGCTTGGTGCAAATGGTTGGACGACATTTACGAAGGTCATCATGCCATTGATCATTCCAGGAATGGTCTCCGGTGCATTGTTCGCGTTCATCACATCTTTGGATGAAGTTGTGGCCGTGATCTTCTTGGCAGATGTGGATCAACGGACCATTCCACGTCAAATGTTCTCTGGTCTTCGGGAACAGATCAGCCCGACCATTCTGGCTGTGGCGACAATTCTGGTCATCATGTCAGTCATGTTGCTCACCGCGTTAGAATTGCTGCGCCGTCGTTCCGAACGGTTGCGCGGATTGTCACCCGGGTAATGGTTAGGCTTTTGTGCATTTTAGTTTTGCTGTGGCTTGTTCCACACCATGCTGTTGCGCAAACTAAACGATCAGACCTCAACCTTGTCATCGCGATGGATTGTTCATGGAGCGTCAACAGCGGTGAATATGCGCTGCAAGCAGGTGGTATAGCCGCTACATTTTCTGATCCCGAAATTTTGGAAACGATTAGAGCCGGATTTCGCGGACGCATATCTGTCATGATTGTTCATTGGTCCACATGGGGGACACAACGGATTGCCGTGCCGTGGCACGTGATTGAAACCAGAGCTGATGCGATTGATTACGCGCGAAAGGCCGCATTGATGGAACGACAAACCGTGCAGGGAGGAACGTCTATATCGGGTGCACTTCGCTTCAGTCAAAATGCGTTCAAAACAGTTCCATTATTTGGTGATCGTCAAGTGATTGATGTGATTGCTGATGGCGAAAACAATGATGGCAATCGTGTGGAAAACATACGTGATCAGATCATCGGATTGGGAACTACGATCAACGCATTGGCCGTGATGAATGAAGTGAGTTATCTGCATCATTATTTGCGCAATAGAGTGATTGGTGGTGCTGGTGCTTTTGTCGAAAAGGCGTTAAATTACCGCGATTTTCAACGCGCTTTTAAAAAGAAATTGTTGCGTGAAATCAAAGGTGAATTGCTCACACGACGCAATATCCGACTGACAGGCGCGCCGGGTTAAACAGACCAAGCTTCATTGTTTCAATCGCGTTTTGGCCACGAAGCAAGCGCTGCGTCGTAATCAACAGCCGTCATATCTGTAAAAGGTACAGATGGTGTTTCACCATCGTAACGCGGGGCAGGGGCGGGTTGTACGACCCCGTCAATGTTTTGCAACACACCACGAGCCATATTGTGCGGATGGTTTATTGCATCATCCATGGAAAGGATTGGCGCGTAACAAGCATCACTGCCGTCGAACACACCATTCCAATGAGCCTGCGTGTTTGTTGAAATTGCTCCGGCGATCAAGCCTCTAATTTGAGGCCAATAGGTTCGATCCATCCGATGCTTAAGTACATCTCCAACGAGCTGTAATTTAGCAATCAGTTCTTGCCAAAAAGGTTCTTCAATCGCACCAATCGCAGCCCACTTACCATCGGATGTTTCGAATGTTCCATAAAACGGTGCGCCACCATCAAGCAGGTTTCCACCGCGTTTTGCGGGCCAAAGACCTTGAGCTTTTAAACCGTAAGGCATAGTCATCAATAGGGCTGTGCCTTCCACCATAGCTGCATCCACCACCGTGCCTTTGCCAGACAGTTTGGCCGGAAGAAGTGCGGCGCAAATACCGTATGCTATCAACATGCCGCCGCCGCCAAAGTCGCCTACGAGATTCATCGGTGGAACAGGGCCGGACTCTTTCGTTCCAATTGCATCAAGTGCGCCGGTGATGGCGATATAATTGATGTCGTGACCTGCGCGTGGTGCCAGCGGCCCATCTTGTCCCCATCCTGTCATACGGCCATATACAAGAGCAAGATTTATCGCGTGGCAATCTTCTGGGCCCAAACCCAAACGCTCGGTGACACCAGGGCGGAAACCCTCGATCAGGACATCGGCACTTGCAATCAAGTCGAGCGTTTTGCTCACATCGTTTGGATTCTTCAGATCAAGTTCCACTTTGCGTCGACCGCGCAGCATAGGGTCTTTGTCTGAGCGGGATGTGCCTACACTACGCCCTCCCGGTTTTTCAATACGGATCACATCAGCACCATGGTCGGCCAACATCATGGCGGCAAACGGACCGGGGCCGATTGATGCCAATTCTACAACACGGACACCTTCGAGCGGTTTAAATGTCATCGTGACCTCCCGCCCAAAGTGAGCGTCTAATTGTTTGCGCGGCGTTCTTCTGATGGAGAACAGCTGAAATGGCCACGATAACTTTGAGCGAAATATGAGTGAGAAGTGAAGCCTGTGGCAAGGGCCACGTCTAAAATGGGTGCATTTGTGTGCCGCAACAATTCCCGTGCCCGCTCAAGGCGAACTGACATATAGTACCGTCCCGGCGTGCACGACAGGTGGCGTAGGAACAGGCGTTCAACTTGCCGAAGCGAAAGTTCAACGCGTTTGGCAATCTCCAATGCGGACAATGGCTCTTCTAAATGCTCTGCCATAATCTCAACGGCCTTTTGCAGCTTGGCTGACTTTCCACCTAAGTCTCGCTCGGGGCCAACCCGTTGACGGTCCGCATTGGTTCGAATGCGTTCGTGCTGAAATTGGTTAGCCACTTCATTGGCCACGTTGGCTCCAAAATCTTCGGCAATTATGTGTAACATCAAGTCTATTGAAGTTGTGCCACCTGCCGATGTGTATCGGTTGCGGTCCACTTCAAAGACACGGCCGGTACAATTTGAATCAGGATATTCTTCTTGGAAGGATGCGCGATTTTCCCAGTGAATCGTGCAGTCGTATCCGTTGAGTAAACCCGCTTTGCCGAGAAGATAGCTGCCAATGGACAATGCCCCAACTGCTCCGCCGCGTCGTGATCGTTCACGCAGCTTGGCCAATAAATGCGATTGGCCGGGAATGTTGAGCTTGTAACCTGCGCATACAAACAAGATGTCACAGGCTTCCATCGTATCGATAGAGGAATCCACATCCACCATCATATTGTTGGAAGCTTGAACAGGATTGCCATCAATGGAGACAAGACTCCATTTGTAAAAATCTGTTGCAGCCATTCTGTTAGCAGACCGCAAAGGGTCCATCGCGGCTGCAAGACAAAGCATGGAAAACTGATCTATGACCAAAAACGATAGATGGCGGTGTGTCCGTTCACCAGATGCAACGCGATTTGTTGGCTGTTCGGACATAACAGTTCCTGTGGTCAGAAATCAGGTGTTTCAAAATCGGCATGACGGCAGGCAGATGTGATCGTCGCCCCCATCAATAAGGCAATGGTCATTGGTCCAACGCCGCCGGGAACGGGGGTGATGTGAGCTGCATGATCAAGTGCATCTTGGTAATCCACGTCCCCTACCAAACGGGTTTTTCCTTCCCCACGCTCAGGAGCATCGATGCGGTTGATGCCAACATCAATCACCGTCGCCCCTTTTTTGATCCAGCTGCCTTTTACCATTTCAGGGCGGCCAACCGCTGCGACAACAATGTCGGCCGTTCGCGTCAAACCTTCAAGGTCTTTGGTGCGGCTGTGCGCAATGGTGACTGTGCAATTTGCGCTAAGCAAAAGACTGGCCATGGGTTTTCCCACGA
The DNA here is from genome assembly GCA_938010435.1 of uncultured Rhizobiaceae group bacterium. Taxonomy (GTDB): domain Bacteria; phylum Pseudomonadota; class Alphaproteobacteria; order Rhizobiales; family Rhizobiaceae; genus Pseudahrensia. The sequence continues at coordinate 471,953 of CALLUS010000002.1, read as the reverse complement.
TATTTGAACGGCCGATGACGACGGCGTTCAATCCGGAAAGATCATCACCCAGTACACGACGAATGAGGATCATGGAGCCAGTAGGTGTGCAAGGCACAAATGCGGAGGACACATCGCCTGTGCCAAGTTTTCCAACGTTCATATAGTGAAATCCGTCCACGTCCTTTTCAGGCGCAATGGTCTGGATCACTTTGTTTTCGTCAATGTGTTTCGGCAAAGGCAATTGAACCAAAATGCCATGAATGGCTGCATCCTCGTTAAGCGCTTGCACTTGAGTCAAGACATCAGCTTCTGAAGTGTCCGCAGGTAAAGTGTGTTGGACAGAATGAAAACCACACTCTTTAGCTTTGCGACCTTTGGAAGCGACATAAACCTGACTGGCAGGATCTTCCCCCACAATGATCACCGCAAGACCAGGAACAACTCCTTTGGTAGCGACCAATTTTTCAGTGTGCGCCTTCGCTATTGCAACAACGTCTTCTGCAATAAGTTTGCCGTCAATTCTCTTGCCTTCGTCTGACATACGAGAAGTTCCTTTCTGGTGTCCTAGCTGCCATATCTGTCGAAAAACTGATAAGGCGCAAGTCGTTTTTTGGTAAAAGTAATAGTTGTGGTCAGTGCCATATTCTCCAATTGAAGAAACTACAAGAAATGGCCATGATACAACTTGAAAAAGACGACATGAAACGTCGTACTTGGTTCGTTGGGAGAGCGATGTGACGCGATATTCCGCTTGGAGCATTTTAAAAAATGCGTTGAAGGGCAATAAGGACTGGACCCCGGCTTGGCGCAAGCCTGAGCCGAAATCGTCTTATGATGTTATCATCATCGGTGGCGGCGGGCATGGCTTGTCTACTGCATTCTATTTGGCGTCCCAACATGGCATAACAAATGTGGCTGTCATCGAAAAAGGTTATCTTGGATCAGGGAATATTGGCCGCAACACAACAATTGTACGATCCAACTATCGTCTCACCCCCAACAGCCAGTTCTATGAAAAGTCCATGGAGTTGTGGCGTGAGCTCAGTCACAATCTGAATTACAACGTGATGTTTTCACCACGCGGCGTTTTGAATCTTGCCCACACGCCGGGGCAAATGGACACTTATGCAGAGCGCGGCAATCAAATGCGCCTTATGGGTGTGAAATCTGAATTGCTGGACCGCGATCAAGTGGCCCGACTCAATCCGGGCCTGGATGTATCCGGTTCCGCACGTTTCCCAATTGAAGGTGGCTTGTTGCAACCTGATGCCGGCAATGCGCGACATGATGCTGTTGCATGGGGTTATGCTCGTGCAGCGGATCAACTTGGTGTGGACATTCTGGAAAACACTGAAGTTACGGGTTTTTTAAAAGAGGGTGATCGGATCGTCGGTGTTGAAACCAATCGCGGTGAAATACGTGCGGCTAAAACCGGCGTTGCCGTTGCAGGCAGCACAAGCCGCGTGATGAAACTGGCAGGCGTTGAGAAACTTCCCATTGAATCAACAGTTCTGCAGGCTTTTGTTTCAGAATCGATTAAACCCATCATTCCAACCGTCACTACATTTGGCGCGGGGCATCTTTATGTCTCTCAATCGGACAAAGGCGGTTTGGTTTTCGGTGGAAATATTGACTATTACAATTCCTATGCCCAACGGGGAAATTTGCCGGTGTGGGAAGAGGTGACGAGCGAACTGGTGGCTATGTTCCCGAATTTTGCACGGCTTCGCCTGTTGCGCTCTTGGGGTGGTATTATGGACATGTCCATGGATGGTAGCCCGATCATTACAGCCGGCCCATTGGATGGAATGTATCTCAATGCAGGCTGGTGTTATGGCGGTTTCAAAGCCACGCCAGCATCGGGCTGGTGCTTTGCGCATACGATTGCCAACGACAAACCACATGCATTGAACAAAGACTTTACGTTGGACCGTTTCAAAGAAGGTCGAATGATCGATGAAACGGGCCGTGGCCCCACACCTTGGTACCATTAAGATGAGATTGACCTGTCCTTTTTGCGGTGAACGCGACCATCAGGAATTTACCTATCGCGGTGATGCATCTGCCAAGCGTCCTGCAATAGAAAACGACTCCATCGAAGATCACCGTGCCTATGTGTTTGACCGCGCAAACCCGGATGGTGATCACCGTGAGTTATGGAACCATACATCCGGCTGTCGCATGCACGTGGTTGTGACGCGCAACACGACGACCCACAAAGTGACGGGCTGCGAACCTGTCGGCCCGTGGGCAAAAACAATGAAAGCAAGGTCATGAGTGGATTTCGCCTCAATCTGCGTGATGGTCTTGGTCGTGCTGTCGATCACGATTCAAAAATCAATTTTACTTTTGATGGTAAAAACTATGAAGGTCGTAAGGGAGACACACTTGCTTCCGCACTTATGGCGAATGGTGTTTCTATTGTTGCGCGCTCGTTCAAATACCACCGACCACGTGGAATTTTTTCGGCGGGTTCTGAAGAGCCGAACGCATTGGTCACAGTTCATAGTGGCCCGAGAACCGAACCCAATATTCGCGCAACTGAATTGGAGCTTTATGAGGGCTTGGAAGTGAAGTCGCAAAATCGATGGCCGTCGGTGAATTTAGATCTCATGGCGGTCAATCAATTGCCGGGCAAAGCATTCAGTGCAGGGTTTTACTACAAAACGTTTATGGGGCCATCTCGCCCTGGCCATAAGGCTACTCAATTTTGGTGGTTCTGTGAGCAATTGATCCGCCGTGCCGCTGGCCTTGGCAAAGGCGCGTCACAAGCTGATCCCGACAAATATGGCCGTATGAACGCGTTTTGCGATGTGCTGGTTGTTGGCGCTGGCCCTGCGGGAATTTCTGCAGCTGAACGGGCTGCATCAGCTGGCGCGAAAGTTATTCTATGCGATGAAAGTGCAGTGGCTGGCGGTTCGCTTTTATCATCACCCGAATTGCTGGACGGGGAGCCTGCTTTTGATTGGGCAGAGGAACGTTTGGCGGAACTAGCTGAACATGAGAATGTTACAGTGCTCACGCGCACGACTGTTCAATCCATGTTTGATGACAACACCTATCTCGCAGTGGAGCGCGTTGCAGATCACATAAAACGTCCAGCGAAACATCAGGTGCGCCAAAGAGCCTGGAACATTCGTTGCAAGTCTGCCGTCATCGCAACAGGCGCTATTGAACGCCCCATCGTGTTTGCAGGCAATGATCGTCCGGGCGTGATGTTGGCAGATTCGGCGCGGCGCTATGTGGTTGAATTCGGCGTATCTCCTGGCAAAGCGGTTTGTGTGTTTACGAACAATGACACGGGCTGGTTGGCCGCACGAGATATGGCGAAGAATGGTGTGATCGTGGAAGCGATTGTTGATGTGCGCAAGGATGTGCCCGACAATATTCGTGCCGCCGGTGAAGAATCCCGCGCAGAAATATTTCTGGGTGCTGCCATCACTGCAACGAACGGGTTCCAATCACTGTCAGGCGCGCAAATTTCTGAATTTACCGAAACGTCGGGCGAAGTTGGTCGCAAGTTGAAGAAAATCGGGTGCGACTGTATCGCAGTTTCCGGTGGATGGTCTCCTGCTTTTCATCTCACTTCCCAGCAAGGCGAAAAACCTGTTTGGGACGCCGAACTACAAGCATTCCTTCCAGGCGGTGCCATAAGCGCTTGGCATGGAGCCGGCGCGATGGCAGGCAAGTTTGGTCTTCGTCATGCATTCCGATCCGGTGAAGAGGCTGCTGTAAAAGCACTCGCTGATGCGGGATTGGGTGAAGGTGATAGCGATGTTCCCCGCATCGAAGGCGATGAAATCGATTATGCACCAGCACCTGTTTTTGAAATCAATTCTGGCGGCAAAGCCTTTGTTGATTTGCAACATGATGTGACATCGGAAGATGTGCGTTTGGCACACCGTGAAGGCTTCATTTCTGTTGAACATCTCAAGCGCTACACCACATTGGGCATGGCGACAGATCAGGGAAAGACATCGAATATGTCCGGTCTTGCGATCATGGCGGAAGCCCGTGGAAAACCTATTCCAGAGGTAGGAACAACACGTTTTAGACCGCCATACACGCCAACGGCATTAGGTGCGATTGCAGGTGAATCCTACGGACATCTGGCATCAGAACGTTTGACACCCATGCACGATTGGCACGTGGCTGAGGGTGCAAATATGTATGCCAACGGTCCGTGGCTGCGCCCTGAAAGTTACAATCGTTCTGGCGAAAGTGTGGAACAAGCTTACATCCGTGAAGCTGCCGCGGTGCGCAAAGGCGTTGGATTGGTGGATGTCTCCACCCTTGGAAAAATTGATGTTCAAGGACCCGATGCTGCCGAGTTTCTCAATCGTATCTATTCTAACGGGTTTGCAAAACTGCCTGTAGACAAGGCGCGTTACGGTTTGATGTTGCGCGAAGATGGAATGTTGTTTGACGATGGCACGACTTGGCGGTTGGAAGAAAACCGTTATTTAATGACCACCACCACCGCTGGTGCGGGGCAAGTGATGGATCATCTGGAGTATCACCGCGATGTGGTTTGGCCTGATTTGAAGGTGGCACTTACATCTGTTTCAGATGAATGGGCAGGCGTGGCAGTGGCAGGACCGAAAGCCCGCAATGTTCTAAAAGGCTGTGTTTCCGATTGCGGTGTTTCCAATGAAGACCTGCCGTTTATGGGTGTGCAAAAAGCGAATATCGCTGGTATTCCTGTATGGATCGCGCGTCTCTCGTTCTCAGGTGAAATGGCCTACGAAGTTTATTGTGGTGCCGGCTGGGGCCAAGAGCTGTGGAATGTTTTGATGAAAGCAGGCAAACGCTTCAACATCACCCCTTACGGTCTTGAAGCGCTCTCCACATTACGTATCGAAAAAGGCCATGTGGCGGGACCAGAACTAAATGGCCGCACCACGCCTTATGATTTGGGTTTGGGTGGCATGGTATCGTCCAAGAAGAATTTTGTGGGCGCAACATTGTTGAAACGTGATGCGTTCCACGAAGAGGATCGCCTGCAATTGGTAGCAATTAAAAGTATTGATGGCCAACGTATTCGTGGTGGCAGTCATTTGGTCAAAGGCAACAAAGACGAGCCGGGCCGCAGTGAAGGCAACACCACGTCTACATGTTTTTCACCGGAATTAGAGTGTTATATTTCGCTGGCTATGCTGGAAGGTGGGGCAGCACGGTACGGCGAAAAAATCTATGCCACCAATCCGGTGCGGGATTGTCATGTGGCTGTAGAAGTCGTCAGTCCGCATATAGTTGATCCTGATGGAGGGCGTATGCATGGTTGATTTTCCAGACAGAATATCACCACTTGATGCCGTCGCTGAGCCTGGTGTGTTTGGTACAGACACAAATTCTCCTAAAGTCTTCCTGAGTGAAAACCTTTGCGGTTCATTGATCCAGGTGCAAGCTTGGCCGGATACGATTTCTGTTGTTGAGAAAGCCCTTGAAACGCTCACTAAACTCGCAGTGCCAAAGGCGCCTGAAACGGCCCATTCGGAAAATGTGTCAATTATACAAACAGGGCCGGGGCGCTGGTTGATTGATGCGGAAGTTGAAGGTTTGGAAGACAAACTGCGCTCAAAAATTTCAGCTAAAAACGGTGCGGTTACAGGATTAACGCACGCGCGAGTTGTTGTTGAAGTCAAAGGGCCAAAGGCAGCTTGGGTTTTGGCCAGTGGCATCGCAATTGATTTCAGTTTGAAAGCATTTCCTGTTGGAACATCACAAGTTAGCCATCACCATGAAATTGGTGTCACCATTCACCGCACAAGCGAAGAGAGTTTTGACCTTTATGTGTTCACCAGTTTTGCGCGGGGGATTTGGCATTGGATCACGACTGCAAGTTCTGAAGTGGGATATGCGGTCAGCTAGAACACTTAACTAACTACTGCAGCATCAAATGCGGCAACGAATGCCTTGGCTTCTGAACTCACTTTTTCTGCGCCCCATCCGGCTTTGTAAACATTTGATCCGATGCCGAAACCATCCGTCCCGGCGATTAGCCAATCGCCGATTGTGGGGACAGTCACACCGCCTACGGCCAATACATTTATTGCAGATGGTAGTACGGCTTTGATCGCCTTCACACCGTCTGGTCCGTGGAGACTGGCCGGAAAAAATTTAAGGGCATGACAACCCGCATCTATTGCTGCGAAGGCTTCGGTCGGACTAAACACGCCGGGGAAAGACAAACCGTTGCGCTCTCGAGTCCGTTTGATGACAGATGGTTTCATATCGGGCGAAACGATCAAGCGTCCACCCGCATCAATCACTCCATCCACTTGTCCGGTGGTAAGAACTGTCCCTGCACCGATGATACATTTGTCACCAAATTCTTTGGCCAGCAATGCGATGCTTTCCAATGGGGTGGGAGAATTGAGCGGAACCTCAATAATGCCAAATCCTGCTTCAACAAGCGAGGCTCCAATACCAAGCGCTTCTGATGGTTTCAGACCACGAAGAATAGCAACCAATGGACGGTGGCCTTCAAACAAGTCGCTCATGCGCTTGGTCCTTCGATAAGCTTTGCTTTTAAGGCTAGGTCAAAAAGCGCAGGCCAGACCAGTGCCGTACCTTTAAATTTTTGCGGATTGCACCCCAACGCTTCCAGTGCCGTTTCATAAAACACGGTCAATGTTTCCGTGCCCACTAACACAACGTTCTCGTTCAATTCAAAGCCGTCCAACTGTCCTGCGCGTAACTCTGCCATAATGAGCAGTGCAGAAAGTTCTTGGCGCAATCGACCCGCGTCGCATTCTTCCAAAAGGTGGCGCGCGCGAAGGCCAAACAACTCACCTTCAATAGAACCGGAGCCAGATGCGAGAGTGTTGACCTTTTCAGCAAACAAGCTATCCGGCCCCGTGTGATCCGAAACTGAATGGCGCAGAATTGTATGTTCGCTGACGGCATCAAAAAACTCGCCAGTCATGTAGGTTTGAAAACTGGTGATGCGGCCATTGACCAATCTTACCCATTTACTATGGGTGCCCGGCATAATGATTGTACCAGTAAATCCGGATTGATTCGCGAGAAAACCTGCCAATTGGGTTTCTTCGCCACGCATCACGTCAAAGCGTTTTCCATTGTCCAATTTTAAACCCGGGACAATAGTGATTTGGCGTGTGTTATATTCGAAAGAAACCAGCGAATTTGAAAGTAAGTCTATATCGCAAGGGACGGGAAGGTATTGTGCTTCCATCCAACCTTGTCGACTGCCCACCATGCCTGCAGCAATGGCAGGAACATTTGGCCAGTCTTTTGTAAGATGATCAAAATTGTCTTCAAACTGTTGGCGGTTGAACTGTCCCACACCGCTTTCGCCACGTCGTTCATCCAACACGTTCCCATTTGAATCCAATAGGGCAGCGCGCACATTTGTGGTGCCCCAATCCAATGCAATGAGAATGCAGTTAGACACTATGCTGCCTCCAATGAAAGAGCCACACCAGTTTGAGCATACATGACAGGCAGCTGAACGCCTACTGTTCCCAGCACAGCACCGGGCAATGTGAATCCATCTTCCATCAATGGATTATGGAACACGCGACTGGCGCGTTTTGCGATATCGGGTGGTGTTTGCAGTGTCACTTTATAAGCACGATCCGGGTCAAGACCCGGGATTGCCACATTGGGTGGCACCACTGAACGAGGCCGGTCAATCTGCATCATCACCACGCGGGCGGAGGTTTTATCTTTGCTCACTGTGGCAGCACCAAGCAGGTCTGCATCGACAGTGAGAATACGGTGAAAATCGCCCCCATGCCATAAATGTCGATCTTGTTTGTAGCGATCGACCGCATCTTTAAAAACGGCCATATCGTCGGCATCTATCTTGGTAAGATCGAGTTCCAAGCCCATGTGTCCATAACTGCTGACAAGTGCACGGAAGTTCGGATGGAATCCGCGCCCTGATGTATGGCACCAAGCAGGGCCAACATGGGCACCCATAACTTCGGGCGGAAGAAAATATGAGAAACCGCTTTGAATGCGTGTGCGTTCTACGGCATCGTTGGAATCCGACGTCCAGAAGCGATGGGTGCGCTTCAATATTTCATAATCAATACGCCCGCCGCCTGATGCACAACTTTCGATTTCCACATTGGGATATGCGGTCCGTAGACGATCAATCAGTTTATAGAGTTCCGTGGTTTGGCGATGCACAGCGGCATTACCAGAACGGTCACCTGGCAAAACAAGATCCCGGTTCATGTCCCATTTGAAATAGGAAATCCGATATTCAGACAGAAGGCTTCCTAAACGCTCGAACAGATAGTCGGTCACATCTGTATTGGTGAGATCGAGAACCAATTGATTGCGGCCCGTCATACGCGGGTAGGGGTCTAGCCTCAAAACCCAATCAGGGTGTTCGCGGTAAAGGTCAGAATCAGGGTTTACCATTTCAGGCTCTACCCATAATCCGAATTCCATATCTTTTTCATCGATCACATAATCAACAATCGGGTGAAGGCCATTCGGGTATTTGTTTTCGTCAGGAAACCAATCCCCCAAAGATGTGGTGTCATCATTGCGCCCGCGAAACCAGCCATCGTCCAAAACATAACGTTCAGCTCCGACTTCTTGGGCGGCGTCAGCAAGCATTTTTAAACGCTCAATGTCATGGTCAAAATACAGAGCTTCCCAAGTATTGACCGTAACCGGACGTGGTTTTTTAGGGTTTGGGAATTTAAGAATATTATGACGTACATATTCGTGAAATTTTTGGCTCATGGCATTCAAACCATTGTCTGATTGAGAGACAAATATCTCTGGCGTGGAGATGGATTTCCCCACAGGGACAATACCCTCACGAGAGAAATGCAACACGCCCATCTGCAATTGGCATTCGCCAGTGGTCAGCCGTTCCATCACCATGCGGTGATTGCCGCTCCACCCCAAATGAACTCCTAAACACTCACCAGAAACTTCATCGGTGGTTGGGGTCAGCATAATTGTTCCGGGGAACGCCTCATGGCTTGTGCGGCCACGCCTGTTCTCTGCTTTAACAAGTCCCATAGGAACCGTGCGACGATCAATCGTAAATTCAGCACACCACCGTCCATGGAAATGCAAGTATTCAGACAGTGTTTGCTGCACAGGCATAACCGGCGCGCTCATCCAATCCACAATACAATCTGCATCACTATCATTGGTGAGTGTAGATTTGAATACCCCAACGGAAGAGTGGGGACACAATGTACATTGTATTTCGAGAATGAGACCACGATGGGCATCGTAACATTTAAAAACCACACCATCATCAATGTTCGTGCGGCTGGCAAATGTGAACAATCCGGCCCAGCCTGCTTTGTCAGATCCTGACCTGTGGGCGATGAGCCCGGGGTGTCCCATAAAGCCACGGGATATCTCCGGTTGCATTGAGATGGGTGCATATTCATCCATCGTCGCAAACCCCTGCGGACGGGTGTGCGACAGTGCGAATGTTTCCACATCCAAATCATCAGGCAACTTAGAGCCGAAATAAATGACTTCAGGAACCCCTTCGGTCCAGGCAAAGAGAATGGTTGCCGCATCGGAGTCGATGCGGTGGGTAGATATTGCAATCAACGAAATTTATCCCTTCGTCGCGCCGAGCGTCAGGCCGGCGATGAAGTGCTTTTGCATCAGGAAGAACATAAGAACCGGTGGAACAGCCGCCAGCAGGGATGCCGCTGAAACAAGATGCCACTGGCTCACGAATTGACCATTGAGTGCTCGAACCCCAGCTGTAATGGGCAGAGAGGCGTCTGTCTTGGTCAGAACAGTTGCCCAGAAAAAATCATTCCAAACAAATGTAAAAATAAGAACAGCGAGTGCCGCAAGTGCGGGGCGAACAAGTGGTAAAACAAGGTGCCAAAATATTTTGAATTCCCCGACACCTTCAATGCGTGCGGATTCAATCAATTCAAACGGTAAAGCTCGAATAAAGTTCCGCATGAACAAGGTGCAGAACCCTGTTTGGAAGGCCGCGTGAAATAGCACCAGCCCTGTCACAGTGTCGTAAAGACCCGTCTGAACCGAGAGGTTTCGAACCGGCACCATAAGAATTTGGAAAGGTACAAAATTGCCCGCAACAAATAGGAAGAACAATGGGATAGCCGCTTTGAAACGATAGATAGCTAACGCGTAACCGGCCAAACAAGCCAGACTAACAGAAATGATCACTGTAGGCACAGTGATGCGGAATGAGTTCCAAAGGAACAGACCTGCTTTCGATTGGATGAACACAGCTGAATAATTGGTCCATGCCTGAAAGTCAGACGGCCAACCAAATACATTACCAGAGTTGATGTCTGAAGCCGGGCGAATGGATGTCATCAAAATCGCAAGCAATGGCAACAGCCAGATGAATAGCGCGATGGGTAGAAACAGCTTATATGCGGTTTGAGCAGACGCAGATGATTTTGCAATGGGTGTTGGAAACATGATTTAGCGCCCCACTTTTTCTTCTTGATACATATTCCACAAGAAGTAGCTGATGAAGAACAGCATGATAAAGAACAAGACCGCAGCAATGGCGGAGCCATACCCCATTCTGAAACCATACTCTGAAAGCGCGGTTTCAAACATGTAATATGAGAGAACGTTAGACGTGCCGTAAGGACCGCCTTGCGTCATGATCGCGATCATATCGAACGAGCGCAATGCGCCGATCACCGTCACCACGATTGCGATGAAAGTTGCAGGCTTCAATTGTGGCAACACCACATACCAAAGCATTTTCCAGCCTTTAGCATTGTCCAAACGACCCGCCTCCACTTGGTCTGGTGAAACGTTGTTCAGGCCGGTGAGATACAAGATCATGCAATAAGCGATTTGCGGCCAAAGACCCGCAAAAATAATGCCGTATGTGACGAGGTTTTCATCGCCCAAAATGGAAGGTGGTGCCGCTCCAAAGAACTGCCAGATTTTCCCCACAATCCCGAAGTTTGGATTGTAAAACCATGTGAAGATCAAGCCTACAACCACTTGCGAAATCACAAATGGAAAAAAGAACAATGACTTGTAAATTCGCATGCCGGTAACAGTTTGGTTGAGGAAAAGGGCGATAAACAACCCAGCGGGAACCGCCAGCATGTAGAGAACAAGCCACAAAACGTTGTTATAAAGCGAAGTGTAGAATCTGTCGTCATCCATAAGCTCGATATAGTTTCCAACACCGACCCACTTAGCTTCGCCCAATCCGTCCCACTCAAAAAACGAAATCCACAAAGATTGGAATATTGGGAGGACCACATAGATGACAAAGAAAATTAATGCGGGTGCCAGGAACAACCAAGGGGCAACCCTCAACTTGTTTTTCGCATACCAACTGCGCCGATCAACAGTTCCAGACGCCGACGGCATATTCGTCGAAGTTACATCAGACATGACAGACCTCTCCCGCGCTGTATTCCGTTTCTTCAGAAGATTTCTGCAGAACAGAAATCTTCAAAGGAAAGGGAAAGTCCCGGACGATTTAAAAAAAACCGCCCGGGACTAATTCGCTTATTTATAAACGCGTTCTTGCACCTTATCGAGGCGCTTAAGGATTGCGTCCAAACGATCAGGCTTGATCATGAACTCTTGGAAACCTTCCATGCCTGCTTTTGCCATTTCGGCAGGAGCGTCACGGTCGAAAAACTGTGCAAGGCCTGCGGCAGTTGAAACAGTTTCAAAACCTTGTTGGATGAACTTGTCATCGCCAACTTTAGCATCTGAGTTTGGTGGCAACTGACCGATTGTGGAGTTCCACTCGGACTGAATTTCAGGCTGTGCGATGAAAGCAAGGAACTTGCGTGCATCTTCTTTATTCTTCGCTTTCGCAGGAATGAAGAATGCATCTGCCGGAGCTTCTTCCGCACGTGGCACACCAGGGGTGATTTCCGGGAACGGGAAGTAATCGATCTGATCTTCTTTTAAACCAGCGTTCTTATATCCGTCCACAGAGAAGTTACCCATGACGTACATCGCAGCTTCGCCTTTTGCGAAAGGTGCAATTGCATCCTGCCAAGACATTGTTGCGTGGTTTTCAACAAACGCACCCATGTCGACAAGCTCTTTCCATTTCGCGAAAGTCGCGCGAATGCGTGGGTCTGTGTATTTAATTTTACCAGCGGTCAATTGGTTGTGAACATCATAACCGTTTGTGCGTAGGTTGAGGTAATCAAACACGCCGGCAGCAGTCCATAGGAACTTTGTACCAATGGTGAATGGTGTCACACCGCCTTCTTTGAGTTTTTTCGAAGCAGCAATCAATTCAGCCCAAGTCTTTGGCTCGGAGATGCCCATTTTATCGAAAATGTCTTTGCGGTAGTAAATACCCCACTGGTAGTAAGTGTATGGAACACCCCATTGCTTCCCATCAATTGTCATGGTTGGCTTGATCGCCTCAAACTTGGAAGACAAGTTTGCATCGCTTGACCAAAGATCAGACACATCTTCGAAAAGATTTGCATTCACGAATGGTGCCATACGGTTGCCCGGGTACCATGATGTGATGTCTGGAGCGTCAGCTGACAAAAAGTTGCGGATCGCTGTTTTATGTGCTTCGCGGTCAGTGATGTTCACTGTGACGTTGATGTCTGGGTTCGCAGCTTTGAATTTTTCAACGGCTGTTTCGAAACCTTTTTTCGGACCCGGGTTAGGGTCGTCAAAGTTGATAACCAAATCACCGGCAAATGCGGTGGTGGCCAATAGAGTAGCGGTACCAAGTACGGCTGTAGCTCTGATGAGCGATTTAATCATGAAATATCCTCCCGGTTGATTAAACTGCCTTCAGCACGAAATGCTTGGGGCAGCGCACAGATTGAACAGGGTTCTTTCTGCGAATTTAAAGTGTCTGTCGTTTTGTTGATTGAAGCAAGCTCAACAACAATGACTAAACGCCATAGCAAGTTCCATTATTTGGAACTCAATTTGACTATGTAGAATTATTCGGCTAGCGTGTCCAAATGTCAAGCGCCATTTCAGCGCAATGATGGGGAGAGATGGTTTTGCACAAAGCAAGCCAGTCATTGGAGGTTGCATCTGCAAATGTGGAAAATCCGCAGCCGTCTTCCCGTGGAAAAATTAAAGAAAAGTCATCTGAAAACGCTAAAATAATATCTTACAAACCAGCAGGCACAGGTACCCTGGGCAAAGCGTTGGAAGTTTTGGACATTATAGCTCTCTCTGATGTTCCTTTGCGATTCACAGATATTCTCAAAACTGTCGATCAGCCACGCGGCACACTTCATCGACAACTCAGCAATCTCATCGAAGAGGGGTTGGTTTTGGCCAATCCTGACGGGACGTATGATCCGGGATTGAGATTGTTGAAATTGGCCGCGCGAGCATGGTCGAAAAATTCTTTCCGGTCCATCGCCGAACCTCATGTGCGCAAGCTGCACGAAGCAACAGGCGAGACCGTTCACTTGGGTGTTCTGAACGGACTGGAAGTTATTTACGTCGACAAGATCGAATCCAATCAAACAGTTCGTATGCACAGTCAATTGGGCAATGCATCTCCCCTTTATTGCACGGGTATTGGCAAGGCGATGCTCGCCCTTTTGCCTGAAGAAGATGTTGTTCAGCGCGCGCAACAATTCGCTTATATGAAATATACAGAAACCACTTTGCACACACCAGAATTGTTGTTGGCGGATATTCAAAAGGTCCGTAACGCAGGTGTGGCCCACGACAGGGAAGAGCACGAAGTGGGAATACGGTGCGTTTCCGCTGGCATCGATGGCGGAGAGAACTCGACGGTTGCAGGCGTGTCGGTCACGGCTCCTGCTTATCGGATATCTGAAGATACGATTTTAAAATGGGAGAGCTTGGTCTTTGAAACTGCCCGTGCCATCGAGCGCGATATGGTGGTTTCTATGGGGCCTCGCAGTCAACAGTAAGCATCTGAAGAGATGCAGCATAGGAGCAGTAAAATGGCTGGAGTAAAACTCACCAACGTCAAGAAATCATTTGGTGATGTAGACGTCATTAAGGGGGTTGATCTTGAAATAAATGATGGTGATTTCATCGTTTTCGTTGGGCCGTCTGGCTGTGGTAAATCCACCTTGCTGCGACTTGTTTCCGGCTTGGAGGAGATTACCTCAGGTTCAATTCACATCGGTGATGAAGATGTGTCTTATGTGGAACCGTCCGAACGTGGCATTGCCATGGTGTTCCAGTCTTATGCCCTTTATCCACACATGACCGTGTATGAAAACATGGCATTCGGCCTCAAAATGAACGGTTTTGCCAAAGACGAAATCGATGCCCGCGTGAAGAAGGCGGCTGACATTCTTGAACTGGGTCCTTTACTTGATCGCAAACCGGCCGCTATGTCCGGTGGTCAACGCCAGCGTGTGGCGATTGGACGTTCCATTGTCCGTGAACCAAAAGTTTTCTTGTTCGATGAACCTCTCTCCAACTTGGATGCTGAGCTTCGTGTTCAAATGCGCTTGGAGATAGCGAAGCTTCACAACAGTCTTGATTCCACGATGATCTACGTGACCCACGATCAAACGGAAGCTATGACTCTGGCTGATAAGATCGTTGTTTTGCGTGCTGGCATTGTAGAACAATACGGATCGCCACTGGAACTCTATGATAACCCGGACAATGAGTTCGTGGCCGGCTTTATTGGATCTCCGCGTATGAATTTTCTTGATGCCGAGGTGTCTGCATCCAAAAAAGGAAGCGCAACGGTTGTCATTCCAAGTCTGGGAAAATTGAAAATTGATGTGAGCACCCGTGACCGCACACCTGACAAAGGTGAGAAAGTGAAAGTGGGGCTGCGCCCTGAACATTTCCTTGGGGCATCGGCGAAAAATAAGTTCAAAGCAGGCACATCTGTTGTCGAGCAATTGGGTGGCAATTCTTACCTATATCTTGACGTGGGAAATGACGTCCCACTGACTGTGGAGCAAAAAGGGCACACGGCTTTAACGGATGGAGAAGTGGCCACAGTGGGCGTTGATCCAAAAACTGCGATGCTGTTTGGTAGGGATGGATTGCGAATTTAGGCTTGCAATCTTTTCACGCATAGGGGAGACGGGCGCAAACAGTTTTGGATTGAACCATGACCGCGATTGAACCCGTCAAAAAACCAGCCCTCGGCGTTTGCTATTATCCTGAACATTGGCCCAAAGAAATGTGGGCCGATGACGCAAAACGTATAGTCGAGTGTGGTATTGAATATGTGCGCATTGCTGAATTCGCTTGGTCGCGTATTGAGGCCACGCGCGACAAGTTCAACTTTGAATGGTTGGACTCAGCCATTGAAACGTTGGGCGCTGCTGGCCTGAAAGTTGTGATGTGTACGCCCACGGCGACGCCACCGAAATGGTTGGTGGATGAAATGCCTGACATGGTTGCGGTTGATTCTGATGGTAACCCCCGCAAATGGGGATCACGCCGCCACTATGATTTTTCTCATGAAGAATACCGCAAAGAATGTGCTCGTATAACAATGGTACTCGCCAAGCGTTACGGCTCCGACTCAAATGTGGTCGCTTGGCAAACCGACAACGAATACGGATGTCATGACACAACATTGAGTTATTCCGAATCTGCGCGAGATGGTTTTCGCAATTGGTTGGCTCAGAAATACCAGTCACCAGATGCTTTGAACAAAGCTTGGGGCAACGTGTTTTGGTCGATGGAAGTGGAGAGCTTCAATGAGGTTGAGCTTCCGAACCTAACAGTTACGGAGCCGAATCCATCTCACGTGCTGGACTATCGCCGATTTGCTTCTGATCAAGTCGTGGCATTCAACAGAATTCAAACCGGGATTTTGCGCAAACACTCGCCGGGGCGAGATATTATCCATAACTTCATGGGTCGATACTTAGAGTTCGATCATTTCGATGTGTCGGCTGATCTCGATATTGCATCATGGGATTCTTACCCGATTGGGTTTCTCGAACAATTTGGCCGCGATCATGCTTGGAAGAATTGGTACATGCGTGCAGGCGATCCCGACTTCCAAGCGTTTCACCATGACCTTTATCGGGCATGTGGAAATATGCGTGGACAGGCGGGCAATGGAGGTGGTCGTTGGTGGGTGATGGAGCAACAGCCGGGGCCGGTAAATTGGGCGCCGTACAATCCTGATCCGCATCCCGGAATGGTTCGGTTGTGGAGCCATGAGGCGTTTGCCCATGGTGCAGAAGTGGTGAGTTATTTTCGTTGGCGCCAAGCGCCGTTTGCGCAAGAACAGTTTCACGCAGGGCTAAACCGTCCTGACAATTCACCCGATCGCGGGTTTGAAGAGGCGGAGAAAACGGGCAAAGAAATCTCATCTTTGCCCAATGCGGAAACCGCACAATCGGCTGTTGCACTATTGGTGGATTATCCATCCCTTTGGGCAACCGAAACCCAGCCGCAAGGAGCGGGTTATCACGCAATTAATGTCATCTGGGAATTCTATTCCACACTGCGCCAGTTGGGGCAGTCAGTTGATATTGTATCTACTGCTCACAATTTGGATGGTTATAAGCTCATTGTGGTGCCACAATTATTGATGGTGTCCGATGATATGATCGCAAAGCTCGATGAGTGCGAAGCGCGCATTGTGTTTGGCCCCCGTTGTGGATCACGAACAATGTCACACCACATTCCTGAAGGTCTCGCACCGGGAAATCTGCGTCAGTTGATAGACATACGTGTTGACCGTGTGGAAAGCCTGCGACCGGGTGTTGGGGAAGCGGTGGAGCATGTGGGAGCCATGTGGAAATGGATCGAACATGTTTCAACCAGCGCTGATGTGACTGTTGAATCGAAAATGTCCAATGGTCGTCCGGCATGGATGCGCCAGAAGAATGTATCTTATGTTGCGGGTTGGCCTGATGAAGCGCTTTGCAAACACATCATGCAGGTTGAGCTCGAAGCCGCAGGAGTTTCCGTTGTTGAAACGGGCGACGATTTGCGCATTCGAGATCGTGGAAATTTGCGCACGATATTAAACTATGGGCCAAAGCCACGCGATGCATCTCACCTTATTGCCCCAACCGACAAAGTGCTCATCGGCAGCGCGAATATGGATGTGGCCGGCGTAACGGTGGTGCAACGCACTTAAACGCAGCGCCCGCCATCCACTTCCATGGCAACGCCCGTAATGAAATCAGCTTCATCCGACACAAGATAAAGTGCCGCATTGGCCATATCGCGTGATTGAGAAAATCGACCGAGCGGAATGACACTTTGGAATTTCTCGCGAATTTCGGGAGTGTCTTCACCCATAAAGTCTGCCAACATTCCCGTTTCACCTGCCACAGGGCACAATGAATTTACACGAATGTTTTGTGGTGCCAATTCCACAGCCATACATTTGCAGGCGTTGATCACCCAGGCTTTGGAGGCATTGTACCAAACCAAACCGGGGCGAGGGCGCAACCCGGCTGTTGAAGCGGTGGCCAAGATGCTTCCTCCACCCTGTTTCACCATCTGGGGTACGATGGCTTTGGAGGCGTGAAACAGCGCTTTCATATTCACGTCGCCAATGCGGTCAAACATGTCTTCCTCCACATCTAGCAGGCTCATGTTTTTATGGGTGACACCTGCGTTCAATACGAAAATATCGATGGTTCCAAAATTTTTCAGGGCACAATCCGCCATGGCCTGGTTGTCTTTGGCCGCAGCAACATCAACTTTGATGGCGATAGCTTGCTTACCGATGTCAAATGCTACCCGATTGGCGGCATCTCCATTTAAGTCTGCCACAACAACATTTGCGCCTTCTTCGGCAAACCGTTTGGCCATGCCTTCCCCGAAACCTGACCCTGCGCCTGTAACAATCGCTGTTTTACCTTTAAGCCGCATTGTGATTCCTCTCGATTGGGGGGAGTTTTGTTGGTGAGGATGGGCGAAATCAACATGTTTGGAAAGGTGCAATTTTATGACATTGCGTTTGGAACTGGCAGAAGTCTCTGATCTTAATTTTGTTCAAGACTGTGCCACAACCGCTTATGAAAAATATGTAGAGCGCATAGGGAAAAAACCCGCGCCGATGATTGCTGATTTCGAGTCTCATATACGACGAGGCGAAGTTGAGATTGTGTTGTGGGATGACAAGCCTGCAGGATATTGTGTGAGCTTTAACAAAGGCGATGCATTGTTCATTGAGAACATTGCGCTTCATCCCGCCCATCAGGGCAAAGGGTTAGCTGTCATGATCTTTGAGGCGTTAGAAGTACGGGCACGGCAAATTGGTCTCGAAAAACTGACTCTTTATACAAATGAAAAAATGCATGAGAACCTCGGTCTTTACCCAAAGCTCGGGTTTGTAGAAACGGAAAGGTGTCAAGAAGGTGGATTTCATCGTGTCTTCTTTGAGAAACAAGTTTCGCAGACAATTTACAGAGCAATTTAAATCGATTAGATTGCAGACATAAACGTACTGGATTGCATCTATGACCCGTCAAATTATTCCCGTTGAACCCTTCGATTATGTGATTTTTGGCGGCACGGGTGATCTGGCTCAGCGCAAACTTCTGCCAGCCCTTTATCAAAGAGACCGAGATGGGCAATTGCCCGAAGCTTCTCGTATGATAGGCGCGTCACGTTCAAAGTTTTCAGACGACCAATATCGCGCGTTTGCAAAGGATGCGCTGGAAAAACATATCAAGCCCAATGAACGAGAAGACGAAAGTTTAAAGCGGTTCTTGAACCGGCTGCATTATGTGACCATTGATGCCAAGTCCGACGATGGGTGGGAAGAATTGCGTGCTGTCCTTAATAAAAACGATCATGGGCAAATCAGAGCGTATTACTTGGCTGTCGGCCCGGGTCTGTTCGGCACAATTTCAAATCAGTTGGACAAATTTGGCTTGATAGATGATCGCAGCCGTTTGGTCATTGAGAAACCACTGGGGCGAGATGTGGCATCCGCGCAGGAGCTGAATAAAGATGTTGGCAAGCACTTCCGAGAAGATCAGGTTTTCCGCATTGACCATTATCTCGGTAAAGAAACAGTTCAAAACCTGTTGGCACTCCGCTTTGCCAATGCATTGTTTGAACCACTTTGGAATTCTTCCCACATTGATCACGTGCAAATTACTGTGGCCGAAACCGTGGGTGTTGAAGGTCGGGCAGGCTATTACGATAAGTCCGGTGCGTTAAGGGACATGGTTCAAAACCATTTGTTACAATTGTTATGCCTAGTGGCTATGGAACCACCCGCGTCTGGAGAAGCTGATGCTATCCGCGACGAAAAACTCAAAGTTCTACGTGCGTTGAAACCTATTCCCCAAGATGAAGCAGAAGCAACAACTGTTCGTGCCCAATATGTTGCCGGCGCCGGACCAGATGGTAAAGTTGATGGTTATATCGATGAATTGGGATCTGAATCTGATACGGCCACTTTTGTTGGCCTGAAAGCTGAAATTGAAAATTGGCGCTGGTCAGGTGTTCCTTTCTATTTGCGTACAGGCAAACGTATGGCAATGCGAATGTCCGAAATCGTCATTCATTTCCGCCCTGTTCCTCATTCGATTTTTGCAAAGGAAGCAGGCACTCCCATTTCAAACAAACTGGTTTTACGTTTACAGCCGGATGAAAGCGTAAAGCAGTGGATCATGATCAAAGACCCCGGTCCGGGGGGCATGCGTTTGAAACATGTTCCGTTGGATATGAGCTTTGCTGAAAACTTTGAAGAACGCAGCCCTGATGCTTACGAGCGTTTGTTGTTGGATGTTATTCGCGGCAACCAAACTTTGTTTATGCGCTCCGACGAAGTGGAAGCTGCTTGGCGATGGATTGATGGTATTTTCGATGCCTGGGAAGGAACCTCGCAAAAGGTACGCAACTACACGGCGGGCACATGGGGACCAAGTCAATCGATTGCGATGATTGAACGTGATGGCCGTACTTGGAATGACGGAGACAGTTAAGTGCCAATCTCTAAGTTCCATGAATTCCAAACCAAAGATGAGTTGGCTCAATCTTTTGCTCAGGATGTAAGCCGGCAACTCATGACGGCATTGAACGAACAAGGTCATGCGCGCTTGGCGGTGTCAGGTGGTTCGACCCCGAAACTGTTTTTTGAACGACTGTCGCACGAGAAACTCGATTGGAAAAATGTCCAGATTATGCTCGTTGATGATCGTTGCGTTGCAGCCGACCATGAGCGCAGCAACCAACTTTTTGTGCGGCAATATCTTTTAAAAAACGAAGCGGCCACAGCTAATTTCGGGCCGCTTGAAAATGACGAGGCCGACTTTGCCCATGCGGTTGATTTTATGGTTTTGGGGATGGGTTCAGATGGACACACAGCATCGTTTTTTCCAAATGGAGACACTCTTGCAGCGGCCACAGATGTTTCTACAAATCAATATGTTTTGGAATTGACAGCCCCCGGTGCCCCTGAACCCCGGGTAACTATGACGCTACCGGTGATTGCATTAGCACACCATCTTGCGTTGCATATTGAAGGTGATGAGAAACGCCAAGTTTTGGAAGCAGCGATGCGAGATGGCCCTGCTGACGAATTGCCAATTCGTCATGTATTGCGACATCCAAAAGTCGAAATTGAAATATATTGGGCTCCATAAACACGATTACGGAACGACCAATACAAATAACCCACTGGAACAGATAATGACCATTGAAGCGATCACCAAAGTTACCGATCGAATTGTAGAACGCAGCAAACCAACCCGTGGCGCATATCTAGCGCGTTTGGATGAGGCTGTGAATGATGGGCCACACCGATCGTCGCTCACGTGCGGAAATCTAGCTCATGGTTTTGCGGCATGTGGCAGTGGTGATAAATCTGCATTGGCAGGTGATGTTGTGTCCAATGTGGCAATCGTTACATCATATAATGACATGCTGTCTGCTCATCAACCATTCGGCGAATTTCCGAAAATTATAAAACAAGCTGCGCAGGACGCGGGCGGTGTGGCCCAAATTGCATCTGGTGTTCCGGCCATGTGCGATGGTGTGACCCAAGGTCAAAAAGGAATGGAACTGTCGCTGTTCTCAAGAGATATCATAGCGATGGCCACAGCGATTGGTTTGTCTCATAATATGTTCGATGCGGCGATGTATTTGGGGGTTTGCGACAAGATTGTTCCCGGGCTTCTGATCGGTGCTTTGTCGTTTGGGCATTTGCCTGCCGTGTTTGTGCCTGCGGGCCCTATGCCTTCAGGTTTGTCGAACACTGAAAAAGTTCGTGTGCGTCAACTCTATGCAGAAGGTAAAGTTGGCCGTGAAGAATTGTTGAAAGCAGAATCCGCTTCTTATCATTCTCCCGGCACATGCACATTTTATGGCACAGCCAACTCCAATCAAATGCTGATGGAGTTTATGGGATTGCATTTGCCTGGCTCAAGCTTCGTCAACCCCGGCACACAACTGCGCGATGCTTTAACCAAGGAAGCAACCCGTCGAGCACTGTCGATCACGGCCACAGGAAATGAATTTACACCCGTCGGTCATGTGATTGATGAAAAAGCAATCGTGAATGGTGTGATTGGTCTCCACACAACAGGGGGTTCCACAAATCACGCATTGCATTTGGTGGCAATCGCGAAGGCAGCCGGCATTCAACTTACATTGGAAGATCTGTCCGACTTGGCAGAATGTACACCTTTGCTGGCACGGGTCTATCCAAACGGCATGGCTGATGTGAACCATTTTCACGCTGCGGGTGGATTGCCATATCTCATCGGAGAATTGTTGTCGGAAGGTCGTTTGCACGGCGATGTAAAAACAATCGCCGGCACTGGTCTCAACAATATGGCGCAAGAGCCGTTGCTGGATGGAGAAGGTGTGAAGTGGCAAGCCGCGCCGCGTGAAGCTGGCAATGCTAAAATATTGGGTACTGTTAAAAAGCCATTTTCAAAGGATGGTGGTTTGAAAATGTTGGATGGAAATATCGGTCGTGCGGTAATCAAAACGTCTGCGGTAAAAGAAGAACACCGTATAGTTGAAGCTCCCGTGCGCATTTTTGAAACCCAAAACGGCATCAAAGAAGCATTTGAAGCTGGTGAATTGAATATGGATGTGATTGCGGTCTGCCGCTTTCAAGGGCCGCGCAGCAACGGCATGCCGGAACTTCATAAACTGACACCGCCGCTCGGCGTGTTACAGGATCGCGGTTTCAAAGTTGCACTGGTAACCGATGGACGGATGTCCGGTGCGTCAGGCAAAGTGCCTGCTGCAATTCACCTTACTCCAGAAGCTGTGGATGGTGGAGGCATTGCTAAACTGCGCAACGGCGACATTGTACGTCTCGATGCAATCACTGGAGAATTAACAGCCAAGGTCAATGAAACCGAATGGAGCGCCCGCGAAATTGCGACTGCTGATCTATCTGCAAATCAATTCGGCATGGGAACAGATTTGTTCAATGTGTTCCGCGCTGCGGTTTCAACGGCGGATACAGGTGCCAGTGTGATGTCTTAAGCGCATATATTAGGTCACTTGTTCACAATTGGGCGACCAAACCGATTGAATTGATGTAATTTCTTGCTTTTTTTCTCTGGCGGAACGAAAACCCGTTTAGCAATGGATGCTACAGCGGGTGTGTTCTCATCCGTTTGGGGAGTTGTTTATGGAATCTCTCGGTTTATCGTTTGAAATGGCCACAGTGCTTGGTCTGCTTGCGTTGACTGTATTCCTATTTGTGACGGAAATCGTCCGTGTGGATGTCACTGCAATTATCATCCTCGTCTTTCTTGGCTTGTTGAGCTATGTGCCTGGATTGGAAAATCTGGCAGAGCCTCGCGATTTGTTTGCTGGTTTCTCATCTAATGCTGTGATCTCTATTATCGCCGTCATGATCATAGGGGCAGGGTTGGATAAAACCGGTGTGATGTCGACAGTCACCCACTTCATTTTGAAATTCGGTGGCAAGACAGAACAGCGAATTATTCCGATTGTATCTTCCACAGTGGCGATCATTTCGTCGTTTATGCAAAACGTCGGTGCGGCTGCGCTTTATCTTCCCGTTGTATCGCGCATTTCATCGCGTACAGAGATTCCATTGTCGCGCTTACTTATGCCTATGGGGTTCTGTGCTATTTTGGGGGGCACGATCACGATGGTTGGATCGTCGCCTCTGATTTTGCTTAACGATCTTATCATAAGCGCCAATGCGGAATTGCCTCAATCAAGCCAGATGCAAACGTTCGATTTGTTTTCTGTCACACCTATCGGTCTGTCATTGGTGTTGACTGGTATTTTATATTTCATAATTTTTGGTCGTTACATTTTGCCGGGATCAGAAGATCAAGGCGGAAGCGAAGCCGACAAGCGTTCTGAATATCTCAATCGCCTCTACGGTTTGGATTCAGGGATCACAGAATTATCTGTGCCATCAGATTCTCCGATTGCTGGCAGAACGATACTCGATATTCACTCGGATTTCGACATCTACATCATTGCCGTTCATATCAATCAAAAGACATTCGTAGCGCCTGTTGTGCTGGATGAATTGGAAGCGCCAAGTCGAATTGCCGTTATGGGTACGCCAGCAGCCATTCGCAGATTTGCAGTTCAGAACGATTTGGTGATCCACCCGCAGATGGACAAGTTTTCTAGGGAACTCGCCAGCCATCGCTGCGGTGTGGCGGAAATTGTAATACCACCAGAAAGTTCGATGATTGGAGAATCTACCCGTTCTGTGCGCGCACGTGAAAGATATGGATTTTCATTGCTTGCAATTTATCGTGGCGAAGAAGTGATGAGCCATATTCGCACGGATGACCACACCCCGACAAAAATCGGTTTCGAACTCCTGCACGCTGGTGACACACTGTTGGTTCACACCACGTGGAGTGCGTTGAACCTTTTGCAGAAAGACCGCGACTTTGTCATCGTTACGAGTGATTATCCGCGCGAAGAATTGCGACCGAAGAAAGTGGGGTGGGCGCTTACTTTTTTCCTGATTGCATTGGGCCTCATTCTGTTCACAGATATTCTATTGTCTTTGTGCCTTTTGGTCGGCGCAGCAGGTATGGTGGCCAGCCGCGTGTTGCGTATTGATGAAGCCTACTCAGCTGTCGGCTGGAATACTGTGTTCTTGTTGGCGAGTTTGATCCCCTTGGGCCAAGCTGTTCAATCCACTGGCACGGCTCAGTGGATTGCAGATGGAATTTTATCTGCGTTAGATGGCGTGCCGATCTGGGGGTTGCAAATCGGTGTGGCATTATTGGCCGCCGCCTTCACATTGATCATGTCTAACGTGGGTGCGACAGTTTTGTTAGTGCCATTGGCAATAAGCATCGCTGTCGCTTCTGGCGGTGATCCTGCGGTTTTCGCGTTAACGGTTGCGATCTCAACATCGAATTCATTTTTAATCCCGACTCATCAGGTCAATGCTTTGATTATGGGCCCCGCCGGTTATCGAGTGAAAGACTTCATGCGTGCTGGATTTGGCATGACGATCTTGTTCTTAATCGTCTCAATCACGGTCATGAACATCATATTCTAAGAACAAAAAAGCTCCGCTTCCAAGAGAAGCGAGGCTTTAAAAATTCTATATAGGCTTGATTAAGCAGATAGAGCTAAGTCGCCCATATTGCAGAAAGCGTACCGACATCCGGTTTGTTTTGCAGCAACGTCAGCAGCATCAAGCGCGTTTTGAATCAATGTTTCTTCACTGTCATCTTTGTGGTTCGGCAAAGCCACGCCCATAGCGAATTCAACAAGAATTGGCATACCATCAATCATATATGGTTGGTTCAATACATTGATGAGACGTTTGGCCAAAGCCTCTGCATCATTTGGTATGCAAACACATTTTTGCAACACGCCAAACTCAGCACCTTCCAATTTAGCAGGAAGGTCACCTTGGCGAATGCAATCACGCACACGGTCACCAATATGCTTCACAAGCAAGTGGGCGGTGTCTTCTTCCATACGACTGCGCAATGCTTCGAAATTAGTCGCTTTCACAACAAGCAATGCGAATGATTCTTCATCCCAACTCTGCATGTAAGCTTCATCAATGCATTTCAGTAGAATGCGCTTGTTTGGCAGGCTTGTACGGCGGTCGTAAAAACCTGCATGTTCGATTTCATCTTTGACAGCAAAAATATTGCTCACATCATCTTGCGTGACGATGCATCCACCCGTTTCAACGGGAATAAAACCAACCGACATGACACGACCATCGGGAAGCGTTTCAAAAATTGTTTCGATATTACCGCCTTTTGCGAAGTTTAGATGTTTGGTCACATACGCATCGGCATCGTTACCAGGAAGATCGCCGGTTTCGACCATGTGGTTCAGAATTTGAACAAACTCAGCACCTTCACGCATCAAAGATGGTGGTAGGTCGTGGGCATCACCATAAGACGAATTGCAATCGATCAACCGAAGGTTTGTGTCGAAAACAGCAATGCCGCGGCGGCTTTTTTCCAGTAGAACAGCACGTTTTTCTTTTTGACGTGCGATGGTCGGCCACTCACGATGTGCTTCACTCTTATCTGTTTTCAGATCGCTCTTGCGGCGTTGGTAAATCATTGGAAACTCCCGTCACTGTCTCACGCAACCGCGAACTCGCGGCTTTAGATGTAACGTTCACCATGCCATCTGGTCTGTTAACGACAGGGTAACAGGTAATCATGATTTAAAAACTAGGTTAATGACTGGTTCAGATCTTCAATCAGGTCATCAATGTTCTCGATACCCACAGAAAGCCGAAGGAGATTATCCGGCACAGTGTCTTCAATCGTGTGGCGGTGTTCCACGAGGCTTTCCACACCACCAAGAGAAGTGGCGCGCTTAAATATTTTCATTTTACTAACTGCTTTTAAAGCCTCTTCACGCGACCCTTTTACACAAAAAGAAAGTAGGCTTCCGAACCCGCCTGTCATTTGGCGCAGTGCGATTTTATGACCCGTGTCTGATTTCAAACCGGGATAAAGAACAGACTCAACCTTCGGATGGTTTTCCAAATGCTCAGCGATTGTAAGCGAATTTTCACACATTCGCTCCATTCTGAGAGGTAAAGTGCGCATTCCGCGTATCAAGAGCCACGCTTCAAAAGACCCCATAACAGCACCAGCATCATGCCGGTCTGTTTTGAGATTTTGCCACAAATCACTTTGTTCATTCTTGCAAGCTAAGAAACCTGCTAAAATATCAGAATGTCCATTAATGCCTTTGGTGGCTGAATGCATGACGATGTCTGCACCGTGATCAAGCGGCTGAGAAATCACTGGTGTGGCGGCTGTGGAATCAACAACAAGCGTGGCGCCAATCTTGTGCGCGATAGTTGAACAGGCGTTGATGTCCACTGTTTTGAGATACGGGTTTGAGGGGGTTTCAATCCACAAAATTTGCGCCGGTTTTGCAGCTTGTTGAAGTGCACGCAAATCCGAGCAATCCACTTCAACCAAATCAATGTCTCGACGGTTGCAAAAATCTCTGGTCCACTTCGTAGCTCCCCAATAAATACCTGACTGCATAATGATACGACCGCCATTTGGAACGGTGCGCATAACGGTTGCAATAGCCGCCATGCCCGAAGGCAAAAGTAGTCCATCTTCTGCGTGTTCAGCCTGTGCCAACATGTTTTCCCCCAGACGGGTCAGATCATTGTCATCACGTGCGTAAAGATGGTTGGGAGAAAGTGGATCGTAATTTTCATCACGCACAAATGTTGTGGCAGATTGTAACGGTGGAACAACTCCGCCCGTCTGAGGATCGATGACTCCATTGGCTTGAGCAAACAGAGTGTCTAAAGAGGGTGTGTTTTTTCGATCAGTCATTACTGCTCTTCTTTTTTGTCTTGAATTGTTTGCGCATAGCAGCACATGGATCGTCAATATTTGTTTTGGGTGTGAAAATCACAACGTCATACAATGCCTCACCTTTTGAATTAATCAGCTCGTATTGTTTCGGGTCAGTAATATTTTTTCGTACTTCAATCAATCCGATTGAATACGTGTTTATTAAGCCAGAAGTGTCAGACAGTTTTTTGCGCAAAACCCATGGCACCCCCCGATCTTTTCGAATGTGGCCATTTCCGGCGATTAAGACTGTACCAGAGTTTAAACTCGAAGAAATCATAGCGTCTGCCATCAACCCGTCTTTTGCCCGTTGAATGCGTGTCATAGCAGGAAGAGCGGTTTCACCGATCATCCCACAGTGAGACGCGATCAGCTCTTGGTTCAAAGAAACTTGGAGGTGAGGTGGAAAAGACTCGTTTAGAGCAAAACGTTTGTGCTCTTCTTCTGACAAGGCCGTTTTGGACTTATAGAGACTGCGCACAAGTTTTCGATCAAAGTTTCCAGCCACAACTCGCAATTGGTTTTGTGCAACGACAAGACCAATGGGCTTGTAGATATCCCAAGAATACCAGCCCCGTTTTTCCCACGCCAAACGTTTGGCAAAGCCTTCAAGTTCAGGATCATTTTTCAAATTATAGCTGTTGGCTTCAGCAGACAGGCTGCGGGGGATCATTTCGAAAACCATATCTGGTTTGCGGTCTGCTTTCACAACAGTCTCAAGCATCTTTGCTTGTAGAATATGGTGGTCAGGATTGTTGTGATTTTCTCCCAATAATAAAAATTGAGAACGAATAGCTTGCTCAGACATGGCTTTCAAAAGCTGCGACTGTCCCGCGACACTTGCATCGAGCGCCCCATCTTTTCGAGGCACATAAACCTTGCCGACCAGTGGATGATCACGAAAATATTCGGACTTCCATTCGTGCCATTGGGCATTGGCAGATGAGATCGTTAAAAAAGCAATGCAGATTGAAACAATGAAACGCGGGGTCAATTGATGCCCTCATTTTCGCTTGCCCATTCGGTGAGCTTACCGATAAAATCGTGGCAAGCTTCCATCTGATCGATATCGATATATTCATCTGGTAAATGAGCTTGCTTGATAGAACCGGGTCCAAAAATGACACCCGGCACACCAGCCGTTTGGAAATGCGCGGCTTCCGTCCCGTAGGCCACACGGCCAGATTCGTTGAGTCCTGTGAGGTGACGCAACAGGGTTTCAGCTGGTGAATTTTCGTCAGGCTTCATAGCGGGCAGGTAATGACGCAATTCATGGGTGACACCTGCCGCATCGGATACGGCTTTCAACTCAGGTTCGATTTCCGCTTCAATAAAGCTAAACACCTCTTTGCAAAATGCATCTGTGTCATCGCCGGGCACATTGCGGAACCCCCAATGAAATTCACATCGGGCCGGGATGATATTTGCAGCGGTTCCACCTTCGAGCAAACCGCAATCGACAGTTGTGTAGTAGGGCGTGAACCCATTGTTCGGATCACCATTGGCTTTTATGCGATGCCCCAATTGTTCGATGAAATTGATAATGCGAGCACCATAAAATATGGCGTTGGCACCCAAGTCTGGTGCGCTGGAATGCCCATCAATGCCGTGAACAGTGGTCACATAACTGTGCCCACCTTTGTGCCCCCCAACAACTTGCATGCTGGTCGGTTCACCAACAATAACAGCCAGAGGTGCGGGGAGGTTGTCGCGCATGTCATCAATCAATCCTTTCACCCCTGTACAACCAACTTCTTCGTCATAGGAAAACGCAAAATGAATAGGTGTTTTTAAGTCAGCTTCGGCCATGCTTTTGGCGTGCGTCATCACGCATGCGATGTAGCCCTTCATGTCGCAAGTGCCGCGCCCGAAGAGACGGCCATCACGTTCGGTCAAGCTAAATGGATCGCTCGACCAGTTTTGTCCATCTACAGGCACAACATCCGTATGGCCGGAAAGAACAACCCCGCCAGTGCCTTGAGGGCCAATAGTGGCCCACAAATTGGCTTTGGTTTTTTCATCATTGAATGTGAGGCGGCTTTCAACACCCAGTTCGGACAACATGGAACGCATGTCATCGATGAGTTCCATGTTGGAATTGCGGGATGTTGTGTCATAGCCAACCAGCCGTTCCAGCATGGCAATACAGTCTTGAGCAGTCGGTTGGCTTTTCAACATTTTGAGTTTTTCACTTTCAATTCGAACGTACATCTTGTGGTGCCGCAATTGTCGCTTTAGTTTTGATGGAGATACAAGGGGTTAAGGTCAAGAATTATGCGACAAGTCGTCATCAGCGGTACAGGTGTATTTACACCCGAGGCTGTTATCACAAATGCGGAGTTGGTCGAAGCCTTCAACGCGTATGCTGATAAGCAAAACGAACTGCATGTAACAGAGATTGAGGCCGGCGAACGTGAGCCAATGGCCTATTCAAGCGAAGAGTTTATTTTCAAAGCGTCAGGCATCGAGCGTCGTTATGTGATGGATAAAAAGGGCGTTCTTAACCCTGATATTATGCATCCTACATTGCGCCAACGCGACATGGAAGAACCTGGTATTATGGCTGAAATGGCGATCGCCGCTGCAAAAGACGCTTTGACCAAGGCTGGTAAAACTGCCGCTGATATGGATGCAGTCATTTGTGCCGCATCCAACCATGAACGTGCCTATCCGGCCATTGCCATTGAAGTCCAAGATGCGCTCGGTATCAGCGGCTTTGGTTATGATATGAATGTGGCTTGTTCTTCTGCCACCTTTGGAATTCAATCGGCAGCCGACATGATCCGCTCCGGTTCAGCCAATTGTATTTTGATGGTCAATCCAGAGATTTGTTCCGGTCATCTGGAATGGCGCGACCGCGATTGTCATTTCATATTTGGCGATGTTTGCACCGCTGTCGTTCTGGAAGAAAAGTCACAAGCAAGTTCGGACACTCAGTTTGAAATTTTGGCGACCCGTTGTCTGACACAATTTTCAAACAATATTCGCAACAATAACGGCTTCCTACGTCGTTCGAGACCAGATGGCGTGCAGGACCGTCGCGATATGCAGTTCATGCAAAATGGACGTCAGGTTTTCAAACAAGTGGTTCCCATCGTGTCTGATATGGTGGTCAAACACTGTGAAGAAGAAGGTGTTGATCCTACCAAACTGGACCGGATGTGGTTGCATCAAGCCAACAAATCTATGAACGACTTCATCGGGAGAAAGGTTTTGGGGCGCGTTCCCGAACCCCACGAGCAACCGAATATTCTGCAAGAATATGCGAACACAAGTTCCGCGGGGTCCATCATTGCATTCTCACAGAACAGCGACGATTTACCGGTAGATTCTCTCGGTATCATTTGCTCTTTTGGGGCGGGTTATTCTGTTGGAAACGTGATTGTGAAAAGGCTTTGAAATCATGATCTTTGTGGCTGAAACCAAGTCAGGTGAACGTATCGAATACAAGGATACGAAACGCTATCTCTGGCTTCTGTCACTATCGGTACCAATTGTTCCAACACTTTGTGTTTGGCTGTATTTTCAACTGGGTCATAACCCGTTGGTCACGTTGATCCCACTTTTGTATTCGTATTTTTTAATCCCCACTCTGGATTTGGTTATTGGTGAGGATCACAGCAATCCACCTGCTGAAATCGTAGAAAAAATGGCAGAGGACAACTATTATCGTGTTCTGCTTCATGTGTCGGTTTCGCTGTTTTGGATTGCCTTACTTTCATCTGCTTGGCTCGTGGGCACGCAAGATTTGCCCTGGTGGGCTATTTTGTCTCTTACAGTGAGCGCCGGATACACGTCTGGAACCGCAATTACTGTGGGCCATGAATTGGGACATAAATCCAACAAGACAGACAAGCTCTTCGCGCTTTTGGCGAATGCCGTATCAGGCTATGGACATTTTTGTGTGGAGCACAATCGCGGACACCATATATGGGTGGCAACGCCAGAAGACCCTGCATCAGCGCGATTTAACGAGAGTGTCTATGCGTTCGCTTGGCGCGAATTACCAGGAGCGTTGAAACGTGGGTTTGAACACGAGGCCGAACGTATGGGTAAAAAGGGATTGCCATTTTGGCATTGGCGAAATGAAACTCTGCAAGGTTATACTGTTACTTTGATCGTCAATATTGGTCTGATTGTCGCCTTTGGATGGATTATGGTGCCATTCCTTTTGGTCCACAACTTCATTGGTTGGTATGCGCTTACCGAAGCCAATTATGTTGAACACTATGGTTTGAAACGGCAAAAAAAAGACAATGGTAAATATGAACCGTGCCAGCCTTATCATTCTTGGAACACCAATCATATTGTGTCCAATCTAATGTTGTTTCACTTGCAGCGCCACAGCGATCATCATACTAACCCGATGCGCCCTTATCAAAGCTTACGAAATTTCGAAGACCTGCCGCGATTGCCGTCTGGCTATCCCGGAACGTTCCTATTGGCGGCGATTCCACCTCTCTGGTTTAAAATTATGAATCCCAAAGTTATGGCTTGGGCTGATGGAGATATGAGCCGCGTGAACACGGGCGAAGTGTAACTTGATCAAATTCGATCAAGCATGGCGTACCAAGTGAGCGCCAGAAGTTTCAGTGGATTGCGGAAAATCGCTCCACCTGGAAATTGAGGAATTTTCAACTCTTTTAGAAGTCTTATTTCCTCACTCTTGCCAAGAAAATGTTCGGCAATCATGCGTCCTGTGTAGTTCGACATCATGACCCCGTGACCGGAAAATCCGCCAGCCGTCCAAAAACCGGTTTCCAGTTCACGAACATAAGGCATACGCGGCATGGTGATAGCCACATTGCCACCCCAAGCATGAGTCATTTCCACATCTGCAAGGTCAGGATAAATTTCAGCAATCTGTCTGCGAATAGCACGCTCAATATCGCTCGGTGTGGATTTCCCATAAGCTTCGCGCCCACCAAATAGCAGGCGGTTATCTTTCGATTTTCGAAAATAACGAACAACAAAACGGCTGTCATCCACGGCTTCACCTGCGGGCAGAACAGTCGTGTTGTGTTCCAGTGGAACGGTTGCGCCAATAAAACTTTGAATAGGCAAAACGCGCGACGCAAGTTCCGGACGAAGGTCGTTGTGATAGCCGTTCAGGGCCAACAAGCATTTGTCTGCAGTGATGATTCCATTTTTCGTGGTAACAATAATTTTTCTGTTATGATTGATGGACAACGCTTCTGTATTTTCATGCAAAACTGCGCCTGCTTTTGCAGCCGCTGCCGCAAAGCCTATGACATATTTCATCGGATGAATATGTCCTGTGCCCTTGTCGCGCGTGCCACCGAAATAATGTTGGCTCCCCAAAGCAGAGGCCATCGCATTTTGATCAAAGTATTCGATCTTGTCGTAGCCATAACGACCGTTCAATATGTCCACTTCTTCCTGCGCTTCAGCTTCAAAGCGTTGTTTGTGCAGAGGAGTCAGTTGGCCGGGCTGGTAGTCGAAATCAAACCCGTAGCGCTTTGCAATATCAAACAGGGATAACTTTGCGTTTTCTGCCATATCCCAAAGTGCTTTGCTTCGCTCGAACCCCAATTCCTTTTCAAGCTCGATTACGCCCGCACGTTGACCAGATCCCATCTGCCCACCATTGCGACCTGATGCTCCATCACCAAAGCGGTGGGTATCAATCAGAACAACTTTCGTACCTGTTTCTGCTAAAGATAACGCCGCAGACAATCCGCAAAAGCCCCCGCCAACAATAACAACATCGCAGGTGGTGTCGCCATCGAGCGGGGCATAAGTTGGCCGCTTGCCGCATGAATCTTCATACCAAGACCGGCCTGGTGAGATGGGTGATTGATAAGCGAATTCAGACATTCAGCAACAAATATTCCCGCTCCCAACGGGAGATAACTTTCATGAAGGTCTCGAATTCTTCACGCTTGATAGCGCTGTAAAGGCCGATGAATTCCTCACCCAGCAAATCGTTCAATCCCTCGTCGTTCTCAAACAAAGCTAATCCATCCAGCAAGCCACGGGGTAAATCGTTTTCCCCTTCGTTGGCAGTTGTTTCCGTTGCAGATGTGGGCACGAGATTTTGGGTCATCCCTAAATACCCGCAAGCGAGGGAAGCCGCTAACGCCAGATAAGAATTGGCATCAGATGACGGGATTCGATTTTCAACACGGCGCGCTTCTGGTCCGGATGTGGGAACGCGCAATCCTGTGGTGCGGTTGTCATAACCCCAATGAACATTGACTGGTGCCGAAGAATGGGTGGTGAGGCGGCGGTATGAATTTACATAAGGCGCCATCATCACCAGTGTCTTTGGTACGTAGTGTTGCATACCACCGACGAAGGACCGGAAAAGGTCAGATTCATTGCCTTGCGTATCACTGAAAATATTGTTGCCAGTGTCCATATCCACGATGCTTTGGTGAATATGCATTGCAGATCCGGGTTGCCCTTGAATAGGCTTCGCCATGAAGGTGGCATACATGCCATGTTTTAACGCCACTTCACGAATAGTGCGCTTGAACATGAAAACCTGGTCGGCCAACTCAATTGCATCGCCGTGATTGAGGTTGATCTCCAACTGGGCCGCACCCTCTTCGTGAATGAGGGTTTCAATCTCTAAACCTTGTGCGTCTGAAAAATCATAAACCTCGTCAATCAACTCATCAAACTCGTTCACACCTGCAATTGAATATCCGTTGCCACCAGCAATGGCCCGGCCTGAGCGGCCAATAGGAGGTTCCAAGGGAATGTCCGGGTCAGCATTGGTTTTCACCAGATAGAATTCAATTTCGGGGGCAACAACGGGTTTCCAATCTTTGCTGCCATAGGCGTCCAAAACCCGGCGTAGAACATTGCGAGGTGTGAAGCTGACCGCATTTTCTTTGTGGTCTGACATATCGCAAATCACTTGCGCAGTGGGGTCGGTTTCCCAAGGTACCGCTGCAAGGGTGGAAAGGTCGGGGATCAAACGTAAGTCACCATCATTGGGTGGGTATTCGAAAGTATCACTCTCTTCAGGATATTCACCGGAAATGGTTTGCATAAAAACGGAGCTTGGAAGGGCAAGCGTAGATCCATCAAGAAATTTGCTCGATGGCATCATTTTACCACGCGCGACCCCTGCAATATCTGGCGTGATGCACTCAATGTCTTCAATGCCACGTTGAGCCAGCCACTGGGCTGCTTCATCAAACGATTTTACACCACGTTTTGGGTTTTTTGTTCCGGGTGCAATTGTCGTTATTTTGTTTTTTGAAGGCATGGAGATATCACTTCGATTTTATTTGAACCAACCGTATCAGAGCTCTGGTTTAAATTAAACGTTTGAAGCGTGAATCGCGATGCAAATACCAGTATGGATGACCCGCACGATGATTGGTTGTCCAACACTGAATATTAACCATCTGTTTTCTATAATAAGCGTTCGAATATGGTTGGTTTGGATGGTTTTATGGACAATGAAGCGCTGATGCGCCGGATCAATGCTGCTACAGATGCCAAGAAGGCAGCTGCCGCAGCTGCAACTGTACGACCAGCACCGCAAGCTCCCGCTCCACGCGTGCGTCATACTGAGCCTGTTTTACGTCAGTCGCAAACCATAAATTCTGCAACCCCACAACCAGCTATTCAACAACCTGTAGCGTCAGTTGGACAGGCGCCGCCGCAAGTTCAAAGACAACAAGTCGCGGCTCCATCAGTGGCACCACAAACGCTTGCGCCTGTCAGTCAACCAGCTGTTTCATCACCAGCAAATGTCGCAACCAATGTTGCTATACCACAACCTGCTCAACATCCAACCCAAGCCGCAGAAGCTTCCGAGCCTTTGATGTCATTTAGGCCGGTACCAGAAGAAAAATCTGTTGTTGTAAAAGACGGTCCGCGTCCTATGCGTAAGGAGGACCGTCCTGAAGCATTTGTTATAGCGTGTAATGGCAGTATGGCGATCGTGCAGGGCAACACATCTTGTGTGGATACGATTACAGGTCTCACATGGGCTGTGGGCCGTATGCTTTCAATCATTGTGGGTGAAAGCCGGATTGTTGGCATGATCTGCGATATTGATATGCCGACTGGAGAGTTCTCCGAAGATACAAAATCAAATCTGCGTTTTCAGGTCGAGCTTCAAGGTGAAGTGAAAGACAGTCCTGATGGTGGGAATCCAAGTTTCTCCAAGGGTATTAGTTCATATCCGGGTGTGGGTTCCGTGGTGCACCAAATTCGAGCAGCTGATTTGGCTTCTATTTACGCGGCCACTGGTTCTGCAAATGCCGTGATTGGTGTTTTGTCCCAGGACGATTCAATTCCAGCTTATGTGGATATTGCAGACATGCTGTCGAAGCACTTTGCTGTTTTGGGCTCCACCGGTTGCGGTAAGTCTGCATCCGTTTCACTTTTACTTCATGCTGCACAAGAGATCATTCCGGATTTGCGCACCATTACCCTTGATCCGCACAACGAATATTCTCGTGCATTCCCGTCTGCAAATACGATTGAACAAAACCATCTCGATTTGCCATTTTGGATGTTCCAACTTGAAGAATATGTTGAAGTCCTTTTCCGCGGAAAGCCGATTGTCCACGAAGAAGTGGATGCATTGCGCGAGTTTATCCCGACTGCCAAAGCCAAGTTCCGTGATGGTGAAGACCGCGTGAAACTGCGTTCAGACTCCAGTTCAAGCGCATTTACGGCAGACACTGCTGTCCCATACCGTATGGCTGATCTGTTGGCTGAAGTTGACGAAGAAATGGGCTTGTTGGAGTCCCGTTACGACAAGTCGGTTTTGAAGTCATTGAAAGCGCGTATCAATGCACACACCAGTGACGCCCGCTATGCATTTATGTTCCGTCACCGTACAATCGAAGACATCGCATCCCAAGTGATCGGTAACTTCTTTGGCCTCCCTGGAACAGGTTCATTGTCCACCATCATTCAAATGGCAGGCATGCCGGCCGAAGTGGTGAATTCGGTTGCGTCTGTTTTGTGTCGTTTGTCATTTGAACTGGCGATTGCGGCTAAGGGAAATCTCAAAATTCTTGTCGTTTGCGAAGAGGCCCACCGTTATGTCCCGGCGGGCAAGGGCGGTTTTGAACCTACACGTCGTGCGATTGCCCGGATTGCGAAAGAAGGTCGTAAATACGGATCGTTCATGGCGATTATTTCGCAGCGCCCGTCTGAACTTGATCCCACAATTCTATCCCAGTGTTCCACAGTGTTTTCCTTGCGCCTGACGAACGATTTTGACCAAGAAATTATTCGTCGCGCAATCTCTTCTTCATCGGCCAGTACAATTGCATTCATATCATCTTTGTCTAACCGCGAGTGTATTGCTTTTGGTGAAGGTATGAGCACGCCCATGCGTATGAAGTTCCGCAACTTACCCAAGCAATGGTTGCCGGGTGCGGAAGCGGACGTGTTCGGAAACTCGGTTGAGATTCGCAATCAGCAACAATGCGCTCAGGTGTTCCAACAATGGCGGGGTGGCGCGCGCTAAGGGACGTGGTCGGTTACTTTGAAACTTGAAAGTGGCTGTAAAGAAGCTCTTTTACTTTTTCGTCTTTCCAATTGATTGGCCCATCTTGCTTGGCCACGATATGACGTTCGCCGTCCAGCAAAAATGATACGGGGTAGCCACGTATTGGAAATATTTTTGGAATGTCAATTGGTGATGTCTGCAGGGTCGGTAACTCTTTTAGCTTCACTTGATTGCGCATAAAAGACACAACATCTTCAAATGGAATTGTATCGATAGACACGATCACCAATTTATCTGCAGCCCCTTTCTTTTTCAGTTCTTGGTAGAACGTTTCAATATGAGGCAACTCTTTCTTGCAAGGGCCGCACCATGTGGCCCAAAAATGCACCAAAATGTTGCCCTTTGGTACGGCCTTATCCATCGACAGATAGCTCGTACCGTCGTTGATTTCCAATACGTTCAACGGCCGCGCTTCATTATCTTCCAGCACCTGTGCAGATGTGTTTAGAGTGGAAAAAAGCAGAGACGCAGCAAAGGTCAAAGATGCAATAAATTTCATGAGAATACTGACTTATTGAATAGAGTCCCAACAGAACAAAAAAAAGCCGCCTGAACAATCAGGCGGCCTTCACATTTTCGCTAGGTCATGTGGATTTTAACTTAGCCAAACTGGTTCATTGTGTTGTCTTCGCCTGCCGCTTTCAGTGCAGCGTCGCCAGCAAAATACTCTTTATGGTCATCACCCATGTCTGAGCCAGCCATATTTTGGTGTCTTACGCAAGCAATACCTTGACGGATTTCCTTTCGTTGAACGCCCGCAACGTAACCTAGCATTCCTTCGTCACCGAAATATTCTTTCGCCAAATTGTCCGTGGACAATGCTGCCGTGTGATAGGTTGGCAGGGTAATCAAATGGTGGAAAATACCAGCACGTGCTGATGAATCTTTCTGGAACGAACGAATGCGATTGTCAGCTTCAACAGATAGCTCAGTTTCATCATAAGATGCATTCATCAGGTCTACACGATTGTAATCGGTCATATCGCGCCCTTCTTCTGTCCACGCATCAAACACTTGTTGGCGGAAATTCAGCGTCCAGTTGAACGATGGTGAATTGTTGTAAACAAGTTTCGCGTTTGGAATGACCTTGCGGATTTCATCCACCATGCCAGCAATTTGTTCAATATGTGGCTTCTCGGTTTCGATCCACAGAAGGTCTGCACCGTTTTGGAGAGATGCGATGCTGTCCATGACGCAACGCGCTTCGCCAGTGCCTTCACGGAACTGGAAGAGGTTGCTTGGCAAACGTTTGGGCCGCATGAGTTTGCCATCTCGGTTCAACACAACATCACCATTTTGCATGTCGCTCGGGTCGATTTCTTCGCAATCGATGAAAGAATTGTATTGATCACCCAAATCGCCCGGCTCTTTTGAGACCGCGATTTGTTTGGTTAGGCCAGCCCCCAATGAGTCTGTGCGTGTGACGATTACGCCGTCTTCAACGCCAAGTTCAAGGAAAGCGTAACGGCATGCACGAACCTTTGCGAGGAAGTCTTCGTGGGGAACAGTTACTTTGCCGTCTTGGTGACCGCACTGTTTTTCATCGGATACTTGGTTTTCAATTTGCAAAGCGCATGCACCAGCTTCAATCATTTTCTTAGCAAGCAGGTATGTTGCTTCCGCATTGCCGAAGCCAGCATCAATGTCTGCAATAACGGGCACAACGTGTGTTTGGTAATTGTCGATTGAGGTCTCGATGCGCTTGGCGGTAAGTTCATCGCCCACATTGCGTGCAGCATCCAGTTCACGGAACATACCGCCCAATTCACGGGCATCAGCTTGGCGCAGGAATGTGTAAAGTTCTTCAATCAGTGCTGGCACAGACGTTTTTTCGTGCATGGATTGATCGGGCAAAGGCCCAAATTCTGAACGCAAAGCAGCAACCATCCAGCCTGAAAGATAAAGATAGCGGCGTTCGGTGGATTCAAAGTGTTTTTTGATTGAGATCATTTTTTGTTGGCCGATAAAACCGTGCCAACAACCGAGTGACTGGGTGTAAGCCGTTGGGTCGGCATCGTAAGCGGCCATATCGCGGCGCATGATTCCGGCTGTGTATTTGGCAATGTCGATACCCGTTTGGAAGCGGTTCTGCATGCGCATGCGCGCAACGCTTTCAGCGTTGATACCGCTCCATGGCGCTCCATTGGTTTTGATCAAACGGTCCGCATTACCGATTTCTGTTGAGTAAGTCATATCTAAAGTCCTGTTTGCAAAAGAGAAAGGCGCGATCGGGAGGAAGATCGCGCCCAATAATGTTGATGAGAAAAGGCTGGTTAGCCTTTGACAATCACTGGAACCATCATGTCGCCCCAGTTGCCTTCGCCGCCGTGGTGCCGAGCTGAGCGCACCAGTTCCACACTCACGCCAGCATCAACGGCGCGCATCACAGCGTGGTTGAGACGGTGCAGATCATTGGCAAGTTGGCGGATCGCGCTTTCCTGATCGTCTGACACCACGGACATACGGTCAGCTGAGAGGTCCGCAGCGCGCTGCTTGGCTTTCTTAATAGGTGTGACTGTTTCGGTCATAACGGGTTTCCTTGTTTAAGTTGATCAACTCAAATACGATTTTGTAAATATTTACAAAATGAACTCAATGGATGAGCTGTTGTCTCTAGAAACCATCAAATCTGACTTATATCAGGAAAATTTGGTTCTTTGATGCATAAAAGATGTGCAATTGTATGTCTTTTGACTCCTGTGATTTGTAATTTTGTCACAATTGTAATAATATTTCGATATTAATTCTTTGGATTGTAAAAATGGCCGACACGAAAATCTTTGCGGGCCCGCGTGTGCGCCGTATCAGGACATCTCTGGATTTAACCCAGACCGCAATGGCGGAAGAATTGGGCATTTCGCCCAGTTACTTGAATTTGATTGAGCGCAACCAAAGACCGCTCACGGCGCAGTTGGTTTTGAAACTCGTATCGACCTATCAGGTCGCTCCAGAAGATTTGCAGCCCACGGGTGAAGCTGGGTCCGTTCTGGCATTGCGGGAAGTGTTTGCTGATCCACTCCTGTCCGGTGAGCTGCCCGGTCCGGGAGAGTTGATGGAATTGTCTGATGGTGCGCCCAATGCGGCGATCGGAATTGTGAAACTTTACCGCGCTTACCGGGAGCAGCAAGAACGGTTGAGCGATCTGTCGCGTTTGATGGGAGAGGGAGGACAAGTTCCTGGGTCGTCCGTCAATCAATTGCCCGTAGATGCGGTCCGATCTGTATTCGAAAATGTGCCTTGGTGTTTTCCTGCTTTGGAGCGTGCAGCGGAGCGCATCGTAACAGCATTGGGCGACAACCAGGGACGAATGGCTGCCCTCTATACTTTGTTGCGAGCCGATCACGGCATTGCGGTGCAAGTTTTGCCAGTTGAAACTATGCCCGTTTGGCGCAAACGATTGGATCGTCATTCCGGTCGGTTGTTTATTTCTGAACGTTTGCCCCGCGTTGAACGCGCAGAGCTCTTGGCACAAGAGCTGGTTCTGCGCCGTGAAAACAAAGTCTTGGATGAAGAGATAGATCTTTTGAAAATTGAAGGGGACGAAGCCAGGCGTTTGACTCGTATGGAACTGGCCAGATACACGGCGCTTTGCATCCTTATGCCCTATGATAAATTCCTGCGAACGGCTGAACGTCTGAAATATGATCCGCTGCTTCTGGCCACGCGGTTTGAAACCGGGTTTTCACAAGTTACGGAGCGTTTGGTGTCTCTCCAAGACAAAAGCGGTGGTCATCGTGCCGGCCTTCCTTTCTTTGCGATGCAAATAGATCAGGGTGGAAATGTTTTGCGTCGGATTGGAGCGAAAGGATTTCCGTCCGCGCGGTTTGGTGGCGGATGCCCGAAATTGGCAGTTCATGCAGCTTTTTCAAAACCCGATGAAATCATCGCGGAGCGCGTTGTTGGGCAAGATGCGACAGTTTATCTTAC
The DNA here is from genome assembly GCA_938010435.1 of uncultured Rhizobiaceae group bacterium. Classification (GTDB taxonomy): domain Bacteria; phylum Pseudomonadota; class Alphaproteobacteria; order Rhizobiales; family Rhizobiaceae; genus Pseudahrensia. The sequence continues at coordinate 431,834 of CALLUS010000002.1, read as the reverse complement.
ATTATCAAAAACAATTGATGGTCCACATGAAGGAGCGGGTGACCGCCCCCGTAGAACTGCTGTTTTGTTGGGTGTTGAGGATGTGCAGGCCGGACACCGCCTTGCCGCAGCAAGTGATGGTACTGTTAAGCGGGTGTCGGCAGCAGAGCGATTTGATGTCGAAAATATAGCTCACGCGAGGCTTTTGCCTGATCCGGTACAAGTTTCGCCGCTGGCTATAGGGCCCTCTTGCCGTCTATGCGAAAGAACAAATTGCGTGGCCCGATCAGCCCCGCCATTGACCAGACCACTTGGTTTAGACGATCTCGTGCAAGGTTTTGGTGCCTATGGCCTCACATAAATTTGCCGTAATTATCGTTTCGTTAACTATTGCGCGATTCAGTCAACACATGAATAATCTGGCGGGGTGTTTGAGTGATCACGCGGGTCGGCCCCGTCCCGCGAAATCTTCTTATTCCATGAGGAAAATATGACAAAAAAACTGATTTTAGTTGCGGCAACAATCGCTTTAACATTCACATCCGGTGCTGCTCTCGCTGCAAAATGCAGCAACAATGGCTCGGGCTTTGACGCTTTCAAGCGTGATTTCGCCAAAGAGGCTAAATCCGCAGGTATTGGCAAACGTGGCCTCAGCGCATTGGCAAGCACGAAATATTCCTCCAGTGTTATTTCCTACGATCGTAAAGTGAACGCCGGTTTTAGACGTGCAGCAAGTTCCAAAAGCAACTTCAACAAATTCTACAAAAAGAAAACTGCCGGATTGCGTGGGCCAACGCTTTCCAGGCTCAAAAAATATCGTCGCACATTCAATAAAGTGGAAAAGCGCTACGGCGTGCCCAAAGAGGTTTTGGCTACGATCTGGGGAATGGAAACCGGTTTTGGTCGTTTCACGGGTAAAAAGGATATCATTACGTCTTTGGCGTCTTTAACCCATGATTGCCGCCGTTCTGGATTTTTCAAACCTAACCTGATGGCTGCATTGAAAATCGTAGACAAAGGATGGATTCCCCGCAGCAAGTTCCGAGGTGCGGCCCATGGAGAAATCGGCCAGACCCAATTTATGGCAAAAAATTACGTGAAATTTGGTGTGGATTTTGACGGTGGTGGCCGTGACCTTTTGCGATCAGTGCCTGACGTATTGGCTTCAACCGCAAATTATTTGCGCGCTTATGGTTGGAGGCCCGGACAGGCTTACGGTCCCGGCACAACAAATTTTCGTGTTTTAAAAGAATGGAACGCATCCAGCGCTTACCAGAATGCGATCGCAAAATTTGCGTCTACTCTGTAGTTTGTCTTTCTGAGACAAATAGAAAAGGCCGCATACAGTGCGGCCTTTTTTGTGGGTAGAAACTAGTCCGCCAACTCCGGTAGTTCTTCTGACATTTTGGGTGCATCGAAACGAGTAGCGCGATAGGTTTCATCCAAAGGTATTGGCAAAGCCTCACCAGACTTATCTTCGATAGCAAAAGTGTAACCGCCACTTTCGGTTCTTCCTGCTTTATAAGTCAGAAGCTCGGTGACATTGTTCTGCTCATCATAGGTCAGTACTTTTGGCTCGATTTCTGTCAATTGATTTGAATCGATATAGTCACTGGAACAAATGATGACAGCGTCGCCTTTTTGGCATGTGCGTGCCGCAGCACCATTCAAAATGCACACTTTGCTGCCACGATCTCCATAGATTACGTAAGTGGAGATACGCGCTCCCGAATTCTTGTTCCAAATATCCACAAATTCCATCGGAAGAATGCCAGCCAATTCACATTGTTCAGGATCAAGTGTGATCGAGCCATGATAGTTCAGGTTCGCTTCGGTGACGTGAATCCCATGCAGCTTCGCTGCGACAATTTTTTTCATACCCGTGTACCCACTTTTTAGTATTCTAAATGAGCGGCATGCAATAAAGATAATGAAATAAATTAGGGCAAAATAATTTGCTAAAATTGTAATTAAATTTGAGAAACTGAACCTATGTCATCGGAAAATTCGAATTCTGTTTTGATTGATTTTTTGGCGGATCACCCGGCCATCGAAAATGTTGAGTTCGTGGTTATAGATCCTTCCGGTGTTGCCCGTGGGAAATGGGCGCCTGTATCATCTCTTAAAAAAGCGTTCTCGTCAGGTATCAACTTCCCGTTGTCACTGCATGGGTTGGATGTTTGGGGCAATGAAGTGCCTGATACGGGCCTGCATATTTCAAGCGGTGATAAAGACGGGTTTTGCAAAGGCATACCCACAAGCCTATCGGCCGTTCCTTGGGGGCAGGGCGGCGGTAAGTCTTGTCAAAACGCCTTGGACTCCAAAGTGGCGCAGGTTATTTTGCAAATGGAAGATCTTGATGGCCAAGCATTCGGTGGGTGTTCACGGACAGTTCTTGTAAATGCCGTTTCAGGATTGAAAAATGACAGCTTGCTGCCTGTTTGCGCGTTTGAACTTGAATTTCATTTGCTGAAAAATGATGGCAGCGCATTTGAGATCGCCGATGACTCCGGCATCGAAGATGCGCAATTTATGTATGGTTTGGATTCATTGGCTGAAAAGCTCCCTGTTTTTGCGGATATCCGCAAAACGGCCAACTGGGCAGATTTACCGCTCGATACAATTGTGAAAGAAGCGGGACCTGGACAATTTGAAATCAATCTCAATCACCGCAACGACCCGTTGCGCGCCGCTGATGATGTAATTTTGTTGAAACGGATTGTGCGTGAGTGCGCGCGTATGCACGATTTAACGGCGACTTTTATGGCGAAACCGTTTCTCGACCAGCCTGGCAATGGCATGCATGTGCATATCAGCTTGTTGAATGACGAAGGAGAGAACATCTTTGCTTTGCCGGACGGGGAGGCCAAGCTTACCCATGCGGCGGCTGGTTTAGTGGACACAATGATCGATATGACACTTGTGTTTATAAATTCACGTAACGGTTTTCGGCGCATGGCGCTGGGGTCTTATGCGCCGACCCGCGCCAATTGGGGTGAAAACAATCGTTCTGTCGCTGTTCGTTTGCCCGCCGCAGAAGGCGCTGCACGGCGTTTGGAACATCGTGTTTCTGGTGCCGATGCCAATCCTTATCTTGTTCTGGCAAGCTTGTTAGAAGCTATGCGTGATGGTTTGGAGAAAGCGGCTTTACCCTCTCTTCCAGCTTTGGAAGGTAATGCCTATGAAGAGGCGACTCCGAACCGCGGCCAAGCTCTACCGAACGTGATGAGTGATGCTCTGACAAGGTTTAAAAGCAGTGCATTTGCCACACGAGCACTGGGACAAGATATGGTGCATATTTTGAGTGCGGTGAAACAAGCTGAAATTGAACGGTTTGAACAAGATATGTCTGCACTGGAGCGCCAGACTTATCTCTAACGAATTTCTGGACAACTCACTGATTCAGTTTGCGCTTTTATCCTCATCTGACCTAAACTTTCGCTCAGGCGATCCGCTGAACACGACACCCTAAAAATACGATGGGATTACACGGCATGAAATTTACACTTAAAACACTATCCATGACCGCTGCATTTGCAGTGATGACATCTGGCGCATGGGCACAAGAGCGCACGCTTAATGTTTACAATTGGTCCGATTATATCGATGAGAGCATTCTCAAAGACTTCACCAAAGAGACCGGAATCAAGGTTACTTATGATGTTTTTGATTCAAACGAAATTTTGGAAACCAAATTGCTGGCTGGTGGTACAGGCTATGATGTGGTTGTTCCATCAGGCACGTTTCTGGCCCGTCAAATTGGCGCTGGCGTGTTCCAGCCGCTCGACCAATCGGCTTTGCCAAACGCGAAGAACATGTGGAGTGTGATCACTGATCGCACAGAAAAATATGACCCCGGCGCAAAATTCTCCATCAATTATATGTGGGGCACCACAGGTATTGGATACAACATTGCAAAGGTCAAAGAACGTCTTGGCGGGGAAGTGGCATCTTGGGATGTTTTCTTTGATCCTGCAAAACTTGCTAAGTTGAAAGATTGTGGTGTCCATGTTCTTGATGCACCGGCAGAAATCATTCCTGCAGCGCTCAACTATTTAGGCAAGAATCCGGACAGCAAAGACGCTGGCGACATTGGTAAAGCGGAAGCGCTTTTGGCCAAAGTGGCACCCTTCGTTCAGAAATTTCATTCATCCGAATATATCAATGCGTTGTCCAACGGCGATATCTGCATGGCAGTCGGTTGGTCAGGCGATATTTTTCAAGCTCGTGATCGTGCTGCAGAAGCCAAAGCCGGAGTTGAAATTGGATACGCAATTCCGACCGAAGGCGCATTGATGTGGTTCGACCAAATGGCGATCCCCACGGATGCCAAAAACGTGAAAGAAGCTCATGAGTTTTTGAATTACATCATGCGACCTGAAGTGATCGCGAAAGCATCAAACTATGTCTATTACGCCAACGGCAACAAGGCATCACAACCTTTGCTTGAGAAGGATGTGTTGGAAGACCCTGCGATTTATCCGGATGAAGCAACATTGGCCAAGACATACATCACCACTCCTTACGATGCGCGCACCCAACGTGTGGTGACACGTGCTTGGACAAAAGTGAAAACAGGTCAGTAATGGCTCAAACCATCATGAGGCTGTTTTACGCGGCCTCATGGTTGGAGATGCGTAGTGAGTAACCCCAAACAACCAGCAGCATTAAACCGGACATTTCATCCGTGGCTGGAAGAGGGTGCGAAACCGTTCATCGAGTTTCGAAATGTCACGAAGCGATACGGCTCATTTACGGCGGTAGATGACCTTTCTCTTGAAATATTTGAAAGAGAGTTTTTCGCCCTTTTGGGCCCTTCCGGCTGCGGCAAGACGACTTTAATGCGTATGTTGGCAGGCTTTGAAGATGTCACTGAAGGCGATGTGTTTTTGGCAGGGGAAAACTTGGCCGATGTTCCACCTTATCGCCGTCCGGTGAACATGATGTTTCAATCCTACGCATTGTTTCCGCACATGAGCGTTGAGAAGAATATTGCATTTGGTCTGAAACAAGACGGCATGGCGAAAAGCGAAATCAACGATCGTGTCGCAGACATGCTGGTGCTGGTGAAGATGGAACAATTTGGCAAGCGCAAACCTGATCAACTGTCAGGTGGCCAAAAACAAAGGGTCGCGCTGGCGCGCTCGTTGGCGAAACAACCAAAACTTCTGTTGCTCGATGAACCGTTGGGTGCGCTTGACCGTAAGCTGCGCGAAGAAACACAGTTTGAATTGGTCGATCTTCAGGAAAAACTTGGCATCACATTCATGATTGTTACCCACGATCAAGAAGAGGCCATGACGGTCGCTGATAGGATCGCGGTGATGGATCACGGACGTATCGTGCAAGTTGCCCCACCCATGGAAATGTATGAACGACCCAATAGCCGGTATGTGGCGGATTTTCTGGGGGACATTAATCTGATTGCTTCAAAAACTGTTGGTCGAGCCAAAGGCAAGATATTGCTGCAAAGCGACAGCGGACAGGAGCTTCAGGTGACAACAGGGGAAAACTTCGCGATAGATCGCAATGTCTGGTTTGCATCCCGTCCAGAGAAGTTGAGTATATCACGAAAGAAACCTGCAAAATCAATCAACTCTCTTGAAGGAGTCGTTTGGGACATCGCCTATCTTGGTGGTGTGACCATCTATAAAGTAAAGCTGGACAGTGGAGAGTTTGTAAAAGCGGCGGTGTTGAACAGTTCTGTGTCAGGTAATGACATCATCACTTGGGAAGAGCGTGTTTGGATCTCCTGTTCTCCCCAAGGCGCGCGGATTTTAACATCGTGAATGCGCTGCAACCTATTGTGAAACGCGCCACGATTTGGCTCCCTTATCTTTGGTTGCTTATTTTCTTTCTTGCGCCATTTGTGATGGTGGTAAAACTCTCCGTTTCTGAACCGGCCATCGCACAACCCCCCTATATTCCGGCATTGGATTGGTTGGATGGTCCTTTGGGGTGGTGGGAAGACATCAAAAAGTTTTCGTTCAGCAATTACACTTTTTTGACGCAAGATGCCCTCTACTGGAAAAGTTATCTGTCGAGTGTTCAAATTGCGCTCATCTCAACAGTGCTTACGTTGTTGATTGGATATCCGTTGGCATACGGCATGGCAAGTGCGCCGCGCACGTTGCGCCCATTGTTGCTTATGCTTGTTATCTTGCCCTTTTGGACATCGTTTTTGATCCGTGTTTATGCGTGGATTGGTATTTTGAAAAAAGAAGGCCTGCTCAATCAGTTTCTTCTCTGGTTGGGGGTGATTAGCGAACCGCTAACGATTATGAACACCAACTGGGCGGTCTATATTGGTATTGTCTATTCTTATCTGCCGTTTATGGTCTTGCCACTCTACGCGAATTTGGAAAAGCAAGACAGCGCATTGCTTGAAGCCGCCGCAGATCTTGGATGCAGTAAGATGTCAGCATTTTGGCAAATCACATGGCCTCTGTCTCGTCCCGGTGTTATCGCAGGTTGCATGCTTGTTTTCATTCCGGCTGTTGGTGAATTTGTTATTCCATCATTGCTGGGGGGCTCGAGTACATTAATGATAGGACGGGTTTTGTTTGATGAGTTTTTCCAAAACCGTGATTGGCCTGTTTCTTCTGCTGTGGCGGTAATCCTGCTGCTTTTGCTTATTGTTCCTATTATGCTGTTTCAACGCAGTGAAGTTCGTGCAAGGGAGCAGAGCGCATGAACAGGCATTGGTCAAAATTCAATATTGTGTCTGTGGTTCTTGGGTTTGCGTTTCTCTACATCCCGATCCTGTTGCTCATAATCTATTCGTTCAATGCTTCTAAACTGGTGACTGTTTGGGCTGGATTTTCCACCAAATGGTATACGGCGGCCTTTGCCAACCAAGGTCTTGTTGACGCCGCTTGGGTTACATTTAGGGTGGCCATAATTTCTGCAACAATTGCCACTGTTCTGGGGACGTTGGCCGCAATGGCATTGGCACGAAACACCCGATTTAGAGGTCGTTTTTTATTTTCAGGAATGATTTACGCGCCATTGGTCATGCCCGAAGTGATCACTGGTTTGTCTCTGCTACTTCTGTTTGTTGCTGTTGGAATGGACAGAGGTATCACCACGGTCACTTTGGCTCATATTACGTTTTCCATGTGTTTTGTGGCGGTGGTTGTGCAGTCAAGATTGGCAAGTTTTGACCGTTCGTTGGAAGAAGCTGCATTGGATTTGGGAGCAACGCCTGCTCGTGCCTTCTTTAGCGTGACATTGCCTATTATTATGCCGGCAATAGTCGCTGGATGGATGTTGGCATTCACACTGTCATTGGATGATCTCGTAATTGCTCAATTTAATTCGGGGCCGGGCGCGACAACATTGCCCATGAAGATTTTCAGCCAGGTGCGTTTGGGGGTAACCCCTGAAATCAATGCGGTCTGCACGATTCTGGTGGGAGTCGTGACCACTGGTGTCATCATTGCCTCACTGTCGATTAAACGTCAGGAAGTGCGGGCTGCACGGGCCGAACGATTAGCCACTCAAACTTAATTGGTTTTAACTTTGCAATGTGCATTTGTGCTCTTGAAAAAGAGTGCATTCAACCCGACATTGCAGCAACACAGTTGGAGAATGATTATGAGCCGTAATACCCTGATCAATGAAATCGGCGAATGGCTCATAGATCAAGCTCTGTCGCAACCTGAAATCGTCGACTTGTTTTCAGAGGTATGCGAGCGATTGAGCTCTGCCGGAGTTCCAGTGACAAGAGCAAGGCTCACTTGGCCGACGCTTCATCCCCTATTCCAGGCCGAAACAATTTTGTGGCGACGTGGTCAGGAGGTTGAGTTCGAGCAATTCAGACATCAAGATGAAGTGTCAGACCAGTGGAAAGCCAGCCCCATGTCCTATGTTCTGGATAACAATCTGGACACATTCCGCCGCAATCTCGATGGCCCCAATATGATCGTAGATTTTCCGGTTTTAGTTGACCTTCAAGAACAGGGATATACCGATTACCTGATGATCGCCACGCCGTTTAATGAATCCAGATTGCGTAAGACAGCCATGTCGAAAGGTTTGCTTGTCATGTGGTCGAGTTCACGTGAGGGGGGCTTCTCTGATGATGATCTAACAGCTTTGAAGAAGATACAAAGACGGTTCGCCGCCGCTTGTAAAAATGTGGTCCAAAATCGTATTGCACGGAATATTACGGAAACTTATCTGGGCAAACATGCGGGTCGTGAAGTCTTGGATGGCGCCATTAAACTTGGCGATGGCCGTGAAACCAAGGCAGTGGTTTGGTATTCCGATATGCGCAATTCTACGGCTTTGGCGGACACAATGCCGCCAGCTGATTTTCTTGAATTATTGAACGATTATTTTGAAGCTACCGCAGGTGCAGCAATCGAGTTCGGTGGTGAGGTTTTGGACTTCATCGGTGATGCAGTGCTGGCTATTTTCCCCTTCGAAGAGGAAGAAGGAAAGCAGCAGGCGATCCGTTGCGGAACCATGGCGATTGATAAAGCAATTGAAAGCTTGGAAAAGATTAATGCTCTAAGAACGAAACGGGGTAAACAGGAATTTGATTTCGGAATTGGAATGAATATGGGAATGCTCAATTTCGGAAATATTGGTGTTGCTTCGCGTCTGGCATTTTCAGTTATTGGCCCCACAATCAATGAGGTGGAGCGTATTGAGGCGTTAACAAAAGTGTTGAACTCGAAAGCTCTCGTGTCGGCGGAAATTGCCAAATTAGAACCAGAACGCTGGGTGTCCGTTGGCAATCATAAACTCGCTGGCGTAGCGCAAACACCTGAGTTGTTCTGTCGGGCAGAGATGAAGAAACAACCGATGGAAATAGCGCCCAAATCAAATGTTGTTCAACGTGCACACTAATATTCAGGACATTGTGAAGCTTAGTTCGAATTCGGTCTTGGCAATGGCACGAATAAAGGTGAGGCGATTGTTCCGCCTATGAAGAAAGGTAACGGAAGGCCTGTTGTATCTTCCTCCGTGCTTTCAATGTTTCCGCGCATCGCCAAAGTGCCGATCTTATATTCACCACGACCGGTTAGTGTCGCTTTTAAACTCGGGTTCACAAGCATGCTCTCGCGCAAAAACGCAGTGTTGTTTACGATCAAAAAATTCAATTGAAGCGTATCGAATCTTGTTACTCCATCCACATATTGTACGGGTGTATCCTCGTTTTGATTTGAAAGGTCATAGATAGCTTTCAAATCAATGCCATTTATTGTGCCACCCTTGCCTTTGATGTCTAAACTGCCGTTCAAGTTTGAAAATGTGTTTGCACCAGGCGCAATACTGGAGGTCCACTTGATTTCGGCATCACCATCTCCTGTTAAAGCTTTGGAGGTTCCAGAAACCAATGATGACATGTCTGCTAAGTTCACTTGGGACAACAAGAAATTAGACCGCAGTTCAAAACTCTCCGGTTTCGGCTGCCCATCCAGAAACCCGGATATTGTACCATCTAAAATTTCTGCATTCCCTATTTCCAACCGCATTGCGCCTTTGCGGAGCATCACGGAGGCTGCAACGTTCGTAGCGGAGACCGCGGCGTATGTCATAGACTTTGACGACACCCCAATATCCATATCTATCACGTCCAGTTTGGACAGGTTGAGTTGGTCGCTTTGCTCTGCGGTTTTAGTTCCTGCAAAGACCAGGCGGGGCAGTGAGGGAATATCGAGTGTCTCAAAAGCGAGTGTACCACTGATTGCAAGCGGGGTATTTTCCTTTTTCGTAAACTGCAATTGTCCCAAACCATTATGATCAGCAATGGAGACTTTCGTATTTTCCATTGTGACTTTGCCTTCTGCAGCACTCAATTCGCCTGAAAGCTCGAAAGCAGTTGTCATGGCAGCCATAGGCGCGCGTATGGATAACCACTCGGTCACACTTTTCATAGAAGGTGTGATCGAGCTAAATGTCCCCTTGGCCGTATTGAGTTTCGTATCCAACGTACCGTCAAAAACCATTGTCAAAGCTTTTGATTTAAACACTGCACGGGTGCTTGAAATGCCGCCGCGCAGGAGTTCAAGAGGGGCTGCAGCTGCCAATTCCAAATTGACAATCTCACCATTCCAGACGGCTTCAATCTTACTATCAAGGCTGCTGGTGATATCTTGCCAATTTATTGAGCCATTCACAGCTGTCAGCTCTGTTGTTACCCGGTTGAGCTGATCATTGAGTTTAATAGTTCCATCAACAATATTAGCAAATCCGAGAGATAGGCCTTGCGGCTTTTGATCATTTTCAAGGCTCAGCCGCTTGGCAAATTCTCCACCTTGTAGTTGCCAATTTCGTGTCCCGTTGGCATCGACTTCAAGGTTGAAACGCGGCCGGATCATAGTCACATTTGAAACTTCGGCTTTTCCAAAAAATGCGGATGCGAACCCAAGTTGAACTTGCAGCTCCTCAACGCTGGCCAACGGGGCACCTGTTTCGCCTTTTGTGCTGGCTATTCTCGCATCGCGGTATATCACGCCGAGGTAAGGCTTTAGGGATATCGAACTGCTTCCATTGAGCAGCACTTTACGTCCTGTGAGTTCGCTCAATTGAGCAGCTATACGGTCTTTTACAGCACGGCTAGACAGTAACTGGGGCGTTGCCACCAACAGAATTGAAATAACAACAGCAATCGCTAGAAGCCATTTTGCCCAACGTGTCATGTCTGGTTACGTCCCCAATTCTCACACGCCCCGCCACATGTGATGTTCAAATTCGGCGCACGTTTAACCTTAATCCGTACAACTTCCTTTGAGAACTCTAATGTGGCGGAAATCAGAACAATTGCGAAATGGTTAAAATGGTGGTTAACGCCCATGCTGAGACTTGCTAATCTACCATGTGCATGGAAATAAATGATTATTACCCATTTAATGTTGGTGCATGATGAATAAAGAGCCACTCTGGACGCCCGATGCGGCGCGCATCAGTTCAAGCCCTATGCGAAAATTTGCAAACCATTGTGAACAGCAATCGGGTCTCAAGTTTGAATCCTATTCAGATTTCCACAAATGGTCTGTTGATCAAGCACCAGAGTTTTGGTCTGAGTTCTGGGATTTCTGCAATGTAATCGGAATAAAAGGCAATCGTGTTTTTGCGAATGCTGAACGTATGATCGACGCCAAGTTCTTCCCCGAGGCCCAACTCAGTTTCGCTGAAAACATGGTGCGCTTAAAAGGGTCAGAACCTGCTATGATCTTTCGAGGGGAAGACAAGTTACAATCCAGCATGTCATGGGACGAGTTACATGCACTCGTTTCGCGTTTGCAGCAGGCTTTCGCCGCTGAAGGCGTGAAAAGCGGTGACAGAATTGCGGCCATGGTGCCCAACATACCCGGGACTGTTGCTTGCATGTTGGCTGCCAATTCAATCGGCGCCATTTGGTCATCCTGTTCACCAGACTTTGGCGAGCAAGGCGTTTTAGACCGTTTTGGTCAAATTGAGCCCGTGTTGTTCATTTCGTGCGACGGGTATTGGTACAATGGCAAGGCGATAGACGTCTCTAGTAAAGTAAAGGCGGTATCGGCTCAATTATCTGCGAAAAAGACAATCGTTCTTCCTTATTTGGAACTGTGCGCTGATGCACCCAAAGTTGATGTTTATGGCGAGCGATTGGAAGATTTTATCAACTCATTTGATGCCAAACCTGTCACATTCGAGCGGCTCCCATTCGATCACCCGTTGTACATTTTGTTTTCATCGGGAACGACCGGAGTTCCAAAATGTATTGTTCATCGTGTTGGTGGAATTTTGTTGCAACACTTGAAGGAACACATCCTCCACTGTGGCAACACCGAGGGTGACCGCGTGTTCTATTTCACCACATGCGGTTGGATGATGTGGAATTGGTTAGTGACGGCGTTAGCCGGTGGCTCCACATTGATGCTCTATGACGGGTCGCCATTCGCACCCGACGGCAATGTGATTTTTGATTATGCAGAACAAGAGAAATTCGACTTCTTTGGAACATCCGCTAAGTTTATCGATGCCGTGCGCAACGAAGGTCGCAAACCAATCGAGACCCATAATCTCTCATCTGTCAAAACTATTGCATCAACAGGCTCACCTCTGTCGCCAGAAAATTTTCAGTTTGTTTATGACGGGATAAAGTCCGATGTCCATTTGGCTTCTGTGTCAGGGGGCACGGATATTGCTGCTTGTTTCGTATGCGCAGTTCCGTGGAGTCCTGTTTATACAGGTGAAATTCAAGGTGCAGCACTTGGTATGGCCAGTGACGTATGGGACGATGATGGACGACCTATTCATGGTGAGAAAGGCGAATTGGTTTGCGCTCAGCCATTCCCTTCTATGCCACTCGGTTTCTGGAACGACGGGGATGGTGTGAAATATCACGATGCTTACTTCGCGCGTTTTGACAATGTCTGGTGCCACGGGGACTTTGCTGAATGGACGGATCATAGTGGCATGATTATTCACGGCCGCTCTGATGCGACTTTGAATCCCGGTGGTGTTCGAATTGGAACAGCGGAAATCTACAATCAGGTGGAGCAAATGCCTGAAGTTGAAGAAGGACTTTGCATCGGTCAACAATGGGATAACGACACACGGGTCGTTCTGTTTGTTCGTTTGGCGGAGGGCGTGGTTCTGGATGAAAGTCTTGAAAAAGCCATTCGCCTTAAGATCCGCACTGGCGCTTCACCGCGGCATGTTCCGGCAGTTATTGTCCCGGTCGAAGACATTCCCCGAACTAAAAGTGGTAAAATTACTGAATTGGCTGTGAGGGATATTGTGCATGGCCGAAAGGTCAAAAACCAGGAAGCATTGGCCAATCCGGAAGCGCTGGCTCTTTTTGCCAATGTTTCTGCGTTGCAAACCTAAGAAAGAGGGTTAACAAACCCTAACTAAAATCTTAACCTTGTGTTTCGTTTCACGCGGAAGTGTAAAATTTTAATGAAGCTGGAAAGACGTTCTTAACTTTTGAGGGGCATTATGGGTTCATCGGAAGTCAAAATATTCATAAGTTGAATGTTTCAATTTCCCAAAAGTTTACTAGACCTGAGACACGACCCCACAGCTTCTTAACCTTATCTCTTACGCGGACAGCAATGTCCGCGTTTTTTTTGGTGTGTACTCAGAAGAGTGTAAGCCTATTTCTGAGGCGCCCGTGAAATAAGATATACTGGTACAAGCCCAATCAAGACAATAATCAAAGCTGCAAAGGAAGCATCTTCCAATGCGGATTGAGACGCACGATCATAAATATAAGTTGATAGTGTCTCAAAGTTGAACGGTCGCAATAACAGAGTGGCTGACAGTTCTTTCATGGAATCGACAAAAACCAATAGAAAGGCAGCTGCCAATACGTTTTTCATGATTGGTGTGTGAATTTGTTTGGCCACTTGTGAGGGCGTGCGTCCAAGCGATCTGGCCACAAGATCAATGTGAGGAGATACGCGTCCAAACCCTGATTCCACGGTTCCGTATGAAATTGCTAAAAATCTCAAAACATAGGCATAAATCAGGATGCCAATCGACCCGCTGAGCAACAGGCCTGAAGACACTCCAAACATTGACCGCACGGCAGCATCAAACCAGTTATCAAAGCTTGCCAAAGGTATCAACAATCCAATTGCCAATACTGTGCCGGGTACTGCGTAACCCAAACTGGCGATACGTCCGGTTGTCGCAACCCGTTTGTTGCGCGAAAGACGGGCGTATTGGATTACACCATAAGCAATGGCCGTTGCGACGACAGCGCTGATGGTCGCCACCAGAACACTGTTGAAGGCAGAATGTAAAACTGCGGCGTTCAACCCCTCGCCAAGCCTGCGAAATGTATAGGTTCCCAAAACATAAATCGGTATGCCTAAACCCAGAAGGATAGGTGATGCACAGGCAATTACAGCCAGCCATTTACGGGTTCCATTAAGGTTCAGTCGCGCTGTTGGCCGTTCACGGCTGGTGGCTGAATAATTACGCGCACCGCGTGCTTTGCGTTCGGACCAAACCAGAAATGCGATAATTATGAGTAGTACAATCGCCAATTGAACAGCTCCAACCAAATCGTCGCGATTTAGCCAAGTTTCAAAAACAGCGTAGGTGAGAGTGCGAACGCCCAGTATTTCCACAGCACCAATATCGTTTAGCGTTTCCATCAATGCGATCGCAACACCAGCTGCAAGTGCAGGGCGTGCCATGGGTAAGCCCACTTGCCAAAACATACGCGAAGGCTTGGCTCCAAGAGTGCGACACGCATCCAATGCGGAAGCCCCCTGTCGCGAGAAAGTTAAACAGGTGGTCATATAGACATAGGGGTAGAGCACGAGTGAAAAAACCAATGCAGCTCCCCAGAAGGACCTTAAATCTGGAAACCAATAATCACGAAAACTGCTGTACCCGCCCAGGTCACGGACGAACGATTGGACAGGGCCGGAAAAATCGAAAAACTCAAGTTGCGTGTAAGCCGCAATATATGTGGGCACAGCCAATGGCAGCACCAATGCCCAAGAAAATAAACGGCGCAAAGGAAATTCAAACACCGATGTCAACCAAGCGGTTCCAGCCCCTATTAACGAAGTTCCAAAAGCAACCAGGAACAATAAGGTAAATGTCTGAAATAGGCTTCGCGGTAAAACGTTGGCCAATAAATGTGGCCATGCTTCCAGCGACCCCGAAAGGGCTATGCCAACCAACGCGAGAAACGGCAGCAGAACCAAACCCAGAATTGTAAACAGTACGATTCCTGCAACGGGAGAAAAAGCCCGATGCATATACTGCTTCCTTTTTTGGGTAATCGTTGATCCAGCCATGGAGCCATTCGTTGGTTCAGTGCTTTAATGCAGCAAGTGCTACAAACACGGTCAATGCTATCAGCTAACGTTTCATGGCAGGCGGGGCAAACATATAATCATTTGAAATCAGAAGGTTGGAAATTTTCTAAACTAATCATGATTACAAAAGTCGACTTTAAATTCGGGCCAAACATGTTCGGTGTCAATAGCTCAACCGGTCAGCGGTCAGCCAATACCCGCTGTGACGGGAAATGAACTTCAACCAAAGTGCCTTCTTCTGGTGAGCTTTCAATGTGAAATTGCGCGCGGTTGGCTTCCACCATAGCTTTGGTGAGTGGTAGGCCTAAGCCAGTGCCTTGCTTTCGGGCGTCCATCGTTGTGCTTAATTGCTCGAACGGCTGCATGGCTTTTGCAAGCTCGGTGTCGCTCATACCAATGCCGGTATCCCGCACGCGCAGAACAACTTCACCACTGTCCTCATACACGGTGGAGACAATCACTTGTCCACCAGATTTCGTATATTTGATGCTGTTGGAAACAAGATTCAAAACGATCTGCTTCAAGCTGCGCGGGTCGGCTACAACTTTAGGCACCACTGCTGACAAACTTGTGCGAATAATTACCCGTTCTTTGTTCGCTTCAGGTTGAATCATGGCAACAGTTTCAGAAACAGTGGTATTCAGGTTGCAAGCGTCAAAGGACAATTCCATTTTGCCCGCTTCAATTTTTGAAATATCCAGCAGATCGTTTACCAGATCGAGAACATGAGACCCTGATTTCTGGATATCACGAAGATAACCGCGATAACGATCATTCTCGATTCGCCCGAAACGTTCTTCAATCATCATATCTGAAAAGCCGATAATTGCGTTCAACGGTGTGCGTATTTCATGGCTGATGCGCGCCAAAAACTCAGTTTTCTGTTCATTGGCTTTCTCGGCTTCTGCACGAGCCGTCAGCAAGTCTTCCTCAGCTTTTTTCCAAGCCGTGATATCGCGAACAACTGCGCAACATGCATCGGTGCTTTCCAATTTTCCGATGGTCATAAAAAGAGGAAGTAATCCACCTTTGGCCGTGCGGCCTATGACTTCTCTGCCATCGTTCAATAGGCTTGCGACTCCCACATCAGACAGGCTGCGCAGGTAATCGAAAGCTGAACGTTGGCTTTCAGGCGCGAGTAATTTTGTGAATGACTGGCCCTGTATGTCACTCGGGTCTTGATCAAACAACGCTTCTGCAGATTGATTAATCGCCCGTACGATACCTTCATCGGACAGAATAATCACCCCATCGGTGGCTGTATCTAAAATGCTACGAAGATCTTCTCCGCTTAATCCGCCAAAGGCTTCATGAGAATCAGACTGCGAATTTTTCGGGGAAGGTGATGTGAGAGGTGGGGTATCAGACTTAACCAGACGCATATTTGAATCGGTTTTTGGCAATTCCACCGGTTCAATCTCAGAAGCGTCGCTAGGTGCAAGTGTTGATAAGTTGGATGCACGGCTCAAATCAGTTGCGTCACCCTCAACAGCGATGTCCGGATCTTCGCCTTTGCGCAACGTGAGCAGCATCGCTTTGCGGTCGTCCCAAGGTACCCGTTGAATATGAGCATGCACATCGAGTGTCTGTCCATCGGAATGAAAAATTTGATTGGTGGTCATGTTCACACCTTCGCCGAACAGAACATCAACGCCACCAGAAGTCGCAAGATCTGTGAGTTGTCCGTAACCGGTCAGGTCGAAAAACTCTTCATTGGCAAACAATAATTCGCTTTCTCTGTACACCAAAACGGGGATTGGCAAGCGTGCAAGAATAGACGTGTCCACATCATGGTCAGGCGTTAGTATGGCATTGTCAGCAGACGTTTCGTCGGCACCTTCACTCAAATTTTCGTGGGTTTCATAATCCTGACCAATAACCTCTTGAGAAACAGTGTCTTGGTCTGTTTCGTCAATAGGTTCTATGGAGGTGCCTTCCCCCAGTGTCTCAGCAATCTCGCGAAATGCTTCTTGCTCACCTGACGACAATGAACGTTCGTTTTCACCATTGCGACGTTGGGCGAGATCAACAATCTTATCGTTGACCCCTTCTTCTAATGTGGTCGTGTTTTCAGGAGTTTCTGATTTTGGTTTGTTCGGCGCAGCATCTAGTGACAAGCCTTTGGAGTTCGGGTCGATGACCGCATCCGCTTTGCGAATGATACCAAATCCGTTGAAACCATCAAAATTGCGGTTCCGGCCATAGGAGGGAAGCCCCGCCAGATCTACAGGAACGCGTAGGTCAGTTCCTTCGACCGGCCAAAGCACAGTTTTGCCAGACCAAGTGTCACCTTTTTTGAGAAGGTTGGATATATCTTCACCATTCTCAAAGTCATAGGCGTCCGCAATATCTGGCCATGAACGCCCTTTTAAATCTGCGGATTTTTCACCCACTGCATCAGCAAGTTCTCGAGAAACCGAAGTGAATGTTTGGCCATCATCCATTTCCCAAATGAAACGGACGGGTCGGGCCTCGTCAGAGACTTCGTTCAAAATGACTTCAGTCTGTTCTGCTTCTGATGTCGTTATCTCTGGTTCCGCAGCTTTGGATTCTTCTATATGTGGTTCCGTTTGTTTTTCAGGCTGCTCATTAACAGTGTCAGAAGAATTATATTCACTCGTTTGAACCAAACCGGCTTCCGCAAGGGCATCCAACGGTTCGACTTGTGTTCCTGCTTCCGCAATTGAATCAGTAACCTGTTCCGTGTTTAAATCGATATCAAAGCCATCTTCGGAGTCGTCGTCAAATTGATCATCCAACTTGATCGGCTTGTAATACCAACGCCCTGTCGTTCCGCTGTTAAGCGGTGTCCGTTTGTTTGAAAACGCACCAACGCGAGGTTCCTCAGGCAAGGTGCCGTCTTGTGTGTTTTTATGTTCATCCATCGTTTCGGGCGTAAGTTCATCAGCCGTTGCAACAGCTGTGTGTTCCAGATTGGCAATCACCAACAGATGCATTGATGGCGCATCTTGCAAACGTGCCATACCAGAAGGCATCGGGCCTGAATTGGTGCCAACAGGTCGTTTCACCAATCTGTCTTCTTCGGTGTTGGCTTTGTGGGCCATCTGAGTAAGATCATCAGTTGAAACCCCAAGGGTCTCAAAATGCTCTGATGACGCAATTACCCCACCATTGGCATCAAGAACAGCAGACGCATGGCTGTATCCATCCAAACAATTGACAACAGCATCCACCATATCTGCTTTGGAATGGCGACGTCCGTGCAATCTCTCGGTCAGCAACAGATAAGCCTGTTCACCACCGGGCAAAGTCGTGCGGCTGATCGTGAAGTTGATGAGGCGGGTCTTAAATCCACGACGAACACGCATGATCGCTGTTGCGTCACCGCTTGATCCCAGTCGATCTGCAGCCGTTTTGATTTGGCGTAGCATGGCAGGGTTGATACTTAAACGCCCTTCAAGGGCTTGGCGGATGGCGGGTGACCCGATGTAATTTGCGCCTTCACCATTGGCCCACAGAACTTGCGATAGGTCTGCGTCGAATAAAACAGCAGCGCTTGCCGATATGACGTGGGGTCGGATGTCGGGTAACACCGTCAAATCCAGATAGGGATATTGCACCTGCGCCATAGTGTGGTCACTCACCTTGCTGTCAGTGGATTGTAAAACGCAGAGAACGAATTTGCCCAAAGGCACAATTTGGAGACCTGCTGACCGCCCGACATTTATTAACAAAGTGTAAATACAGCGTTTTTTGGTAGCAATCCACACTATATATGGTGGTGGGCCGTATTTTGAAAAGCAGGGTTAATCCTCAAAGCCGCAGATTCAAACAGAAAAAGTAAAAATAAATGCCATTCTGGCAAAACGAAGGGCAGATCGCCCTTGCCGAACTCACCATTTGGTTTTAAGGCAATGCCGTTGCTTCAATTGTTTGAAGCATAAAAAGTGTGCGGCTGTAGCTCAGTTGGTTAGAGCGCTTGCTTGTGGCGCAAGAGGCCGGTGGTTCAATTCCTCCCAGCCGTACCATTTTTTCAAAACAAGATTTATATCTTGCCCGTGGCCATGCTGGCCTTGGCTCGCTTCATACAGGCGGAAAACGTGGTGTCGTCGCCCTGCATCGCATCAACGCCTGCGCGTATGCCCAACCGAATATAACCATCGCCTGTATTTACGGGTGTATTGGCAACAATGCTGCGCAACCTGTCGATAAACATAAGGGCACCTGTGAGGTTGGTTTCCGGTAACAAAACAGCGACTTCGTCATTTTTGATACGTCCAGCGATATCCATGCCACCGCGACAAACGGTTTCGCAAATTTGCCCGAAGCTGGTCAGCACGCGACTGCTAACGTCCATCCCCTGTTTTTTTGTAATGTCCGAAAGCCCTTGAATGCGCATTATGACAAGCGCCATGTCGTGAGCGTAACGTTGGCTACGTTGAAATTCAGCACCAGCTCGCTCCAGAAAATAGGCGCGGTTTGGCAGACCGGAAACGGAATCGAATTTGGCAGCCCGTTCCATATCTTTCAGTTTGCTGCGCAGTCGCAAAACCTCATCTTCAAGGTCGCGGCGCGAGCTTTCCAGAATGTTGGATTGATCAATCAGCTTGACAGCGCGATCTTCAAGATAGTTTTCTCGCGAGATATGAGCCGTACGGTCATTGACCAAGGCGATCACACCGTCATTATGGGGTACGAGAGTGAGGCGCCAAAATCTTTGGCGTGGTGTTTTTCCCAACACAATATCGACGCTGGTGCGAATGCCAGTGTCTTCTACGTGCTTAAGTCCATTGCCGATGGCGGTGGAGTTGGTGGTCGAAAAAACAGTGTTGAGCGATTGGCCCAACAAAGCGTCAGCTTCAGAATCGGTCATGCGCGCAAAAGCGGGGTTGCAAAAACCAAAAACATATAAGGGGGCCGCATTGGAGCTGTTTTGCTCTCGCACTGCCAGAAATATGCCTTCTGGCAATATGCGCAGCACCCCAAAATCGCGCGCGCCTACGGGTACGAGAGGCGGAGCCTCGGCAATTTTTACGAGATCTTGAGTTGTTTTGTCCGACATGTTCATCCCCGACTGAGAAGTCAATTCGAGGAGAAGCGTGCCCGAAAGGTGTGAAACCTCACCTGAAATGGGCGCAATGATTTGATTCAAATTTTATCAAAGCATGATGCAATTTATCACAATTAATAGAGTGCCATCAAATGCGTCACCTTGGAGCAATTGATGGAGTAGATTAATTGCACTTTGCTCTAGAAACCTAAAACAGCTGGCCTTGATTACCACCGTCGGATTTTGAACTCGTCTTTGGCGATGTCTTTTTCACCGCAGATGCTTTGTCAGGTGTATCAATTGCACCCACAACAGCATCAATTGAACCGTCGAGCAAATCGATTGATACAGCTTGGCCTGCTTTCACAGTGGATGTACTTTTGATTAATTTTCCCTTGTTGTTGCGCAAAACTGCGAACCCGCGCTCCAGCGTGTTCTTGTAAGACAGTGTGTTGAGCAGTCGGCCATTGCGATCTAATTGCTGATAGGCTTTAGCAAACAGGGTTTGCATTTGAGCCAGCACTGCTTTCTCGTTACGGTGCAAAGAACTACGACCAGTGACCAAACGATCTGCGATCGGTTGCAAACGCAATCTCTGTGCCCGTTGTGTAAATCGCTCTTTGCGACGGTCCAGCATATTGGACAGTGAGTTTTGATGGCGCATTTTAAACGGTTGCAATGCGTCCCGTGCCCGTCCAATGCGCAATTCCAAGGAGCGAACAGAAAGACGCGCACCTGTTTGATTGAACCTGTCTCGCAAACGTCCCACACGGTTGGTCAATTCCCGGTCCAAACGGCCAGAGGCTTCATCAAAGCGTCTGCGCGGCAAGGCCAACAACATATCAGGCGCCGGTAATCCGCGTGCAGCAGAGCGCACGGAGTTGCGACGGTTGTCTCCGAGGCGGCTTATGGCTCCACGCAATCGTGCGCCAAGGTCTGCAATATAGGCTTCCAATTCAGCACGTACGGGCACCGCTTTTTCAGCCGCTGCTGTTGGCGTCGGCGCGCGCCAATCGGCGGCATGGTCCACCAAAGTCCAATCGGTTTCATGGCCGACAGCAGAAATGACCGGGATCATGGAGTTTGAAACAGAACGAACCAACGCTTCATCGTTAAAGCCCCAAAGGTCTTCCAGTGACCCACCACCGCGCGCCACAATAATGAGGTCAGGGCGGGGGATGCCGATACTTTCCGGCAAATTGTTCAACTGGTGCACACCGTTGGCGACTTCTTTGCCGGATGTTTCTCCTTGCACGCGCACGGGCCAAACCACCACATGCACAGGAAAACGATCTGCAATGCGATGTAGAATATCGCGGATTACTGCACCGGTTGGAGATGTGATCACGCCGATCACTTTCGGCATATAGGGCAACAATTGCTTGCGACCGTCTTCAAACAATCCTTCTGCAGCAAGTTTTTTGCGGCGTTCTTCCAATAAAGCCATCAATGCACCTGCGCCGGCAGGTTCGATATTGTCGATGACGATTTGATATTTGGACGAACCGGGATAGGTGGTCAGCTTGCCTGATGCGATGACTTCAAGGCCTTCTTCAGGCATGTGTTTCAGCTTGGCCGCTTGTCCGCGCCAAATCACAGCTTCCAAACGGGCCTTTTCGTCTTTCAATGAGAAATAGCAGTGGCCAGATGAATGAGGACCGCGAAAACCGGATATTTCGCCGCGTACACGCACATGGCCGAACGTATCTTCCACGGTGCGTTTCAGCTTGCCGGAAAGTTCAGTAACTGTGACTTCTAGCGCATTGGATTTTGATTCAGGCATAGTGGTTTGTATCACGCATTTGGGTAGTGAGAAGCAGAGAAATATGCCTTCCCCAATTGCTTCAATAAATACGAGGTAAAGGGGGAATCTGTGACGGTGGATATGCGGCTGCTGCTAACGTACCTTCAATTGAATAGTCTGGTGTGCGTATGGCATCCAAACTGCGCTTGATATGGTTCACGAGGGCTTCGGTCACATCGTTTTTTTCACGCTGCCCGCGCAACAAGCCAATTTCACATTGGGGCAAGGTGGCAAACCCGTCCCGCTCTGTAAGAACGCGCATGCCGGGCCGCAATGCTGATTCTGGTTGGACGGAAACAGCAAGACCAGCAAGCACAGCAGACCCCACAACTGTTGCTGAAAAACTGGTGTAAAGCATCCGGTAGGGGCGGTTCATGTCTTTCAGTGCCATCATTGCAGCTTCGCGCCAAATGCAATGGGGGCTGCCCAATGCAAGGGGCAGAGGTGTTTGGTTGTGAATCCGGTGGCGGTCTGATGTGACCCAAAGCAAAGGTTCTTGCCTGATCAGCTCTGAATGCTCCTTGGCTTCGTTATGGGTGACAATAGCCACATCCAATTCACCTGATTTGATCCGTTGGCGAAGTCCATAAGTGTTTTCACAAACCACGCTCACTTCCACCAACGGGTTTGATTCTGAAAACCCGGCAAGGATAGTCGGTAAAAATCGCTCTGCATAATCATCAGCTGTGCCGAGATACACATTTCCGCGCAAGGCGGTATCATCAAACGCAGCCAAAGCTTCGTAAGATTTCTCTACGATCTCACGGGCGTATTTTACAAATCGCGCCCCATCATGGCTGATCGCGATACCACGACCAACGCGCGCGAACAGTTGTTTGCCAACGATTTCTTCCAACCGTTTCATCTGCATGGAAACCGCAGACTGTGTTTTGTGAACTTGCTCGCCTGCGCGGGTGAAACTCAACGTTTCGACAACGGCCAGAAAGGTGCGCAATTGGTCGATATCTAGGTTTTGCATGGCGACTTCAATTCATCAATATTTTGAATGAATTTGATGAATAACATTCGTTTGAATGATTAATCAAGATATGCCATTTCTGTTTTATCGAACTTCCAATCACGGAGAAATTGTTATGGCATTTATCAAACGCACCACGCGTCGCACCACCTTTGTCCCAAATCCTTTTGATTTGATCACATTGGCGCGCAAGCAAATGAAGCGCCGTAGCAAGCGCAAGCAACTTGCAGTTCTTCTCGATCAGGAAGAATGGGTGTTGAAAGACATGGGGGTGACGCGACTTGATGTGCGCGAAGCTCTTGCAACAAAAGGCGATCCAGCCTTGAATTTACGCGCGCTCGTTGCACGCCGTAGATTTTGGAGCAGAAAGCGTCATTCTATTTGAAGCAAGACCTCGCTCCGGCAGAAAAGCGTCTGACGACCTTTGATTATGTTCTTTACGCAGCACTTGTGTTGTCGTGGAGTGCAAGCTGGTATGCATTGTCTTTGCAGGTAGGAACGGTTGCTGTTCAAACCTCACTGTTTTGGCGGTTTGCAATCGCCGCTACAATTATGTGGGCTTGGGTCTACATAAAAAAGGAACCCATGCGGTTTCCTCTGAAGCTCCATCTCGCCTTTTCCGGGATGGGGCTTTTCATCTTCTGTCTGAATTTCATGTTGTTTTATTACGGCTCTGTTTATTTGATATCCGGCCTATTGTCAGTTGTGTTCTCCCTTGCTTCCGTCTTCAATCTTGCATTGGGTTTTCTGATTGCAAGACGTGTCCCGCGAGGCCGCGTGTTGGCGGGTGCGCTGATTGGAATATCGGGAATCGCATTGATGTTCTGGCCTGAGATTGCGGGTCAAAGCTGGACAGGCAATGCTGCATTTGGGTTGGCTCTTTGTGTTATGGGGACACTATCATTTTGTACGGGAAGCCAGATTTCAGCCTCTCTTCAACATCGCAAAATTCCGGTTCTCGCTGCCAGCGCATGGGGCATGACCTATGGCGCGGTATTCAGTGCCGGAATGGCTTTGACACTTGGAAAATCGTTAGCGTTTGAACTCTCTTGGATTTACTTGTCCTCACTGATCTTCTTAGCCGTGGTGTCTTCCGTCATAGCTTTTTGGGCATACATGACTTTGATAGGTCGTATAGGGGCGGGCCGTTCAGGATATGCGACTGTTATGTTTCCAGTGTTTGCTCTGCTCATATCTGCCGTGTTTGAAGGCTACACGTTTCCAACAATCGCCATTGTCGGATTAGTGTTTGTATTGCTGGGTAACATTCTCGTTCTGGGAGGCGGAAAACCAGCTTAATGGTTCGGGCCTAAAAATTGATCGAACACGCTGCCGGTTTCTCGCTGGTATTCAGAGCTTGTGTTGCCACCGGCCTCTAAAAGGTCGCCAAAAATTTCTCCAAGCCCGCCGCCGCTTGAACGTCGTCTTCTTGGTTGTCGTTTGGGCTGTGTTGGTGTGTATGGATTTTGGCGTTTGCGTGGGGGATCTTGATCCAAAAACTCGTCAAACATGCTCCCGCCCGTTCGTGTTCGCCGTGTCCGTCTGTTGGACGTTGGAACTTGCGTAGAGCGAGGGCGTCTTTGTTGTCTTGAGGTGCCACCGCCGAGCATTTCACCCAATAAATCTTCAAGACCAGAGGGTGATTGTTGGTGCCGTGAACGGATTGTTCTGCGATTTATCTGTGGCGTTGCGTTTCCACCCAACATGCCTCCGGCTAAGCCTTCAATCAACTGACCCAACATGCCGCCGCCTGCGGCACCGCCCAACATTCCACCTAAACCGCCACCGCGTCTTGAAGTGCTGTTTGTTGAGCCTTTGAACAACGAACCCATGATCATGGACGCGATTACTGGCAACATCTGCTTCAATATAGATGAGCCAATGCCAGAAGCGGCGGATGCATGGTTGGCCACCGCGCGGCTGGTGTCTTTGTTACCAAACAAATGTCCCAAAATTGCGTTGCCGTCATTCACACCGAATGCAGACATGGCATTCGATGGATCGTCAGCATAGTGACGATGACGACCTGAGGCCAAAGTCTCAATAAATCCAGCAGCGCCTTGTGGCGAAGATGTGTTGCGTTTCAACCCTTCAGAAAAAGCGGGCAACAATGCGCCCATAGCTTCCAAAGTCTGTTCTTCACTCAACCTGAATTGTTGGCTCAAAGCATCGACATTCTGTTGGGTCACAAGAAGTTGGGTGAGGTTCATTTTAAACATCCTTCGGTTGATCTTCTGCAATTGTGCCATTTGAATGAAGGCTAATCAACAATGAGAGAAATTCAATATCTGTCTGGTTGCCTTTTATTCAGTTTCGATACGCCGCTTTCATGAAAAGCTTTTGATCGGGGCAAAGCATCGTTCACATCAAACCAATGCAAGCGTTCATCACTGTGCACATGTGCTGTTGGTTCAAATCCGTCTGTGGTTTCAAGGCCAGCGGTGTAGAAATGAATTTCGCCAGGATAGTGGTCAGCTTCAAAGGCGATTGGGGTGCCGCAATTTTTGCAGAAATGTCGCTTTACACCTTTTGACGATTCAAACGTTGCGGTTTCGCCACCAGTCCAGCGATAGTCTTCATTGGCCATGCCGAAAAACGCTGTGATGGGGGAAGCCGTGTTGCGGCGGCAACTGGCACAATGACAATATAATCGCCAGCGTGGTTTGTTGGTGCATTCATAACTGATGTCACCGCACAGGCAGTGTCCACGAGTGATGACTTTCCTGCTCAATATGCATACTCTTCAAAAATATGGTTGATCTCACCATCCCAATTGCTTCCGAATTGTTTCAACAATCGTTCGGCCTGCGTTTCGCCCAGCGTGGCGACCTCATCCAAGGGGGCAAGGAAGTGGTTTTCATCTATCCCGGAATCATTCTTACAGGCACGTGCGGTGAGACCTCTGTGGGAGATTTCCAACACATCACGTGTCAATTCCAACACCGAGCGTTTGCCTGCAGGCGCACTTAACCCATCACGCGGTACAGCTTCGCGCATGGCGAACACGTCTTCAAAGCTCAATTCATCCGCGAGTGTTTTGGCATCGGCCAAAGCTTGTTCGTCATAGAGCAATCCGACCCAGAGCGCAGGCAGTGCACAGATACGCCGCCAAGGGCCACCATCCGCCCCGCGCATTTCCAAAAATTTCTTGAGGCGTACATCAGGAAACAAAGTGCCTATATGATTGGTCCAATCGCCTTCGTTGGCTGTGTGTCCCTCAAACCCGTTTTCAAGAAAATCTTTGAATGTTATTTGTGTGCAGTCGATATAGTGACTATCGCGCAAAATGAAATACATAGGGCAGCTTAGCGCCCAGTCTACGTAACGTTCAAAGCTCAATTCATCTTCCAGCATGAATTGGTGAAGTCCCGCGCGTTGATTGTCCGTATCGCGCCAGATGTCGCTGCGCCAAGATAATAGGCCATTCGGTTTCCCATTGGAAAATGGCGAATTCGCAAACAAGGCTGCTGCCACAGATTGAAGTTTTGTAGAGACTTGCATTTTGGTGCGCATATCGTCTTCCGAAGAGAAGTCGAGATTGACCTGAATGGTGCAGGTGCGGTGCATCATGTCGAGACCTTGCGTCCCGACTTTGGGCATATAGGCGCGCATAATGTCGTAGCGCGACTTAGGCATTTTCGGGGTTTCTTCAAACGTCCATTTAGGACTGCCGCCAAGCCCCAAAAACCCCATACCAAGTTCATCCGCTACATCGCGCGCTTGTGCCAAATGGGTGTTGGATTCGCGACATGTCTCATGGATTGTGGCGAGAGGCGCGCCAGACAATTCAAACTGCCCACCCGGTTCCAATGAGATGGCTCCCATGCCGTCGCTTGCAACCAATCCGATAATATTGCCAGCGTCTATAATGGGTTCCCAGCCCGTGCGGGCTTGCATACCTTCCAGCAAGGCTTTAATGCCACGGTCGCCTTCGTAAGGAACGGGCGAAAAGTCAGCTTTGTAAAAACCAAATTTCTCATGCTCTGTGCCAATGCGCCACTCGCTTTTGGGTTTGCACCCATCAGACAAAGCTTCCACTAGCTGTGCGCGGTTTTCCAGAGGTGTTTCATTCGTCGTATCGCGGGCCATAAAAAGGGCTCCAAGTCATCTATTATATAAATCGCTACTCCTGCTGGAAGCGTGGCGCAAGAAAGAATTTCGCCGTTCACATGTGTGTGTTCGAGAAAAGTTCAATCGTGCCAATCGCCCAATACTGTTTGTACCAGGGCAAGCGCCGCTACTGCTGCAGTGTCAGCGCGCAAAACCCTTGGTCCAAGCGGTATGGCAACCACATTGTTCTGTGCTTTCAAGAGTTTGCGTTCAGTTTCCGAAAACCCGCCTTCCGGCCCGACAAGAATAGCAAAATTCTGAGATTGAATGTCCTGCAACATCGAAAGAGGATTTTGCAATAAATCACCTTCATCGCAAAAAATGATGGTGTGATCGTTCGCAGTATTTCCGATTGCAGCTTCAAGCGGTTGTAGGTCTTCGATAGAGGGAATTGTCAAAATTCCGCATTGTTCTGCCGCTTCAACAGCTTGCAGATTCATCTTTTCAACATTGATTTTCCGCAATTGAGTGTATTCTGTTAGTACGGGTTGCAGTGAACCCGCACCCATTTCCACGGCTTTTTGAACCACATATTCCATGCGCGCCTGTTTCAGGGGGGCAAACATATAAATCAAATCATAAGCTGCAGGTTGTGGACGGGTTTGTTCCGAAACATTCAAAACGGCTTTTTTGCGCCCTTGTGGCGTTATTTCAGCGCGCCATTCGCCATCCCGTCCGTTGAAAACGAGAATATGGTCGTTCTCCCCAAGGCGCAAAACATTGAGTAAGTAATTGGCTTGCCCGCGGTCGAGTTCAATCGTGTTATCTGCTGCAAGTGGAACGTCCATAAACAGGCGTTGAGATGTGAAATCGTAGCGTGGCATAGATCCATTTAAACCAAATGTGCAGATGGGTGCCAGAGCGGTTGATAACCATTTTCCAACGCGGTTAAAGTTACTGGCGGTGTGAGACAAGAGACGGTGTCGTGAAGCGCTTGAACAATTTCTTGTTCTGGTTTGGAATATCCATCAAAAGACCACAGCAGTGATTTATTTTGGAATTTAGCGATCCAGTTTTCATCGAGAGACACCATCGCACCATCAGGCAGTGCATCCCAATCCAGCTGATGTGTTTTTGGTTTGTGTTTATCTAACCGCTGATCGTGCAAAATGCGATCCATCTCAGGTGCTGAAGGGCGCTTCTCAAGATCCGTCCCCTGTCTCCAAGTTTCCCCAAATTCAATTGCGTCTTTGCGGCGACATTCAAAACAGGGACGGTGTCCCGCAGCCAATGCAGTGACTTCGTCAAGAAAAAACAATTCAGTGTAACTGCGGGGACTCATCAGTTCGCGCTTACGGCCTTTAAATTCCAAAACACAGCAAATCCATTGGCGCGACGCCCAACGTTTTGTGGCGTGCAAGGTTTTCGTCTCAGCGCTATGGATGCGACCTCCACGGTTTCCAAACAATATTCCACGAGATGAATTGGCAACAATTTCACCATCAGGCTGCATGCGGTTTTGTAGGGGCATTTTGGTGATCCAGACGTCTTTCATTTGAAGTGTATTGCGCGTTGCACAAACACGTCTTGATTTGTTGGGATTATATATCCTACGCCTAGGACTGAGTTTTTGTGAAGGAACGAATTGAAATGCCTGTTATCACTTGCAATGCTGATCTCCAAAAACTGGCACGTCGTCGTGTGCCTCGCATGTTTTACGATTATGCGGATTCGGGTGCTTACACAGAAGGCACGTATCGCGATAACACGAGTGCATTCGAAAAGTACAAACTGCGCCAACGGGTTGCTGTCAATATCGACAATCGTTCTGTGAAATCGGATATGATTGGGCGAGATGTTGCGATGCCTGTCGCTTTAGCACCGGTTGGTCTCACGGGAATGCAGCATGCAGACGGAGAGATTGCTTCCGCCCGTGCTGCCGAAAAGTTTGGTGTGCCTTTTACCTTGTCCACCATGAGCGTGTGTTCCATCGAAGAAGTGGCGAAACACACCACCAAACCATTTTGGTTTCAGCTCTACGTCATGCGTGATCGCGGTTACATCGAAGCATTGATCAAACGTGCCTACGATGCCAATTGCGAAGCACTGGTTCTCACCCTTGATCTGCAAATTCTGGGTCAGCGGCATAAAGACGTGAAAAATGGTTTGTCCACACCTCCAAAACCGACGATCGCAAACATGATCAATCTGGCGACGAAGCCGCGGTGGTGCTGGAACATGCTGCAAACCAAGAATCGCAGTTTCGGAAACATTGTCGGCCACGCTCCCGGTGTCAACAATATGAACAATCTGGCAGAATGGACGGCATCTCAGTTCGACCAAAGCTTGGATTGGTCGAGTATTGAATGGGTGAAATCGCGCTGGGACCGCAAACTTATTCTCAAAGGTATCAACGATGTGGAAGACGCAAAAATTGCAGCAGACATCGGTGCGGACGCAATCATTGTTTCAAACCATGGTGGCCGGCAATTGGATGGAGCAGCCGCACCCATAGATATGTTGGCACGCATTATCGACGCCGTTGGTGATCGCATTGAAGTGCACATGGATAGTGGCATTCGCACGGGACAAGATGTGTTCAAAGCCATCGCACTTGGCGCGAAATCAACCTATATCGGTCGCGCTTATATTTATGGTCTGGGGGCGATGGGTGAGGTAGGTGTCACCACCGCGCTGGAGGTTATGAAGAAAGAACTCGATATTACAATGGCACTGTGCGGCGAGACAGATATTAAAGATGTGGGTCGCCACAACCTGTTGGATTTCGAAGAGCCTCGGAAAAACAGCTAGTGCTTTTGTACCGCAATGGCTGGGGTGTTAAAATCTCCAGCTAAGACTTCCGCCACGTGCCGTACTTCGACTTCCGAACCGTTCGATTTCAACTTGTTGGCCATGTGCATCAAACAACCTAAATCGCGGCCCATTAACATATCAGTTTCAACTGCATTGATGTTTTTGAGCTTGCTCTTGGTTTCAGCATTTGCAACCCGCGCAGGCTTTTTGCAGGTGCCATTGCCGAACCCGCAACAGCTATTGGGATCTTCAATCTCGACTATGTGAAATCCGTCGATATTGGAAAGCAAGTCGTGTGAGCTTGGAGTTTTTAAACCGTTGCAACTTTCCAAAACAATGCTTTGCCTGTCCAATAAGGCGGCATTGATTTCAGCTTCCATCACGTCTTGCAAAAACGCGGTGAGTTCATAAACCTTCTCGGAAAATGCCTGCGCCCGTTGTGCCCAGGCTTCGTCGTTTTCAAAAAGTTTGGGGTAAGTGTGTTTTAACATATCCGCGCAAGTGCTGGAAGGTGCGACCACATATTCAAAATGTTCGAATGTACGGATCACAATCTCAGCCGCTTCGCGGGAGTTTACATCATCACCCGAAGCAATGCTGGATTGCCCACAGCACGTTTGCGCAGGAGGCACATCAACAACGCATCCAGCCTCTTCAATCAGCTTGATCGCGGCATAGCCAACGCTTGGTCGAAACAGATCGACCAAACAAGTGACAAACAAACCCACAGTCGGACGCATAAGATCAAAGCTGTACTGCTTGCCCATAAAATATGCGCCTTAAATTTGGTGCCGAAAAATGAATCAGAAGCCTTACGGCATTGAGGATATGACGCTCTTGTTAATGCGGAAGTATCAACGTTCCAAGCGTAATTTCGCAGCACCAGAGAATTCCAGAGTTTGCTTTGTTTTTCTTGTCAATTGCAGAAGCCGCTTCAATCATTTTTTCGGCACAAGGTTGCGAATAACCAAAAAGATGACAACTGCGAGACCAATGCCGATCATATTCGGTAACAGGTCCCACGCGCGGCAATGTCCTGTTGCAAAGAAGCTCTGTAAATATTCTATGGCGATTGAGAAGATGAACACACCGACAATTGGTAGCCAGATGTTTCGGCCTCCAAGAGTGAATAGCGCTATCAAGCAAATGGTTCCGTATCCGATGATGTGCTTAGCATTGTAGAACGTGGCTGCAAATTGAGCCGAAGTCGGTATGAATTCACAAGACTGAAAATCGATTGTGAAGCCTGAACCAATGGGTTCAGCCAGCGCTGCTAAAGTGGCAACAAGAACGAGCGGCAACAACTTCAAAATCGTGCGATTATGAGACATTTAAATCGTCACATTTAATTTACAATTCCAACTATCTGATAAACTAACTCAATTCCTAAAGAATGTCGCATGTGCGAATATGTGGAGTGACAAACTTAATCGGATTGCGTCATCTATGCCCTATCGTCGCACGCACCCGTGTCCGTATTTAAACCCATAGCCGATCGCTCACCACCCTGTTAAAGTACCTGAACTTTACATTGGGAGTTGTGTTGATGTCCGGACTTTTAATGCCTGCATTAGACCAAGAGGTGATGTCGCGTCGTTCGCAAATTGTGTCGGCGTTGCAGTCTATCGTCCCGGGTGAAGGTGTGGTGTCTGATGAGCACGAAATGCGGGTTTTCGAATCCGATGGTCTGACCGCCTACAAAGCCTTGCCGTTTATCGTTGTGTTGCCGGAAACAGTGGCTCAGGTGGCCGAAGTTTTGAAATACTGCAGTGACAATGGTATCAAAGTTGTGCCGCGTGGGTCTGGCACATCGCTGTCTGGCGGCGCGCTGCCGTTAGAAGATGCGGTTTTACTTGTGATGTCCCGCTTCAGCCGTGTTCTTGATATCGATTACCCCAACCGTTGCGCTGTGGTACAACCGGGTGTGACCAATCTCGGCATAACCCACGCTGTGGCTCGTGAAGGGTTTTATTATGCCCCCGACCCGTCATCGCAAATCGCATGCTCGATTGGTGGCAATGTGGCTGAAAATTCCGGTGGCGTACATTGTCTGAAATACGGCCTGACAGCCAACAATGTTCTTGGCATTGAAATGGTGACAATCGAAGGCGAAATTATTCGCTTGGGCGGCAAACATCTCGAAGCAGATGGTTATGACCTTCTGGGAGTGATCACAGGCTCGGAGGGGTTGCTAGGGGTGGTTACGGAAGTGACCGTTCGTATTTTACAAAAACCGGAAACAGCGCGCGCTTTGTTGGTTGGTTTTCCAACGTCTGAAGATGGCGGCCAATGTGTCGCTGACATTATTTCAGACGGCATTATTCCAGGTGGAATGGAAATGATGGACCGTCCGGCCATTCATGCGGCTGAAGATTTTGTGCATGCGGGTTATCCGTTGGATGTGGAAGCTTTGTTAATTGTGGAACTTGATGGGCCGGAAGCCGAAGTTGATTATTTGATCGAGCGGGTTGAAGAGATCGCGAAGAAAAACAAATCATCCACTCTTCGAATTTCCAACAATGAAGATGAACGCAATAATTTTTGGGCAGGTCGCAAAGCGGCATTCCCAGCCGTGGGGCGTATCTCGCCGGATTATTATTGCATGGACGGAACTATACCGCGCAAAGAATTGCCAACAGTTTTGGCACGGATGCGGGAACTGTCAGACCATTACAACCTGCGCGTGGCAAATGTCTTTCATGCTGGTGACGGGAACCTTCATCCGCTTATTTTGTATGATGCGAATGTGCCGGGTGAGTTGGAAAAAACAGAGGAATTTGGTGCGGATATCCTGCGTCTTTGTGTCGAAGTGGGTGGCGTATTGACTGGTGAACACGGTGTTGGTGTGGAAAAACGTGATCTCATGCCTGAAATGTTCACTGAAGATGATCTGAAGCAGCAACAGCGGGTTAAATGTGCGTTTGACCCTGATCAGTTATTGAATCCCGGAAAAGTGTTCCCGCAACTCCACCGGTGCGCAGAACTTGGCCGGATGCATGTTCACAAAGGCAATGTGCCGTTTCCTGATTTGCCGAGGTTCTGAGCATGAGTGACGTTATGGAAGCGGACCTTCACCCGAAGGCAAACGAAGACGTTCTGGCCGCTATAAAATGGGCAGCAGCAGAAGAAGTTCCTCTGGAAGTGATCGGACACGGCAGCAAACGTGCGCTTGGTCGTCCAACCCAAACGGCACACACGTTAGATATGTCAAGCCTCACCGGTGTGACATTGTTTGAACCGGAAGAACTTGTCCTTTCCGCAAAAGCTGGAACGCCGCTTTCTGAAATCTATGAACTGCTTGAAAAGCACAATCAGGAACTCCAGTTTGAACCTGTGGACCTTGGAACCATGTTAGGTGGTGCTGTAGGTTTTGGCACTCTGGGCGGTTTGGTAAATACAAATATTTGTGGTCCACGCCGCTTGAAATACGGTTCTGTGCGCGATCATATTCTGGGCATCACTGCCGTTTCCGGTCGTGGTGAAGTGTTCAAATCCGGTGGCCGTGTCGTCAAAAACGTAACAGGTTATGACCTTGCAAAAGGTGTGACCGGTTCATACGGAACATTAACGGTTCTGACCGACATCATCGTAAAAATTCTCCCAAAAGCCGAAACCGAACAGACGTTGTCAATTTACGGTTTAAGCGATGCTCAGGCCACCGAAGCAATGGCGCTTGCTATGGGGTCTAGTGCAGAAATTTCAGGCGCAGCCCATTTGCCCGCCAACCTTGCTAATGGAACTGCGGCGACGCTCTTGCGGCTTGAAGGGTTCGCTCCGTCTGTGGAATATCGCATTGAAGCACTTGGCAAATTGTTGGCGGATTTTGGAACCCATGAACGGCTGGATGAACACACGTCGAAAGCTCAGTGGTGGGCGGTGCGCGATTGTTTGCCGTTTGCGGGTGAAACTTCACCTGTTTGGCGCATTTCGTGTACACCATCAAAGGGCTATCGCATTGTCGACGCCATCAAAGCTGCAATCACTGCTGATGCTTTTTATGATTGGCAAGGCGGTTTGATTTGGCTGCAGGTGAACGAAGAAACGGCCTATGCGGATATGGTTAGAGCTGTTGTTGAGGCCAATGGCGGCGGGCACGCAACGCTTATCCGTGCTGATGCAGTAACTCGCCAGTCCGTTTCTGTTTTTCAGCCTCAAGCGCCTGCGCTGACGGCGTTAAGCAAACGCTATCGTGAAAATTTTGACCCCAATGGGGTGTTGAACCCGGGCCGTATGGTGGAGTTCTGATATGCAAACCAATTTCTCCCTTGCCCAACTCGCGGACGCTGGTGTCGCGGAATCTGAGAAGATTTTGCGCAATTGTGTTCACTGTGGATTCTGCACAGCCACTTGCCCCACATATATTTTGCTTGGCAATGAGTTGGATTCTCCGCGCGGCCGGATTTATCTCATCAAGGATATGTTGGAAAATGACCGCCCGGCTGATGAAAAAGTGACAAAGCACATAGACCGTTGCTTGTCTTGTTTGTCGTGCATGACCACGTGTCCTTCAGGCGTGCATTATATGCATTTGGTAGATCATGCCCGCGTGCATATTGAAAAGACCTATAAGCGCCCGCTCATCAACAGACTGACGCGTAATATGCTGACCAAAGTGCTGCCATATCGCGGGCGTTTTGTTGCTGCGACGAAGCTGTCAAAACTCGGCAAACCATTTGCACCAATCTTCAATGCTATTGGCCCGCTAAAACCCGTTGCGGCAATGTTGCGACTGGCACCTTCGAAAGTGTCTGGTGATACAAAACACACTACACCGGGAGTATTTGCTGCAGAAAAAACCAAACGCGGCCGTGTCGCACTTCTAACAGGTTGCGCTCAACCAGCGCTCGATGCGGGAATCAACAAGGCAACAATCGAACTGTTCAATCGTATCGGTGTTGAAGTTGTTTTGCCCCAAGGCGAAGCGTGCTGCGGCTCGCTTGTTCACCACATGGGCAAAGAACATCAGGCCCATGATGCGGCAAAACACATGGTCGATGTGTGGACACGCGAGATCGAAAACGGCGGTTTAGATGCAATTGTCATCACCACATCGGGGTGTGGCACAACTATCAAAGACTACGGCTATATGTTGCGCAATGATGCGCAATACGCAGAAAAAGCGGCAAAAGCCTCAGAACTGGCCAAAGATGTCAGCGAGTATCTAACGACACTTGAATTGCCTAAGACGGAAGCACCGGCACCTCTCGCGGTGACCTATCACGCAGCATGTTCGTTACAGCATGGGCAAAAAATCAAAACCGCGCCGAAAGACTTGCTCAAAAGGGCAGGGTTTGACGTGAAAGAGGCACCCGAAAGCCACCTGTGTTGCGGGTCTGCAGGGACATACAACATTTTGCAGTCGGAAATTGCGGGCGAGTTGAGGGGCCGTAAGGTGTCCAACATAGAAAGCACCAAGCCGGATGTGATTGCTGCGGGAAACATTGGATGCCTGACACAGATTGCGAGTGGGACCGGGATTCCTGTTGTTCACACGGTGAAATTGTTAAACTGGGCACATGGCGGCGACATGCCGGAAGAGCTTGAGGGACATTTTCAAATTCAAGCTGCCGAATAGGTATAAGAACGAAAAAAGGGTTCTGTCCCAAATTGGTCAGAACCCTTTTAGTTTCCCCGGAGTATTCCGTCGGTGCTATCAAGATAGACTTAATCCGTCCGCTATCTATTCCAGTTTGGTGAAAACCTGTCGATTACACAAAAAACACACATTTCTAAAATCGTATGCATTTGACCGATTTTTGCCACATCTTTGCAACACTGTTGCAGGAATGTGACTGTTTTCTTCAGTTATTTAAGCAAAAGGCTGCAAAATTTCGAATTCCAGCCTTTTGTAGTGTTTCTTTGATTCGCCTAGATCACACGCACACGTGCACCCACTGGCACACGTTCATACAAATCCATCACGTCTTCATTCAGCATGCGAATGCAACCTGAAGAGACTGCCTTGCCGATGCTCCAAGCTTGGTTGGTGCCGTGAATGCGATAGATTGTTGAACCGAGATACAATGCGCGGGCACCCATAGGGTTGCCTTGCCCCCCTGGCATAAAGGCTGGCAGTTCGCGCCCTTTTTTGCGTTCACGTACAATCATTTCTTTCGGTGGTGTCCATGAAGGCCATACCGCTTTGCGGGTGACTCTATGTGATCCGGCCCATTCAAATCCCGGCTTGCCAACGCCAATAGCGTAACGGCGGGCTTTGCGGCCCGGAAGAACGAGATACAAACGGCGTTCGATTGTGTTGACGATGATCTCACCAGCTTTTGCACTGCCATTGTAGCTGACTGTGGTTGGTAACAGGTTGGGATCTTTGATGTTTTGGATCGAGCCGCTGTTCGTGGTGCGACGCTGAAGTGTTGCAACACTGCCTGTATGTGCAACACGCGCTTTGCGCTTCACTTTCACGGGCTGGTATCTGTAGGTTTTTTGGCGCTTTAAACGGGTAGGGCGTTGCGCCCTGCGGCGTTCGGCACGACTTGCTTTACGGGGCTGCAACTGCAACGTCCACGGTGATGCCAAATCAGGGCTTAATGCCACAGCTGGCGGTGCGGTATAGCGGCCTCCTGCGCTGGCTGACTCCATCGCCATGGTTGTTACCAAACCAAATGTTGCAGCAACGGCAACGGCTTTTAGAAAAACTTGCATAGACGTACTCACTTACTTGCTCGTCACATAACAAAAACCCGCGATACGGGTCTTGGGAATGACTTTGCCTGTAAGGAGAAACCGAAAAGTGAATCAAATCGTCTTGAATGCATAAATGCTCTGTTTACCTTTCGCCTTGGTAAACTGGGGGTTAAATGCGTTGGTTAAGAAAGTGTTGTGTTGACTGTACCCATTGTTTGTGCATGTTTTGTTCCAATTGAACAGCTGGAAACATCATCAATGGCCGACGCTCCACAAAAACGAAAAGACGGATTGTTATTGGGGGAGGACGGTGTTCTGCGTTGCCCTTGGCACGATGAAAAAGGTGATTACCGCATTTATCACGACAACGAATGGGGCATGCCGCAGGACAATGATATCACCCTGTTTGAGAAAATTTGTCTCGAAGGGTTCCAATCCGGCCTATCGTGGCTGACCATTTTGCGCAAACGCGAAAACTTTCGCGCAGGGTTCGCAGGTTTTGATTTTCACAAGGTCGCAAAATTTGGCGACGACGATATAGAGCGCCTCGTGAACGATGCTGGCATTATTCGCCATCGGGGAAAAATCACATCCACCATCAACAACGCCAAACGCGCCATTGAAATGGTGGAACAAGAGGGGTCTCTTGGAAAGTGGTTTTGGAGTTTTGAACCAACAGCCGCTGAACGTCCGAAGAAACTAGATCACGACACACTGATGAGCCTGGGCTTCACTGATATTTCCACCCGCATGTCAAAAGAGTTGAAAAAACGTGGCTGGAGTTTTGTGGGGCCAACCACATGTTACGCGTTTATGCAGGCCATGGGCATCGTCAATGACCACATTGAAGGCTGCGCCCATCGAGAACAAGTTGAAAAAGCGCGCGGGGCATTCAAACGCCCTTAATTCGTTTTTTGCTTTGCTAATATGGCGATGGCCACACCGCCCAAGATTAGCGCGCAAGAAAGACCAAGCCGCAAAGTGAGCACTTCGCCCGAAAACGCGATGCCGCCTAGTGTGGCAATTGCAGGGACTGTGAGCTGAACAATCGATGCGCGCGTTGCCGTGAGTTGTGGCAAACACCAATACCAAAGCGCATATCCTAAAGCAGAGGTGATTGCCCCCGAAGCAACTGCCATTATCACGCCGAATGTCGAAAATGACCAAGACGAGAAAGCCAGAAACAAAACACAAGCCAATGGGACGGAAATGATGAAATTACCGGCCGTTGCAGAAAGTGGGTCCATCATGCCACGCCCGCGCAGGGAATAAATGCCCCATGCAATGCCAGCGATGGCCATTAAAAATGCGCTGAACGGATCAGGAGCTGAAAGTCCGGGCGACACCAGCCAGATAAATGCCCCAAAGGCGACGACCAACCCGGCCCATTCCAATGATGCGGGTTTGTGGCCTGTGGCAATGCTCCATCCAATCATCGTGGCTTGTACACACGCAAACAGGATCAAAGCGCCTGTGCCCGTGTCCAGATGTAAATAGGCGAATGAAAATCCCGCCGCGTAGGCAAACAACATAAATGCCGACACAATGTTACCGTGCTGGCGAACTGCCGGAACAATTCCACTACGGGGCAAAACCAAAAGAGCCAGCACAAAGGCGCCGGACAACAATCGCACCAAAGTGAATTCAGAAGCTGCCGTCCCGCCATCAGAAAGCCCAAGACGTGCGAAGACTGAATTGGCCGCAAAGGCGATCATGGTGAGGGTGGTGAGAAGAAAGAGGCGCAAAGGAAAACGTCCACATGAAGAATTAGATATCCTTAGCACACGTACTTCATGGTGTTTGTAACAATTTGTCGAGATGTAAATGATGGGGTGTTTCTCTCCCCTTGCGGGAGAGATGTCTGTGAAACAGACAGAGAGGGGTAGCGCGTTTCGCGCGCCAACATATTTGCAGATACCCCTCTCTGCCCTCGCTTCGCTCACGCATCTCTCCCTCAAGGGGAGAGAGCCAACAACACGAAACATAGAAAATCACACTTGCTCAAAACTCAATCCCGTCCTAAACACCCATCATGATTTTTAGCCTGCATCATCATTGCGCATATCGACATCCCGGCACTTGACCGGGAACAGGCTCTCTTTGCTTTTTTATCACTGAGCTGTTGCGTTCCGGGCCAAGTTTTCACATTGCCCGAACCAGACCATCCGCGCCTTCATTTGAGAACTTATTATGACCGACCAGCAAGCCAACCAGACCAAAAAACAAAAGAAGAAAAAGAAGCCGCAAAAGCTGAAAGCCCGTCAGCCGCGCGGGTTTGTGGATCGTCAGGCCAGCGACATTCGCGCTACGGAATCCATGATGGCCAAAATCAAGGAAGTGTATGAGCGTTACGGTTTCGACCCTGTTGAAACGCCGATGTTTGAATACACCGATGCGCTGGGAAAATTCTTGCCGGACACTGACCGCCCGAATGCGGGTGTGTTTTCACTGCAAGATGATGACGAACAATGGATGAGCCTGCGCTACGATCTCACCGCACCTCTGGCCCGTCACTTCGCGCAAAACATCAACGATTTGCAAACGCCTTATCGTACCTATCGCGCAGGCTATGTGTTTCGCAACGAAAAACCCGGCCCCGGCCGCTTCCGCCAATTCATGCAATTCGACGCAGATACAGTGGGTGCCCCAAACCCATCAGCCGACGCCGAAATGTGCATGATGATGGCCGACACGATGCGTCAATTTGGTTTGACCCATTACGATTTCAGAGTGAAATTCAACAGCCGGAAGCTTCTAGATGGTCTACTGGAAGCAATCGGATTAGCAGGTGATGAGAATGCGAATCGTAGATTAACGGTACTGCGTTCAATCGATAAATTAGACAGACTCGGAATGGATCAAGTTCGTTTGCTTCTTGGAAAGGGAAGAAAGGATGATAGCGACGATTTTACAGAAGGAGCAGGATTAGACGCGGCACAAATTTCTCAGATAGAAATTCTACTTCTTTCTGCGAAGCTCAACACGTTTGCTGAGGCTCCTTCACCATCATCCATAGTAGAGCAGAGGTACTCCGAACTTAAGGACGCGATTGAAAGGTCTGGGGAAATAATAAGCTTTCCCACGGGTTTGGATCAAAATCAGACCACTTTTATTTTGGAACAGTTGAGCTTCAACATTAATTCTAACTTCAAAGCAGGTGTAACTGAAATAGCGCAAATTTCCGGAATTTTAAGTGCGTCTAGATATTTAGGGAGGGAGGTGGAATTCGATCCAACTTGTGTTCGTGGGCTCGAATATTACACGGGTGCCGTATATGAATGCGAACTCTTGTATGAAGTTCCCAATGAAAAAGGCGAGATTGTTCAGTTTGGTTCTGTCGCTGGCGGTGGTCGTTATGATGGTCTCGTAAAGCGATTCACAGGCCAGGACATTCCTGCAACCGGATTTTCCATCGGCGTCTCTCGTCTCATGACCGCGCTAAAAAATCTCAAAATGTTGGAAACCGATAATGTGCTTGGACCTGTCGTGGTTTGCGTCATGGATAGCGATACGGAAGCGCTCGCTGGCTATCAGCAAATGGTGCAGGAATTGCGCTCTGCAAAAGATGAAAAAGGCAACCCAGTCGGCATTCGCGCCGAGATGTATCAGGGCAATCCAAACGCTAAGCTCGGTAAGCAAATGCAATATGCTGACCGTCGCGGTTCGCCCATCGCCATTATTGAGGGCTCGCAGGAACGCGAAGAAGGCGTTGTGCAGGTGAAAGATTTGGTGGAAGGCGCAAAGCTTTCTGAAGAAATCACCGACAATAAAGAGTGGCGCGAAAGCCGTCCCGCCCAACAAACCGTCAAACGC
The DNA here is from genome assembly GCA_938010435.1 of uncultured Rhizobiaceae group bacterium. Classification (GTDB taxonomy): domain Bacteria; phylum Pseudomonadota; class Alphaproteobacteria; order Rhizobiales; family Rhizobiaceae; genus Pseudahrensia. Next base: position 391,962 of record CALLUS010000002.1, on the reverse strand, counting down.
GAAGACCTGCTGGCTACCGTTCAAAAAATTCTCGCCGAACAGAAAGCCGAGCGTGATGTTTAGGCTAGCTTCAAACCAACCGCTCGCGCCACTCTCCCCCCTTGTGGGGGAGATGTCGTCGAAGACGACAGAGGGGGGGAGTTAATTGGAATTTCGCACCCTATCTACAGATCGTTCCCCCCTCTGTTCTTTCAGGACATCTCCCCCACGGGTGGGGAGAAAAGATGTGTTGGGGAATGTGGTCTATGCTTGAAATTCTGCGCACCCATTTGCAGTCTATTGCCCCCGACGAGGTTGAGGTTCCCATTCTACAACCCGCTGATCCATTTTTGGAAACAGCGGGTGAAGATTTGCGCCGCCGTATTTTCATCACAGAAACAACCAGCGGGCAGGTGAATTGCCTGCGTCCTGAATTCACAATTCCTATCGGCATGGCGCATCTCAAAAATGCAAAGCCAAGCCGCTATGCCTATGGCGGCATGGTGTTTCGCCAAGAACGCCGTGGAGCGAGTGAATTTGAACAGGTGGGTCTGGAAGACCTCGGGAACGACAACACCGTGGAAGCGGATGCTGCTTGTTTAAACGATATGCTCGGCGCTCTTATATTGGCTGATATACCCGATCCAAAAGTCACCCTTGGTGATCAAAACCTGTTCGGCGTTGTTGTGGAGAGTTTGGGATTGCCAACGGCAATTTCCCAAAGACTGGTGCGAAATTTCGGTGATCCAGAACTCGTCAATCAACTGATCGATCAATTGGTTCACAAGGAAGCAACAGCTCCTAATGATGTAAATCTTGACGCTTTGGCCAATGCTGAAAACCGTGATGATTTGATCGCGCATATCGAAAATAGGATGTCTAATGCAAAGCTGTCTTCTAAAGCAGGGCGCAGTGCCGAAGACATTGCTGATCGCATGATTGCCAAAGCTGCCGAAGGTCATTTTCAATTGGCTCCCGAACGGGCAGATATTCTGCGTAAGTTTTTGGCCATCGAAGCAGCATTGGATGAAGCTTCGAAAGTTCTGATCAATTTCGCTTCCGAATCCAATATTTCCTTCGGTTCGGCGTTGGATGTGTTTCAGACCAGAGCCAACATGTTGAAGGGCAGAGGACTAACGTACAAAGCCTCATTTGGTCGCAAACTGGATTACTACACTGGAGTGCTTTTCGAAGCGGAAGTGAATGGCATCTCTGTTGCTGGTGGTGGGCGCTATGATCGCTTGTGCACATTGTTGGGTGCAGATAAGCCCGTGCCAGCCGTTGGGTTTTCAATATCTTTGGACCGTGTTGAGGAGGCGAAACAATGAGCTTGATCATCGCCATTCCGTCCAAAGGACGATTGAAAGAAAAGACGCTGGAGATTTTTGCGAGCGCCGGCCTCACGGTTGAACTTCCAGAAGATGAACGCAGTTATCAAACCAAAATTGAAGGTCGCGAAGACATTGAAATTGCGTTCTTGTCAGCTTCTGAAATTGCCCGCGAATTGGCGGCAGGTTCTGTGCATCTGGGTGTGACAGGCGAAGACCTTGCCCGTGAGAGTATCGCGAAAGCGGACGATATTATCGACTTCGAAATCAAGCTTGGCTTCGGCCATGCGGATGTTGTGGTCGCTGTTCCAGACTCTTGGGTTGATGTGGATACAATGGTCGATCTTGACGATGTGGCCGCAGACTACCGCCTCCGCTATGGGCGGCGTTTGAGGGTCGCCACGAAATATTGGCAACTTACACAAAACTGGTTTGGCCAACACGGTATAGGCGTCTATCGCATTGTGGAAAGCTTAGGCGCCACCGAGGGGGCACCCGCCGCCGGCAGCGCAGATGCGATCATCGACATCACCTCGACAGGCTCCACCATCCGCGCCAATAATCTTAAAATTTTGGAGGATGGTATTATTCTAAAAAGCGAAGCCAACCTCATTCGCTCAAAGACGGCTGAGTGGACACCCGAGGCGCAAGCGCTGTGTGTAGAAATGCTTTCGAAAATTAGAACGAGTCTGAACGTTTAAGCTCGGCTGGCCGGCCGACCCTTTCCACCAAACAGAACTTTAGACGTTTGGATACTTTGCGGCTGTATGCGGTGAGTCATAGGATTGGCTTGAACAGCCGCAACATTGTTACGGGAATAAGTCTGAGTGCTTGGCGTTGCGCGAACGTTCCCTTCTTTGACCAAACAATACAATATCACCAACCATTGCAGAACTGGTACAAGCACAATGAATGCAAACAGTGGCGATTTTCCTATGTCACGAAGCCGGAGACTTGTTGCAAAGGCAAGGAAACATTGCCCAGCGAACAGGACTGTTTCAAGTGTCAGAGATTTTTGGGCGGAAAGTAATTCACGACGATGAAGGAGAAAATCGTCGGCCTCCAATCCCAACGCCAGTCCTAGCATTACACCACCGATGCTCATTGCTAGATACATCAACACATAATTTGTGCGATTTATTCTTCCAAATAGAAAGTTACTCATAAACTGCCCCTCCAGGTGAGTTTTATAAATTTGGAGGCAGTTGTGAATTGTATATGTGTACAAACGCTAAACTGGGTTTCTGATTCGCTTTGTGTGCTAAACAAGAATGAAACAGTCAGTCGAAAATAATCTGGGCATTCGAATGAGAATGGGAAGCCTTGTGTTGGCTTGTGGTGCTCAAAAAAAGGCCGAAGAATGTCCCCGACCTCTTTTATGCATTCAGTTGGTTACGGGTGTTAGCCGTACCATTTGCCCATTTTTACGGCGGCAGCATCACCAACCAGTTTTGCAAATTCTGCAGGGTCTTGGGTGCCGTTGTCGCGACCACGATAGTGGTATGGATAGACGTATTTTGGTTTGAATTCCGCAACTGCAGAGGCCGCTGCTTTCACGTCCATTGTGAAGGGAAGGTTCATGCAAACAAATGCCAAATCGATGCCTTCCAATGCGCGCATTTCTGGAATGTCTTCTGTGTCGCCAGAAATGTATGTTTTCAAACCATCGAAGTTCAACACATAGCCGTTGTCTCGGCCTTTGGGGTGAAACTTCTGTTTGTCAGCTGCCAGATTGTAGGCAGGAATGGCTTCAATTTTCAGACCATTGAACTCCGCGTTCTCACCATTGCCAATCTTTGAGGCTTTTGCTTGCATGGCTGCCGGCAGCTTTTCGAAAACAGTTGGATTGGTGATCAGTTTTGTATTGTCAGTGACGATGGCATTTAAAGTGTCCAGATTGAAATGATCGCCATGTTGATGAGTGATCAAAACAAGATCAGCTTTCGGCAAGCTCGAATAGGCCGCAGCATCGCCCACAGGGTCGTTGTAGATCGTGCCCATGGGTGTTTCCATGACGAATGACGCATGGCTGACCGGATGGACTTTTACATCACCGGCTTTGCTGGGAAAGACATCACTTGAATGGCCGTCAGCGCGTGCGGCATAGGGCAAGAACGTGATTGCACCAATTGCGGCGGCGGATGAGGCAAGAAACTCGCGGCGGGTATGTGTCATTTGTGTCTCCAACTGGAATCAAAGTTTCCCTCTTCCAGCACAGTATCGTGGCGAAAACACGTATTGTCCAATTGTGATGATGGAGGTTGGCAATGTGTCACAGACTTGCGCTGCGCGCAAAATGTGAAAGCCTTAGTCTTTTTTGCCGACTCTCTTGTGGACTTCTTCGGAACTTTCCACCCGTTCTGAATAGCGATCTGTCAGATAGGCGGAATTATCACGCGTCAGCAATGTGAACTTCATGAGTTCCTCCATCACATCCACCATGCGGTTGTAAAATGACGATGGCTTCATGCGTCCATCTTGAAACTCGAGCCACGCTTTGGGAACCGATGATTGATTGGGGATTGTAATCATACGCATCCAACGGCCCAGAATACGCATTTGATTGACTGAGTTGAAACTTTGAGATCCACCGCACACCTGCATCAAGGCAAGTGTGCGCCCTTGTGTTGGCCGAATACCGCCAATAGGGGCAAGCGGCAACCAATCGATTTGCGTTTTCATAAGGCCGGTCATAGCGCCGTGCCGCTCTGGTGAACACCAGACCTGAGCCTCCGACCAGATTGAGAGCTCACGTAATTCTTGTACTTTTTCATGGGTGTCAAGACCATCGGCAACCACGGGCAGGCCAGTGGGATCAAAGACTTTGATTTCTGCCCCCAATGCGCTCAATACACGCGCCGCCTCTTCAGTCATCGCTCTTGAATATGACTGTTCTCTTAACGAGCCATACAGCAAGAGAACGCGCACAGGGCGATCAGGTCCATGAGGAAGAATAAATTTTGATGGATCAATCGGGTTAAGTTGATAGCGTTCGATATTGGGAAGGTCTTCAGACATTAAAATTGCTCAAGTATAATTCTGTTGTTCAATAGGTAATATCGAACCGGAAAAGAGCAAACAAAAAAGCCGGTGAGTTTCCCCACCGGCCTTCGAATTGTTCAGTGAGCTGAACGGCTGACTTACATCATGCCGCCCATACCGCCCATGCCACCCATATCAGGCATTGCAGGAGCGCCACCGCCGTCTTTAGCAGGTGCTTCAGCAACCATGGCTTCAGTTGTGATCAACAACGATGCGATTGAAGCAGCGTCTTGAAGTGCTGTACGTACAACTTTTACCGGGTCAACGATGCCCATACCGATCATATCACCATAGACACCTGTTGCAGCATTATAGCCGTAAGCAGCCTTTTTCTCATCGAGAATTTTGCCAACTATAACGGAACCTTCGTCACCAGCATTTTCTACGATCTGACGGATCGGAGATTGAAGTGCACGACGAACGATAGCAACACCAGCAGCCTGATCGGCGTTTTCGCCTTCAACCTTCATCATGGAAGATGCACGAAGCAGAGCAACACCGCCACCTGGTACGATACCTTCTTCAACAGCAGCACGCGTTGCGTTCAGAGCATCGTCAACACGATCTTTTTTCTCTTTCACTTCAACTTCAGTTGCGCCACCGATTGAGATAACAGCAACACCACCAGCCAGTTTGGCCAGACGTTCTTGCAGTTTTTCACGATCGTAATCGGAAGAAGTCTCACCGATTTGCTGTTTGATCTGGTTCACACGGCCTTGAACGTCTTTGTTCTTGCCAGCGCCATCAACAACAGTTGTTTCTTCTTTAGAGATAGAAACGCGCTTTGCAGTGCCGAGCATGTCGAGAGTTACTGTATCCAGCTTGATGCCGAGATCTTCGGAAATAACTTGGCCACCAGTCAGGATTGCAAGGTCTTCAAGCATTGCTTTACGACGATCGCCAAAGCCTGGAGCTTTAACAGCAGCAACTTTCAAGCCGCCGCGCAATTTGTTGACCACGAGTGTAGCAAGAGCTTCGCCTTCAATATCTTCAGCGATAATGAGAAGCGGCTTGCCTGTTTGAACAACAGCTTCCAAAATTGGCAACATTGCTTGCAATGAAGTCAATTTGCTTTCGTGCAACAAAATGTATGGATCATCGAGATCGCAAAGCATTTTTTCACTGTTGGTTACGAAGTAAGGAGACAGGTATCCGCGGTCAAACTGCATGCCTTCAACAACGTCGAGTGTTGATTCAAGCGACTTGGCTTCTTCAACGGTGATAACCCCTTCATTGCCAACGCGCTGCATGGCTTCAGCAATACGGTTGCCGATTTCTGCTTCGCCGTTTGCAGAGATTGTGCCGACCTGAGCAACTTCATCAGAAGTCTTAATCTTTTTAGCCATTTTCTTAAGGGAGGCGATCACTTCATCAACAGCGCTGTCGATGCCGCGTTTCAAATCCATTGGGTTCATGCCAGCTGCAACAGCTTTACCGCCTTCGCGAACGATAGCTTGGGCTAGAACAGTCGCAGTTGTTGTGCCGTCACCAGCAACGTCGTTGGTTTTGGAAGCAACTTCACGCACCATTTGTGCGCCCATGTTTTCAAACTTGTCTTCAAGTTCGATCTCTTTGGCAACGGATACACCATCTTTTGTGATGCGCGGTGCGCCGAAAGATTTGTCGAGAATAACGTTACGACCTTTTGGGCCTAATGTTACTTTTACAGCGTTGGCGAGAATATCTACGCCACGCAGCATGCTGGCGCGTGCATCAGCGCCGAATTTTACTTCTTTAGCAGCCATTTTGACTTACTCCTGTTTTGCATCTCTTTAGAGATGCAAGAATTTCAAACTGTGAGACTCGGAATTAACCGATAATGCCCATGATGTCGGACTCTTTCATAATCAGCAGGTCCTCGCCGCCGATTTTGACTTCTGTGCCTGACCATTTGCCGAATAGAACGCGGTCACCAGCGGAAACATCCAAAGGAACCAGCTTGCCAGCTTCATCACGTGCACCTGAACCAACAGATACGATTTCTCCTTCGGCAGGCTTTTCTTGAGCACTGTCTGGAATGATGATGCCACCAGCAGTTTTTGTGTCTGCTTCAACGCGGCGAACGACAACGCGGTCGTGCAACGGGCGGAATTTAGATTTTGCCATTTATTTAATCCTGTACGCGACACCCTGAAGACCAGGCATGTCTAAAATCAAGAAGTTGGAATTTATTAGCACTCCAAAATTTGAGTGCTAATAGCGTTGTTGAGATAAGAACGCTTGGCTTGAGAGTCAAGAAAATTTGATTGAATTTTTCCGCACGCAACTTGGTTTTTGCAAACATAAACCTTTGGCAGTGGGCGTGTGACGATGGTTTGGTGAACAAAACCTTCCATGTGTTGATAAAATTTAACCTAGTTTTTCAAGCGATATTCAACATCTAGCTGTCATGTTGGTTCTGAACAAATCCGTTCCGGCGCGTAAAAACCGCGTTCATTTGTGGAACATTGGAGTGAAAAGCATGTCGATTAAAAAGCAACTCAACAGTAGATCTATTTTGCGCAAAGCGAAGGAAGCTCTATTCAACAAAAGCGGTAGTGTGAAAATCCTAACTGGTCTCTCGCTCTTTCCAATGGTTTTGTTTGGCGGTGTTGCGATCGACACAGCTGAACTGTATCGCGCGCGTGTTAATTTTCAGACTGCTGTTGATGCGGCCACTGTTGTAACAGCTCGCGCAATCAGCCGTGGCGCAACTGTTGCTGAAGCGAAAACGGCAGGCCAAGAGATATTTGACCAAAACATTGGTAATCTTCAAGCATCTGCGGCTTCGTTGTCATTTCCAGGTCTCACAGAAGGTTCTTGTGCGACCACGGGTGTCGTTGCAGAAGCAACACTGCGTCATAAGCTTTGGTTTGACAGCTTTCACGGATTCTATACCGCGAATGGCGATCCTAATCACGCTAACTTGAAAACTGGAACAACTGTAGCATGTGGCAATGAATCTGTTGAAATAGCACTTGTGCTCGACAATTCGGGCTCTATGAGCCGACCGGCAAATTCGTCTTCTTCAACGAGTAAGCTTGATGTGTTGAAAGCTGCTGCCAGTAATTTGGTGACGACACTTCATGGGCAATTGGGCAGTAGCCCGAAACCTAACCCGGTTCAATTTTCGGTTGTGCCGTTTTCTGGCATGGTCAATGTGGGAGCGGGTAATAGGACCCAACCTTGGATGGATGGGACAGGTGTTTCACCGATCCACTGGGGTGACCAATCAAAACAGTATTTTTACAATTGGGATATGAACCCAGATGTAGTGAAAGTTGGTAATCGCTATCAAACAACAAGCGGTACTCCGATTTCCCGTTTTACATTGTATGACAATATGGAAACCGAAAACTGGATGGGGTGTGTTGAAGCGCGCCCTCATCCATACAGCACAAATGACGCGACACCTTCTACGAGTAACCCGGAAACGATGATTGTTCCTACTTTTGCTCCGGACACTCCAGATAATTGGAATGGACAGGCAACCAGAGTCTTAACCACGATAGTTACGACTCCTTATTGTACGCGTTGGAGAAGGAGCAGAAGAAATATTCACTGCAGTCGTTGGAGTGATGGCCATCCAGGCAACAGGCATCCAAGACAAGGCTTTGCCAATTACTACAGCTACGATTATCAATATCGTGGTGCCTGGCGCTATGGCAACTCGGGTGGTGGCGTAACGACTGTCAATGGGCCGAATATTAGTGGTGAAAAATGGTTTGAGAACAACTATCTAAGAGATGACCACAATTATCAGGGAACATTGGATGCCCGCGCTGATGAAAACACAGGTGCTGGCCAACAATACGACCGTCAAGCATGGACAACGAAGTATTTCCGCAACAGCTCTAATCAAGGGCCAACCTTGCTGGACGTCAACAACAATCGTTATGGTTTGCCATATCCGATCGGCTGGCGCGGCGGTCCTAACTACAACTGCCTGTCCGAACCGATCACTGATCTGACAAATTCTAAGGATGGTGTTACAGATGCTTTAGACGATATGCGTGCAGACGGTACAACCAATATCCAGCAAGGCGCTGTATGGGGCTGGCGCACACTTTCTCCGGGTCAACCATTTGTAAATGGTCGCAATTATTCGGCAACCGATAATAAAAAGATCATGATTTTAATGACGGATGGTAATCATACTTATTTTGAGGCTGACTATTACGGTCGGGGATATTCTAAAGAAAATAGGTCATTTTACGGTTCGTGGGGAATGAGCATCAACGGACGTATATTTGAAGGTTATGATGCTGCGTCTAATCCGTTGCACAATCGTGCGACTTATCGGCAGGCAATGGATGAACACTTAGTCGAAACGTGCGGAAATATCAGAGCGGAAGGTATCACGATTTATTCTATCGCATTCGATGTGACGAACGGATCGAGCGTGAAGACAATGCTGGAAGGTTGTGCATCAGCAAATGGTAACGGTGGCAAACTCTACTATGACGCTTCCGATAATGCGGCTTTGGTTGCAGCCTTTGCAGACATTGCCGAGAAAATCTCCGAATTGGCGATTACAAAATAATCTGTTAAACAATTCAAATTGGACACGCCCGTTCTGAAAAGAGCGGGCGTTTTTGTTTTCTACTATAGAAGATCGGATTTGACAGGGCGCGGAGGTGCAAACAATGTACCTTGAGCAAGAGCCACTCCGGCATTCATCAAGGCAATGGCTTCTTCTTCCCTCTCAATTTCATCGGCGATCAAATTCAAACCGGCAGCAGAAAAGCTCAAGACAAAATCTTTTATATCTAAGTCGCCGTGATCGCTGTGGATGAGAATGGAACCAGGGCATTTGACGCTGTCAATTCCACTGGACTTGAGTTCGGTAAGGTCGATGGCTGGATCCAAAACATTAGAAAGTGAAACGCTTGCTTTTAGCTTTTTCAGGGTCATTAATTGAGTGCGTTCTTTTTTGTTCAGCGCGAGATAATCCCGTTGAGAAATCTGTAAGGTTATTGAAGAAGCAAGGACTTTGTTCTTAGCGATGAACTTGTGGATTTTTTCCCAAACATCTCCGTCGCGTAAAGTTTCAGGTGAGATCGAACAAAAAATGCCGGCTGGCTTTTCCAATGTGACCAATTGTTTGAGAATTCGTGAAGAAGCAAAAATCACTTTTTGTTCCAAAGAAGGCAAGAAGCCGCTGGCTGCCGCGACCTTTCTGAATTCTTTATTGTCCAAGTATCCCTTGGATTTATTGTTGATCCGCATGAACGCTTCAAAATGTGCTGGCTTGCGGTCCGGTAATTCAACAATTGGCTGAAGGTGCATGCCAAGTTCGCCGTTCTTCAGTGCGGATCGCACGTCCTTTTTATCGAGCGGTTGCAGTTTTTTGACGGGCGCTGTCATGGATTTTGGTTCTAACGCATCCGTATTTAGCTGTTCTGTTTCGGCAGGCAAGGTATCTGATGACTGCGTTATTTGCGGATCATCTGCGTCCGGCAATTCTCTCGGTTCGGCTGAAACCTGTGAGAGAAGTTCCATGCGCCTTTCGATCTCTTCAAGATAGTGTGCGGAATGAGAAGCATGGATCTTCAGATTGTTCACATCACGCGAAAGTGCAAAGTGTTGCCAGCCGATATAGGCAATTACGACGCCGCCAATAGAAGCAACAATTGCCGGTAGAGGTGATGCAAAGCCAAACCTGGAAATCAAAACACCCAGTGATACACCTATGACAATGATACAGGTGAGCACAAACAAGCGCTTAAACCATAATTTGTCGGACTCAATTTCCATAGCCTGCATTAATCGCCTCACGTTGCCCGGGTTGGGAAACAGGTTTCAATCCAAATTCTTTATCCGTTCGTGCCAGGACAGTGAAGCGGTGACTTGAGAAATACACTGTTCTTATTATTACTTTTCAGCGCATATCATCCCAATGAACGAACGAAACTTGACGGTTCGCTAACTGCGCCTTACGCGAAGGGGGAATTTATCAGAACGGTCTCTGCCCTCATGTCATCTGCTCCAATTACGCGCCGTGCAAACGGATTGGTTGAAATTGCGCCAACCTACAAGGGCATCTTAAGTGATGTTTGGGGTGTGGTTCACAACGGTCAGTCGGTTTATAGAAATTCAATTGATGCTTTTACCGCGTATCGTAAGCAGGGCGGTCGTGTGGTTTTGATCACAAATTCGCCGCGACCCAAAGTAGGTGTAGGTCAACAATTGAAAGATATGGGCGTTCCCGACGATTGCTATGACGATATAGCCACATCAGGTGATGTCACCCGTGTTTTGATTTCAAAGGCAGAAGGTCCGGTGTTCCATCTCGGCCCGGATCGGGATCTTCCGCTGTTTGAGGGTCTGGACGTGGAATTGTGTGATGGCGCTGATGCACAAACGATTGTGTGCACTGGATTGATCGACGACGAGAAAGAAACGCCCCAAGATTACATCCATATCTTGTCCGCTTATGTACGCCGTGGGGTACCATTGATATGTGCTAATCCGGATTTGGTGGTCGAGCGTGGCGATAGATTGATCTGGTGCGCGGGGTCACTTGCCAGATTGTATGAACAATTAGGCGGCGTGACCCGCGTGGCTGGCAAACCTCACAAACCAATTTACGATCTCGCATTTGAAAAATTGCAAGCTGTTACCGATGTCGAGATTGCAAAGGCAGACGCAATTGCAATTGGCGATGGTATGCCAACAGATGTGGCAGGAGCCCAGTCCAATGGCTATGACCTCTTGTATATCAGTGCAGGAATTCACAGCGGCGAATATGGCAACCCTGATGCACCAGACGAAGGAAAGTTGCACGAGTTTTTGGAAAATAACGGCGCAACGCCGAAGTTCTGGATGCCACGATTGAGTTGGGAAGGCGTTTGAATTTGACTGGTTTCCTGCATCATAATTTGACCAAAGCTGTCGCTGACATTCAACGTGGCGCGGTATTGGCTATTGGTAACTTCGATGGTGTTCACAGAGGTCACCAGACCGTCCTGCAATCAGCTTTGGAAACGGCTCGTAAAACCAACAGCAAGGCTTATGCAATTTCATTCGAGCCGCATCCGCGCACTTTGTTCAAGCCGGAATCTCCGGTGTTTCGACTGACGCCTGAAAACATGAAAGCACGTGTATTGCAGGAATTTGGGCTCGATGGTCTTCTGACACTGCCCTTCACACGCGACCTTGCATCCACAAGTGCGGATGATTTTGTCGATCATTTCTTGCTGGAGAAAGCGGGCGCAAGTCATGTGGTTTCGGGCTTTAATTTTATGTTCGGCAAAGACCGTGCGGGCACACCAGAATTTCTAAGTGCGAAAGGTGTGTCGGAAAACTTTGGAGTGACAATTGTCGAAGCTCATGAAGATGAAAACAGTGAGGCAATTTCATCAAGTCGCATCAGAAGGTGCCTTGGTGCTGGCGACGCCGTTGAAACCGCTGGTCTGCTCGGTTATCGCTGGTGCGTGGCGGGCGAGGTGATCAAAGGTCAGCAATTGGGACGAACACTCGGTTATCCCACAGCAAATCTGTCGCTGCCAGAGAGCTGTCATTTGGCGCATGGCATTTACGCCGTGAGACTTCGAACGGAAGACGGCATCTTACGCAATGGGGTGGCAAGCTATGGCCGCCGTCCAACCTTCGACAATGGTCCAACCCTTTTGGAAACCTTTGTTTTTGATTATTCTGGTAATCTTTATGGGCAGAATATTGAGGTGTCATTGTTTTCACATCTGCGCGGTGAAGAGAAATTTAACAGCGCAGAAGCACTCGTTGAACAAATGGACAAAGATTCACTGGAAGCGCGAACCGTATTTGCCGCAGTCCAACCTTTGTCTGAATTAGATACGAAACTCAATTTTTCAAACCTGCAGGTGGGTTAAAAATTGGCGCGTCGCATGTTGAAAAGTCGAAACATCCTGATCACCGGTGCAACCGATGGATTGGGTTTTGAATTGGCCAAGGCTTACGCCAGTCGGGGGCATCGTGTTGTGGCGACGGGCCGTCAATTACTGACCAATGATCTCGATTTTTTCGGATCACCAAACATCGCTTACATTCGTGCAGACCAAAGCGAACCGGAAGCTGCCGCGCGTGCCATTGCGCAGGCCATGGAGAAATTTGAATGGGGAAGTATCGATCTCGCCATTTTAAATGCTGCCACGGGTTGGACAGGACATCCGGCTGATGAAACGCCGGAACAGATAGATCATCAAATTGCCATTAATCTAACCGCTCCGGTTTTGATTGCAAAAGCCATCGCCCCACTTTTGTTTGCGGCACAAGGTCAATTGGCGATGATCGGATCGACGGCAGCGAATGGGCAAGCACAATTTGCAACCTATGCCGCAACCAAAGCAGGTTTAGAAGGATTTGTGCGTTCTCTGCGCGAAGAATGGCGCAACAAAACTCATGTGCAAATTATTCATCCGGGGCCAACCCGTACGAAAATGCATGCCAAAGCAGGATTGAAAACAGGCATGGTGCGCATGTTCTTTATGTCCACAAAACGCGCTGTGCGTGCCATTCAACGCTCAATCCGCAACCGTGACGGCAAACGCGTTCTGTCTCGCGCCTATGGTTGGTCATCCATCTTCTCTTCTGCCAAGGAAGGTGAGTTGTGAAAGCGTTGGTCACAGGAGCTGCAAATGGCCTTGGCCGTGCCATGACAGACCAATTACTGGACGCTGGCCATGAGGTGTGGGCGGTTGATCGGGATACAGATGCTTTGGATGCATTGGCCATCAAAAGCCGTGGTTCTTGTCGTGTGATACTGGCTGATCTTGCCAATCCAAGTTCAGTCCAGCGTTTGATGCGCGATGTGAAAGACGTAAAATTTGATCTTGTGATTTTGAATGCGGGGATTAGCGCCACGGGGCGGTTTGAAGAAATTCCAGGGGCTGCTTATGAAAAGCTTATTGCAATCAATCTGACGGCTCCTTTGGTGATGGCGTCTGGTTTGATGCGGCAAGACAATATGTCGTCAAAATCTCAAATGGTGTTTATCTCGTCTTTGTCCCATGCAGTTGGATATCCCGGTGCAAGCGTTTACGCAGCGACCAAAGATGGTCTCGCCATTTACGCAAAAAGTGTTCGTAAGCCATTTAAAAAACGTGGCGTGGGTGTAACGGCTGTATTCCCCGGTCCCATCAGAACTGAACACGCAGAGCGATATTCTCCCAAAGGCTCGAAAGCCAACAAACGCATGTTGCCGGAAGATATGGCCAAACTGGTTTTGAAAGCAGCGGCCAAAGGCAAGAAAGAACTTTACGCTGGCAAAGGTGCCGGTGCTGCCAAGTTTTTCGGCAAATTGGCTCCCAATATGATGTCGAAAATGATGCGCAAGGTAATTTTCGACAAGTTGGATTCCAATACATATTGAGCAAAACACGGTTTCCTCTGGAAACCCTGACAAGCCTTTGCTATGCAGCTTCCATGACACGTCTTGATAAAAGCGCAGAGCGGCATACGCGCCGCCACATCATACGAATTATAGGCCCGGCCTTGAACTGACGCAAAGCGCAGTTGAAGGTCCGGGAAGGCACAGGCCCGTGCCACGTTCAGTTGGGCCAAATTCATCAAGTATTGAAACGACCACATTGCAATTTGCGCACACCGCAAATTGGCTGAAACCTGAGATAAAATCTTTATGTCTGATACTGAGCCCCGCGATTATTCGCTCACACTCAATCTGCCCAAAACTGAATTTCCCATGCGTGCTGGCCTGCCAAAAAAAGAGCCGCAAATGATCGCAAGATGGGAAGAGCAAGATCTTTATAAAAAACTGCGTGATGATGCAGCTGGTCGTCCGAAATATGTTCTTCATGATGGCCCTCCATATGCAAACGGTAATCTGCATATCGGCCACGCACTGAATAAAATTTTGAAAGACATCATCACCCGTTCGTTTCAAATGCGCGGATTTGATTCCAACTATGTGCCGGGTTGGGATTGCCACGGCCTGCCCATCGAATGGAAAATTGAAGAGCAGTATCGCGCTAAGGGCAAAAACAAAGACGAGGTTCCAATCAATGAATTCCGTAAGGAATGCCGTGATTTTGCTGCCCATTGGGTTGGTGTACAGACCGAAGAATTCCTTCGTCTTGGTGTAACGGGTGATTTCAAACAACCGTATCTAACGATGAACTTTGAGTCTGAGGCTATCATCGCCAACGAGTTGATGAAATTCGCCAAAAGCGGACAGCTCTATCGTGGCTCAAAGCCAATCATGTGGAGCGTGGTTGAACGTACAGCCTTGGCTGAAGCCGAAATCGAATATGAAATCTATGAGAGCGACACGGTTTGGGTAAAATTTCCCATTCATAAAATTTTCAAAATGGGAATGACAGACGTTTCCGATAAACCTCGTGGCGATTTTACGAATGCTCAAGCTGAAAATTTTAAGCAGATAGCAATTTCTGAGGAGTTGGAAGGCGCATCCGTTGTTATTTGGACAACGACCCCTTGGACAATTCCTGCCAACCGCGCGGTGTGTTATTCCGAGCGCGTAAATTATGGCCTGTTTGAAGTGGAAAGCGCGGAACAAGATTTCGGCCCGCAAGCTGGCGACAAGCTCGTATTTGCAGATCGATTGGCAGAAGAATGCGCAACGAAAGCGAAAGTGACGTTCAATAAACTGCGAGATGTTTCATCAAAGGAATTAGGCGAGTTCAGTCTCCAACACCCTCTTGCCAACGTTGACCCATTCTACAGTTTCACAGTCCCAATGCTCGCTGGCGACCATGTCACCGACGATGCTGGTACAGGTTTCGTTCACACTGCACCAAGCCATGGTCGTGATGACTTTGAAGCCTGGATGGCGAACACGACAACAATCGAAGCCATGGGCATCGATACGCGCATTCCGTTTCCCGTCGATGATGGTGGTTTCTACACCGAAGATGCACCGGGTTTTGAAGGTGCGCGCGTCATCGACGACAAGGGCAAAAAAGGTGATGCAAACCAAAAAGTCATCACTGCGCTTATTGGCCAAAACAACCTGTTCGCCCGTGGTCGTGTGAAACACGAATACCCACACTCTTGGCGTTCGAAAAAACCCATCATCTTCCGCAACACACCTCAGTGGTTTGTGTACATGGACAAAGACGGCGTGGTGGGCGATGGCTCTGCCACCAATATGGGCACCCTGCGTCAAACTGCTTTGGCCGCCATTGATGAAACGCGTTTCGTACCTGCCGTGGGGCAAAACCGTTTGCGCGCGATGATTGAACAACGCCCTGATTGGGTGCTCTCACGTCAACGCGCCTGGGGTGTGCCAATCTCCGTGTTCCGCAATGAAGAAACAGGGCAGATGATCCCGGGGCCAGAATTTGACCGCTCTGATGAATTGATGGCGCGGATCAAAGACGCTTACTCGCAAGAAGGCGCAGATGCTTGGTACGCAGATGGTGCCAAAGAGCGTTTTCTTGACGGCTTCGTGGATGACATGGACGCTTGGGAAAAGGTCGATGACATTCTCGATGTTTGGTTTGATTCAGGTTCAACCCACGCATTCTGCCTTGAGCAGCGCGAAGATTTAAAATGGCCTGCGGATTTATATCTGGAAGGCTCCGACCAACATCGTGGTTGGTTCCACTCGTCCTTGTTGGAAAGCTGCGGAACACGGGGCCGTGCGCCTTATGATGCTGTGCTAACCCATGGCTTTGTGATGGCAGAAGACGGGCGTAAAATGTCCAAGTCTCTTGGCAATCAAACAACGCCTCAAGATGTGATCAAGCAATCAGGTGCAGACATTTTGCGCCTTTGGGTGGCTTCTGCAGATTATGCGGAAGACCTACGCATTGGGCCTGAAATTCTGAAAACGTCCATCGACGCGTACCGTAAGCTACGCAACACATTGCGCTGGATGCTTGGCACATTGGCTCATGACACTGGCGAAGAAGTCGCATTTGCAGACATGCCTGAACTTGAACGTCTCATGCTGCATCGTTTGTCCGAACTCGATCAGCTTGTGCGCGAAGGCTATGATGCCTTTGACTTCAAAAAGGTGTTTGCAGCGCTCAACAACTTTATGAACATCGAATTGTCGGCCTTTTATTTCGACATTCGAAAAGACGCCCTTTATTGCGATGCGCCTTCATCCGTGCGGCGCAAAGCTTCGCTTCACGTTGTCTCCAAACTGTTTGATTGTCTAACGGCTTGGATGGCCCCTATGTTGTGCTTCACCATGGAAGAGGCATGGTTGGAAAGACATCCTGACGCGGATTCCGTTCATTTGCGTCAATTCCCCGATATTCCAACAGAGTGGGAGGATGATGGTCTGGCGACCAAATGGTCGAAAATACGTAAAGTGCGTCGTGTGGTAACGGGTGCTTTGGAAGTTGTGCGACGTTTGGAAAAAGACGACCCAAATCGCATCGGGTCTTCACTTGAAGCTGCGCCACTGGTGTACGTGACGGATGCTGAATTGTTGAAATCTCTTGATAATTTGGATTTTGCTGAAATCTGCATCACCAGTCAGATTGAAGTGACGTCTGATGCTCCAAGCACTGATGCGTTCACAATGGAAGATGTTTCGGGTGTGGCCGTGGTCAATCGTATAGCACAGGGGCAAAAATGTGCCCGTTCCTGGCGTGTGCTGCCAGAAGTGGGAACTGACCCTGATTACCCGGATATTTCATTGCGTGATGCTGCCGCGATGCGTGAAATTGAAGGCTAATAATAAGGATAGGGCAGAAACCATCTTTAGACATTCACCTTGCTAACAATAGTGATACGTCATAGTTTCTCGTCCAATGTCGGATTCTGGCCCCATTTAAGTGGTTGGAAAGTCTAGGTGCATAAGGTTTCGCCTTAGTGGCGGGTGAAGAGATCAAGGTTGGATGCGTAATGACCATCAAAAGCAATAGAAAATTGGCATGTGGAGCGGTGTTTCTCGCTTCCACCGTTATATTGAGCGGCTGCACAGGTACATCCACATACGGCACCGGCAAGTCTCAAGAACGTCAATTGTTTGATGATATTACAGGCATCGTCGCTCTTGGGGGCGGCAACAAGAAAGAGCGGATCGACTACTCTTCCCGCTCTGGCCTTGTGAAGCCTCCGTCCAGATCTGAATTGCCCGCTCCGGCTGAATCTATTCAAGGTGGTGATGGTTACTTCCCGGAAGATTCTGAAACTAAGCGTCAACGTCTGCTGGCTGCTGTGGATGAAGCAGAAGCCAATGGCACCGAACTTCCACCTGAAGTTGCGGAAGCACGCCGTCAAAGCGCAGCAGCACAAAGCTCGAAAGTTGGTGGCAAGCACGAAGATCGTGATTTGCGATATGATCCGACGAAAGAACGTATCGAGCGTTCTGAGTTCTTGAAGCGTAAAGCTGAGTTAAGTGGCGCTACTGGTGCTGCTCCACGCAAATATCTAACTGAACCAAAGCGCATCTACCGCACACCAGCTGATACAGCTCCTGCTGGAGTGATTGGTGAAGAAGCGAAGAACCCAAATCTTACTACGAAGAAGAAAAAGAGCCTTTGGGACACAATTCGCGGCAATTGAGTTAGGTTCAAATATACTCTTAGTTGTTCCCGCGCCGCGTTCTAAAAAACGTTTTTAACAATTCAGCTGCAAGCGACTCTTGCAGGCCCGAGTAGACTTCGGGCGCATGATGGCATGTGGGGTGATTGTAGAATGTAACGCCATTCAATACACCGCCGCCCTTAGCATCTTCTGCTGCAATATACAGGCGCCGAATGCGGGCGAATGAAATCAGCGCAGCGCACATGGTGCATGGTTCTAATGTCACATACAGATCGCAATCATTGAGCCGTTGGCTATTTAAGCTTTCGCAAGCTTCACGAATGACAACAACTTCTGCGTGAGCGCTGGGATCACTCAGTTCAAGTGTTCGATTTCCACCACGGGCAATGATTTTGTTTTGATACACAATAACAGCTCCCACCGGAACTTCATTCCGTTCTGAAGCACGTCTGGCTTCATCCAAAGCGGCATTCATAAAACTATTGGTCATCAACGGCTCACCAAATAGACAAACGTTACAAAACCGCTCTCGCACAACTTGCCAAGCAATGGTAGGGAGCATGTATGAAAAAGCCCGACAAACAAAATTCAAAACCCAGCGCTGACGCTGTTGAACGCGAACAAGCATTGCCTACGGAACGTATCGCCAAGCGCATGGCGCGTGCCGGCCTGTGTTCGCGCCGCGATGCAGAGCGTTGGATTGAAGACGGACGCGTCATTTTAAATGGTAAGAAGCTGACAACTCCCGCCTGTGTTGTGAGTCAAACGGATCGTATTGAGGTCGATGGAAAGCCATTGCCTGGCATGGAGCGCACTCGCCTGTGGTTGTTGAATAAACGGGCAGGGCAAGTCACAACGAATAAAGATCCAGAAGGTCGTCTCACAATATTCGAACGGCTTCCAACCGATTTACCAAGAGTGATGAGCGTAGGACGCTTGGACATAAACACCGAAGGTCTATTGTTGCTCACCAATGATGGCGGGTTGTCTCGGGTTTTGGAATTGCCGTCCACAGGTTGGTTGCGTCGTTATCGAGTTCGCGCTCATGGCACAGTGACGCAAGAACAACTTGATGAATTGGCTGATGGTATCGCTGTTGATGGAGTTCTCTATGGAGCAATTGAAGCAACGTTAGAGCGCCAACAAGGAACGAATGTCTGGCTAACTTTCGCCATGCGTGAAGGCAAAAACCGGGAAGTTAAAAAGGTGCTTGCTGCTCTTGATCTTGATGTAAATCGATTGATCCGGACCTCTTATGGCCCGTTCCAACTCGGTGAGATTGGCGCTGGAGAAGTTATCGAAGTGCGCAGTCGCACGCTTCGTGATCAATTGGGGCAAAAATTGGTTGAAGCGTCAAATGCAAACTTCGATGCGCCAATCGTTTCTATCAAAAAACCTGACAGCGCCTCAGAAAAAACATCCTCCAAAGAAAAAGCGAACAATAAATCAAGCAGCAATCGCAAGGATAAAAAAGTAGATCCTTTGGCACGCCTCGATACGCGTAAGCGCCCTGAATATTCGTCAAAGCGCGGTGGCGGACGTAAGACCAAACCGTCTGGAGGTGCCGGTGCGGATCGTCGGCGGTAAATTTGGTGGTCGAAAACTAGCAGTACCGAACAGTCAAAATATTCGTCCTACCACAGATCGTACACGCGAAAGTCTGTTCAATATTCTGAACCACTCTTACTCACAGAAACTGCGCGAAACCCGTATTCTCGATGTGTTCGCGGGTACCGGTGCACTTGGTTTAGAAGCCATATCTCGCGGCGCTCACTATTGCGTATTCATGGAAATCGGCGCCGAAGGTCGCGGTCTTTTGCGCACGAACATCGAAACATTTTCGCTGACAGGACATACTAAAGTGTTTCGACGTGATGCAACCAAACCAGGGCCGATTGGCACGATGGGTGCATTCGAT
The DNA here is from genome assembly GCA_938010435.1 of uncultured Rhizobiaceae group bacterium. GTDB lineage: Bacteria > Pseudomonadota > Alphaproteobacteria > Rhizobiales > Rhizobiaceae > Pseudahrensia. The sequence continues at coordinate 372,252 of CALLUS010000002.1, read as the reverse complement.
ATGGTTTTTGCAGACCCTCCCTACGGCAAAGGACTAGGTGAGAAATCTCTTATTGCCTTGGCGGAAAATGGTTGGTTACAAGAGGATGCCTTGTGCATTTTGGAAGAGAAAAAGGGCAGTTTACCCGAAATAGTCGACGGTTTTATCTGTGAGGATGTTCGCCAATTCGGTGAAACAGAAATTGGATTTTTCACGCTTAAGTAACCAGAGAATAATACGTTTCAACGGAATCAAGAAGGTGCCATCAAGTGCACAGTCTTGGTGCAAGTGATGGTGCAGATTTAACGCATTTTGCTCCAATTTTTGCAGATGACAAAATTGTAAAGTGCATGCGTCACATCAGTACCTATATTGCACTGTACGAATTCGATATTATTTATTTGTTTCGATTCAGAAACAGCCTTCATTTGAAATATGAGGAATGACATGAAGCTTAAGACCACAATTGCCGTCGCTATTCTATGTGCAGCCACGTCACTGACACCTGTTAGCACTTCTGTCACATCGTTGGGGGCTGCATTGGCAGCATCGCAAAAGGTGGGTCCGAAAGTCACGTCATTCACGTTGGACAATGGCTTGCAGGTGGTGGTCATTCCAGACCGAAGAGCTCCTGTTGTCACCCACATGGTCTGGTACAAAGCTGGATCTGCTGATGAACCGCGCGGCGCTTCTGGAATCGCTCACTATCTCGAACATCTGATGTTTAAGGGCACCAAAACGGTCAAGAACGGAGAGTTTTCAGCCAAAATTGCGGCGATCGGCGGACAGGAAAACGCTTTCACTTCAAGTGACTACACTGCGTATTTCCAACGCATTACGCCAGAAGCCCTTGAAGAAATGATGCGATTGGAAGCTGACCGTATGGAAAATCTGGTGCTTACCACAGAAAAAATCCTGCCTGAACGGGATGTGGTGAATGAAGAGCGCAATGCGCGCACGGAAAACAATCCGGGTTCTTTGTTGCGTGAAGCAATGGATGCGGCACTTTATCAAAACCACGGTTATGGCATACCCATTATTGGTTGGAAGCATGAGGTAAATGCGTTGACCAAAGAAGACGCGATCGCATTTTATGACAAATTCTACACACCTAACAACGCTATATTGGTAGTTGCTGGTGATGTAGATGCAGAAACAGTGAAGGCACTGGCAGAAAAAACTTACGGTAAAGTCAAACGTCGTGCTGAACCGGGCAAACGCGCCCGCACCAAAGAGCCGGAACCAAGGGCTGCACGGCGCGTTGAAATGTCAGACGCGCGCGTGCGTACGCCAAGTTTTTCGCGCGTCTATCTCGTGCCGTCTTATTATTCAAGTGACACTCAAGAGGCGGAAGCTTTTGACGTTTTAAGTGAAATACTGGGCAGTGGCACCACAAGCCGGATTTATAGAAAGCTCGTGGTAGAAGACAAGGTCGCATCCAGTGCCGGCACTTGGTATCAAGGAGGAAGTTTGGATGAGACTCAATTTGGATTTTACGGCTCTCCCCGCAATGGCACAACTCTTCCCGAAGTTGAGGCGGCTGCTGATGAGGTCATCGCGAAACTTTTGAGAGATGGTGTGACCGAAGCCGAGGTGAAGCGCGCACAAAAGCGTTTGGTGCGCTCTTCGATTTTCACCCAAGACAGCCAATCAACCTTGGCCCGCATTTATGGTGGTTCAATGACATTGGGGTCTACCATTGAAAGCATTCAGGCTTGGCCCGACAAAATAAACGCGATTACAGTTCAAGAAGTGAATGACGTGGCGCGAAAATATTTGAAACTGAAACGTTCGGTCACAGGATATTTAAAACCTGAAACCGCAGCTCAAAAGAATGAGGGTTAAATTGATGAATATGATTTCCCACAAACTCAAAACCACTTTCGCTGCGGTCAGCTTTGCATTTGCAGTGGTTAGCACAACGATCTCATCTGCCTATGCCGTGGATATTCAAACTGTCGTCAGCGACAGAGGCGTCAAGGCTTTGTTGGTAGAAGACTACGCCGTACCTTTGATTGCAATATCGTTCAGCTTTAAAGGTGGTTCGACCCAAGACGCTGATGGCAAAGAAGGAACCGCAAGCCTGTTGACGAACCTTCTTGATGAAGGCGCTGGTGATCTTGATAGTCAAGCATTTCAAATCGCGCTTGATGACAATGGTATGAAATATTCGTTTAACGCCAGCCAAGATAGTTTTTCAGGTGGTATTCAGGTACTTAAATCAGAGTCGGCTCGTAGTTTTGAACTGCTGGCGTTGATGCTTAATAAGCCGAAATTTGATGCGGACCCGATTGAACGCATGAAATCTTCACGAATGAACGGCCTGCGCGCTGCAGAAACAAATCCTCAAGCCATCGCCAGTAAGGCATTGCGTGAAGCGCTCTATCCCAACCATCCTTATGGGCGGCCAACTGGCGGCACGTTGGAAACAATGCCGACCATCACCAAACAAGATTTGGAGACATATCGCAAAAATGTCTTTGCAAGAGACAACCTCGTTGTAGGTGTTGTTGGCGCGATTAGTCCTGACGAATTGAAAGCCATGCTTGATCAGGTTTTTGGTTCGATGCAGGAAAAAGCAAATCTCAAGGTGGTTCCCGAAACGCAAGTGAAGACAGGTGAAACCATTGCTGTGGATTTCAATACGCCCCAAACCACGATCACCATGGCGATGCCGGGTATCAAGCGCGACAACAAAGATTTCTACTCAGCATATCTTGTGAATTACGTACTGGGTGGTGGTTCTTTTGCATCACGCCTCTACGAGGAAGTGCGTGAAAAACGTGGTCTTGCCTATGGTGTGTATTCCTATCTCGGCACCAAAGATTATAGCGGGATCGTCGGTGCCGGAACAGCAACAAGCGCTAGTAATACGGACAAGGCTGTTGAAGTTATATTGGCTGAGATCGAAAAAATGGCCAAGGATGGACCAACAGCGGATGAGCTTGATAAAGCGAAAAAATATATCAAAGGCAGCTATGCGATCTCTAATCTGGACACATCTGGAAAAATTGCGTCCGTGCTTAGCGCTATTCAATCTGCCAATTTAGGTATCGACTACATCGACAAACGAGCTTCCTATATTGATGCAGTGACATTGGAAGATGCAAAGACAATTGCCCAAAAGTTGCTGGCATCTAAACCGACGATTGTCACTGTAGGAAAATCGTCCAAATGAGGGAACCAACTGTTGCTGTTGCCTTTGGCGGCGGCGGTGCCCGTGGACTTGCCCATATACATGTTGTCGAAGTTCTTGACGAAATGGGCGTGAAGCCTGTTGCCATTAGCGGCACTTCAGTGGGGGCGTTGATCGGGTCTGGAATGGCCAGCGGCATGTCTGGTGGAGACATTCACGACTATGTTCTGGGCATATTTGACAATCCAACGGAAGTGGCGAGTCGCTTTTGGAAGATGCGGCCGGAAAGTATTGCCGAAGTTTGGAATGGTCCCAGAACTCTGCTTGGAAATATCGATTCTAAGCGGGCCATGCGGGCGTTTTTGCCTGAGCAGGTGAAGGAAGATTTCTCACAACTTGAAATTGATTTTCAAGTTTTGGCCACAGACTTCTATGGCCAGAAAGAAGTTGTTATTCGCGAGGGAAGCGTTGCGGACGCCGTTGCTGCATCAATTGCATTGCCGGCTGTGTTCAGGCCTGTGAAACGCAATGGAGCAGCGTTAGTGGATGGGGGACTGGTCAATGCGGTGCCGTTTGAACTTTTGTTCGATAAGGCGGACATAGTTATCGCTGTGGATGTTGTCGGCGGCCCTACTGCTGACGATGATGAAGAGCCTTCGCGGATCGAAGTACTGTCTGCTGCAAGTCAGTTGATGATGCAAACTGCTACACGTTTGAAATGCCAGATCAGACCGCCCAATGTCATGATTGTCCCACCGGTCAATGGTATTGCAGTGCTGGATTTCATGCGGGCGAAGTCAATTATTGAAAAGACGACTTCAACGCGTGAAGCAACTAAACAGCAGGTATCTGCAGCATTAGATGCTTTTCGGAAAACTTAATTGCCGTTCTCAATCAACCCGCTGCGAACTGGCCGAATAGCTTGCACCTTTGCCGGAGGTAAATGGTGAATTGGATGTGGGCGGAGGTGAAACATTATTATCGCCTTCGCTGTCATCAGGCAGGGGCAGATTGGCGACAACCCTGAAAGCGACAATCACTGAACCGATACCGAACACAATAGCTCCGAGACCCCATCCTATGAGAACGCCTGTCGCGCCGTAGGATTTACCCACATAAACAAATGGAATGACACCAGCCGTTGCACGGCCCCAATTGAAAAAGGTTGCCCATAGAGGAAAACCAAGATTGTTGAATGCGGCATTGGCCACAAACAGTGCGCCGTTGAACAAGAAACTCGCTGCCACCAACAGATTGAAAATGGTGATAATGTCAGCTGCCTGACCTTTTGCACCAAAAAGCTGTATGATCCATGGGTTTGCAATTGCCAGCAAAGCCCAGACCACCGAACAGTAGATCATTGTGAAAATAAGACCATCGCGCAATGTGGACTGCACACGTGGCAATAGTTTTGCGCCGTAGTTTTGGCTCATAATAGGGCCGACTGAACCGGACAATGCGAATATTACGCCGAAAGCCACCGGCAACAAGCGACCAACGATCGCCCAACCAGCAACCGCATCATCACCAAACTCTGCAATGGCGCTTGTCACATAAGCATTGCCGATTGGCGTGGCCAATTGGGTAATTATTGCGGGGAACGCGATTATGAAAAATGCTCTAAATTGACCAAGACCGTCTTGGAGATTTGGTTTGCCCAACATCCGGTGAACGGATTGCACGCCCCATAGGCCAACGAGTACGAGAACAACCCGAACACAGAATGTCGCGATTGCAGCGCCGGTTATTCCCATGTCGAAGGTGAATATGAATAACGGGTCCAGAACAAGCGCGGCTGCCCCGCCGCTTAGTGTGACATACATTGCGCGTTTTGGATCACCTTTGGCGCGCAACAATGCCCCTGTGCACATGCCTAAGCCAAGCAATGGTATGGAGGGCACCACAATCTGCATAAAGCCCAATGCGAGTGCCAGAGTCTCGCCTTGCGCTCCAATAGTCTTCAGAAAAAATGGCAGGAGCGGAAACGCGAGGGCGGCGATAATCACGCCTATGATGAATATATAAATCAAAGACCATGTGGCCATGCTTTTGGTTTTGGCTGCATTCTCCGCACCAATCGCACGTCCAACCAGTGCAGCTGCAGCTATGCTTATGCCGATGCAAATCGAAATCGTGAAAAACATAAGAGTTGCTGCGTAACCTATAGCTGCGGCCAACTCCTGTTGTCCCAGAAGCGAGATATAAAAAAGGTTTAGCGCATCAACAGCAAAAATTGACACCAAACCAACTGAAGAGGTGGCCGTCATAACCACCACATGACGCATGGTGCTGCCTGACGTAAAGGCGGCCTTTGATCCAGATTTTGCAGACATTACTCGTCTTTCGAAGGAGAATTTCCGTTTGACCCATGCCTTGGTTGAAGCAGTGGTTCCGGAACTGGCTTTGTATGGAGGTTTTCCATTCCTGCCAACAGTCCATCTTTGAACTGAAGTTTCATGCGTTCCCCATCACGATGGCGAACATCGTCGACAATTATCTGCGCATCTTCTTTGGAATGACCAACGCCTTCCAGAAGTGCCCGTCCCATCACCAATGCGGATTCATAAGTTTCACGAATCTCCCAAAGATTTTCCACTTTAAGTAATTCAAGCGAGTGTCCACGATCATACGATCGCACATAGAGCTTGAGATGCGGGAAATCGTCTTTAATTAGTTTAACAACTTGATCGGTCGTTTCTCTTTTCTGTGTGCAAATTGCAACGATTTTGGCATTTTCAATACCAGCAGCCCGTAAAACGTCTTTGCGGGTACCATCGCCAAAATATATCCGAAAGCCAAATGTTTGCGCTTGCCGAATCCTGTCTGCCGAATTGTCGAGCACCGTTACGTGACTACCGCCTGCTAACAATGCTTGAGATGCAATCTGCCCTAAACGCGAAAATCCAATCATCAAAACATTCGCTTCTGCACCTTCGAAGTTTTCATCCATCTCTTCTGAAGAACCCTTACTGATGAAAACGGTACCCAGTTTCACCGCAAGTGGAGTGAGTGCCATCGAAAGAGTGACACAAGCGATAAGAAACGAAGCTTCGTTCTGGTCCAACAACGCAGCACCCGTTGCAGCAGTGAACAATACGAACCCGAATTCACCGCTCTGTGGGAGGATAAATCCAATCTTTGTTGCGTCCGAATGACTAGAGCGAAATAAACGGGCTAATCCGTATAAGATAATCATTTTGATCAGCATGATGGCCGGAACTAACGCCAATATGAGCCACAAATTTTCTATGACAACTTTGAGATCAATTGCCAGTCCCACAGCGATAAAAAATAAGCCGAGAAAGATCCCGCGAAACGGTTCGATGTTCGCTTCAAGCTCATGGCGATAGCTGGATTCCGCCAACATCACACCCGCGATGAATGCTCCCATAGCCATGGATAAGCCCGCATATTGCATCAATACCGCCGAACCAACCACAATGAACAATGCAGCGGCGATTATGGCTTCTCTGGCTCCCGTCGAAGCAATGATGCCGAACAATGGATTGAGCGCGTAACGTCCTGCTAAAATGAGAATAGCAATGCAGCCGATGGCAATACCGAGTTGCTGCAAGCCTTCCATTGAAAGCTCCATAGAACCTGCAGCTAGTAACGGAACCAAGACCAGTAAAGGCGCAATCGCAAGATCTTGGAATAGTAAAATTCCAAACGCGCGTTTGCCATAGGCCAAACGATCATCACCATTCTCTTCCAAGAGTTGCAAAGCAAATGCGGTCGAGGACAATGCCAGACCAAAGCCAACAACAATCGCCGCTGCAAAATTGAAATACAAAGCCCAGGCTGCAACGGACAAAACAGCACCGCTCAGAATAACTTGCAACCCGCCAAGCCCGAATATTCCGTGACGCATGTCCCAAAGGCGTGCTGGTTTCAATTCCAATCCCACAAGAAACAACAGCAGCACAACGCCGATCTCAGCCACATGGAGAACACTTTCGCCATCGCGAATGTAGTTCAATATTGGGCCTAATATGATTCCAACGCATAAATACCCGAGTACAGTTCCAAGACCGATTTTCTTGAACAGTGGAGCAGCAATCGCTGCACCTCCCAAAAGAATGACCGCATCGAGAAAAATGTTACTGCCGTCTGCCATAGAATTTTCCTGATAAGCTGAGTCTGTTTGCGCAACTTAGTACAAATTGACACAACAGGCTGCAGAAACAACCGCAAGTTTAAAACCGAGCTTGTGACTGTGGTTGCGACTGCGTAAACAGTGACAAAGATTTGATTCAAGGCCTTTGTAACGTGTCACGCGATCCAAACACAGATTTCCAATTGTCCGAACTTGAAAACCGCGCAGCCGCATTGGTTGAAGCCGCGAAGAGTGCAGGTGCTGATCATGCTGATGCTGTTGTTGCAGTAAGTCGCGCAACCGGTGTTGAAGTGCGCAATGGCAATATTGAAGAAACAGAAAGTGCTGAAAACAAAGCGTTCTCTTTACGGGTGTTTGTTGGCAAACGGTCAGCTTCTATTTCGTCGAATGACCCGTCAGATGTTGCCACTTTGGCTGAACGGGTGGTCTCTATGGCAAAGGTTTCACCGGAAGATGAATATGCGGGGTTAGCGCCCCAAGACCTGCTGGCCACGTCCGTAGCCGATCTGGATCTGTTCGATGATCGCGATGTATCATTTGAAGATATGCGGGATGAGGCATTGGCTTGCGAAGAAGCTGCTCTCGCTGTGGAAGGTGTGACGCAATCTTCTGGCGCAAGTTTCGGTCGTTCCTTGGGCGGAAGTGTTTTAGCCACAAGCCATGGTTTTGTTGGCAGTTATCGCGCGAGCCGATGCTCGGTCTCCGCTACAGCAGTTGCTGGCGAAGGCACCTCTATGGAACGCGAATATGATTTTGACAGTCAGCGCTATCGTTCAGACTTGCGTGCTGCCGAAGAAATAGGACGCATCGCCGGTGAACGTGCGGTGAAAAATTTGAATGCAAAACAAGTGCCCACCCAAACTGCCACTGTGATTTACGAGCCGCGCATGGCACGAAGTCTGGTTGGGCATATTGCCGGTGCAATTAATGGAGCCTCAGTTGCGCGCAAAACGTCTTTCCTGCGGGACCGCATGGGTGAGAAGTTGTTTGCAGATGGGGTTAATCTCATTGATGAACCGCATCTGAGACGCGGCGTAGCTTCCAAACCGTTTGATGGTGAAGGCCTAGCGTCAGGTAACCTTCAATTGATTGAAGATGGTATATTGCAAAACTGGTTTCTTGATTGCGCAGCGGCAAACGAGTTGGGATTGAAAACCAATGGACGGGCCAACAGGTCAGGTAGCGGAACATCACCCGGATCGACAAATCTGACCTTGCAAGCAGGAAAACGCAGCGCGCAAGATATGATTTCAGATTTGAAGGAAGGATTTTATATCACTCAATTGATAGGTCAGGGCGTTAATTTGGTGACCGGCGATTATTCGCGCGGAGCCAGCGGTTTTTGGATCGAAAACGGTGAACTGACATTTGCAGTGAGTGAAATTACAATTGCTGGTAATCTGTTTGATATGTTCTCTAAAATGGAACCTGCGAACGATCTCGATAAAAGACACGGAACTAATACGGCCACGATTGCGATCGAAGGGATGACCCTTGCCGGAAGTTGATCCGTATGCAGATGATCTGAAGTTGATCACGGAACTCGCGCGCGAGTCGGGTGAGATTGCACTGAAATATTTTGGTAAATCTCCAGAAGTCTGGATGAAAGAAGGTCAATCCCCTGTTTCCGAAGCGGACTACGCCATCGACACATTTCTAAAGGAAAAGCTTCTTGATGCGCGTCCTGACTATGGCTGGTTGTCGGAAGAGACTGAAGACAATCTGGATCGTATAGACACCAAGCGCACGTTTGTGGTTGATCCTATTGACGGAACACGTGGGTTTATCAACGGGATGAAGCGTTGGTGTATCAGCATTGCGGTTGTGGAAGACAACAGGCCGACAGTTGGTGTTTTGGAATGCCCTGTGATGGAAGAAACCATTGTAGCGTCTGCGGGCAATGGTGCGAAAGTAAACGAACACGCCATTCAGTCCAAAAATCTCGAACGCACGGATGTGCTCAAAGTTGCAGGACCTCGTAGCGTGGGGCGGGAATTTGCGGAATTGTTCGACCAGGAAGTCGATATCGTACCGTTCGTGCCATCGCTGGCGTATCGTCTTGCAATGATTGCGATGGGGCAAATTGATTTGTCTTTGGTGCGGGGCAGCGCAAAGGACTGGGATTTGGCCGCTGCAGATTTGATTATCCAAGAAGCTACGGCGAAACTGACAAATCTAGCTGGTGAACAGCTGGCCTATAATTGTCATGACATCAGGCACAGCACACTCGTTGCATCTAACGCGTTACGCCATGATGAAATGCTTGATCTTGCACGCAATGCGATAGATAAACGCCAAAAGTGATTTCAATCGGTATTTACCGGCAGCCCTTGAGACAATGATATGAGCGATTCAAAAGAAAACAAACAACTTTTGCATATGGTGTTTGGTGGCGAACTTGAAAGCCTAAAAGGCATTGAGTTCAGAGACCTGGAAAATTTGGATATCGTTGGTATTTTCCCAGACTACGCTTCTGCACGTGTCGCATGGAAAGCAAAAGCACAATCTACAGTCGACAATGCGCACATGCGTTATTTTATCGTACACATGCATCGTCTTCTTGACCCTGAAAATGACTGATTTATCGCCTAATGACTTTTAAGCGTCGGCTCAAAAACTGCAGCCGCAAAAATTTGAGACACCTCATTGAGCGATATTTGGGCCAACACAACTCTTAAATTATACCGTGGCATCGGCACGGTTATTTATCCGTTCACCGGCCCGTTTTTGCGTTCTAGAGCCCGCAAAGGCAAGGAAGACCGTGATCGGCGTGGCGAACGGTATGGATATGCAAGTTGGGAAAGACCTGCAGGGCCCCTCGTTTGGTTGCACGCGGCCAGTGTGGGCGAATCCCTAGCAATAATGCCACTCATTACGCGCATGGAGAGCTTTGGGATCAACTTGGTTCTCACAACCGGAACGGTGACATCAGCCAGCGTAGCCAAAGAACGTTTATCAAAGCGCACAATCCATCAATACGTTCCTTTGGATATGAAGAGATCGGTCAGTAGGTTTCTCGATCATTGGAAACCTGACTTTGCCATTTTTGCTGAATCTGAAATTTGGCCGACAATCATTCAAGAACTCGAAGCGCGAAACGTGCCTCAAGTCTTGGTCAATGCACGTATGTCAGATCGCTCCAACCGCAGATGGAGCAAACGTCCCGCGCTGGCGCAGGCCATTTTTGGGAAATTGTCCCAAGTTATAGCGCAGTCAGAATTAGACGGAGAGCGGTTTCGTATTTTGGGCGCACCAAAGGTCACGGTTGCAGGCAATTTAAAAGTCGATGCAGATGTTCCAAACCCTGAACCGTCGTCGCTCAAAGCGCTAAAAGTGATGATTGGAGACAGGCCAACCTGGACAGCTGTGAGTACTCACAAAGGTGAAGAAGCAGCAATTGGTGAATCTCACAAAATGCTGCGGTCCAAATTTCCAGATCTATTGACAATTATCGTTCCGAGACACCCGGACCGTAAAGACGAAGTGTTGAATGAATTAAAAGCGGCAGGTCTTTCGGTTGTGACCCGTTCTTCTGGTCACCCTATTAGCGCCGATACCAATGTTTTTTTAGGTGATACGATTGGTGAGATGGGACTTTATCTTCGATTGTCAGAAATTGCATTTATGGGCAAATCTTTGAAGTCCGAAGGTGGTCAAAACCCTATAGAACCTGCTGTCACCGGTTCGGCTATTCTTTCGGGAAAATATGTTCAGAATTTTCGTGACACCTATCAGGCTTTGCTCGAATGTGGAGGTGTTAAACTTGTCAGTGATGAGAAAATGTTGGCGAGTTATGTCTTAAAACTGTTGTCTGATCGTCCCGAACTGGAACGTATGAAAAAAGCGGCTTATCAAGAAGTTCAGGGTATGACGGGCGCATTGGAAAAAACCATCACGACTCTGGATGCCTATATTATCCCACTTCGCGTAAAGGCAGGGATTGAACGACGCGACAAAATAGGTACCGCTGCACAGGTTCCCAACGGTTAGTCTGTTTTATGAGTGAAGCGCCTCCATTCTGGTTTCAAAAACCCGGTTTTGCAGCTTATGCATTGTCTCCGGTTGCAAAAATTTATGGACATATAGCTGGAAAACGAATGAAAGTTACACCCAGCTATACTGCTGCGGTTCCGGTTCTCTGCATTGGCAATTTTGTAACAGGCGGTGCCGGTAAAACACCAACAGCCATCGCTATCGCGAAGGCAGTTCGCAATATGAATATGCGACCTGGGTTTTTGAGCAGAGGATATGGCGGTAGTATCTCAAGCCCGACAGTTGTTGACCCTAGCACACACAATTCCAAAGACGTGGGCGATGAACCGCTGATCTTGTGCGACTACGCAACGACAGTCGTGTCTCCTGATCGAGTGGCTGGAGCCAAACTCTTGGAGCAGCAAAATGTGGACTTTATTATCATGGATGACGGGTTTCAAAACGCGTCTCTGTTAAAGGATTATAGCTTGGCAGTCGTCGATTCACGCCGTGGCATCGGCAACGGTTTTTGTATCCCTGCCGGGCCCATTAGAGCGAATATGCGCACTCAATTGTCCGCTGCCCACGCTGTGTTGGTGATCGGTAAACTTGAAGCTGGCCTTACGGTCATTCGCGAAGCCGCTAAAATGGCGAAACCTGTTTTAAGCGCAGAAATCAAAGGTATTCAATCTGAAGCGTTGCAGGGTGTTCATGTGCTTGCATATTCAGGAATTGCAGACCCTGAAAAGTTTCACACAAGTCTTGAAGACGCAGGTGCAATCGTGACCGCTTTCCGTAATTTCCACGATCACCATCCCTATACAGCTCAGGAATGTCGAGAGTTGTTGGAACAGGCGCGGGATGAAAAACTTGTTCCGGTGACCACATCGAAAGACGCGGCTCGGCTGCGTGGTATGGGGCGTGAACAAGACTCGTTACGTTCAGTCTCCAAAGTTCTGAATATTGAAATCGAGTTTGAAAATCCAAACATGATAGCAATGATGGTTAAATCTGCGATTAAAAACGCTGAAACGCGGCGTGTCAGATTTGCTGGTTAAGCTGTTCAGCCGCCAATGATGCATCCGCATCCACATAAGCTTCCTGGCGCTGCCAACTCCAATATTTCAACTCATCCAGTGGGATCATTTTACCCGAGATCGCACATTTCACATGGGTTCCGGGGGAGAGAACCTGAAAATCCGCTTCAGTATATTTGATGGATGCAAGTTGCACTGCTGTAGGATTAATTCGTTCTAACATATTGATCTTTCTATCATGTATTGATCATCTGACCAATCGTGATGCTCTCTCGATTGAGAAACAGTTTAGCTGCGCCCAAACAAGCGTTCAATGTCTTTCAATTTCAATTCGACATAAGTTGGGCGGCCATGGTTGCATTGGCCGGAGTTGGGTGTTGCCTCCATATCCCGCAACAATTGGTCCATTTCTTGTGGCTTTAATCGACGACCGGACCGAATAGAACCGTGGCACGACATGGTTGCGGCTACGTAATCCACTTTCTCCGAAACCAAATCAGAACTTCCCCATTCTCCAATTTCATCAACAAGGTCTTGTAGCAGGGCATGGCTGTCGATTTCACCCAGTATAGCTGGCGTTTCGCGTACAGCTACGGCACCCGGCCCGAAAGATTCAATAGAAAGTCCAAATTTTTGAAGGCCATCAGCATGGTCCAACAGCCTGTTCACATCTTCTTCAGGCAATTCAACAATGTCGGGAATAAGCAACATTTGCCCATTAATCCCATCGCGTGCCATTTGGGCTTTCATCTTTTCATAAACCAGCCGTTCATGGGCAGCGTGTTGATCAACGATCACCAATCCATCGTCTGTTTGGGTGATGATATAGTTTTCATGCAATTGAGCGCGGGCAGCACCAAGGGGCAGGGCTTGTTGATAATGGACATCGCCCGCCTCTCGAATATCAGCGCTTGGTGCGGCAGTCACATCGAAACCTTGCTGTGGGCTTTCGCCGAAGCCGGAAGGACTGTTGCTCGATACATCTTGAACGGGACGGAAGGGGCTTTGTTGCCAATTGTGGTTTTGAATTCCGCCACCTTGATAGCGTGAAGGATTGGACGAATGGCCAGTTTGAACAGAACTTTGCACGGACGTATCCTGCAGTTGGAAGGCGCCTAACATATCGCGCCCGCCTTCATTCGAAGATCTATGACCAGCAGAAGCAATGGCTTCGCGCAGTGCCCCAACAATCAGCCCACGAACCAAACCGGAATCGCGAAACCGAACTTCGGATTTAGCCGGATGAACATTTACATCGACCAATGCAGGGTCGATTTCTAAAAACAAACAACATACAGGATGTCTGTATCTGGATAGAAAATCCATGTAAGCGCCACGAATGGCGCCCGTGATTTGTTTGTCTTTTATAGAGCGTCCATTCACATAGAAAAATTGATGCAGCGCATTGCCACGATTGTATGTTGGCAGACTGGATACACCTTTGAGCAAAACACCTTCGCGTTCCGCATCAATCAACAACCCGTTTTCAATGAACTCTTCACCCAACACTTGTGCCATACGTTTGGTTGATGCGTCTTCACCTATAAGAGCAGGGTATTCGCTTGATTGTCGATCATTGCCTGATACGGAAAAATGAATGTGAGGATGACCCAAAATGGTGCGCTTCACGACATCAGTGATTGAGTTAGCCTCGGCACGATCCGTTTTTAAGAATTTCAATCGAGCGGGTGTTGCATAAAACAGGTCTGCAACTTCAACCACGGTTCCCTCTGTGAGCGCCGCAGGTTTTGGTGGGAAAATTTGTCCACCTTCAACGCGGATTTCCCAACCTGTTTCCTGACCACGTAATCTGCTGCGCATCGAAAGTCGTGCTACCGAACCGATGGAAGGCAATGCTTCCCCACGAAATCCCAGAGAATTAATAGCGCTCAAATCATCGATAAGTTTGGACGTACAATGGCGCTCGACAGCTAATTGAAGGTCATCATGAGACATTCCGGCGCCATTATCTGTAATTAGAACAAGCGATTTCCCGCCATTTGAAGTAACAACTTCAATTCGGGTGGAGCCAGCATCAATGGCATTGTCGAGGAGCTCACGCACGACACTTGCAGGTCGTTCGATCACTTCGCCCGCTGCAATCTGATTAACAATATTGTCGCTGAGCCGGCGAACCGTCATGATGTTTCCCAAGGGTTGGAGGCAGGAGATTCGTTTTGGATCTCCAAGTTAAATCATGACCTGATTTCACTGTTGGATAAAGTGCAGAATGACAAAGGTGCAAATTGCAGCCATTTGATTTGGATGAGTTGAAATTTATCGGGAGCGGGCTCTCGCGGCCGGAATGCGCTGTGACACATTCAAGCGGCTATGTATTTGCACCCGATTGGACCGACAACGGTGGTATTTCAATTATTTCACCTAGCGGAGAAACGATCCGGCACTTGGCCCAAAATTGGCCTGATGTAGCAACTGAGTTTGGATTTGAGGAAGCACTTCGCCCTAATGGGATTTGTCTTTTACCAAAAGGAGAGTTTCTAGTTGCTCATCTTGGTGCGGAGCGTGGTGGCGTTTTTAAGCTGGCAGTGGACGGCACCGTGTCACCTTTTCTGCTGGAGTTGGAAGGAAAACCCTTGCCGCCCACGAACTTTGTAACCGTCGATCAACTGGGCAGAGCGTGGGTCACAGTGTCCACACGGAAAGTTCCGCGTGCGGCTGCATATAGAGCAGATATTGCTGATGGTTTTATTGTGATTGTTGATAAGGGGCAGGCGCGCATCGTTGCCGATGATTTGGGTTACACGAATGAATGCCTTCCTCACCCGGATGGGAAGAGGTTGTTTGTGAATGAGACGTTTGCTCGACGCCTCACCAGCTATGATATTGCTGACAATGGCGATCTATCCAATCGAAAAACTGTTGCAAAACTGAGCTATGGTGTGTTTCCGGATGGTCTGGCATTTGATGAAAAGGGTGATGCTTGGTTGACTTCAATCGTATCAAACCGTGTGTTGAGATTCGGCGATAATGGTGATGTGTTTACTTATATTGAGGACGCTGACCTTGATCATTTGGATTGGGTAGAAGAGGCTTGGAACAACAATACAATGGGGCGGCCGCATTTGGACAAAGCGGCAGGAAAATATCTGCGTAATGTGTCTAATTTAGCTTTTCACGGGCCAGATTTGAGGCAAGGTGTGTTGGGCTGTTTGTTGGATAACAAATTGGCTGTGGTGAACATGCCCGTGCCAGGGGCAAAGCCGGCCCATTGGGATTATGAAATCAGTCCGCTTTTGGGTGCAATGAAGAATAAAATGGGCGTTTAGGAAAACATGATGCGAGATAATGCTTTGGAGTTGGCAATTTTGCCAGGTGATGGAATTGGTATGGAAATTACCAAACCATGTGTGGAATTGGTGCAAATTGCTTTGCGAAGAGCGGGAGAGCCTGAAGCTGTTGAAAAATGGTTGGAGGCAGGCGCTGGCGCTTATACGAAATTGGGCAGTGCATTGCCTGCTGAAACCATAGATGGATGCCGCAATGCAGATGCAATTCTTTTGGCAGCAATGGGTGATCCTGAAGTGCGTTATCCCGATGGAACTGAAATTATTCCGCAGATTGATCTACGATTTGAGTTGGATTTATACGCAGGCGTTCGCCCTGTGCGCTCTGTGCCGGGCATAAACGGTCCATTGGCTGACCCATGCGGCAACGAATTGGATTTTGTACTGATCCGTGAATCCACCGAAGGTTTGTTCGCTTCCGTTGGCAAAGGCACGCGGGATGAAGATCACGCGACTGACACCCAAGTGATAACACGCAAAGGCACTGCACGTGTCTGTGAGTTCGCATTTAAATTGGCTCAACAACGCAAGTCACGGGGGCATCTGGGCGAAGTCACCAGTGTCGACAAAGCGAATGTGTTTAAATCAATGGCATTCTGGCGGGATGTGTTTGATGATGTTTCCGAAGGTTATACGGATGTGAGTAAGCGTTACGGCTATGTTGATGCGGTTGCCATGGAGATGGTGCGACGTCCATGGATCTATGACGTCATGGTAACGGAAAATATGTATGGCGATATTCTGTCTGATTTGGCGGCAGGTCTCATTGGCGGCTTGGGCATGGCACCTTCTGCAGATATTGGGGATGAACACGCCGTGTTCCAACCGTGCCATGGTTCGGCGCCGGATATTGCAGGAACAGGCAAAGCCAATCCAACAGCAATGTTTTTGTCAGGGGCCATGATGTTGGAATGGCTTGCTATCGAAAAGGGCAATGAGAATTATGGTCGCGCAGCACTGTTCCTGCGGTCTGCCGTTGATGATGCATTTGCAGATGGAGCACTCGTTTCCACCGAGCGGGGGGGAAGTGCAGGTGTTGTGGAGATTTCGCAGGCAGTTGAAAAAGCACTTGCAACCTTGCAAGACAATGATCCTCGCTTGGCATGAAGACAAATCTCAAAGTTGCGGTTGTTGGTACAGGCTATTTCAGCCATTTCCACTTCAACGCTTGGTCTCGTTGTGAAGAGGTAGAACTCGTTGGAATTGCAAGCTTGGATATCGAAGCTGCCAATAAGTTGTCAGCCCTCTATGGAGGTGATGTTTTTCAAGATGTTGCAGAAATGTGCAAGGCAACAAAACCGGATTTGCTTGATATTGTTGCACCTCCTGCGGTTCATGCGGAATTCATCCAAATTGCTGCTAAATTGGGAATCGACGTGATTTGCCAAAAGCCATTTTGTGGTGATTTGGACACTGCTAAAGCCATGACGAATGTAGCGGAAAGTGCACGCATTAAAATCACTGTGCACGAAAATTTCCGATTCCAACCTTGGTATCAAAAGATCAAATCAGTTTTGGAAACTGGTCTGCTTGGCCAAATCTACCAATGCACATTTCGTTTTCGACCTGGCGACGGACAAGGGCCGGATGCTTATCTTGCGCGCCAGCCTTACTTTCAGGAAATGGATCGCTTTCTGCTCCATGAAACGGGTGTGCATTATCTAGACATTTTCCGTTTTCTATTTGGAGATGCAGATACTGTCTGGGCAGACTTGATGAAGCTTAACCCTGCAATCACTGGCGAAGACAGTTGCCATATTGTTATGACCCATGGCGCTGTGCGCACGGTGCTGGATGGAAATCGCTTGTCAGATCACCGTGCTGAAAACCGACGTTTGGTCATGGGTGAATTGCTGGTTGATGGAGAAAAAGGTGTTTTGTCTTTGTCGGGTGATGGCGAAATACACTTCAGAAAAGCTGGTTCGAATGCAGCGGAACTTATTCCGTTTTCTTGGGACGATAATGGATTTGGAGGAGATTGTGTTTTTAACTTCACCCGTCACGTTGTGAATCATTATGTATCGGGCACTCCATTGACTAACACCGCTCGTGAGTATTTGAAAAACCTGCAGTTGGAAGAATTGGCTTATGCTTCTGCAATAGATGGATGTCGAAAAACCGTCTGACTTCGAGAGGTTTATTGAATCGTCAATTGTCGTTTGCTGGGATTGATTGCCAGTAATGTGATAAAGATTGCTATTGTAGATAGTGTCATAAGCAGAGAAAAATTGACGGGATTGCCATCCACACCCCCCACCGTCAGCGCAAGAAATATTGCACCTGTTGCACTGGTGATTGAACCGAACATAGCTGATGCGAGGCCAGCATGATGCGGATGAGGGTCTAGAGTGAGCGATGCGCTGTTGGATATCACCGATAAAAAAGATGTATTGAACAGAAACAGAAGTGCGGTCAGGTTCCAGCTGTTCAGCGTTCCGGTATAGGCTAATACCAACATACATACGGTTGCGAGAACCAAGATCAGGCTGGATAATCGAAGCATTTTTACGACACCAAATGCATTGATCAAGCGTTTGTTCACGACGTGTCCAAATACAATTCCGAATGCGGTGGCAGAGAAAAACAGAGAAAACTCCAAGTTCTTTACGCCAAAAACATTCTCGTAAATGATTGGAGAGTTTCCAAGGAACGTGAACAATGCACAATAACCCAGCGAGGCGCAGATCATGAAATAGCGCGACTGCCAATTGCTGAAAATGGATAATGCAGATTTTAACATTGACCCAAAGTTTAAAGCATCTGGGTTTTTTCCAGCAATGGTTTCGCGGTATCGAATGGCGTTAAAAAAAGACAGTCCGAATGCCAGTAACCCCATGGCTAAAAATATGTAGCGCCAACTGGAAGCTGCCATAATACCGTAACCAGCCAATGGTGCGATGATGGGACCAATCGCAAAAATGGTCATCGTGGTGGCCATGGCACGCGCCAACTCTTTCCCAGAATGCGTGTCGCGCAATATGGCACGGCCTAAGACGGGAGCAGCAGCGCCCCCGATTCCTTGTAGCGCCCGCCCGAACAGCACCCAAGCGATATCCGAGCTGAAGGCGGCAAAAATAGAGCCGACCAGAAAAATACCCAGACCTACTGCAAGTATTGATTTACGTCCAAACCTGTCTGAAGCGGGACCATGCACGATTTGGCTGAGACCAAATGTGATTGCAAACGTTGAAATAGTCAGTTGAACATTTGCAACGGGTGCTTTGAGATCAACCGCCATTGCGGTGAAAGCAGGCAGCATAACATCAACAGAAAATCCAGAAAGGGTCATCAAAAAGCCGCAGAATACGATTAACTCTGAGTTTGATGGGCCAGATGTTTTGTTTGGCACGATGTACTTTCACGTATTTTAACTATGAAGCAGTCTTCTCATTTGTATTTGTGCAAGGGAAGCCCTAATTAACGTAAGTCGGACAACCGACTTTGTAGGAAGGTGAAATTATGAAGAATGCAATTTTTGTGGCCGCTTCTGTGCTTGCATTTGTGGTACCTTTTTCTGCACATGCCGTGACTGTTTTAAATTCTGATGCTGAAAGTCGCACGCTGACGGTGACAGAGAAGGGCGTTCGCTCTGAAGTAAGTATTGAGGCCAAGGCCAAAGTGAACGCTTGCCCTACTGGTTGTTTCATCTCTTTCCCATCGGGCGATATGCTTGCCGTGAAAGGCAAGGAAGATATTGTGATCGAAGGTGGCAAAGGCCGCATCGTAAATAACTAACCTTCCAGCAAGACAGAAGTTGCCCTTTCATATATCTTGCTGAATGATCGCGCAGGCGGTTGGATCGATTTTTGAATTAGGGGGCAGTGTGCTCATTAAATTTGTGTTGCGCCACACAGTGCTTCTTTTTTCTTTTCTTTTTGTGTCGGCGCTGCTTTTGGCTTTTCCAAATTCTGCGGATGCGCAATTGCAAGCCCAAGCCACTGTGGCAGAGCGCATCACAGCTTCCGTTGAACAGATTTCAAAACGAATTTCAGAAATTGAAAGTTCACTCCAATCAAAAGAACTGACAGAAGAAGATCTCACCAAATTTAGATTGGATCTTGAAAAAGCGGGTAACGATATTCTGGATAGGGTGGCTCAATTTTTACCTCAAATTCAGCAATTGGAAACCAGCATTTCGCGCTTACCAGCCCTGCCTGCAGAAGGTGAACCTGCAGAGCCGGAGAATATTCAAGCAGAGCGCGCGGCCCTTGCACAACAAAAAGCAAATGCAACGATTGCTGTGAAAGATGCGGAGATATTATCGGTCAGAGCGGCCAGTTTGACAGCGCGTGTCTTGGAACAGCGACGCGCATTGTTTGTGTCTTCAATATTGAAACGCAGAAATATAGATTCCAGCGTATTCAACGAAGTGCTGAACGAAGCCCCTCAAGCTAACAACCGTGTTTGGCAAATCGTATCAGCTTGGTTTGGAACTACTCTTGCACAAAATATTTGGGGGATGTTGTCTGTCCTTGGTGTGACCATGCTCATTTCTGCGGGTTTTTATTGGTTGGTCAGACCAATCCGAATTTGGGAACAACGCCTGGTGCACGCAGAGGAAATTACACCGCTTCAGAAAATCATGTTGGCGTTTTTCCCAACTGTGGTCAGTGGGGCATTTGCAGTGACCATCGGAGTTTCGCTCCACAATGCCTTTCAATATTTTGGGCTGTATCGGTTACGAATTGATGAAATGGTTTTCAATTTCATTCTCATAGTTGTTGTGTTGTATTTCATCTGGAATCTGTTGCGCGCAATTCTGGCTCCAAGAAATGCCAATCAACGTTTGCTGCCGATAACCAATTTGGCTGCTTCCCGCTTGTTTTGGTCAGGGTTCGCAATGGCTGTTGTCTATGGGGCTGATTATTTTGGGTCTCAATTGATCAGCCTATTTTCGTTGTCTGTTGCATTCACAGTGGTGAAAACCTTTGTTGCAATTGCTTTGATCGCGATGATACTCATTGTGGCCGTTATGACCAGACTGAATGTGTTCGACCCGCAATCAGAACGGTCCGGGTACCGCGGGTGGAATCCGATAATTTATTGGCTTGTTTGGTTGTCGATTACAGCAATCGTCATATCGACCGCACTTGGATACGTCAGTTTGAGCCGGTTTATCGTTGGTCAGATTATTGTCACCGGTTCAATTTTAGCGACCATGTATATCGGGTTTTTGACATCGAGAGCAATCTCCGCACAGGGAGCGATGGCGAGTACCAAACTTGGCAACCACTTGTCTCAATCAAAAGATTATACAGAGTTTCGTCTCGACCAACTCGGTTTAGTATTCTCCATACTCACAAACATTGTGGTTCTATGCATCGGGGTGCCACTCTTGCTGTTGCAATGGGGTGTTCAAACTGACGAGATATTCAGTTCGGCACGATCTGCATTCACAGGGTTTTCGATTGGCGGGGTTCAAATTTCAATCGCGCGAATTCTGATCGCGTTGTTTGCGTTTGCAGCATTAATTCTTACAACCAGATTTGTGCAACGTTGGTTTGACGGAAAAGTGCTGGCGAGGACACAACTGGATTCCGGGGTCAAAAACTCCATCAAATCCGGTGTAGGATATGTTGGTTTTTTCATTGCTGCTTTGGTCGGCATCAGTTGGGCGGGTTTCAATCTTTCCAATATTGCTTTGATCGCGGGTGCATTGTCCGTTGGCATTGGTTTTGGCCTGCAAAACATCGTCAATAACTTCGTCTCGGGCATCATTATGTTGATCGAGCGCCCCATCAAGGTTGGGGATATTATTATGGTGGCGGGTTCTGAAGGATTCGTGCGTAAGATCAATGTTCGGGCCACCGAGCTTGAGACCTTTGACCGCCAAAGTGTGATTATTCCCAACTCGGAAGTGATTAATACATCAGTTGGCAACTGGATGCACACGGACCACATGCGCAGAATTATAGTTGCGGTCGGTGTGGCTTACGGTTCAGACATCGAAAAGGTGCGCGAACTCTTGCTTGGATGCGTTAAAGATGATTCCCGCGTTGCGAGTTTTCCTGCCCCATTTGTTCATTTTTCGGATTTCGGAGCTTCGTCACTGGACTTTCAATTGCGGTTCTTCATTCGTGATTTGATGCTTTATCCAATCGTTGAAACCGATGTTCGGTTTGCCATCGACAAAGCATTCAGAGAAAATGACATTGAAATTCCGTTCCCGCAAACTGATCTGCATATTCGTTCGAGTTTGCCACAGGTCAAGGGAAAATAGCAACGCACGTGTACAATGGGTTTCTAATATTGAATGCATGTGCGCATTTGATAAGATGATTTTGCATCCAGAATGGATGCGCGATTGGAACTTTACATGAACACTGAAATTACTCTTGAAAGTTTGCTTGTCCAGGTCTCTGGCGGAGACCGCAGTGCATTTAAAACGCTTTATGAGCGATCTTCCGCAAAACTTTTTGGCGTTGTCCTTCGTATCTTGAAGAACAAACAAAAGTCAGAAGACGTCCTTCAGGATGTCTTCTTGAAGATCTGGCAAAAGGCCGGTTCTTATGACCCTGCACAGGGCAGACCGATCACATGGATGGCAACGATTGCACGCAATCGAGCAATTGATGTTATTCGTGCAACCCGACCTGAGCAAACGGTTGATGAGCCCGGCGATGAAGAAGAGATTTTTCGTCTCGGTGGTCAAGATGCGGAACAATTAGACGTGGCCGAGTTGGAGTCATTGAGATTCTGCCTTGGTGAGATGAAAGAAGACGATAGGAATTATGTGCTGTTGGCGTATTACGAAGGCTTTTCGCGCGAGGAACTTGCAGAACGCTTCGATTCACCAATAGGCACTATTAAAACGAGGCTTCGTCGCGGATTGATCGCGTTGAGAACTTGTTTGGAGACAGCATAATGGCACGGTCAAAAGAACCGCAAATCGACGCAGCCGAATATGTAATCGGCACTCTATCCGCTGTTGAAAGGCGGGCATTTGAAGCATCCATGGAAAGCAATGAAGAAGTACGAACTGATGTGACTTATTGGGAAAGTGCGTTTGGTTCCCTCAATGCCTCTATTGCGCCTGTGCCTGCACCGGAACAGGTGTGGAACCGAATTGAAGCTGCTTTGCCAACGGCTGCGAGCAGTGTTGTGTTGCCTGGCAGTGCTGCAGCCACAGCTGCCGCAAATGACAATCAACTGGATGTGCTCAAGCGCAGCCGTGGTCGCTGGCGCATGGGCGCGATTGCGGCGACGGTCGCTGCATTTGGCCTAGGTGCATTCCTCATCAACAGCGGGTTGATATCAGGACAAAGTAACAGCCAACTCGCCGGTGTTGTCGACCCCGCCAAACAATATATTGCAGTTGTAAATGCAAATGGCGATCAGCCATCATTGGTGATCAATATTGATGCCAAGACGGGCGAAGTTTCTGTACGCAGTGTTGGTGTTGACCGACCCGATGGAAAAAGCTTGGAACTTTGGTATGTGCCTGAAGGGCAAAAGGCAGTTTCTGTTGGTTTGGTTGGCGAAAGTGGTATCGACCTCAAAGATATAACAGCACAAAACGGCGACCTGTTGGCTATTTCTTTAGAGCCGCAAGGCGGTTCGCCCACCGGAACAGCAACCGGGCCTGTAATCTATACGGGTAAGTTGGTTGAGAATATTGACGCTACGCCTGCGCCAGAGGTGAAATAATCAACCGCATTAAGTAATTAAAAAAAACCGCCCCGTTTTCACGACGGTGCGGGTTCTTTAACGCTTAGCTTGCCGTTTATTTTGGCAGCAAGACACTGTCAATCACGTGGATTGTACCGTTTGATGTTTTCACATCTGTTGCAATCACATTGCTGACACCACCTGATTCATCGAAGATGTAGACTGCGCCGCTTTTGCTTACACGGGCTGTCACAACGTCGCCGCTCACGGTCACAACATTTTTGTATCCATGACCTTTTTTGATGAGGCCAACGAGCGTTGCAGCGTCGACGTTTTCAGATACCACATGGGCTGTCAGGATTTTTTGAAGCGTTGCTTTGTTTTCTGGCTTGAGCAGAGTTTCAACTGTGCCGTCCGGCAATTTCGCAAAAGCCGCGTTGGTTGGTGCAAACACTGTGAACGGACCGCCGCCTGAAAGGGTGTCGACCAAACCTGCTGCCTTTACGGCTGCAACCAGTGTTGCGAAGTCGTTGTTGCCGACAGCCGTTTCAACGATATTTTTAGAGTTACTGTCTGCCATTGTTGGAATTGTAGATGTGGCGACAGCAAGTGCAGTTGTACCCGCGAAAAGAATGGATTTAATCTTGGTCATGATGACCTCCCGTTTTACTATTTACCTTTCTTTAACGTTGGTGTTTCGCCATTAGTTTCGCGCATAGAACCACTTTGTTTTGACAAAGTGTCGCATCATTGAAAGTGACAGACTGAATACAAACCGAATTGAACGTTCCAGATCAGAGAGTATCGCCAAGTTTAGCTTAGTTCTTGGGGAGCCGCGTCACTGAGTAAGTCCTCACCACCGCCACGCTGTCCTTCAGCTTCCAACTTTTTTTCCAAATCGCGGTCTGGAGAAACATCCATTTCAGCTTCTTCAACCACCGTCGCTTTTACAGCTTTCGTCTTGTTTGATGGTTTCGCTTTGAGTTTTGATTTAGACGGCACAGGCAAGGACTTGGTGTCGTCAATACGCAAGCGATAAGTTGGATCAGGTAAACCGATGTTTTCAGCTTCGAAAGCCAGCTTCACTTTGCGAATGGCTTCAGCGCGTGCTTTGGCCAGACTGGTGTCGATCTGATTGACCCACCCACCAAACCATAAGATCATACTGGAATCGCCGATATCGCTGACCCAACCGTCTGGGGCAGGGTCTTTTAAAATGAAACTCAAATCCTTGATAACATCCAAACCAATTTTGACTGCGCGTTGCAGATCTTCCGTCTCCACCCCCAACTCAAAACTAAAGCGACGCTCGGGGTTGAGTGAATAGTTGATGATGGTGCCTTTGAAGACCGTGGCATTTGGAATGCGCACATGATTGCCGTCGAAGGTGAGTAAAATTGTCGCTCGTGATGTCAACGCAATCACATATCCTTCGTGGCCATCAATTTTTACGACATCTCGTGGACGAAAGGGTTGGCGAAAACTGAGCAAAACGGAGGCGATGTAATTCTCCACGGTGTCACGAACTGCAAAACCAATCGCTAAACCGAATATACCAGCGGCGCCTAAAATCGTGCTCAAGAGTGCTGTCGCCCCCATCACATCTAATGCCAAAACCACACCTAAAATAATGAAGGCCAGCCGAACCACTTGCCGTAACAAGTTGGCAATGAATGGGTTTGGTGCAATGGCATCCCAAGGGTATTTCATCTTCGCAAAAAGGAATCCGAGAAAGGCGACGAATGCAAATAAGATGAGGCCGACAATGATAATTGGAATGAAAGTTAGGAACTGCGCCACCCGTTCCTGAAAGCGCTCAAGTGCTGGCGTGAGACGCTTCTCAACTGACGTTTCCACATCGATCAAATTGTTGACAGCAACTGCACCATCAATCTTGGAGGCAAGCTCTTCGGCCCGTGCAACCTGTTGAAGGTCAAGCACACGACCTTTCAAAGTGACCACTCCGCCTTTGACGGTAATGAAGACATTAGAGAAATCGCCGATTTCGGCAAAAAGATTGCGAACCTTTTTCTGTATGTCTTGATCCAGCTCTGTCGCTTCCGAAACTTTCTGAGCAACTGCCGTATTCGGCACGAAAACAGAAATGGAAATAAGCGGCAGCAACAGTAGAAAAAGTCTGAGAAAATGCAATTTGGAAACCTCTATGCGAATCAAGACTGACTCATTTGTCAGCCTGATAGCCTCCAGGTCAAATTTATCCCATAATGGCGCGGGTGATCCAGGCTCCGCCAAATGCTGAAACAGCGGTTAAAACCGTACCCCAAGCGAGGTCTACGAAACCAACTGTTGGTGTGTAGCCTTTGAGTGTGGCCAAATTTGTAAAGTCGTAAGTGCCATAACAAAGGAAACCTAGAAATGCGCCGTAGAACAGCGCAGTGCTCAAATTGCCACTATCCAAAGCAGGTTTTACTGCGAAAAACACCAACCCGGCACCATAAATGAGATAAAAACCAGCTGCGTAACCCATCTTGAAATCCTTCAACAACAGGTCACCGATTTGGTTTTGGTAAAATGTTGTGGCCACACGCGACAGCCAGACGAAATCGATGGCAAAGAAAACAACCATAGTGGCAAAATAGGCGACGATGTAGCGGGTCATAAATTGGTCCTGAAAATGTAAACTCTAAACAACAACGTTCAAATGCTGCTATGGGTTGCATCATAGGCGGCATTTTATGGGCAGGGATAGTGTTATGACACCCGAAGTGAAAATAGTCGCAGGCCGCCGGGTTCTGTATGTTATGGCGACATTGGCAGAATATCATTCTGCGCTGAAGGCCCGCTTCAAACCACTAATCTGTCAGGTCGGACCAGTTGAAGCGGCTTTACACATGGCCCAATATTTAACTGCCAATAACAAACCGGATCTCGTTGTTTCTCTTGGCAGTGCGGGGTCTGCTGTTCTGGAACAAGTCAAAGTGTATCAAGTAAGCCACGTGTCTTACCGTGATATGGATGCGTCTCCATTCGGCTTTGAAAAGGGCGCAACGCCATTCTTGGATTTGCCCGCAGAGGTTGAACTGAAACACATGATACCCGACATGGAGACTGCAACGTTGAGCACAGGAGCCAATGTGGTTTCGGGCGATTCTTATAAATCCGCTTCAGCAGATATGGTAGATATGGAGACATGGGCTATTATGCGCGCGTGTCTGATTTATGGCGTTCCAATAATCGGTTTGCGGGGTATATCAGACGGTGCAGACCCGGTTTCAAAATACAGCGACTGGACGAAATATCTTGAAGTGATCGACCAACGGTTGGGTGAGGCTGTTGATATTTTGGAAGCAGCAATCACGAACAAAAAAATTACGCTTTGAATTCTTATTTCGACGAGTGATAACTCCAGATTTTGAATTAAAAATGAAACGTGAATTCGCCGTTTTTTGGTTGCGTTTTATTCCAAATTATCGTGACACTTTACGCAATTGAATTGGCATATTCGGGAGGAACCATGCCACTTTCCATGAACCGTGAAGTTTTCATCACATGCGCCGTCACAGGCTCTGGTGGAACCCAAGACAAAAGCCGGCATGTGCCCCGTTCGCCGGAGGAAATTGCCAATAGCGCAATCGATGCCGCAAAGGCTGGCGCTGCTGTTGTTCATTGCCATGTGCGTGATCCCGAAACAGGTGTGCCAAGCCGCAGGCTTGATCTTTATCGAGAAGCTACCGATCGCATTCGAGATGCAGACGTTGATGTGGTTTTGAACCTAACCGCAGGTATGGGCGGCGACATGGTGTTTGGCACTACAGAAGCGCCATTACCATTAAAAGTCGCAGGAACAGATATGGCTGGGGCTGCTGAACGGGTTGCTCATGTGGCTGAGTGTCTGCCAGAAATCTGCACACTCGATTGCGGCACAATGAACTTTGCTGAAGCTGACTACGTGATGACCAACACGCCGGGTATGTTGCGTGCCATGGGACAAATGATGACGGACCTTGGTGTGAAGCCTGAGATTGAAGCCTTCGACACAGGTCATCTTTGGTTTGCCAAGGAGTTGGTGAAAGAAGGTATTCTGGAAGAAAACGCATTGGTGCAACTTTGCATGGGAGTGCCATGGGGCGCACCGAACGATCTCAACACATTCATGGCTATGGTCAACAATGTGCCGGACACATGGAACTGGAGCGCATTTAGTTTGGGCCGCGATCAGATGGCCTATGTGGCGGCATCTGTTCTTGCTGGTGGTAATGTGCGGGTGGGTTTAGAAGACAACCTCATGCTGGAACGCGGTGTATTAGCCACCAACACACAGCTTGTGGAGAAGTCGGTGTCGATTATCGAAAACCTTGGTGCGAAAGTGATCGGGCCTGAACAAGTGCGCGAGCGTCTTGGTTTGGTGAAACGGGCAGCAAGCAAATGACCATTAAATCAACGGCCGCAATTGGCGGCGGTGTTATCGGTGGAGCTTGGGCGGCGCGGTTTGTATTGAACGGGCTGGACTGCAAAATCTTTGATCCGCACCCCGAAGCGCAACGCATCGTTGGCGAAGTGATGTCTAATGCAGAACGTGCATTTGCCATGCTTACCGATGCACCAAAGCCAGAGCGCGGAACTCTCACCTTTGTAGACAGCATCGAAGAGGCTGTGGAACATGCAGACCTCATCCAAGAATCCGTGCCGGAGCGTTTGGAGCTGAAACAAAAAGTTCACATGCAAATTGATGCTGCGGCATCTGAAATAGCACTCATCGGGTCTTCCACATCCGGCCTTTTGCCCACCGATATTCAGGTTAAAATGATGAACCCGGAACGCTTGTTCGTCGCGCATCCTTACAACCCTGTTTACCTCCTGCCGTTGGTGGAAATCGTGGGTGGGAATCAAACGAGCGAAGATATAATCTCGCGTGCGCATGCGGCTTACGAACAGGTCGGCATGAAGCCCATCACCATCCGCAAAGAAATCGATGCATTTGTGGGTGACCGCTTGTTGGAAGCCGTTTGGCGCGAAGCGCTTTGGCTCATCAAAGATGATGTTTGCACCACCGAAGAACTCGACAATATCATGCGCTATTCGTTCGGCATGCGTTGGGCGCAGATGGGCTTGTTCGAAACATACCGCATCGCAGGCGGTGAAGCGGGCATGCGTCATTTCATCGAACAGTTCGGCCCGACCATGAGCCTGCCTTGGACGAAGTTGATGAACGTTCCCGAGTTGGACGAAGCTTTGATCAACAAAATCGCGGATCAATCTGACGCCCAATCAGGCATGCATTCAATTCGTGAATTGGAACAAATTCGCGACGAAAATCTCGTGGGTATCATGCACGTTCTAGCCAAAGGCCATGGCGGAAAAGGGTGGGGTTCAGGAAAGCTTCTGATGGAGTACGAAGAACGATTGAAAGCGAAAGTGGCCAATGATGTTTAATGAAACCAAAGTGAGAAACGCATTGGCGAAAAGCTGGTCGTTGGATACAGCGCGCCAATGGACTGAAGAACGGCCATTTGAAGGTCAATGCAACGTTACCGCGGCAGTTATAGCTGACATTTTTGGCGGAGAAATTCTTAAGACACCGTGGAATGAACAAACTGATCACTATTACAATCAGATAGATGGTTCGGTGTACGATCTGACTGATGATCAATTTGAAGTTCCGATTCACTATGCTAACGTAGCTTCATCCAAACGAGAAGCAAACAGCGGCTTCACTGAACAGGAATATACTACGCTGCGTGAAGCATTGTTAGAGAATTTGGGTGACCTCACATGAATTTCTCTCTCTCCGAAGAACAGAATCTCATAGTTGAAACCACTCGCGCGTTTGTGGAAAACGAGCTCTATCCTCACGAGGAAGAGATCGAGCGCAGTGGTGTGCTTGAGATGGATCTCGTCAAAGAGCTTCAGAAGAAGGCGATTGAGGCAGGGCTTTATGCCGCCAATATTCCTGAAGAGTTTGGCGGTGTAGGCCTCGATACACTTACTTGGCTGCTTTACGAAAAAGAACTGGGGCGTGCCAATTATGCCTTGCATTGGACATGCGTTGCGCGCCCATCAAATATCCTGTGTGCAGGCAATGCAGATCAACGTGAACGTTACTTAGAGCC
Organism: uncultured Rhizobiaceae group bacterium; assembly: GCA_938010435.1. Lineage (GTDB taxonomy): Bacteria > Pseudomonadota > Alphaproteobacteria > Rhizobiales > Rhizobiaceae > Pseudahrensia. The sequence goes on along the minus strand of CALLUS010000002.1, from coordinate 343,027 downwards.
TTGTCTAAAAGGTGAGACGTGGGATTGTCTCGCCATGACAGAACCCGGCGCGGGGTCTGATCTGCGCGGCATGAAAGCCAGCGCAAAACGGGATGGAACTGACTGGGTGTTGAACGGCACAAAGCATTTCATCAGCCATGCGGATATAGCAGGTTTTGCAATCTGTTTCATGAAAACGGGAGAGGTGGAAACTTCACGCGGACCCAAGGCAGAAATCACTGCGTTCTTCGTGGACAAAGGAACCAAAGGTTTCTCAGTCCGCGACGGATACAACAATGTATCTCACCGAGGTTATACCAATGCTATTTTGGAGTTCGATGATTGCCGCGTTCCAGCTGAAAATATTTTGGGTGAACTGGGCAAAGGGTTCGAAGTGGCCAATGATTGGCTGGGCGCAACGCGTCTTCAAGTTGCAGCCACTTGCCTTGGTCGTGCCGACCGCGCTTTCCAACACGCCGTGCAATTCTCCACAGAGCGCAAACAATTCGGCCAGCAAATCGGAAAGTTTCAAGGCGTGAGTTTCAAGCTTGCTGATATGGCGATGGAACTCAAAGCTGCTGAACTGCTCACGTGGGAAGCGGGCAGTAAGTTTGACGATGGCGCATGCACTGACAGCGACATGGCTATGGCAAAACTCAAAGCGTCAGAAGTGCTGGCTATGGTTGCCGATGAAGCCATTCAAATTCATGGTGGCATGGGTCTTATGGAGGAATTGCCACTGGAACGCATTTGGCGCGATGCGCGTATTGAACGCATCTGGGAAGGCACATCTGAAATTCAGCGGCACATTATTTCCCGCGCGCTTCTTCGTCCGCTTGGCGGATAGTCGATGACAGATATTTCCCGTCTGCTAAACCCGCGTATCATTGCTGTCATTGGTGGTAAGGAATGCGACCGCGTTGTAGAACAATGTGATAAACTTGGCTTTGATGGTGAAATCTGGTGTGTCCACCCTAAGCGAGAGAACATGCGTGGTCGCGTGTGTTTCAAATCGGTCAATGATTTGCCCCATGCACCCGATGCAGCTTATGTGGCCGTCAATCGAATTTTGACGATCGATGTTGTAGCGCAATTAGCAAAAATGGGCGCTGGTGGTGCAGTTTGCTACGCAGCTGGCTTTGCTGAAGCTGATCTAGAAAACGAAGGTTCTGGCGATCTACAAAAGCAATTGATTGAGGCGGCTGATGATATGCCGGTCATCGGCCCGAATTGTTATGGCTATGTAAATGCGCTCGAACGTGTAGCTCTATGGCCGGATCAACACGGCGTTCAACCGATTGATCGTGGCGTGGCGATCCTCACCCAGTCTTCCAACGTCGCCATAAACATGACGATGCAGAAACGGGCACTGCCAATCGCCTGTGTAATGACGGTTGGCAATCAAGCGCAAACGGGTATGTCGCAACTGGGATTGAGCCTGTTGGAAGATGAGCGCGTGACGGCTCTTGGACTTCATATCGAAGGCTTAGACGATGTGAAATCGTTTGAGGCTTTGGCGTTCCGCGCAAGGAAATTGGGAAAGCCCATTGTTGCATTGAAAGTTGGTAAGTCTTCCCAAGCACAAGCTGCGGCAATGACACATACCGCGTCTCTCGCTGGTTCTGATGTAGCGCACAGCGCATTGTTCGAGCGTTTGGGTGTCGCTCGTGTCTCGTTCATCGAAGTGTTTCTGGAAACACTGAAACTGCTGCATGTGGGTGGCCCGATGAACGGTTCTGACATTTTGTCCTTATCATGTTCAGGCGGTGAAGCGTCTTTGATGGCCGATGCGACCGAAAGCACTAAACTTAATTATCGACCGTTCTCGAATACTGAATCGAATGCTCTGAAACAAGAATTGGGAAACATTGTCACCGTTGCAAATCCGCTGGATTACAACACATTCATTTGGGGCGATTGGCCAGCTATGACCCGTATGTTTGAGGTGGCACTTGAGCCTAATTTTGATTTGGCAACTTTGGTGATGGACTTTCCTCGTGACGACCTATGCGACCCTGAAGATTGGAAAAGTGCAACGGACAGTTTTGTTGCTGCAGTCAAACAGACAGGTGTCTGTGCGGCTGTCGTTTCTAGCCTGCCTGAGACTATGCCTGAAGATGTTGCCCAAGACTTAATGTCAAAAGGTATAGCTCCTTTGTGTGGTTTGAATACGGCGGTGAAAGCTACAGAAGCTGCGGTCTTTATAGGTGAAGCATGGGCTGAAAAGCAGGCTGCCCCACTGTTGAAAGTTAAAGGTGTTGCTGACTTCGAATCGATAACGCTCAACGAATACGACTCAAAAAATGAACTGTCGAAGGCTGGGCTTGTTACGCCAAAAAGGTTGCTCGTTTTTGATCGAAGGGAATTCGATTTAAGCACTTGCGAATTGCAATTTCCTGTAGCTGTGAAGGCACTGGGAATCGCTCACAAGTCCGAATTTGGTGCAGTAAAACTCAACTTGAATTCCAACGAAGACATACTGCAAGCCATCGAAAGCATGACAGACCTATCCGATAAGTTTCTGATTGAAGAAATGGCCCCTAAACCACTTGCAGAACTGATCGTGGGCGTGACGCGTGAGCCCGTTGTAGGGTTGATGTTGACCATTGGGGCAGGGGGCATTTTAACAGAATTGCTGGCTGATACAGCGACATTGCTATTGCCCGTAGATGAGGCCGACATTCGTTCAGCACTTGCAGATTTGAAAATTGGCAAATTACTTGAAGGGTATCGTGATACAGATGCCGCCGATATAGACGCATTGATTGCAAACGTCTTATGCATCACGAATTATGCCACAGCGAACGCGGATACTTTAGAAGAACTTGACGTGAACCCATTATTTGCCACCCAGTTCGGCAGTGTCGCCGTGGATGCATTGATTGTGAAAAGGAAACAGCATGACTGACAGCCCCATTAAAACACGCAAAGTGGGTGGTATTCTTGAAATCACGATTGACCGTCCAAAAGCCAATGCAATCGATCTCGCAACAAGTCGTATTATGGGTGACATATTTGCAGAATTCCGTGATGACCCTGAAATGCGGGTGGCGATTTTAACGGCGACTAGCGAGAAATTTTTTTGCCCGGGATGGGATTTGAAAGCAGCGTCCAACAGCGATGGTGCTGAAGGTGATGCTGTTGATGGTGACTACGGTGTCGGTGGATTTGGCGGTTTACAAGAACTGCGCGGTATGAACAAGCCGGTTATCTGCGCGGTCAATGGAATTTGTTGTGGTGGCGGGCTAGAGATAGCATTGTCGTGCGACATTATTTTAGCAGCTGACCATGCAACATTTGCTTTGCCCGAAATCCGCTCTGGAACAGTGGCGGACGCGGCGTCCATCAAATTACCTAAGCGAATTCCTTATCATATCGCCATGGAAATGCTTTTGACGGGCCGTTGGGTTGACGTGGAAGAGGCGCATAAGTGGGGCATGGTAAATCATATTTATCCTGCCGATAAACTCATGGAAGAGGCCTGGGCAATGGCAGAGTTATTGGAAAGTGGACCACCACTTGTCTATGCGGCAATCAAAGAAGTGGTCCGCGATGCAGAAGATTCTAAATTCCAGGACTCATTGAACCGCATCACCACTCGACAATTGCCAACAGTGGACAAATTGTACGGCAGCAAAGACATGATGGAAGGCTTCAATGCTTTCGCCGAAAAGCGTGACCCTGTTTGGAAAGGGAAGTAAGTTTGACTGTCTTCACTTTTCCGTTTGCACTTGCCAACGCACCAAGGCCAACGCGATAGCAACAAGTGCAATGCCGCCAAAAATTAAAGCCCAAGGTTCGTCTTCGAAGAACTCAAAATATTGGGTAAAGGCGTTAATGGCGAGGAAGACAACGCCTGTAATTTCAAGAAAGCGGTTTCCAATGCGACGGCCAATCGCAATTGCGGCGATAGAAAACGCGGCCCAGCCAATGGCAAATACGTGTTCGTGGATGTAGGGTAACGTTTCACGAAATGCATTTCGTGCCTCATTCCATGCTCTGTAGTTTTCCCGACGTAGTTCTTTGCTCGGGCCGAAAAGAAACTCTCCGATACGGTCACCCCACAGTGAACCGACCCAAAATCCGAAATTGGAAATAATGAAACCCATACGGGCGGCAACAATTGCCATAGGCGACCAATCTGCATGCAGAACTTTGCGTCCAAACCACCACAGCAGCGCAGCAAGTGGTGTAAACAATGCAATCGTAATAGTCGCTTCCTGTACAAAAATTCCATAGGATGCATGCCAATAAGCGCCACCAGATCCGATAATTGTACCAATTCCAAGTGGTACAAATGCAGCTAAGAAGCGCGATCTAAACAACACTGCCATTGCCAATGTGACCCCGGTCGCGAAACTATTGATCACGATACCGGACAGAGTGTCTTCGAACTCAAGGACAAACCATCCTATAAGACCTGCTGTAGCACCAATGCCCAAGGCGAGTGCGAGAATATCCAGATGAACCAGACGTTTGAAACGTATGAACTGGCCCACAACCAAACAAATCATTGCAATAACCAGACCAGTCGTTGCAGCAGGTTTCAAAAGCACGACGCCTGCTGCTGCGGCGATAGCGCCAATGATATAGAGCACGCTGATAAGAAAGCCGGCAGCGCGTGGTGCTTCCGCATAACTGGTTAGCCGCTTTGCTTCATTATGTGAAAGAGCGCCTTCACGCACCAGTTTATCGAGGTCCAACGATACCAACCCTAAATCTGTCACAATATATACCTGTTTTATTGAACGGCGTTCAATAAATATGAACAAAGTTCATTGCTGTCAAGCCCGAGCGATATATTCGTGAGTCCGCGAAGGTGTTTAAGCTAAATCAATTAATCGACACTGAGCTCTTTGAGTTTTTGCTGAGCTTTTTTGGTCACAATCACAGTGACCACCAAGGTTGCTAATAAGCCAAGGCCGCCCACAACCCATTTTGCTGTGCTCATTCCGTCGCCTGCTGCCTGACCGCCAAGGCTGCCAATCCAGACGTATAGCAGTGTACCGGGCATGATACCAAAAAATGTTGCGACTTGGGATGGCCAAAACCCAACAGGCGTCACGCCCAAAAACCAGTTTTGTAGAGAAAAGGGAAGGGCGGGCGAAAGTCGCAACAAGCCGACGACCTTCCAACCTTCTTCTCCAATGGCATCATTAACCGCTTTGAATTTCGGATATTCCTGCACTTTAGCTTGAACCCGCTCGAAAAACCAAAACCGCGCAGCGAGGAAAGAAATCGTAGAGCCAATAATGGCGCCAGCGATCACAATGGGAAAACCCCATAAACCCCACACCACGCCCGCGGCCAATGTGAGGAAAGATCCTGGCACCAAAACGAAAACTGTGAGCGCATAGACGATAATAAAAATAAACCAGCCCAATACACCCAAATCATTGACGTAGTTTTGAAAACTCGTAATCCATTCTTGAAGCGGGAGAAACCTGAAACCAATCAACAGGGCCGCAAGCGCTGCAAGGCCAATAATGATTTTGACCCAAGGTGTTCGTTTGGTTGGTTCGCTCTCGACAGTTTGCTCTGACACAATTTAGGACTTTCGTTGAGACATTCTCTTGCTCTTATGTTGCAGAATGAGGTGGATTTTCTACCCTATATCACGCGACAGTGAAAAGAGTTCAGCACAATCGCTAAAACGAAAGTGCCTCCGCAATCCGGTTGGCATGCCATGAGGCGTCGCCAAACATTTCTCCAGCAACACGCACGCGTTTCAAATAGAGGCCGATATCGAACGCGTCTGTCATACCCATTCCACCATGCATTTGCACGCCTTCTTGGGCCGCCAACAACGCAACCTGACCGACTTTTGCTTTGGCAAGTGCTGTTAAGCGCCAAGCGTGTTCGTCTTCACCATCGACGCTTTGAAGCGCAGCTAAGGTTACTGCCTTTGCCATTTCAATTTCGGTGTGCAGGTGTGCCGCGCGATGTTGCAAGGCTTGGAAGGAACCCACGGGCACACCGAATTGTTTGCGTTCGTTGATGTAAGCAACGGTTGTGTTAAAAGCTTGATCGGCGCAACCGGTCAATTCAGCGGCAAGACAAGCCCGCCCTGCATTTAAAATAGTTTCCAATGGTTCAAAACCACCGTCAATCTCTCCAATGATCGCGTCAGCATTCACTTCCACATCGCTCAACCGCAGACGCGCAGAACTAGAATTGTCGACCATGGATGAGGCGGTTTTATCCAAACCCATGGAATTAGCATCCATTAAAAAGAGCGTGATGCCGTTCTCGTCGCCAGCTTCACCGCTTGTACGGGCCGCAACTATGACGTGATCTGCCACATGGCCGTTTGCGACGAATGTTTTTTGACCCGACAATTTAAACCCGTTGCCTGATCGTTCTGCTTTCAGATTAATTTTTGCGGGTGCATGCTTGGCACCTTCATCAACAGCCAAAGCGTATAGGCATTCACCGGAAGAAATCTTGGGGAGGTGGTGTTGCTTTTGAGCTTCGCTTCCAAATTTTGCAAAAGCAGTTGTTGCCAATACAGATGTGGAGAGGAATGGAGATGTCGTGAGGTGTTTCCCCATTTCTTCGGCAATCAAACCTGCGCCAACCATGCCAAATGCGCTGCCCCCATATTCTTCAGGCACCAGAATTCCAACCCAACCCATCTGCGCCATTTCTGACCAGAGATCGCGTGAAAAGCCTTCAGTTGAATTGCTGTCGCGCATTTCTCTGAACGCGGAAACTGGTGCGTTTTCTTTAAGAAAGCCAGCTGCCGCTTCGCGCAACATTTCTTGGTCTTCGTTCAACATCATCGACATGGGTTTGCTCTAAACTCTCTCTATGCGGTATTTATGCGTTGGGCATTTGAAGAATGTGTTTTGCAACAATCTGTAATTGCACTTCCGATGTTCCGCCTTCAATGGAGTTGCCCTTTGTGCGCAACCAATCTTTTGAACGTTGGCCATCGTCGTTCTGCTCAGACCATTCCAATTCATCAGATCCGCCGATTTCCATAAGCAATTCATGGCGACGTTTGTTCATTTCGGTTCCGTAATATTTTAAAACGGACGAGACAGCGCCCAAACTTTCCCCAGCTTCCGCGCGTTCGCTGACAGACTGCAATAAGGTGGAGAAAGCTAAGGAATCAACCTCCGCCTGTACCAGTTTTGCGCGAAGCAGTGGGTCATCCACGCGCCCCATATCATCGATACCAATTTCACTGGCAGCGATTTCACCCAATGAGCGTCCGCCCGTCATGTTGCCAAACACTTCGCCAATCATGCCGCGCTCGTGGGTTAGTAGATATTTTGCAACATCCCAACCTTTGTTTGGTTTATGCACCAGATTGGACTTTTCAACACGCACATCATCGAAAAATGTTTCACAAAATGGCGAGGAACCAGATATGAGTTTGATTGGTTTGGTGGTGACGCCGTCGGTCGCCATATCAAAGAGAACGAACGAAATGCCTTTGTGTTTTGCTGCATCAAAGTCCGTTCGCACAAGGCAGAATATCCAGTCTGCTTTGTCGGCATAAGACGTCCAGATTTTCTGACCGTTGACGATATAATGATCGCCCTTGTCTTCTGCTTTGGTGCGTAAGGACGCAAGATCTGAACCTGCTCCAGGTTCTGAATAGCCTTGGCACCAACGCAATTCACCGCGCGCTATGGGTGGTAAATGTTCCAGCTTCTGCTCATGCGTTCCGAATTTCAGCAAAGCAGGGCCCAACATTGTGATGCCAAAATTATCGTGCGGCTTTCGCGCACCAATAGCCTTCATTTCCGCCTGAAGAATTTCCGTTTCATCTTTTGAAAGGCCGGCTCCGCCATATTCTTTTGGCCATGTGGGAACAGTCCAGCCTTTGGCTGCCATGCGTTCAAGCCAGAGCTTTTGCCCCTCGCTGGTGAATGTCCAATTGCGTCCGCCCCAACACTGGGTAGCTTCACTTACAGCACCATCACGCATGTCGGCTGGACAGTTTTTATCTAACCATTCACGCGTTTCGTTTCTAAATGTCTCAAGGTCGCTCATAAGTTGTTCCTCAGGTAATTGTTTGGCCACCATCGATGACAATTTGTTGGCCGGTCATATACTGACCTGCTGGGGAAGAGAGGAATACAGCTGCTCCGGCGATCTCATCGGGTTCGCCAATACGGCGCATGGGGGTGGTGGCCAATGCCATTTTCAGATTATCGGGATTTTCCCAAAGCGCGCGCGCGAAGTCTGTTTTGATCAGGCCAGGTGCGATGCAATTCACGCGGACATTATGTGCCCCATATTCGACGGCTAGATTGCGCGCCAATTGAAAATCAGCAGCTTTCGAGATGCAGTAAGCACCGATAATCGGTGAACCTTTCAACCCGCCAATGGATGAAACAATTGTAATTGCCCCATCTTTACGAGCAATCATTTCCGGCGACACCATCCCGATCAATTGATTGTTGGCGACAATGTTATTGTGCAGAATTTTCGTGAACTGATCGTCCGCAATATCTGCCATGGGCCCATAGTACGGGTTCGATGCCGCGTTGCAAACCAACACATGGATATCGCCAAACGCTTGTTTGGTTTCATCCACCAAGTTTTGCAGGTCGTCCTTTGAGGAAATGTTGCAAGCAACAGCAATAGCTGTGCCATCGCCGTATTTCGCGTTCAATTCAGCAGCAACTTCTTCGCAAGCGGGCATTTTGCGCGAAGATATGGCTACCTTCGCGCCATGAGCTGCCATTTGTTCGGCGATTGACTTCCCGATGCCGCGAGAGGAACCTGTGATGATTGCGGTTTTGCCCTTGAGATCAAAAAGACTCATCTTAAATTCCTAACTGTTTTCAGCATCCCATTGACGGAAACTCTTGCCTTCGTCGGCCAGTGTCATCAATAGGTCTGATGGGTTCCAGTGAACGCTTTGTGCGCTGTCCGACCATTCAGCAATTTTAGCTGCAACGTGTTTCAGACCAACAGTGTCCACGTAATGCATGGGGCCACCGCGCCAGCGCGGGTAGCCGTAGCCGTAGTTGTAGACAACATCCACATCGCTTGCGCGTGTTGCGACACCTTCAGCCAACACATGTGCACCTTCATTTGCGAGGGCGAATTGTGTGCGTTCCACAATTTCTTCATCGCTAATGGCGCGAGTGTTGATGCCAAGTTCTGAACGTACCTGTTCAATGATCTCTGTCGCTGCTGAATTTTCAGAACGACCGCGTATTTCCGGATCATAGGCATAGAACCCAGAACCGGATTTCTGCCCTAAATGACCAGCTTCAACCAATCGATCAGCAGCGGTATAAATGCGTGTCTCGTCTTCGCTCAGTTCTTGATCTTGTCGCGATTTATATCCGATATCGAGACCCGCTAAATCGCTTACTGCGAATGGTCCCATGGCCCAACCGAAATCGGTTAGTGCTTTGTCAATTTGCGCAGGCGATGCCCCTTCAAGCACAAGCAAGTTAGCCTGACGCAAATAAGGTGTTAGCATCCTGTTGCCGATAAAACCGTGGCCCACACGGGAAATAGTAGGCGTCTTGCGTGTTTTCTTCGCCATAGCGAGGGCTGTGAGCAAAACATCATCAGCTGTCTTTTCAGCACGAACAATTTCCAGCAAAGGCATAATGTTCGCTGGAGAGAAATAGTGCATGCCCAACACATCCGCAGGACGGTTGGTTTCAGCTGCGATTTCATCAACATTCAAATAAGATGTGTTGGAAGCCAAAATAGCACCCTGTTTGACGGTCGCATCCAGTTTGCGGAAGACGTTGCGTTTGACCTCCATGGTTTCAAACGCAGCTTCTATGACGAGGTCACAATCGGCAAGATCATCATAACTCGTAGTGCGTGAAAGTCGGCTCATCCGTTCTGCTACGCCAGCTTCGGTGATACGTCCGGACTTGATGCCCCGCGCCCAGTTTTTTTCAATCGTTCCCAATCCGCGATCCAACGCTTCATTGGTCATTTCTAAAATGGTCACCGGAAAACCAGCCTCGGCATAGGTCATGGCGATGCCACCTCCCATTGTGCCAGCACCAATAATGCCAACCTTCTTTACATCACGTGGCGCACCAGTGACGTCCTTCGGTGGTTTAGGAGACTGGCGTTCCGCGAAGAACATATACTGCAGTGCTTGCGACTGATCGCCCACCATCAATTCCAAAAATGACTGACGCTCAAGCTTCATGCCTTCATCGAATGGAATGTTGTATGCAGCGCGTGCACACTCGGCGGCTTTCACAGGCGCAATCGATCCTTTTGCTTTTTGGGCAATTTCAACCATTGCCCCGTCAAAGACTGCTTCCAGCTCTGGTGTCATAGTAAGTTCGATTTTGGAAATACGACGCGCATCAAGGTTGTCATTGTTCAACCCATTAGCCATTTCCAGTGCTGCTTCCAGTGCATTGCCATCTACGACCTTATCTACCAATCCAATGGCTTCTGCTTTGGCCGCGTTGATTGGGCGGCCTGACGAAATCATGGTCAAAGCTTCGACCGGATTTTGCAATAATCGTGGCAGTCTTTGAGTTCCACTGGCACCCGGCAACAAACCCAATGCGACTTCTGGCAAGCCAAGTTTGGCTTTCGCATCTGCAACGCGGTAGTGACACCCAAGTGTGACTTCGAGCCCGCCACCTAAGGTGTTGCCTTCGATAACGGCGATCACAGGAATTGTGATAGCTTCAATCTGATGAATAACTTCCGGTAACATTGGTTCTTTCGGCGGTTTACCGAATTCTTTAATGTCGGCACCCGCGATGAACGTTCCGCCACGACCTACCAAAATGGCTGCTTTCGCGTTATTTTCTTGGGCAGCACCCAGCTCACGCAACATACCTTCACGCACATGGTGAGACAGCGCGTTCACGGGTGGGTTGTCGATCCGGATAACGGCGATTTCACCATGCATTTCAGTTGTGACGGATTTTGTCATTTTGATACCCTCAATATACTTCGAACAAGCCTGCAGCGCCCATACCACCGCCGACACACATGGTGCAGACGACGTATTTAGCACCACGGCGTTTGCCTTCAATCAATGCGTGACCAACCATCCGTGCGCCGCTCATCCCATACGGGTGGCCAACAGAAATTGCACCGCCATTTACATTGAGTATGTCATTATCGATGCCCAGCTTATCGCGGCAATAAAGAACCTGCACGGCAAAGGCTTCGTTCAATTCCCACAAACCAATATCGTCCGTTTTTAAATTGAAGCGCTCGAGTAGTTTTGGAACCGCGTAGATTGGTCCTATGCCCATCTCGTCCGGTTCAAGGCCTGCTACTGCCATTCCACGATAAGCGCCAAGGGGCGATAGGTCACGGCGCTCGGCTTCCTTGGCTTCCATAACGACAGAAGCTGACGCGCCGTCTGAAAGTTGGGATGCGTTGCCTGCCGTGATTGTTTTGTCTGGCCCAAGAACCGGATTCAAACCTCGCAGTCCCTCAATTGTCGTAGAGGCGCGGTTGCCTTCATCTTTTTCCAAAGTGACGTCGTGTTCTGACTTTTCTTTGGTCTCTTTATTCACCATCACCATGGTGGAAGACAGCGGCACAATTTCATCATCAAACTTGCCGACTTCTTGTGCCGCAGCAACACGTTGTTGTGATTGTAAACCGTACTCATCCATGGCCTCACGGGAAATTCCGTAGCGATCTGCCACGACTTCAGCCGTCTCGAGCATGGACATATAGACATGTGGATGCATGGCGATCAGCGACTTATCGACGCCCACACGCATGTCTGGCGTTTGCACCATAGAGATTGATTCAACACCGCCACCAATGCAAATTGGCATGTGATCGTGGACCACTTGCTTTGCTGCAGTTGCGATTGCCATCATGCCTGATGCACATTGGCGGTCCAATGACATACCAGCAACAGAAACAGGCAAACCCGCTTTGAGGGCCGCTTGGCGGCCAATGTTTCCGCCTTGGACGCCTTGTTGCATGGCTGCTCCCATGATGACATCGTCAACCTCACCCGGGTCGATGCCTGCGCGTTTAACTGCGTGTTCAATGGCGTGACCACCAAGTGTTTGTGAAGGGGTGTTGTTAAATGCGCCGCGATAGGCTTTGCCGATTGGCGTGCGGGCGGTGGATACGATGACAGCTTCGCGCATGATTAGCTCCTGAATTGAGGCCGATAATGACGGCCAACATACCGAGTAGTATGTTGACTATGGCTGTTGTTTTCTGCAAGGGCAAGGGAGAGACAGTTTATCCATCCACAGTTGTTTGCGGGTGGCCCCAAAAATCAAAGGAACTCATCATGACACTTGAAGAAATCACCGCCGAAATGACCACACGTGTTGCTGCAAAAGGCGCTATCGATGGAAAGATCGTAAAATTTGATTTTGGTGACGACGGACAACTGACAATCGACGGGGCACAAGATCCAGCTGTTGTGAATAATGATAATGGCGAAGCAGACTGCACAGTGGTTGTTGAAAAAGATGTTTTTGAAAGTATTGCTGCAGGTGAAGAGAATGCGCAAATGGCATTCATGTCAGGCAAGCTTAAGGTTGAGGGCGACATGGGCATTGCTATGCAACTCGGCTCTCTATTGGGCTAATTGCAAACAATATGACCATTACCAAAGATCAGGTTCTTGAAGCTCTAACTAAGTTAGAGCTTCCCGACAGCACGGAAAATATTGTGTCAGCTGGCATGGTATCTGCCCCATTTATCACCGAAAGCGATGCGGGGGCGAAAGTGATGTTTTCACTGACAGTTCCGGCTGACAAAGCTCAGGTGATGGAACCGATGCGTTCGGCTGCGCAACAAGCCGTTGAATCTTTGGGTGGTGTTGCCTCGGCAATGGTTGCCATGACCGCAGAACGAAAAGCAGGCGAGGGTAATTCAGCGCCCCCGCCAGCTGCACCAGCTTCCGCACCAAAAGCGGCTTCACAAGCATCAGCGCCGCAGCCTGGAATTCCTGGCGTAAAGCATATTATTGCTGTGGCTTCTGGTAAGGGCGGCGTTGGTAAATCCACCACGTCGATCAACCTCGCGCTCGGTTTGAAAGAGCAAGGATTGAAGGTTGGTGTGTTGGATGCTGATATTTACGGTCCTTCATTGCCGCGTCTTTTAGGCCTGAACGGAAAGCCGGAAGCTGAGGGACGTGTTCTCAAGCCAATGGAAAGCCTTGGATTAAAAGTCATGTCCATTGGGTTTTTAGTGGCTGAAGACACACCAATGATTTGGCGCGGTCCGATGGTCATTTCAGCACTAACGCAATTGTTGCGTGAAGTTGATTGGGCACCACTTGATGTTTTGGTTGTTGATATGCCGCCCGGCACAGGTGATGCGCAACTGACCATGGCACAACAAGTTCCGTTGGCGGGAGCTGTAATTGTATCCACCCCACAAGACCTCGCTTTGATCGATGCCCGCAAGGGGCTCAACATGTTTAACAAAGTCTCGGTTCCAATTATCGGGATTGTGGAAAATATGAGCACGTTCATCTGTCCGAAATGCGGAGAGCGGACAGATATTTTTGGGCATGGTGGAGCCGAAGCTGAAGCTGAAAAGCTTGACGTTCCTTTCTTGGGAGCTGTTCCATTGCACATGGATATCAGAAGCAATTCTGATTCAGGCACACCAGTTGTGGACAGTGACCCTGATGGACCACACGCAGAAATCTACAAATCGATAGCTGCAAAGGTTGCAAGCGCGCTGGAAGTCGAGAAAACTGAAGGTCCTTCAATCGTCTTTGAATAGTCGAATTATGGTCGTTTCACTTTCAACCCAAGATGTTCGAAAATTAGCCACATGGCCTTTGGTGATCAATTCCATTCGCAATGGGCATAAATTACCTAGAGCCGATATTGGCGACACGTTCGTTCACGTCCGTGACAACACAATGCTTGTGCGAAGTGCCTATATTGACGGACTGGCCGCAGGGGTGAAAGCTGCGACAGTGGTTCCGGGCAATCCTGAGAAATCGCCATCTCTGCCGTCTGTCCATGCACAAATCATGTTGTTTGATCCCAATTCAGGTGAATTGACGGCTCTTGTAGATGGAACAGAAGTGACTTCTTGGAAGACGGCTGGAGATAGCGCGTTGGGATGCGATATTTTGGCCAGACCGGATGTTGGTACTATGTTGATGGTTGGTGCTGGTTCTATGGCGGGGCCTTTGATCCGCGCTCATTTAAGTGTGCGACCAAATATCAAAACGGTGATACTCTGGAACCGTTCGGTGGAGCGGGTTGAAGCGTTGCAACGGCGATTGTCTGACCTTGCCCAGAACATTGTGATCGAAACTGACTTGAGCAAAGCTGTGCCAAAGGCAGATATTGTCTGCTGTGCCACTATGACAAAAGAACCACTTCTTAAGGGCCGTTGGTTGAAAAAGGGAACGCATGTGGACCTTGTCGGGGCGTTCAAGTCGGATATGCGTGAAGCCGATGATGACGTGCACAAACTCGGACATTGGTTTGTCGACAGTCGTGACACAACCATCGGTCATATTGGCGAATTGAAAATACCAATCAGCCAAGGTGTGATTGATGAATCAGCCGTTATTGGTGATCTGCATCAATTGGTTTCGGGTGAAACCGGACGAGCATCCGATGATGACATCACCGTATTCAAGAACGGTGGAGGTGCGCATTTGGACATTATGGTCAGCGCAGCATTGGTTGATGCTCACCAACGTCAAGTTGCTTAGTATGATATGACCGACCTTCTTTATAGCGTTTTGGATACTCTTGATGAGCCTGTATTGTTGTTGGATACAGACCGAACGATTGTGCAAGCCAATGTGGCGGCTCAAAAACTATTGTCACTCAAAAGCAAAACTCCGTTACAGGGGCAAAGTTTCGTGCGTGTTTTGCGTAACCCCGAAGCACTTCGATGCGTAGATGAAGTTCTGGCCGGACAAAAACGCGCTCATGCTGATATACAATTGGACACCCCTCATCGTGTGACCATGCGTTTAATGGCGGTGGCTTTGGAGACAGACTCACCGGCGGTTGTCGTTTCTTTGAAAGATGAAACGCCTCTGCTTCAAGCGGCACAAATGCGGAGTGATTTTGTGGCCAATGTAAGCCATGAACTGCGTTCTCCACTGACCACCCTTTCCGGCATTATTGAAACGCTGCAAGGAAATGCCAAAGACGACCTAGAAGCTCAACAGCGGTTCCTGAAAATTATGCAAAGTGAAGCAGGGCGTATGGACCGTTTGATCGGCGATCTCATTTCGCTGTCGAGGGTTGAAGAAGAAGAACGTGTGCGCCCAACAGAATCTGTTGATCTTGTCCAAATCGTTCAGATCGTGATTAGAAACTTGAAGGAACGAAGCGAATCTGCAGATCGTGGTTTTAACCTTCATTCTGAATCAGAAAAATGCCTTGTGGTTGGCGACCCGGATCAATTGACGCAAGTTTTTCAAAACCTTTTGGAGAACGCGGTTAAATATTCAAAACCCGGTGGTCAGGTCAGTCTGAAGATTGAATCCAAAAAGTCAGTGCCGCGTCTCAATTCAACCGTGTGGGCGGTATCTGTGTCAGATGAAGGAGAGGGAATCGCCGCAGAACATCTTCCGCGTTTGACGGAAAGGTTTTACCGTATTGATTCAGGCCGCTCTCGCGCAATGGGGGGCACAGGGCTTGGTCTCGCTATTGTAAAACATATTTTGAGCAGACATCGAGGCAGGCTGCACATTGCAAGTGTTCCCGGAGAAGGCGTAACCATAACTGCTCTCATTCCGGCCATCCTTTAGCGGGTTTATCCGCACTTTTCTGGCACTGTCATAAAACTGTCATGCAACTGTCACAAACGCTACACACGCGAGCCTTATGAGAATCTCATCAAGGCTGAAAGTTGGCCTTGGCGATATTTAACAGTCGAAGATGGAAGGTTCCCCAATGACTGCTTCATTCACAAGAACTCTTAAACTGTCACTTGCACTCGCAAGCGCCATTGCAATTTCAAATACAGCTCATGCACGTGATCAAATTCAGATTGTCGGCTCTTCGACAGTATTTCCGTTTTCAACCGCTGTTGCTGAAACTTTCGGTCAGAACACATCGTTCAAGACACCAGTCGTGGAATCCACCGGTTCCGGCGGTGGTCTTAAATTATTTTGCACGGGGGCAGGAATAAACACTCCTGACATTACCAACGCATCACGCCGTATCAAAGAACGTGAATTCAAGTCATGCATCGCCAATGGTGTCACGCCTGTTGAAGTCAAAGTAGGTTTCGATGGCATTGTGATGGGGTCTGCAAAGGGCGGTATTTCGCTTGCACTTACTCCCGAGCAAATCTTCCTGGCGCTGGCGAAAGAAATTCCGGTCGATGGCAAACTTGTAGCGAATCCGAATAAAACTTGGACCGATGTTGACCCGTCATTGCCAAACCTCAAAATTGAAGTGCTTGGTCCACCACCAACCTCAGGCACACGTGACGCGTTTGCCGAATTGGCATTGGAAGGCGGCGCCAAGAAAATTGAAATGCTTGCGGCATTACAAGAATCTGACAAGAAAGCGTTCAAGAAAGCAGCGCATGCTGTTCGTGAAGACGGGGCTTATGTGGAAGCGGGTGAGAACGATAACTTGATCGTACAAAAACTGCAGGCAAACCCGAATGCGGTTGGCATCTTTGGTTTCTCATTCCTCGATCAGAATTCAGATAAATTGCAAGGTGCAACAGTTGATGGAAATGAGCCGACTTTCGAAAACATTGCTGAAGGTGCGTACCCGATTTCACGTTCTTTGTTCTTCTACGTAAAGAAAGAACATGTGGGTGTGGTGCCCGGCATCAAAGAATTTGTGGCTGAATTCACAGACGAAGATACATGGGGAGATGAAGGCTACCTTGCTGACAAAGGTCTGATTCCATTGCCGGAAACCGAACGTGAATCTGTGTCTGAAAGCGCAAACGCGCTGAAACCGTTGGCCATGTAAGTCGTAAGCTGGGGAACGGGTAGATATGTCCGCAACACCGGAAAGCACACGCCGCTTTGTCGGGCGCAGCCGCGCCCGTCAGCCCCTCGAATTGGCTGTCAAGGGAGTACTGTTCGCGTGCGCTGGTGTTGCGATCTTGACCACAATCGGGATCGTATTTTCATTGATTTTTGAAACGCTCCGGTTTTTCGGGCGAGTTCACTTTCTTGATTTCCTGTTTGGTTTGCATTGGTCTCCGCAATCGGCATTTGAAGGCGCAGGCAGTGAAGGCAGCGGTGTGGACAATTCCATTGTCTTTGGTGCTATTCCCCTTTTTGCAGGAACATTGCTCATCACATTGGTTGCTATGTGTGTGGCAGCCCCAATTGGTTTGATGTCCGCGATCTATTTGTCTGACTATGCTCACCCAAAGTTCCGCAGAGTTGCAAAACCCATTCTTGAAATTTTGGCGGGTGTGCCGACGGTCGTATACGGCTTCTTCGCTGCACTCACCGTTGCTCCGGCCATTCGTGGGTTTGGTGAGAGTTTTGGACTAACCGTGTCGTCGGAATCCGCGCTGGCTGCCGGTTTGGTTATGGGCATCATGATCATCCCGTTTGTCTCGTCTTTATCCGATGATGTAATCAACGCTGTGCCTCAATCCCTGCGTGATGGATCAGCAGGTATGGGAGCCACAAAATCGGAAACCATTCGCAAAGTTGTTTTGCCAGCTGCACTTCCCGGTATTGTGTCCGCCATGATGTTGGCGATCAGTCGCGCTGTGGGTGAAACGATGATTGTTGTAATGGCAGCTGGTTTGGCCGCCAACCTCACCATCAATCCGTTGGAAGCTGTAACAACAGTTACCGTTCAAATTGTCACCCTTTTGGTGGGTGATCAGGAATTTGACAGCGCGAAAACGCTTGCTGCATTTGCTTTGGGGCTCACGCTGTTCTTCATCACACTCGCACTCAATTTTATCGCTTTGAGAGTCGTGAACAAGTATCGGGAACAATATGACTGATATGTCCACACCAACCAAAACATCAGTGGACGAGGCGCGTAAGAAGCGCACGGCCAAACGCTATGCTGCTGAAAAAAGATTTGAGTATATCGGCCTTGCAGCTGTTCTAAGCGCGGCTCTGTTTCTCGTCATTTTGCTTTGGACAATTGTCGGAAATGCACTTCCGGCCCTGACCTACAATTATCTCAAAGTGCCGATTGAACTCGTAAGCGAAAAACTGACAGCAGAGAATGCTGCCACACTTGATTATCGTAAGATTGTCAGGAATGGTATTTATGAAGTTGTGCCCGGTGTGAAAGGCCGTAAAGACCGCAAAAAATTGCGCAGCCTCGTGTCTTCAGGTGCCGCTATAGAATTGCGCACAGAAGTTTCAGAGAACCCTCAATGGATCGGAACGAAACAAGAAATTTACTTGCCACTTTCTGATACCGCTGATCTTTATTTGAAGAACCTGATGGGCGATGTTACGCGTCCGGAATCCGAACGAAAATTTTCTGATATTGAAATCAAATGGGTTGATCAGCTCAAAGAACAGGGCAAAATTGAATCTCGTTTCAATTCCATTTTCTTCACCCATGGAGCAAGCCGCGAACCAGAAATGGCTGGTATTTGGGGTGCTGTGGTTGGATCATTTCTCACATTGTCAGTGACGTTGGTCTTGTCGGTACCTGTTGGTGTTGGTGCAGCCATTTATCTGGAGGAATTCGCACCCAAGAACAAATTGACAGGTTTTATAGAAATCAACATCAACAATTTGGCTGCAGTGCCGTCGATTGTGTTTGGTCTTCTAGGTCTTGGTTTCTTCCTAAATGGTGTTCACTTGGGTTGGTTCACGCTCGGGGGTGGGTTCCCGCGATCTGCAGCAATTACAGGTGGTACGGTCCTCGCTTTGATGACACTTCCCACAGTCATCATCGCAAGCCGTGCTGCAATTAAATCAGTACCGCCTTCCATCCGCGAAGCGGCAATGGGTATTGGTGCTTCACAAGTGCAGGCCACATTCCATCACGTGTTGCCGCTGGCGATGCCCGGAATATTAACAGGTACAATCATCGGTATGGCTGGAGCATTGGGTGAAACAGCACCGCTCTTGTTGATCGGTATGGTGGCATTCATCGTGGATATTCCAAGTGGGTTCACTGACCCTGCAACTGTGTTACCCGTGCAAATTTTCATGTGGGCTGATTTTCCTGAAATTGGGTTTCAACAAAAGACCGCAGCGGCCATTTTGATCCTGCTGTGTTTTCTCGTCGCAATGAACGCAATCGCAGTTTGGTTGCGTAATAAATTCGAACGCCGTTGGTAAGAGACAATTCAATGAACGCACCTGAAACAAAATCCGTCGAAACATCGGCAACAAAAATTGCATGTTCTGATGTTCACGTATTTTACGCTGACAAAGAAGCGATAAAAGGTGTCGACCTGGACATCAAAGAAAAGCAGGTCACAGCACTGATCGGTCCGTCTGGCTGCGGCAAGTCTACTTTCCTGCGTTGTATCAATCGTATGAACGATATGATCGATATTTGCCGTGTGACAGGCAATATCGAAGTGGATGGACAGGACATTTACGCACCAGAGGTCAATGTGGTTGATCTTCGTGCTGACGTTGGAATGGTGTTTCAAAAACCCAATCCATTCCCGAAGTCCATTTTTGAAAACGTGGCTTACGGTCCTCGCATTCACGGTTTGGCTAGCAGCAAGGCTGACATGATAGAGATTGTGGAGAGAAGTCTCAAACGTGCCGGACTTTGGGAAGAGGTGAAAGACCGCCTTGATCAACCGGGAACAGGTTTGTCGGGCGGCCAACAACAGCGCCTTTGTATCGCCCGTGCCATTGCAGTTTCACCATCTGTCATTTTAATGGACGAACCTTGTTCTGCCCTCGATCCGATCGCCACGTCTATCGTGGAAGAGTTGATTGACGAACTTCGTCAGAATTACACAATTGTTATCGTCACCCATTCGATGCAACAAGCGGCTCGTGTTAGCCAAGACACTGCATTTTTCCACTTGGGAGAGATTGTGGAAACGGGAGCTACTGAAGAAATTTTCACCAATCCCAAAGACCCGCGCACTGAGAGTTACATTACAGGC
The DNA here is from genome assembly GCA_938010435.1 of uncultured Rhizobiaceae group bacterium. GTDB lineage: Bacteria > Pseudomonadota > Alphaproteobacteria > Rhizobiales > Rhizobiaceae > Pseudahrensia. The sequence goes on along the minus strand of CALLUS010000002.1, from coordinate 323,074 downwards.
CGGATTGGGTAAGGAGCATATTATGAACTCTGGACAGCACATTGTTGCAGCCTTCGACAACGATCTTCGCCAGATCGAAAATCTTGTGGTCACCATGGGTGGTTTGGTCGAGCAGCAAATAGAGAACGCTGCTGAATTGATTGTCAGTCGCGATCTGGAACTGGCTGAAAAATTGATCCATTCCGACAAACAAGTTGATCAGATTGAGCAAGAGATCGATGAATTGGTCGTGCGCATTATCGCCTTACGCCAGCCCAAGGCGCAGGACTTGCGTGCAGTCTTAGCTGCATTGAAAGTTGCCTCTGACCTGGAGCGTATTGGCGATTATGCAAAAAACCTTGCCAAACGCATGGATGTTTTAGCGACTGTGCCGCCCGTCGGTTCGTCAGGAAAAACCATTAAACGCATGTGCTTGATGGTTCGTGAAATGGTCAAAGACGTGCTTGATGCCTATTTAACACGTGATGGTGCTAGTGCTGTTGAGGTTCGCTTGCGCGATGAAGAAGTTGATCAGGTTCACAACAACCTGTTCCGCACTTTGCTTACGTATATGTTGGAAGACCCGCGTAATATTACCCCATGTATGCATTTGTTGTTTATCTCCAAGAATGTGGAGCGCATGGGTGATCATACCACGTCTATTGCTGAGCAAATCACATTCTTGATCACGGGCGAATTACCTGATGATGATAGACCCAAAGGTGACACGACCAGCAAAGCAATTGCGACCGAAAAGTAATTTAAAACGGAGACTTCGATGTAATGGTCGCTCAAGACGCCGCAACAATTCTGATCGTGGAAGATGAAGTCGCACAGTTGGAAACACTGCGCTATAATCTTGAGAAAGAGGGCTTTCGTGTTGTCACAGCAGAAGACGGTGAAGAAGCTGTTTTGGTGGCCAATGAAGAGTTGCCCGATCTTATCGTATTGGATTGGATGCTTCCGTCTGTCTCAGGAATTGATGTGTGCCGCAGGTTGAAAAGCGCAGAACCAACAGCTGATATTCCCGTGATTATGTTGACAGCGCGGGGTGAGGAAAGTGATCGTGTTCGCGGGTTGGAAACGGGCGCAGATGATTACATGGTCAAACCCTACGGAGTGGGGGAACTCATTGCGCGCATTCGGGCCCGCTTGCGCACAACCCGTCCATCGGCCATTGGAAAAACGTTGGCATTTGAAGATATTTCAATTGATACGGAACAACATCGCGTGACGCGCGATGATAAACCGTTGAAACTTGGTCCGACAGAATATCGTCTGCTCACAGTGTTCATGGAACGCCCCAAACGTGTTTGGAGCCGGGACAGTTTGTTGGATCGCGTCTGGGGTATGGATGCAGATGTCGATTTACGCACAGTGGATGTTCACGTGGGTCGCTTGCGCAAAGTTCTTAATTCAGGCGGCGCCCGCGATTTAATCCGCACCGTTCGAGGCGCAGGATATTCGTTGGATTCCAGCGATTAAGTCATTTGTTGCCAAGCGCTTTTTTACGCAAATTACTGACAGCATTGGCGTGGGCATCAAAACCTTCATAGGTTGCAAATAAATGAGTCTTTGGAGCCATTTCCTGAAACGCTTCTCTTGAAAGCTCACCGATAGAACATGCTTTCATAAAGTTCATCACACCCAAAGGAGATCGCGTTTTTGCGGCGCCCGATGTGGGCAGAACGCAGTTTGGCCCCATCATGTAATTGGCGATGGAACCCGGCGTGTCTTCACCCATTAAAATCTCAGAGGCATTGCGAATATGTTCCGGGTGACGGTGAGGGTCTTTCGATAAAACTTGAAGATGCTCAGGGGCATAATCATTGATGAAATCATAGGCTTGTTGTTCGTTTTCGCACAAAACAATTCCGCCTGACGTGCTGTTTAAGACGGCAGCTGAGTAGCCCACACGTTCATCACTCATTTCGGCCCAGTATTCTGGAATGGCGATCCGTGCAGCTTCAGCCAACTCAAGAGAGGTTGTGACCAGAAACACAGATGAATCATCACCGTGTTCTGATTCAATAATTGTGTCTAAAGCAGCAATTCTTGCGTTTGCAGTCTCGTCGGCAAAAACAATCGCTTCAGATGGTCCTGCAGGCATTCCAGGGTCGATCCGATTGGACAGCATCGCTTTCGCGGCCACCAAAAATGGACTGCCTGGTCCTTCTATTTTTACACAGCGCGGAATAGTTTCGGTTCCATAGACCGCAGCAGCAACCGCTTGCGCACCACCCGCTTTATAAACTTTGCGGACGCCGGAAATATCAGCTGCCACCAATGTTGCAGGGTCGATCTTGCCATCGGGTCCGGGAGGGGTCAGTGCAATGATTTCCGGCACACCAGCCACAACGGCAGGGATAAGGCTCATCAACGTAACGGACGGAAATGAGCCTTTGCCCCGTGGAGAGTAGCAAGCTACAGAATCAATCGGCGTGAACCGTTCACCCACATGGGCACCGGGACGAATTTCCATCATCCACTGGGTTTCGGGCACCTGTTGTTCATGGAAACGGCGGATATTGTCTGCCGCATAGCGCAGCACGTCGATGAACTCATCGTCGAGCGCTGCATAAGCACCTTCAAAATCTTGATCGCTTGCAGCAATAGTTGACCGATCAAATTCTGCGCCGTCAAATTCTTTCGCAAAACGCACTAGAGCGGCATCACCTTCTTCGCGTACTGCTTTGATAATTGGCGCAACCTTCTCCATGAATGGTGCGAGATCATCCTCAATGCGCATCAACAATGCAGAACGCTCACTATCGCTCATTTTTGCAAGGTTATGGAGGGCAACGGAGTGTGTCATCTGAAAGTTCCAAAGGCAGTTTTCAGTGCTATCGCATTTGCGGCAAGCAAAATCCAGAACAGCCTTGCACTCCCGGGCCCCGAGGGCATAGTTTTGTAAAACCCTATTTGGGTAAATGACAATCGAGAGCAATCAACTATGCGCAATCTTGAACTTCCGGGTCGATCACCTGTCGTTGCAACCAACGGTATGGCTGCCACGTCGCACACTCTTGCAACGCAAACAGCGATTGAGGTTCTGAAGGCTGGCGGCAATGCCATGGATGGCGCCATTGCGGCCTGTGCCGTTCAGTGTGTGGTAGAACCGGGGTCGACGGGTATCGGCGGTGACTGTTTTGCACTTTACGCACCAAACGGTGGCAACAATGTTATAGGATATAATGGCTCGGGTAGAGCGCCTGCTGCAGCTTCATTAGAAAAGCTCAAGTCGCTCGGAGTTGAGAAACTTGTTCGCACGTCCGCCCATTCTGTCATTGTGCCCGGTGCCGTGGATGCTTGGTGTCAATTGAATAAAGATCACGGCAACATGCCACTCTCGGAGCTGTTGCAACCAGCTATCAATTATGCACGAAACGGATATCCAATTGGACAGCGCGTTCATCACGATATGTCGAAGAATTTCGAACATTTGAAAAGCGATGAAAATCTTGCGCGGATATTTTTGCCAAGCGGCAAAGTCCCGGCTTTTGGAACCATCCACCATCAAGAAGGCCTCGCCGACGCGCTGGAATTAATAGGACGGGAAGGGCGTGACGGATTCTATGCGGGAGTTCTGGCGGAAGAAATGGTCGGGACCCTCCAGGCCAAAGGTGGTCTTCACACAGTGGAAGATTTTGCCAACGCCAAAGGCGATTACATCACACCAATTACCTCAGATTATCGCAACCACACAATCGTTGAATGTCCACCACAGGGGCAGGGCGTGATTGCGCTGCTTTTGATGAACATGATGGAAAAGGCAGAAGTGGCTGTAGACTATCAAAGCGTAGAACGCATTCATTTGGAATTGGAGGCATGTCGACGTGGCTACGCATCTCGCGGAATCTATTTAGGCGACGCAGACCAAGTCGATGTCCCAGTCGAGGGCCTTTTGTCTAAGGACTATGCAGCGCAACTTCTCGCTGACATCGATCCCGACACATCGAGACATCCCGAAGATGCGCTTTATCTGCCTGAGCACAAAGACACAGTTTACATTTCGGTGGTCGATAAAGATCGCAATGCGTGTTCATTCATCAATACATTGTTCTGGGGCTGGGGCAGCGGCATCACAACGCCGAAACATGGCATTGTGCTGACCAATCGGGGGGAAGGATTTGTGTTGGAAGAGGGACATCCGAATTGCATCGCACCGAACAAACGTCCGCTTCACACGATCATTCCTGCTATGGTTCAAAAAGACGGGCAGACCGTTTTGAGCTTTGGTGTTATGGGCGGCGAATATCAGGCTATGGGACATTTGCAGTTTCTAACCCGCTACATCGACTACGGGATGGATGTGCAAGAAGCGCAAGATGCACCTCGCTGGATGGTGGACCCTTTCACCGGAGAAGTTGAAATGGAAGCGGCAGTGCCAGAGGCGACTTTGGAAAAGCTCCGCAATATGGGCCACAAAATTGAACTGGCAAAAAGCCCTGTTGGCGGATCACAAGCCATTCAGGTCGATTGGGAAACAGGTGTTCTTACGGGAGGGAGTGATCCGCGCAAAGACGGTTGCGCTATCGGATATTAGTAGAGTTGGCCTTTAGTCCAGTTCAGCCTTCATCCAGTCGTCGAGCGCCGAAACTTGCTTGTCGTTTATCACGAGGCCGAGCTTGCTACGGCGCCATACAACATCATCAGCATTGGCCGCCCATTCATTGGCGGACAAATAGCGAACTTCGGCTTCAAAAAGACCCGCTCCAAAGTCCTGCCCCAGTTGATCGAGCGACGAGGCTGTGCCTAACACCATTGATAGTCGGGTGCCATAAGCATGGCACATGCGGCGTAGAACTTCACTTTCCATAAACGGATAACGCGCTGACATTTTTGTAACCAAAGCATCAAACCCTTGAGTGGGAAAGTCCCCGCCAGGCAGCGGGTCGCGCTCCGTCCAGGGGCGGCCTTTGGTTCCAAGGTTTTCCTCAATCTTATCCATCATCCGTTCGGCGAGTTCGCGGTATGTGGTGATCTTACCACCAAAAATATTGATCAATGGAGCGCCGATCTCAGAAGTATCAGAGCCTTTGCCACCTTCCTGTTTGAAGATGTAATCCCGTGTGGCCTCTTGTGCCGCGCTGGCGCCGTCATCATAAAGCGGACGTACGCCCGAATAAGTCCAGACGATGTTTTCCTGCAAAACGGGCTTCTGAAAATATTCTGATGCAGCATTGCAGAGATATTCAATCTCTTCCTGCGAAATCTCGGCGTCTCTCGGGTTACCTTCGTAGTCTTTGTCAGTGGTTCCGATCAACGTTGTGTCTTGGGTGTAGGGAATCGCAAAAATAATCCGACCATCACCATTCTGAAAAATGTAACAATTGTCATGGTCATACATTTTAGGCATCACAATATGGCTGCCTTGAACCATGCGGACGTTCTTGGCGTTGTTCTTACCAAACGCAGATCCGAGTACTGCATCAACCCACGGTCCGGCTGCATTAATCACCAAATCAGCGGTGTATTTCGCCTTCTTACCTGTATCATGATTGAGAGTTTCAATTGCCCAAACATCGCCGTCCCGACGTGCTGATACACATTCTGTACGCACACAAATCTCTGCCCCTTTTTCTTTCGCGGCAATTGCATTGAGCACAACCAATCGCGCATCATCAACTTGGCAATCAGAATATTGGAAACCTTTTTTAAACATCGCCTTCAGCGGTTTGCCAAAAATGCCGTTCACCAGATCGACAGTTTTTGTTGCAGGTAATAATTTTCTCCCGCCAATATGGTCGTAAAGAAAGAGACCAAGTCGCAGAAGCCATGCTGGTCGCAAGTCTTTGTGATGAGGCATGATAAAGCGCATGGGGCGAATAATGTGTGGTGCAGCAGCCCAAAGCACTTCGCGTTCTTTCAGCGCTTTTCGTACCAGCATGAATTCGTAATGTTCTAAATATCGAACGCCACCATGGACGAGCTTTGATGACCAGTTTGAGGTGCCGCTGGCCAGGTCTTTCATTTCGCAAAGAGCAACGGAAAACCCGCGTCCCGCTGCATCTCTGGCAATGCCAACCCCGTTAATACCACCACCAATAATGAAAACGTTGACGTGTTGAGACATAGAACCGCGATGATATGAACTGTATTTAATCGTTTCGTATCACCCTGTTCGCGAAAGTGCGAGACTTTGGGTGAACATAATCGTCACACGCTTCGGTTTTCGGTCTCATTTGTGCGGATGGAAAAAAGGACGTTGCCATTTGCGTGCAAAGTCGATTACGCTGAAAACTCATCAATTCTGGGAGGATATACGATGTTGAAAACTCTATCACTTGCCGCGGGTGCGCTGATGGCTTCCACTGCTATCGCCGCTGCCGCTGATTGTGGCACGATCACTCTGGGCGCGGCCATTTCATTGACTGGCAAATACGCTACCAATGGTGTGCACACTCAAAATGGTTATGAATTCGCTATCAAAAAGATTGCCGAAAACGGCGGCGTAAAGGTCGATGGCAAATGCTATAACTTTAAAGTCACTTATTATGATGACGAGTCCAAAGGTGACCGTGCGGCCACTTTGGCAGAGCGCTTGATCAATCAGGACAAAGTTCAATATATGCTTGGCCCATACTCTTCAGGTATGACCAAAGCGATTGCGCCAGTAACAGAAAAATACAAAATCCCGATGATTGAAGCTGAAGGCGCGTCGCGCTCTTTGTTTAACAAGGGCTACAAGTATCTCTTTGCTGTGCTTTCCACATCTGAACAGTACCTTGCTTCTGCGGTAACTTTGGCTGGTGAAAAAGCAGTTGAAGCTGGCGGAAAGGCCAGTGACGTTAAAGTTGCAATTGCGGTAGAGAATGATCCGTTCTCGCTCGATATTCGTGCCGGTGTGATGGAAGATGCCAAAAGAGCTGGTATGACAATCGTAATCGATGAGAAATTGCCACGCGACCTGTCAGACATGACATCCATTTTGACTAAGGTGAAATTGATCAAACCGGATCTTCTCGTTGTGTCTGGTCACTCTAAAGGTGCTGCAACTGCGGTTCGTCAAATCGGTGAGCAAAAAATCTCAACGCCTATGATCGCTATGACACACTGTGAAGCTGCTGATGTAACCGGCAACTTTGGTGCTGCTGCTAATGACATTCTTTGTTCTACCCAGTGGGCTGAAACATTGACCTATGAAGATCCAATCTTTGGTTCTGCTGCGAATTATGAAAAAGAATTCAAAGCAAATTACTCTGCCTATACGAACAAGAAAGTTCCATATCAGACAGCTCAAGCTTCAGCTGCGATCTATGTTTACAAAGACGCATTTGAACGTGCTGGCTCTATGGACAAGGAAAAAATTCGTGATGCGATTTCTGCAACTGATATGAAAACGTTCTACGGCGGAATCAAGTTCTCTGAAACTGGCAACAATATCGCGAAACCGATGGTGCTGCGTCAGATCCAAGACGGTGAATACAAGGTGGTTGCTCCATCTGCTTTCGCTTCCGACAAAGTGAATTATCCACGCACAAACTAAGCGAGATGGGCCGGGCGCAACGCCCGGCCTTTTCAATTCTATAATTAGATTTTGGCTCGACTGATTTCAGTTGAGCGATGATATTATAACAACGCCAGACCGCACCTAAGATGTGGCTTGCAAAGGGAGAAGCTGGTCCATGGATCAGATTATAGGAAACATTGATCTGCTGATTCAATTTCCGATCGTCAATCTCAAGATCATTCTTGATGGGGTTATGATTGGGGCATTGTTTGCATTGGCAGCTTACGGTTTAGCTCTGGTGTGGGGCGTGATGAATGTCAAAAACCTTGCGCAAGGTGACTTCGTGATCGGTGGCGGTTATGTATCGTGGTGGCTTGCAAACAATGTAGGGTTGCACCCTTTACTTGGTGTCCCCATCGCCTTTGTGGTCATGTGGGGCATTGGTTGGGTGACCTATAAACTGGTTATTTCGCGCGTGATCGAACGTGACCTATTTACGTCGCTCTTGGCCACTTTTGGTCTTGCTATTATGTACGCCCAATTAATGAACCTGATGTTTGGTTCCGATACTCAAAGTCTGGTTTTGGATGTTACTGCACTTGGGTTGGAGAACAACTACTACTTTGCAGACGGGCTGATTGATCTGCCCGCCGCTAAAATTATTGGCGTTGCTTTGGCCGCCATATTGGCAACATGCGTTATCTTATTCATGAAACGCAGCCGAATGGGTCAAGCAATTAGAGCGACCGCTCAAGACGCCCGCGCTGCTCGCGTGATGGGTATTGATACGGAAAAAGTCTACGCGTTCACGTTCTCACTCAATTCCGCAATTTGTGGTGCTGCTGGTGCGATTATCGTGATGGTTTGGGTCATTCAACCATTCTATGGCATCACATATTCAGTGCGCGCTTTCGTCATCGTGACAGCTGCAGGTCTGGGTAATTTACCAGGCGTTATTGCAGCGGGTCTCGGCATTGGTGCAGCAGAACAATACGGCAGCCATGTCTTTGGCATTGGTTATCAACAAGCCATCGCTGTCATGCTGTTGCTTGCAGTTCTGGTCTATCGGTTGCTGCAACAAAAGCGTAACCGACAAGTTCTGCAGTAGGGGGCGGAAACATGAATATTCAAAAAATTGGATTCTACGGTATTCTTCTGGCAATCACGATTGCCGCACCGTTTCTATTTCCCAATTACACCACGCAGTTGGCCACGCTTTGGTTGTTCATCATTGTCTCAATGACTTGGGATATGACCGGAGGGCAAATGGGATACAACTCGCTGGGAAACATCTTTTTCTATGGCACGGGAATGTATGTCGCGGCAGTCATTGCAATCGGATTGGTCTATGACGTAGGCGAATACACGGGCGCATCAGGTGGTGGCCGTTATGACTTTACCAATGAACAATATATTATCGGTTTCGTTCTTGGATCTCTCGGTGCGGGCCTCTTCTGTGCATTTTCGGCCTTCATTTTGGGATACGTCCTTTTCGGTTTGCGTGGTCCGTATTTTGCAATTGGCACACTCGGTACCGCAATTGCTGCCGGTGAATTGGTATCCAACTGGGATTGGGTCGGTGGTGGACAGGGCATCACTTTGCCGGTTTACGGTGGGGACTTTGATCAAACCAAATTATTCATCTATTTTGCCTTCGCTATAACTGGTGTAGTTCTCTTTATTTTTCTCAATTGGCTTTACAAAACGCGATTTGGTGCTGCGATGAATGCCATTCGCGACGATGAAGAAAAAGCGGAGGCCATGGGAATTCACACCATGCGCTATAAACTGGTCGCTTGGGCGATGTCCGCATTCTTTATAGGCGTTGTGGGCGGAATATCCGCTTTTCAATTAATTTCGTTTGAACCGTTGGAATCTGCTTATCAAACCATCAACCTTGGTATCTTTATGGTTGTATGCGTGTTGTTAGGCGGCAAGGGTACGTTGTGGGGGCCGATTATCGGCGCTATCGCGTTTCAAGTGTTCAAGGAAGTCACTTGGAATTATTTCCTTGGCTGGCAGTGGGTGGCACTGGGTGCGCTCATCGTCGTGACAGTTGTCTATTTCCAAGATGGATTGATGGGTTGGTTGAAACACACGAAACCGGAATGGTTTGGACTTACGGTGGATGAAAAAGAATCCGAAACTCGTGCAACAAGCAAAGCGGAGGCTGCTGCACGATGAGCATTATTGATGTGAGCCATGTCTCCAAATCTTACGGCGGCGTGAAAGCAAATACTGATGTTTCCATCAAGGTGGAAAAAGGTGGAATAACTGGTTTAATCGGGCCAAACGGTTCGGGCAAAACCACGCTGTTCAATTCGATCGTGGGTTATCACCCCATTGATTCCGGGTCGATAAAATATGAAGGCAAAGAAATATCAAAGATGCAGGTGCCTGAAATCGCCCGCCTTGGATTGCTGCGCACGTTCCAACAGACACGCATTTACGGTGAAATGAATTGCGTTGAGAACATGCTGATCTCTCTGCCGCATCGAAAAATGAGCCTGCTGGAAACATTGAAGAAAAATACAGCAGAAGACCGCGAACGGGCTGAGCATTTGCTTGAATTCGTGGGCTTGTTTGAAAAGCGTCACCTTAGGTCAGGTTCTTTATCATTCGGTCAGCAAAAGCTGCTTGAATTTGCAATGGCATTGATGAATGAACCAACTGTACTTCTGCTGGATGAACCAACGGCGGGCATCAATCCAACTTTGATCAATGGATTGATTGACCGTTTGAAACGCGCGAATTCCGAATTTGGAATTACGCTGTTCATTATTGAACACAACATGCGTGTGATCATGAATATGGCAGATCAAATATATTGTCTTGCTCACGGGGAATTGCTGGCTTCCGGCAATGCGGCGGACATTCAAAATGACCAGCGTGTGATCGACGCGTATCTGGGGGCACACTGATGATTGCCAAATCGAAGGCTGGAACTGCAGCCCAAATAAAAAAGAAAATCGCAGCCGCGCGCACCGAAGCGGATCGACGTGCGCTGGTGTTTGAATTGAAGAAAGCTGAAAAGGCAGAGAAATCGAAACCTGCTGTAAAAGCTAAAGCACCTGCAAAGAAACCAGTTGCAAAAACGACGCCTAAGACCAGGTCTGCAGCCGCTTCAAAGATCGTGAAAGCAACCAAGCCCAAAGCAAAAACTGTTGTAAAATCGACTAAGGTAACAACCAGCACCAAAGCTGCGGCTAAGCCAAAACCGACCGCAAAGCCCAAGACGTCGCCTAGCAAAACGAAAGCAGCTCAATCTAAAACAAAAACAACCACCATTCAGGCAAAGGCCGCGGCGGCAAAACCTAAATCCAAACCTAAAATCACAACTGTGAAGACTGTCGTTGAAAAAAAGCTTGAAGTTGAAGTAGCGCCAGAGGCTAAACAAGCGATCTCTGGTTACGGTTCTGGTGGTGTTGAAACTGTTATTTCCGTCGAAGAAGTTACACGCCAAGTTGCAGCCATTGCTGAAGGTGCTTCCGTTGAAAAATTGGAGAAACTCGCCGGTGACGACTCATTCGTGACGATTGAAAACTTGCATGCTGGCTATGGTAAAATGGAAATTTTGCACGATGTCAGTTTACGGGTCGGGCGCAAGCAATCTTTGTGTCTCATAGGACCTAACGGTGCCGGTAAGTCCACGGTCCTTCATGCAATCTTTGGTTTCAACAATATCTTTTCGGGTTCCATTAAGATTGGTGACGGGCCTGACAAAAAAGACGTGACTAAACTATCTCCAAACCAAAAGCTGAGCGATGCTGGCATCGCCTATATCTTGCAGGACAAATCAGTTTTTCCGGGCATGACGGTTGAAGAAAATCTCTGGATGGGCGGCTTCTTGAAAGACCAACCTGCCGAGGCGAAACGGGCAGCTGAACAGGTTTTTGATAAATACCCGCGCTTGGCTGCGCGACGTAAACATCTGGCAAAGGTGTTGTCGGGCGGTGAGCGTCGTTTGCTGGAAATTTCGCGTGCGCTGGTCATGGACCCTGAAGTTCTTTTAGTGGACGAACCATCCATTGGTTTGGAACCTCGCTTTATCGATATGGTTTTTGAAATTCTACATGACCTTCAACACACTGAAGGTAAGACGATCATCATGGTCGAACAGAACGCCAAAAAAGGCCTTGAGTTTGCTGACATCGGTTATGTCTTGGTGAATGGTGAGGTGGCCATTGCCGATAAGGGCGATGATCTGCTGGCTAATCCAAAAGTAGGTGAACTTTTCCTCGGCGGATAAATAGTCACTTATCGGCGTTTCGGGCTTCGTTGTTTTGGGCAACGGATGCTGGCTTCAATAGCCAAATAAGCAGTCCGCCTGTGCACGTCAAAAATGTGCCCACACCCAGCATGAGTTGATAGCCGCCCAGAGCCCACAACCATGCCCCCAAACTTGGTGCAAGTGCTATTCCAAAAATGGCAAAGGCTGCAACGGAACCGGAGGTTGCACCAAAATCGTTTGCTCCCAACAATTCACGTATGAGCGTCGGGCGGGTTATGCTCACCAACCCCCATGTGGCCCCATGTAAACAGGCTGCAACATAGATGAATGCGAGATTGATACCTGCCATCCACAAAATGGCGGATGAGAGAGTCAACCCACAAAAACAGATGAGTGCACTGGCACGTGTCGATATATGTTTCTCACTCTTCATAAGAAGCAATCGACCCACCACCTGCATGGGTCCCACCAACATGGCGGCAATAACAGCAAATTGGCTTGAAATACCGCGTTCATTCAACATCGGAAGCAAGTGCGATATGATCATCGTGTGGTTGATACTGCCTAATGTGAACGCACCAGTGATAAGCCAGAATGTTTTGTTTCGAACTCCAGTACCAGAGTTGGGGTTGATCAGTTCAGAGTTAAAAAAAGGCCGCGTTGTTTGAAGCTTTGTGATTGCGAAATAGGAAAGTGGCACCGCCACAAGCAGAACGGACGTTCCAAAAAACAGTAGCGCAGAACGCCAGTCAAATTGTGCTGACAACCAAGTGGCAATCGGAAATGCAATCGTTCCGGCAAAGCCTGCAATTAGAGTGATGTGTGTAATTGCGCGTCTTGCAGTCAAACCGTGGTGGCGCGTAACAATGGAAAAGCATGGTTCATACAAAGTGGCGGCCATGCAAAATCCCAAACCAATCCAACAAACATAGAATTGCCAGATGGAGCTGATTTGCGAACATAAAAGTAAAAGTATGCCTGCGCAGATCCCGCCAATGCTCATCAATTGTTTGCCATACCCTTGGTCGATGATGTGGCCCGCAGGTCGGGCACAAAGCGCTGATATTAAAATCGCGCCGGACATTGCCGCTGAAACTTCTGCTTTGGACCAAAACATATTGTTTTGAATGTCCAGCATGAGCGCAGGAAGAATGTAGAATGTGGATGCCCAAAAAACTGTTTGCCCAATAGCCAAGAACAATGTTGTGCGGTCCATTCTCGATTTTGCGGGCGGTTCAGTCTGTTTTATTTCAGCCATTGTCATGGGGGCATTTTTGCGTCGGTTCAGCTTAGGACACAAGCAAAATAAAGGGGAACTCGGCATCACAACTGTCGTGAGCTGAATCGAAGTGAATGTTTGAAGGTCTCGATTTTGATTGAAAATGGTTGCGCAAAAAATCTTGGGGTAGGGGGTTCATATCTGAAATTATTGGACTATGATTATTTTTTTCAACCGTTGAATTAAATAGTAAGTATGTATCTCGGCCTAGACATTGGAACTTCTGGCGTAAAGGCAATTTTGATTGATGCAGATCAAAAAATTGTTGGATCGGCCAATGCGCCCTTAACCGTTTCGCGGCCTCACTCCGGTTGGTCAGAGCAAGATCCAAACAGTTGGATCACCGCGACTGAAGCGTCACTTGATGAATTGAAGCGACAGTTCGGTACTGGTTTAGCCGCTGTCCGCGGTATTGGTCTTTCAGGTCAAATGCACGGCGCGACTTTGCTGAATTCTTCCCATGAGGTTTTGCGTCCTTGTATTCTTTGGAACGATACACGTAGTCATGAGCAGGCGACTGTTCTCGATACTAATCCCCTTTTCAGGTCTTTATCCGGCAACATTGTTTTTCCTGGTTTCACCGCACCTAAGCTTGCTTGGGTAAGAGACAACGAACCAGAGTTGTTCTCGCGAACGGCCAAAGTGCTTTTACCGAAAGACTATTTGCGGCTTTGGCTGACGGGTGAATGCGTTTCTGAAATGTCAGATGCTTCAGGCACCAGTTGGCTCAATGTGGAAAAACGTGAGTGGTCCGCAGAATTGTTGGCGGCGACTGATTTGAGTGTAGAAAACATGCCGCGCCTTGTGGAAGGTGCCGAAGTGTCCGGTACTCTGCGCCCTGAATTGGCCAACCGTTGGGGCATGAAGAATGTGGTAGTCGCAGGTGGGGCAGGTGACAATGCGGCCTCGGCAATTGGCCTTGGAACAGTTCAAGAAGGTTTAGCGTTTGCCTCCCTTGGCACATCAGGTGTTTTATTTGCTGCCAACGGACGTTATCTGCCGAACCCACAAAGTGCTGTCCATACCTTTTGCCATGCTGTGCCAGATACCTGGCACCAAATGGGCGTATTCTTGTCAGCAACGGATTCTCTCAACTGGTGGGCTGGTGTCACCGGAAATGATCCGGCCCACCTCACCAAAAAGCTAAACCAAAACACCATTATACCAGCAGGTCCGATTTTCCTGCCTTATCTTTCTGGAGAGAGAACGCCGCACAATGATGCAGTTATACGTGGCGCATTTGTCGGGTTGGACCATGCACACGATCAGAATGCCATGACTGCAGCGATCCTCGAAGGAGTGTGTTTTGCACTGCGGGATTCCATGGAAGCGCTCAAATCCGCTGGCACATCTTTGAACAAGGTAATGGCGGTTGGCGGGGGGAGTAATTCTGCATACTGGTTACAAACAATGTCCAATATTTTGGGTGTTGCCATTGAACTTCCTGAAGATGGAGATTTTGGCGCTGCATTTGGCGCTGCACGTTTAGGATTGATGGCAACGGAGGGTGCAGATCCGGAAGAGGTTTGTTTGCCACCTAAAATTAAAACAGTTTTTGAGCCGGACCTTTCTTTGGCCGACGATTATGAAAATTCTTATCAGCGCTATCGAGCGCTTTATCCCGCACTATCAGGAGCGATGAAATGACCACAGGTTTCTTTGGCGAAGTCACGAAAATCCCATTTGAAGGTATTGAAAGCACAAACCCGCTCGCTTTTCGGCATTACAATCCAGATGAGATTGTAATGGGTAAACGCATGAAAGATCATCTGCGTTTCGCCGTTTGCTATTGGCACAACTTCGCCTGGCCTGGTGGCGACCCGTTCGGTGGACAAACATTTGAACGCCCATGGTTTGCTGATAAAATGGGTGACACCATGGAAGCAGCAAAACTGAAAGCTGATGTGGCGTTTGAAATGTTCACCGCTCTTGGTGTGCCGTACTTTTGTTTCCACGATGCAGATGTTCGCCCGGAAGGCTCAAACTTCGCCGAGAATACCCGTAATCTCGATGAGATCGTAGACTATTTTCAGGGTAAAATGTCTGACACGGGCATGAAGCTACTGTGGGGAACCGCAAACCTTTTTTCACATCACCGCTATATGTCGGGCGCCGCGACCAATCCTGATCCCGAGGTTTTCGCCTTTGGTGCAGCCACGGTGAAAACTTGCATGGACGCAACTCATAAACTGGGTGGTGAAAACTATGTTTTGTGGGGAGGGCGTGAGGGATATGAGACTTTGCTCAATACTGATCTGCAGCGTGAAGATGCGCAAATGGGTCGTTTCCTCAATCTAGTCGTCGAGTACAAACATAAAATTGGTTTTGAAGGTGCCATACTGATCGAACCCAAGCCGCAAGAGCCAATGAAACATCAGTATGATTATGATGTGGCCACCGTTTATGGATTCTTGAAACGCCATGGCCTTGAAACAGAAGTTCAGGTGAACATCGAGCAAGGGCATGCGATTTTGGCTGGTCATTCTTTCGAACATGAATTGGCTATGGCCAACGCGCTTGGCATTTTTGGGTCAATTGATATGAACAGAAACGATTATCAATCCGGGTGGGATACAGATCAATTCCCCAACAACGTGCCTGAAATGGCGTTGGCCTATTATGAAGTTCTAAGTGGCGGCGGTTTTAAAACAGGTGGTACCAATTTTGATGCAAAATTACGCCGCCAATCTTTACAACCTGATGATCTTCTCATGGCTCATATTGGTGGCATGGATTGTTGTGCACGAGGGTTCAAAGCAGCTGCTGCGATGCTTGAGGATGGTGCATTGTCAGCGTCTCTGAACGAGCGTTATGCCGGTTGGGAACAACAAGGTGCAAAGAACATGCTTGCAGGCAAGCAGTCTCTTGAAGACATTGCGACTTGGGTCGAGAGCATGGATATGAACCCGTCGCCCAAGTCCGGGCGTCAAGAGATGTTGGAAAACATCGTCAATAGATATGTCTGAGCCAATTTATTTCGATGTAAGGCAGTTCGAAAGACTGTCGGCAAGGTTGTGCATCAATTGACCGTATTGATCAGGCCCCGCGTCGATTGAGCTGCCAAGCGGGTCGAGTTCTGCATATTTTAACGCCGATTCTGGCCATACCGACTTGAGCCAAGCGGTGTTGAATTGCGGTTCAGTAAACAAGCATGTGATGTTCTGTTTCAATGTTATGGACTGAAGCTTCTTCAAATGCGCAGCACTTGGTTTTCTGTGATCATCGACGGCAATTGAAGCGGTATTGCTCAATCCATAGTGTTCGACAAATGGGCTATAGGCGTCGTGATAGGTCAAAAACGGTTTGTTCTTAATACCTTCGAGTTTTGTTGAAAGGGTGCTGTCCAAAGTGATCAACTCTTTCTTCAAACGTGCTGAATTTTCTTCATAGACCGCTGCATTGTCAGGGTCTGCCTCAATCAATTGTTGAGTGACAGGTGTGACCAATTCCAGCACCGATTGTGGGTCCAACCAAATGTGTATATTTCCATGATCTTCGTGGCCATCCCCGTGGTCATCACCATGGTCGTCTTTGTGTTCATCCTTATGGCCATGTTCAGAGTCATGATCATGGCCTTTCTCTTCCCCTTCGAGCAATGAAGACAATTCAATCACGCGTGCTTTGGTGGCGACAGTGGTGATAGGTTGTATGAGGAATTGTTCCAATCCGGGCCCAACCCATACTACAATGTCAGCGTTCTGTAGTGTTTCAGCTTGACCCGGTTTTAGCGTTGCAGAATGAGGGGACTGAATGCCCTTCATCAGGAGTTCCGGCGTTACCACATTCTTCGTTAATGCAGATACAATTGAATGAACAGGTTTTATGGAGACAACAATTTTTGGAGCAGCCTCAGCAATTTGTGTGAATGCTGCGGCTGCAATTACTGTACAGCTAAAAACGCGTTTGATCATTGTGTATCTCGTATGTTATGTTATTACATTACATATATTGCTAATATGATTTCCCCTTTCTGACAATCCCTAAAAGATAAAATGAAAACAAAAGAACTTATCCGACTGGAAACTGCAGGTTTGAAAATAACCGGCGACTGGCTTGTGCGTGGGGTGACATTTTCTGTTGCCAAAGGTGAGATTGTCACTTTGATTGGCCCCAACGGTTCGGGAAAATCAACCAGCGCGAAAATGGCATTGGGTATATTGCAACCGACAGAGGGGAAGGCATGGCAAACCTCCGGGTTGCGCGTTGGATACGTGCCGCAAAACCTTGCGATTGATTGGACAATGCCGCTCACTGTCAAACGGCTGATTACACTCACTCACAAGATGAACGCAGATGAGATTGAGTCGGCGCTTGAAAGAACAGGAGTAAGCCACCTCAAGAATGAACAAGTTCAAAACCTGTCGGGTGGCGAATTTCAACGTGTTCTGCTGGCACGGGCGTTGGCCCTCAAACCGGACCTCTTGGTTTTGGATGAACCTGCACAAGGCGTGGACTTTAACGGTGAGGCTGCTTTGTACCAACTTATCTCCCAATTGCGTGACGAATTGGAATGCGGTGTTTTGTTGATATCACATGACCTTCACATGGTTATGGCGGCAACAGATCGTGTCATTTGTCTCAACGGTCATATGTGCTGTCATGGAACGCCAATGTCAGTTGTGCAGAACCCTGTATACAAAGATTTGTTCGGCGAACGGGCAGCCTCCACATTTGCCGTCTATCAACACCAACACGATCATGTTCACTTGCCGGATGGGACAGTGCAACACGCCGATGGCTCAATCACAGAACATTGTCATCCCGATGATGGCCACCACCACGAGCAGGAAGGTGATTCTTATGTTGGATGATTTTTTTGTAAGAGCATTGGTTGCAGGTGTCGGAGTAGCGCTTGTTGCAGGTCCATTTGGATGTCTTATCGTCTGGAAGAGAATGTCATATTTTGGTGACACACTTGCCCATTCAGGTTTGCTAGGGGTGACATTAGCTTATCTGTTTCAAGTCAATATTACCCTTTCCGTGTTTACAATCTGTGCAATAGTTTCGATATGCCTGCTGTTGATGCAGCGCAACAGATCTTTGCCGACCGACGCTTTGCTGGGGTTGTTATCGCACTCTGCTTTAGCCTTGGGATTGGTCGCAATAGGTTTCATGACGTGGTTGCGTGTGGACATAAACGCGGTTTTATTTGGCGATATTTTGTCGGTGTCTATTGAAGATATTTCGCTTATATATCTTGGTGGCATGGGTTTGCTGTGCGTTTTATTGTGGATATGGAAGCCTATTTTTGCGGCCACTGTCAGTGCGGAATTGTCTGATGCTGAGGGGGGGAATCGCCAAATACTCGATCTCATTTTTATGTTGCTCGTGTCATTGGTGATTGCCATATCTATGCAATTGGTTGGCGTATTGCTGATCACTGCTTTGTTGATCATCCCTGCGATTGCAGTTCGCCCATTCAGCACAAGCCCTGAATTGATGGCCGTGCTCGCATCTGCCGCAGGATTTGTTAGTGTTGTTTTAGGGCTCTCATCATCCCTATATTTGGACACACCCAGTGGCCCATCTATTGTGGTTGCTGCATTTGTCTTTTTTATCTTGGCGCATCTCGTCAGTGCGAGTTTAAAGCGTCAAAGGAGCGCATCATGATCGAAAGTAAGCTCACGAAGAACCAATCGATGGTTCATACATGTTTGACACAAGAAAACGGACCTATGACCGCCTACGCCATTTTAGATGCGCTGCGCGAAAAGGGATTTCGTGCGCCTCTTCAAGTTTATCGCGCTCTCGAAAAGTTGACCGAGTTAAAACTTGTACATCGACTTGAAAGCATGAGCGCCTTTGTCGCTTGCCAACATGGAACCTGCGAACATTCCGGAGCAGCAGTCTTCGCTATTTGCGATACGTGCGGCACCGTCGCAGAATTTGCCGCAGCAGATGTTTCCAAAAGTCTTGAGTCTCATGTGAAAGAAAATGGGTTTGTGTTGAAGAAAACAACGATTGAACTTCGTGGTGAATGTCGGCAATGCTATGCGGTATAAAAATTATTAGTACAGCGACTCTGCGGAGACACGAGTGAAGACTTTTCTGATAGCAACGCGCAAAAGCAAAATGGCCCTTGCACAAACAAATCATGTGATCGATTTGCTGCGTGCGGTCGACCAAAATCTTGACTACGGCATTGCAGAAAATGAACCCACGGGTGACCGCGACCAAGTGAGCAGGCTTGATCGTCATGGTGGTAAAGGTGGCGCATTCGTTGCAGAAATTCGCGCGGATGTGGTCACTGGTAAAACTCAATGTGCCATGCATTCCCTCAAAGATATGCCTGGGAATGAAGAAACACCCGATCTGGTGATTGGGGCGTATCTGAAACGCGATGATCCAACAGATTCTATAGTTTTACGGCCGGGTTTGGAATTGGAAGAGCTGAAGAAAGTTCAGGGAAAAGGCTTTCGTCTGGGTACAAATTCTGTGCGGCGTGCGGCTTTGATCAAAGCAGTTTTTCCTTTGATCGAAATTGTACATTTTAGGGGTGCAGCTGACACGCGCATTCATAAACTCGACAATGGAATTCCCCAAAAGTTGATTGATGGCGGAGAAACGGAACCTGCTGATGCCATTATGTTGGCAACATCGGGAATGGCGCGCGTTGGAGTGTCAGATCGGATTTCCTATCGTTTCCCCACATCGGAAATGTTGCCCGCTGTTGGGCAAGGTATTGTGGCGGTTGAATGTTCGTCAACCGATTGGGAAACGCGTGCATTGCTGACAAAAATTGACGATGCTGATGCCCGTGCTTGTGCGGAAGCAGAACGCGAAATTCTCTGGGTATTGGATGGTCATTGTAACTCTCCCATAGCGGCACACGCGACGATTTCTGATGGAAAAATGTTAATGCAGTCTGCTGTTATGTCACTGGATGGCAATACAATTATTCGCCATGAGCAAGAAGCAACTGCCGCTTATCCACGCGAGTTGGGCCGTTCCGTCGGTCTCGCGCTCATGGAAAAAGGTGCGTCCAAAATTATAGCTGATACAAAGCTCTAGGCATCGTCAAAGTCGAGTGTAAGACTTTTCCCGGTTGGGCGGGTTTGGCAGGCGAGTGTGTAACCTGCTTCGATCTCCCAATCTTGAAGCGAATAGTTCACATCCATTTTTGCACCACCGCTGACGATTTTGCATCGACATGTGCAGCACATCCCGCCTTCACATGAAAAGGGAAGATCCAACCCTGCGCGCTGGGCAGCCGCTAAAACGGTTTCGTTTTCATGATCGAGTCCAAATATCTGTGTGGTTCCATCCAATGTGATTGAAACCTCCGTTGTGTCTTCTATAGGGCTTTCAAAAGCCTTGGTTGGTTTTTTCCCACTTTTCGCGGTCGTGAACAATTCGAAATGTATGTTGGAAGCTGGCATTCCAAGACCGGTAAGTGCGCTGGATACCTCTTTGATCATCTCTTCAGGACCGCAAATATATGCGGCATCAATGGTTTGTTTTGTAATCAATCCTGCTTCGAAAAAAGCACTGACCTTATCGCCTTCTATGCGTCCATTAGTTAGTTCGATGTCTTGCTGTTCGCGGCTTAAAACATGGAACACTTGAAGTCGTTCAGTATAGCGGTCTTTCAACGCATTGAGTTCGGCTTTAAACATCATGCTCGAGCTTGATCTATTTCCGTAAATCAGCGTGATCTGACTTTCACTTTCGGCTTCTAAAACGGATGTCGCAATGGAAAGACAAGGTGTGATGCCTGATCCCGCAGCAACCAATAGATAGTGGTTCTTGCCACCCAATTCAGCGGTGAAGCAGCCTTGTGGTGGCATAACAGAGAGGGTCGCTCCCGTAATCAGTTTCATTGCATGGCTGGAAAATAATCCGTCTGGCACATGTTTGACGCCGACTTCTAACGCTCCATGATTTGAAGAAGAACAAATGGAATAAGAGCGTCTGATGTCCTCGCCATCAATATTGGCGCGTAAAGTGAGATATTGACCGGGTGTAAATTGAAATGCGGGTTTTAGGTCCTCGGACACATCAAACGAAATGCAAACCGATTGTTTAGTCAAAGGACGGATATTTGAAATTTTTAAATCGTGGAATGTGTTGCGGCTCATGAGTTCAGATACACTTAAAATAGTCGAATGGTTCACTGCACGATAAGCAGCGGTAATGGGCTTTGCAGGCTGTTGATCCGAACTCTGACAATTTCTCAGTGTTTGTGGATGCGCAGCGCGGGCAAGTCACGTCAACTTTACCGAAAAGAGAAAGTTTGGAGGCACTACCATTTACAGGAGGAGCTATTCCATACTCCCGCAATTTTTCGCGGCCATCTTTAGTTATCCAATCGGTTGTCCAAGCAGGTGACAAAACCCGTTCAACCCGCGCATCAAATCCAGCTTCTAGAAGTGCTGTTTCCACCGCCAATTCAATGGCCAATACAGCAGGGCAGCCTGAATATGTGGGTGTCAGCTTTGCGATAACCGTATTTTTTTCTATATGAACACTGCGTAAGATTCCGAGATCAGCAACGGTGACACACGGAACCTCTGGGTCAGGCACAGCAGCGGCGATTGTCCATGCACGCGATTCCTCAAAATCAACTGCCGCACGTGCTACCATGTGAGCCCCGGATAGGCGCGTTGCATATATTGAAGCTCTGACAGCAAGTGACCAAAAGCTTCTGTGTGATGGCCTGTGCGCCCGCCGGTTTGCGGAAATTGAACATTGGGAACCACAAGAAATGCTTGTCGAAAGATTTGCTGAATGGCTGTGTTCCAATCTTTTCGCAATGTTTCAGGGTTGGGAACAAGCTCATCCTCGATACAGGTATTGAAATCTGGAGTGATGTCGAAAAGCTCATTTGTATAAGGGTGCAAAGCATCCACCGCCGCTTTCATACGTTCAGCGCTTTCTTCGGTGCCATCCCCCAAACGCACAAGCCATTCCCCGCAATGGCGAATGTGATACGCTAGTTCCTTGGTTGCTTTTGCAGCAAACTCTTTCAAACGTGCATCACCATTGGCCAACACGTCGTCCCAAAATAGTTGCATGTAAACGGCGAAATAAAACTGGCGTAACATTGTGTGTGCAAAGTCGCCATTTGGGCGCTCGACCATCAGAATGTTTTTGTACTCTCGATCCGTCCGTAAGAAAGCAATGTCGTCTTCGGTGCGCCCTTCGGCTTCAAGTTCGACAGCATATCCGTAAAGATTGCGTGCTTGTCCCAAAAGATCGAGCGCCATATTGGGCATTGACAAATCTTCTTCCAGCATAGGCGCATGCCCGCACCATTCGGACAATCGATGTCCTAGAATAAGATGATCATCGCCAAGAGAAATGAGAACGTTGATGAACGGTGTTTTGGCGCTCATCACATGTGTCCCACATCGTCAGGAATGTCATAGAAACTCGGATGGCGATAAATTTTATCAGCCGCGGGTTCAAAATTTTCTCCCGAGCGATCCGGATCAGATGCAACGATTTGATCCGAGCGCACAACCCAAATAGAGTTGCCTTCTTCGCGACGGGTGTAAACATCGCGCGCAGACTGAACAGCTAAATTGCTGTCAGCGGCGTGGAGACTACCCACATGTTTGTGGTTCAGTCCGTTGCGTGAGCGGATAAAAACCTCCCACAGAGGGGTTGTTTCAATAGACATTATTCTGCTGCCACCTTTGAAGCTTCTGTGCGTTGGTGCTGCTTTTGAGCAAACGCGTTTGCGGCTTCACGAACCCATACGCCTTCATCCCAAGCCTTTTTGCGGGCAGAAATACGGTCGCGATTCATTGGCCCGCCACCTTTAACAACGCGCCAAAATTCATTCCAATCAATTGGGCCGAAATCATATCCGCCAGCACCATCGTTCTTCTCAGGATTCCATTTCAGATCCGGGTCCGGAATAGTCAGGCCTATTTTTTCTGCTTGTATCACTGTGGCATCGACAAATTTTTGACGCAGCTCATCATTGGTAAATCTCTTGATCTTCCATTCCATGGATTGATCGCTGTTTGTAGAATCGCTGTCATGGGGCCCGAACATCATGAGCGATGGCCACCACCATCTGTTCAGCGCGTCTTGGGCCATCGCCTTTTGTTCGTCAGAACCTTCAGCAAGCGCCATCATCAACTCGTAGCCTTGGCGTTGATGAAAACTTTCTTCACGACACACACGCACCATAGCCCGTGCATAGGGCCCGAATGAGCAACGGCAAAGCGGCACTTGGTTCATAATAGCGGCGCCGTCAACCAGCCAGCCAATGGCGCCAATGTCCGCCCATGTGGGTGTTGGGTAGTTGAAAATAGATGAATATTTCGCCCGCCCACTCAACAACTCTTCGGTCATTTGTTCTCGAGAAACACCAAGAGTTTCGGCTGCGGAATAAAGATACAGCCCGTGGCCGCCTTCATCCTGAACTTTTGCAAGAAGAGCCAGTTTACGTCTTAAGGTCGGTGCTCGTGTAATCCAGTTTCCTTCGGGCAACATGCCAACAATTTCAGAATGTGCATGTTGGCCAATCTGGCGCACAAGCGTTTTGCGATATGCTTCGGGCATAGGGTCATTCGGTTCAATTTTTTCTTCAGCATCAATTCGTGCTTGAAAAGCAGCGATGAAAGCTTCGTCTTCGACGGGCTTATCGTCTGCACCTATGAGACCTTGAGAATACATAACCAAACCTCCTGTTGCATTTTATGTTACAGAATTTTCAAAAAATTGCAAATTTTGTAACACATTATCTTTCTAAAAATCGTTCATTGAGTTTCAATGGGGCAGGAAGAGCGCCATCTGGCCCTTGTCCATTAAGGGTGAGCCATTCCTCGGACAGATCTAAACAGCTCTTGTATGTTTCCATAACCTGCATCCGACATTGTCGAATGGGTGAATCGTCAGGCAGTACTCCGCGTGGAATGATCGGCGTTCGCAACAAAAAACGCCGCCATTCATGAATGAGTAATGTGCGCAAAGCCAGAGCATCAATTTGTGTCCCAACACTCACATTTTTAAATTGTCGCGTCAGTTCCTCAAACGCATCGGTGAGGTCTTGGGGCACGAGTTCTGTATGTACCCAATCGGGTATGAATCGTGGTTCAGCATCGAGAATGAACCAACCTTGCGATCGCCGTTTATCAATATTTAGGTCATTTGGGTTGAACAGTTGAACACTCGGTGGCGCAGATTGTATTTTGGTTGTTTTGCTGTCCATCAGCGTATTTGGCGCAATGGCGATCACCAACCGGTTGCTGCTTTGAGCCTTAGAAGGCACCGCATAAATACGGTCATTTGCAGCTGCAAAAGGATCATATCCTGTTTCTGAAAGACGATAAAAACTGTTGCGTCCGTATTTTTCGCGGATCACCCAACCATCATTCGTCAATCGTGAAAAGGCAGTTCTCACAGCACCTGGCGTAATATGAAACCGTTGCATCACCAATTGTATGGTCCGTGCGGATATTGCGCCACCGCGTGGCACAACAGCATCCCCGAAGAATGTCATGATCAAGGACCAGACACGAAGTTTTCTTCGTGTCTGCGCTTGTTCCAAAACTGTTTCAAATGAAACGGGCATTTCTAAAACGCGTTTATCGTGTGCAAGATAAGGGTTGCCACCGTCTCATTATCTTGGTTGGTCAACTCCACATTCCAACGCACTTCGCCATAGTCTTCATTGCGCGGTGTTTTCCGTTTCACCGTCAAATGAACGCGGATGCTGTCTCCTGCTGAAACGGGTTTTTGAAAATTGAGGTCGGATAGACCCGTATTGGCCAGGACGGGGCCGGGGTCAGGCTGTACAAACAATCCCGCAGCAAACGAAAGTAGCAAATACCCATGAGCCACACGACCGGGAAAGAATGGAATTGCTTTCGCTGCTTCTTCGTCCATGTGTGCGTAGAATGTATCACCTGTAAAATGAGCGAACGTTTCGATATCTTCAATCGAAATTTCGCGACTGTCTGTGACCAACGTCTCCCCAAGTTTCAACTCGTGGAAGGTTTTTGTGAACGGGTGCGCCTCCACTGAGGTCTGCGCACTGTTCGGCACCCATGTTTCGCCAATCGCGGAAATCATATCGGGTGATCCCTGAACGGCTGTCCGCTGCATGTAGTGCATCACGCCGCGAATGCCCCCCAACTCCTCACCGCCACCCGCACGGCCCGGACCACCATGCAACATGTGTGGAAGTGGTGAACCGTGAACCGTGCTCTCATTCATGGAAACACGGTCATTGACATAAATACGTCCGTGCCAAGCGGCTGATCCGACAGCTACCTGCCGTGCCACTTGCGGATCGTGAGTGATGACAGATGCCACAAGGCTGCCGCCTCCACGGTTCAACAAATTACAAGCGTGGTCGAGATCACGATAGGGCATAATGGTTGAAATGGGTCCGAACGCTTCCAACTGATGGATGTGTTGAGCGTTGTCCGGATCGGCGCAGTGATAAATCATAGGTGCCAAAAATGCGCCCGCAGTAGAATCTGCTCCGTGCACGGTCAAACCATTGTTAGCACCAATGGCACGGCTTTCATCTTCCAGTTGGGCGGCAATCGTCATTACATCATCCCGCTGCGACTGGGAAACCAGTGGCCCCATTTGTGTGTCTTTGTCAGCTGGGTCGCCAATGCGAATGGCATCCAAACGTGCTTCGATCGCATCAATAGCTGGTTGAACCAAATGTTCAGGGGCCATAATTCTGCGGATGGCCGTGCATTTTTGACCTGCTTTAGTGGTCATTTCACGCACAACTTCATCGATGAACAATTTAAACTCAGGCGTATCAATGCTGACATCTGGGCCGAGAACTGAACTGTTCAAACTGTCTTGTTCTGCGATGAAAGAAACAGCATGCTTCAACAAATGCTGATTAGATTTTAAGAGGAGAGCAGTTTGCGCCGATCCGGTGAAGTTCACCACGTCTTGCGCAGTTAGGCGTTCCAATAAATCGCCAATACCACCAGTGATAAGTTGCAAAGCCCCCTCAGGCAGCAACCCGCTGTCGAGCATCAATCGCACGCAGGCTTCTGTCATATGGCAAGTCGCTGTGGCTGGTTTTACAATCGACGGAACACCCGCTAACAAAGTAGGTGCAAGTTTTTCCAACATGCCCCAAACAGGAAAATTAAATGCGTTGATTTGAACACCAACGCCGAGCTTCGGAGTGCAAATGTGCTGTCCGACAAATGTGCCGTTGCGTGACAATTGCTCCAAATCGCCATCGAGATAGGTAGTGCTGTCAGGCAGTTCACGACGCCCTTTGGAGGCATAAACGAACATCGTACCAATGCCCCCATCGATATCAATCTTGGAATCCGATAGAGTGGCACCTGTCGTATATGCCAGTTCATAAAGAGCACTGCGATTGTTGTTGAGATGGGTCGCAACGGCTTTCAACATGCGTGCACGATCGTGAAATGTCATATCGCGAAGGGCAGGGCCGCCCACCATTTTTGCATAATCAAGCATCGCCTGATAATCCAAAGCATTACTGCCGGCACGAGCGATAACTTCGCCCGTGACCGCACTTTCAATTGACCTGGCCGCATCATTGGTGGGGTGCACCCATTTTCCTGCGGCAAAGCTGGCAACATCATGAACAGACATAAAATTCTCCCAAGGACTTGATTAAGTAAACCAAGAAACTCCAATTCATTATGTTACATGAAGTTCGCAAAAAATAAAATTTTGTAACACAATGACTTTCGCAAACTGAAATTTTGTGGATAGTGAGCGTAATAAGTTTTGCTGAGAGAATATTGCCATGCTCGATTTGACGCCTGAAAAATCTAGCCTTGATGCAATCGAGATTGCTTCACGTGACGAAATCGCTGCGTTGCAGACAGAACGTATGGCATGGTCATTGCGGCACGCTTACGAAAACGTTTCCCATTACAAAAAGTCGTTTGATGATGCAGGTGTTCATCCTGATGATTTCAAACAACTGTCTGATTTATCCAAATTTCCGTTCACGGTGAAAAGCGACTTACGAGACAATTATCCATTTGGAATGTTTGCTACACCGCGTGAGCAAGTCTCCCGTATCCATGCTTCTTCCGGCACCACTGGGAAGCCAACTGTTGTGGGTTACACTGCAAACGACGTGGATATGTGGGCGACCGTGATGGCGCGGTCTTTGCGTGCTTCCGGTACACGCCCCGGCGATATCGTGCATGTGGCTTATGGATATGGATTGTTCACGGGTGGTTTGGGCGCCCATTACGGCGCCGAGAAACTGGGCTGCACTGTTGTGCCTGTCTCAGGTGGTATGACAGCGCGGCAAGTTACCTTGATCAATGATTTTAAACCGTCGACGATTATGGTAACGCCTTCCTATTTATTGTCTATTCTCGATGAATGCCGAGAACAGGGCATTGATCCGCGCGAAACCTCTCTACAGGTAGGTGTATTCGGCGCGGAACCTTGGACCAATGCCATGCGCGAAGAAGTTGAACAGGCTTTCGATATGCACGCGGTTGATATCTATGGTTTGTCTGAAATTATTGGCCCGGGCGTGGCGAATGAATGTGTGGAAACGAAAGACGGCCCCACAATATGGGAAGACCATTTCTATCCTGAAATCATTGATCCTGAAACGGGTGAGCCAGTGGCGGATGGTGAGTTGGGAGAACTGGTATTCACGTCTTTGACTAAAGAAGCTTGCCCAATCATCCGTTATCGCACACGCGACCTGTCACGCCTTTTACCAGGAACGGCACGTTCTATGCGACGCATGGAAAAGATCACAGGTCGTTCAGATGATATGATCATTCTGCGAAGTGTGAATGTGTTCCCTACACAGATAGAAGAGCAGTTGATGAAGGTAGATGGCCTCGCGCCACATTTCCAGATCGAACTGACCAAGAGCGGACGTATGGACCAAATGACTGTTCATGTGGAATGCACGAAAGAAGCTTCGTTCGAAGACGCACAGAATGCAGCTGCTTCAATGTTAGCCAGCGGTATCAAAGACGTGGTGGGCGTAACGGCAAAAATTGTGGTGGCGTCAGAAGGTGGCGTTGCGCGCAGTCAGGGTAAAGCGGTTCGTGTGGTAGACAACAGATCGAAGACTTCGTGATCAATATTGCAAAATTTGACAACACTTATGCGCGATTGCCTGAGCGTTTTCACGTAAAACTTCCTCCCACAGCTGTGTCCGACCCAAGGCTGATTAAGTTGAATGAGGCACTTGCTGTTAAGTTGGGTTTTGATGTTGCACAATTGAAGTCTGATGATGGAATTGCAATTCTAGCAGGCAATGAGTTGCCAGAAGGGTCTGAGCCTCTGGCCATGGCTTATGCCGGACAACAATTTGGCAATTGGGTCCCTCAACTTGGTGATGGTCGTGCTGTTTTGCTTGGTGAAGTCGTGTCACCAAAATTGGGACGCCGGGATATTCAACTAAAAGGGTCTGGTCCGACGCCATTTTCACGCATGGGCGATGGTCGCGCTTGGCTCGGTCCGGTCATGCGAGAATATATCGTTAGTGAAGCTATGGCTGCGTTGGATATTCCGACCACCCGTGCGCTTGCTGCGGTCACAACAGGCGAAGATATTGTACGTGAAGAAATATTACCCGGTGCTATTTTAACCCGTGTTGCCAAAAGCCATTTGCGCGTTGGGACGTTTCAATATTTTGCGGCCCGGCGTGATGCAGATGGCCTCAAACTACTGGCTGATTACGCGATTGACCGATTGTATCCGGACTGTAAAAATTCAGATCACCCTTACAAAAATTTGTTGCAATCTGTGGTTAACGCGCAGGCTTATCTTGTGGCCCGCTGGATGGGCGTTGGGTTCATTCATGGTGTCATGAACACGGATAATGTTTCCATAGCGGGTGAAACAATTGACTACGGACCGTGTGCATTTATGGATGATTTTCATCCCGACAGAGTGTTTAGCTCCATTGATCAAACCGGGCGTTATGCATTTTCCAATCAACCCAAAATTGCCCACTGGAACCTTGTGCAGTTTGCGCAAGCGATTTTGTCTCTGTTGGGAGACACTCAAGAAGAGGCTGTCGCTGTCGCTCAATCGGTGATTGATAGTTTTCCAAGTCTCTATCACGAGGCTTGGCTTAATGTATTCCGCAGCAAGCTCGGTTTGGTGAATATGGAAGGTGAGGACGAGGTTCTTGTGAATGGTTTGCTCAAAGCCATGACCAACGATGGGGCGGATTTTACACTCACGTTCCGCGCATTATCATCTGAAAACCAAAGGAATATTGGTCAACAGTTTCAAAATCGAACAGACATCGATCCATGGTTAGTGGAGTGGAAAGAACGGCTTCAACGGGAAGAGCTGGATGCGGATGAACGCGTGAAACTCATGAACGCCCACAACCCGGCATTCATTCCAAGAACACACCTGATAGAACAAAGTATCAAAGATGGATTGCTGGGTGATTTTGCTACCATGGAACGCTTGTTGCAAGTGTTTTCAAAACCGTTTGACGATCAGCCGAAAAATACAGATTTAATGAGCGCGCCATCAGCAGGAGAGCAAGTGCGTTACACATTTTGCGGGACGTAAATGGTTGACCTATTGAGAAGCGCTGTTGCGAATATACTCAGCCGCTTCTTCAACTGTTTCAAAAATATGCGGCGAGATTGAACGGTTTTTCAAATCTTGCCCGAGTTTCTGGCGCAAGAAAGCGCTGTTGGTGTAACGTGTCGCGGTGAGATAATAGTCCCGCTCCAATTCACTCAACAGGTCTGCGAAGCGACTGGACATACGTGGTGCAATTGAAATTCCATCATAGTTTGAAATCAGATTGACCTTACAACCGATCTCTTTGACAAAAGCTTTGAAGGAACGGTCGAATGACTTTAGATCCTTACCATCTTCAATATCCAATCCACTCAAATTGGCGAATAGAATGTTTTGCGTTGCATCGTAATAAAGACGGTCCGCCATTGTCATGTTCAAAAGCTGTTTGCGCAGCTTCATAGATTTAGGTTTGAATAAAGCTGTATCCATGAACTTCAAATTTTTGATCACAGGTTCAAACGCCATTTGTGCCAAAATATCTTTTTCAAGATCAACACCCGGTGCAATCTCAATCAGTTCCAAACCATCTTTCGATGTGGCGAACACACAGCGCTCGGTTATATACAGCGCTTGTTTGTCTTGTTCTGCCGCATAACCACCGTTGAAGGTAATTTGTTCAACTTCCTCAATAAACTTTTTGTTGCGGCCTTCCTGAACAATAGTGAGTTTGCCCCCATTAATGTCGACTTTCAATCCGCCGGCTGTGAAGGTTCCAACGAAGAGAACTTTGCGTGCGTTTTGTGATATGTTGATGAACCCTCCGGCCCCTGCAAAACGATCTTTGAAACGACTGACATTCACATTTCCTTTGGCATCGGCTTCTGCCATTCCAAGGCATGCTAAGTCCAACCCTCCACCATCGTAAAAATCAAACATTTGATTGGTTTGAATGATCGCATTGGCATTGATAGCCGCACCGAAATCGAGACCAGACTGAGGTATTCCACCCAGCACACCTGCCTCTGTGGTCAATGTGATGTGATCAATAATGTTCTCTTCATTGGCAACGGCGCCCACACCTTCCGGCATACCGATGCCCAAATTCACAACACCATTGATTGGCAATTCCAGTGCGGCACGACGCGCAATCACTTTGCGCTCGCTCATTTCCATCGGCGCATTTTGATCCACGATACCGCGCATCCGCCCTGCAAATCCATGATGATAATGGGTTTGATATGTCTGACGATGATCTGCATTTTCAGCTACCACAACACAGTCCACCAAGTTGCCGGGAACCATAACTTCTTTAGGGGAAAGAGATCCGTGTGCTGCAATGCGTTCCACTTGTGCAATCACCAATCCGCCGCTGTTTTTAGCCGCCATTGCAATGGACAACATATCAAGGGTCAGCGCTTCACGTTCCATGGTGATATTGCCATGGCTGTCTGCAGTCGTTCCGCGAATGAGGGCAACATCCACAGGGATGGAGCGATAGAATAACCATTCCTCGCCCAACAATTCTTGAACCTCGACAAGCTCTTCCGTCGATTTTTTGTTAATCGCACCGCCTGATTGGCGGGGATCAACAAATGTGTGCAACCCAACTTTTGAGAACATGCCCGGCTTTCCACCGGCAATATCGCGATACAATTGTGAGATACACCCGAGCGGTAAATTGTAAGCTTCAATCTCTTCCCGCACAGCCATTGCACCAAGCTTTGGTACGAGGGACCAATGCCCACCAATCGCACGCTTCACAAGACCGGGATGTGCCAAACGGTTGAGGCCTTGATCTTTACCATCACCCGGTGCCGCAGCGAACAAGAGCGAAATATCTTTCGGCGAATTGTCTTTCAAAAAACGGTTTTCGAGGCCTTTGAGCAAGCATTCGGGTGTTCCAATTCCAACAAAACCGGACACGCAAACGGTATCATTGTCATCAATCGTGGCAATCGCATCTTCCAGTGAAACAACCTTGTCTACCATGCTTTCCTCACTAAAGTCGGCTGACGTGTAACCGCTTTTAACAAACTTATGATTTGGTCTTTTGGGCTTGTGTGCGTTTGAGCCAATTTGTGATCCCACCCGCGACGACACCTTGCGCTTTGCGGCTGACGAATACACCCACATGTCCGCCGGGGAACCCGATCTCTTCGTAGAGTTTTGGTTCCACAAACTTGCCTAAAGCTTTGGAACAACTCACCGGAATAATGTGATCTTGTTCTGCGTAAATGTTAAGAACTGGACATTGGATTTTGGAAAGGTCAACGGTTTCACCTAATACTTTGAATACTCCATTGGCGAGGCGGTTTTCACGATACAGCTCGTTCAACCATTGGCGGCCAGCTTCACCGGGATGGTCAGGACGGTCAGCAATCCATTTTTCCATACGTAGAAAGTTTAGCATTGCTGGTTCATTGCCATTCATTGCGGCGAGACCCACATTGTATTTTGTCATGCTGGCAATGGGTGTGAGAGATGAGAACACAGCACCAGTCATCGCGCCGGGTAACATTCCATAGGTGTCGATCAACAGGTCCACATCATCTTTGTCTAGGTTTCCGATCCAGCTGTTTAAGAAACCTTCTCCACGCCAAAATTCATCCTGTTCCCCGTGAAAATCAATTGGTGTGATTGCCAGTGCGAGACCCGTGAATAATTCAGGACGTAATGCAGCAAGTGCAGCTGCGAATGTCCCGCCCTCACAAATGCCGAACAAAGTGATTGGTTTGCCGCCATTGACTTCCACAACATGCTCGACACAAGAACCAAGATAGAGATCAATATAATCGTCAAACGTCAGATATTGATCTGCACGGGTTGGGTTGCCCCAATCCACCACATAAACGTCAATGCCTTCATTCAATAAGTTACGAACAAGAGATCTGTCTTCTTGTAGATCAATCATAGTTTGGCGACCAAAAAGCCCGTAACAGATCAGAACTGGAGGAATATTGGCTTTTTTCTGCGTGAGTGGTTGGTAATGCAGTACACGTACTTTATCAATTTGTAACACCGTCTCAAAAGGGGTTGTGGCAATCTCCACATCGGTTTGTTTGGTTTCCACCAAAAACGAATTTGACTTGATCGCCTTTGCCCCGATTTCAATCATCTGGCTCCATGCCAAACTCCACGCTTGAAGCGCAGCTTCAGCTTCGTCCAATGGCTCTCCATCAGAGTTGCGGCGGATAGGCATCATTTTTTGGACTTCGCTTTCGTAGAAGAGAGTTCGCGTTTGACCTGACGCAACTCGCGGCGCAGTTCATGAACAATCTTTGTCAAATCGTCGACTTCAGTTCTTGTTGGTATTTGGTAAGCCTCACTCCATGCTTCAGCCATGTCGCGTTGACGCGCTTTGATTTCAACAGATGCCCGCAACATGCGTTTTTGCGCGTCCATGAATTCGGCGGATCTTTGCGTTTCCAGTAGTTCATGATTGGCGGATTTTAACCAAACATCCAAAGCGTCTTGAACGTCACCAGATTGCAAATCTTCAAGCGAATGGGTTTTGTTGAAACGTTGATAAGTGCGCGTCCAGCTTTCTAGCAAAATTTTAGACAAGTCTGCGGCAGCATTTTGATAGTCTAAAGCCTCGCGCCACGTATTCGCTGCATCAATGTGAGGTGTTGCAAGATCTGCAAATTGCGGCCCTTGGGCGACCGATTGTAATATCTCACGCAATTGTTCTGGTGCATATTTTGTCCAGTTGGAAGGGTCCAACATCGTCATGAATGCGTCGCGCCCTTGGGTGAACATGGCTGCGGACGGGCCGTCCGTCATAGCACTTGCGTCCCAATCTGGTGCCCAAGTCTTTATAAACTCCTGCCAAGCTTTATAAGACGCATTTGCGGACTCGGAGGTTTGATCGAATAACGGAGTGATGGTGTTCTGGAAACTCTCGGCAACTTCCTTTTGAGCTTTCATAAATGCGTCTTGGCCTTCCTGCCAAATGTCCATCATATGTTCAAAACTCTTATCAGATTTTGTCATATCGTATTCCCCTTCAGTACCGTTTTAAAGCGCTTGGGTGTAAATCTCTAAAGCGGCTTCATAGGTCATTTTGCGTGGATTATTCACCAAAAGGCGTGTTTGTTTCATGGCATCTTCTGCAAGCATCGGCAGATGATTGTGGTTGACACCAACTTCAGACAGTTTGCTTTGCATACCAAGTTCCGGTCCCATCGCTTTGAAACCCGCAACCATGCCGTTGCAAATATCTTTGACTGATTTCCCTGCAAGCTCTGGGAAAATCAACGGTGCAATTTCCGCATAAGTGTCGGCGGATTCACTCATATTAAAATCTAGGACATAGGGCAAAACCAATGCATTGGAGAGGCCGTGAGGAACATGGAAATGTCCGCCCAATGGATATGCGAGTGCATGTACTGCGGCAACCGGTGCATTGGCAAAGGCCATGCCTGCAAGCATTGAACCGAGCAACATGTTTGAACGGGCATTGCGATCTTCACCGTTCGTGCATGCGATGTGAATGTTCTGTCCTAACAGTTCTAACGCTTGGCGTGCCAGTGTATCTGAAACGATATTTTTCTTGAACTTGGATGTGTATGCTTCAATGGCATGTACCATGGCGTCGATGCCGGTCGCGGCCGTCACATGTGCTGGAAGTCCAACAGTGAGTTCGGCATCCAGAATTGCCCAATCGGGTATGAGTTGTGGTGAGACAACGCCTTTCTTTTCATTCGTGCCGGTGGTCACAATCGAAATTGGTGTGACTTCCGAGCCTGTTCCTGCCGTCGTGGGTGCAAGGACCAATGGAAGGCGATCATCGCGCACCAGACCGACACCGTACATTTCTGAAATAGGTTGGTCTGACCCCACCAAAACGGCAATCAACTTAGCGGTGTCCAAAGAAGAACCACCACCAACGGAAACGACACCGTCTACGCCTTGGGTCTTCGCTTCTTCAACAGCAGTCAAGATCATTGCTTCGGGCGGATCGGCAACCACATCATCAATGATGTGTACATTCACGCCAGCAGTTTTCAGGCTATCCAATGCCGCTTGTGCGAGACCTAGTTCGAGGATGATTTTGTCAGTGACAAAAGCAATTTTCTTGCAACCCATTTGGGCCATTAACTCGCCAATTTTAGCGGTGCCCCCAACTTCGCAAAGCATGGATTTCGTGGTTTGGAATTGAAATGCGTGCATGGTTTAAACCTCTTCTTCGAGCGATTTCATACTTTTCAGGCGCTCGGTAAGTTTCATGTTTTCAGAATAGTCGACGGGACAATCGATGATAGAAACACCACCATCATTCATCGCGGTTTCTAGAATTGATTTCAGGTCTTCGGCTTTATCAACTTTGTAGCCATTGGCACCAAAGCTTTCAGCAAATTTTACGAAATCTGGGTTGGTCACATCAATATGGCTCTTGCGTCCATATTCACGCAGCTGGTGCCATTCGATGAGGCCGTATTTGTTGTCATTGAAAATGATAACCGTGATGTTCAACCCGAGCCGCACTGCGGTTTCGATCTCTTGATTGTTCATCATGAAGCCACTGTCGCCACAGACCGCTAAAATGTTTCGATCTGGGTGCACTAATTTGGCGGCAATTGCGCCTGGCAAGGCAATACCCATGGAAGCGAATCCGTTCGAGATGATGCATGTGTTGGGACGCTCTGCCTGGAACATCCGCGCCATCCACATTTTGTGAGCGCCCACATCTGAAATAACGATGTCTTCCGGATCCATGACTTGGCGTAAATCGGAGATGATTTTTTGCGGTTTTACCGGGTAGCCGGTGTCATTTGTATGAGCATTCAATTCTTTGACAATTCTCTGCCGTAGATCCTTCATCGCCGGACGGGTCTCGCGTTCACAACGTGCGCCAATTCGTTTCATGGAATCTGTGAGATCTCCGATAACGCCGGCATCTACAATATAGTGAGTATCAACTTCCGCAGGTGAACCATCAATATGAATGATGTGTTTATCGTGTTTCGGGTTCCAATAAGCCGGATCATATTCGACCATGTCGTAACCCACGCAAATCACGAGATCGGCTTCATCGATGCCGAAAGCAACCAAATCATGGGCCTTGAGACCGACTGTACCGAGGCTCAATGGATGGGAGGAGGAAATCACGCCTTTCGCCATGAATGTTGTTGCCACTGGTGCGTTGATACTTTCTGCAAATTCCACCAATGCATCAGAAGCGCCGTGGCGGATAATACCATTGCCCGCGATAATAATCGGGTTCTTGGCTTTGCTGATCATTTCCGCAACTTGGCGCGCTTTCCCAGCGGGTGCCACGGGCGTCACTGCAGATTGAACCCGCAATGGCTCCATATCTTCAATTTCCATGTCGGCAATATTTTCAGGGAAATCTATGAATGCTGCGCCGGGCTTTTCGGCTTGTGCAAACTTGAACGCTTTGCGGACGATCTCTGGAACAATTTCTGGTTCTCGGATCTGTGTAGAATATTTTGTAATAGGCAGAAACAAATTGACCAGATCAAGAATTTGGTGGCTCTCTTTGTGCATGCGTGTCGTTGCGCCTTGTCCAGCAATAGCCACAACGGGTGCGCGGTCCATGTTGGCATCGGCGACGCCGGTCACGAGGTTCGTTGCCCCGGGACCCAAGGTGGACATACAGACGCCAGCACATCCGGTGAGCCTGCCATAAACATCCGCCATAAATGCAGCAGCCTGTTCGTGTCTTGTGATGATGAATTTGATCTTACTGTCGAGAAGTGCGTCCATCACTGCGATGTTTTCTTCACCAGGAATTCCGAAAATATATTCGACCCCTTCATGCTCAAGGCATTTTACGAGAAGTTGAGCCGCTCTCATTCTGTTCGATGAAGACACTTGCGTTCCTATTGGCTGGGTGATGGCGACTTAGCCCCACTAAATACAAAGACAGAAAAATGCAGTTCGGTTTTATTCAAGTGACAATCCCGAACCTCCTAACGACTAAAGGGAAACACGCATGGTTTCATTCTACAAGTTCATAAGCACAATTCTGCTATGCGGAATACGCAGACCACCGCCAAATGCTAGTGTTTGGCCGCTCAGAATGAAAATAAGGGTTGTTCAGAATGAAGAATATGGTGCGGCGCACAAAAAATGTTGCAATGCACAAAAAATGGTATATATATGGCTTGTCGAAACGTAAAAATCCTCCCCAAGCGTTTCTGAACTTATGTGAAGGATCACAAAATGACCAAGAAAACTATGGACGGTAGTGAGACTTTTGAAAAGTCGCAAGAATTTGTAACAAACCACATCGCTAACTCGGAAAAAGTTGTCGAGAGCATGATTGAGTTTAATGCAGCTGTTTTCAAAGGCGGCGAAGCAATGGCTAAACGCATGTATGAAAACTATGTTTCAAACGTTGCAGCTTCTTTTGATGGCGTTAAAGCTTTGAACAAAACCAACGATGTTGCTGAATTTTACAAAGTTGCAACGTCCAATGTTGCAAGTGCAGCTGAGCGTTACACTGAGCAAAGCAAAAATGTTGCTGAGCTTTCCGGAAAAGTCATGCGCGAAACTGGTGAAGCCAGCCGTCTCGCATTCTCCAAAAGCTTTTCTGTAAGCATGTAAATTTTCAAACAATCGATATATCTCCTCCCTGCCGATTGTTTATGAACCCACAAAAACGCCGATCCCATTGGGGTCGGCGTTTTTGTTTGACCCCATTGTTGCTGCACTGCAGCAAAAGTGTATTCTGGCCCCACATAATTGGCACTGATAAGACAATATTATTGCACTGCAACACGATTTGAAAAAACAAATGTCCGAAACACCAAAGAAATCGCCAGAAAATCATGAAAGTGCGCCATCGCAGAGCGGCATTTCCCCTATACTGATCAAGAAATACCCGAACCGGCGTTTGTACAACACATCGACGAGTTCCTACATCGTGCTCGATGACATTGTTGAACTGGTCCGGTCAGACACTCCATTTGTCATAGAAGACAAAAAGACGGGTGAGGACATTACACGTAGTATTCTGAATCAGATCATTTTTGAACAAGAAACCAAGCCTTCGAATTTCCATTTTCCACTAGAAGTTCAAAAACAACTTATTGGCATGTATGGCGACACATACGGACAGATGGTGCCAGATTATCTGACTGAATCTATGAAATTATTCGTTGCTGAAAAGAGCCGTATGACAGATGCTATGGAGAATGTGGTTGGCCGCAACACCCAAGCGATGATGCAATTCAGCCAGAACCTTGCGCGTCAAAATATGGAAATGTTTCGAAAGTCGTGGGAAATGTTTGGCGCATTATCGCCACAGCAAGATAAAGAAACGCCCACCAAAGAGCAGGAAAGCAAACCAGAGAAATCTGGTGAGCTTTCAGAAATTCAATCTCAAATCGACGCTCTTCAAGAACGTCTTAAATCCCTGAAATAGAGCGATCTTGAATGCCTCACAGAATTAAAAGGCCGTCAAAGGCTTATTCACGTCACTATCACCTTGGTTTGGGGTTTCACGGTTTTCACCGCCTCAATTATCTGGAGTGGGGCGATGCCGAACAATTCAAGCATCAGGAAACTCTGTTGTGTGTCCATGGATTGACGCGTAACGCCCGTGATTTCGATTATTTTGCTTCAAAACTGTGCGATAGATATCGAATCGTATGCCCCGATGTTGTTGGAAGAGGCGAGAGTGATCATTTGACCTCGTCGGAAGGTTATAATTACCTCCAATACAATGCTGACATGAATTCGCTGATTGCGCGTCTTGGCGTAACCGAGGTGAATTGGGTTGGCACTTCAATGGGTGGAATTATTGGCATGGTGTTAGCGTCGGTCAGCCAATCGCCGATCCGCCGATTGGTAGTGAATGACATTGGACCGGAGGTGTCCCGCGATGCATTGATGAGTATCGCAGAATATATTGGACGTTCTGACGAATTCGAAACATTGAAAGATGTGGAGGAATATCAACGGAAGATTTATGCGGAATTTGGCCCCATGTCTGATGAAGACTGGGCGCATATGGCGAAATATTCAAGCTGCCGCACCAATCACGGAACGTTCAAAATGAAAACAGACAGTCGTGTGGGGGATGCATTTCGCGACTCTATCTCTTATTTCAATGTGGATATGTGGGATATTTGGGAAAAAATATCCTGTCCTGTTCTCGTGCTGCGCGGCGCGGAAAGCAGTTTTTTGAGTTCGGAGACAGCTCAAAAAATGCTGACTTGCGGTCCGGAAACAACTCTGGTGGAAATTGAAAACACGGGACACACACCAACATTGCGCAATGACGAGCAGGTAGCAGTCATCGCCGATTGGCTTGAAAATAATTAGAGCAATTTGCTCGACCAAACAGGAAGATTACTATGGGAAAAACAATCGATTTTCATAAAAACCAATGCCTCATAAACGGCAAATGGGTTGGCAATGGTGACGTTGCTGTGTTGAACCCCGCTACAGGTGAAGAGGTTGCTAAAGTTCCAAATTTTGGAGCCAAAGAAACTCAAACGGCCATTGATGCTGCAAAGGCTGCGTTCAAGCCATGGGCAAAAATGCTTGCAAAAGAACGTTCTGCCATTTTGCGCCGCTGGTTCGAATTGATGGTTGATAATGCCGATGCATTGGCGGAGATCATGACCAAAGAACAAGGTAAGCCATTGGCAGAAGCCCGTGGCGAGATTATCTACGCGGCGTCATTCATTGAGTTCTATGCTGAAGAAGCCAAACGCATTAACGGTGAAACAATCCCAAGTCCATTCAAGGACGGACGTATTGTTGTAATGCGTGAACCCATTGGCGTGGTGGCAGCTATTACGCCTTGGAACTTCCCTGCAGCCATGATCACACGCAAAGTTGCACCTGCATTTGCTGCCGGTTGTACCGCTGTCGTGAAACCGGCAATGGAAACGCCTCTTACAGCGTTCGCCATTGCAGCGCTGGCACAAGAAGCGGGTCTTCCAGACGGTGTCCTCAACATTATTTCCGGAGATGCGAAAGCTATTGGCGGCGTTATGTGTGACAGCAAAGATGTGCGCGCAATGACATTCACAGGGTCAACTCCGGTGGGGAAATTGCTCATGAAACAGTGCTCGGACACGGTCAAACGCATGGGTTTGGAATTGGGTGGTAACGCTCCTTTCATCGTGTTTGATGATGCTGACATTGATGCGGCAGTTCAGGGCGCTCTCGCCTCTAAATACCGCAATGCCGGTCAAACATGCGTTTGCGCGAACCGCATTTATGTTCAAGAGGGTGTGTATGACGAATTCGCTGAAAAATTGACAAAAGAAGTTGCCAAAATGTCTGTCGGCAATGGCATAGATGATGGAGTCGTAATTGGTCCGCTCATCTCCGATGCTGCTGTTGAGAAAGTTGAAAAACTCATTGAAGATGCTGTCGGCAAAGGCGCGGAAATCACTCTGGGTGGTGGTAAACATGATCTCGGTGGTCGATTCTTCGAGCCGACTGTCTTGACCGGCGTAATACCGGATATGAGGATGAGCAGTGAAGAAATATTTGGCCCTGTTGCTCCGCTCTTCCGCTTTAAAACCGACGAAGAAGTTGTCGAACTTGCCAATGCCACCGATTATGGTTTGGCATCCTATTTCTATTCTCGCGATATCGGCCGTGTATGGCGCATTGCCGAAGCACTTGAATATGGAATGGTTTGCATCAACAGCGGCATTCTTTCCACGGAAGTGGCACCATTTGGTGGCGTCAAAGAAAGTGGAACGGGCCGTGAAGGTTCCAGCCACGGCGTCGATGAGTTCACTGAAATCAAATATATGATGATGGGCGGTCTATAGACACCAATCTGTGTTCAGCGGCTTG
This sequence comes from uncultured Rhizobiaceae group bacterium, assembly GCA_938010435.1. Lineage (GTDB taxonomy): Bacteria > Pseudomonadota > Alphaproteobacteria > Rhizobiales > Rhizobiaceae > Pseudahrensia. Next base: position 282,895 of record CALLUS010000002.1, on the reverse strand, counting down.
ATTGTATCGCGCCGCTGAACCACACTTCCGTTCAATAGTGCGGGAGAGAAAACTTATGAAGTTAGCTACACTGAAAAATGGCACCCGTGATGGTGTGCTTGTTGTTGTATCCAAAGATCTCACAATGTGCTCTGCAGTTGGTCACATCGCACCAACCCTTCAAGCTGCTCTTGATGATTGGGAACATGTTGCTGCGCGATTGGAACGTGTGGCTGAGACGCTGGAATCGGGATCACAGCCAGCACAACGCTTTCGCGAACATGACGCCATGGCTCCCTTGCCACGTGCCTATCAGTGGCTTGATGGTTCGGCCTATGTGAACCACGTAGAACTTGTCCGCAAAGCACGTGGGGCTGAAATGCCTGATACGTTTTGGACTGCCCCACTGATGTATCAAGGCGGGTCTGACACGTTTCTCGGGCCGCGTGATGAAATTTTATGTGCCGGTGAAGAATACGGAATCGATATGGAGGGCGAAGTTGCCGTGATCGTCGGTGACGTTCCCATGGGCAGTGCTGTTGAAGATTGCGCGAATGCCGTTCGCTTGGTCATGTTGGCCAATGATGTTTCATTGCGCAATCTCATCGCGCCTGAATTGGCAAAAGGGTTCGGCTTTGTTCAATCAAAACCGTCCACCGCATTTTCACCTGTGGCTGTCACGCCTAACAGTTTAGGAACAGCGTGGAAGAATGGGAAACTTACACTGCCTCTAAATGTTGAGTTGAATGGCAGCCGCCTTGGCAATCCAAATGCCGGTGTTGATATGACATTTAACTTCCCTCAACTTATCGCCCACGCAGCGAAAACACGAGTATTAACTGCGGGCACCATTGTTGGGTCGGGTACGATCTCCAATAAATTGGAAGGTGGCGCGGGCAAAACGGTTGCAGATGGTGGAGTAGGTTATTCATGTCTTGCAGAACAACGTGTTGTGGAAATGCTGGAACATGGTGCACCCAAAACCCCATTTATGTCATTTGATGATGTGGTGCGCATAGAAATGAAAGATGAAGCCGGAGTTTCCATTTTCGGAGCAATTGAGCAAACAGTCGTTCAAGCTTGATTTGATTTATGAAAACTCAATCGAACATTTCGCGCAGTGCATTATATTTACCGGCCTCCAACTCAAGGGCTGTTGAGAAAGCTGCAACTCTTCGGGCAGACGTCATCATTTTCGATCTCGAAGATGCTGTATCTGTTGAGCAAAAAGCTAATGCACGCTCCGTCGCATGTACAGCGGTTCAAAACGATGGAGCAGGAGAAAGCACAGCAGTCATTCGCATTAATGGATTGGATACCCCGTGGGGCAATGAGGATCTAGTTGCCGCGCTTGCGGCGAAACCAGATGCGATTTTGGTGCCAAAGGTGAACTCCGCCAACGACATCAAAAACCTGTCGGACAAGATGGTAGGCAACAGCGTTGAACTTTGGGTCATGATTGAAACGGCACGGTCTATTTTGAACATCCAACAAATCGCAGACGCCACTTCAAACACACCTCTCTCGTGTTTTGTGATTGGCACAAATGACTTAGCTAAAGAAACCCGCATGGATATGAGCAATAACCGTGAAGCGCTCGTGTCAGCTCTCACCCAATGCGTTTTAGCTGCCCGTGTGGCAGGAATTCAAATATTAGATGGCGTGTTTAACGACTTCAAAAATCTTGAAACGTTTGAACAAGAATGCTTGCAAGGCAAACGTTTTGGGATGGATGGAAAGACGCTCATCCATCCCTCTCAAATTGATATATGCAATTCTGTTTTTGCACCTTCTGTGGAAGAGCTGGAGATAGCACGATGCGTCGTCGAAGTTTTTGAAAAGCCTGAAAACCGTGCTGCCAATGTGATCTCTATTGATGGTAAAATGGTGGAACGATTGCATGCAGATATGGCAAAAGAGACGTTGGTCCGTGGCAAAGCGCTGGGTATGATTTAATAACCGATTTCTCCCTGCGTTCATTGCCCACAGGTTACGATGCAAATTGCCAGATGATTTGGGTTGCCTCACCCCTCACCATGCTTCAAAGTTGATCCGATGCACTTCGCTCTTTGAATGTGAAACAGGTTGGGAGGCTTGATGTGTCGCAAGATTTGAGCGTCTCGGTTTGGCGCAGTGAGACCAACGCATTTCAAGAATTCGCAGTGCCTGCGCAAAAAAACCAAACTATATTGGACGTGGTTTCGTGGATACAGGCCAATTCAGACCCAACTTTATCCTATCGTTTCGCGTGTCGTGTAGGCATGTGCGGATCATGTGCAATGATGGTCAATGGCGAACCACGCTGGACCTGCCGCACCCATGTGAAAAAGGTTCTGAAATCCAACAATTTGGAAATCGGACCATTGCGCAACCTTCCCGTAGTGAAAGATTTAGCGACGGATATGGACCCGTTTTTTGATAAATGGGTGGAAGCTAAAGGCGTATTCGAAAGTACAAAAACACGCCATGATGACATGGAACCAATTATTCCTGACGCGCCGGAACGCATGGCTGCAAGCGCTGCTATCGAATGTATAAATTGCGCGGTTTGCTATGCGGCTTGCGATTCCGTTTCAGGCAATGCGGAATATTTGGGGCCAGCTGCGCTCAACCGTGCATGGTCTCTGGTCAATGATGTACGCGATGGTGCTTACGAAGAGCGCTTGGAAGCGGCCTCAGGAGCTGGCGGATGTCATAATTGTCATTCCCAAGGAGGGTGCACGGCGTACTGTCCCAACGAACTCAATCCAAGTGCCTCCATTGCCGGTTTGAAAAAGGAAACAAGCCGAAACTGGTTTGGCTGGGGGCGCAGCTGATATGTTGACCACGCGTCTCTATATGCTTCAGCGGATCACAGCTCTGGTCATGGCTCCGCTCGTGTTGGGCCATTTGGCGGTGATGATTTATGCAGTGCAAGGCGGTTTGGATGCAGCAGAGATTTTAAGTCGAACCCAAGGCAGTATCTTGTGGTTGGTGTTCTATGGAAGTTTCGTTGCTGCTGTTTCCATTCACGCGGCCATTGGCGTTAGGGTCGTTGCATTTGAAGTTTTGGGATTGAATAAAAGGATTCTGCCCATTGTTGCTTGGTGCGTGTTTTTAGCGCTGATGATTCTCGGTCTGCGTGCGGTTTATGCCGTCACATTATCGGGAGCAGGTCTATGATCAAACCGCACCGCAATCATCCACTTTGGTTTGCGTTTCTACTTCACCGTGTTTCAGGCGTGGTGCTTGCGCTTTTCCTCCCTGTACATTTTTACGTCTTGGCACTCGCGCTCACAGATCCGGCAGGACTCAACGGATTCCTCTCGCTTACGGAAAACATCTGGGTGAAAATTGCCGAGTTTGGATTGGTATTCTTATTAGCCGCCCACATGCTGGGCGGGTTGCGTCTTATGGCTTTGGAATGGTTGCCTTGGTCTGACCGGCAAAAAACATTTGCGGTCACAGCTGTTGCTGGCGCATTTGCAATTTCCTGCAGTTTCTTCTTAAGCGCGGTGCAATGATGACGGTCGAACGCCACGATACCGATATACTCATTCTTGGCTCCGGCGGGGCAGGGTTGTTTGCAGCACTTCATGCACAACAAACAGCACCGAAAGCACGCATCACGTTGGCCGTGAAAGGCTTGGTTGGGAAGTCTGGCTGTACGCGAATGGTGCAGGGTGGCTACAACGTATCCCTTGGTCGCGGAGACAGTGTTGAGCGGCATTTCATGGACACAATCAATGGCGGCAAATGGCTCCCCAACCAAGATATGGCTTGGAAGCTTTGCAAGTTGGCGGTCGAACGTATTCACGAGTTGGAAAATGAAGTCGGTTGTTTCTTTGACCGCAATTCCGACGGCTCTCTCCATCAAAAGGCATTTGCCGGTCAAACGTTTGACCGTACTGTCCATAAGGGTGACCTGACAGGTATTGAGATCATCAGCCGATTGATGGAACAAGTGCTGTCTCGTCCCATTGATAAGTTGCAAGAACATCGTGCCATTGGGTTGATTCCCACAAAGGATGGTGCAGCGATCTCAGGCGTTTTGTTCATCGACATGCGAACGGGTAGGTTTCGCTTTATCCGCGCTAAAACCGTGCTCATGGCAACGGGTGGTGGCCCGACTATGTACAAATATCACACGCCGTCTGGTGACAAGACTATGGACGGCCTTGCCATGGCATTGCGTGCTGGGTTGCAGCTGCGTGATATGGAAATGGTGCAGTTTCATCCAACAGGTCTTTTGGCTGGTGATCACACCCGCATGACGGGCACTGTATTGGAAGAAGGTTTGCGTGGCGCTGGAGGTGAATTGCACAACAGCCACGGTCATCGGTTTATGTTTGACTATGACCCCAAAGGTGACCGTGCGACCCGTGATGTGGTGAGCCGTGGCATCTATGCGGAAATGCGCAAAAACAATATTTCCCCCAATGGCGGGGTTTATATTTCCATGAGCCATTTAGGACCAGAAAATGTGCGTAACAAGTTTCCGGGTATGGTGAAACGCTGCGCTGACAGCGGTTTCGATCTGGCCGCTGGTAAAGTGGAAGTGGTTCCAACCGCACATTATTTCATGGGCGGTGTGGTGGTTGATGAAAACACACGTACAGCTATGGAAGGATTTTATGTGGCGGGAGAGGATGCAGGTGGTGCACACGGTTCCAACCGTCTTGGTGGAAACGGTGTTGCGAACTCAACCGTTTATGGTGGTGTTGCCGGGGAGGTTATGGGGCAGGATGTTCAGAACATAACTGCCCTTCGCGACCCTGATGAAACTGTGCTGGAAGAAGAGATTGTCCGTGCCATGCGCCCACTCTCAAACAAACCAACATTGATACAACCCCTGCGAACAAAACTTCAGAATGCCATGTGGGAAGATGTGGGCGTGATGCGCACTGCTACAGGTTTAAGGCGTGGGGCACTGGCGTTGGATACTATTGACGACGAACTCATGATGTTGGGTGTTGACGACGGCAACCTCGCCTTCAACCTCACGTGGCATGATTGGCTTAATCTTCGCAGCCTGACAGATATTTCCAAAACCATCACAGCAGCTGCTTTGACGAGGGAGGATTCCCGTGGTGCACACTTCCGCGAAGATTTCCCCGAAGCAGGCGCAATGGAAACCTCTACTTACACATTGGCCAAGCGCGACGGAGATAGTGTCAAAATCACTCAACAAGAAGTGGATTTTACAATTGTGAAGCCAGGTGAAACACTATTGGCAGACGGTGAACCTGAAACATTGGTGGGAGCAGCCCAATGATCTCAATTGATCTCATTCAATCTACTGCTGAAGTTCTTATGGACAAAGCGGCAATTGAAATTCCCGATGATTATCTGACGGGATTAAAACATGCGGCAAGTACGGAAGATGGTGATCTTTCGTCTTTCGTTTTGCAGGCGATGCTCGACAATTATAAAGCCGCCAAAGAAGACCGACGCGCCATGTGCGGCGATACGGGTTGCCCGCGTTGGTATGTAAAAATGGGCAATGATGCGGTGATTGAAGGTGGCCCCGTGGCGTTGGAAACGGCACTGCGACAAGCAACCGCCAATGCCACCAATGGGGTGCCATTACGTCCCAATCGCGTGCATCCGTTGTGGCGCACAGATCACGACAACAATGTTGGCATCGGCGCACCGGAAATAGAATATGGTTTTGAACCGGCTGCGCCAGACGAAGATAAAGCGGATTGGATTGATCTGATAACTGTTCATAAAGGTGGCTTGTTTGGAACCGATTATCGGATGCTTTTCCCAAGCGATGGCATTGAAGGTATAAAACGGTTCTATCTGGATTCACTGGTCGCTTTTGGCAAGCGTGGTTTGGCCTGTCAGCCGGCGATTATAGGCATCGGCCTTGGAGGTTCCAAAGACACCTGCATGGTATTGGGCAAACGCGCGGCGTGTTTGCGCACGGTTGGTAATATGAATTCTGACCCGCGCATCGCGGAACTGGAAGCTGAATTCAAAGAACTCGGAAATTCCATAGGCATGGGTGCCATGGGGTTTGTGGGTAAGAATATGGTGATCGATTGCAACATCGAAGTTGGCTATTGCCACACGGGCGGTATGCAAATGAGTGTCCATGCGTTTTGCTTGTCGTCGCGCAGATCAGTCGCGCGTCTTCATGCGGATGGACGTATAGAATACCGAACTGATCCTGATTGGTTTACACCTTATCAACGCCGCGAAACGGTTTTGTGGGAACCCATGTTGGAGGCTGCAGAATGAAGCCTCGTCAGATACGACTATCCACCACACCAACCGATGAAGCACTTGCAGAACTGCGATTGGGCGATATCGTTTACCTCGATGGTTTGATGTACACCGCGCGTGAAGGCGTTTACATGCGGGCTCTCGAAGACAAAGCTAATATTCCCATGGCATTGCCCTCACAAAGTGCTGCAAATTTCCACTGCTCACCTGCGGCTGCAATCAAACCTGACGGGTCTTTTGATCTCGGCGCAGTGACAGCAACAGCATCGTTTCGATTTGCCAAATGGTTGCCTGAATGGATGGCCAAAACCGGCGCCAAATTGATTGTCGGTAAAGGCGGTATGACATCGAAAGATTATAAGAAATTTTTTGTGCCCAATGGCGCGCTTTACTTATCCACTGTGGGCTACGGCACTGGCGCGCTTTTGGGGCGAGGTGTTGAAAAAGTGGAAGCCGTACACTGGAATGAAGAACTGGGTTTGGCGCAAGCAATGTGGGTTTTAAAGTGCAACAATATGGGGCCGTTTATTGTGGCGTCTGATATGCAGGGCAACTGCTTGTTTGAACGTGAAAACGCGAAAATAGCCGCTAATCTCGATAAAATTTACGAAGGCACACGGCCTGCCACTCTAAAACGATATGGCGAAACCGACGACCGATCAGACGAATTGATTTAACAATTTTAGAATAGATTAGAGCGACCCATAAGGATGTGACTGGCATGACAACAATCTACAGCGCGAAGAAAATTATCACTATGAATCCCGTGCGTCCTGAAGCGACCCACGTGGCTGTGCGTGATGGTAGAATTTTAGGTGCAGGCAGTCTTGCCGAATTGAAAGGATGGGGCGATTACACATTGGACGAGCGTTTCGCCGACAAAGTCATTATGCCGGGTTTGGTGGAAGGCCACAGCCATGCCATGGAAGGCACTTTGTGGCGCTATACCTATGTGGGGTACTTTGATCGCATGGACCCTAATGGGAAAGTCTGGTCAGGGCTTGATGGCATTGAAGGTGTTCTCGATCGTTTGAAAGAAGCTGACGCAAATATGGAAGACCCTGACGCACCGCTTCCGGGCTGGTCGCTTGATCCCATATATTTCAACAATGAACGTGTGACCCGCGAGGACTTGGACAAGGTCTCGACCACACGTCCTGTCGGGGTCATGCACGCGTCGGGTCATATTTTGAATGTGAATTCAAAAGCTTTGGAAATGGCAGGATTGTTGAAAACGGGTTTGAACAACCCCGGTGTTCCGCTTGGAAAAGATGGTTTGCCTACAGGCGAATTGAAAGGCCCCGATGTGATGACGCCAGTTGGTATCCACGTTGGTTTTGATCGCGACATGTTAGCCTGCGATGAGCAAGGGCTGGTTGATTTTGCAAAATTGTGTGTTCGTTCGGGTGTCACCACGGCAACTGATCTCGCTGCCCGTTTGCCCGACGAAGCTGTGGAAATGATGAGCCGTGTAACTGCGCGCGAAAACTTTCCAACACGCATTGTGCCATTGCGGTTTCATCACGGCGTCACGCCGGAAGAACTCATTGCTCATGTTTTGGAGTTGAAGAAAAAAACGTCCGACCGGTTGCGTCTTGGAATGATTAAAGTGGTTGTCGATGGTTCCATTCAAGGTTTCTCTGCACGTATGAGATGGCCTGGATATTTCAACGGGGCAGAAAACGGCCTGTGGTATATTTCACCAGAACATTTGCAACAGATCATCAATTCCAGCCTTGAACATAATATCCATATTCACACCCATACCAATGGGGATGAGGCCACAGAACTGGTGCTGGATTGCATGGAAGAAGGCTTGCTCCAGCATCCGTCTCGTGACCACCGTTTCACACTTCAGCATTGCCAACTTGCAGACACAGCGCAATTTCGCCGTATGAATAAGCTGGGTATGTGCGTTAATCTCTTTGCAAACCATCACTTCTATTGGGGGGATGAACATTACAATTTGACTGTTGGGCCTGAGCGGGCAGAACGTATGAACGCTTGCGCAACCGCTTTGGAGAACGATGTACCCATGGCGATTCATTCCGATGCACCAATCACGCCGCTTGGGCCGTTGTTTACAGCTTGGTGTGCCGTCAACCGTTTGACGGCCTCTGGTCGAACGCAAGGAGAAGCAGAAAAAATCGAAGTCGATGAAGCACTTTACGCAATCACGCTGGGCGCTGCTTATACGTTGAAACTCGACGGTGAAGTGGGATCTATTGAAACTGGCAAACGCGCCGATTTTGCAATTCTCGAAGATGATCCCGAAACAGTGGGTGGTGAGAGTTTAAAAGATGTTGGTGTGTGGGGAACGGTTCAAGATGGCCGTGTTTTCCCGGCTTCTGAACTTTAGAAATGACCCAGCTCATTCCAATGCCTCTCACCGTCATTGGCGGCTATCTCGGTGCGGGCAAAACCACATTGGTCAACCATTTGTTGCGCAATGCAAATGGTCGCCGTCTCGCTATTTTGGTCAATGAGTTTGGCGAGTTGCCGATTGATGCAGACCTTATTGAAGCCGATGATGGGGATGTGATCAGCCTCACAGGTGGTTGCGTGTGTTGCAGTTATGGCAATGACCTGATGATGGCATTGGTGGATATGGCCAAAATGAACCCACGGCCTGATCACATCATTTTGGAATCAAGTGGTGTAGCGCTTCCAGGCGCAATTGCAGGTTCGGTGTCTTTGCTTAGGGATTATGTGCTGGATGGAATTTTAGTATTGGCAGACGCTGAAACAGTTCAGGAACGCGCCAGTGATAAATATATGGCCGACACTATTTTACGTCAGTTACAGGACGCGAATATCGTGTTGTTGAATAAGGTCGATTTGATTGATGACGCTGCAAAACCTGCACTGAATGATTGGTTGCAGGAAAAGTCTGGTTCGGCATCAATCATAGAAACCCGAAACAGTGCTCTGCCTATCGAAGTCGCTTTGCAATCATTTGAGCACGACGGAAATTTTTTGGCTGACAGATCAACCCATTCCACATCGCAATTTGAAACCAAATTCTTCAATCTCACTAATTCAGTAAATGTAGAAGTACTGGCGAATGAACTTGCAGCAGCGTCAGAAATTGTGCGAGCCAAAGGTTTCGTGTCCGATGAGGAGGGAGAATTGAAAACGCTTCAACTTGTTGGTCAAAGATATGACATCACAAAGGCTCCTGAAAACGTAGAAGCGGGCCTTGTCGTGATTGGTGTGAAACCGTTGCCGAACCTTTCTCACACACTTACTGGAATTTAGAGACAGCGCCTCCTATACTCTTAACAACAAACAAGTGCCGTTGGACAATTCAATGGTGAAATACATGTTCTAGAAGTTATTGGAGTTGAGGCCGGTATGCGTCTTACGAAACAAACAAATTATGCCATTCGCATGATGATGTATTGCGACTCCAATGAAGGCCTCAGTCGCGTGAGCTCAATCGCCGGCTTCTATGATTTATCAGAACAATTTTTGATGAAAATTCTGCAGACGCTTACCAAATCGGGCCTTGTTGAAAGCGTGCGCGGACGCAATGGTGGTATTCGTCTTGCAAAGCCGGCAAATGAAATCGTGTTGGGTGAAGTGGTTCGTGCCACAGAAGAAAATTTTGAATTGGCAGAATGTTTCCAAGACGGTGATGCGTTGTGTCCGTTGGTTAGCAGCTGCGGCTTGAACCAAGCACTCGGCGAAGCCTTGGGCGCATTCTTCAAAGTGCTGGATGGTTACACATTGGCGGACCTTACCAATAACGAGCGTAATCTCCACATACTGCTACAACTGGATGCGTCAAAACATATTCCGTTAAAAGCGAACGCCTAGGCAAATCAGTTTTCAGCAAAAAGAACGCCGCTTTAGCAACGCCCTTTTTGTTTGACTAGCTTTGCTCTCTAAGAAGCGGGACCATCATCAAGGCCAACTTTGTCGACAAGTTCTGATGCTGTTTTGCGGTTTTTTGCAATATCAGCCAGCGGCAGCGTGTCGGCTTTTAAAACACCCCAAGACGACGTGCGCGCATCGGCTGCAACGCCCGGTTTTACGGGGTATTCATAGTTAGCCGACCCATAAAGTTGTTGCGCATTATCGCTTGATAGAAATTCCATTAATTTCTTGGCGTTTGCGGCATTAGGGGCATTTTTAGCCATCACCATGCCTGACAAATTCACGTGTGTTCCACGGTCCGCGACATTCGGGAAAAGAAGTTTGACAGATTTTGCCCACTCTTTTTGCTCAGGGTCTTTCGTGTTGGTTTCCATTTTACCCATGTAATATGTGTTGCCCAAAGCAATATCACATTCACCGGAATAGATGCCTTTGACCTGTGCGCGATCATTACCGCTCGGCTTTCGAGCAAGGTTTGCCTTCACGCCTTCAAGCCATTTTTGTGCTCCGGCTTCGCCAGCATGGGTCACGATGGAAGCAATCAAACCAATAGAATAAACATGTTGACCGGAACGGGTGCAAAGCTTGCCCTTCCATTTTGAATCGGCAAGTTCTTCGTAAGTGATGGAGTCTTGTGCGACGCGCTCCTTGGAGGCGTAGATAATGCGCGCACGCGTCGTCAGACCGAACCAATGGCCTTCAGGGTCTCTGAACTGCGCTGGCACGTTGGCGCTGATCTTATCGCTAGAAACAGGCTGTGTAATGCCTAAAGCTTTGGCGGCATCTAACCGGCCAATATCGACTGTCAAAAGAACATCAGCAGGAGAATTTACCCCTTCTGCCTTTATACGTTGGCCCAGACCTTTTTTGGCGAATAATACATTGGCCTTTATGCCTGTTTCTGCGGTGAACGCATCAAGCAACGGCTTCATCAACTCTGCTTGACGGTAAGAATAAATATTCACCTCACCGTCGGCCATTGCCAATGTTGGTGAGAGAGCAGTGGCTGCAACGGCAGCGGAACAGAAAAGCGTTTTGAGGGAGTTTCGCATAGGACTCATATTGAACTGATTGTTGATCAGTTTCCTTTGTTAGAAGATGACACAGCTTTAGCGCCCGCGGTTATCGGTATTTAATATGACTATTATAGTCAACTTTAAAAAGGTAAGATTTCACCTGCCTTGGAAACTTTCTAAACTGCTGATGATTTAGCCGTAAACAGATATCAATTTCGGGCGAAAGGAAAGTTTCCCAGTGACTCATAAATTGATCGCTTGTTCTTCAACCGGAAAATGTTAGAGTTGAGGTAACTTGAAACATAGAGCCGTCTATGACGCTGGCTCCTTCTTCATTGAGAAGTGAGCCGCAAAAAGGCGGAAAATCCGTTGTCCGAAGACTCGCAGGGAGAGACCTCCCAGAAGCGGCCTGGATCGGATGTTGAAATTGCTGGTGTTGCGACAGGGGGAAACCCAACGCAAAGCCAGAAAAAGAACCGAAGAAACCGCAGACGCAAGCGCAAGCGGGATAAGGTTCACAACACCGAGGCCCAAAATCCCGGTTCTACCGGAGTAAGCACTGCCACGCCTGAAACGGCGATGGACAAAGGTGCTGTACGTGGAAAGCCGGTAGAAAACTCGGACTCAAAAGATACTGATGGTCAGTCATCTCTAGCTCCCCAAAGTCAAAGCAAGCGGTCACGCCGTCGTCGAAACCGCAGAAAAAACCGCAATGGCTCTGCCCAAGATATAGATGCAAATGCGCAAGCTGTGAAAAGCGACGGGCAGTTGAAATCTGAACAAAAAACTGATGCGCATAGGCATCGACGAGCACCAAATGCTAAACTAAAACGTCCCAAATACAGTCGTCAAAATGAAACTGGTGCAACCAAAAGTGGCTCAAACAAACAAGGGCAGCATCCGCAAAGACGACAACTCGATGCTTATGCCGCTTTGGATTTGGGAACCAATAATTGCCGTCTTCTCGTAGCTGTACCACAACAACCGGGCCGTTTTCGTGTTGTTGATGCATTCTCACGTATCGTGCGATTGGGAGAAGGGTTGGGAGCCACAGGCCGATTGAGCGATGCGGCAATGGACAGAGCCGTGGGCGCGTTGAAAGCATGTGCAGACAAACTCAATGGTCGCAAGGTCAAGGGTGTGCGTTTGATCGCGACAGAAGCGTGTCGTCGGGCATCCAACGGAGAAGAGTTTCTCAAGCGAGTGGAGGCCGAAGCGGGACTGTCACTCGAAATTATAAATCGGGAAACCGAAGCGCGTCTTGCTGTGGCCGGTTGCTCCAGTCTTGTTGATCGTAAGGCGCGTGGTGTTGTCTTGTTCGATATTGGTGGCGGGTCTTCAGAACTGGCACTGCTCGATTTGAACAAACGTCAACGACATGATCTCGGGCCAGCCATGGTTTCATGGACATCAATGCCTTTCGGTGTGGTAACTTTGTCTGAAAAACACGGTGGCGGTAAAATGGTTACCCGTGAAGTGTTCCAAAATATGGTCGATGAGGTCAGTGAGCATTTAGAGACGTTTGAAGGTCGTGACGCTTTGGCCGAGGCCGCGCAAAATGGCGAAGTCCATTTATTAGGTACCTCCGGCACGGTCACAACCCTTGCAGGCATTCATTTGAAACTGCCAAAATACGATCGTCGTCAAGTGGATGGCACATGGATGGTGTCTGCACAGGTGACAGAAATGATCGATGCGCTTGTTGATATGAGCTTTGAACAACGCGTGCAGAATCCATGTATCGGACATGACAGGGCCGATCTGGTTTTGGCAGGTTGTGCAATTCTTGTGGCGATCCAAAACTATTGGCCGTGTCAACGATTGCGCGTTGCTGACCGCGGTTTACGCGAAGGCCTGCTGACAGAAATGATGAATGCGGACAACGCATGGTTGCGACGGTTTAACCGACCAAGAAACCGCAACCCAAAACAACAAGGGCAATAACGACATGGCTAAGAAAACCACAGGTGGCCGACGTACACCCGGCGGTCCTGGATCAGGTCGTAGCCCGAATCTGCGCAATATGCACACCAAGGTAAAATCGGCGCGGGGTCGAAAAATATCGTCAACCCTTTGGTTGCAGAGACAACTCAACGACCCCTATGTGCAAAAGGCCAAGGCGGAAGGCTATGCCTCTCGTGCTGCATATAAATTATTGGAGATGGACGAGCGTTTCAATCTCTTGAAACAAGGTCAGATCGTCGTCGACCTTGGCGCAGCGCCCGGCGGTTGGTGTCAGGTGGCTGTGGCGAAAACAGGGTCTAGTGTGGACGATATTCGCGTGGTCGGAATTGACTATTTGGAAATGGACCCGGTGCCGGGCGCCACAATCCTGATGAAAGATTTCTTAGACGACGATGCGCCAGACATGCTGATGGACGCATTGGGAGGTCGCGCACCAGAATTGGTCATGTCAGATATGGCTGCTCCCACTATTGGTCATCGTCGCACAGACCATATGCGCACAATGGGGCTTGTGGAAGTTGCGTTGGAGTTTGCCCTGCAAGTGTTGAAGCCCGGCGGGCACTTTCTTACAAAAACATTTCAGGGTGGAACGGAGCAAACTTTGCTCAACATCATGAAAAAGAATTTTGAATCGATCCATCACGTCAAACCACCGGCAAGTCGTGATGGATCGGTCGAACTCTATTTGTTGGCCAAAGGCCGCAAGGTTTTGAGTAAGGACTGAATTTCCGGACGCTGGTCCAACGGGAGGTCATTCACTTTCATCAGTTGCGTAAGCTCTTTGTTTTCTTGTTCAAGATCGAGCAGGTCATCATAGAGTCGTAGACCAAAACTGCGATCGCTTTCTGTCTTCCTGCGCGCGATACGTTTGAACAATCTGCTGAAAATGCTCTTTCTCTTTGTTGTGCGTTTTGCAACGCGCTTTGTTTTGCGCTTAGAACGATTTGAAAGTTTGCGCTTACTGCGTTTTTTCAATGCAGCCTTGCGTTCAGCGGCACGAGCCAATCGGGCTTCACGACGTTTCGCAAACCAGCTTTTCTTCTTCGTCTTTTTCACACGTTTGGCAACGCGTGTTTTCTTTTTTACTTTGCGGTTGGATTTCTTGATCCGTTTCTTAGCGGATTGTTTCGCAGCAAGTGCTTGGGCGCGCTCAAGACGGCGCTCGCGCAATCTTGCAAAGAAGCCTTTGCGAACTTTTTTCGCCAACTTCTTATGTTTCAAACGTTGTTTGCTCTTGCGTTTAACGCTGCGCTTTTTGATGGAGCCAGTTGTGATCGTATCAACACCGGGCAAGCCATTGTCGCGTTTACGGAACAAACTAAAGCGTTTGCGCTTTTTTGTTTGCAGGGCTGCAACACGAACGGCTTTTGACTTTGATTTGCGAGATGCAATGACATTTGTGCGTGGAGAACCTGAACCGCGCAAATGAACAACACGATAACCACCTTGTTTCAAACGACGCAGTAATGAGGGCAGGGCACTGGCTGTTTTGTTTTGAATATCATGGAGCAAGATGACGCCACGGCCTCTGCGTTTTAATTGCGCCATCACGCGATTGACCATGGCGACTCCTGAACCATTCTTCCAGTCATTGCTGTCAATGCCGGCTGAGACAGGTAACAACCCCTTGCGTTTTAGCATGGCATCAAGGCGAGCGCTGCGCGCAAGATAGGGATAACGGAACAAACGTGTGCTCGCGCGTCGCTGACTGCCCAGTGCAAGATTAACGGAAGCTATACCGCGGTTAATTTCATTTTCAGCTTGAGCGATCGACAGGCGTGTAAGGTTTGGGTGATTGTGCGTATGCTGCCCAATCGTATGTCCAGATCGTGCAATTTGTTGCAACAGTTTCGGGTTCGAACGTGCCATTCGTCCCAGAACGAAAAATGTCGCTTTAGTGCATTCAGCAGAGAGTGCCTGCAGTACGCGTCTTGTGGTTGACGATTTTGGGCCATCATCGAATGTCAAAATGACTTCTTTGTTTCGCAATCCAAGACCTGCGCTGCCGCCCATGCCCATATTAGCATTGAAGCTGCGCGCTGTGATTGTGCGCGACACGCCCAAACATGCGTGTGCGATGTCTACAGAAAGAAGGGTGATTGCGAAAATTGCTGACGCAATGAGGTAGATATGACGTGCCATGACAGCCCCCAAACTTGTAAGGAGCGGCTGTACACAAAACGAATCAACCGGAAGCGCGATAACGCATTGGCAATGGCATGCCATGTGAAGTCTTCACCAAAAGTTAATGGGTGAGATTTGAGCGTGAGACAGCCCATTTTCAGCGGTCAGCATACCTATCAACATTATTTTTCAGATCATTTCTGTATTGGCCTTTCAACGAACCTAAGGGCGTGTTAGCAGGCACCGTCAAACACGCTATCTATTTTGTTGTTGCGGCTCCCGCTCCGCACCATTTTGAAAGTTTGACACAATGGCTGAAATAATCTCCACCGCAACCGGCGAACAAGCACTCACATTTGATGATGTGCTGTTGCAGCCCGGCCACTCTGAAGTGATGCCAAATCAAGTGGATATTTCCAGCCGCTTGACCCGCGACATCACACTCACCCTTCCTATTATGTCAGCTGCAATGGACACTGTAACCGAATCCCGTTTGGCAATCGCCATGGCGCAGGCCGGTGGTATCGGCGTTATTCACCGCAATTTGGAGCCAGACCAACAAGCTGAAGAAGTGCGGCAGGTAAAGAAGTTCGAAAGCGGCATGGTGGTCAATCCGTTGACGATTGGCCCGGACGCCACGTTGGAAGACGCATTAAATTTGATGCATGATTATAAAATCTCAGGAATTCCTGTTGTCGAGAACGGAAAATCTGGTGGTCATCACACAGGTCGCTTGGTTGGCATTCTCACAAACCGTGACGTGCGCTTTGCGTCCGATCCAAGTCAAAAAGTCTATGAATTGATGACCCGCGAAGGTCTCGTGACCGTCCGCGAAGGTGTGAAACAAGAAGACGCAAAACGGTTGCTGCATCAGCATCGTATTGAAAAGCTTTTGGTGGTGGACGCCAAAGGAAATTGCACTGGCTTAATCACCGTTAAAGATATGGAGAACAGTCAACTCAACCCAAACGCCACAAAAGATGAGGCAGGCAGTCTGCGCGTGGCGGCAGCAACGACTGTCGGACCAGATGGTTTCGAGCGTGCTGAACGTCTCATTGATGCTGGCGTGGATCTTCTCGTCATCGACACGGCGCACGGACATTCGCAACGGGTTTTGGATGCTGTGGCGCAAGTTAGGAAAATGTCCAACAACACACGTATTGCTGCTGGCAATGTCGCAACACCAGCTGGCACCCAAGCATTGATAGATGCTGGTGCTGACGTGGTTAAAATTGGCATTGGACCAGGTTCCATTTGCACAACGCGTATGGTGGCAGGTGTTGGTGTTCCGCAGTTGTCTGCGATTATGGGCGCCGTAGAAGTAGCCAATAAATCCGACATTCCAATTATCGCTGACGGCGGCATCAAATATTCTGGGGATCTTTCAAAAGCGTTGGCTGCTGGAGCATCCACTGTGATGGTTGGCTCCTTATTGGCAGGTACAGATGAAAGTCCGGGCGAAGTTTACCTGCATCAAGGCCGCTCATTTAAGTCTTATCGTGGCATGGGCTCAGTTGGTGCAATGGCGCGTGGTTCCGCTGACCGTTACTTCCAATCTGAAGTCACGGACTCTTTGAAACTGGTGCCTGAAGGGATTGAAGGTCAGGTTCCCTATAAAGGATTAGTCGGGTCAGTCCTGCATCAGTTGGCTGGTGGTTTGCGCGCTTCTATGGGATATGTGGGCGCTGATACTCTGCCCAATTTTGTAGACCGTGCTAAGTTTGTGCGCATCTCCACAGCCGGTCTGGCCGAAAGCCACGCCCATACTGTTTCAATCACTCGTGAAAGCCCCAATTATTCGGGCCGATAGACAGGAAAAATATGGACACTCTCGCTCTTATCTGGACGTTTGCACCCGATATAAAAGTGAAGCTTTTGCTGCTGGCTTTGGCGGCGCAAATGGCACTCACCATTCGCGTTTACCTGCAAATGTCCAAAGTGCGGGTGGCTGCTGCAAAAGCAGGGCGCGTAACAACGGATATGTACAAATCGACGGACAATGAGCCGGAGGATTTGCGTGTTTACACAAGAGCCGTTGCCAATCAGTTCGAATTGCCCGTGATGTTTTACGCCATCGTAATCGCTGGAATAGCAGCGTCCATTTCCAGCTGGATCACCGTTGTCTTGGCTTGGTTGTTCATTGTGTTCCGCGTGCTTCATATAAATGAAATGCTGGCCACAAACGTTTTGAAACGACGTAAAATCTTTATCCGTGGTATGCAGGTTTTTCTGATCATGCTTTTGGAATTCGTGATTTCTACACTGTTGTTCGCACAAGCCTAAATTATGGGTAACGTTGCAGCGAATTGGATTCTACTTCCGGTCTTCGGGCACCTGGCTCTCATCTTCCTGTTGTTCGTAATAGTGTCTTTGAAACGGATGCAGGCAACCAAGGTTGAAGGCTTATCTATAGATGATCTTGCCTATGCAGGGCGCGAGCCGGAACTGTCGCGCCGCTGGGCGCGCAATCTCGACAATCAGTTTCAGGTGCCGATGCTGTTTTATGCATTGGTAGCGCTATTGTTTGCCACCAATTCAATTTCACAGTTACAAATTGCATTGGCGTGGGTGTTTTTGTTGGGCCGCATCGTGCATACGTTTGTTCAAGTAACCGGCGACAACGTCATTTTGCGTGGCCGTGTTTTCACCATTAATTTTGTTGCATTGGCTGCTATGTGGTTGGTGTTTTTTTATTCCGGATTGGCAATTTTATGAGACTTGGTGGCAGAATTCAGGCTGCAATTGACGTTCTTTCTGATATTGAAAAGCGCAAACGCCCCGTGTCTGAAGCTTTGAAAAGCTGGGGGTTGGATCACCGCTTTGCAGGCTCGGGTGACAGAGCGGCTATAGGTAATATTGTTTACGATGCATTGCGCAAACGCTCTTCAACGCAATATTTGATGGACAGTGACAGCACGCGACGTTTGGCGTTCGGAACCTTGTTGCGTGATTGGGGCTACACGTCTGAGAGCCTGAATGATGAATTGGAGGGGGATAAGTTTGCACCCGATCCGTTGACCGAAGAAGAAATGGCTGCATTTAATAGTCGTAAGCTTGAGGATGCGCCTGAACATATTCAAGCTGATGTGCCGGAATGGCTAGCCCCATTTTTAAAGGCAAATTTTGATGAACAGTGGATCGAAGAAGCTCAAGCTTTTACAAAACGTCCGCCTGTTGATCTGCGGGTAAACACTTTGAAAGCTAACCAAAACAAAGTTGCCAAGGCTTTGGCCAATACCAACGCTGAACCGACAGCAGTTGCGCGGCAAGGTTTGCGCATTGCTGCTGGCACAGGAATAACTCGTCAACCGAATGTTCAAGCTGATGGAGCGTTTCAAAAAGGTTGGTTTGAAGTGCAGGACGAAGGCAGTCAGATTGTCGCCGATCTCGTTTTTGCGCGTCCCGGCGAACAGGTTCTTGATTTTTGTGCTGGAGCAGGGGGCAAAACCCTCGCTATGGCAGCGTCCATGGAAAATAAAGGGCAAATCCACGCTTACGATGCCAACAAGCATCGCTTGAAGCCCATTTACGAGCGAACAAAACGCGCTGGCATTCGCAATGCCCAAATCCACAGCCCTGACAGCGATATGTCTGATCTCGTGGGTGCGATGGATCGTGTGGTCGTGGATGCCCCATGCACAGGTACCGGCACGTGGCGCCGTCATCCCCATGCCAAATGGAAACTTACCAAGGAACAACTTGAACAACGCCTGATAGAACAAGAGGAAGCGCTCAGCGAAGCAGCGCCGTTTGTAAAGGTTGGTGGTTTCTTGGTTTACATCACTTGCAGCATTTTGCCAGAAGAGAACGAAAACCAAGTTCAAGCATTTATTACGGATAATCCGGAATTCGAGTTGCTTTCCGTTGGGGAAGTCTGGCAAGATTTATTTGGATTTGACAAGTTGCAACCTTGGTCGTCTGACATGAAGACAGTCACTTTGACGCCCGCTTCGACAGGCACTGACGGTTTCTATTTTGCGGTGATGGCGAAAAACGCCTGAGATCAATAATTGCTGAGAGGACGACATGGCTAAGTTTATTACATTGATTGTTTTTGTGGTTGTGGTTCAGGCTGTTGGCACATTGATTGGCATGACATTCACTCCCGGTGAATGGTTTGAAGGCCTCAATAAGCCAATTTTCAACCCTCCCGGTTATCTGTTTGGTATTGTTTGGCCGATTCTCTATCTGCTTGTTGCCATTGCGGGCTGGCGTGTATTCAGCAGTGAAGGCGCAATGCCCGGTTGGGGATTGTGGGTGAGCCAGATGCTTTTGAACTTTGCATGGTCTCCTGTGTTCTTTGGGGCTCATCAGGTTTTCTGGGCTATGTGGGTGTTGATCGCTACTCTCGTTTTGTCGTTGAGTTTCATGGCCACCAGTTGGCATCAGGACCGTATTGCGGCCTTATGTTTTGTTCCTTATGTGGCGTGGCTTTCTTTTGCTTTTGTTCTCAATTTTTCCATTTGGATATTGAATTAAGATCTGAGTGACCGACCCATGTACAAAGTGTGCGTTTGCACACATTTATGCACTAGGAAAATCTGGTTCCAGTAATTAAGACAGGCTATGGACTGGACCACTTTATTCATCGAGCAATTCGCATCACCGGGCAAACTTGTCGGACATTTGTCCTACATTTTGCTGGTTGCATCTATGATGATGCGTTCGATGAAATGGTTGCGTATTATCGCGATCTCCGCCGGCGTTGTCAGTGCGTTCTACGGTTACTTTTTCCTCAAAGACTTTGTCACCGTATTTTGGGAAGTCATTTTTGTCTCAGTCAATTTGATACAGTTGCTGTTTCTTGAAATTGAAAACCGCCGTGCCAAATTTTCGGAGTACGAGAAACGATTTATCGAATCTGCAATTCCGGGCGTTCAAAAAGCGCACGCCAAACGCTTGCTACGCCTCGCTGTTGTTACTGAACACGAGCCCGGTCATGTTTTGACCACCGAGGGCCAGCCCGTCGACCTATTACACTATGTGTTGGAAGGTGCCGTACGCATTGATAAGGCGGGCGCTATGGTGGGCGTATGTGGCCACGATGATTTTATCGGCGAAATTGGTTTCATGTTAGGAACGAGCGCAACTGCAACTGCGGTTGTGACGAACTCCGTCAAATGTTTTACGTTTGATCACGCGTCTTTGACCGGAATGCTGAACAAAGATGAGAGTCTGCGTCACGCGTTGGAATCCAGCTTCAATCGCAACCTTGTTGGCAAACTTGTTAAGTCGAACGAAGGTTCTGGAAGTGTTTCTATCCCGCCTCCTGAAGGTAACTCTACCAAGCCAAACATCGTTGAATAATCGGGGGAGTGGGCTTTGCTTTGTATTGCCGCACACCGTTTGATTGCGTAAGTGAGGCTTAAGTTTCTTTTGCATTTTTGGACTGAGTAAGATGGCCGCTCCCGAGCAGACGATCCTCATTATTGATTTCGGCAGTCAGGTGACCCAGCTGATTGCGCGTCGTGTTCGCGAAACGGGCGTTTATTGCGAAATTGTACCGTTCCAATCTGCAGATGAAGGCTTCAAACGCCTCAATCCAAAGGGCGTCATTCTTTCCGGCAGTCCTGCATCTGTCCACGATGACAATGCGCCACTGGCGCCGCAAGCTGTTTTTGATGCTGGTATTCCAGTGTTTGGCATTTGCTATGGTCAACAAGTCACGGCCCACCAATTGGGTGGGCAAGTTGAAGGCGGACATCATCGCGAGTTCGGCCGCGCGGAAATCATCATCCATAAAGACAGTCCATTGTTCGAAGATGTTTGGGAACAAGGCAAAGATTATCAGGTATGGATGAGCCATGGGGATCGCGTCACCAAACTGCCTGATGGTTTTGAGGTCATCGCCACATCTGAAAATGCACCGCTTGCCGTCGCAGTGAATGAAGATCGAAAATACTACACAACCCAATTTCACCCTGAGGTCGTTCACACGCCCGATGGCGGAAAAATTCTTGCCAATTTCGTTCACAAAATTTGTGGCCTCAAAGGTGATTGGACCATGGCGGCTTACAAAGACCGTGCCATTGCCAAAATTCGCGAACAAGTTGGTGATAAGCGTGTCATTTGTGGTCTATCCGGCGGTGTGGATTCATCGGTTGCCGCGGCGCTTATCCACGAAGCAGTGGGTGATCAACTCACCTGTATTCTAGTCGATCACGGCTTGATGCGCATGAATGAAGCGGAAGACGTGGTGCAAATGTTCCGCGACAATTACAATATCCCGCTCGTGCACGTGAACGCGGCTGACATGTTCATAGATGCGCTAGAAGGCGAGGCCGACCCTGAAACCAAGCGCAAAACCATCGGTAAGCTGTTTATTGATGTGTTTGAGGCCGAAGCCAAAAAACTTGGCGGCGCTGAGTTTTTAGCCCAAGGAACACTTTATCCTGACGTCATTGAAAGCGTGTCATTTAGTGGTGGCCCGTCTGTTACGATCAAATCCCACCATAATGTGGGCGGACTGCCGGATCGTATGAATATGCAATTGGTCGAACCATTACGCGAATTGTTTAAAGATGAGGTTCGCGCGTTGGGTCGTGAACTCGGTCTGCCTGACAGCTTTATTGGTCGTCATCCATTCCCCGGGCCGGGTCTCGCGATACGTTGCCCTGGCGGGATTACACGCGATAAATTGGAAATTTTGAAAAAAGCTGATGCCGTTTATCTCGATGAAATCCGTAAAGCAGGTTTATACGATGAAATTTGGCAAGCCTTTGCTGTGCTGCTTCCCGTACAAACCGTTGGAGTTATGGGCGATGGCAGGACTTACGAATTCGTTTGTGCCTTACGTGCTGTGACGTCTGTTGACGGCATGACCGCTGACTTCTATCCCTACGATATGGCGTTTCTTGGAAAGGCCGCCACACGGATTATCAACGAAGTCCAAGGCATCAACCGCGTGGTTTATGATGTGACCAGCAAACCCCCCGGGACAATTGAGTGGGAGTAGTCCATATAGTCTAAGTTATTGATTTTATTTATATTTATAGTTAGTAACTTGTTAGAAACTACGAAAGCCAATGGTTGATTCTGTTGGCTTTTTTCTTTAGTGTTAGAAAGAAAGTTAGAAACTACATCAACTATTACAAAGCGTAGATTTTGAGCACTGAACGGATAGACATATACGGCGGCAAAGCGACTATCAAACAGAACAAGTTTGGAGTGTGGCAGTTTCGTATGTGGGTAAGCAACGAAAAGCGTTATTACGAAAAGTCTTTGCGTACCAAACGCAGAGCAGAGGCTATCGACAAAGCAGAAGAAATGTACTTTGACTTACAGAATGAGTTGAAGGATGGCAGAAAGTTATTCTCTGTCTCTATTGCTGATGCTGTTGCTATCTATTTGGAACACAGAAAGATTGATGTACGCACCAAAGAGATTGTTGAAGGACGATGGGTAACCATACGTGCTCATCTCAATCACTTTATTGAGTACGTTGGCGAAAACGAAAAAGCCGCTAACTTGGGCATCAACACGCTTGTGAAGTTTGAGTGGAAAGGCAAAGAAACTAACTACGTGCTTTTCCGTACTGAACAAGGTGCTTCAAAACAAACCGTTCGCAATGAAATGGCTTCAATCAATGCGTGTCAGCGTCATCTTTGCGACATTGAGCAAATCACTTCTTTCCCACGTTTCCGCTTACCAAGTTTGAAGATAGAGGGTAGTGCGACAAAGAGTGGCGAAGAAGTACAGCGTATGACTTTTACACACGACGAATGGAAGTCGTTTTATACGTCAATGCGTTCTTATGTAGCCAAAGTGAAAAACAGACTATCTGACAAAGACGCATTTGAACGCGAACTTGTTAGGCATTGGTGCTTGTTTGCGGCGAATAGTGGTTTGCGGAGTGGTGAGCAGAGGCAACTACGTTGGAGTGATGTCAGCATTCACAAAGAAAGCGACAATGGCGATGAGTTGATGTTGGTGCGTGTAAATATCCGCAAAGCCACCACTAAAGTGCGTAAAGAACGCACGTTTTGGTGTAGAGGTGGCGAGTACTTACAGCGTTGGAAAGTGATACAGAAAGAATATGGCGGCAACACTGAAGGTTTGATTTTTAGTTTGGATGGCGAAGAAGAGTATGAGCGTTATCGCTTACAGCGTCATTGGAAACAGATAATGCTACTAACAGACATTGCTTTGGATAAGAGAGAGTTGTTAGTGCCCTACAGCCTTCGCCATTTAGCCATCACTAACCAAGTTTTAAGTGGTGTGAGTTTGAGTGATGTGGCGTTTTATTGTGGGACATCTGTGAAGCAGATTGAGAGCACGTATTATCATTTGAACGAAGAGAAGATGAGAGCAGTGGCTACGGCTCGTTTTGTGCGTAAAGATGGAAAGATATACGCATTAGGCAAAGAGATAGCAGAAGACTAACGTACTCGTATTTCTGTCAGCAGTTTAAGTATTTCCTTTTGATTGTTCCGCTGTTGCGTTGTGTTTGGCAGATTCTTTTTCAGCCAATCTTTGTGCCGTTCTGCTCTTTTCAGTTTTTTCTCCAACTTGTGTGTGCTGAAGCGTTTCACAGCAAATCCACCGCCTTTGCCAACGTCGTTTCTGACGCTTCAATGTATCGTTGAGTTGTCTGTATGGACTTGTGAGAGGCTAACTCTGCTATCACACGCACATTTACGCCTTTGTTCGCCAAGTTTGTGATAAATGAGCGTCTACCGCTGTGGCTACTTGCTCCTCTAATGCCGCTTCGTTCATACAAACGCTTTATCAGTTGCGTAAGTGCGTTTGTGTTGAATCGCTTACTCTTTTGCGTGTTGAACAGAAAAGTACGCTGTAAGACGCTTGTATTGCTTTGTAGGTACCGTTTAAGTGCTGACTTTGCTCGTTTGCCCATAAACACACGTCTAACTTCGCTTCCTTTTGTCTGCGTAGCATCCAAATACAGCAAATCTCGTATTTCGCCACTTTCATTTACTACATCGCTTACACGTAGATTGGCTAACTCGCATACCCTCAATCCACACAAGTGCGTCAGTAGCACCATTGCTCTGTTTCGTTCTGCGTGTGCGTAGAGTGAAATGACGTCTAATACTTTGTTGAGTTCTTTGTCTGTCAGTACTTTTGCTTGTTTCATCGTACAAATCCCATCAAATGTAATGTTTTCGTACGTACAAGTGTGCTTTCTTACTTTTATTTTTCCTACCGAAAATGCCATATAAATCAATCATTTGATTTTCAATGACTTACGTCAGAACGTAATATTCTTCATACTTCCTTACATTTTCTTTGTAAGTGAATGTTCAAACTTCGTTTGAACAACTTGATATGTCTGACGACATATCTGCGTAGTTTTCTTCTTATTACTTTTGATGGCTCATTTAGATTGTGTTCAGTCGTAAGAAGGCTACACAGCCTCCTTACAACCTAATGTCTCATTTGAGTTGCTACATCAGTCGCTGTCGTCATCTGCCTTCTTCGTTTGAAGTTTGGTAGGGGTTGGGCTGTGCTACCTATACAGATGTAAGAACCAACGCAACGCACAACACAACGACAGATGTGCTGTGTGCTCTTGTATTAACTACAAGCATTTCCTCTTACTTGTTTTGTAAAGCGAATATGTAAGTTCCGCTAATGTGTGCTGACAAAATCCGTTGGCGACAACCTTCGTTGGCAAACTCGATGTCATTTAGTTGGGCACTTGTAGCCTTTTCATTGCCTAATGTTTGAAGCCTATGTGTTGCTAAATACGTTGTAGGCATAGCGTTTCTGCCTACACGTTTATTTATCTACGGAGACAGAAATGACGGCAGAAATGGTATTTGAAGAAACTTATACGCTACTGAACAAGATTGGTGTGGTGGATACGAAGAGAGAGTTTTGTAGGGATTGGCTGAATAGAGGAGATAGTTATTTTCGCTGTTTGAAGCATAACCAAAAGCCACCATCAGTCAGTGCTATTGCTGTGTGTAGCAGTAAGTTGAAGCATTACAGCGAAGCGTTGAAGCAAAAGGCTGATAACGACAGCCGCAAGTTGGCATCTGATTTTGAAGTGCTGTCAGCACGTTTAGATAGTGCGATGTATCAACAGAGTAAGCACGTATGGATGACACAGATGGCTGAACAGCAGTGAAAAGGGTTCTGCTGACAAAAAATATGCTGTGCGGATTTTTATAGGGAAGTACTTACAGATTTGAGGTGGTGATTTTACACCACCATACTTTAAGGAATAGGGAATGGACTACAAAGATGAAATGCGTAAGTTGATTGATATCGTCAAACAGCAATCATTTACAGCACCTTTAGAACAAACGTTAGACGATATGAAAACGATGGCGAACGCTGTTAAAGATATGAGTGATAGGATTGATTTGAGGGTAAGAAAAAGTCTTCAGCCAACAGACAAGGCAAAGAAAAAGACAGCAAAGAAAAGCAAAGGTATTGCCAAAGCCAAACCCTTCCCATCAGTGAAGCCAACACAGCCTTCAGTCTCCAATACGACGCAACAAGCAACGCCAAATAGTGCTGTTGGAAGTCAATCATTTACGAGTAAGGATATAAGCGACATACGCAAAGACTACTTACAGAAGCAGACTGAACTAAAGCCTATAAAGCCGCAGTCGCCATTTTAATCGTTTTAAAACGAATAGCGTAGATAAAGAAACGATTGGTTTGATTGAAATGCGGCAAAACGAGTCTAAATCGCACGGTTTGGTAGGTTGTCATATATCAATTGACGGAATTCGATGAAGGTATAGTGAGGTGGGTTTCAAATACTTGTTACAAAAAAAACAGCACTAACGAGTAGTGCCGTTTTTCTGTGTATTAGACGATACGAAGTTTGGGCGTTGTAGGTTTGGTTGGGGAACTCATCTGCCTATTACAATGTCTGACAACCTCCACACACATCTTTGTCCAATCGCCTTTGCCTCTATCAGCAATGCCAATAAGCGTTTGTGTATCTAATGATGGCAGATTGTTGTTGGCAATCATCGTTTGAATGCGTTCAACATAGTCACTTGTGTTATTAGACGCATTGAAGTTGATGATGTGGCATCTGCGTAAGATGCCCTTATCAATCTTATCAATGTAGTTCGTTGTCATAATACAAACTATGTTTTCACTATTCAGCCAACTTTTAAGTCTTCGCTGTTGCCGTTCTGTGTAGCCATCAAACTCATCAAATAGGAAGTACCACTTGCTTGAATGGTTTAAGAAACCAACTTGTGACGAAAGTTTGTTGAGATGCTTAAGTGTGATGAAAATATCCTTATCTCCATCAACATCAATACTCTCAACAAGTGGCGTCTCTCCACCAAACATTGCTTCATATTGTTTGAAGAAAAAGTTGGCAAACGTTGTCTTACCACTGCCGCCAATACCATACAGCATCAAACTGTTTTTTCCGTTTGAAGGAAAATCTAACTGCTGTGTAAGTATCTCTTTAATCAAACTCTTTGTTGAAGGTTTTGAGTAAACAAAATCATCAATCGCTTTTGGTTGAAAATTTGCCATTACGCCGCCTCCTTTAATTCAACTTTTTCAGTTGTTGAATTGCTATTGTTTAGTGCTTCTTCTGCCGCATCTTCCTCAGTTTCCAACTGTTGCTCTGCTTCGTTTTGCTTTGCGGTTTTTTCAGCAAGTTCTTTGTGTTTGCTGTACACATTCGCTAACGCATTCCTTATTGCTGTTTTTCCTTTGATGTTGCTGTTGGTTTCTTCACCGTAAATAGTATGGCGAATTGAAACGCTACCATCTGCTTGTTGAATACCTACTAATAGAACTACTTCGTCTGTCTTTGTTGCCGCATATGTTTGCGTCAAATCGTTTTCAAACGAAGATTGTTCTTCTGCTGATTTGAGTAATTTTTCCCCTTCAACAGAACGTTCATTTGTCGTTAGACTGTTTTTAGTTTGTTGTTGGCGAATATTTTCAACGCCACCTCTTTCAGAAATCCATTTGGCGATATTTGAAGAGTTAACTTCATCTAATGTTGTACAGAGTGTGAAAACACGCACGTAAGAACTGATACGTTTACAGTCAGCAGTAATTCCGTCATCGAATAAGTACTTTACAAGTAGTGCTTGTAGTGTTGGTTTTTTGGCTTTGAATTTGATGCCTTTACGCTTACACGCTTCGCTAACGTATTTGCGTACTTGCGTTTCGACATCATCATCAATGTTGTTTTTACATTGCTCATACAATGTATAAAGTTCAGCAAACATCGCATACAAACTATCGTTTGCTGATTTGAACTGCGTGTTATGCCATTCAGTGGCATTACTGCGTAGTTTTTTAAGGTTAGTTTTTAGTGTTGATACTGCTTTGTTGATTTCCAACTGATTGTCTTTTGCGTTAGTCATAATAGATACCTCATATCTGTTGTTTAAGTGGTTATCGCTGTTCTCAACGATGTAATCAGTATCTCTCAAAACCGTCTGTTATCATTCCAACGAGAAATAACTTGTTTGTTTATTGATAACGCTTTGGTATCTTTCTGTTATCACTTATCAAAACACATTAGGTTGATAACAATGCGTCGCTACTTCATTTCTCAATATCCAACGTTTGGCAGTTATGCGAATCCAACAAAATGGAAGATAGAGCAATCACCGTACTTTTTTTGGTGGTTGGCACTAACGCTGAATGACGACTATGTGGCGTTATGCGGAAACCCTTCAGCAAATCGTTTTAAAACGAAAAAGAAGTTGTTGAAGGTGTATGAAGACTTTGGTGATGTGCGATATGAAGGTGATAGGTATGTAGCGTTTACTAAGTGGTGGAATGCGAAACTTGCCAATAGTGAAACGAAAGGTGCGTATCTGTTTGCTGAACCACTGACAGAAATGAAGGTGGAGTTGGTTGAGGATGTTGCTACAGCAGAACGTTTGATAGCAGACGAAGATGAGTTGTTGATACGTGTTTCAAAAGGTATGAAACGAACACACATTGATAAGACACTCAATCGCCTCTTCAAAAAACACATTGAGTTTGAGAAGGGTAGGCAGACACGTAATCCAAACCGTTCCAATGCTCGCTACAGCCTATCAAAGCCAATCGCTATCGATAGTCTTCAAACAGCATTTGCGTTGTATGACTTGATTGAACAAGCAGAGACTGAGGGCACAAAAGTGAATAACTATGCGTTGGCGAAGCAAGTGGGCATAGAGGTTGAGCAACGCAACACAGATGAAGAGTGGAATGTTGCGTACAAGCGAAGGGTGGTGTCTGTTGCTGTTAGTAGGAAGAAGAAGGTTGCTGTAGATGCTATCTCTAATGTAGTGAAAGGTGTTTTTCCTTAGTTTACAATGTTGGCTTTAAGGTATAGATTTATGCCTAACTAATTGATTTTCGGACTATTATTATGACTCAAATCTCCACCTCCCCCAATAATGTAGGCAAATCAACACGTTACACGTGGGGAGCCAAAATCTTCATTGCTTTGATTTTGGTGGGGTGTGCCGCTTCAATCTACGCTTTAGCACTAGTAATGATGGAGGGGCTGTAATGTCTGAAGTTCGTCCAACTTACGATGATGAAATCGACTTGTTTGAGTTTTTTGAAACGTTATGGGATGGCAAGTGGCTAATCAGTGCGTTCGTAGCGTTGGCAACGTTGATCGGATTTGGTTATTCGCAAGTCGCTCAACCAAAATATGATGTTTCAGTTCCATACACTCCTAATGTCTATTCTGTTAGTGCTCAACAGATTTGCGGCAGTAATATTGGTTGTATGGAGTCAGAAGCGGTTAAGCGTTTTATCTCTTTGTTAGGAGATAGTTGGAGTAAAGAAAAAAAGAGTTCAACGTTATCTTTATCAACAATGTCTCCTTTGGAGCAAAGTGACTACGAAGTCCAAATAGAGCAAGCAAGCACAGCGCTAACTACTGAAATGTTTGTAGAAGCAACAACTGAACTTGCTCTTATACAGACTGAACTAACAGACGCTTTGTTGAGCACAGAAAGAGTCGCAACAAATATGTTGAACGCCAAAAGAGTGATTCAGTCGATAGATAATGGGCAGAGTGCTATCACTTTTGGCTCAGTTTCTGTTGTTAAGTCCTCACCTAAAGTGCCGTTGATACTCGCTTTGTCAGTTGTGTTAGGTGGGATGATTGGTGTGTTCTTCATTCTTGTCCGCAATGCTATGACTAAGCGTAAAGAGCAGTTGGCTAAAGCGTAAGAAACCTTTCAATCGCCTTTTCACTAACACATTGATACTATTAAGTTTCAATAGTTCCCTTCGTACTTGCTAATGAGTGGATAAGTTAGGAACTTGTTAGAAAGTGAAAATAAATGCCATATAAATCAATGTTTTACACTTACGCTTTTATTGAGTGGGAATAGGGCGCGTCGTTCAATCTGTGAAGTGGTCGCTAGCTGTTTGGCGCCACCCCTGTTTGATATCCTGCCCCCTTACTTATTTTAAAATTTCATGTAGAAACGCGCCAACAAGTTCAGTGTTTCAATAGAGCGACACATATCCATGTCAGACGATTCATTTATCCGCGAAGTAGAAGAAGAGCTTCGCAATGAGCAATTGCAGAACTTTTGGTCAAAATACGGCAAACTGATAATTGCTGGGGCAGTTGCAGTCGTTATAGGTGTCGCTGGCTATCGCTATTATGAGTATTCATCGGCTCAAACCGCTGCTGCAAATGGCGACGCTTTTATGGAAGCTGTGCGTCTGTCGACTGATGGGAAGACTGATGAAGCGATCGCTGCGTTCGGCAAGATCGAATCTGAAGGGTCTGCAGCCTATCAAGTGACCGCCAAAATGCGTCTTGCTGTTGAACTCCATAAAAAGGGTGATTCTGAAAAAGCTGTAGAAACATTTGACGCTATAATTGCCGACACTGCCGCTGATGAAAACTTTCGTTCGATCTCGCGTATTCGGGCTGCCATGATCTTGGTTGATACAGGATCGGTTGCAGATGTTGACAGCAGGGTTTCGCCACTTATGGGGCCGGGCAGTGCTTATTTGCCGTCTGCGCGTGAAGCTTTAGGACTTGCACACTTCAAGGCTGGAGACCTTGAGAAGTCGTTTGAGCAGTTTGAAGAATTGGCTAAAGATTCTGAAACACCATCGAATATGAGGCAGCGTGTCACCGTGATGTTGGGTTTGATTTCGTCCCAAGGCGGTCCTGTTCGCGAAAACCAATAAATCGAGTAGCGGATTTTCGCTGCAAAGCCGAAGGGCTGAACAATGACATTCACAGTCGCAATTGCGGGTCGACCCAACGTGGGCAAATCAACGTTGTTCAACCGTTTGGTTGGCAAGCGCTTGGCCTTGGTTGATGATCAACCCGGTGTCACCAGAGACCGTCGCCCGGGTGCAGCGCGCATTGGCGACATCAAGTTTACTGTTATCGATACAGCAGGCCTTGAAGAGGCAGCTGACACATCGCTTGAAGGTCGTATGCGTGACCAGACGGAACAGGCGATCGTGGAAGCTGATGTCACACTTTTTCTCATTGATGCCCGCGCAGGTGTAACGCCCTTGGACAAGAGTTTTGCAACTATGCTGCGTCGTGCTGGCAAGCCGGTGATACTGGTCGCGAATAAAGTCGAAGGCCGCAAAGGCGATGACGGTTATTACGAAGCATATTCTATGGGCTTTGGCGAACCTGTTCCTATTTCTGCGGAGCACGGTGAAGGTATGGTCGACCTGCGTGATGCTTTGGTTGAAGCTGTTGGTGAAGATATCGCATTTGGAAATGTCACCGCGCCTTCCATGCAGGTGGAAGAAGAAGAATTCGACGCGCCCTTCAATCCTGAAGAATTCGAAGCAGATGACGATGATGAACTCGAACCGGAATACGACAACACGCGTCCGTTGAAAATTTGCATCGTTGGCCGCCCCAATGCTGGCAAGTCGACCATGATCAATCAAATGCTCGGCGAGGATCGTATGCTGACTGGTCCGGAAGCGGGGATCACCCGTGATAGTATTTCTGTTGATTGGGAATGGCAGGGTCGTTCTATCAAACTGTTTGACACGGCTGGCATGCGCCGCAAAGCGCGGGTTCAGGAAAAGCTTGAAAAGCTTTCCGTGGCCGATGCCCTTCGCGCCATTCAATATGCCGAGATCGTTATCATCGTTTTTGATGCAACCATCCCGTTTGAAAAACAGGATTTGCACATTGTTGATCTCATTGCGCGTGAGGGCAGGGCTCCTGTCATTGCGTTCAACAAATGGGACTTGGTGGAAGACAAACAGAAGGTTCTCAAAGACCTCCATGAAAAGACCGAGCGTCTGCTGCCTCAAATTCGCGGCGTTCAAACAGTCACTTTGTCAGGGCAGACGGGCAAAGGACTTGATCGTCTCATGGAAGCCGTTATCGCAACGGATAAAGTGTGGAACAAGCGTGTGTCCACATCCCGGTTGAACCGTTGGTTGGACGAGGTGCAGGCTTATCACCCGCCGCCTGCTGTGTCCGGTCGTCGTATTCGGTTTAAATATATCACCCAAGCCAAATCGCGCCCGCCGACATTTGTTGCTCAATGCACACGTCCTGAAGGCTTGCCGGCGTCTTATGAGCGCTATTTGCTCAACGATTTGCGCAACACATTTGAGTTGCCGGGCGTGCCGTTGCGCATGTTCTTACGTAAGACGGACAATCCGTATGGTAACCGCAAGCGCAATACATCGAAATAAATTTGCCAAAATTTCTCGATTGACGGTCTGCTGTTAACGAAGAATCAAGGTTAACGCATCATTTTCATCAACAGGCTGGGTGTACTGCAAATTCTGTTTGAGTTTGCTGCTCCGGCAAATTGGTGGAGTTAAGTAATGCGTACTTCCGTTAAATCTGCGGGAAAATTTCGGGCTTCTATGTCTAATAAACTCATGACCACCGGGTTGGCGGTAGCTGCAATTATTGCAACAACCACTGCGGTTTCATTTCAAGACATAGCAGAGATGACTGGCACAGATGCCAGTGATGGCCCTCGATGGCTGGCTCGTTTTGTGGACGTCCCTGTTGGGTCCTCCCACAATAAAATTGAAACCCGGCTTTCCACAAATATCAATGTCGATAGTGATGTTGTCAGCAAACCGGTGCTTTCACATCGCGTGGCTGTTAAAACTGCCAACCTGTTACATTCTTATGGTGAAACAGAACCCACTGAGGTTTTGACCAGCATTGAAGTTAGCGATAGCTTGATGGGCGACCGCGTTTTTGCTGCCAAAGAAGATGCTTTTAATGTTCAACAAGCCAGTTGGGCCATGTTGAAAGCGGACACCGTTGTTACCGGCAGCGTGTCGCAGAATGCCAGTCTTCAAAAAACAGAACATGTTTCAACCAATCTTATAGCGCTGGCGCAGACATTTCGCCCAACGACAGCAGCAGTTGAAGAGACAACGGCGCAAGTTGCAGACCTTGCTGATGTAGAAAAGACACCACTCAACGGTGCGATTCGTTTACGCTTGGAACAAGGTCAGCTTCAACAAGCCCGCGCAGCAGCCCGATTGATGGCGACAGTGTTTGAGAAGGTCAAAAAACAAAACAAAGCTGAAGACAGCTTCACAACCGGTTCAACCGTTTCTGCCTATGCGCCCCAAGAGCGCGACATAGCAAGCGCGTTCTCCGCTGTACTTCGCCCATCAATAAAAGGCAAAAAGAACAGAAGCATAATTCGCCTTGCTCGTGGTGACCATAAATGGGCCGCCAAAAAGCTTCCAAAACACGCTTTCTCGCGCAATGAACGCCAGTGTTTGGCTGTCGGCGTGTATTTTGAAGCACGAGGCGAACCTGTAAAAGGTCAAAAAGCTGTTGCTCAAGTGATTCTCAATCGCGTGAAAAACCCAGCTTATCCAAATTCAGTATGCGGCGTGGTCTATCAGAATAAATGGAAGCGCAATGCTTGCCAGTTCTCATTCGCATGCGATGGAATTCGTGACACCGTTAAGTCTAAAAAGCACTGGAGAGTGGCAGCAAAGGTTGCCAATGGTGCCATCGACGGCAAATATTGGTTGAGAAGTGTTGGCTCTTCCAGCCATTACCATGCCGACTATGTATGGCCGCGCTGGCGCCGCAGCATGAAGAAGATGACCAAGATCGGTCGTCACATCTTCTACCGCACCTATGGCGGTGGCTGGAGCTAGAATCACAACTCAGCCTTTCGGCTTTCACATCATCATGATACACCGCGACTGCGTGCGGCCTTTTCGCGCGCGGTTTTCTCATATCGGTGTCAAAAATGCCTGACCAATCCAATGATGACCAATCTACCAACGGTCAGCCCAAGGATGAAGACCTTGCCAAGCGCCTAGAGCGCTTGAAGTCTAACCTTGATGGGCCTGATGGTATGGCAGCTGAAGCACAGCGTGACGAACAATTGCGCGCCCAAAGAGCTCATAGCAAAGCAGGCATCGCACAAGCCTTTCGTCTAAGTTCAGAATTCATTGCAGGCGTTGTAGTTGGTGGCGGAATCGGCTATGCGATCGACAAGTTTTTCGAAACCTCGCCATGGGGCCTTATAATCTTCCTTTTGCTTGGCTTTGCAGCCGCTGTTTTAAACGTGCTTCGTGCTTCCGGAATGGTTGCTGAATCTGAAATGAGTTTGAAAACGGTTCAAGATCAACAAAAGAAGGTCGATAATCGGGTCTCAGACGAGTAAATGAAAAAAGAACATTGAATCTGGCTTAAAATTGGTAAAATGGCCTTGAGCCTGGACCCCAATCTGTGCCAAACGACCTTCGCTGCAACATAAGTTGCGAACAAATATAAACGCATGGCCTTTACGGGTCATTTTGAAGAAGACGAGGCCACGGTGGCAAACGACCCGATCAGCCAGTTTAATATTTCCAAACTGCTCCAGCTTGATGTTGGCGGTTATGATATTTCGTTCACCAACTCTTCGTTGTTCATGGTGGCGACTGTTGCTGCTTCTGCAGCGTTTCTGATTTTCACGACGTCTGGTCGTGGGCTTATTCCAAGTCGTTTGCAGTCAATCTCCGAGATGCTCTATGAGTTTGTCGCAGGGTTGTTGCGAGACAGTGCAGGTTCGGAAGGCATGAAGTTCTTCCCAATCGTGTTTTCACTGTTCACATTCATTCTTGTTGCCAATCTGTTTGGCATGTTCCCTTACTTCTTTACGATCACCAGCCACATCGTTGTCACTGCCGCTCTCGCGTTTGGTGTCATTGGCATGGTTATCGTCTATGGTTTCTATAAGAACGGACTTGGCTTTTTAAAGCTATTTGTCCCATCGGGCGTTCCCGGCGTTCTTATTCCCGTTGTGGTGCTGATTGAGGTTATTTCTTTCCTCTCACGCCCAATCAGTCTTTCCGTACGTCTATTCGCTAACGTTCTTGCGGGCCACATCACTTTGAAAGTGTTCGCTGGCTTTGTTGTGAGTTTGAGTGGATTGGGTCTCGGAGGCGTAATTGGTGCGATCTTGCCGCTTGCTTTTGCAGTGGCTCTGACCGGACTGGAATTTCTAGTTGCTTTCCTTCAGGCTTATGTCTTCGCGATTTTGACCTGCATGTATATCAACGACGCAATTCACCCATCTCACTAAGAGACATTCACCTTTAAACTTTCACTTCTGACAAGGAACACATTATGGAAGTAGAAGCAGCAAAAGCAATCGGCGCAGGCATCGCATGCCTTGGCATGGGCGGCGTAGGCATTGGCCTCGGCAACATGTTCGGTAGTTATCTATCAGGCGCTCTGCGTAACCCTTCAGCGGCTGACGGCCAATTCGGTCGTCTGATCTTCGGCTTTGCGGTGACAGAGGCCCTCGGCATCTTCTCACTGTTGGTCGCACTTCTTTTGCTCTTCACCTGAGCAAAGATAAATTTTCTATGGCGCGCTCAATTTGTGCGCCATGGAAATCTGTATTTTCCTGTTGAGACACGGTATCCGGTATGGCTTCGACCAATACGGAAGTGGGCATTGAAGCGGGCGCGAAAGCTCCGTTCCCCCCATTTCAAACAGAAACATTCGCATCGCAGCTGTTGTGGCTGGCTCTGACGTTCGGACTTTTTTATGTCTTGATGGCCAAAGTCGCTTTGCCGCGCATCTCTTCCATTTTGGAAGTGCGCAGTGACAGAATTGCCCAGGATCTCGATGAGGCCAACCGCCTTAAAGATGAATCTGATGCAGCTATTGCGGCTTACGAGCAGGAGCTGGCGGAAGCCAAATCTCGTGCTCACGCAATCGCGCAAGAAGCACGTGACAAATCAAAAGCTGAACTCGACGCAACCCGCGCTGGTGTTGAAGCTGATTTGACAACAAAAATTACCGAAGCCGAAACACGCATTGCTGGAATTAAGAAGAAAGCAATGTCGGAAGTTGGATCGATTGCTGAAGACACTGCGTCTTCAATCGTTTCTGAACTGTTCGGTGGAAAAGTAACGAAAGCCGAGATCGCTTCTGCGGTGTCCGGCGCGAAAGGTTAGGAGGCCGTATTATGGACGCAACCTTTTGGGCCACCGTTGCCCTCGTACTTTTCTTCGCATTAATTGCCTATTTCAAAGTGCCTGCTATGATCGGCAAAGCATTGGATGGCCGCTCTGATAAGATCCGCAATGATCTTGAAGAAGCGCGTCGTCTTCGTGAAGAGGCGCAGCAATTGCTTGCTGAATATCAACGCAAGCGCAAAGAAGCCGAAGCCGAAGCCGAAACAATCGTTTCAGCGGCCAAACGTGAAGCAGATGCCTTGAAAGCAGATGCGGAGCGCAAGACCGAAGAATATGTGACGCGTCGCACGGCGATTGCTGAACAAAAAATTGAACAGGCTGAAGGTCAAGCAATTGCAGAAGTGAAAGCTGCTGCTGTGGATATAGCCGTTGAAGCTGCTGAGAGCTTAATGGGCAAGAAGATGTCGGGCGCCGCTGGTGGTGACATGTTCAAGAAAAGCCTTGCTGAAGTTAAAGCGCGCATGAATTAGATTATTCGGGTTCGCGCCTAAGTTTTGAAAAGCTCGGTTCAGGAAACTGACCCGGGCTTTTTCATATTTATTGCAGTAGCGACTGGTGCAAAACTGCGGCGATGAATAGGACTTGGACCCAATGTCAAAACAGTTTCGCGGTGGGCCTTGGTTGGGTAGCCTTTGTGCCCAGCCAATCCGTAACCTTGATATCGTGCGTCCAGTTTGATCATCATCCGATCCCGAACCACCTTGGCCACGATGGATGCTGCTGAAATTGAAAGTGATCTGGCATCGCCTTTGACGAGAATCGATGCAGGGCAGGGCAGATAGTTTGGAAGTGCATTGCCATCGATCAAAGCATGAGACACATTTGCATTTAGGCCACGTAAACTGTGGGTCATAGCCAATAGCGAAGCTT
This sequence comes from uncultured Rhizobiaceae group bacterium, assembly GCA_938010435.1. GTDB lineage: Bacteria > Pseudomonadota > Alphaproteobacteria > Rhizobiales > Rhizobiaceae > Pseudahrensia. Next base: position 246,467 of record CALLUS010000002.1, on the reverse strand, counting down.
CGCGAATATTGATGCGATCAATTGTTGGCGCGCCAATATTTGCGAATGAGACAATCGAACTGGCTAAAATTTGTAGGAATAGAGCTTCTCGTTTCTTCTCAGTGAGTTTTTTAGAATCGTGCAACCCATCTGGAATGTTGTTGGGATCTAGAATCACCGCTGCTGCGGTTACTGGCCCCGCGAGGGGCCCGCGACCAGCTTCATCAACACCGCAGACAAACTCAGCGCCATGGTCCATCAACCATTGTTCATGCCGAAAATCAGGCGATGCACTTGAATCAAATTCAAATTCGAAAAATTGCGGAGAATCAATGGGTGTGTTGCTCATGGTACGGGGCTGTACTCATGCCATTGATTCTCTGCAAGTGGTCGTTGATGTAACGAGGCAGTATCATCAACGACTTTCGCAATGCATGTTTCACGGGGGAGAGAAACACATGCGAATAGAGCCACTGCGTGCGGATGCACTACAGCGAATTTAGGTGTCAAAACAGGGATAGTTGTGTTCCCGCTAAAACAGGTGGTTCAAAACGATCTGTTCGAAGGCTCATGCGCATTTGAGACAAACCCAGTTTTTTGCTGGCTAACTCGAACCGCCGGCCCAGTTGCCATGCATAGGGACCAACGCCACGCATACGTGAGCCAAATTCGGGATCATTATCTTTCCCGCCGCGCATGGAGCGCAGCAGCGAAAGCACGTGAGTGTATTTGTCTGGATAATGTCTCAACAACCATTCTTTGAACAAACCGCTCACTTCATTGGGCAAACGCAGCAAGATGTAGCCAGCATCAATCGCGCCGTTGGCCTTTGAAGCGTCCAATATGCGTTCCAATTCGTGGTCTGTGAGAGCAGGGACAACAGGCGCCACCATGACAGATGTAGGAATACCAGCATCAGACAATTGCCGGATGGTATCTAAGCGCAAACTCGGTGTGGCGGCCCGTGGTTCCATCGCACGCGAAAGACGACGATCTAGGGAGGTTACAGATACGGCCACCCGCGCCAAACCCTTTTCAGCCATGCGGGACAAAATATCGATGTCGCGTGTGATAAGAGCGGACTTGGTGACAATTCCGACCGGATGATTGGTTTCTTCTAACACTTCCAGAATTTCACGGGTTACGCGCCATTGTTTTTCAATGGGTTGATAGGGGTCGGTATTCGTCCCCATCGCCATAGATTTAACTTCATACCCCGGTTTGGCGAGTTCCTTGCGCAACAATTTAGCCGCGTTTGGCTTTGCAAACAATTTAGATTCAAAATCCAACCCCGCTGAAAGGCCCATATAGGAATGGGTTGGCCGCGCAAAACAATAGACACATCCGTGTTCACATCCGCGATAAGGATTGATCGAACGATCAAACGGAATGTCTGGAGAATCATTCTTCGCAATGATTGTGCGTGGTGTTTCAGTGGTTACCTCTGTTTTGAACGGCGGTAATTCATCCAGTGTTTGCCAACCATCATCAAAACCATAACGTGCTTTCTGTTCAAACCGACCTGCAGGGTTGATACCCGCTGCGCGACCACGACGACGGGCATCATGAACACGCATACCAGAACGCTCTAGAACACTGTCAACATGCGCGGCGCTACCACCGGGAGCGAAGGCATGGGCGTCAGCCTGATGAACTGTTTCGAGTGTACCTACCATATCGCATCTCCTGTATCAGCGATTTGTTCCTGAAAATATTCCTATTTTAAAAACAGGAACATTACAAGAACAAAATAAGAGATACGAAGTTTATTTCAAGTGCTAAACTAACCGGAATTACGTTTCAGGTGTTCGTCCAAGCGGGGCATGATCTCCACAAAGTTGCAGGGCATGTGTCGATAATCGAGTTGCAGTTTCAAAATGCCGTCCCATCCATCTTTGCAGGCGCCTGGCGAACCGGGTAGTGAAAAGACGAATGTCGTTCCAATCACACCAGCAGTGGCGCGAGACTGAATGGTCGATGTCCCAATTTTCTTATAGCTCAATTGATGAAATGCGATGGAAAATCCGTCCATACGTTTGTCGAATAGCGGCTCCACAGCGTCAGGGGTCACATCGCGACCTGTAAATCCAGTGCCACCGGTGGTGATCACTACATCGACGTCGCTGTCATCAACCCACTTTTGAACCTGCGCCTGAATGGCATCAACATCGTCAGTCACTATAGCGCGGTCTGCGAGCCTGTGCCCGGCTTCTTCAATGCGAGCTGCCAGAATATTACCAGATTTGTCGTCCGCCATCGTGCGCGTGTCTGAGACCGTTAAAACGGCAATCGAGACGGGTATGAAGGTGCGGTTTATATCGATGCCCATATTTACCTCAAATAATGGTTGTGACGGCTTTGACCCACCAATTTGGGTTATCGTTTTGAATTTTTATAGCGGCTTGCTCAGTTGAACTCTGTGTCCCCGTATATATACCAAAGCAAGTCGCGCCTGAACCAGACATGGAAACAAAGGCCGCATCTGAGTACTCAAAAACTGAAAGGCAATCACCAATGTCTGGCATCAAAAACAATGACGGTGCAAGCAGATCGTTTCTCTGACGGTGAAGATATTCAATGCAGGTGTCTATATCTGAAATATGATCTATCTTTTCTAAGGGCGTATTGTTTTTATCAGCCAAAGCTTTGAAAGCGGACGGGGTGGAAACATCTTTAAGTGGGTTCACCAGAACCATTTGCATGGCCGGAAGATCGACGGATGCAAGTTCATTGCCAATGCCACGGGCAATGCAGGTCTCTCCTGAAAGACACATGGGAACATCAGCACCCAATTGAAGGGCAAGGTTGTTCAACTGTTTTTCATCCGGCGAGAAGTCCCACTGATCCATTAGTGCTAAAAGCGTGGCCGCAGCATCAGCAGAACCTCCACCCATTCCTGAGGCCACAGGTAAATTTTTAGTCAGATGAATTGCTGCACCTGTCTTAGGCGCCCCATCCAATTCTGCTAGTCCAATAGCAGCTTTCAGAACCAGATTGTCTGTTGATGTGTCTAAGCCAGCTGCGAAAGGTCCATCAATGCTGAGAGTGAAATTATCGGCTGGCTCTACTGAAATGATGTCGCCAAATTCAGCAAATGTCACAAGACTGTCGAGAAAATGATACCCATCTGCCCGTTGGCCGGTCACATGAAGTGCCAGATTAATCTTAGCGCGTGCGAGGCGTTTCATATCGGTTGGTTTGCAGGTCAGCCCTTGTCAGGGCTTTTGTCTTCCGCAGTTTCTTTTTGCTCAACCACATCAAGCCCACTTTCCAGTTTGGCTTCAATGCGAGGGGCATCTCCCTCTGGTGGCTCCATAGCTAAAGCGTGTTGCCACTGGAACGAGGCTTCGAGTTTGCGGCCTGCTTTCCAATAAGCATCACCAAGATGATCGTTGATCGTTGGATCACCCGGGCGGAGTTCAACAGCGCGTTCTAATTGTACAACGGCCTCTTCAAAACGATTCAGGCGATAAAATGCCCAACCGAGGCTGTCTACCATATATCCATCGTTAGGGCGCAAAGAGACCGCTTTGCGGATCATCTCCAAGCCTTCTTCAAGATTGATGTTCATATCGATCCAAGAATAACCGAGATAGTTCAGAACGCTTGGCTGATCTGGTAAAAGTTCAAGTGATTTTTTGAACGCAGCTTCGGCTTTTGGCCATTGCTTGGTGCGTTCATAGGCGATTCCTTGACGGTAAAACAGATTCCAATGAATGCGACTTGGCTTTTCGATCCGGTCAATCACGCGTTGATAGACGGCAGCGGCGTCTGCGAATTTCTCATGACGTGCTAGCACTGCGCCGTAGGAAAGATAAGCGACGAGATCATCAGGGTCGCTCTTCAATAGGCTTTCCATCTCGGTCTTGGAAGCTTCCAAGTTTTCCAATTCGTCTAAGTTGAGTGCAATTTCCAGACGGGCGATGCGGTAATAAGGCGAATCTTCCTTAATGCCACCAAACAAATTGTTCGCTTCAACTGTCAGACCTTGGGCATCGAGCAATTGTGCCAGTTCAGCCAGAACAGCGTCATCTTTTGGGGCGAGAGTGCGCGCCAATTGCATATAAATACGGGCGAATTGCTGGCCGCCTTCTTTGTTCAAAGCAGTTCCCAGATTAAGAAAAACTTCAGCAGCACCACGTTGTGAGGTCAGGATACCAAATCCCGGGGCTTTGCCTGCATTCATTTTCTCCATGCCTTTCAAAAAGACAGGGCTTTGTGGGCGCAGCTTCAATCCCTCTTGGAGGGTTTTCCGGGCTTGTTCAGCATTTCCATCTTTAAAATGCGCCAGAGCCAGCGCAGAAATCACACGTACATAAGTTTCGTTAGCCGCTTGTCCACCAGCACGGTTTTTGAATGCAATGTCGAGACGTTTGACTGCACCCTTGGTGTCGCCTGTTGTTAATGCGATCAACCCGCCATGGTATTGGGCAAATAAGTCAAACCATGCAGGGCCCTTCAGGCCATCCACGATTTTCATCGCTTCATCATTTTGCTTTTGGCCGATTTTCGACCAACTGCGCACAAGTCCAGCCATTAAGCGGTCAAGCGCACTGCGCCAGTCTTTCGTGAGGTTGCGTTCAGAACCAGCCCAGTTTTTGCGGCGAATATCATCGACTGAAAGGATGATGTTGACAACTTCCGGCTCGTTACCGGCTTTGATAATGTCACGACCAGTAACAACACCTTCATCGAAATCACCGTTGGCGATGAAATTCAAAAAAGCTTTGAGCTTCAGATCAACATTGTCAGGATCAAGTGCAATCGCTTGCCGATAAAAAGTCACTGCGTTTGAAGTGTCTTTGTCTGTTGCCGCAATACGCGCCGCCAAATAATTTCCGGCGAGGCTGCTGCCCGGAACGATTGGTTCAATTGGTGTTCCTTCGGCCAAAACGGGCAGTGCAGATAAAGTTGCAAACGCAGAGCCTAAAGCCAATGCGCGTAAGTTTCTCAAATTCAAACGTCCCCGAACACTGTTCATAGTCACTCCTCAAACCCGTGGCGTCACCTGAATTGGCCACTCACCAAATCATACAAGACAATAGGGCTTTACCATGACCGTTTTAGTGATTCCCGACAAGCCAATGCGCCATAAGACACGTCTTCTTGAAGTCAGCGTTAGCCAATCCCTAATTTACGCGGCTGACACAGAAATCGACTACATCCAATAGTGCTTGTTTTAAATCACTGGCGGGTAGAGGAGCGAGAGCATCGCGGGCAATTTCGCCATAGTGTTTTGCGCGCGCTACAGTGTCTGCAATTGCATTGTGATCGGACAACAAGCCCATAGCTTGTTGCAGTGCCACTTCATCAGATGCATCGCTTTCCATAACGCTGCGCCAAAACTCACGTTCCTCTTCACTACCACGGCGATATGCCAGCAAAACGGGAAGCGTAATTTTACCTTCGTAAAAATCGTCGCCAACATTTTTGCCGAGGTCAGCTTTTGAGCCACCATAGTCCAAGGCATCATCCACCAATTGGAAAGCGAGGCCGAGATTTATTCCATAGGAGCGAAATGCATCGCGAACAGGTTTTTCAGATCCGGCAAGAATCGGGCCGACTTCAGCCGCAGCAGAAAACAAAGCGGCTGTTTTAGAGCGGATGACGGTGAGATAATCATCTTCTGTGGTTTCCATGCTTTGAGCTGCAGAAAGCTGCATCACTTCGCCCTCAGCAATCACCATGGATGCTGTGGAAAGAACTTCGAGCGCTTCCATGGAACCGGCATCCACCATCATCCTGAATGCTTGTCCGAGCAGAAAGTCGCCAACCAGCACACTGGCCTGATTGCCCCAAACCATACGTGCAGATTGTTTGCCTCGGCGCATATCGCTTTCGTCCACCACATCGTCATGCAGCAATGTAGCCGTGTGCATGAATTCTACACTGGCAGCGAGCGTAATGTGCCCATCACCTTTGTAACCGCACAGTTGAGCCGAGGCGAGGGTTAGCATGGGGCGCAATCGCTTGCCGCCTGAATCGATCAAATGTTTGGCCACTTCAGGGATCATTTCCACATCGGAACCTGTCTTCGACAGGATCAAGTCGTTCACGCGGCCCATATCGTTTTTTGTAAGGTCAACAAGTGGTTTGACACTGGCCTGCGGAGCACGGCTTTCGTCAATTGAAATCACAACGCCCATATTCACACTTGGCCCTTTTAAAGTTTGTGCCGGATAGATAAAGTTTCAAAAGCACAATCACAAGATGAAACAGCCATGCGGCGTTGACGTGTCACAGGCAATTTTAGAATGCCTTCACCAAGTCATACGCCTCAGTGTACGGTCGCGATCCAGAAAATGATGTTTCAATGCACCTCCTGCATGGGCTAAAATAACTGCTAACAACCCGTATGAGGCATAAATGTGAAAATCGATCGCTAAATCGCGTACTATTTCAGACACGTTGAACATCGCTGGTACGTCAAAGAGATTGAAAAACGAAACGGCATCACCAGTGAATGTTGTGAAAACATAACCGCTGATTGGAATGGTGATCACGCTTGCAAAAAGGAGCCAATGCGCGATTTTTGATGCGAAGCTTTCAAAGCGCGAATGACTTTTCATCTCAGCGGGGCGTTTTCTTGATTTTGTAATCAGCAATACAAGTCCCAAAGCGAAGACAACGAGACCAAAAGCTTTGTGCAAAAACGGAGCAAGATAATACCAACTCGAATAGAATGAAAGGTCAATCATCCACCAGCCGAGTGCAATAAGTCCGATCATGTGCAAGGCGATCAGCCAATGCAGAACTTTGGTTATGCGGGAAAAGCTATCCTTCGTATTGTTTACGGTCATGATGCTTCTCCGAATATTTGAAAACCGACGGCAGCCCCAGTCTTAAACAGGGGCTGCCAAAACCTTACTTGTCTTTAATGGCTTCGATTTGAAGCGTCACATCCACGGTTTCAGCTTTTGGGCCGAGATTGTAATCCATGCCGAAATCTTTGCGGGTCATCGTGTATGTACCTTCAAAACCAACACGGTAACCGCCCCAAGGGTCTTTGCCTTCACCAATTTTCTTGATTGGAAACGCAATGTCTTTGCTCACACCGAGAAACGTCAGTTTCCCTTTAAGTGTTCCGCCGTTAGCATCTCCCTCATATCCAGTGCTTTCAAACATTGCCGTCGTGAACTTTCCTACATTGAAAAAATCACCACTGCGCAGGTGTTTGTCGCGGTCCGCCCAATTGGTATCCAGGCTGGTTGTGTCGATGTTAATTTTGATGCTTTGGCCGGCCGCTCCGGCTGCCGGGTCATAAGTCATTTTACCATCGAACTTGTTGAAACGACCTGACAATTTGGAAAAGCCCAAATGGCTCGTTTCGAACTTGATGAAAGAATGAGAGAGATCAATTGTGTAGCTTGCAGCCTGTGCCATCACGGGCAAAGCAAGTGATAGGGTTGCGCTCAATACAATTGTTTTCAAAAGTGTTTTCATTTTTTTCTCCTGATCACGGATTAACTCTGATGCTTTTTGAAAAGCAGTGAGTAACATTTAATATCCGCTTTTTTGCTTTTCTATATCAAATATTGCATTCTTATTATGCAAATTTGCATTGAAGGAAATGTGACTTCTATGGATTGGGATGACCTTCGATACATTCTGTCGGTCTATGACAATGGGTCTGCTTTGGCCGCAGCACAAAAACTTGGGGTTAATGCCAGCACGGTTCAACGCCGTGTCGGACGCTTTGAAGAGCGAAACAATGTGCGCCTTTTTGAGCGATTGAAGAGTGGTTATAGCCCCACACCAGAATGCGACGCTTTGGTAAGTGCGTCCCGCGAAATTGATGAAAGCGTGGCTCGCATTGGCCGCGAGATTTTGGGGCGAGATCTGCGCCTTGAAGGACGATTGGCGGTCACGTCGACGGATTCATTTATCAATGAGATGATGGCCCAGTATTTAATGGAGTTTCACGAGCTGCATCCAAATATTACTGTTGAATTCACCATTACGAACTCGAGACTCAGCCTATCGAGGCAAGATGCAGATATTGCAATTCGTCCGGCATTGAGCCCTCAAGATAATTTGGTAGGTCAGCGCGTTGCAGATTTGGGATTTGGAATTTATGCAACAGCGGATATTGCCGATTCATTGCCGCAAAATCCAACACTTGAAGACCTAGCCAGGCAACAATGGTTGGGGGTAGGGGAAGCTCTATCGGGGTCGCCCAGCCATAAATGGGTTCATCAGCATATTCCTGTTCATTCCCGCTGGCTTTCGTTGGACACTTACTACGCAATGGCCATCTGCGCATCTCAGTCAATTGGCTTGGCCGTGTTACCTTGTGTAATTGGCGACCCTTTGGATCAATTGCAGCGCATCTCGTGCCCATGGTTTCAATTGTCGACGCCTGTTTGGGTGCTCACTCACCCCGAAATCAAGAATGCGGCACGCATTAGAGTGTTTATGGATCACATCACAAAGGCGATTAGAAAAGATCGTGCCGTGCTGGAAGGCGAACACATTATCGCTTAAGACACGTCAAACAGACCTGGGTGCTGATCATGGAAGAGCTGCTTCGAACCAATAATGCTGTGACGATTTCTTTTGCAGGGTCTTTGTTGAAAGAAGCTGAGATCGAACACTTTGTGGCGGATTCTCACATGAGCATACTTGACGGTTCCGTAGGCATTCTACCGCGACGCATTATGGTTGATGGCGATAAGCTGACCCAAGCCAGGAGGTTGATGCAAGATGCGGGACTTGGTGACGAACTCCCAACCAAACCGGTGCGCGGATGAAATTGAGCAGTTCTATAAATTTGGAAACAACGGTCGACGGGTTTCTCGACAACAGCTTTTTTGCTGTACAGGCTCAAAAGGGGAGTCATCGATCTGGATTAGATGCCATCTTATTGGCAGCTACGGTGAAAAAAACAGCGCCAGGAAAAGTTGCGGACCTTGGCGCTGGCAGTGGTGTTGTTGGCATGGCGATAGCCCAAAGGTGTGTCAATTTATCCATTGATCTATTTGAGCTGAACCCGCGCAATGTTGATTACGCGCGTCAATCATTTGCTCTTGAACAGAATACCCATCTCAAAGGTCGTTTGCGGGTATTCGAGGCGGATATCACGGTGACGGGTGACGATCGCGATCAATATGGTCTTCTTCCAAATACGTATGACCACATCGTCACAAATCCACCGTACAATGATGAAACTCTGCAAGCTGCGACTGCGGAAGACAAAGCACAAGCACATGTTATGCAGACGGATATGTTGCTCAAATGGGTGAAAACAGCATCTTACATCGCTAAATACCGAGCAGAACTCACCCTAATAATGCGTCCGGCAAATCTGCCTGAACTGCTCATCGCTCTTGAAGGAAGGTTTGGCAGTTTAAAGATTAAACCCGTACAGCCCGTTCGAGGTGTTCCTGCAATATTGATGCTTGTTCGCGGCATCAAAGGAGGAATGGCTCCACTTCAATTTTTAGAGCCTATTGTTTTGCGAGATCATCCGTCCAACGAAGACCATCACGTCTTTGCCTCTGATGTGGAAGAAATCTTGCGGGGTAGAGCATGTTTAGAATTGTAAAGCTGGTTGAAATTGACCATGAAAACCACACTTTGATATCACTATTGAAATTCATTTCCGGAAAGTCAGATTGTTGAAATCCATTTTCAAAAAACTCATACCTGCCAAATTTCGTAAAACCCATGTGACGATCCCTGTGGTCAAACTGTCGGGAGCAATTATGTCTGGCGGCTCACAATTTCGGCCTGTGCTGAACATCGCTTCATGCGCCGGAATTTTGGAACGTGCTTTTGACGATAAAAAAGCACCTGCGGTGGCGATCGTGGTCAACTCGCCGGGCGGTTCACCTGTTCAGTCGCGTTTGATTTATCAACGCATTCGTGATTTAGCCGCAGAGAAAAACAAAAAAGTGCATGTATTTGTTGAAGATGCTGCGGCTTCCGGCGGATATATGATCGCTTGCGCGGGTGACGACATTACGGTTGATCCGTCCAGCATCGTGGGGTCCATCGGTGTGGTGTCTGCCAGTTTTGGATTTGTGGATGCGATCAAAAAAGTGGGCGTGAAGCGTCGCGTTTATACAGCAGGCCAAAACAAAAGCGTGCTTGATCCCTTTATGCCGGAAAAGAAGGAAGATATTGCGCGCCTCAAAGAACTGCAGTTGGAAATCCACGATGTGTTTATCAATTTGGTCAAAGAAAGCCGGGGCGATCGTTTGGTTGATAACAAAGATCTTTTCACCGGTATGTTCTGGACGGGTATAAAGGGAAAGGAACTGGGATTGGTGGATGCAATCGGTGATGTAAGATCATCCCTTAAACAACGCTATGGCGAGAAAACCAAACTCACGCTGATTGAAGCAAAAAAAGGACTGTTCGGTCGACGATCTACATCTGGCGTCTCTCTTTTGTCGCAAACGACTGCCAATGATATTGCAGCACATGCGGCTGATGGACTTCTATCAGTTGCCGAAGAACGTGCGATTTGGTCAAGATTGGGACTTTAATCGACAGAAAATGGGGAGGGGAAGATGATTCAATTTGTAGCTGCAGCAGCACTGGGTGCCGTGGGCGTATATGCATATTCGTCTTTTCGAAAGCACATGGATGCCTTGAAAGAAGACGAGAGAAAGGCGGCCGAAGCCGCCAAACCTGAAAATCTCACCGAATTGGAAAAAGACCCCAAAACCGGTGTGTATAGGCCGAAAGACTAGCCCGTAGGTTGGCAGGCCCGCGTCATCAACGTTCCGTCGTTCAACTGAATGCGCTTTTTGCAAGTCTTATACGTTGCGACATTGCTGTTGTAACGTGCTTTGCGTGTTGTGCATTCGCATTCGCCTGCTGGAATATAAGCTTTGGTTTTGCGTCTACCTGGGTAATTGGGGTTTCCGCGCCACCGTCGAGCCTTGTTTTTAAAGTATCCCCCGCCACCATTGCCAGCGCTTGGGCCACTGGAAGCACTTTCAGTTTGTCCGCCAATATGCCCGTTGGCTTGCTGAGCATAGGTTGGGCTCGTGATCGCCAATGTACCGATAGCCAGTGAACTGACAAATACAATTCTTAACAACTCGTTTTTCATAATTCCACTCCTGTTAAAGAGCCCCTTGGAAACTGAATACGTGAAGGGGAGAAAAACCGCTGTGCCATCATGCACACACGTAAAGGGTGGCCTGTTTTTCTTGGTTTGCCCTGAATGTCGTGACACCAATCGATTCAACACCGAACGAATTGAATAAACAGCGACAGGTTTTCTACCCGATGGTCAATTCAGTTTCTGCCCGATCTAAGACTGGTTCAATCTATGGGCGGCAAATTCTATATATAAAAGTTCCACGTGTGGCCGTTCGGCGTTTGCAACGTGTTTTTCCATTGGCCTTGCGTGAACAAATACATTTACTATTCCGGTTAATCAGTCTGTCTTTTCTTCGTTGTTCGGCTGTTTTGAAATCAAATCTCCCACCTTGTTGCCCGCCAGAATCTTGTGCATTGGAAGTCGCAACAAATTGTGGTGCGAGGGGGATGGTCAAGAAGGCATAGAGAATGACAAAGACAAATCTTGGCACAATATTTCTCCTTAAATGTGCAATTTATCGGTTGGCAGGGAAATTAGTACACTTTCAAAACCGCCAGATGGTAAGAAAATATTGACCGATACAACTGCCCGTGTCACTTCAAGTTACGGTTATCTGCTGCACTTTAGAACGTTTTGCCATGCCCCATGATCCTAAGAATTCCTTCCAAGGACTTATTCTCACTCTTCACGAATATTGGGCTGATTATGGCTGTGTAATTTTACAACCGTACGACATGGAAGTGGGTGCCGGCACGTTCCACCCTGCAACCACACTGCGCGCGCTTGGGCCGAAACCGTGGAATGCGGCTTATGTGCAGCCCAGTCGCCGCCCGACTGATGGACGCTACGGCGAAAACCCGAACCGCCTGCAGCACTATTATCAGTATCAGGTTTTGCTCAAACCATCTCCGCCGGATCTGCAGGAACTTTATCTGGGTTCCCTGCGGGCAATCGGTATTGATCCTGCATTGCACGATATCCGTTTTGTTGAAGACGACTGGGAAAGTCCCACACTTGGCGCTTGGGGTTTAGGTTGGGAAGTATGGTGTGACGGGATGGAAGTGTCCCAATTCACATATTTCCAGCAAATTTGCGGTCAGGAATGTTCCCCCGTTGCCGGCGAATTGACTTACGGTCTGGAGCGTTTGGCCATGTATGTACAGGGAGTTGATGATGTTTACGATTTAAATTTCAACGGCGGCACAGACAACAACAAAGTCACTTATGGCGATGTGTTCCAACAAACGGAACGTGAATATTCGCGCTGGAATTTCGATATTGCAGACACCGACATATTGTTAAAACATTTTGAAGATGCCGAAGCAGAATGCAAACGCATTTTGTCTGCTGATGCGATTGATCCGAAAAAAGATCGTCAGATTATCATGGCTCATCCGGCCTACGATCAATGCATTAAAGCTAGCCATGTGTTCAATCTGTTGGACGCGCGGGGCGTAATTTCTGTAACCGAACGTCAAAATTATATTGGCCGTGTTCGTGATCTTTCCAAAGCCTGCGGCGAAGCCTTCCTGAAAACGGAAGCGGGTGGCGGGCTCGTTGACGCTTAAACACCTTTGACAGTTCACAACTGCTGCTCCAAACTTGTTGCAGGGACGGTTGGACAAGAGGAGATTTGCGATGACAGCACATGGATATTTTCACTGGAATGAACTGATGAGCAATGACGTGGAGCAGGCTAAAACCTTCTACCACGACACGTTGGGCTGGGAATTCGACAGCATGGATATGGGACCAAACGGTACTTATTGGGTCATCAAAGATGGCGAAAATTTTGTCGGCGGTATGTATCAGATGCAGGGTGAGCATTTTAAGGGCATGAAAGACCAATGGACGTCCTACATTGCTGTTGACGATATCGACAAACGGATAAAGGCAGCTGAAAAAGCAGGTGCAACCATCATTCAACCACCCTTTGATATTCCAAACACAGGCCGAATCTCCATGTTAATGGAGCCTGGCGGTGCGATGGTGGGTTGGATGACGCCATCAAACGAAAATTAGCTCTTACTCGTCGCGATGGTCATTCGATTGACCAAGGGATCAAACCAACCAGTAGAAATTGAGGACTGCTATGTCAGAACCAAAGCGCGCAGGCGATGCGCCCATTCCTGTCGAAGTTGAAGCTGGGAAGTCCTATTTCTGGTGCACATGCGGGCAATCCTCCAGCCAGCCGTTTTGCGATGGCAGTCATAAGGGCAGTGATTTTGCACCTCTTAAATGGACGGCCGAAGAAGATGGGCGCAAATTTTTCTGCACCTGCAAAGCCACTGGCAACAGTCCTCTTTGTGACGGCAGCCACAAATAGGTTTTAACCTGCGTCAATTTGTCAATTCAATATATGAAACCAAACTAATCTTGTGCCCGTTTCTTTCCCAATAACCATAATGATGGTCGGGAAATTGGAAGAGCGGGGAGAAAGCGGCTGAAAGTGAGCAAAACCAGATAAATCTAGTCAACGCGCGCAGCATCTTCCAAATCGATATTAAAGCCTCAAACGGGATCATTCAGGTGGTCAAAAAGGTACTTTTGCCGTAAAGCTAGAGGTTGATTCCCCCTCGAACTTCGTTTGACCGCGGTGACGCTCCGGTTTTCTTTTTGGAAAACCGGAGCGTCATTTTTTTTGGGCAACGGATGACATAGGGCAGGGCAGTTGATAAGAGCAACGCAACAGATTTTATTATCCTGAAAAACCGATGCCAGACCTATTACTCGAACTTCGCTCCGAAGAAATTCCCGCCCGTATGCAAAGAAAAGCTGCTGGCGATTTGAAGAAGCTTGTCACAGACGCTTTAGTCGATGCTGGTTTAATCTATGATGGTGCGCGGGAATATTGGACGCCACGTCGTTTGACGCTCGATTTGCGCGGTCTCACAGCCCGTTCCGCAGATTTGAAAGAAGAACGCAAAGGACCGCGCACGGATGCACCTGAAAAGGCGATTGAAGGCTTCTTGCGCGGTGCGGGACTGAACTCGGTTGACGAAGCGGAAATACGTACCGATCCGAAAAAAGGTGAGTTCCTCGTCGCAGTCATCAACAAGCCGGGCAGGGCTGCGGAAGAGATTATCGCTGACGCGATGCCGACCATCATACAAAACTTCCCATGGCCGAAATCTATGCGCTGGGGTGAAAAATCCCGTGAAGCTGGCAGCATGAAGTGGGTGCGTCCATTGCAATCCATCATCTGCACTTTTGGCCCTGAAACAGAAGAACCTGTGGTCGTGCCATTTGAAGTGGGGGGTGTGAAAGCTGGTAACGTGACTTACGGTCATCGTTTCCATGCGCCTGATGCAATAACAGTGCGCCGTTTTGACGATTATGTCTCTGCGCTGGAAAAAGCCAAAGTTGTGTTGGATGCAGAACGTCGTAAGGACATCATCAAAAATGACGCCAAGAATTTGGCTTTTGCCAAAGGTCTGGAACTGGTGGAAGACGAAACGCTTCTGGAAGAGGTGGGCAATCTGGTCGAGTGGCCGGTGGCGATCATGGGAGAGTTCGACGAAGCTTTCCTTGACATACCACCGGAAGTCATTCGTCTGACGATCAAAGAAAACCAAAAGTGCTTTGTTCTACGAAAAGGCGCTTTGGGCGATGGGTCACTGTCGAACAATTTTCTGCTCGTCGCGAACATTGAAGCGACGGATGGCGGTAAAGAAATCGCTCGCGGCAACGCCAAGGTCGTGAACGCCCGTTTGGGTGATGCGAAATTTTTCTGGGAAACCGATCTTCACACCATCAAGACAGATGGCTTTACGCCGTGGTTGGAAAAACTGAACCACGTCACCTTCCACGCCAAACTCGGCACCCAAGGCGAACGCGTGCAGCGGATCATGGCACTGGCTGAAGAACTCGCGCCTGTGGTGGGCGCTGATCCCGCAAAAGCCAAACGCGCCGCTGAAATCTGCAAAGCCGATTTAAACAGCGCCATGGTCTATGAGTTCCCTGAACTCCAAGGCCTCATGGGCAAACGCTACGCCGAACGCGCCCAGAAAGACGGAAAACCAGAAGACGTAAGCGTCGCACTGACCGCCGAAGAACACTGGAAACCCCAAGGCCCATCCGACGACGTGCCAACCGATCCGGTTGCGGTCGCTGTGGCACTGACAGACAAGCTGGATACGCTCGTCGGCTTCTGGGCGATCGACGAAAAACCAACAGGCAGCAAAGACCCGTACGCATTGCGACGTGCGGCGTTGGGTGTTGTACGGCTAATCGAAAATTCCAATTTAAAGATCAGCTTGTTTGCAATAATCAAAAAAATTCATGCAATTTTACTAAAACAGATTTTCGAACGTACCTCCCCACTTTTTGAAGGAGATAACGGAGACTACAAGGAGGATGATGAACTGCTTGAAACTGTATGGTATCAATTGGATTGGTATGATGGGATCTATGAAGACGGTTTCTTTTATGTTGAAGCTGGGAAAGATCTATTTGATGAGGAAAATATACAACAGATTTTTGGGTTTTCAGAGTTTGCAGAAAGTCTTCTCTTTTTCTTCCATGACCGTCTCAAAGTCTATCTTCGCGATCAAGGTGCGCGTCACGATCTTATTGATGCGGTGCTGTCACAAGGCGCAGATGTGTCTCAATTCTCCCCCCTTGTGGGGGAGATGTCTGCAAAGCAGACAGAGGGGGGGACCTCTCCCGCACTCGATCAAAAAAATGCGTCCACCGCTTCCCCCCCTCTGTCGTCTGCGACGACATCCCCCCCACAAGGGGGGAGAATGGGAGCCAGCAATGACGACCTCCTCATGATCACCCGCCGCGTTGAAGCTCTTGGTTCATTCCTCGAAACGGACGACGGCAAGAACCTCTTGGCGGGTACAAAGCGTGCAGCCAATATTCTGGCGGCTGAGGAGAAAAAGGGCACGGACATCGCCGGAAATGTGGATGCAGACCTGTTTGAAACCGACGAAGAACGCGCGCTGTTCGATTCCCTTGAAGAAGCCGAAAACTTCGCAACCCAAGCCATCGCAAAAGAAGACTTCGCAAAGGCGATGGAGTTCTTGTCACAACTGCGCGCACCAGTGGATGCATTTTTTGAAAACGTTATGGTCAACGCCGAAGACACAAAGGTCCGTGCCAACCGCCTAGCGCTCATGAAACGTATCCGAGACGCCACAGGAACAGTTGCAGACTTTAGTAAAATCGAAGGCTAACAACCTCAATAAGTGTCATTTTCGACTCAAGGCCGAGGATGATATATTAGGAATTTAGAACATGACTAAGATCTGGAACATATATCTCTCTGGTGAAATTCACACCAATTGGCGTGAGGAAATTGCGGCGGGTGCGAAGGCGGCTGATCTTCCGGTGTCGTTTGGGTCAGCGGTCACCCATCATGAAGCGTCCGATGATTGTGGCGTTGCCATTTTAGGCGAAGAACCGAACAAGTTTTGGCATGACAACAAAGGCGCTAAAGTGAACGCCATTCGCACGCGCACGCTCATCCAAGATGCGGATGTCGTTGTGGTGCGGTTTGGCGAGAAATACAAACAATGGAACGCGGCGTTTGATGCAGGCTTGGCGTCCGCGTTGGGAATTCCCACAATCATTATGCATCAAGATGAACACGCCCATGCGTTGAAAGAAGTCGATGCTGCAGCGCTGGCTGTCACTACCACAAGCGAACAGGTCGTTGAAATCCTCAAATATGTTATTAACGGCGAATTGGCCGGTTATACGGACCAAGGCTAAGATGTTAACATGAACAGACTGACCAAAACGGGACTAATTGGTACAATCATAGCAGCAATATGCTGTTTCACGCCGCTGCTTGTGTGGGCACTGGCGACCATTGGCCTGTCGGGCTTCATTGTCTATCTGGATTCAGTTCTTCTGCCATTGCTCGGCGTGTTCATCGCCATGGCGCTCTACGGTTTTGTGAGCCAAAGCAGCGCTTAGAGCAAAGTGCGTTAAACCTGCGTCACCGATTGCAGCAAGATTGCGTGCTTTATGGTGCTTTTTGGATTCCGATAAAACCCAGTATACTCTAATCGTCAGAAAAGTCGCCGTGTCGTCCAACACCGCCCGTAAAACGGGTGGCCCCGTCAAACGTTTCGCCTGAACTCATTGTCTCAACGCCAATACGGGTTTCATTGCGCAGCGCTTCATCGTGGTTCATGCCCCATTGCTGCAACATGGAAATCCGATCGTTGCGCATACAGGTTTGGGGAAAGCGCGAAAGCTGTTCGGCTAGTTCAACACTCGTTTGAAGAGCCATGCCTTTTGCGACCACTCGGTTAGCCAATCCAATCCGCTCACTTTCATCGGCATCCACTGGTCGACCAGTCAAAACCAAATCCATCGCGCGGCTTTGGCCGATCAATCGGGTAAGACGAAACGTGCCACCATCCACCAAAGGCACACCAAAGCGACGACAGTAAATTCCGAAGATCGCATCGTCTGCCATCACTCGCAAATCGCACCAAAGAGCGAGTTCCATTCCTCCCGCAACCGCGTGTCCTTCAATGGCAGCGATCACAGGTTTTGAGAGTAACATGCGTGTCGGCCCCATCGGGCCAAGGTCATTTTCACCACCTTCTTCAATGCGACCAACGGTGCCTCTTTCGGCGATGGATTTGAGGTCGAAGCCTGCACAAAATGCGCCACCGTTCTCAGTTTCAGCACCTGTTAAAATAGCAACCGAAACACTGTCGTCGGCATCGAATTTTTGAAACACTTCATAGAGTAAATCTCCCGTCTCGCGATCAACAGCGTTCCGCCGTTCAGGCTGGTTGATCGTGATAATCCGAACCGCACCACGATCTTCAATAAGAACATTTTTACCCATGATTTAACTCTCCCGTTCGACAGCCCGCCATCCGATATCGCGGCGACAAAAGCCTTCCGGCCAGTCAATACGATCCACCATTTTATAGGCGTTGGTTTGGGCTTCCGTGGCGTTTTTGCCAATGGCAGTCACATTCAAAACGCGGCCACCTACTGCTTGAATCAAATTATCAAGACGTTGCGTTCCCGCATGAAAGACATGACTCTTTTTATTTGCAGTCGCAGACAATCCTTTGATTTGACTCCCTTTTATATAAGTTGCCGGATAACCATTTGTAGCCATAACGACTGTTAAAGCAAAGTCTGAAGACCATTCCACTTTTGCTTTCGCCAGTCCGCCTTGATCGCAAGCCAACAACAACGGCACGATGTCGCTCTGCAAACGCATCATCAAAACCTGACATTCAGGGTCGCCAAAACGCACATTGTATTCGATCAATTTTGGCGTGCCGTCTTTGATCATCAGGCCCGCAAAAAGAACGCCGGAAAATGGGGCGCCCATCTCTGACATGCCTTGTAATGTGGGCAACACCATCTCGTCCATTACGCGTTTTTGGGTCGCATCATCAAGAATGGGTGCAGGAGAATATGCGCCCATCCCCCCCGTGTTTGGCCCCGTGTCGCCGTCGCCAACACGCTTGTGATCTTGTGCCGTGCCGAAAGCTATTGCATCGGTTCCGTCGCACAGAAAAAACATCGACGCTTCTTCGCCTGTGAGAAACTCTTCCACCACGACTTCCGCACCCGCTTCGCCAAATGCGCCATCGAAACAATCGTCAATCGCTGCCAATGCGTCATCCAAATTCATGGCGACGGTGACACCTTTTCCTGCGGCCAATCCGTCGGCTTTAATTACTATCGGCGCACCCTGCGCTTCCACATATTTACGTGCTTCTGCGTGGTTGGTGAAATGACCGTAACCAGCAGTTGGAATATTCATCCGGTCGCACAATTCTTTGGTGAAGGCTTTTGAGCCTTCCAATTGTGACGCCGCTTTTGACGGGCCAAACACGGCGATGCCAGCGGCGCGAAGCGGGTCGGCCAAACCATCGACCAATGGAATTTCTGGTCCAACGACAACAAGCTGAATGTTTTGTAATTTGCACAAAGCCACAACACCGACGTGATCTTCCACATCCAGTTTAATGTGTTCGCCGAGCTCTTGTGTGCCGCCATTGCCGGGTGCAATGAAAAGCGTGTCGCAAAGTGAGGACTGAGAAATTTTCCAAGCCAGAGCGTGTTCACGTCCGCCGGAACCGATGAGAAGAATGTTCATAGGGTTTCACTTGCGCTTGCGATTGGATTTTGGGTTGTTTAGCACGGAGAAACGAGTGCGGCAGAATTTGTCGCGGGTTTTCCACTTGTGTTCGCAGGTCTGCGGCGCAAAAGTCAGGCTGATATGACGGATACGAACACAGATCGCGTTGCAGACGCCACACCCGACAATTGGGTCTATCGCATTTTACCCAATTCTATCTGGCCCTACGCTCAATTGGCGCGTTGGGACCGCCCCATAGGTTGGTGGTTATTGTTATGGCCATGCTGGTGGAGCTTGGCTTTGGCCGTTGGGAATGGGCAAGAAACGTGGCGTACACACTTGCAGGCGCATGGAATTGGTTTTCAATCAAATGCTGTGCAATTCGTCGAGCTTCTAATTGTTTGTATTCCGTTTTTGCTGGGCGCAGTGGCTATGCGTGGTGCGGGCTGCACTTATAACGATATTGTTGATGTGGACATTGATGAGAGAGTTTCGAGAACAACATCTCGTCCAATCCCAAGTGGTCGAGTAACAAAGGCGCAAGCAGCCATATTTATGGTTTTCCAAGCGTTATTTGGATTGTTTTGTCTAATTGCACTTTGTCTGGGGACGCTCAAGTTCAACACATTTGCATTTTTCCTCGCGATTGCATCTCTAGTTGTTGTGGCCTGCTACCCATTTGCCAAACGCGTGACCGACTGGCCGCAATTTGTCCTTGGCCTCGCATTTTCGTGGGGCGCGCTCATGGGCTGGGCTGTGGTGTTTGGAGAACTCGCAACAGCGCCTATTCTGCTCTATATCGGCTGCGTTTTGTGGACGATTGGTTATGACACTATCTACGCACATCAAGACCGTGAAGACGATGCATTGGTTGGCGTGCGTTCCACTGCACGGCTGTTTGGTGAAAAAACCAAACCCGCGCTTATGGCGCTTTACGCTGGAACGCTGCTGTTGTTCACACTGGCATTTTCTTACGCCCAAGCCAGTTGGCCAAGTTATCTCGGCCTCATTATCGGCAGCGGTCATATGCTCTGGCAAATCAAAACACTCGACATCAATGATGGCGATAATTGCCTTAAACTGTTCAAATCAAACAGTCATTTCGGTTGGATTGTGTTTGTTGGCTTGGTTGCTGATATTTTTCTGTAGGCCTAAAGCGAAAAACACCCGAGACCGGAAGGGAGGAGACCGGAAACGGGTGTCTTCTGTGTTGCGTCGCACGACTTATGTGCGGGCAATAATCTCTCTTGCGCTGATACGCACAACCGGACCCACCATACCAACCTTGCGGCGGCGCATGAAGTTCGGGCGGCGTTTCATCATTGCAGCACGGCGGCGGCGCGGCTTGGCCGTGCGTGATGTGATGCCATTGTGGTCTTGAACCACAGAAATCTCACCAGCTTCATCCACCATCAACATTGGCAAACCAAGGCGTTTCGCCCAAGAATGCCAGTCGCTTGCAGTGTCTTCAACAGCATTAGATACGCAAAGCGGTACAGACAGTTCAGAATCTCTGTGCATCAGTTCCAACGTGACGGTGTTCGACCCGTCTTCGTTTTCAAATGCCCGTGCAGCTACACCCATGAATGCGCGCTTTGGAAGTGACAGTGAAAGCGGCAGGCCGCATGTCATGTCACATTTCAAAGTTGCACCATCATCGTTCAAAGTGAACTCGAAAGAACGATCACGTGCAGAACCTGAGATCGGCGCACGGTCATATGCAATCTTTTGTGGTAGTGCATAAGGGTCAACACGCATTTGCGCATCAGCCCATACTGGCTTCGTATTCAATGTACCTTGGCGATGTCCCCAGACGTCCATGGTGTAACCTTCCTGTAAACTTTCAAGAGCCCGCCATTGATTGACTTGTATGGGTCTCTCGTTATTCACCGGATCATTTGTCGTCCGGCGTTGAAGTCACAATAGGCGTGGGGATGTGGAATCCACTTAAAATTCGAGGTTAAGAAAGCTTCACTCTTACAAAGGGTTATCAAATGCTTGGTGTAGGTAAGAAGCAGGTAAGGTTTCGCAAGTGTTACCACGCGTCGCGCAATTTTAACGTCTGCGAAAGAATTGCAATGACGCAAAGAGCAGGGCTGCTATGGCGAGTCGCCTTGTGTTAACGGCCTGCTCACATTTCCCTAACGGCTGGGTAAGGTTGCGATTGTGTTAAATTACCTTGCCGGGATTCATAATCCCTTCAGGGTCTAAAGCAGCCTTGATTTTGCGCATCATAAATAATGCAGTGGGATCTTTTATTTTTGCCAATTTGTCCCGCTTCATTTGGCCAATTCCGTGCTCTGCAGAGATCGATCCTTGGTATTTTGCGATTAATCCATAGACGGCATCATTGATTGCGGGCTCAAATTCGAAGAATCTTTCCCTCTCCCAGCCCACAGGTTGCGATATATTGTAGTGCAGATTACCGTCACCCATGTGACCGAAGTTCACAATGCGTGCGTCCGGCACAATTTGCAGCACGGCGGCATCGGCATCAATGATAAAAGCGGGCACAGAACCCACAGGAACGGCAATATCGTGCTTAATCGATGCGCCTTCTGGTTTTTGGGAGTCCGACATATCTTCGCGCAACTGCCAAAACCCGTTTTGTTGGCTTATGCTCTCTGCGATCGTCGCATCTTGTACAATGCCAGCTTCAAATGCGGTTTCCAAAATGTCTTCCATCGATGTACGGGCATCCTCTGCAGACCGGCCGGAAGATATTTCCATAAGAATGTACCAAGGATGATTGCCTTCTATGGGCGCGCGGGTTCCGCTTTGTGAATGGCGCAGGCTGAATTGCATACAGATATCCGCCATGAACTCGAACGCCGTCAATCCATTGCCGACCCGTCCTTTTGCCAAATTGAGCAAATCAAGCGCGTCTTGGGGGGATTTCAATGCCACAAACGCCACTTCACGGCCTTTGGGCTTGGGAAACAGTTTTATTACAGCCTTTGTAATCACACCCAATGTGCCTTCGGCACCAATCAGCAGGTTTTTCAGGTCGTATCCTGTATTGTCCTTGCACAATCGTGAAAGTCCGTTCCAGATTTCGCCTGTTGGCAACACCGCTTCCAAACCCATCACTAATTCGCGTGTGTTGCCATAGGCCAAAACGCCGGTTCCACCTGCGTTGGAACCTATGTTTCCGCCGATTTGACATGTGCCTTGAGAGCCGAGTGACAATGGAAAGAGACGGTTCGCATTATCAGCTGCATTTTGAATATTCTCCAAAACGACCCCCGCTTCAACTGTCATCGTGTTACTGCCTGTATCCACATCCACAATACGGTTCAATCGACCTAACGAGAGAATGATTTCATTACCGCCACCATTTTCAAGTGGGATACCAGCACCAACCAATCCTGTATTTCCCGCTTGCGGAATAACGGGTGTTTTGGTTTCTGACGCCAATTTCATGATACTTGAGATTTCTTCAACACTGCCGGGCCGCAAGACCATGTCAGCTTGAGTGACGTATCGTCCACGCCAATCATTTACATAAGGCGCAATGTCGGTTGCGGATGTGAGAGCATGTTTTTCGCCCACAATGTCTGCAAATTTAGAGCTCAGCTCATCATTCATATTCAATTTCCCGAACCTTCCGCAGCACGTTTCAATCGGTCATTGATCGCCGCACCCAAACCATGATTTGGAATGGGTTGGACAGCAATGGCATTGGCTCCACTGTTTTCTAATTCTTTCATAGTGGCGAACAGCTTGTTGGCGGCTTCCTCAAGGTTTCCCCTCACACTCAAATTACGGGTAATCATTGCACCATCCAGCGGATCGCCGAACGCAATGAGTGCTTCGTCGGTTTTTACCGATTTGGCGTTCATGCGAAGCGGCAGTTGTGGCGCATAGTGTTTTAGCAACATGCCTGGCGCTTCAATTTTTGGTGTATTTGTTCCACGTTCAATTGGCCCCATGACAGCTTCGATGTCTTCCGCAGCCAATCCGCCTTCGCGAAGCAAAATGATTTTACCTTCGTGGACCTTGACCACCGTTGATTCAACACCAACCACGCAAGGGCCGCCATCCAAAACCATAGCAACTTTATCTCCCAAATCATCGGCCACGTGTTGCGCAGTGGTTGGGCTTATTTTGCCCGATATGTTGGCGCTTGGGGCGGCGATGGGGGCATCTAATTTTTTGGCGAGTTCTGCCATAACACCGTGAGGGTGACGCAAGGCGATTGTGTTTAAACCAGCTGTGACTGGTGCAGCGATCCCACAATTAGTTTTCAACGGAACAACAATGGTCAACGGTCCCGGCCAAAACGTTGCAACCAATTCCAAGACCTTTGGCTCCAAACGTCCGTAGCGTTGCGCCATATCCAAACCACTCACATGGGCGATCAATGGGTTGAATGATGGTCGGCCTTTCGCGGTATATATTTTGGCAACGGCGTCTTCATTTGCGGCGTCAGCTGCCAGTCCGTAAACCGTCTCTGTTGGCACACCAACAAGCTCACCAGCCTTTAGGGCGGCAAGCGCATCATCAAAGCCAAAATTGACAGAAACAGTATTGCTCATAGGCTGTTTACAAGACACTTTGACGCAAACAGCAAGCGCAATAATTTTGACGTTAACGTCAAAATGTGCGAATTCAGACTCACGTTATTCTTGGAGGGATTTCCCATGTACCGCGCACCCGTTAATACCATCGCCCACACATTAAAACATGTGACAGGATTAGGTGCAGCCATGGATGCTGGCAAGACCGGTGAACTCTCTTCAGACTTGTTGGATGCGATTTTAGAAGAGGGTGGAAAATTTGCTTCTGATGAGGTGGCACCATTGGCAGAAATTGGCGACGAACAAGGCTCAAAAGTGATCGATGGGGTTGTCACCGTACCTGAAGGTTGGGCTGATCTATATAAGCGCTGGGCCGAAGGTGGTTGGAATGCGTTGACTGGACCGGAAGAGTACGGTGGGCAGGGTTTGCCCATGAGTCTGCAAACAGCAGCTTTTGAGATGTGGAATTCAGGTTCCATGGGGTTTGGTGTAGGGCCAACACTTACAATCGGCGCGACAGAAGCAATCAATGCTCATGCATCTAAAGAATTGAAAGACATATATTTGGCTAAAATGGTGTCTGGCGAATGGACGGGCAGTATGAACCTGACCGAACCTCAATCAGGTTCCGATCTCAACGGGTTGAAAACGAAAGCGGAGCCTGTTGGTGATGGCAGCTACCGTATCTTCGGTCAGAAAATCTACATCACCTATGGCGAACACGATATGACGGACAATATTGTTCATCTCGTGCTGGCGCGTTTGCCCGATGCACCTGCCGGACAACGCGGTATTTCGCTGTTCCTCGTTCCGAAGTTTCTGGTCAACGAAGATGGCAGCTTAGGTGCGCGCAACGATGCGTTCTGCCACAGCCTTGAACATAAATTGGGTCTGCATGGTTCGCCAACATGCACCATGATTTACGGTGACGGGAAATTTGGCGATACACCGGGCGCAATAGGTTGGCTTGTGGGTGAAGAAAACCGTGGTCTCTCGTGCATGTTCACCATGATGAACAATGCCCGTCTGTTGGTTGGAATTCAAGGCGTGGCAGTTGCAGAAGCGGCAAGCCAAAAAGCATTGGCCTATGCTCAAGAACGTAAACAAGGCAAAGCACTGGGATGGGAAGGTGAGGGCATGGCGCCGATCATTTATCACGCCGATGTTCAACGTAATATATTGACCATGCAAGCGCTCACTGCTGCGGCGCGCGCCATTTGCTACAATTGTGCCCATGCCATTGATATGGAAGAACTGGCAGAGGAAGCTGATCGCTCCTACTGGAAAAACCGCGCAGCGCTTTTGACTCCGGTGGCAAAATCATTCTCGACCGACATTGGCTGCGAAGTTGCCAGCATTGGTGTGCAAGTCCATGGCGGTATGGGGTTTGTAGAAGAAACAGGTGCGGCCCGTTTGATGCGCGATGCACGCATTGCGCCAATCTATGAAGGCACCAACGGAATTCAGGCGATTGATCTCGTGACACGGAAATTGCCGTTGGATGGTGGCGAAGCGATCAAAACCTATTTGGCGGAGCTTCGGGAAGTGGTTGAAGACGTTTCAAAGTCAAACCGCAGTGATCTTGCTGGTTTGGCGGAAAATCTCACTGCCGCATTAGATGATTATGAACACACCACTCAGTTCATGTTGGACAAACTTGAAGCTGGTGCAACGTCCGCTGCATTGGCTGGTGCAACACCATATCAACATTTGGCGGGCTTGGCATCAGGTGCGGTCTATTTGGCTAAAGCAGCATTGGTTGAAGGTAAAAATGGCAATGAAGCCCGTTCTTCCATCGCACAATTTATGGCGTCAAATCTGTTAAATGAAACATCAAGTTTGCGCAGTACCATCGAAAATGGCGCAGATAGCCTTATTGGCGCTGGCGCACATCTCCTCACAGCTTAAGGAATACGAATGTCCGAAATCGAGATCAGTCGCGAAGGTCGTGTTCAAGTCGTGCGTTTTAACCGCGCCGAAAAGAAAAACGCTATCACCCGCACTATGTATGCACAACTTGCCAATGCGATCACATCGACCGACAGTAATGACGACATCGGGGCAACACTGTTTTTGGGGCAACCTGAAGTGTTCACATCCGGCAATGATTTGATGGACTTTATGGCCGTGGCCACAGGTGGTGAAAAGGGTACAGAGGTCATCGACTTTCTGCGCGCGATCATCACAGGTACTAAACCTCTGATCGCAGGAATTGATGGTTTGGCGGTTGGCGTTGGGTGCACCATGTTGATGCATTGTGATTTGGTTTACGCTTCCAATCGAGCTTGGGTCCAAACACCATTCACCGATCTTGGCCTTGTACCAGAAGCTGCGTCCAGCCTTGTTGCGCCACGCATTATGGGGCCACAGCGCGCATTTGAACTGTTGGCTTTGAGCGAGAAGTTTTCGGCTGAAAAAGCTCAAGCGGCGGGTCTTGTGAATTCCGTAGTGGATGTTGATGAGCTGGAAGCCGTGGCGATGAGTGCGGCTCAAAAGCTTGCGGATAAGCCAACCGAATCTATGCGCCTTACGCGTGAGCTTATCCGTGGTGACCGTTCTGAAATCATCGCGCAGATGGAAAAAGAAGGCGCAATCTTTGCTGAACGTCTCGTATCAGACGAAGCGCGCAATGCATTTGTCGCCTTCATGAGCCGAGGTAAGAAAGCGTCATAGATCGCGCTATCAACGTTGGGCGAAGATAGAGCGTGTGCCTTTTGCAGGCGCTTTTGAAAACAGTGTAACCACTTCCACGTGATGTGAATAAATGAACTGATCGATAGGAACGACTTTTTCCAACTTGAAACCAGCCTTAACAAGAATGGCTGCATCGCGGGCAAGCGTCGTTGGGTTGCACGATACATAAGCCACTTTACGTGCGTTGGTTTTTGCAATCTCTTTCACTTGATCTTCAGCGCCCGCGCGGGGCGGGTCCAGGCAAATGCCGTCATAGGCTTTCAATTCAGAATTCATCAACGGTAACTGGTGCAGGTCACGACGTTCGATGGTTGCGCTCTTGGTACCGGCTGGAATATCGGCAGACACCAAAGCATCAAGAGCGGCTTGCTCCATTTCCACTGCATGAACACGTGAGCGCTTGGCCAAACGAAGGGCAAATGTTCCACTCCCGCAAAAAAGATCGACCACATGCTTTGATTTCTTCAAATGGGTTGTCACCAGTTCAGCTATTGCTTGTTCAGCTGAAATTACCGCTTGTAGAAATCCGCCTGATGGAATTTCCACCACAGCATCGTCAAACGAAACGAGTGGTTTTTCCTTCTCCACCACCACATCACCATTGATGCTGGCACGCAGAAATGAACACCGCGCAAATGCCCGAACAAAGCTCGCCATCATGGTTTCATTGGGTGCCTCTTCCATAATCATGGCAAGGTCTAACCCGTTGTCACACGCGGACACCATCGCAGTTATGGTTTCATTGCCGCGCAAGAGTGAGGGCAGGACAGAACGTAATTCCGGCAAACAGTTTTCGATTTCAAGCAGTGCAATGGGACAGGTAGTTATGTTTACAAGGTCATGGCTTCTGGCTTGGTTGAAACCCACAACCAATGTTCCATCCACGCGCTGGGCGGAGAAAGTCAGGCGACGACGGCTGGCCGTTTCAGCTGCGATTGTGGGTTCAATCTCAATGTCTATGCCGACCTGTAAAAACGCATCCCGCACGATGTTGCGTTTCCATTCTAGATAGGGCGTTTGGGCAAAATGCTGAACGCTGCATCCGCCGCACGTGCCAAAATGAGGGCAGAACGGGTCAACACGATCGGCAGAGGATGTTTGGACTTCAACCAGATCCATGTGGGGGGGCGTGCCTTCAATCAAAACTGTTTCACCAGCCAATGTGAACGGCACAAAAACAGATCCAGTTGTGTGGCTGGCCACACCATCACCAAGCGCACCCAACGCACGAATTTTCACATCAGACATGTCGTGTTCCACACAATAAATATTCTTGATTACCATCGCCGCCTGTCAAAGGGGCAGGCAAGAAGTGAGTGATCGACCATCCGGGCAAAGATTCAAACCAGATTTTAATCTCATCAAGCGTCTTGTCCACTAAAGCCTTGTCAGTCACAAGCCCTCCTTTGCTAATACCGTCGCGGCCCACTTCGAACTGTGGCTTTACCAATAGCACGCATGACGCATCATCAACCGCCAAATGCAGAGCGGGCGCTGCACCAATGCGCAGAGAAATGAAGCTCATATCGCTTACGACAATCTTTGGAAGTTGAGGAAATGTCTCTCTAATAAGATCACGGGCATTGAATTTCTCCAAATTGGTAACGCGAGAGTGGGTTGAGATATGCTCCACCATTTGCCCATGACCCACGTCTAATGCGAAAATATGTCGTGCGCCACGTTCCAGCAGAACCTCTGTAAATCCACCAGTTGAAGAGCCAAGGTCAAGGCAGTATTGGTCGCTCACATCAATGCCGCCCGCATCCAATCCCGCCACGAGTTTTAGGGCTGCTCGCGAAACATATTTTTGAGTTGGATCATCCACGTGAATTCTGACATCTCGCAGAAATGTCGTTCCTGCCTTTAAAACCACGTGATCATTTACGCGAACACATCCACGCGCCACCATATCGCGCGCGCGCGAACGGCTGGAAGCGTGACCGAATTCAGTCAACAGAATATCTAAGCGCTGTTTTTTAACAGGTTGCGGCATTTGCGATGCATGGCAGGCAGTGTCGTCAAAGGCAACTGAATATCGAGGAAGATTAGTCTTGTGTTGCAATCATCTTATCAACGGCTGATGTCAGTTTTTCAAGGTCGTCATGTCCTGCCAAAGTTGCGACGTCTTCCTCTTGTGCAACCGAATTGGTGATGATGTTCCTATCAGTGCTATTTGAATCCAAAGACGCGCGTTCATCGTCCAGATTTACTTCAATGGGCTTTAATTGATCGATCATAAACTCAGTCAAAAAGACATTTTGAGTTGCAGGTTTAATCGTACCACGAATAGTTCCAAGTTTTGCTTGTAACCGTTCAGCTGCCGCTTTGTGGATTGAACTAGAAGTCGCACCATCCGCATGAGCTGTATTGCTCAATGCAAAGCTTGCCACAAATAATAGCGCAGTGTTTTTCCAATAGTTCATAACAATATTCCCAGTTCCCTGAGACATGTATGTACAATTTGAATTGAAAAAGACCAAAATAACGGGGTTAAAAAAGAGTCACTTGGTTAACATTTTTTGAGGCAAGGATTGGTGTTAAAAACAACGCATCATAATGCCACTCAGGTAGGCGAGATAAACTTCACCGCCAAACATCGCCCACAATCCAGTTGTTGCACCCAGCAACCCACCGCTTGCAATAATAACAGAGATTTTGACAGTCAGTGACATCAGTTTACCCTTAGGATTTTACCAGCCGTTCTAACTTTTTCTTCGCAATATCCATCTGCTCACCATAAGCGATTGTGCCGAAGAATTCACCATTTGGTTTCATCAAAAATGTCGTGGCCGTGTGGTTCATGGTGTAATCATCATCGCCGGCGTCAACTTTTTCTGCATACACGCGCCATTTTTTCACAATTTCTGCAATCTGCGCTTCGCTGCCCGTGATGCCTTGAATACGCTTGTCAAAAGCTGTGAGATATTGCGAGAGCATCTGTGGCGTGTCGTGTTGTGGGTCAACTGTCACGAAATAGATATCCAACTTATCACCGTCCGACCCGAGGCTTTTTAACCACTCTCCGGCTTCATATAGTGTGGTCGGACAAATATCAGGACAATTGGTAAATCCAAAAAACAGAGCGTGGGGACGGCCTTTCAGATCGTCTTGCGTAATGGGTTTGCCGTTTGTGTCCACAGCAGTGAACGGACCACCAACAGACACAAGTCCCGCGACTTTGTTTTCATTGTTGATGAAGCTTCCAATTGTCGAGTAGGCGAGAAAGCCCGCCAAAACAAATATAACAGCCCAGATGCCATAGCGAAGAAACTTCATAACTTACTTTCTTGATGTCAATTTTCCGCAGTTTACGAGAAGCAAGGCGCTTTCAACAATCAAACAATTGTGCGGTACATGCGGCAATAGTTCACGCACGAATGGGCAATTCATCAGCGCGTCCAAGAGCTGCAAAAACGGTGTCGATGATGCCTGCTTTGTCCAATCCGGCTTTTGTAAGCATTGCAGCAGGGCTCATTTGATCCATGTAAACGTCGGGCATAATCATGGTGCGGATTTTCAATCCATTGTCCAATAAACCTTGACCCGCGAGTTCATGTAAAACCATGGCGCCGAAACCGCCGGTTGACCCTTCTTCGATGGTGATAAGAACATCGTGGTTCAACGCCAATTGGCGAATGAGGTCTGTATCGAGAGGTTTTGCAAAACGTGCATCAGCCACAGTTGTGGAAAGACCATGATCTTCCAACTCCTCAGCGGCTAGCAAACAATCCTGCAAACGTGATCCAAATGATAAAAGGGCAATCGTGTTACCCTCGCGAACAACCCGACCTTTGCCTATTTGCAAAATCGAGCCACGTTCGGGCATTTCAACGCCCACGCCTTCACCACGCGGATAACGGAATGAGATCGGGCCTTCGTCATAGGCAACGGCTGTTGCAACCATGTGTTTGAGTTCTGCTTCATCTGATGCCGCCATCACGGTGAAACCGGGCAGGCATGCTAAATAAGCCACATCGAAAGAACCTGCATGCGTGGCGCCGTCGGCCCCTACGTAACCTGCGCGATCTATAGGGAAACGCACAGGCAATTGCTGAATAGACACATCGTGGACAACCTGGTCGTATGCCCGTTGCAAGAATGTGGAATAAATGGCGCAGAAAGGTTTGTAGCCTTCAGTCGCCAATCCGGCAGCAAATGTCACAGCGTGCTGTTCAGCAATACCCACATCGTAGGTGCGGTCAGGAAACGTATCTTGGAATATATCAATGCCAGTGCCACCGGGCATGGCTGCACTGATACCCACGACCTTGTCATCATCCATAGCTTCCTGAACCAGCGATTGACCGAATACTTTTGTGTAAGACGGTGCATTGGGAACAGCTTTGGTTTGTTCACCTGTGATCACATCAAACTTGGCAACAGCATGTAGTTTATCAGCAGCACCTTCGGCCGGTGCGTAGCCTTTGCCTTTTTCGGTGATCACATGGATCAGAATAGGGCCCTGTTCGCTGTCACGTACATTTCGCAAAATGGGCAGCAAAGCATTGAGGTCGTGACCATCTATTGGACCTACATAATAGAAGCCCAGCTCTTCAAACATCGTGCCACCCATCCAATACCCACGGGCGAATTCTTCGGTCTTACGCGCTTTGTCTTGAAAGAATTTTGGCAATTTTTGGCTGAGTTGTTTAGCTGTTTCGCGGATAGAGCGATATGTTTGGCCGGAAACCAACCGTGCTAGATAATGGCTCATGGCGCCTGTTGGCGGTGCAATCGACATATCGTTGTCGTTTAAAATAACAATCTGACGCGCATCCATTCCGCCTGCGTTGTTCATGGCTTCAAACGCCATACCTGCCGTTATGGAACCATCTCCGATAATAGAGACCACATTGCGGTGAACACCAGAGAGACGCGCAGCTTCTGCCATGCCAAGACCGGCGGAAATCGATGTGGAGGAGTGCGCGGCACCAAACGGATCGAATTCGCTTTCTGCACGTTTTGTAAAGCCGGACAATCCATCTTCTTGGCGCAAGGTGCGGATACGGTCGCGGCGTCCTGTTAAAATCTTATGCGGATAACACTGGTGACCCACATCCCAAATAATACGATCATGAGGTGTGTTGAATGTGTGGTGCAGAGCGACAGTCAGTTCAACAACACCCAAACCTGCGCCAAGGTGTCCCCCCGTCACGGAGACAGCGTCAATCATTTCGCGGCGCACTTCATCAGCAACCTGCGGCAATTGATCGTCGCTCAACTTGCGCAGATCTTCTGACTTACTGATTGTGTCGAGAAGCGGAGTTTCAGGTTTCACGTTGTTGCTTTCAGTCTGTTGGGCGCAAATGTCCGCCAATGCTCAATATATAAGTATGCACGGCTTGAGTTCACACTAAATTTTACTTCGCAACATTGTTGTGATGTCGCATGCAACAAAAGCGCTTACGAATCCAAAGGTTCGATGCCTTTGGCAGAGCCATCTGCGCCAACGCGGATTTTTTCCACTTTGTCTTCGGCGGCGGCAAGCAATTTCGCACAATGTTTTTTGAGCGCTTCGCCACGCTCATAGGTTTTGATGCTTTCTTCCAACTCGACATCGCCACGCTCAAGGTCGTTGACAATTTTTTCCAACTGATCGAGCGCTTGCTCAAAGGTCAGTTTGGAAACATCTGTGATTGTATCTTCGCTCATCGGGTTACTCTCAAAATATTTTTTAGCCGCGCATTAAGCGTTGTACATGGGTCGCGCAAGATTCGGCTAGTCCTTGAAGATCATAGCCACCTTCCAACAGGCTGACGACCCGGTTATTGCTGTATTTTGCAGCAGTATCGAGCAGTTTTCCCGTAGCCCAGTCAAAATCGTCAGCAACCAGATTGATATTTCCCAGTGGGTCGCGGTGATGTGCATCAAATCCGGCAGAAATAATCAAAAGATCGGGGCGAAAATTATCCAATGCGGGCAACACACGACTGCGAAATGCCTCTTTAAATCCATCGCCATCCATGCCCGGTGAAAGCGGGGCATTGTGAATGTTGCCAACACCGGTTTCGTTCTTATCGCCCGTGCCGGGAAACAATGGCATCTGGTGTGTGGAGGCGTACATGACGCTTGGGTCGTCAAAGAAAATATCCTGCGTTCCGTTTCCGTGGTGCACGTCCCAATCCACAATAGCGACCCGTTCAACGCCATGAACTTTCTGCGCATGACGCGCCATAATGGCTGCGGTGTTGACAAAACAAAATCCCATCGCAGTGGTTTTTTCTGCGTGGTGCCCGGGTGGACGCGCAGCTAAAAACGCATTGTCGGCTTGTTCTGCAAAAACGGCATCCACGGCTGCCAACCCACCGCCAACCGCATGGCGCATACAATTCCATGTTTGCGGACTCATTGTTGTGTCGGGATCAAGGCGCACAAGACCTTCTTCGGGAGCTTGCTCGCGCAAATGCTGAACGTGGCTTTCGGGGTGCGCATACAAAAATGTATCTTCATCGGCCATGACGGTTTCAAAACGCGTTAAACCATCAAATGTGTTCGCTGAAAGAGCTTCAGCTACGGACCGAATCCGATCAGGTCGCTCAGGATGTCCATCAGGCGTTAGATGTTCAACAAAAACTTCGTGCGTATAAAGATGTGTTGTCATTTTTGTAATCCCTTTGAAGCAATTTGCGCTTCACCTGCCGCAAGGTCAATGCGTCAGGGTCTCCGTCAACAAGTGCATTATTTTGATAGCTTAACGGCTGATCTCATGAACGGAACCGTCTTCCAACCCAACGGTGATGGTCATTTTGTCGTTTTCGAACCGTGATGACATGGCTTTATCTATCCTTGCGGGCAGCGGGATACGGGCAAATTCTTCCAACACTTTCGTGCCGCGCGCAGGGCCTTTGAAGGTCATAATCCGGACCGATCTCCGGTCCGCGCTTGGCAAAGCAAGGTCAGCCACCCCATCACCGTTAAAATCATCTACGACAGAAAGCCCTTGTTCACGTGACCCGATAAAGTGATTGGAGAAACCACGGGCTTCACCGCTCAGAGTGAGTTTGCCTTTGCTCCATGTCCAATATTTCAACGTACCGCCAATATGTGGTGTCCACACCGCCGCAATTTGCGTTTTGCCATCACCGTCGAAATCTTCAATCCCGGCAATGTTCAACCAACGGTTGGTGCGGCCGATATATGGTGTTTGTTCAACCAGTTCCAATTTACCTTTGCGCACGCCGAACACGGCAATGGCACTGCCTTTTTTTACATCACTGAGAATGGTGATAATTTCTGTTTGCCCGAACCCGTCAAGGTCCGCCAAACGCGGGGTGCGGTCTTCAAACACTTGGTTGTCGGGCAAAGAGTAAGTCAGTGTTTCTCCGGAATCGATTTCAACCGTCAGTTCGCCGGCTTCAATAGCGTCGCCTAAAATACCGTGTTCATAGCGCTTGGTAGGTTTGGTGTACCAAGCTGCAAAAATATCCGCGTCTTCCTGTAATGCGACTTCTCCATCCGGCAATCCGTCAGGTGCACGGGGGAGTTCCACAGCTTCCGGCAGACGTTCAACCTGTTTTATGGTCCAATCATTCGCTGTTGCCGTGCCGCTGGCCAAAACAGTGGCAAAAATCGCCAATGACCGGAAAGATGATTTAATGATCGTTCGTAATTGTTTCACTGATTTCAATCCCAAATCCAGAAAGTCCTACATAATAACGTTCTTTGGAAGCTAACAGGCGAATGGAGCTCACGCCAAGATCTTTTAATATTTGTGCCCCAAGGCCAATTTCCAACCATTCTTCTTTGCGGCTTTGCGCTGTGCCGTGGTCTTCGCGTTCTTCACCGAATGCGGGTTCGTTGCGCGGTGAACTGTCCGCGTCTCCGCGAATGCCGCCGCTGGCCACGCCAACAGAACCTTCGCGAAGATAGACAACAACGCCACGGCCTTCATCTGCAATGGTTCTCAAACTGTCGTTCAAGGCGGCCGAGCCACCGAATGCATCGCCCAAAACGCTTTCCACATGCAACCGCACCAGCACATCGCGGCCGTCGCGAATGTCGCCATAAACAACTGCGAGTTGCTGCATCGGGTCCCATTCGGTTGTGTAAGTGAAAGCCTGTGCTGTGCCGTATGCTGTTTGTGTTTCGAATGTTTCCACGCGATCGACCAGTTTTTCCTGCCGTTGGCGATAAGCAATCAGGTCGGCCACTGTGACCGTCTTCAATCCCTTTTCCGCTGCAAAGGCATCAATTTGTGGGCCGCGCATCACGGTGCCATCATCGTTCACAAGTTCGGAAATCACACCTACAGGCGGAAGGTCTGCAAGGTTGCAAAGGTCAACGGCGGCTTCTGTGTGGCCAGAGCGCATCAACACGCCGCCTTCACGGGCCACGAGCGGGAAAATATGGCCAGGGCGAACGAAGTCCGCCGCACCAGAATTCGGGTTTGCCAGTCCGCGAACGGTGGAACACCGCTCCGCTGCTGAAATGCCTGTGGTTGTGTCGTGTTTGTAATCCACACTCACGGTGAAAGCGGTGGAGTGAGGCGCATCATTGTCCGCCACCATGGGGTTCAACTGCAAACGCCGCGCTTCTGCACCTGTCATCGGCGCACACACAATGCCAGACGTGTGACGAATAATCATGGCCATATGTTCAGGCGTGCAATGCACCGCTGCCACAATCAAATCACCTTCATTCTCGCGATCATCATCGTCCATAACGACAACAATCTCGCCCTTCTCAAAAGCGCGAATAGCATCTGCTACGCGTTCCATATCTGATGTCATGTCAAGTAGTCTCCAAAACCCCATACCAATGTTCCCAAAACGGGGGTCATCACGCGAACAATTCTTGCTGCCGCTTGATAAATCAATATTTTCTCTATCTGGTTCATTTCTTCTCTATGCGCCCCTTCAATTTTGCTCAATTCATCCTGCGCAGTTCGTATTTGGCGTGTAGTGGCAATTTCATCAACATAGTTCTCGAGCAAATCAAATTGATGTTGGTGGTATGCAACCGACATTCGAGAAGATGATGCAATAAGAGTCAGAATCTGTTTTGTTTCGATTGATTGAAAGAGCGCTTGCCATACCACACAAAGGGCAACAACTGCTGCCCCAGAATTTGTGAACCAATCTAACTCGAAGTACGAGCTGCCATATCCAAAAATCAATATGACAATGCACAAAAATACAAAACACGCGTCTAGTCTAAATGAGTAGCCATCCAGACTTGCGATACTTTGCGCTCGATTTTCGCTAGCCATCTATGACCCAACTTGCCCCCGATGCCGCAGAAAGTGATCTGCCAAAACACAAGCCATCATCGCTTCGCCAATCGGCACGGCTCTGATCCCCACACAGGGGTCATGTCGTCCTTTGGTCATCACGTCCACTTCTTCGCCATCTGATGTGATGGATTGGCGGGGTGTCAAAATGGAGCTGGTGGGTTTCACGGCAAAGCGCGCCACGACGGGTTGGCCGGAGGATATGCCACCCAACACGCCACCTGACTTATTGCTCAAGAATTCTGGTTGGCCGTCTGCGCCCATGCGGATCTCGTCCGCATTTTCTTCGCCGGTGATTTCAGCGGCTTCAAACCCGTTGCCGATCTCTACGCCTTTTACGGCATTGATCGACATAAAGGCGCTGGCAATGTCTTGGTCGAGTTTCGCGTAAATTGGTGCGCCCCATCCTGCGGGCACGCCTTCGGCCACAACTTCAATCACAGCGCCAATAGAAGAGCCAGCTTTGCGAATGCGGTCGAGTTCGGTTGCCCATTCTTCCGCGGCCACAGGGTCAGGGCAAAAGAAAGGATTGTTGTTCACTTCATCCCAATCCCAGCGGGAACGGTCAATTTTGTGGGGTCCCATTTGCACGAGGGCGGCACGAACCGTGACACTAGAAATCACTTTGCGCGCAATCGCACCAGCGGCCACGCGGGCGGCCGTTTCGCGGGCAGAAGACCGTCCGCCACCACGATAGTCACGAATGCCGTATTTCGCGTCATAGGCAAAATCCGCATGGCCGGGGCGATAGCGCTTGGCGATGTCGGAATAGTCTTTCGAGCGCTGATCGGTATTCTCGATCATCATGGAAATTGGCGTGCCTGTGGTCAGCCATGTTCCATCTTCCTGTGGCATGACACCCGACAGAATTTTCACTTCATCGGCTTCACGGCGCTGTGTCGTGTATTTCGACTGACCGGGTTTACGCTTGTCGAGAAAAGCCTGAACCTCGGCTTCGGAGATAGCGAGACCAGGAGGGCAACCATCCACCACGCAACCGAGCGCGATGCCGTGGGATTCTCCCCACGTCGTAAAGCGAAAAAGGTGGCCAAACGAATTGTGAGACATGGGGGAAGAACTTCAAATAAGAGGCAGGTTGCATCGGCACACCTGTTCTAGTGCAATTCACATTTAAATGGAAACACCAGCATCAAAAAACGCTCGGTAAATAGAGGGCTTGACTCCAAATTTATATGTAATCATGTAATTACATGATTACTAATGATAACCTAGATGCTGTCTTCCAAGCGCTTGCTCACACAACGCGCCGCGAGATGATGGACCATGTGCGCGCCAAGCCGGGTCTCACGGTGGGTGAGTTGGCCAACAAATTTGATGTCAGCCGCATCGCTGTGATGAACCATCTGGCCGTTTTGGAAAAAGCAGATCTCGTGATTAGCGAAAGGGTGGGGCGCAGCCGCAAGCTCTATCTTAACGCCATGCCCATTCAGGAGATACACGAGCGTTGGACAGATACATTTTCAGCCCATTGGGCTGATCGCACGAGTTTGATCAAGCAAGTGGCGGAGGCCGCTGCACAAAAACCTTCAAGGAGTAACGAGGATGAGTGAACCAAAATACGCCAAAGCGAATATCAACCGCACCTTCATTAAGGCGCCGATTGAAACGGTTTGGGCCACTCTGGTGGCAACAGACAAAGCTTTGCCGTTTTTCTTCGGTTCGATTTGTGAAACCAAAGATGGACTGAAAGCTGGTGCAAGCTACCGCATGGTTCACCCAAATAAGAAAGTGGCGATGGTAGTGGGGGAGGTCTTGGCGTTTGACCCGCTGCACCTTTATTCTCACACGTTTCAGATGACCAACATCGATGAGCCGCCCTGCAAGGTGAGCTACGAATTGGTGGAAAAGGACGGCGGCACTGAATTTTGCCTCATTATCGAAAACGCGATTGAAGGTGGCAAATTGTTCAAAGAAATGATGTCAGCCCAAGGTTTCATAGGCTCGAATTTGAAAGCCCTTTGCGAAACGGGCAAGCCTGCTTTCACAGGCCGTATGGTCGGCGTGTTGTCTCCCATTTTTGGCATGATGGCCAAGAAGCAACAACGCATCGGAAACTGGCCGCTGTCCAAATAATTACCGCAGTTTCAACGAAGACTGAAAGGAAATGCAATGAATACTACAACAACTTTAAAAGCAGAGCCGAGCACATCCCAATGGCTCAAAGTCGTCGCAGGTATCGGTGCCATTTGGTATGCCTTTGGTCTGTTGCAATTTTGGCTGGCATTTTCACTTGACCCAAATGCAGCCGTCGCCGCTGGTGATATCACTGCCGCCCACGGTGCTGCGATTGCGGCCACGCCAATGTTTGCATGGTTGTGTTTTGCAGTTGCTTCTGGGGCAGGCTTAATCGGATCAATTCTTTTGTTTAGTCGTTCAACCACTACGAAAATAGCTTTCGGCATCTCGCTTGCGTCAGCCGTTATCTATTACGCTTGGGTCTATGGCCTCAGTGGAACTGGTGGAGATAGACCAAGCGAAGAACTCATCATCGCTGTCGTTGTTGGCGTGGTTACGCTTGCCTTCTTCCTGCTCAGTTTAAAGAAAACTTGAAGCAAAAAGAATTCCTGATCGGATGAACAATCCGATCAGGTGCCCGTTAGGTTTTTCCAGAAAATTCTGCGGGCAGTTTTTGAAGTCGAGAGAATTTTCCCGGCAATCCAAAAACCCACTGAAGCAAATGAGCCGGAGGCAGTAAGCATTTTTCGTGCCCGTTCAGACATGGCGATAGTCTTTGCCCCCGCTTTATGACGAGCCGTGCTATATTGCTCAGCTGTGCCATCAACAATGGCATTCGCAGCAGCAAACCCGTCTGTCATACCCAAATTCATACCGCGTCCACCCACGGGTGAATGGCAATGTGCTGCATCACCAGCCAACAGCACTTTGTGTTTCTGATAGATTTCAACCTGCCGAACGGAAATTTTGAACGTTGCGGTTCGGCGAATATTTTTGATTGGTAATGCTTCGGGAAGTGCTGCGAGTGCGTCAGTGGTGGTCGAAACTATTCGGGCGCGGTGTTTTTCAATAGGTAACGTCAAGCCGAAATTCCCATCAAAGGAATATGCCGTAATAGCATTGCTCTCAAATGGTTCTTCGATATCGACATCTGCAATTGCCCATTCACCAGGGATTTCAAAACCGGGATAGGCGATGCCAACGTTTTTGCGCACTATGGATTGCACACCATCAGCACCCACGACCCAATCGAATTGTGTTGTTTCGTCATTTGCGAAAACCACTATGGCACCACTAGCATCGGCAGAAACGCATTGCACAGTACAACCATATTCCACTTCAATTCCTTTGGCACGTAAACAATTGCGCAGAATTTCTTCGGTCCTGTTTTGAGGTAAGCCAAGCATGGTGGGAGTGTTGGGCCCAAATTCACGGGCTTCGACTTCAAATAATGTTTTTGCGTTTCTTTTTACAATGACTTTCTCAATCGCCATTGCTTCATCTCTGATATCTTTGGCAGCTCCGATGCTTTCCAACATCGACATAGTGGCGGGTGTAATTCCAACAGCGCGAGACAGAATGGAAGGCTCGGTTCTGCGTTCAACAATTCGGCAGCTGACGCCTCTATGCGCCATAGCCAGCGCTGTCGTTAGGCCAACTGGTCCTGCGCCAACGATCAGAATTCGCATTGCATCCTCCAAGCTTAATTAGGTCAGATTTGCTTCAATATTTTGCTATATACCAAATGCGAACGCGAGTTGGGTGCCCTGACTAAGCCAAATCAAATCGTTTTTGAACGCGATCCACCAAAGTGCCGTCGTTCAAAGCAATACCTTTGATCACGTTGTAATCTTCAAAACCCATTTTGGAATAATATCCAAGACCACTCACGTTATCGGCCCGAATAGTGGCATTGATGGCAACCACCCCTGCCTCAAGAGCTTGTTTTCGTGTCATCGCAAACAGTGCGCTGCCAATGCCTCGCACAGTGCTGTTTGCTTTGGCAAATGTAGCGATATCGCCCCAGTCTTCCGGTAATTTTTCTGAACGTTGAAGCCATTGAAATCCGAGTAGAGCCTCATTTGAACCAACGGCCACAAAACAGCTTACCAAGCCGTTGCCAGTCAAAAATTTTGAACTGAACTGGTCCTGCGTAAGTGGCGCTTCGTAAGCGGTGGAACCGCCAATCGCGATAATCTCATTGAGCAGATCACACAATTCGGCTGCATCATTGTCTTGAGCAGGGCGGACACTCAATTGTTGGGTTTCTGTCTGTGTCATCGTTTCAATATTCCTTGAACAAATGTTTCAACGAATGTCTCGATCTGTTGCCACGTATAAGCACGGGAGGTGTCGTTGGCTTGGCCGACATAGTTGAGCACCACGATACCGTGAACGGACGACCATAACATGCGCGCAACCATACGACGTGTTTCTTCTGTTGCACCAAGTTCGGTATTTTCAATTGTGCTGCCCAGCCATTTGAACAGATCACCCTGCTGCTGGTCATAAGTTTCCGATAAAATTTCGACGGAACGGGTTTGGTTATAGGCCAACATCGCCTGCCATCGGCTTTCGTTTTGCTCCACGAAATTCATATAAGTTTCGGCAATGGTCAAAAGGCGTTCCCGCATGGCGGCCGTTTCATTTAACTGACCCGATGCCATTCCTGTGGTCCATTCATCCTGCTTGGCGGCGATGGCGGCAAGGGCCACTGATGCGAATTGTTCCAATATCTGCGCATTGGCTTCTTGCACCAATCCGTCAATGGACCCGAACATATTGTAAATTGTGCCCACCGAAATGCCGACTTCTTTAGCAATAGGTCGCGCTTTCACCGCTTCGATGCCGCCAGTGTCCATAAGGTCAACAGTGATATCGATAAGTTTCTTGCGAATTTCAGCAGCGGGGAGCGTCATGGGGTTCTCTTATTCAAATGGCCGAATCTGTGAACGCCGTTCACATTTGGTGCATCAATGGGCGATTAACCATCGGAAATCAAATTTGAACAAAGTTCATTTTATTTATTGAACAATGTTCAAAAATAAATATATTGTACTCATGAACGATGTTCAAAACTGAATGTCGCATAGAAACTGAAACTCAACGGGAGACACACATGATACATTTGTTCAAAAGCTTGGCTCGCATCACGCAGCTGAAAGCCGAAACTGCGTTGGAAGATGCAAACGCCATTGATCTGATTGATCTCAAGATAAGAGACTCCGATGTCAATCTTTCAACTGCGAAAAACACGCTGGCATCTTTAATCATCCGCCAACGTGGAGAACAAAAGTCTCGCGCGCGGATTGAAAACCAAATTGTCGATCTGGAAGGGCGGGCACGGCAAGCGCTAGCCGCCAAGAAGAATGATATGGCTCGCGAAGCAGCTGAAGCGATTGCCGAGTTGGAAGATGAGGCAACTCTGCGCCAACAAACGTGTGACGGTATTGGCGAGCGTATTGAAAAAATTCGATTCTCAATCGAAAAAGCCCACCGCCGGATGGTGAGTTTAAAACAAGGTGCCCAAGCCGCGAAATCGGTTGCTATGGAGCGCAAGGCACAAAAATCCATCAACACCACCACCAGTTTTACAGAAGCGGAACGTCTCATCGCGAAGGTCACCAACTTGTCTGATCCTTTTGAGGAGTCCCAAGTGCTTGAAGAAATCGATGAAGGTTTAAGCCGTCGCAACATCAAAGATCGTATGGCGGAAGCTGGTTTCGGCGATCCAACGAAAACCCGTGCAGATGATGTTTTGGATCGTCTTGCCGCAAAAATCTCAACCAAAAAAACAAGCTAATCCAAACCTGTTATTAGGAGAAATATCATGAACCTCGACACCACAACATCAAACGGTATCTATACAATGTTCAACGGCTTCGGCGTACTTACCGCCTATTTTATGATGGGCCTCACGGTCTATAAAATGCCGGTTGACCTATCCACCAAAGGTATTTTCGGCATGGGCGTGTTCATGCTCACTCTGGCTTTGGTCAATTTTGTGAAATATCGCATGGACGATCGTTCAAGCAGAGACCGCATTGTGCAACTTGAAGAAGCGAAGAACGAAAAGATTCTTACGGAATTCGTAACTGACAACTAGACCGCGTCCCAATCTCCAGTTGAGACGTTTCAACCGGCTGTCAGAAATGATGGCCGGTTTTGTTTGTTGATCACAAGTTTAGACAGTTAAGAACTTCTGCCCTATGCGCGTTTGCGCTGGCATTGAAGCCTGCATCGGCTTAAACCAATCACCAAATTCTGAATTTGGAAATCCTCATGGACGCACTTTTCGAACGTGCTGAAAACAAATGCGAACTCTGCACCAGCGAAGCGGAGTTGCAAGCCATGGAGGTCGCACCATCCAATGGTTCTACAGACCAATCAGTGCTCGCGTGCAAATCCTGTCGAGATCAGATCACCAATGAGACTTCGCTCGATCCGAACCATTGGCAATGCCTTACCACGTCCATGTGGAGCGAAGTGCCCGCCGTACAAGTTGTCGCTTGGCGCATGTTGAACCGTTTGCGCTCTGAAAGTTGGGCAGCCGAACAGTTGGAAATGCTTTATCTCGACGAAGACAATCTGGCATGGGCGCAAGAGGGACAATCTGTTGGTGAAGACGGTGACCTCAAACACATCGACAGCAACGGCGCACAATTGGCTGTTGGCGATGCCGTCACTTTAATCAAAGGTTTGAACGTGAAGGGCGCTGGCTTCACCGCAAAACGCGGCACCACCGTGCGCAATATCTCATTGGTTCAAAACAATGAAAAACACATCGAAGGCCGCGTAAACGGCCAACAAATTGTTATCCTCACAGAGTTTGTGAAAAAGGCTTGAGCGATATGTTTGTTTGGAATTTGTTTAGAAACG
Organism: uncultured Rhizobiaceae group bacterium; assembly: GCA_938010435.1. Classification (GTDB taxonomy): domain Bacteria; phylum Pseudomonadota; class Alphaproteobacteria; order Rhizobiales; family Rhizobiaceae; genus Pseudahrensia. The sequence goes on along the minus strand of CALLUS010000002.1, from coordinate 204,063 downwards.
TGTTTTTCAATTTTGAAGGACGATTGTCCAGGCTCCAGATGGTTCTAAGATTTTACAGTATTGTGTTCATTGGGTTTTTGTATTGGTCGTGTTCGTGACCATAGGTACCAAAATTTTTGAAATGATTACGGATAGTAATCGTTTGCCGTTGTGGGGCATAATGGTTGCAAGTTTTCCAACTATAGTTCTGATTTTTGCCAGTGTTTGCACTTTGGTTGCGAGAAGAATGCATGACGTAGGACGAGAAGGCGGAGATGCTTGGCTGTCATTTATCTGGTTCACTCCGATGGGGTTCTCAGCACACCGCGCCTTATTTTTGGCGGGCGCCCCATCTTCAAATCAATACGGCAGCGTTCCAAAAGGTGTTTTTGGAACAAGAAAAAAATCGCAAGCAGAAAGTCTTGAATGATGGCTATCAATACAATCACAATCCCCACGCCCGATGATTGGCATTTGCACCTGCGTGATGGTGCCATGTTGGAAGGTGTAATCGCGGACAGCGCCCGCCATTTTGCCCGTGCGATCATCATGCCCAACCTTGTACCGCCTGTTGTGCGCGGTGATCAAGCGGCCAGCTATCGGGATCGTATTTTGAAAGCCTTGCCTGATGGCTTGAGTTTCGAACCGCTCATGACGCTTTACCTCACTGAAACAACAAACCCTGATGATGTGGAAGCCGCGGCTAAATCAGGTCTGGTCAAGGCGTTGAAACTCTATCCTGCAGGCGCGACCACCAATTCAGATTCAGGGGTAACTGACTTCAACAAAGTACAACCCGTTTTGGAGCGTATGTCCGAAATTGGCCTGCCGCTTTGTGTCCACGGAGAAGTCACCACTGCCGATGTGGACATTTTTGACCGCGAAGCTGTGTTCATCGAGACTGTGCTCGATCCATTGCGCAAACGTGTGCCCGGTCTGCGCATCGTCATGGAACATGTGACGACCAAAGATGGAGTGGAGTATGTGCGTGCCAACGAGAAAGACTTGGCTGCCACGCTCACCACTCATCACCTCATTATCAACCGCAACCACATTTTGGTGGGCGGTATTAAACCGCATTATTATTGCTTGCCTGTGGCCAAACGCGAATTGCATCGCCTAGCGTTGCGCGAAGCGGCGACCAGCGGTGATTCACGTTTCTTCCTCGGGACGGATAGCGCCCCGCACCCGACTGATTTAAAAGAAAATGCCTGTGGTTGCGCAGGGTGTTATACATCCATCAACACAATGAGTTTGCTCGCCCATGTGTTTGAAGAAGAGGATAAACTCGACAATCTTGAGAAATTCGCCAGCCGCAACGGCCCTGCATTTTATGGTTTGCCTGTGAATGAAACGACTATGAAGCTTGTGAAAGGCGATGCGCCTGTGACATTCCCAAGCGAGGTAAAAACAGACGCGGGTCCGGTCACGGTCTTTGATCCCGGTTTCGATGTGTTCTGGCAGGTAGAGGAAAACTGATGTTTCAAAATTCATTCCCCGACAAAGCAACAATTGCTGAACTCACGGCTAAAATGCTTTGGGAAATTGGTGCTGTCCATTTCCGTGCCGACGAGCCTTACACATTCACATCCGGGCTAAAGAGTCCGGTCTATATTGATTGCCGCAAGCTCATTTCCTATCCGCGCATTCGTTCAGCTGTGTCTGACTTCGGTTGTGCAACAGTCATGCGCGATGCCGGTTTTGAAAAATACGATGTAGTGGCTGGTGGCGAAACAGCGGGCATTCCCTATGCGGCGTTCATCGCTGAACGTCTTGGTTTGCCGATGATTTACATTCGCAAAAAACCAAAAGGCTTTGGTCGCAATGCCCGTATAGAAGGCGATCTAAAAGAAGGCCAACGCGTTCTATTCGTAGAAGACCTCACCACAGATGGTGGTTCTAAAATCGGTTTTGCTGATGCGATCCGCGAAGCGGGTGCGGAAGTGACCGACACGTTCTCGGTCTTCTACTACGATATTTTCAAAGATGCCCCTGCTACGCTTAAAAAGCATGGCATGGACCTGCATTATCTTACCACATGGCATGAAGTCTTGGCTGTAGCGCGTGCAGAAAAACTATTCGATCAATCAACACTTGAAGCCGTAAAAGAATTCCTTGGCGCGCCATACGAATGGAGCGCCAAACATGGCGGTATTTCAGAACGGGCATAGTCCGTTCATCAGGTAATTATTTTCGTGAGAGCGAGTTTAGAAGATCGTCTCCACCACATACCAAGCACCCATTAGCAGCACCAATGAACTCACAAGCACTGTCAAAACGCGGTGTTTCGGCGAAGCTTCGCCACCACGTGCAGCGTCTGTTTTAATCTCAACCATTTCGTCGTTCCTTCATTTTTAACAAGAACACTGAAAAGGTGCGCCCCAATTGCGGCGCGGACAAGTCACGTGTGATCACAGCCTAGTGTGCGTTTTTGGGGCTTGGACGCTGGATTGGGTTCCAAAACAAAAAAGCCTCACTATTGATACAAACAGAGAGGCTTGAGCTTGATTGTGTTGAACAGACTAGGAGCAGTATTTTACACCATCTCATCCACAGGTTCAGTCCAACGCAAAAACTTGACAACCACTTTCACATGGTGCGTCTAAGCCGATGTTAAGTCTTACGAAGTGGCTTCTTCAGTTTCAAAACGGAAACAGAAATCTCTAGATGATATTTGCGATAGTTGGCAGGTCGCGTCTTTGAAATGACCTTAATTCGATTGCGCAGCTGATCAAGAATTTTTTGCCCCTGCGCTCTGCTGCTTGCCGAACCATCATCTGGCAAACGCTTCATCGCACGAGAGGCGCTTCGAATAGCCCCTGTCGTTTTTCCTATGCCAAAGCGTGCTCTGCTGCCCGCTGATGCTGCATTGCGAAGCACTTTTGCCACGCAATCGGTACGGTCTTTCAACGGTACAGATGCGCACTCAGAAGCACCTTTGTTTAAGACCCTGGTAATACGTCCAGCGCGCGATGCATTTTCGATCAACACCACACTGCTGTTCAACTCGGGTTTCACATTATCGTAGCGCAAAGACGGCAACGTTGCATTTGCTGAACTGGTGGCTGCAATGGTTGTCGCCAGAACCATAGCCTTTAATTTTTTACGAAATGTCATGAGATCATCTCCCCCAAATTAGTCTTCATGTCGCGAAAAGTCTAAGTCCTGGATTTCAATCTGGCAAGATGCTCGATGTAATTTGCAAGCAGTTCCTCATCAATCTGATAGCAGGCCTTTTGTGTTTCGACAGCTCGTTCTGCGCTCTTTACTGCTTCAGGCAATTCAAGTTCCTCTTCCACTACAGAGGCGTTGTAGTGGGCTTCCGCCAATTCATGGTGTGCAACCAGATAATAAGCTTGGAACAAATCCCGCGCTTGGTGAAATCGCATCAAAGATTGGCGATATTTTTTATCTTCATAAAGCACCTGCGCGTAGTTTTGGTAGGTTCTGGCAGCGCCGATAACGTGATCACGAATTTCTTGTTGCCAACAATTAAGAGATAGTTTGAAGTTCTTCTCAGCATCTTGGGAATTGTCTTCAAAATAGGCAATCCAAGCCAGAACAGCATAAACAGGCGCTAAATAGTTTTGTATAGCGCCCTTAGTTTCGCCTATGTCATCAAACGCCGTTTCGACGACCGTTTTGGCGGCTTCAATATTATCATCTTGCAAATGTGCATTCGCGAGATTTGTGGCGATTTTGGCTTTCGCAGCATTCTCATCTTCTGAAAACTTTGTGTGAAATTCACCAAAAGCGCGTTCAAGCTGGCCAATAGCCTGTTTGAAATTTTGAGTTCCACTCAAACATTCACCGTAGTTGTTGATAATGAGCGCAGAAGTCTTGTCCATAGTTTGCAGATTGCCAAACAGGTCTACAGCGTCGCGAAAGTGCAACAATGCCTCTTGATCCTGCCCCATTCTGCGAAGGCAAATTGCTCTCTCGTTTAGTATGATTGCCAGCTCTTTGAACAAGCTGTTGTTGTCGTGTGGATGCTGAGACAACGCATCGCCCCAAACTTGCTCCACGCTTGCAATATGCCCAGCTTTTAAAATCGGAACATACGCATGTTCCAACCATTTAATGTAGCTCGACCAAGTGTCCGACTTTCGCATCGAGTTGACCTTAGTGAAGGTCGGTATGTATTTTTCATCCAGCGAGTTTTCTGCAAGCTGCAGAAGATATTGATCAAGCGCATCTAGAACCGAACTGTTGAGCAGGATGGTTTCTTCATCGGAAAGTGTGTGATGGATGCCTTTGGCGATCGTGCTGTCTAGGAACAGCCTACCTTCAGTTTCTTCGACAACGGACAGTTTGCGAACCTTCTCCACAATGCTGGGCGTTAAACCTAACTCTAGACGCGTTGTTGACGCGCGCCAAAACTCCAAATCAAACCCATTTGCCAGGTTCATGCACTTAAGCATTTCGATGGTTTGCGGATCCAGGTTTTTCAACAGGCGATTCGTTACGGCTTGTTCAATATATCCAGGCGAGGACGACACTTCTGAGTTGAGAATATCGGATACAATTTCCGGCTCCCTTTGATAAATGCCGACTATTTCACTCAATAAGATCGGGTAAACAGTTGGAACATCATCACCGCTTCCGCCTGCAAAGCGTATCATTTTTCGGGCAATATCCGCATCATCAATGTCAGCGGTCACCAAAGTTGTTCTCGCTTGAGAAGGTGTCAGACCTTTAATCTCGACAAATTGTATGTTGATTTCGTCGTTCCAAAATCTATCATCACGCAACAACCCTGCTTCTCTGGTGAAAAAGCATATCATCATACCAGAAACTTCTGATATAATTTCCTGGAGTGCTGAATTGTAGCGGTTGAATGAGAGCTGACTTCTGGCGCCCTCAACTTGATAAAGCGCCTCAAGTTGGTCGATCATTATAAGAAACCGCACATCTGGATTTTTCTTAAGACTGCGCTTTAAATCGATGATGAAACTTGGAAGCAAAAGCTCCCAAAGTTTTTCGGCAGGCTTCAGGGTCTTATTGTCTTTCTCGTAAAACACTTTGAGATCTTCTTTGAGTAGTTTCAGTGCTCTCATTTTCGCAAGATTGACAACCCATTTGCGTCCCTGACTGAAGACAAAACGCGCAAGTGGAATTTCTTCAAGAATGTTTTTAAGGGCCTCTTTGGTGAGTTGCTCAAAGCCTTCATTTGCCAATCCTACGGCCAAGTCATCGGCACCTTCGCCAACCACACGTGCCAAAATGGAACTTTTCAATGGTGGAGTTGCTTCGTCCGTCAGATTCGCCGTCCAGTGCAAAAGTGTTGCAAAGTCGAAGACAGAAAAATCAATGTGGCTGTTGCCAAAATTGTTGCGCAGACGGATCAACATGCGCTCGACACTTGCTGGCTCGCTAGTGTCTAAATCCAGCACTGCACCTGCTATATTTGGAAAGTCAGGTTTGGCCTTTTTAACGCGATTGCGAAACTGATAGAATAGTTGCGATTTTCCAATTCCGCCTTTGCCGTGAAAAACCAAAAGCTTTTTGTCGTCGGGGGCAAGGGACTTCAGATTTGCCTTAAACAAATCAATTTCTTCATTGCGATTTACGAACGGAAGTGTGGTTGGCAAAGGCTTTTCCCCAAGCAAAGAGCAATGAAACGATGAAGTCGCAAACATTGATATTCTGAGAGATATGGAATGAAGCGCAAGGTAATAATTTTCTGCTTTGAAATTTTGCGCATTTTATTGAACAAACAGTGTCTGCAAAAAAAAATTTAAAGTTGGATTTTGAGTGAGGTCTCACATTGCGACAGCCATGACAGGCCTCCCCACTGAAACAATGGGAAGGCTTTAATTCATTCACTTTGGAAAGAAGCTTTTAGCTGTCTTTGCCCACTGCGATTGGGAGCTCTTTTTTGCTGCTCCATTCCACCATGGAACCGTCATATACACGCACGTTTTTCTTACCGAGCACTTCGCTCAATACGAACCAGTTGGTGGATGCCCAATGGCCTGTGTTGCAGTAGGAAATGACTGGTTTGTCGTCAGACACAAGGCCGGCCACTTCTGTCAGCGCAGCTTTATTCAGCAGGTTCGCAGAACCATTTGAAAAGAACTTGTGATTGTCGAGATTGACAGATTGAGGAATGCGACCCGCGCGCGCCGCCTTTGGATGTTTTGCTTCGCCGATATACTGTTTGTCAGGACGGCCATCGAGAACTTGAACGTCGCTGGAGCGATAGTTGGCTTTCACTTCCGCCAAATCCACGTTCAGCTTTGCCATCACGTTGGCTTTATAGGTTGAAACTTCTGCAACCGCTTGTTCGGTCGATAGAGGCTGACCAGCGGCGACCCAAGCTTTTTGGCCACCTTCCAGAATTGAAATTTTCTTATGGCCCAACTGTTTAAGTGTCCAATAAACACGAGCGGAGGAACCGAAATCCGTAGCGTTGTTGCCTGCAGAGACCAAAACCACATGATCGTCATTTGCAACACCTAGTTTGCTCAACAGTGCTTCCAGCGCTTCAGGCTTAGGCAAAACCCCGACCACACCATCGCGCGAGGTGCGCCATCCGGCTGTGAGATAATTGGCTTCAACAGCACCTGGAATGTGACCTTGCGCATAGCTTTGGCCTTCTTGAAGACCAATTTTGGAGCGCACATCGATGATATCGACAGAGTTTTGGTTTTTCACCAACCAAGCAACATCAACCAAAGGTCCGCCATCGGCCATAGCCCAAGTGGGGTGCATCAGAACCGTAGCAGCAGCGACAAGTGTGAATGAACGTAAGGACATGGAAATACCTTTGCTAATTTGAATTACATGCAAGTTTAAGTGTTGAACCGCATTCCTGACAGGAATTGCGGTTCTCTTTCTGCTTTCCAGTCGAAATATAATTCTGTTCAGGTGCGGTTAAACAGCGATTGTATGCTCTTATAGACGGTCAAATCTTAGTCTCCCAATCCATCGAACAAAGGTGTCGACAAATAGCGTTCAGCAAAGCTTGCCAGAATGACAACGATGTTCTTCCCTGCCCATTCTTTGCGTTTGCCCACTTTGATGGCTGCCACAAGAGCTGCGCCTGAAGAAATACCTACAGGTACACCTTCCAGCTTGGCCACTTCGCGAGCCATGTTGAAGGCTTCATCATTGGTGATGGTGATGATTTCGTCGAAAATTTTGACGTCTAGAATGGCCGGGGTAAAACCAGCGCCAATGCCCTGAATTTTGTGCGGACCAGGGTTCCCACCAGAAAGAACGGGCGAGTCTGCAGGTTCCACCGCAACAATATGAAGTTTTGGATTTTGCTTCTTTAAATATTTGCCCGCGCCAGTAATGGTGCCGCCGGTTCCGATGCCAGAAACAAATACATGGACCTTGCCTTTGGTATCATTCCAAATTTCGGGGCCGGTTGTGCGGCGATGAACAGCAGGGTTGGCAGGGTTTTCAAATTGTTGCGGAACCACAGCGCCTTTGATTTCAGATGCCAACTCATTGGCACGGGCAATGGCTCCATTCATGCCTTTGGCAGCTTCAGTCAATTCCAATTCAGCACCTAAAATGGCGAACATTTTGCGACGTTCAATCGACATGCTTTCAGGCATAGTTAGAATGAGACGATAGCCTTTGGCAGCCGCAGCAAGGGCGAGACCGATACCTGTATTGCCTGATGTAGGTTCGACCAAAGTGGTTTTCCCCGGTTTGATCTTTCCTGCTTTTTCCATGGTTTCCACCATGGCGACACCGATGCGGTCTTTCACGCTTGAGGTTGGGTTGAAAAATTCGAGCTTTGCCAACAAGTTGGCTTTCACGCGGTTCTTTTTTGCCAATTTGTCCAACCGCACTATGGGCGTGTCACCAACGGTTTCAGTGATGTTCTTGTAAATTTTTCCGCGACCTTTGGTGGCCATAATGTACAACTCCAAGTTTTGTTTCATTCAATAAAACATGGGGGCGTCGCGATTGCCAGACAAGGCATTATCGCATCATCCCCGTAACAAGGAAATCTACTTGGATTCAGACTAGCCTTTCGGAAAATAATCCGTCAGATCGCCATCACGATAAACATCTGTTGTAGCGCAGTGCAAAGCACCACCAAATGCGTAAGCTTTGCGGAATGGAATTGGTAAAACTTCCAAACCCATTTTGTCGAACTGTTCCATCTGGTTCACTTCGGACGCTTCACAGCAAACCGTTTTTTCATCAACCATCAAAACGTTCATGGAAAGCCATACGGAAGAATAGCAAAGCGGCGGCGGAGTGTTGTGAGCAGGACGAGCTGCGTCTACGATTTCCCAATCATTACGGTGGAAGAATTCACGTTGATCATCAGGTAAACGACGCTCGGGATTGTTGATAATCAAGCCCGGACGGATTGGTGTGAACGTAGCATCAATGTGGATCGGGTAGGGATCGCCCGGGAAATTCACAGCAGTCACGCGGTGGTCCGGATAATGCCGGCGCAACCAGTCAATGCCCTTTAAATTGGTTGTGAAACCGTGCTGAACGATCAGGTCTTTGCCGAACCGCAATACGTCAGCAGCATCAAACATGGGTTCTTCTTCGGTGGTGACGAAGAATTTTTCAGCCGTCCATTTTAAACGTTTTTCGTCACCGATTTTATCGGAAAGATAATCAGGACGATACGAAGCATCTGTCATACGCGGTTTTGGCGCAGAGACATGTCGGAACTGCGGGTCGTCCTCAAAATATTTTTGAAGCAATGGACGATAGCAGAGATATTCGAAAAAGCGGGACCGATAAGACATTGTGGCTTCCAGCATTTCCTTGCCGACGGTCAAAATAACATCGCGCGGCGGCATGCAGCCGAATGAAGCCGGGTTTTCCCAATCCGGAGTGGAAACAGGAGCGCTGAAATCAAATGGCGTTGGACGGTCCACACGAACACCACGCTTTTCAAGCACTTTAGCGAAATTGTTGAGCTGCTCGTTGGCTTCATCAACAGTGTCTTGAGTGCGGGGCCCCCATTGGCCTTTCATGTCGGAATCTTCAGGCACTTTCGCATCAAGCGCTGGTTCTCCTGGAGGGATCATGCAGCCGTCGGCGACGCCAACGATCACATGTTTCAATGGGGACCATTCGTCCCACGATTTAACAATGGCGGCTTCATTGTTGCCCAGCACAGGCTTTGGCGTTTCAAACATTAAGAGTAGATCCAAACAAGAATTTAGGTGGCGTTTAGATCAATTCGGCACGAGATCAAAGTGATATGTGAACGTGCAGCAATGATGTGGAAAAGTTCATTCCGGATATTCGGAGCTTGTTGCTACGTATTAACCGATTCTACAGCCAAGTGGCTGTTGTTCCGTCCCACTTAAATATGCGGTCTTGCGGAATAGCTTGTTGTGCAACTTCTGCGGTTGACGTGCCATTCAAATGGTGTTCCAAAACGCGCAGAATACCACCGTGACAGACCACAATCGCATCTTCATTGACGTAGTTCAGCCATGGGCGAACGCGGTTTAACAACATATGGTAGCTTTCACCCTGCGGAGGTTGAAAGCCCCATTTATCTTCGCGGCGCTGGCGCACCATGTCTGGCACTGTAAGCTTCAATTCAGCGAATGTATGGGTTTCCCAAAGACCGAAAGAAATCTCTTTGATGCGGTCGTCGGTTTCATAGCCATAAGAGGTAAGGCCAAGTTGCAATCGCACCAGATTCATGGTTTCGCGTGTGCGTCCCAATGGGCTTGCAATATATCTGAAACGCGCAGGGTCATCGAGTAAACCAGCCAGTGTTTTTCCATTGTTGGTAGCTTGTTCTCGTCCGGTGTCGTTAATCGGGATATCCATCTGGCCTTGAAGTCTGTGCTCCACGTTCCAGTCGGTTTGGCCGTGCCTTACGAAATATATTGTTGAAGCAGACACTCAGCCTTCTTTCACCACCGAAATATCCGGTGCATCAACAGCTTTCATGCCAACGGTGTGGTAACCAGAATCCACATGATGAACCTCGCCTGTGACTGCGGTTGACAAATCGGACAAGAAATAGAGCGCAGAGTTACCCACTTCATCGATGGTTACCGTGCGCTTCAATGGAGAATTGTACTCGTTCCATTTCAAAATATAACGGAAATCTCCAATTCCAGAAGCAGCCAGCGTTTTGATCGGACCTGCCGAAATCGCATTTACGCGGATGTTTTGTTTGCCAAGATCAACCGCGAGATAGCGAACACTGGCTTCTAATGCTGCTTTCGCCACGCCCATCACATTATAATGGGGCATCACTTTCTCAGCACCATAATAGGTGAGAGTGAGCATAGAACCGCCATCGCTCATCAACTTTTCAGCACGTTGAGCAATTGCAGTGAACGAGTAAACGGAAATATCCATTGTCTTTTTGAAATTGTCAGATGTGGTGTCCACATAACGGCCTATCAGCTCGTTCTTGTCAGAAAAGCCAATAGCGTGAACGACGAAATCGATCTTGCCCCATTTTTCAGAAATAGCATCGAACACAGCATCAATGCTTCCTGCATCACCCACATCGCAATCGCCCACAACCCAGCCACCGAGTTTTTCGGCTAGAGGTTCAACACGTTTCTTCAAGGCGTCGCCTTGATAGGTGAATGCAATCTCGGCACCTGCGTTGGCTAAAGCGTTCGCAACACCCCAAGCAATAGAACGGTTGTTGGCGAGACCCATGATCAAGCCACGTTTTCCAGCCATCAATCCCTCAGAATTGCCCATCAGTTCACCACTCTCGTTCGCATTCATGCAGTTAAGCGTTCCAGTGGGTATGGCATAGCCCAAACCTTGCTTCAAGGCGTATTAGCCGTTGTCCGAAGTGTCTTCTGCCGCGTCAAACAAGGCCAGCAATTCCGCATCTTCTTCATCTGGAAGTTGAATCGACAAAACAGCCAATATATCCCCGTTGGAACCATCGCGCTTGGGCAAACCTTTTCCACGAACACGAAAGACCGCGCCGGAAGAAGACCAGCCGGGAATAGCCAATGCAACGGCACCGCCTAGAGTGGGAACACGAATTTTGCCGCCTTTCACAGCCGTCTTTAAATCCACAGGCACATGTACCCGTAAATTGGTTTCCTCGCGCAGAAAATCCGGGTGACGGGAGATCGATATTGTGATCAATGCATCACCTTTGCCGCCGGGGCCTTCTTGTCCTTGGCCTTTCAATCGGATTGTTTGACCGTCTTCAGCCTCGGGCGGAATAGTGATGTTCACAGTTCTATCTGGCCCGAGTTTTACGGGAGCTTTTCCCGCAGCAAGATCTTTCAAATGAACACTGAGGTTGATCTTGCGATCTTCACCTTTCGGAGCAGGGCGTCCACGGCCACGTTGGCCACCCATTCGTGCAAACGGATCAGCGCCCACTCCGCCACTGCCCATTCCACCAAACATTTGACTCAATATATCTTCGGCACCACCCATGCCACCGCCGCCCATTCCACCAAATGGATGGCCACCTTGACCGCCACCAAATCCTTCAAATCCTTGGAATTTTTCTTTGCCTTCCGCATCAATTGCACCGGAATCAAATTGTGCGCGTTTTTTCTTATCGCCCACAATTTCATAAGCGGAGTTTGCTTCTGCAAACTTTTCTTTGGCTTGCGGATTGTCTTTGTTCTGGTCCGGATGAAATTTTTTGGCCAGTTTGCGAAATGCAGACTTTATTTCTTTTTCATCAGCGGTCTTAGACACGCCCAGAACTTGATATGGGTCACGCATGGGACCTTGTTACCTGCTGCTTAAAATCAACGGAAGTTCCCGATATATGGTCAATCTTGTGAAGATTTCCAGCTTAATGATACAAAAAGCACAAAATTCGACTTAGCTGATGATTTTAAACCAAGATAAAACCCATTCGCCGTCATTCACTTTGCAGGCTTCACCATTGTAAAATGCGATGCCGGCAAAGTTAGAAACGCTGGTTTTGAAACCCTTACAGTTCTGTCCGTGTTTGCCTGTAAAGCCCTCGATGGATACAATTGCGCCGGAAGATCCGGTTTCAATATTGTTCCAAGCTACTGGATTTGAGCTGGAAGCGGTGAGGCTTGAGGCGACCGCAGATTTGATGATATCGCTGTCCGACTTTGCAACGCCATCCGGTTGCACTTGCTCTGTCACCGAGCCGGTGATCAAGTCATCAGAACTGGCAATTTCGGGAATGGAGTTTCCGTTGACAGCGCAACCGGTTGTAAACAGGGAAAGGCCAATGACCAATGCAGCACATGAATTGGTCATTCGGCGCCATCTGCGGCCAAACACCTCAATGTTCACATTGGTTGTCAATTCGTACAGTCCCCTTGGCACAAAGGCCGAAACGCGAGATACAGCTGTTCCTTCGTTACAATTGCCATAACGCTGTTAAGAACTGGTAAAGGAATTTCAATGTCATTCATGGAACGCACAGAACCACACGCACTATTTGAAGAGTGGTTGAAGGAAGCTCATGAGAGCGAAATCAACGATCCAAATGCAATGGCATTGGCAACCGTTGATGCGGACGGAATGCCTGACGTGAGAACAGTTTTGCTGAAAGGCCACGATGAACGCGGTTTCGTGTTTTACACTAATTTTGAAGGCACCAAAGGGAAGCAAGTTTTGGCGACAAAAAAAGCGGCTTTGTGCTTTCATTGGAAGACAAAACGTCGTCAGGTTCGGGCGAGAGGCAATATTGAATTGGTGTCTGACGAAGAAGCTGACATTTATTACAATTCACGCCATCCCCAAAGCCGTTTAGGCGCTTGGGCATCCGACCAATCACGTCCGTTGAAAGACCGTCAAACGTTGGTGGATAAGCTCACACATTTTGAAGAGAAGTACGGAACGGAAAATATTCCGCGGCCGCCCCATTGGTCTGGATTTAGAATACTGCCTGATACGATTGAGTTTTGGCAGGACGGCGAATTTCGCTTGCATGACCGGGTTGTCTTCACCCCTGCGGGCGATGGATGGACCACTCAACGTCTCTATCCATAAAAAAGTAGAATGCGTTTTAGAGTAGGGTCTTTAATTGGTCCTGCGCTTTTCCGTCAAAACCACAAACCATATCTGTATCCGATACGAAAATAGGACGTTTCATCAATGTCGGGTTCGCTAGAATAAGATCAATCGCCTTGGTGTTGTCGATATTTTCTTTGTCAGCTTCATCAAGACCACGCCATGTGGTGCTGCGACGGTTTAAGGCGACTTCCCAGCCAAGCGTCTCAACAATGGGTTGAATGAACGATTTATCGACACCGTCAGCTCGAATATCGTGAACGGTATGCGGGATATTCTCCGAAGTAAGCCATTTCAGGGCTTTTTTGCAGGTGTCGCAGTTTTTCAATGCGTAAACAGTGAGATTACTCATCAATCAAACCAGCCGTTTGAGGGCTTCAAAGTGTTTACCAGCGTATAATTCGAAATCATTTCTGAATTGCTGCGCAGTGAGTTCCACTGTTTTTTCTGGAATCAACTTCAAAGCCTGTCCTGTTGATTGGGCCAATACCTGTTGTTTGGCTGTGCGTTCAAGATAGTAAAGATCATCAAATGCTTGAGCGATCGACGGTCCGGAACAGACAACTCCGTGGTTGGCGAGGAAAAGGCAATCCACATGCGCGTTGTCTTTTGCTTCACGGGCAATGCGTTCACCTTCTGCTTCCGTTACCGCGATGCCGCCGAACTCTTCTTCATACCCGATGCGGCCATGAAAACGGCAAGCTGTTTGGTGTGCCATCAACAAACGTCCGCCTTCGAGCATGGAAATCGATGTGGCATAGGGCATGTGAACGTGGAGGATTGCCTTGTGACGTGGGTTGGCGCGGTGGCTTGATATATGAATATTGCGTGCAGAAGCTTCCACTTCGCCTTCACCCTCAAGCACTTTGCCATTGCCATCGATCAGCAATAGACGCTCTGGTGTCATTTCGGTCCAATGCCAGCCATAGGCGTTGATCAGATACAGTTCATCCGGCCCCTCGCATTGAACCGAGAAGTGATTGCAAATACCTTCATGCAGATTGAAATAGGCCGCAAGACGAATGGCGGCGGCCAAGTCTTCGCGGTCATTTTGAATGGATTTCAGATGTTCAGATTTATCTAGCATGGTGCAATCCTCAAACGGTCGAAAGTTGGCACAAGCTACCGCCAAAACAGCGAAGCAACAAGACGCGATTGGACGGATTAACTCTGTGTGCCGCCAATGGTGATTGCATCAATGCGGGTGGTGGGTTGCCCAACGCCAACAGGAACGCCTTGACCTTGTTTGCCGCACATGCCGATACCTGTGTCGAGTTCCATATCATTGCCGACCATCCGCACGCGGTGCATGTCCGCAGGGCCGTTGCCAATCATCATGGCGCTTTTAACAGGTGCGCCGATCTTACCGTTTTCAATCCGGTAAGCCTCGGTGCAACCGAACACATATTTGCCAGATGTAATGTCTACCTGACCACCGCCAAATGAAACGGCGTAAATGCCGTCTTTGACGGATTCGATGATTTCATTGGGATCGTGATCACCACCCAACATATAAGTGTTGGTCATGCGTGGCATTGGGATGTGAGCGTAAGACTGTCTGCGTCCGTTTCCGGTACCTTCAACGCCCATCAAACGTGCGTTCTGGCGGTCTTGCATATAGCCAACCAGTTTGCCGTCTTCGATCAATGTTGTGCACTGGGTTGGTGTGCCTTCGTCATCAATGGTTAAAGAACCGCGCCGTTCTGCAATCGTTCCATCGTCCACAACGGTGACACCTTTGGCGGCGACTTGTTCGCCCATCAGGCCTGCAAATGCAGATGTGCCCTTACGGTTGAAATCGCCCTCAAGTCCGTGACCAACTGCTTCATGAAGCATGACACCGGGCCAACCCGCGCCAAGAACCACGTCAAATGTTCCGGCTGGGCTTGGAATGGCTTCAAGATTCACTTTAGCTTGACGCAAAGCTTCGTCAACGGCGTGTTTCCAAGAGGCTTCCGTGATAATGCGTTCAAAACTATGGCGTCCTCCAAGTCCGTGAGAACCAGATTCCTGACGATCGCCTTTGCCGGCCACAATCGAAACGCTCAAACGCACTAGAGGACGAATATCTTTCACCAGATGGCCGTCAGCACGTAGAATTTCCACAAGCTGATGCGATCCTGTCAGCGACACTGAAACCTGACGAACCGCAGGGTCTAACTCACGTGCATAAGTGTCTATTTCTTCCAATAGTCGCGCTTTTTGTTCAAAGCTTGGTCCGCACAATGGATCATCTGGCGCATAAAGCGCGGTATTGGTGCCCCGTGGTGCTTCGCTATACGTTCCGCTATGGCCGCTTGAAACCGCAGTCACTGCCTCAATCGCGCGCTGAAGTGCAGCTTGGGTCAATTCGCCAGAATGGGCGTAACCTGCCACTTCACCCACAACGCTGCGCAGGCCAAAGCCTTGGCGGGTGTCAAAGCTGCCGCTTTTCAATTTGCCATTGTCAAAAACAAGGCTTTCGGACGATGTGCTCTCGATGAACAATTCACCATCATCAGTATTGCGAAGGCAATTTCCCAAAAGGGAAACCAGTTTGGTTTCATCGCAATCGAAGCGATCAATCAAAGAGAGTGTCATATTCTAACTGGCTTTCTGTTTTGCGGCGAACGGTTTTGTTCAAGCCGAAACTATGGAAGTTTGGCGTAGCCGTCTTTAAAACCAGCCAAATCCACTGGAATGCCAATGCCTTCTTCCGGTGAAGCAAAAATAATGAAAGTTGCGCTGGTGCCACTTTGCATTGTGGTCAGCAATTCGTCCTTTAAGATTACTTCCGCATAGCAACCATCAGCCATGCAACGCACGAAATAGGCGCGGCCTAAATCTTTCCCGTCGATGTTCAAACCAAGGCCGTTGGGCAGAATGACACCAAGAGGAGCCAGCACCCGCAATATACGAGCTTTGCTGTCAGCCGTTTTGAGAACAACAACGGAAAGACCAACTTCGGGTCTGTCATCAGCTACAACATTTTGCATCAACGCGCACTGTTTGGAGGATGAGCCCGGGGGCACATCGCAAATTATGTTCCAAGCCCCGAATTTTTTGTTGTTGTCTGTCGTTTGTGCGGAAGCTGCAAAACAGAACGTAAATGCTGAAAACAAAGCAGCGGCAAATGAAATTAAACGCATAGACGGAAACCGAATCATTAAATTTATCCCAAGCAATTCTTGCATCAGCCCAAACAGAAACGAAAGAGTTCTGGGTTCAGGTTTTCGCGATTATGACGCTTTGACATGTTTCTCAAAGCAAAAAGACCATAATTAGGCGGGGCAATGCCTAAGTTGAACTTAACGCTGCAGGAAAGCAGGATTCTAAACACTCCAATCAGCGTTGTTCAAAAACCCGTGCGAATTGTAAAAAATGCCGCATGAATTATCCCTTTGTATCCTTGCAGCGGCGGCGACATTGTGGTTCTAAGAGCCCAAAGGGGCAGGCTATGAGTCCGTCCGCGGTATTATTGATATTTTTTGGAGAGTTTTGGATGTTAAATCCGGTCAAAAAACTGGCATGTGCGACAGTCGCAAGTTCAGGCATTTTGATGGTTGGTGCAGCACAAGCAATTGCAGCACAACCAACACCTTGGCAGAAATGGCACCAGCCGGCTGCTTCACCCGGAATGGAAGCAATTGAAGCTTTCGATATCTGGACACTTTGGTTTATCGTTCCAATCACTTTGTTTGTGATGGCATTGTTGGCGTATGTAATGTTCCGGTTCCGTGCGAGCGCGAACCCGGTGCCTTCAAAAGTGACCCACAACACGGCGATCGAAGTGGTGTGGACATTGGCTCCTGTGGCAATTTTGATTGCTCTGGCCATTCCATCATTTCAACTTTTGACAGCACAATTCAATCCGCCTGAAGAGCCTGCTTTCACGATCAAAGCGACTGGTTATCAGTGGTATTGGGGATATGAATATCAAGGCGACGTCGAAATAACATTTGAATCTCGCCCTGTGGGATCAGAAGTTATTGCCGGGTCTAAAGAAGCTGCTCTGAAAGAGCGCGAGGACAGCGGCAAGACCGACCTCAAGAAATACCCAAACCTCTTGACAGTGGACAATGAAGTTGTCGTTCCTGTTGGAAAAGTGATCCGCGTATTGGTCACAGCTGGAGATGTTATTCATGATTTTGCCCTTCCAGCATTCGGTTTGAAAATGGATGGCATTCCAGGGCGCTTGAACGAGACGTTTTTCCAAGCAACGAAGGAAGGTCTTTACTACGGCCAGTGTTCAGAATTGTGTGGTAAATACCATGCTTACATGCCAATCGCGATCCGCGTTGTATCTGAAGACGATTTTGAAGTTTGGCAGGATATGGCAGGTGACGACGTTGGTGCCGCCAACGACGCTTTGATGGCATCAATCGCTGAAAAAGAAAAAACAGTTGAGGTTGCTGGCAACTAAACGCCGCACCTTGGGGAATTGGTAAGTTAAGAGAGAAAACGATATGGCTTACGCTGCAGCGCCTAGCGCTCATGACGATCACAAACCAAGCTTTTTTAAGCGCTGGTTCTATTCAACCAATCACAAAGATATTGGGACTTTGTATCTGATCTTTGCGATCTTCTCGGGCATTTATGGCGGTTTTCTTTCCGTTGTGATGCGTATGGAATTGGCTGAGCCGGGTTTGCAGATTTTCACAGATCCGCATGTTTATAACGTGTTCACTACAGGGCACGGTTTGATCATGATTTTCTTCATGGTGATGCCGGCGTTGATCGGTGGTTTCGCCAACTGGATGGTTCCGATCATGATCGGTGCGCCTGATATGGCATTCCCACGAATGAATAACATTTCATTCTGGTTGTTACCGCCTGCACTGATCCTGTTGACCGTTTCTATCTTTATGCCAAGTGCACCAGGTAGCTTTGGTGTTGGTGGTGGTTGGACAATCTATCCACCGCTTTCAACGACTGGCCAGCCTGGCCCCGCCATGGATTTTGCAATTCTGGCGCTCCATATTGCTGGCGCCTCTTCTATTCTTGGTGCGATCAACTTCATCACAACCATCTTCAACATGCGTGCGCCGGGTATGACTCTACATAAAATGCCGTTGTTTGCTTGGTCGGTATTGATCACGGCATTCTTGTTGCTTCTGTCATTGCCTGTTCTGGCCGGTGCCATCACAATGCTTCTGACAGATCGTAACTTCGGAACTGCATTCTTCACTGCAGAATTCGGCGGTGACCCGATTTTGTTCCAGCACCTCTTCTGGTTCTTTGGTCACCCTGAAGTGTATATTTTGATCTTACCCGGTTTCGGCATTGTCTCGCACATCATTTCAACATTCTCGCGCAAGCCGATCTTTGGTTACATCGGCATGGCATACGCAATGGTGGCCATCGGTGCCGTTGGCTTCATCGTGTGGGCACACCACATGTATACAGTGGGACTTTCGCTCAACACGCAACGTTACTTCGTATTCGCCACGATGGTGATCGCGGTGCCAACTGGCGTGAAGATTTTCTCTTGGATCGCAACAATGTGGGGCGGGTCAATAACATTCCGTACACCAATGTTGTGGGCCATCGGTTTCATCTTCTTGTTCACTGTTGGTGGTGTAACAGGCGTTCAGCTTGCAAATGCTGGTTTGGACCGTTCATTCCATGATACTTATTATGTGGTTGCGCACTTCCACTATGTGTTGTCACTTGGTGCTGTGTTCGCAGTCTTCGCGGGATGGTACTACTGGTTCCCGAAAATGACCGGTTACATGTATAATTCACTGATCGCTAAGACGCATTTCTGGGTCACATTCATTGGCGTGAACATTATCTTCTTCCCCCAACATTTCTTGGGCCTTGCTGGTATGCCACGCCGTTATGTAGACTACCCGGATGCATTCGCCGGTTGGAACTATGTATCTTCTATAGGTTCATACATCTCAGCATTCGCTGTCCTGATCTTCTTAGTGGGCATTGCAGAAGCATTCATGCGCAAGCGTCTTGCTGGCGATAATCCATGGGGTGAAGGTGCGACAACACTCGAATGGCAATTACCTTCACCGCCACCGTTCCACCAGTGGGAGCAACTTCCACGCGTGAAGTAACCCATTTGGAAATGAATTTGGTCCCGCAATTCTTCTGAGTTGCGGGACCAGTTCCAACAGAAGAGAACGAGTTTTCGGAAAACACCATGTCAATGAGCAACGATACATTCGACAACACCATTTCACTGGCAGAGCCTTCGCATTATTTTGCGTTGATGAAACCGCGTGTTATGCGTCTTGTCGTATTTACTGCTGTTGCCGGTTTGTTGGCCGCTCCCGGTTCAATTGATCCATTTCTCGCAGTGATTGCTGTGATTGCGATTGCTGTTGGTGCGGGTGCCTCCGGCGCTTTGAACATGTGGTATGATGCCGATATTGATGCCATTATGTCGCGTACCACATCACGCCCTGTCCCTGCCGGCCACGTGACTGCCAATCAGTCATTGAACTATGGCATCGTAATGTCGGTCTTATCCGTTTTGACGCTGGGTCTTTTGGTCAATTGGGTTGCCGGCGGCCTATTGGCATTTACAATCTTTTTCTACGCTGTGATTTACACAATGTGGCTGAAACGTTCCACGCCCCAGAACATTGTGATCGGTGGAGCAGCAGGCGCTTTTCCCCCTATGATCGGTTGGGCTTGTGTCACTGGTTCTATCGGCATTGAAGGCATCGTATTATTTGCCATCATCTTTATTTGGACACCGCCGCATTTTTGGGCTTTGGCGCTTTGGAAAATGCGTGACTATGACGATGCTCACGTTCCAATGATGCCCAATGTCGCTGGTGAAAAATCAACACGCAATCAGATGCTGATCTACTCGATTGTTCTGGCGCCACTCAGTGCCGCTCCATATTTCCTTGGATTCGCTGGGCCATTGTTCGGAATTCTTGGTGGTGCATTGGGATTGGCATTTTTGTGGTTCACCTACAAAGTTTGGCAAGTTGCCGGACGTGACGAAAAGCTGATCGCTGAGAAAAAACTGTTTGGTTTTTCCATTGCTTATCTCTTTGCGATATTCGGCTTCCTTATGATCGATGCAATCGTTTTCCGCACAACAGAGTCCTACATTCTGTCTTCTTGGATGGTGATCTAAATGGATGTTGGCGAAGGCAAAATTGTAGATGGCGAAACTGTTGAACTGAACGAGCAACAACGCCGTGCCCGTCGTATGCGGAACATAGCGATTGGTCTTTGTTTGTTTGCTTTAGTTGCCGTTTTTTACACCGCAACAATCGTGAAGTTTGGTCCTCGTTTAATGGATCGCCCGATCATCAGTTTGGATACAAAGTGATGGAAGATACGCAAGCTTCGAAAACACCAACGCCTAGAAACAATGTATCGGCCGTCACTCTCTGTCTTGGGTTAACGTTCGGAATGTTGGGTATGTCGTTTGCGGCAGTGCCACTCTACGAAATTTTCTGCCAAGTCACAGGCTATGGTGGCACAACGCAGCGTGCAGATGCGGGCAGTGATGTTGTTTTGAACAAATCAATCAATGTTCGATTTGATGCAAATATCTCATCAGACCTCGACTGGGAATTCGCTCCCAAGCAAAGACAGGTCACAATCAAGATTGGTGAAAACAAACAGATCGCATATTTTGCGAAAAATACAGGAACTGAAACCAGTTTCGGCACGGCATCATTCAACGTATCGCCAGGTGCAGCGGGTGTTTATTTCAACAAGATGGAGTGTTTCTGCTTCACGGAACAAAAACTCGCGGCTGGCGAAAGCATCGATATGCCGGTTGTATTTTTTGTGGACCCGGACATCGTCAATGATCCACTTTTGAAAGATACCAAAACAATCACTCTTTCTTATACGTTCTTCGCAGATGAAGATGCGGAAGAAGAAGCAAAAGTTTCTCAGGCTCAGTCCAAACAGGCAGTCGGTGAAAAAACGAAATCCAGTCTTTAGAAATCGCAACAAAGCGTTATAAGACACTTAAAATAGGCAGCAATCGCTGGAGACCAAAATGGCCGACGCGCACGGAAAAAATCACGACTATCACATCATTGACCCAAGCCCTTGGCCATTTATTGGTTCTATTGGCGCTTTGGTTATGGCCATTGGCGGCGTTGTTTGGATGCAATCTATCCAAAACGAAGGCGCGACAACAATGGGCATGAGCGGCCCTTGGGTCTTTGTTCTGGGTCTAATCATTGTTCTTTATACAATGTACGCTTGGTGGGCTGATACGATCAAAGAAGCACATGCTGGTGATCATACGCCTGTTGTGTCCATGCATCTTCGTTACGGCATGATCATGTTCATAGCGTCCGAAGTGATGTTCTTTGTTGCTTGGTTCTGGGCATTTTTTGATGCTGCGCTTTTCCCTGCAGAAGCCATTCAAGAAGCGCGTGTTGCTTACACCGGAGGTGTATGGCCGCCAGCAAACATTGAAGTGCTGGATCCATTGCACTTGCCATTGTTCAACACGGTGACGCTGCTTCTATCTGGAACAACTGTTACTTGGGCGCATCATTCCTTGCTGGAAGGTGACCGCAAAGGTTTGATCTGGGGGCTTACACTGACAGTGATCCTTGGAGCAATTTTTTCTGCAGTTCAAGTTTTGGAATATGTAGAAGCCCCATTCGATTTCAAAGATTCGCTTTACGGCGCAACATTCTTCTTGGCGACTGGCTTCCACGGTTTCCACGTTTTGATCGGAACGATCTTCCTTGTTGTCTGCCTTGTGCGCGCCATGCGCGGCCACTTCACCGAGAAACAGCACTTCGGTTTTGAAGCGGCTGCTTGGTATTGGCATTTCGTGGACGTTGTTTGGTTGTTCCTGTTCTTTGCTGTGTACATCTGGGCTTCGGTGGGTGCGACCATCGCGGTTCACTAGCCGAGAAGAGAAATAGAGATCATAAGAGGCGGCTTTCATTTGAAAGTCGCCTTTTTCTTTTACGAGAGATTTTATGAGCACCACACCGAGAAAACACTACCCCCATCTGGACCCTGTCCCCACAGGTATGCACGGCAAGTGCCCTCGTTGTGGGGAAGGGGCGCTGTTTTCTGGAATGCTGACGGTCAAGGATGAATGCACGGCCTGTCGTTTGAATTATGATTTTAACGATTCAGGAGATGGGCCAACAGTGTTCATCATTATGGGGCTCGGTTTTATCATACTCGGTTTAGCGTTATATGTGGAATTGACTTTCGGCCCACCGTCCTGGCTACATATTGTCTTGTGGTTTCCGCTCATTTTGCTTTTAGGCCTTCCTGCTCTTCGCATGACCAAGGGCGCTCTCATCGCACTCACTTATCATCATAAGGCTGCAGAAGGCGTTTGGGATAAAGGCAATAAGGAAGATCACACATGACGCGTGGAACGGTATTCCTCATTGCATGCATCGTTTCTGGCCTTGTTGTCTTATGCGGATTAGGCATGTGGCAACTTGACCGGCTGGCTTGGAAAGAAGGCTTGATTACGAGAGTAGAAGCCAATTTAGATGAGGCTCCCGTTTCGGTGATTGAAGCACTGGGCGTAGCTTCAAAACATACGGACGGATTCGATTACATTCCGGTAAAGCTGACGGGCGAATATGTTCCAACAAGTCCGGTATTTGAATTCACCACGTTCAAAGGTGCATCCGGTTGGAATATATATTCGATTATGGCGATCCCTCAACCTGTGGCAGATCAACTTGCTGAATATGCGGTGATCAATCGTGGTTTCATTCCCTACGAGAAGCGCAAGGAGTTTGAAAGCAAACTCCCACCTGTCGGGTCCGCCGAGATTGTTGGTCTTTTGCGCAGCCCGCCGAAAGAACAGCCCAGTGCAGCCTTTGACAATGAACCAGCAAAACGTACGTTTTATTGGCGTGATATCGAAGCAATGGCAAAGGTTTGGAGCAAAGACGCAAACAGATTAGCATCCTGGTATATTGATCTTGGGCTCCCAACTGGAAAACAAGTTAGCAAGGCCTATCCGGTCGGTGGAACCACATTGATCATTTTTCCAAACAATCATTTACAATATGCACTCACATGGTTTGGTTTGGGGGGAACACTGCTTCTTGTCGGGGGAAGCTTCTTGTGGTCCCGACGCAGTAAAAATGCGAAGTGATTGTGCTGCGCCTGCTGGAAATCTGTGCGATTGAAAGTTAAATAGAGATCGCAACATCTTGAACGGATTCTCATGAACACCAAAAAACCAAAGGCTGAATTGTTACTCTGTGGACCGCGTGGTTTTTGTGCAGGTGTAGACAGAGCTATTCAAATTGTTGTTCTGGCCATCAAGAAATATGGAGCGCCCGTCTATGTGCGCCACGAGATTGTGCACAATCGTTATGTGGTTGAAGGGTTAAAGGAACTTGGCGCGGTTTTTGTGGCCGAGCTTTCCGAGATTCCGGATACAAAACAACCAGTTATATTTTCAGCGCACGGTGTTCCAAAATCTGTGCCAAAGGCAGCGCTAGAACGGAATTTGTTTTTTCTCGACGCCACATGCCCTTTGGTGTCGAAGGTTCACAAGCAAGCCATGCTGCATGATAGACGCGACCGTCATGTTATGCTTGTCGGGCACAAAGGCCACCCTGAAGTTGTTGGCACTATGGGGCAACTGCCTGATAGCGCTGTTACTTTGGTGGAAACAACAGAGGACGTTGATAAATTCACGGCACCGGAAGGCAAGTCACTTGGATTTGTGACGCAAACCACTTTGTCGGTGGATGACACTGCTGATGTGATCAATCGGATGCAGGAACGCTTTCCTGACATTCAAGCGCCTGCGGCTGAATCCATTTGCTATGCAACGACCAACAGGCAGGAAAGTGTCAAAGCTGCCGCGCCAAACACAGACTATTTCTTGATTGTTGGCGCTCCCAATTCTTCTAACTCGAAACGTCTTGTGGAAGTTGCCAAACGGGCAGGAGCAAAACACTCAACACTTGTTCAAAACGCCAATGAGATCAATTGGGATCACATGTTGAAACAGGACAACCTTCGCATTGGTCTTTCTGCGGGCGCATCTGCACCGGAAATATTGATCAATGAAATTATTGAAACTTTCAAAGATAAATTTGACCTAAAACTGACACTGGCGGAAACCGTGATCGAAGATGAAGAGTTTATGGTAATGCGCGATTTGCGCGATGTGGAACTGCTGCCACAAGACATGGCGTTCGTGAACGGTACCGCATAATGGCTGTCTATACTGAAGTGTCTGATGAGGCTCTGGACGGGTTTCTTAAAGCTTATGACCTTGGGCAAGTTCTGTCGTTAAAGGGCATTGCAGGTGGTGTGGAAAACACCAACTACATGCTCCACACAGAAAGAGGCACATATATTCTTACCTTGTATGAGAAGCGTGTTGCGGAAGAAGACTTGCCGTTTTTCGTAGGGCTCATGGACCATTTGTCGAACGCAGGTTTCCCTTGTCCCGCGCCAATCAGAAACCGTTCCGGCAATGTTCTTGGAAGGTTGTGCGGGCGCCCTGCGGCCATGGTGAGTTTTCTGGAAGGTATGGAAGTCAAACACCCTACACCTGAACATTGTTATGCAGCAGGACAAACCATGGCGGCATTGCATGCCTCTGCCGATGGGTTTCACATCAAACGGAAAAATGCGCTTGATCCTACCGGTTGGCCCGAATTGGTCAATGAAGCGCAATCAGGCGCCAATAATGTGGAACCTGAATTAGCAAAAATTATCAGCGACGAGTTGAAATTTGCGCAAGACAATTGGCCAACTGATATCCCCGCCGGCGTCATTCATGCTGATATGTTTAAGGACAATGTGTTTTTCTTAAATGGAAAACTGTCGGGTGTGATCGATTTCTATTTCGCCTGCAATGACTATCTCGCTTACGATTTGGCGATTGGTATCAATGCGTGGTGCTTTGATGATAAATTGCAATTTATGCCGGAACACAGTGCTGCACTATTGGCCGGTTACGGATCTGAACGCACCTTAGATCAGAGGGAAATCGATGTTTTGCCGGTCTTGTGTCGTGGTGCTGCATTGCGGTTTCTGCTGACCCGCGTGAATGATTGGCTGAATGTTCCACCTGGTGCTCTTGTCGTTCCTCACGATCCCAAAGAGTTCAGCGCGCGTCTCAAATTTCATCAAATTGCTGCCGATGCTTCAACTTATGGTGCGAGATGAAAGAGATTTCGATTTGGACTGACGGCGCCTGTTCTGGAAACCCTGGCCCTGGTGGATGGGGAGCCTTGTTGCGATCTGGTGATCATGAAAAGGAACTGTGTGGCGGGGAAGAGAACACCACCAACAACCGAATGGAATTACAAGCCGCGATTGAAGCGTTGAACGCGCTAAAACAACCTTCGCAAGTGGAACTCTACACAGATTCTCAATATGTGAAGGGTGGCATGACGGGTTGGATTATCGGCTGGAAGAAAAACGGTTGGAAAACGTCAGCGAAGAAACCAGTGAAGAATGAAGAACTGTGGCGCGCGCTTGATGAAGCGGTGTCACGCCACAAAATCAACTGGCACTGGGTGAAAGGTCACGCAGGCCATGCAGAAAACGAGCGCGCCGATGAATTGGCGCGCTCTGGTATGGAACCTTACAAGAGCTAGAGTTGTTCCAGCACTGTGGCCGCTGAACTGACGGTGGCCTGTCCCGGGTTTTCTTCCAGATTGATCGCTGTAACGACACCGTCATCGATGATCATGGAATAGCGTTTAGAGCGCACGCCCATACCAACCACACCCAGGTCAATATCCATGCCAATTGCTTTGGCAAAATCCGCGCTACCATCTGATAGAAACTGAATTTTACCGTTGTTGTTGGACGCTTTTTCCCATGCGGTGACGACGTGAATGTCGTTCACTGTTACGAATGCTATGCTGTCGACACCTTTTTCTTTGATGGCATCAATATGTTCTAAGAAACCGGGTAAATGGTTTGCATGGCACGTCGGGGTGAATGCACCTGGAACAGCAACCAAGACAATTTTTTTGCCAGCGCTCAGTTCGGCGGTCGACATTTTGGCAGGACCGTCTGCACTCATAATCGTGAATTCGGAATCGGGGAGTTTTTCTCCAACGGAAATGGTCATTATAAAATCCTGATTTTGGGAGGTAAGTTCAGATTTAGTTTCAATGGCTGTTGGCATGAGGTCAAGCACTTCTATTGCGAAGGCGTGATTTCCTGTTCTGTTCCATGGCCATCGACCACCAAAGATACTTTTAGTTTTGTGTCTGTAGGATTGGCATCCTTTGGCAAGCTTTTGAGAGGAACTACAAAGTAAGCTGTGGTTCCCTCTATCAACGTTGCACGAACAGGCGAGAGATACCAATTGTAAGGTCCTTCCACATGCAGTTCTGCATTTTTTACCCCAGTAGGAACTTGTGCTTTGACTGCGAAATGCGAAGTCATCTTTGCGCTAAATTTCATCTCGGATACGTGTTGAGAATCAGTTGAATGTGAAATGAGATTATTTTTAGCTTTGTTCAATGCGCTCACAATATCGAATTGTGATCCGACGCTGTTATTGTCAGTGACCGAAAGTGTGAATTGAACCGGGATGCAGATTTCGCCGCAAATTCCTACTAACCCATTGGCACTTAAAGTCGTTGGTGCACTTTTGGACATGCGGTTCAGACGAATTGGAAACGTGACTTCTTTTTTATATCCGGCACTCAAGCCTTCCCCATCAGGAAAGATGCTTGGAACCGGAAACATCAATTCCGCGTTTGCAACATTTTGAGAACCCAAAAAACTGATCTGAGGTGGAATACCTGACGCCCCTGGTGATCTCCAATAGGTCTTCCATCCATCATCTAACTTAATTTGAAGTCCGGCATTGAGTTCTTTGCCGTCAGGTGAGGGTGAGGTAACAAGTCGCATTTTGCCACCGGATACGGTTAGCCAATCACTTGATGCCGCAATTGATGCAGAGGTGGTGGCGAGCAAAAGAACCAAAGTTCCAGCTGTCAAAGATGCAAACAATCTGATCATGATATCCATGTAACGGTCGATTTATTAAAAATCGACTCTTCGTCGCGCACTTTGTCTCATATCCTTGTGATCGGTGAAGAGGGGTGCATAAGTAAATTAGTTGCAGGGGACGGTGTGGCTGCTAGACTACCGACATGTATGCGCGGGCAAATCTATGACTAAAGAGTTCAATCTTAAAGGCCATTTATTGTTGGCAATGCCCGGTATGGAAGACAATCGGTTTTCCAGAACCGTAATATTTGTCTGCAATCACGACGCCGATGGTGCTATGGGGTTTATTCTCAATCACAAAATTAAAAGCCCTACCTTCAATGAAATTCTTGAAGAGTTGGAAGTCGAACCTCAAATCATCCCCGAAAACGAGTTCGATGCCGATTTGCCGGAGGTAAGGGTCTTTTCAGGTGGTCCAGTTGAACAGGGCAGAGGCTTCGTCGTGCATTCTCTCGACTTCAGCACGAAATCATCCGTTCGTGTCGGAGATTTAGCCTGCGTGACAGCAACGCTGGACGCGCTGAAGGCTTTGGTAAGCTCAGCACGACCGGAAGACTATGTCATGCTGCTGGGGTACTCAGGCTGGGGCAAAGGGCAACTTGAGCAAGAAATCGCCCAAAATGGGTGGTTGACTTTGCCTGCCTCCAGAAAGCTTTTATTTCAGACCGACTATGAGATGATGTATGAAGAATCCCTGAGGGCTATGGGAATTTCTGAAGCCAGTTTATCATCAAATGCAGGGCACGCATGATAGCTTAACGTTTGAGAGGAAGGTCTTTTTGCAGCGCGCTCAATGCCTGGTTTTCAGGAACGGCTTCGCCAAAAAATGTGCCTTGGGCGAACTCGCATCCAAGTTGTTGTAAATCCAAAGCATCATTTTCCGTCTCCACACCTTCCGCGATTGCATTCATATCAAGGTCGTGTGCCATGCCTATGATGGAACGCAATATGGTTGGACGCCCCTTGCCCCCTTTGTTGGATACAAAAGATTTATTGATTTTAATCGAGTCAAAAGGAAAGCGTGTGACGTGGGAAAGAGAAGAAACACCAATCCCAAAATCATCTAGTGATAAACCAATGCCCAGATCTTTGACTTTGTGAACCACGTGGGAGGATTGTTCAGGGTTTTGCATTATGAGCGATTCAGCAAGCTCAATACGTAGAGTGTTGGGTTGCAAGGGATGCTTGGAAACAATGGTTCTCAAATCATTTACCAAATCTTGACGCAGCAATTTGGAGCTGAAAATGTTGACGCAAACGAAGACGGGCGTATCACCAAGCTTTTTCTGCCAAGATGTCAATGCTGTTGCAGTACGTTCTAAAGCAAAAAGGCCTAGCGGTAGCATTTGATCGGATTTTTCTGCAATGGGGAAAAAATCAGCGGGTTGTAACAATCCGCGCTTTGGGTGCCGCCAGCGCAATGTTGCTTCAAAACCTGCCACACTTTTTGAGTTCAAATCAACAATCGGTTGGTAGTGAACCTCAATTTCATTCTGCGCGATGGCGTTTCGCAAATCATTTTCTAAGTCCGCTGTCGTATCTGGTTGGCCTCTAAATGCCGGACGGAATGGTTCAATACGGTTTCCACCCAAACGCTTTGCTTGAAACGATGCCATCGTTGCGTCTTTGAACATATCTTCTGATGATGTTTGTTCGCCGGACCACGTGGCCAAGCCTATGGAAGCCGTGATGCTGATTTCTTGATCGGAGAAATTTACCGGTGAAGCAATAGCGCGTTTGAGAGCATCCGCAAAAACCGCAATTTTATCTGGTTCTTTCTCGGACACGAGAATGAGAGCAAATTGATCGCCATTAAGGCGCGCCAAAGAATCTTGAGGTTTGAGCAGTCGCGAAATTCTGCGCACCATGGTCAACAATATGGAATCGCCCGTTGTTAAACCAAGTGTTTCATTAATCTGCGTGAAGCGGTCGAAATCGATTAAAAAAAGTGATGGACGTAAATCAGCGTCTGATTGCGCCAAAACAATCGAACTGGCCAAGCGATCTTCAAAAAGCTCCCGATTGGGTAAGCCTGTGAGATTGTCGAATACGGCATCATGCAACAAGCGTGTTTGAGCCGCCCGCTGATCTGAAACATCTGTTATGGTGCCAACACAGCGCAACACTTCTCCATCGCTGCCAATAACCGGGCGCGCTTTGACGCAATACCAATGATACTGGCCGTCACTGCCCCGCAAACGAAAGTCTTGGGCTAATCTGCCCCTTCGATGATCGAGAACGATGTTCAGTGTACTTTTAAATTTCTCACGGTCTTCGGGGTGAAGCAATACATCCCAATTGTTTGGAGATCCGTTTAAAGTTCCGGGTTTTAAGCCCAGAGACATTTCAATTTCGCTATCCACATGGATGCTGTCGCGGTCTACATCCCAATCCCAAACGGAGTCTCCCGAACCAACCAAAGCAAGTGCACGGCGCTCTACATCACTCACCAGCCCTTGAACCAATGTGCCGCCCGCAAAGGCATGTTGCATTACAGTGAATGAGATCAGTAAAACGATCAAAACCAGCCCGCCACCCAAAGCGGGTTGAATAATATCGTTGTCCAATTGCCCCGTCACGGTCATCCATGCTGCCGTGACCCAAGTGAGCGTGAGTATCCAAGTGGGGATCAATAAGATCGCGCGATCAAACCCGCGAATGGCCAGCCCCAGAATAAGCAGAAGGCCAAGCCCAGACAAAACCGCAAATGAAATGCGGGCAATTCCGGCCGCTTGCGGCGGTGAAATAATGGCAGTTCCAAAAAGCGCCATAAGACCCAAAAGCCAAATGGTGACCAGATAACTGTAGCGCGTATTCCATCTGTTCAAATGAAGATAGGCATATAGAAACACCAATAGGCTTGCGGCTAGAAACACTTCTGTCCCGGCACGCCAAATGTTCAACTCACCGGGTTCAAGCGCAACAATCTTGCCGATGAACCCAAAATCCACACAGATATAGGCAAGAACAGCCCAAGCCAATGCGGCGGTTGCGGGAAACATAGCGGAGCCTTTGACCACAAACAAAATGGTCAAGAACAAAGCCAAAAGTCCTGCAATACCAAGCACGATACCTTCGTAAAGCGTGTAGCTGTTAACCGCATCTTTGTAGGCATCTGGCTCCCAAACAGTGAGTTGCGGTAAATCACCGGAAGCCAGTTCCGCAACAAAGGTTACAACGGTCCCAGGGTTCAACGTAATTCTGAAAACATCGGAATCACTTGAAGATTGCCGGTCGAGTGAAAAACCTTCGCTGGGCGTAATGCCAACAATGCGGTCGCTGCCAAGATCAGGCCAAAGGAACCCTGAATTGGCAAGGCGAAAATGTGGGGCAACGATCAGTCGGTCAATCTGGCTTTCAGAATTGTTTGCCAGTGCAAATGCAATCCATCTGCCGCTACTTTGAGATTTGTCGCTACGCACTTCAATCCTGCTCACAACACCATTGGCGTCGGGTGCGGTTTTCACACGAATACCACCGCCAGCGCTGGTGTATTCTTCATAAGCACCACTCAAGTCGATGGCCGGGTTGTCGATATTCACGTCCACTGGCTCGAGTGCATTGGCTTGAAACAAGACGCCGAAATACAGCAGCAACGCTAAGAACGCACAGCACAGCGTATTCAAACTGAAATTAAGATTTGTACCGCGGGCCATGAGTGCCGTTTCGTATTCATAATTGTTTAAATTTGATACGCGACAACGCCTCAAACGTAAATATGAGACGATCATCATGCAGCGTTAAATTGAGAAGAGTTACAAAGTGAGGAAACAGTCAATTCACTCAACACCGTTGATGCGTGCAAAGAGAATATGGTCTTCCCATTGCCCATTGATTTTCAGATAGGATTTGGCCACACCTTCACGTTCAAATCCGCATTTCTTCAGCAAGCCTTGGGAACGAGTGTTGTTGAGAACGGTTGAAGCTTCAATACGGTGCAATCTGTGGACTTCAAATGCAGATGCACTTACCGCTGTGACCGCTTCACTCATATAGCCAAGGCCGGCAAATGGTTCGCCCATCCAATACCCAAGAGTGGCTGCTTGAGCTACGCCACGGCGAATATTGCTCAGCGTGAGGCCACCTAGAAGTTTAGGTTTGGAATTGTTCGCCAGCACAAACCATGGCAATCCGCGTCCACTGTTGATGTCGGCTTCTTGCCGGCGCAAGCGTGCTTTAAAGCTGCTGCGTGACAATTCATCATTTGCCCAACGCGGTTCGTATGGTTGCAGAAAATCAGCACTCATTTGGCGCAAGTCTGACCATTGTTCAAAGTCAGACAATTTGGGGCGACGCAGAATTAGCCTGTCTGTGTAAATATCTTCGGGGTATGATTCTGATGATGACATCTTGAGCAGTTTCATCAAGGTACGCCTATTGAGCTGCGATCGTTGCAGGTGCGCCGAGCATATCTGCGATTTCGCTCTGCCCGGGAACATGCGACACGGGGCCAATGGCAGCAATTGTCGGTACACTTTCGGTGAATAATCGTGATGAAAGGTCGCGAAGGCGTTCTGCTGTCAAAGCATTTAACCGTTCCATCAATTCTTCGTTGGAAATCGGGCGTCCAAATAACAATATTTGACGTGCAATCTGACCCGCGCGAGACGCCGGGCTTTCGAGGCTCATCATAAGACCTGCGCTGATTTGAGCGCGTGCACGGTCTAGTTCATCTTGTCGAATTTCTTCACCGGCCAACCGCAATTGTTCCAACATCACAGGAATGAGTTTTGGAATATCAGCGTCTTCAGTGGCCGCATGAATACCAAACAGGCCTGTGTCGGAAAAACCCCAATGAAATGCGTAAATCGAATAGCACAGCCCGTGTTTTTCGCGAACTTCTTGAAACAGGCGGGACGACATCCCACCACCAAGTAGCGTCGACAACACTTGCGAGGCATAAAAATCACGGGCGTGATAGGCACGCCCTTCAAAGCCCATCACAATCTGGGCTTCCATAAGATCTTTAGAGACGAGGCTTTCACCACCTGTGTAAAAACACTCTTCAGGTGGGCGCGTTGGTGTGCTGCCAAAGGCTCCAAATCGGGTTTCAGCCATTTTCACAACTTCATCATGATCAACATTTCCGGAAGCGGAAAGAACCATATTGGGGCCGTGATAGTGATCTTCGAGATAGGTGCGAATGTGCTTGGGTTTGAATGATGAAACAGTCGTGGGCGTTCCCATAATCGGGCGTCCCAGCGGTTGGTTTGCAAAAGCGACGTTCTGAAAGTTATCAAAAACCACATCTTCAGGACTGTCTTGAGCCGCACCGATTTCTTGCAATATCACATGCTGTTCTCGTGCCAATTCGCTCTCGTCGAATAGTGAGTTGTTTAAAATATCGGCGAGAATATCAATGGCAAGCGGAACATCGTTTTTCAAAACACGTGCATAAAAACTCGTGGTTTCTGCACTGGTGGCCGCGTTTACATCGCCGCCTACATTCTCGATTTGCACCGCAATATCGCGTGCCGTGCGTGAGTTTGTCCCCTTAAAGGCCATGTGCTCCAATAGATGGGCAATACCGTGTTCTTGTGGGGTTTCATCGCGGGAACCCGCTTTGACCCAAATGCCCAATGCGGCACTTTCTAAGTGGTCCATACGATCGGTTACAATCGTCATTCCATTGGCCAACGTGGAAACGCGAATGTTGCGGGGAAGAGCGCGCACGTCTTCTGCAGAACTCAAATTCATTAAAGTGCCTCCCAACACGATATACCTTATAAACTAGCTGTTTGCTGCGCGGCTATGGTTTGAAATGAAACTTTCGACCGCCGCAAGGTCATTGGAAACCACAGTGAAGCGTTCGGTGCCGTTCATCAAGTCTTTGTTGCGCAATGGAAGTTCAGGATGTTGCCCGCAAGCGCTCATCACAGCATCGGGAAACTTGGCCGGATGAGCTGTTGAAAGAACAATCATAGGCGCGGTCGACGGTTTCATGTCGCGGGCAACAGTCACGCCAACCGCCGTATGAGGGTCCAACAGATATCCTGAATCTTTCAATACGGATTTGATGGTTGAACTCACTTGGTTTTCATCTGCGCGTCCGGCCTCAAAACTTTTGCGAATAAAAGTGACGGCATCTTCGGTTAAAGTGAATGCGCCTGATTGAGAAAGTGACGACATAAAACGTTTAACCGTTTCGCTGTCTTGGCCCGTGGCGGCGAATAATAAACGTTCGAAATTAGATGACACCTGAATGTCCATACTCGGTGATGATGTTGCATGAACCCCGGCAGTTTCATAACGGCCGGTTTCCAAAGTGCGCGCGAGAATATCGTTAGAATTGGTTGCGATAATCAACTGATCAATTGGCAAACCCATTTCTTTGGCCACATAGCCGGCAAAAATATCGCCGAAATTTCCTGTAGGAACGCAGAAAGAAACTTTTCTGTCTGGTGCACCAAGCGAAACGCCTGCAGTTATGTAATAAACGATTTGTGCCATGATCCGCCCCCAGTTGATCGAATTCACACCAGACAAGTTAAGTTCATCGCGGAAAGAATGGTGATTGAACATCGCTTTCACGAGTGCTTGGCAATCGTCAAAATTACCATTGAGAGCAAGGGCGTGGACGTTTTCATCCTGAACGCCCGTCATTTGCCATCTTTGAACATCAGACACTTTTCCATCAGGAAAAAGGATAAAGATGTCCGAGTTTTCGCGACCACGAAATGCATCAATCGCAGCGCCTCCGGTGTCGCCTGATGTGGCGCCGACAATTGTAATACGTTCGCCGCGTTGCTCCAAAATATAGTCGACAATACGTGCCAGCAATTGCATGGCGACATCTTTGAATGCCATTGTTGGGCCGTGAAACAGTTCTTGGATGAATTCATTTGGGCCAGTTTGAACGAGCGGTGCGACAGCGGGATGCTCAAAAGTTGCATAGGCTTCATCAACCATTTTGTAGAAGTCAGCTGACGGAATTTCTCCACCTAGAAACGGTTCTAAAACGACCCTTGCCACTTCAGCATAGGGTTTACCTTGCAGGTTTCTGAGCGTTTTCTGGTCCAGTTTCGGCCAGCTTTGCGGGACATATAGCCCGCCATCTCTTGCCAAACCCGCCAATACGGCATCGCTGAAGCCGAGAACAGGTGCATCACCTCTGGTGCTGATATATTTCATGATGAAAACAGAACTTGTCTTAAAGGCAATTGAATTTGCGCGGAACCTAGTGGAGCGCAGCGCTAAATCCAACCCACTATTGCGTGTATTCTTTGTGCGAGAGGCATAAAGTGAACTCGCATTTCCTTTTTTCGCCTGCTATATCCATATTTGCACTAAATTGTGGTGCATATAATTGACCACGACGGACAACAATAGGGCTGTATGATGTTTGAGTTTTTTGGGAACGCCGGAAGATATTCAATTGTTGGATTGGGATTGCTTGTGGCTTCCTGCCAAACCTCCGGCGGCAATATTTTTGGGGAAGCTGCACCTACAGATGAAAACCCAGGAAATCCTGAACAAGTTGCAACCGCAGATCCGAACATTAATCCGAACGCGCGCACAAAGTTAAAAAACACGCGCAGTGCCTTGTCAGAATATTGCCCGGCCGTGCGTATTCGCGCCGGTACAGAAACATTCCGCGTGTTTCCAAAAGGTGCAGATAAGACCAATTCAGATAATGTGCGTTATCAGGCGACGATTACCAAAGTGGCCCGCGAATGCGCCTATGTGGGTCAGAACCTTACGATTAAAGTTGGTGCAAGAGGTCGCGTGATCACGGGCCCGGGTGGGGATTCCGGCAATATTACAATGCCAATTCGTGTTGCGGTTACCGAAGGCGGTGAAACTGTTTACTCAAAGCTGTATAAGCCGGTCGAAACCATCGCCTCTGGTTCTACCAACACGCAATTCTCGTTTGTCGATAATGAAGTGGTCATTCCAGCACCCCGAAACACAAATGTGCGGGTCTATATTGGTTTTGACGAAGGCCCGTACAACACGCCTTAAAAATCTGACTAAGTGTCCAATCCGTCCCACATGGACATCACTTCGATAAGCGCTGGGATATCTTTGAGGTGTTTGATAACCGTTTCAGCGCCTGCATTTGTGAGATCATCACTGTGACCGGGATAAGTGTGCGACGCGCCTGTAAAGCCGATCACGCGCATCCCGGCAGCCTTTGCGCCTGTGACGCCTGTAACGGAATCTTCAATCACGATGCATGCTTTTGGGTCCACATCAAACTCTTTAGCAGCGTGTAAAAACACGTCTGGTGCAGGTTTGTTTTCAATGCCTTCAAGATCGCGTGCTGAATAAACGTATGGGCGAAAACGATCCCACAACTCGCCTTTGCTCAATTCAATTTTCAGTTTGTCCATGCCGGCATTTGAACAAATGCAACGCGGTTGATCAAAACCATCCAGCACTTCCATGATGCCGGGCACAATTTTCGCCTCGCGCCACAAGCGCTCATTCATTTTTTGGCGCACTTTATCCACGTGATCTTCAGGAAGGGAACGACCAAGCTCTTCCTCCATAATTTCTTGGATCTTTTCAGACGCAGTGCCGGCAAAACGTGTGTTGAATTCAGTTGCTGTTATCGCGGCGCCATATTCAGCAAAGGCCTCCACTTCGACCTCTGCCATCATCATCTCTGTGTCCATGACTGTGCCGTCACAATCAAAAATAACAAGTTCACATGCGGGCATTTTGATGGAATCCAATTGATTTCTAAACTCACCGATATGCGATGAATAAAATTTTCGCAACGCGCTTAAGCAATTGTTCACCCTGTTCAGTAACCATAGGGGTCAACCTGATCTAGTATTGCGTACGGGTTCCTTATGCGTGTTTTAAAAACTGCCGACCTTCGGTCAAAAACGACTTCCACTTCCACAGCCCCGGCTTGGTTGGACACTATCATTAAAGGCGATTGCGTCGCGGCCCTTGAGGCGCTGCCTGCAAACTCTGTCGATGTGATTTTTGCCGACCCGCCATACAACCTTCAATTGGGCGGAGAGCTTCAACGACCGGATCAGTCTCATGTTGATGCATGTGATGATCATTGGGACCAGTTTGACACATTCCAAGCCTACGATGATTTCACCCGCGCATGGCTCTTGGCCGTAAGACGTGTGTTGAAACCGTCCGGCACAATTTGGGTGATTGGCTCCTACCATAATATTTTTCGCGTGGGCGCGTTGTTACAAGACCTTCAGTTCTGGATTTTGAACGATGTGGTTTGGCGCAAAACCAACCCGATGCCGAATTTTCGTGGCCGTCGTTTCACCAATGCCCATGAGACCATGATTTGGGCTTCACGCGATGAAAACGCCAAAGGTTACACATTCAATTATGATGCCATGAAAATGGCCAATGATGATGTGCAAATGCGCTCTGATTGGGTGTTTCCAATCTGCAATGGTGGTGAGCGCCTCAAGGGTGAAGATGGCAAAAAGGTTCATCCAACCCAAAAGCCCGAAGCCTTGCTGCACCGCGTGTTGATGTCATCCACCAAGCCCGGCGATGTGGTGCTTGATCCATTCTTTGGAACAGGAACAACAGGCGCTGTTGCCAAACGTTTGGGCCGTCATTTTGTCGGTATCGAACGCGAACAGGATTATATTGATGCGGCCACTGCGCGTATCGATGCGATCGTACCAAATAAGGCGGCCCAACTGGTGGTCACCACTGGTAAACGCGCTGAACCGCGTGTTCCATTTGGGTCTTTGATCGAAACAGGATTGATTGCTGTTGGTGACGTTTTGCATGACAGTAAGAAGCGCTGGAAAGCGACTGTACGCCTCGATGGGTCTTTGGAACGTCAAGGCGAGGCTGCTTCGATCCACCGTATGGGTGCAAAAGTTCAAGGGCTTGATGCCTGTAATGGCTGGACGTTCTGGCACATTGATAAAGGCGACGGCTTCAAACAAATTGACGATTTGCGCCGTCAATACCGTGAGAATTTAGGTAAGGCTGCTTAAAGCCAAAATTTTGACAAGTTTAAAACCCAGTCTGACACGAATGTCGGGCTGGGCTTTCTCTTTTTTATGACCGTATTTTTCAACAAGCGTGCGATTGTTTTGTGCGCAATCATCGCGGTTTCGAGTGTATTTTATATTGGTGCTGCCAATTCTGGTTCGCTGACTTGTAAAGGTGTGTCAGTCCCTACCAAAGCAATGCCTATAAGTGGCGAAAATTTTTCGTCCTATTGCCTTCCATGCATTGCCGCTCTGCGCACTTATGCACGCAGCCCGGTGATAGACAGTGTGGTTACAGCCTTTGATGACCTCGCCAAAACCTACCCTCAAACCAAATTTCTGTATGGCGAAATAGGGTTTCCTGATGGTGGGCAATTCAGACCCCATAAAACCCATCGCGAAGGGTTGTCTGTCGATCTGATGGTGCCGTTGAAAGATGGTAAGATCATGAAAACCAATATTCTAAACCGATACGGTTATGATGTGGAGTTCAATAAGTCGGGCAGAGGTAATCAAGGAGAAATTGATTTTGCAAGCTTGAATGCATTGATCGTTGCTTTGAACAAGCAAGCCAAAGTGCGTGGCGGTAAAATACGGCGTATTTTCTTCGCACCAGACCTTCAATCAGAATTAAAAGGTGCGAACGCAGGAGCATTGTCGGATATTCGCTTCAACAAGCGACAGTCTTGGGTGCGCCACGATGATCATATCCACGTGGATTTTATGTTTCCCTGCACAAGAAACTAGAACAGGTCTAGGTCTGATAACTCGGCAGCTAGTTTTGTTGGGTCCACAAAATGAAGAGCTGACCATCCAGCATTTCTAGCAGTCAATACATTGGGAAGATTGTCATCAATGAAAAGGCATTTTTCTGGCGAGAGATCGAATGTCGTCGTGTGCAGATCGTAAATTTCCGGATCTGGTTTTACGAGTTTCACGTTACCCGAAACCGTCACGCCTCTTGGTTTGAGAAGAAAAGGATGTTTTTCTTGAGCTTCAACGAATGTGTGTTGATTAAAATTGGTCAACATCGTCACGTCACGACCCTGATCAATAAAGGTCATCAAGATGTCCACACTCCCTTGAACCGCATAGGGAATACTCTTGATCCAGTCTTTCTTGAAAGCACGGATTAAGTGTTCTTTATCTGGATGTTCAGCAATCAGAAGGTCTTCGGCAGCGGTCCAATCGCGTCCTCTATCTTGCTCTAAGTTCCATTCTGGCGTGCAAATATTGGTGAGAAAATGAGCGCGTTCGGATGCATCCGGTATAAGGTCTTGATAAATGTACTGTGGGTCCCAGTGTAGCAATACTTGGCCGATATCAAAAACAATGTGTTCGATTTTCATGACGATAGACCTTCCGAAATTAAAACGCGCTGGGAATTGCTGCAGTAATAACTTTCTTTATGACAGTCGGAAGAGCTTCGGCAGCAAGCGCATTTTCCTCAGACCACCAACCATGATTGTCAGGAGATGGGCCGGTTGCCAACCAAACTTCCAGTTCCAAATGGAAATGAGTGAATGTGTGGTTGATCGTTCCTTTTGAAATCCAATCCGCCTTAATTGGTCCTGCTTCTGAACCGGTTGCTCCGTCAATGCGGGCGGTCCAATAGGTCGTTGGCACTTCGCTCATTCCAGCTAACAACCCTTTGTCAGGGCGCTTTCTCAACCAAACAGCGCCATCTGGTCGCCGCAATACGAATGCAGCACCTTTGCGATACGGTTTTTCTTTCTTCGGGGCTTTTACAGGGAAAGACAACATTGTGCCAAGCGAATAGGATTTGCAGCTGTTTTGCACTGGGCATAATGCACATAGTGGATTGCGTGGGGTGCAAATTGTTGCGCCTAAATCCATCATGGCCTGCGCAAAGTCGCCTGGTCTGTTTTCAGGCATTTCATCATCCATGAAGGTTGCGCAATCAGCTTTAACATCAGGCATCGGAGTTGCATTGGCAGTATGGCGTGTCACCACGCGCTCAATATTTCCATCCACGACTGCCGCTTTATTTTGGAATGCAATCGTGGAAACAGCTGCTGAAGTGTAGGGGCCAATTCCGGGCAGTTTCATGAGTTCTTGCTGTGTTTGTGGAAACTGTCCATCAAGTTCTTCGGTTACGTAATCAGCGCATTTCTTCAAATTGCGTGCGCGGGAGTAATACCCAAGGCCCGCCCAAGCTTTCATCACATCGTCTTGTGATGCCGCAGCAAGATCATTTACCGTCGGCCAAAGTGTGATGAATTTTAGAAAATACTCCTTCACTGCTGCAACAGTGGTTTGTTGCAGCATGACTTCCGACAACCAAATGTGATAAGGGTCGGGCAGAACCCCTGATTTGCTCAATTCCGGTTCAATGCGCCACGGCAATTTACGTGCGTTCGTATCGTACCAAGTGAGTAAATTTGAATGAAATGATTCCATGAGGCCGACCTTTTGTCGCAAACACCAAAAAAGCAAGGCGGTTTCAAGCGGGGGGCAACGCCTGTTGGTGATCTGGTGTCTCGATTGCTCAACCCGGTCATCGAACGTCGCGCGGGCATGACCATGGATATGATCCAGTCATGGGTTGAAATCGTTGGCGAAACCCACGCCGAACATTCTCGTCCTGAGAAACTGAATTGGCCAAGACAAGCCAGTGATGAAGATCTCTTTGAACCTGCAACCTTGGTTGTGGCATGTGAAGGAAGTCACGCACTGTTTTTCCAACATGACAGCAGTGCCATCATCGAACGCATTAACACATATTTCGGATTCAGTGCGGTGAACAAACTGAAATTGCACCAGCAACCAATCGTGCCTCTTGAACGCAAACAACCTTTGCAAAAACGCGAGGTTTCGCCTGAAAAACAAGACCGGTTAACTTCATTGCTTGAGACCGTTGATGACCCTGATTTGAGAAATGCTCTTGAAAAGATGGGCAGAGGCGTGTTCAGCGAAGGTTCATAGCCAAGCTGACATCGTAATATTGAAAACAGTTTGTCGCAGGCGTTTCACAAGATTATGATGATTGCTGAAAACAACTTGATGCTAAATACTCACAAACGCCACGATTCTGGTCGAGGCATCTCGGAAACATCGACGGAGACCAAATTTATGAGCTTTCAAAAAATTCAAATCAACAGACGCACTCTTATGGCCGCTGGCCTGTCCGGTGCTTCCGTTCTTGCATTTGGCAGCGTCAGCGCTGTCCAAGCCCAAAGTTTTCCGGATTTGATGAAAGATATTCCCGTTGATGACGTTGTCATGGGCAAAGAAGATGCTCCGGTGACGATCGTTGAATACGCGTCAATGACATGTCCTCATTGCAAACGCTTCCATGAAGAAGTGATGCCCGAGATCAAGAAAACTTATATTGATACAGGAAAAGTCAAATATATTTTGCGCCCATTCCCGTTTGATGGAGACCGTCGCGGAGAAGCAGCATTCATGCTTGCTCTATGTGCTCCTAATGGAAACTACTACGCGATGGTTGATGCACTGTTCTCAACCCAGCAATCTTGGGGTGGAAAAGGAAATCCCGTACCTGAACTTCTGAGATTGTCGAAGCTTGCGGGTATGTCCGAAGCTTCATTCAAAGAATGCCTTGGAAACCAAGAGTTGCTGACCAAAGTGATTGAAGGACGTAACAAAGCGGTCAAAGATTTCGACGTACGCGCGACTCCGACGGTTTTCGTGAACAATGAGAAACTTGGGGATTCTTCGCCGGAAACGCTGAAGAAAGCCATCGAAGCAGCTCTCTAGTGCTATAAGCGATCTGGAAAACTGACCTTTGGGCAAGCAATTGTCCAAGGGACCGCCATAAATTCAACACCTTGGCGGGCAATTGGATCGCGACTATGAAGTTCAACAAACTACGTCTTTTGGGGTTTAAGTCCTTCGTTGAACCAACGGAGTTTGCCATTGAGCGTGGTTTGACAGGCGTTGTTGGTCCCAATGGGTGCGGAAAATCCAATCTCGTAGAAGCCCTTCGCTGGGTGATGGGCGAAAATTCTTACAAAAATATGCGCGCTTCCTCGATGGATGACGTTATTTTCTCGGGGTCCGGCAATCGTCCATCGCGAAATATGGCCGAAGTGGCGCTTTTCTTGGACAACCAAGATCATGTGGCACCAGCAGCTTTCAATGATGCCGACGAATTGCAGGTGTCTCGTCGTATCGAGCGCGAAGCGGGCTCTGTTTACCGTATCAATGGCAAAGACGTTCGCGCCAAAGATGTGCAACTTCTGTTTGCCGATGTGTCAACCGGTGCACGATCGCCGTCCATGATTGGGCAGGGCCGGATTGGCGAATTGATTTCCGCCAAACCGCAGGCACGCCGCGCTTTATTGGAAGAGGCGGCCGGCATTTCTGGTTTGCATTCAAGACGTCATGAAGCTGAATTGCGTCTTCGCGCTGCTGAAACCAATCTAGAACGTTTGGATGATGTGGTGTCTCAACTGGAAACACAGTTGGATAGCCTCAAACGTCAGGCACGCCAAGCCAACCGCTACCGCAACATTGCAGGTGATATTCGTCGCGCAGAGGCGACAATTCTTCACCTGCGTTGGTCAGCTGCCAAAGGCGCTTTGGCGGAAGCTGAAAAAGCTTTGACAGAAGCAACTATGCAGGTTGGCGAAACCCAATTGGTTCAGACCGAAGCCGCAAAAGCGCAAGCGATTATTGCGTCAAAGCTTCCCCAGCTTCGTGAATCCGAAGCTAAAGCGGCGGCGGCTCTTCAACACAAGAAAATTGCGCGCGACCAGCTGGATCAAGAAGGCCGTCGGGCAGAAAAGCGCAAGCAAGAATTGGAAGCGCGTCAAGCTCAGTTGGAAGCGGATATTCAACGCGAAGAGCAGATGGTGTCGGAAAACAGTGATATCATTTCGCACCTTGATCGTGAAGAAGCTCAACTTTCAAAAGAAAGCGAAGGGCGTGTCGACCGCGAGAAACAGGTCAAAGAAAAACTTGATGCGGCGGCAGCAACCTTGGCTGAAAA
The DNA here is from genome assembly GCA_938010435.1 of uncultured Rhizobiaceae group bacterium. Taxonomy (GTDB): domain Bacteria; phylum Pseudomonadota; class Alphaproteobacteria; order Rhizobiales; family Rhizobiaceae; genus Pseudahrensia. The sequence continues at coordinate 162,315 of CALLUS010000002.1, read as the reverse complement.
TGAACAAGAGTTGAATGCTCTGACGCAAGAATTGGCGCTCAATCAGGCTCAACACTCGCAAACGCAACGCAGTCTACGCGAAAGTGAAGAACGCAAGTCGCGCCTTGAAGGACAGGTTTCGACGGTTGAAAACGACTTGGCTGAATTAGCTACCAAAATTGGTAGTCAGTCAGGCGTTCAAGAAAAGTCTGCCAGAGTTGCCTTGTTAGAAGGCACGTTAATTACCGCTGAGGAAACTGCGCGAATTGCAGAGACCAAGGCAGAGACCGCACGACAAGCAGAACAAGCTGGTCGTGAGCCGTTGAATGAAGCGCATGCTGAAATCAACCGTATTGAGACTGAGGCAAAAACCCTATCGCGTATTTTGAACAGTGGCGGACAAGACTTGTTTGCACCTGTGATTGAGAACACCCGTGCCAAACAGGGCTATGAAAAAGCGCTGGGCGCTGCCATGGGGGAAGACCTTGATGTGCCGACAGATGCAGCCGCGGCAGCGCATTGGTCGGAAGTTCAGGGGAGTGACGATGCCAAACTTCCTGCTGGTGTTCCTTCTTTGGCTGAATATGTTTCCGCCCCAAAAGAACTGACGCGTAGGCTCAACCAAATCGGCGTCGTGTCTGCTGACCAAGGTGTCGAATTAGCATCCCATCTTTTACCGGGCCAAAGACTTGTGACTTTAGAAGGTGATCTATGGCGTTGGGATGGCTATCAGGCATCTGCCGAAGCGCCAACTGCTGCCGCATTGAAACTTGAACAGAAAAACCGTCTTGCAGAGCTTGATGCCGAAGCTGTTGCTGCAACAAAACGTTTGCGTGAATTGGAAGTTGGGTTTGAAGCCGCAAAATCGGAAGCTTCGGCAACACGCGAACATGAACGTGTGGCCCGTGATCAATTACGCGAACAGCAAAACGAACTTGGTAATGCGCGAAAAGCTCTGTCGGAAGCCGAACGGTCTGTCACCGATCTTTCCAACCGCCAATCGGCCTTGGAAGAAGCAAAACTGCGTTTGTCCTCAAGTTTGGATGAAACGTTAGAAGTCTTGCGTGAGGCTCAGGCGACTCAAGCCACGCTTCCGGCGCTCGACGGTTTGGAAAGCAAAGTTCAGGTCGCCCGCACTCGAACGTCTCAGCAACGTGCTGTTATGGCGGAAACGCGCGCAGAATATGAAGGCTTTGCCCGCGAGAATAAGTTGCGCGAAGAGCGACTTCTGGCCATTGCCCGTGAGCGCACTGCTTGGAACGACCGTGCTGTGAATGCGGATCGGCAGATCAAGTCTTTGAAAGAACGATTGCAGCAAGCTGTATCTGAAAAAGAAGCTGCGGCGTCCGCGCCGCAAGATATAGAACAACGCCGTGTTGTTATGATTGATGAAATCGATGCGGCAGAATCTATTCGCAAACAAGCGGCTGATGTTCTGGTTGCTATGGAAAACGATCAGCGTGAAGCAGACCGAGTGGCCACAAGTGCACTCAATGCGCTGTCGGACACGAAACAGACAAGTGCTCGCGCAGAAGAGCGGGTTGCTGGTGCGAAAGAACGTCGCCACGAAGTTGAAGCCCGCATTCGAGAAGTGCTGGAATGCGAACCTCATAAGGCGCTTGAGCAAACAGGTGTTGATGACGAAAGCAAACTTCCCGACGTGGAGAGTGTTGAGCGTAAGCTTGAACGGCTGAAAGGCGAACGTGAGCGTCTTGGTGCGGTGAATTTGCGTGCAGAGGAAGAGCAAAACGAAGTTCTGGAACAGCGCGATACACTCGTCTCGGAACGGGATGATTTGATCGAAGCGATCAAAGAGTTACGCACTGGAATTCAAAGCTTGAATAAAGAAGGGCGTGAGCGCCTGCTTGTGGCTTTTGATGAAGTGAATGGTCAATTCCAAAAATTATTCACGCATCTGTTCGGAGGCGGGACGGCAGAACTGCAACTTGTTGAATCTGATGATCCGCTGGAAGCTGGTCTTGAGATTTTGGCTCGACCTCCCGGTAAAAAGCCACAAACCATGACATTGTTGTCCGGGGGTGAACAGGCGTTGACAGCTATGGCCTTGATCTTCGCCGTGTTCCTCACAAACCCGGCACCCATTTGTGTGCTTGATGAGGTCGATGCTCCTCTCGATGATCACAACGTGGAACGCTTTTGCAATTTGATGGACCAAATGAGCAGTGACACGGACACGCGTTTCGTGATTATCACCCATAACCCGATCACAATGGCACGTATGGACCGTTTGTTCGGTGTTACCATGGCTGAACGCGGCGTGAGCCAACTCGTTTCTGTTGATCTTCAAACGGCTGAATCATTCCGCGATGCCGGTTAGTTCGGGGGGGCATTGAAAGTGTCTAACTCGATTACCTTTCCGGTTAATGAGACTGTCGTTGCAAATCCGGATTCTAAACTTCTTGGCGTCAAAGGCGCAAATTTGGTCTCCATGGCCTCAATGGGGCTACCCGTTCCGCCAGCTTTCATCATCAACACCCAAATCGGATCAAACATTGCCGAGGGTGCTAAGGGCATTGGTGAGCAAGTGCAATCAGAAGTGAAGCAATCCATTGCTGATCTGGAGCGACGCATGAACCGCATATTTGGCGGCGCAGACCACCCGTTACTGCTGTCAGTACGTTCTGGTGCTGCGGTTTCTATGCCCGGTATGATGGATACAATTTTGAATCTCGGAATGAATGACCAAACCGTCTTGGCGCTGGAAGAAGAAACCGGTGATGCTCATTTCGCTTGGGACAGTTACCGACGCTTCATCCAATCCATAACCCATGTGGTTTTTGACCTGAACCCAGATGGTTTTGAAGACGAACTGAACGATCTCCGCGAGAAACATGGTTTTGAAAATGATCATGAATTGGCGGCAGATGATCTAAAGTCGTTGACCGCAAGTTTCTTGAAAATATTTGAGCGAGAAGCAGAAAGGCCTTTTCCGCAAGACGTTTGGGAACAGTTGGACCTGGCTTTGATGGCTGTTTTCGGATCATGGAATTCAGATCGCGCTAAGCACTTTCGTAAAATGCATGGCATGAGCGACCAAGGCGGTACAGCCGCCATTGTACAGACCATGGTGTTCGGCAATCGCGATAAAAACTCTTGCACTGGTGTTTATTTCACCCGTAATCCATCAACCGGGCTGAACGAACCTTATGGCGAATACATGCCGCAAGCCCAAGGTGAGGATGTGGTCTCTGGTATTCGCACGCCCATGGAATTGACAGATAAAGGCCGCGCCCAAGCGTTTTCCGATAATCCATCTATGGAGAGCGCTCAACCGGAAGCTTTTGAAAGCCTGTTGAAAACAGGTGAAGTGCTGGAAACCAGATTCAAAGACATGCAAGAGATCGAATTCACTGTGGAAGCGGGAAAGTTGTTTTTGCTGCAAACGCGCACGGGCAAACGAAATCCGAAAGCCGGATTGCGCATGGCTGTGGAGATGAGCGAAGCCGGATTGATTTCCAAAAGTGAGGCTGTCGACCGAATTGATGCGCGTTCAATGAGCGCAATGTTGATTTCAAAAGCGGTGCCTAAACCCGGTATGCGCCCTTTCACGAAAGGTCTTCCGGCGTCTCCAGGTGCGTTGGTGGGAGAATTGGTTTTCTCATCGCAAGCTGCAGTATCTGCAAAAGCGGAAGGGCGGTCTGTCATTCTGGTTAGGCCTGAAACGGACCCGCGCGATATCAAAGGTATGGACGTAGCCGCAGGTATTTTAACCACTAAAGGCGGAATGACCAGCCATGCCGCCGTGGTTGCCAGAGGTATGGGCAAACCTTGCATCACCGCTGCAATGACCATGAAAATTGATCAAGAGCAAGAAAGCTGTAGTTGCGCGGGAGTTATTCTGAACGCAGGTGATGTGGTCACGCTAGACGGTAGCAGTGGACAGGTTTTTGTTGGCGCCCAACCGATCGAAAAACCTGAACCTGATGGGAATATTTTGAAGATGATGGATTGGATGAAAGAAGCCTCGAGTTAGCGGCAATCCTATTTCATATATAGGTCAGATAGAACAAGCGTTTGCACTGCTGATTAAACAGCCTCTCTTAATTTATCGCGGCGCACCCAGCTCTCCGTATCATCCAGTGCTTTTTCCAGTCTGTTGAACAATTCGTTCAATTCATCTTCAGTGATGATCATTGGGGGGCACAGCGCGATTGTATCGCCGATTGGGCGCAATATTGCGCCATGTTCTTGAATGAAAACAGCACATTGAGCACCAACACCTTGTTTGGGATTGAAGCTTTTGCGGCTTGCTTTGTCGGCAACAATCTCAACTCCTCCCATCAGTCCGGAATTGCGCACTTCGCCCACCAACGGATGTTCGGCAAGTTGGGCAAGGCGTTTTTCAAATGTTGGTGTGAGATCGCGCACATGGTCAACAATATTGCGGCGTTGATAAATCTCAATGGCTTTCACACCGAGCGCGCAACCAAGGGGGTGCCCACCATAAGTGTAGCCATGGCCAAACGCCCCCAGTTTTTCAGATTGGGATTCCAAAGCATCAATCATGAACTGTGGCAGCATGACCGCGCCAAGTGGTGCATACGCGGAGGTTAATTGTTTGGCGGCCGAGATCATATCGGGCACCATGCCGTGGCTTTGACAGCCCCACCATTCGCCTGTACGGCCAAAACCGTTGATCACTTCATCATCGATCAACAAAATATCGTGCTTCTTCAGAATTGGTTGGATGGCTTCAAAATATCCCGCTGGTGGAACGATAACCCCGCCGGCGCCCATGACAGGTTCTGCAATCATGGCCGCGATCGTGTCCCCGCCTTCACGCTCAATCATCGCCTCAAGTGATTGCGCCAACCGGGCGACAAATTCAGCTTCAGATTCGTCCGCTTCGCTAAAACGATAGTGATGAGGACAATCCGTATGAAGAATGCCGTCAAACGGCAGATCAAAATCAATGTGATTGTAGGGAAGGCCAGTCAGAGAAGCGGCCATCATGGTTACGCCATGATAGGCTTTCATACGGGAAATGATCTTCTTTTTCTTCGGGCGGCCCATCGCGTTGTTGTAGTACCAAACCAACTTGATCTGAGTGTCATTGGCCTCGGACCCGCTGGATGTGTAGAAAACTTGTGAGATCGGGACAGGCGCGATTTCTTTCAACTTCTCGGCAAGTTCAATGGCCGGTTCTGTTCCCCGTCCACTGAACTGATGATAGTAGGGGAGAGACCGCATTTGCTTGTCAGCAGCATCGATCATTTCTTCATCACCAAAACCAAGACCCGTGCACCAAAGCCCCGCCATGCCTTCGATATATTCATTTCCTTGGGTGTCCGTAATGAACACACCTTTGCCACTTGCCATGATAGTCGGCCCTATTTCCCGCAGTTTATGAAGCGGGGAATACGGATGAAGAACGGAATCCAAATCGCGGGTTTGCAGGTTGCTAAGTGGTTTGGTCATGATCGCAATATCCCTGTGTCAGTTGAACCAACATTAGGAACAGTTGTTATAATCTGGCAAGCAAAAAGCGTTTAATTCGTACCTGTTAGAGAGTTGAGCGGAATCAATTACTCAATGTATCAATCCACGGCTTGGAGCTTTGACCATAGGGCGCAACGTAACGATAAGCGCCGCATAATTCGCGGCGAAAACCAAAAGATCCTCTGGCAGTGTTTCAGCCGTTGCCAGACGAAACGCACGTTGCCCGCCTTCTTCGCATTCATACGCATAAGCGATTGTTGCTTCATCAAGCGCATCAATGCGAACAGCAGCGACGTGAGATGCCTTTTTGTGAAAGTTGTTAGCGGGGAAGGGAAAAAGGTAACTGTTTCCGGAAGCCCCCAAAGCGCTGCGCAATGCCGCTTCGAAACCGAGATCGGTGTCGCATTTGGTTTCAAGAACAATTTCCAGTTCGGCGATCTCTAGTGAAAAATCCCGATCGAAATCAGTTTTGGATGCAAAGCCTGTTGTCGTATTTTGAGATGCATCTTGGGTATTTAACTCAATCCCTATAGCCATCTGGAACTCCAATATTGTTGCCCCAACTCCCGTTGAAAAATGTGTATGGGAAGAGTGGCCAGAATTGGGCATGCCGAGGATCCATTTCTTAAAATCTATTTGCAGTTTCCGGTCTTTACCCAACGCGTTGGATAGACCAATAATAGATTAATAATTTGGGAGGTTTTATGCTCGGACTCATGCAAGATTGGCCACTTCTGTGCCACAAAATTATCGATTACGCTGCTGCTCAACATGGCAAGCGAGAAGTCGTTTCCCGGTCTGTTGAAGGACCAATCGTTCGAACTAATTATGCTGAAATTCATTTGCGCGCCAAAAAGGTAGCGCAGGCGCTTGAGCGCGATAGCTTTAAGCTTGGTGACCGTATTGCCACATTGGGTTGGAACACGGCCCGCCACATGGAAGTTTGGTATGGGGCAATGGGGATCGGAGCAGTTTATCACACGCTCAACCCGCGTCTTTTTCCGGAGCAAATTGCATGGATCATGAACCATGCTGAAGATCAGGCCATATTTGTCGATTTGACTTTCATGCCCATTGTTGAAGCGGTGGCGGACAAAGTTTCCTCGCTCAAGAAAATTGTCGTCATGACCGATGCGGCTAATATGCCGAAGGACAGTAAGCTTGAACTTACATGTTATGAAGACTGGGTGTCCTCGGTTGACGGCGATTTTCGGTGGAAAGAGTTCGATGAAAACACCGCTGCGGGCATGTGTTATACATCAGGAACAACGGGCGACCCAAAAGGCGTCGTTTACTCTCATCGTTCCAATGTGCTTCATGCAATGATTGCGAGTCTGCCGGATGCGCTGGATATTTCATGCAATGAATCCATCATGCCAGTTGTGCCCATGTTCCATGCTAATGCTTGGGGCATTGCTATGGCGGCGCCTTTAACGGGCGCAAAAGTAGTCAATCCCGGTGGGATGATGGATGGGGCATCGATCTATGAATTGCTGGACACAGAAAAAGTATCGTTCACAGCGGCTGTTCCGACGGTTTGGTTGATGCTTTTGAGCTATTTGGAGGAAACTGGAAAAATGCTGCCGCATCTCAAACGTGTGGTGATTGGTGGTTCAGCTTGTCCACGTGCCATGACCCAAAAGTTCCAGGATGTTTATGGCGTTGAAGTTGTTCACGCTTGGGGCATGACCGAAATGAGCCCTCTTGGTTCACTGGGCTCGTTGAAGCCCGAATACGCTTCATTGGAAGGAGGTGAACGTCTCGATATCCAAGAAAAGCAAGGCTATGCCCCGTTCGGCGTCGAAATGAAGGTTACAGGCGATGAGAATGAAGACCGGCCATGGAATGGCGAAACATTCGGACGTTTGAAGGTCCGTGGACCAGCTGTTGCGAAAGCCTATTATGGTGGTGCCGGTGCTGAGAACTTTGACGAAGAAAACTGGTTCGATACAGGTGATGTCGCTCACATCGATGAAAACGGCTACATGCAAATCACAGACCGCGCCAAGGATGTGATCAAGTCGGGTGGTGAATGGATTTCCACAATCGATCTTGAAAACCTGGCAGTAGGGCACCCCGACGTTCAAGAAGCTGCTGTCATTGGTATTGTTCATCCCAAATGGGATGAACGTCCGCTTTTAATCGTGGTTCGCAAAGAGGGGAAAGACCCTAAAGCCAGCGAAATATTGGAGTTCATGGAAGGCAAGATCGCTAAGTGGTGGATGCCTGATGATGTTGCTTTTGTTGATGAAATCCCGCACACGGCTACTGGGAAAATTCAGAAGATGGAACTGCGTCAGCAATTCTCAGAATATGTTTTGCCAACTGCGTGAAATGTAAATCGGTTAGAGAAGATTAGGGTGTTCGCTTGTTATGGCGACGATTGATGAAAGGCTTGCTCGTGTTGAAAGACCGCGCTCCAATGCCGGAGTGTGGTGCAAACGTTTGTCCTTTTTTGCAATTCCATATTTTGTAATCGTCGTTCTTGCGCACCGAACAGGCAACATTGATACCATTCCTGTTTTCTGGATGTTGGGCGTTGGTGTTCTCATTCTGGTCGCAGCTCTTGCTCTGGGGGCGAGGGGGTTTTTAGACCTGTGGAACAATGGTCACGAAGCGGGGCTGAATTCAGCGCAAGGCATGTTCGTTGCTATTTTGCTTTTGCTTCCATTTCTCTATTTCGGAGGGAAATCGCTGATTTTGCCACCACTTTACGATATTTCCAGCGATCTTGAAGACGCGCCGCAATACGACACAGTGTTGGAACTTCGTACTGAGAGCATGAATGCAATTGGCGGCCCGACCGACCAAGCAAGGGATTTGCAGTTGCGCGCATATCCTAAAATATCAGCACGGCGATATCCCCTTGGCGAAGCGCGGGTTTTTAAGGCCGTTGTCGAATTGATTGGGGATAAGGATTGGACAATTTTGACGACCAATACGGAACAAGGGAAAGCGCCAATCGATGATGAAGGGTCTGGTTTGGTCGCCAAACCGACTTCTGATTCCAACGGCTTGCCCCTGCGATTGACATTGCCCAATTACCGCCCGGCAAAACGCATTCAAATCACCCCTTCAGCCGACACTTTCGAAAGCCAACAGATATCGCCCGTTGGCCGCCAAGATGTTGAATCTGAAGATGCTCAACAAGAGCGTTATGTCGAAGCCGTTGCATCGTCGCTGCTGTTTGGGTTTGAAAGCGATGTGGTGATCAGGCTGATCGAAGAAGAAGAGGGCACTCTTGTGGACATGCGGTCTAATTCCCGTTTTGGGCCACATGATTTAGGTGCAAATGCCTCCATCATAATCGACTTTATGTCGGAGTTAGACACCACGTTGCAGGGTTTAGGTGAAGGCACCTAGCTAGACAAATAATAGTTTCCGTCAAGTGATGGTGGGCCATCAGATCGAACTGCGCCTTTTGCCACCAATTCTTCCAATTGTGCAAAGACTGATAACCCTGCCGCCCCGTGCAATCGAGGGTCTGTGGTTCGGTAAATGACTGCAACCATCTCTTGAATGGTTGCCTTTCCGGCTTTTACCTGTTCGTAAATTGCCTTCTCGCGCATTTTGCGATGTGCTCTAAGGGCGCGAACAAATGCGTGGGCATTTTCCAACCGTCCGCCGTGACCTGGAAAATAGGTTTGCTGTGGTTGGGCGAGAAGCACATCAAGTGACGCCATATAATCTTTCATTGACCCGTCAGGTGGTGCAACGATACTTGTGGCCCATGCCATAACGTGGTCACCCGAAAACAAATAGTCTGTGTCGTTCAACGAAAACGCCATGTGGTTTGCAGTGTGCCCGGGCGTGAAATGCGCGGTCAAAGCCCAATCGTGACCGGAGACCACATCGCCGTCTGAAACTTTTATGTCGGGTTGAAAATCATCGTCACCGCTGGCGTCGAGTGCATTGGTCTCTCCAAGGTTAAGCGCGCGAGCAGAGCGATGAGGGCCTTCTGCAACAATAGGTGCGCCAACAATATCTTGAAGTCGTCGGGACAACGGGGAATGATCTACATGAGTGTGAGTAACCACAATATGACTCACCGGGCGACCGTCAATTGCTTTCACCAAGGCATTCAAATGCTGGCTGTCGTCTGGTCCCGGGTCAATGATTGCCAGACTGTTCGTTCCCAGAAGGTAGGTATTGGTTCCATGAAATGTAAAAGGAGATGGGTTGTTCACCGTCATGCGTGAAATGCCATCGGCCATTCCAATGGCTTCACCATAGCGCGGATCAAAATCTGTTCGAAAGCTCGGGCTGACCATAGTGGGTATTCCATCAAAATTGTGCATTGCTTGGTGTGAACTTCTTGTTACCTGCGTTGGGAGTCAATATAGATTGGACAAAGGTTGCTTCGCGGCCAATTCCAAAACACAGGTTTTAAGTTCATGAATACGTCTTCCGCATCTTTCGCAGAAACCCATCTGGTGTCTGAAAACGCCAACAAAATGATCAGATATGTTGTCTTGGCAGTGCTTGGCACTTTGGTTTTGACCATTTCCGCAAAGACACAGGTAGTACAATTACCGGTTCCGATCACTCTGCAAACATTGGCTATCTTCGCAATAGCAGCAGCCTTTGGTCGTAAACTGGCTGTGGCAACCGTTCTCCTTTATCTTGCCGAAGGTTTAGTTGGTCTGCCTGTTTTCGCCGGCCCTGTTGCAGGTCCAACGTATATGGCTGGGGGAACTGCTGGTTACTTGGTCGGGTTCGTTGTTGCGGCATACATAATCGGCGGAGCAGCTGACAAAGGCTGGAGCAAGAACCCTTTCAAAATGGCGGGAGCAATTTTCGTTGCCGATGTTGCCATTTTTGCTCTTGGGTTTGCTTGGTTGGCGACAATCATCGGCCCAGAAAAAGCGTTCTTTGGTGGCGTTGTTCCCTTCGTTGTGGCTGATCTGATAAAAATCGCTCTAGCATCCAGCTTGGTTGCTGCGTTGTGGCAGTTCTTCCGCAAAGCGTAATTTGCGAAACATTTCGAATAATGATTCAAGCCGTGCAATCAAACTGATTGCACGGCTTTTATTTTACTTAAAGAAAACGGAGTGCTGATTTTGAGCGACACGAGAGTGCCAAATCATCCCAAAATTGCAGCCAATGGATTGGCGGCAGATTTGGCCAAACGTGCTGAAGCCGGAAATCCGGTGAGGGCCTGCATTGTCGGGTCCGGCGAGATGGGCACCGATCTTGTCACTGCCATAAAACAAATGCCGGGCATGGTGGTGAGCTCAATTGTTGACCGTCGATTGGTCAACGCACCAAAGGCAATTGAGATTGCGGGCTATGAAGCCGACATGGGCGTCATTTGTGAAACGCCCTCTCAAATTTCAAAAACGTTCGAAGCCGGACGGATTCCGATTGTACAAGACACGTTCGAGGCCATCACCCATGAAAATGTAGATGTGGTGATCGATGCCACTGGTAGTCCTGAGGCTGGTGCTGAAATCGGTCAAGCCACAATCGATGCCGGGAAGCATCTTGTCATGATGAATGTGGAAGCGGATGTAACGGTTGGCGCAGTGCTGCAAGACATGGCTGCAAAGAAAGGGGTTGTCTATACGGTTGGCGCTGGTGATGAACCCAGTTCCGTGATGGAGCTTTATGATTTTGTCACCGCGCTGGGCTATCCTGTTGTTGCCGCTGGCAAGGGCAAAAACAATGCGTTCAATATTGATGCTGTGCCGGATGATTATCGCGCAGAAGCAGAACGCCGGAATATGAACCCACGTATGTTGGTTGAATTCGTTGACGGTTCAAAAACAATGGTTGAAATGACCTGTATTGCCAATGCGACGGGTCTCGTTCCGGATATTGCAGGGATGCATGGGCCAGATTGTGCGTTGGACGATCTTCACAAGACACTCTGTCCTGTGGAAGATGGTGGTGTGCTGTCTCAAAAGGGGTGCGTGGATTTCACAGTGGGCAAAGGCGTAGCACCTGGCATATTTGTCATTGCGGAAATGAGGCACCATCGCGTGCGAGAGCGAATGAATGATCTTCATTTGGGTGAGGGAGCATATTATACGTTCTATCGCCCCTATCACCTCACCAGTTTAGAAGTACCTCTCTCAGCAGCCCGTGCAGTTATGTATGGCACCAGCGATATGAAACCTTTGCCAAGGCCTGTTGCTGAAGTATGTGCGCTTGCAAAACGGGATTTGAAAGCGGGTGACACACTCGATTTTATAGGCGAAACATCGTACCGTTCATGGGCTATGCGGGCGGATGAAGCACGAGAAAAGAAAGCCATTCCTGTTGGGTTGCTTAACAAAGGCAAAGTTCTCAACGATATACCAAAAGGCAGTTTAATCACCCGGCACGATGTGGATGTTCGAACGGACACTGCGCTTTACAAGTTGCGTGCCAAACAAGACGAATGGTTGGGTTATGCAAGCTAAGCACTGTAACAGGCAGTCTTAAAATACTTGACCTTCGCGCTAAAGCTGCAAAGATTCAGAAATGAACACTTCAATTGATTTTGTCCTAAACGGGCAGCCCGTCAGCACCAGATGTCGCCCGGATACAACTGTTCTCGAATGGTTGCGTGGGGATGCTTTATTGCGTGGCACCAAAGAAGGTTGCGCGGAAGGTGATTGCGGTGCGTGTTCTGTTTTGTTGAAGCAAGGGATGCCCTCAAAACAGGGCGCAAGATATCAAGCCGCCAATTCCTGCATATTGTTGATGGGGCAAATCGAAGGTGCTGCGTTGTTGACTGTAGAAGGTCTGGCTCAATCTGCGCCTGATGGTCATTCTATTCAACAACACATGGCTGAGAATGGCTCTTCCCAGTGCGGCTTTTGCACACCGGGAATTGTTACTTCGCTGGCTGGGGTGTTGGATCAAAATGGCTCGCCAGAAGAAAGCGACATTCATGATGCGCTTGCTGGAAATTTGTGCAGATGCACGGGCTATCGTCCGATCGTTGAGGCGGCTGTGTCGGCGGCCCAAAGTGCAAACAACCAATTGCCGGAAGCAGATGCGGATATCGGTAAAGACTTGGTTGGTGTGCAAGAAGAAAGCGTTTTTCACCTCCCCAAAACTCTAGCCGAATTGCTGGAATTGAAAAATAAATATCCCGATGCAGTTCTTTTAGCGGGAGGGACGGATCTCTCTCTAGACGTGGCTCATGCCCGCGCTAGGTGGGAACGCGTGATCTGTACGCGCGATGTGGAAGAATTGCAGATACTTCAAATTTCAGATGACAAGTTGATCGTAGGAGGTGCCGTATCTTGGCAAGCCGCCTTACCTCATCTGGAAACATATTGGCCTAGCTTCGCCACTCTGGTTCGTCGTTTCGGGTCTACTCAAATCAGGTCCATGGGCACACTTGCCGGCAATCTGGCCACGGCCAGCCCCATTGGCGATGGCGCCCCTTCATTGATCGCTTTGAACACTAACCTTACGCTGGCAAGTAAGACCGGAAAACGAGAAGTACCACTCGATGAGTTTTTCACGTACTATCGCAAATGTGATCTGTTGGCTGGCGAAGTGATCGAAGCGATCAATATTCCACTTCCAAAGATGGACCAAGAATTTAGGGCTTATAAAATTTCAAAACGCTACGACCAAGATATTTCAACAGTTTGCGGCACCTTTTCTGTCACACTCGAAAACGGATTAGTTTCTGACGCACGCATCGCATTTGGCGGTATGGCTGCAACGCCGGTGCGCTGCAAACAGGCCGAAGATGCAATCGTTGGACTGGAAATAAATGAAATAACGTTGACTGCCGCTAAAGCAGCGATCGAAACATCTTTCAAACCCATGTCGGATATGCGCGGTACTGCAGACTATCGCCTGTTGGTGGCAAGCAATCTGGTTGACCGTTTGTTTGCAGACCTATCTGGTGATGTGGTTGAGGTGATGGCCCTATGAGTGTCGCCGGGAAATTGAACAGCCTCAAGGTTGAACGCTCGGAGGTCGGAAAAGGGCATGCCCATGACAGTGCACGCCGCCACGTGCGCGGCGAAGCGATCTATATCGATGACATGCCGGATTTACCTAATACGCTTCATATTGCGCCTGTGCTGTCGCCTGTTGCGGCAGGAAAAATCAAATCAATAGACGCTTCAAAGGCCTTTGCCACCTCGGGAGCCGTGTGTTTTCTATCTGCTGACGACATTCCCGGTAAAAACGAAGTCGCGCCTATTCTCAAAAATGAACCTATTTTCGCAGAAGAAATTGTGGAGCATGTGGGGCAAATTGTGGGAGCCGTGGCCGCCACTTCTTTCGCGGAAGCAGTGCGAGCAGCTCGATTGGTAGAGCTGGATATTGAACCCGTCGAACCGTGTTTTGATATCGAAGAGGCTTTCGCCAATGATTTAAAAACCTGCGCCACACAAAATCTCAAAGACGGCGATGCAAAAACAGCAATAGATGCAGCGCCTCATAAACTGTCCGGCAGGGTCGAAATGGGCGGGCAAGATCATTTCTATTTAGAAGGCCATGTGGCTTATGCACTGCCCGGTGAAGACGACGAGATGACTGTCTGGTCTTCGACCCAGCACCCAACGGAAGTTCAAAGCCACGTGGCACTCGCCTTGGACGTGAATAACCATAATGTGGATGTGCAAGTCCGTCGTATGGGCGGTGCATTTGGTGGCAAGGAAAGTCAGGCGACTATTATTGCGGCAATTGCTGCACTTGCAGCGCAGAGAACGGGTAAACCCTGCCGCTTCAGAATGCGCCGCGATGTGGATATGGCGGCAACCGGAAAACGTCATGGGTTTGTCATGAACTACGAGGTCGGTGTTGAAAAAAACGGTCGCTTCACAGGGTTGAAAGTGGATGCCATCGCAAATTCCGGCCACGTGGCAGATTTATCCGGCCCGGTTGTTACTCGCGCGCTCACCCACTTGGAGAATTGCTACCATATACCGAGTTCAGATTTCACAGGGTTTGCAGCTAAAACCAATACTGTTTCAAACACTGCATTTCGCGGGTTTGGTGGCCCTCAAGGCATTCTCGCGATTGAAGCCATAATAGACCGCACAGCAAGGGAATTGGGGCTAGATCCCAATACTGTACGTGCTGCCAATTATTATGGACCGGATACTGGCGAGCAAACACCTTACGAACAACTTGTTGAAGACAATCGAATTGCAGATGTGGTTGCACAGGTGATGGAAAATGCGGAATGGGATGAACGCCGCGCCGCAATCGATAAGTTCAATGCAGAAAATAAAATTCTGAAAAAGGGACTGGCAATGATGCCGGTCAAGTTTGGAATTTCGTTCAACCTACCGACACTCAATCAGGCCGGATCGCTGGTTCATGTCTATACCGATGGATCAGTTCACTTGAACCACGGCGGTACAGAAATGGGGCAGGGGCTTTATACAAAGGTTGCTCAGGTCGTCGCTGATGTATTCGGCATTGCTTTGGCGGGCATAAAAATTACGGCCACCACCACCAGCAAAGTCCCAAATACATCTGCGACAGCTGCTTCGTCTGGGTCTGATTTAAACGGCGCTGCCGCCTTCAACGCAGCATCAGAAATCCGCCAACGCATGGTCGAAGTTGCAGCCACGGAACTGGCCGCTCGAGAGACTGATGTTGTTTTCGGGAACGGAACAGTCTCAGCGAAGGGAAAATCTATCAGCTTTGCTGCACTTGCAAAATTATGTTGGATGAAACGCATCTCGCTCTCTGCAACGGGATTCTACGCCACGCCAAAAATCCATTGGGATGGTGAGAAACTCAAGGGAAGACCTTTCTACTATTTTACTTACGGTGCGGCGGTTGCAGAAGTTGTTATCGATACGCTGACTGGCGAAAACAGATGCCTCCGCGCCGATATTGTTCAAGATTGCGGAAAGCCGCTCAATCCAACGATTGACCTTGGGCAAGTGGAAGGTGCATTTGTGCAAGGCATGGGTTGGCTCACCTGCGAAGAGTTATGGTGGGACGATGCCGGTCGATTGAAAACAGTTGGGCCTTCTACCTACAAAATTCCCGGTTCGCGCGACGTACCACCGCAGTTCAATGTGGAAATTTTGGATGATCAACCCAATCGGGAAGAAACCGTTTTCAGATCTAAAGCGATTGGTGAACCACCTCTCATGTTGGCCATTTCGGTTTGGTTGGCACTGCGCGATGCAGTGTCTTCAATTTCTGAAGGGAAGTTGTGCGCCAATTTGGATGCTCCGGCCACACCTGAACGGGTTTTGTTTGCAGTCGAAGATATGAAAGCGCGTGTGGCAAGCTGATTTTCGGTCTGAATTCTGTTCAAGTTCAGAGGAAGTTCACTTCAACGAAGAAAAAGTGATTTTCTTGCCATCCACGAGTTGCGGGCTTGCTTTTCATCGCCTATAGAAACGCCGTTGCCTAGCGCTTATATGAGCGATTGCAACATGCTGGGGCGTGGCCAAGTGGTAAGGCAGCGCTTTTTGGTAGCGCCATTCGCAGGTTCGATCCCTGCCGCCCCAGCCAGTTATTCTCGCCTACAGCGAATAGTGATAAATTCTGTTTTATATCAATTGCTTGATGCTGTTCTTCTTAGAGTCTGCATTCTTGGTTCGTAACAGTCTGACGTAACAAATTTTCTGTGCATGAAATCATCAAAGCCGAAAAGAATATAGTTGTCTTGGTTTGGGGCGTGTGTCGTCGCGATACCTCGACTAGTCTGTCATTTGGTCAAGTATATTCTTGCGGTTCAATGCAATAACGAATATTTCGCATGATGGTGGACCATCAGAAGTCTATAATCAATTTATAGATGCATAATAATCAAAATAATGAAGCAAAAAATTGATAAAGTAATATTTAAGCAATTAAAACGTATGTAATTAAGAAATTTTCAACCTTAAGTCCGATACAAGTTGCGTTGTGTATCTAGGAGACTTCGAATTGAGGAAATGTTTCATTTTTGTCGCGATGATTTCGCTTGCCGCGTGCAACGCCACCACCTCCACGAAAACGGCTGTTACTTATGCTGCCGCTCCGGCAGAACCAGAGAAGGCTACTCGTGCTTGGATGGAAAAAACTTTGTTTGATCCCTACAGCGTGCAGAGTTTCGCTTTATCAGAATCGATGAAAGGTAGTGTTTGGACGGGTTTGATCAACAAAGGCCGCGTACCAGCCTGGCACGTCTGTGCTCGTTTCAATGCAAAAAATAGATATGGCGCCTACACAGGTCTGAAAACCCACGTCCTTCATTTTCGTGGAGAGACAGTATGGGTCGCCAATGATGTGGACGACATCGAAATGCATGAGCATAAATGCAAGGGATGGAATCCAATACGTTGATTCATTGCAACACCTTCTGATTGTCCGCAGGCCTATGACAATACGGTCAGCAGCCACGCCATTGATGTCCTGACCGTTGAAGTCGGTTTCGTCTGTGGGTGGGTCCATTCTAAGGACAGTACCCATGCGGACGCGGCTGGCAGTCTCACTAGACCAAGCCTGTGTGACACTACTGATTAACCAGACGGATAGGTCTCACATGAGTGTCCTTGCTATTTGAGACTGTGTGTCTCACAAAGTCTAAGACAACAATGACACTCAAGGATGCAAAAATGACCACCTCGGCAATCGTCGGATACGCTCGTGTTAGTACAACCGACCAATCAGCGGGCTTGGACGCGCAGTTGCGCGATCTCAAGGCATATGGCTGCGCGAAGATATTCCAAGAAGAACTGTCATCAGTGGCCAGAGAAAGGCCGCAACTAGAGGCAGCATTCGACTACCTTCGTGAAGGTGACAAGTTGATTGTCACCAAAATTGATCGGTTAGCACGTTCTGTCGGCGATCTTGTTGATATTACAACAAGGCTTCGCAGCGCTGGCGTTCAATTGTGCTTCCTTGCCAATCCTGAATTGAGTACCGACACGGCAAATGGGAAATTAATGCTAACGGTGCTCGGCGCAATAGCAGAGTTTGAACGCGACCTAATGCTCGAACGCCAACGCGAAGGAATTGCAAAGGCCAAAGCCGCTGGCAAATATAAGGGGAGGGCGCCAACAGCCCGCGCCAAGAGTGAGGAAGTGATTGAACTAAAACGGCAAGGAAACACAGTTCCGCAGATTGTCGTTGCCACTGGCATCAGCAGAGCAAGCGTGTTTCGAATTTTGAAAGATGCAGCGTGACCTAAAGTCGAACAAATTTTTTCGCCCTATTTATTTTGGAGATTGTTCTACCGGCACTCACTCCAAAAATAACTGCCGCGAAACCAGTAATCCGTTGAAATGCATAATGAAATATTCACCTTCATAGGCTATTCACAAGGTTTGTTCTTAAGTGCAATTATGGTGGGTCAGATGGGCCTTTGTTTATGAGGCGTTTGGAAACATGACCACACTCGACATCCAACGAAATAATGGAGCGATAGTCGCGGGAGAAGCGTTACCCATCTGCTTTGGGAAGACTTGGAACAAACAACCTACAAGAACCAAATTGTGGTTTATGGCAGGAGCCTTGAAGCGAATTGGTAACTGTCATTTTTTCTCGTGTGGAATTTCAGTCGCAGACCTTAACTCACTGGGAGCCAACAATGACCCACGTACTTGGCTCAACAAGGCATTCAGCGAACACTTGAGGGGGGTACCACGCGTACTGGTGTTTGAGGCTAATCCCAAGCAAAATCCGAACGCTAACCAGAAAATCGGCTACAATGATGTGCTTGTTCACGCACACGGAGTTTTGGCGTTGAACGGCACAGAGTTCAAAGCAAGTGATCTTGAAGCCAGATTGAAAGCAGTTTTTACAGGTCGAATTGATCGATCAATACCCAGCCAGCGAACGTGGCAGGATGAATATGCCGTGAAGGTTATTGCTTGTGACGCGCACAATAGAGCGACGGGATCAAAGTTCACTGTGGTAGGCCATGCGATGGGGGCAATGGAATATAGTACCAAGCATGTGGGGAAGACCAAGCGGCTTCTAAACCTAACCGACAAAGATATTCCGGCGTGGTACAACGGTTCAGAGGTACAGCGGCGCTTTCCAGACAGTGCTGATCGCAACCATCAGTATTTCAAATCGATCATGAACTCATCCCATGCACTACCGGCAAAGGGGCGAAAATTGTTCGACGAAATTGGTTCGGAGAATGCACTACGGCAATCGAGAGACTTTTCGTCGTTGGAATGGAAGAAGGTCGCGCGATTGATGCGCGAAATAGAACCCTCGTCAGCGGAGCGCCTGATCAGAAAGGGCGCGCAAATTGCCGACCATCAGATCAAAAGTGATCATCTGTAGCGGTCTTAATCGATATTTGAGGGCAAGACACTGCATATAGAGTTCGCGGCAATCGCGACTGAATCGACCGATCCCAAAATCAGAGTTTGGATGAGCATCCCAATTTGGCTCCAAGGTGAACAATAAGGAAGCCCTAGAGGTGTATGTGCTTACTAAGAACACCTTGATGCCAAAGAAATGTTGTCTCACGAGCCTAATCCACACCCTCCAGTTTGTTAGATAACTCAAGTCCTATGCATTTTGTCGCTTACGTCGCGTAGGGAGTGAATTTTTTCATTGTGGCCAGAGGTAGGATTGCCGAAAATTGGCTTGAGTGAAGGGTTTTCAAAGCGATGCACCGATAGCAGGTGGTACTTTACCTAATTTGGAGTTTATCCTATAACGTGCCCTGCGATTTGTGGGCAGGATTCTTAAAATTGGCGGGCCGGATGAAAACAACGTGCATTGATGATTTCGGCGCAACAATTAAAAAAAGACGTGAAGCGTTAGGTTTAAATCAAAGAGAGTTTGCAGAGTTTTTGGGATTGCGAGAAGGGGGAGAGCGGACGGTAGGTGGTTGGGAACGAGGAGAGCATCAACCCTCGCCTGCAAAATTATCTGCCATAGAAAGCCTTCATTTAAAAGTTCCGTTTAAACGCTCATCCAAACCTCATGTTTTTTCGTTTATAGACCTATTTGCAGGGATCGGTGGTATTCGATTGCCGTTTCAACAGATTGGTGGGAAGTGCGTTTTTACATCCGAGTGGGATAAGTTTTCCAAGAAAACGTATGCTGCAAATTTTGGTGAACTGCCTGACGGAGACATCACCCAATTTCCATCCGAAGCCATTCCGCAGCATGACTTGCTACTGGCAGGCTTTCCTTGCCAAGCATTTTCTCAAGCCGGTCTAAAACGAGGGTTTTTCGACACTCGTGGAACGATGTTTTTTGAAATTCAAAGAATTATTTCACACCATCAGCCCAAGGCCTTTCTGTTGGAAAACGTAAAGCAATTGAAAGGGCATGATAAGGGAAATACACTAAAAACAATCCTTTCGATTTTACGTGGTGATGATTTGCCAGACATCCCAGTCGATGTTCCAATGTCCGACAGCGCGCGCTCTAGCCTGTCCACGAAACTTGATTACGATGTTGATTATCGAGTTCTAAAAGCGTCAAATTTTGGAGTCCCCCAAAATCGAGAGCGAGTCTACATTATTGGCTTCAATCGGAACAAAGTCAGTGCTGCTGAAAAATGCGGATTGGCCAAACAAATATTAGACAAACTTGAAAAGCGTACAGCGAGTACTAAGCTGGGTGATGTCTTGGAAAAAAATCAGTCAGTTGATCCCAAATACACACTTTCAGACCGCCTTTGGAATGGCCACAAACGCCGAAAGAGTGAGCACAGAGCAAAAGGAAACGGATTTGGATATAGTCTATTCAATCATGATAGCCTGTCGTGTAACACAATAAGTGCTCGCTATTATAAGGACGGTAGTGAAATTTTAATCGATCAGAGCGACATAAATAGAAATCCGCGAAAATTAACGCCAAAGGAATGTGCCGCGATCCAAGGGTTTCCCAAGAATTTCGTATTGGATGCGGTTTCGGATGTGCAAAACTATCGACAATTTGGAAATTCCGTTGCCGTTCCAGTAATCTCGGCAATCTCAAAAGAAATGCTGCCCTATATCAAAACATAAGATATAAGTCTGATCAAATCTCCATTTGTTTTGAGGCCAATCAATTGCAAATTGTCCAAACAGCAGACGGTCTTAAGGCTGTTCTGGAACTCGATAAAGACGAAATAAAATGGTGGCGTAAGCAAATTGGAATTGTACGCAAGAAAACGATTCCGTCTCCTACAGAGTCCGTAGAATACTTCTTCAAAGAAGAGATCGATCGGCACAATGAAATAATCGACATTAATTCAGTTTCGAGTTTCATCGGCCGAGTACGGGAAGGCGTTTGGAAAACTTTTGTTGAATATGAAATCACCTTTTTCGCTGAAATCATTGGCGTTTTAATTGAAGAACGGGATGTACCTCACGAAATTTTAGAAGCGATGTTGACAGAAGACGTTGTAAAAAAACTGTCAGAATCCATAGAAGATGGCTCTTATCAAAAAGTCATTGCGGAAATATTTCAAGATTATTCTGGTCGAATTTTTCCTTATTTCTACGAACTGTCCAAAAGCCAAACCAACTCACGTCGCTCACGTGCTGGCAGCGAATTTGAAGCCATAATCGACCAACTTATGAGACGATTGGATATTCCTTACGACTCACAATCACATTTAGGGCAGAAGACGTTTGCAAAAAAAGGACTGGGCAAAAAGGTAGATGGGGTCGTCCCAAGTATGGAGGCCTTCAACGAAAATCGCGCGCGCTGCATAATCGCCACAATGAAGACGACCATTCGCGAGCGTTGGCAAGAAGTTGTAGAAGAACTGAACAGAACAAATATTCCAAGCATTCATCTGCTGACACTGGATGAAAGCATTACGGAAAACGTTCTTACCTTGATGAAGAATCACAATATGACTCTTGTGACCTACAAGGAGATAAAACAGAAGTTTCCCAAATTCACAAATATCATGGATTTTGAAGATTTCTTCGGCAATGAAATCCCGCACACACTGCAATGGTGGGAGAACAAACAATAATGGTCGCCTATTTGAGGTTAAACAATAGTTCACCGAATTTCAATTTTCCGCTTGTTGATATTGGTGGTCGGTCTAAACCTTCATTGAGCGTTGAAGTATGCAGGACTTAACAAAGCTGAAAAACAAAGCACTGAAGGTGATATACGACGAATGGTTCAAGATCATCGTTGGTGGCGCGATTGTTGCTGTATTTGCATATTCCTTGCCGATGTTGTGGGGAGGCTTTTACAATGATTCGATCATCCCTTCTCCCGATCGCGGCATATCACTTGGATCAACGTATTCTATAAAAGAAAAACGCAGTTATCCGATTGATGATCCAAAATTCCAAAATGGTACGTTGATTTCGTTGAGTTGGGGCGATTCAAAACTTACTACGAGGCACGCCGAGACCAATGAAATTGTTGTGTTAATGCAACAGGTCGTCACTGCCACCATGTCTTCAAGTTCTGGACGAACTTGGAACGGGACGATTTCTCAAGGTCAGCCGTTCAATGCAGGAAATTGCGAAGTTGGTGGCTTAATAATGCATCTGATGCAGGCGCCTGTCAGAAAAGACGCAGAGTTTAAGGTTCGTGTTGTCGAGTTATCGTGCCCTTGAAGTTACCTTTTCCAATTAGACGCAGGAGCATGAGCGGCGGTGCTTTAATGCTATTTGTCATCAATGGTGAATACCGACATCGGTATGCGATTTCGTAAGCAGAACGTCTGTCCTGCATTTTCTATAAGTCGGATATTGAACCATTATCATGGATAAGTTCAGGTCGTGTATGAAAAGGCCAGTTTGAGGTCTCATAGAGCCATAGGGAGCGTTCGTGAGCGAGCATCTAGTTGTTATGCCAAAAGTAACAATCTGCTCTGTGTGGTGTCCTCTGTCGATTCTTTGATGTGAAGTTGATGGCTTGGATGAGCGAGAGGCTTAAAAGAACACCTCGCCATCACACGAATTGAATTTGGAAAGGGGAAGTTCAAGCACCTCGATTGGTCTCAATACAATGGCAATTCAAGTCCATTTGCGACAACGCTACAGACACAAGTATACCAAATATTCAACTGTTAATTTGTGGTAGATGCGTGATAAATGGATGTTATATTTTGGTAGATTTGGCTCAATCTATCGAATTTATATCACAATTTTGACCCCATATCATAAATCTACCAACAACAAATCATGATAGGTCAGTCAATTTCGAAATAGATTTTGAGGAATTTGGTTCGAATCGAAAATCTGCGAAATCTATCGCCATTTAAATAGTGTTTTGAAATCATTGATATAAATTTGCGACGCGAACTCTCATTCTAGTGATTGGACGAACGGTCATTGAAATTTTCTTCTCCAAAAACGCAGTTTTCAAAGGGGTAGAAAATAGGCTCTCAACAGGGGTGTTTTGACACATTTGTTCGAGAGTTTTTTTGAAAGGAATCTCTACCATTTTGAATGGAAAAACTGACGTAGGTTGAACGTAAAGCCGTCTGAAAACCTTCAAAAACGACACGCCAAATATAAAATTTTCTGCCGACACTTGTTCACAGAACTAAACTTTCGGTGCGCTGGTCTGCGCTTTAGTCGGGCTGATCTGTTGGCTCATAACGGTTAGGCAGACTATGGGAGTGCCAAGCCTTTGTATTCGAGTGCGTCCACCATCTTTGCTCGCTGTTCGACAGTTCCTTCGTTCAAAACTCCGTAGCGAGAGGTCATTCCCTGCTTACTGTGTCCCAAAAGTGTGCCTATTTGATCGTCGGCAAAGCCCGCGCGCCGCAGTTCGTCGGCAACTGTGTGGCGGAAAGAGTGAAAGTTGACTGATGCGTCCGACTTTACACCAATGTTTTCGAGGTGCTTCCCCCAGGAGCGAGAGAACGTCGCCGCGATTTGTCCTCGACTGTTACGCGTAACTTCTGGAAACAATTGCGTGCTAGTTTTGCGATTGAGGCTCTTGATGTGGTTGAGAAGACCGAGATCGATCAATCTCCTATGCACGGGGATCATGCGCTCGGAAGATTTGTTCTTGATAACCTTCCCGCATCCACCCTTTTCAGTAATGTGGATAATCCAGCGGTCTCCAAATTTTTCAACGTCACTGACCAATAGTTGAGCAAGTTCACCAAGACGCGCACCTGTGAAGAGTGCCAACAACGGCAACCAATACCAGTGGTCGCGGATCATTACCTCGCCAATCAAGTGAGACTTGGACCGACTTTTGCACCTATGAAAAAGTGGTGATGCAAATATTTGGTTTAGTTGAGTGGTGGTAAACGGGAGTCGGTTTTCGGGATCGAATTTTTCGTGAATGCGGAGGCCATTCATTGGGTTTGAAGTCAGGTGGCCTTCATCCACCAACCAGTTGCAGAACGCACTAACGTGGTTGAGGTGCTTGTTGACTACCCGTGCGGTAACAACAGGTTGGCCAAGCGAGCGGTTGGCTTCGACGATTTCTGCAATTGTCATCCCTTTGAAGCATGATTTTTCATTTGCACGTAGCGGAAGGTTCCTTAACAAATTTCGCCAGTCTCGGAGCGTTTGGCGATCAAAAATGTTCTCTACATCTGCCGCGCCTTTGAACTCAAGCAGCATTGCTACGGATTTACGCCCTTCATGAAGTGTATCGGCGCTGACACCCCTAGGGTTGTCGTCGGCGTATGTTTCATAAAAGGACATCGCATCCAGAAAATTTGTTGGGGTGCTGTCGGCGAGTGCCAGTGATTGTTTATGCCTCGGCGTGAATTGTTCACGAAAGACGTTTACAACTGGATCAGATGGCTGTGCATTCCATAGACCTTCATCGCGCTCATCCATCTTTTGTAGCGCTGCAAGTTTGGCTCGCACAACATGGTTTGCGAGAACTTTGTAGCGCTCCGCGTCTTGGTCCAATTCTATATTCAGAACTTTCAAGAACTTGTCGATTTGCGCATGCACAAGCGAAGCGTCATTGGCTGAAAGGCTCAACCGCAAGAGGGTGCGGCGAGCATCGCGATGAACGGGATTGCTGACGTTTGCTCGCTCAAACAGAACTCCTTCAAGGTCTGCGCATTCGCCGCTGGCTAACTGTCCTGCCAGATCGTCAAGTGAACTTGAGGTAGATAAACTTCCACCTGATGCTTGAATGAGGTCTTTGAATGAAGGTGCGCGATTTCGTTGTTCCATATCGGCGGTAAGGTCGTTTTCGTAAACCATTCCCACAATCAACGCTTGAAGTTCGTCTGTCAGTTCGCCCGCTTCATGCTCGTCAATTTCATTTTCAACTACGAGATTGACCGAACGGTTTTTTGCTGCGCGCCAAGATTGCTGAATGTCTGCCAGTGCTTTTGGCAACCGTTGCTTTGCCTGTTTAAAATCGTTGGTACGCAGTGATCGCCAAACTTCTTTCTTGCCTATGGTGTTTTGGAACTCAATTGGAACTGCAATTCGAGCGTAGTACGATTGACTGTCAGGTCGTTTTGCAAGGTTGGTGGGCATACTATCTTCCATCGGTTTCTTGTAACAACAAGTCGTTACAATGAACTTAAAAAGGATAGAAAAAACAATAACGTAATGAGATCAAGTCGTTGCCGCTTGCTCCTTTTTTGGCCCTGCCGCCCCAGCCAAGTTTTAAAAATATTGTATAACACATTGGTTCTAAAGCTTATTCATTCTAGCTGGAGCTCCTTGTGCGATACACGAATGCGTTTTGTTGCACACAACTGTAGCGCACGGCTGCGACACAGAGCTGTTCGCGTTGATGATGAAGGAGAGTTTTGAAACAATCCCGAATCTGGCTAAATGCGGTAACGTCTGCAAATGCTGTACGCACATTTCAAAAAGGCCAAAATTCAATAATCGAATTCTCACATTGTATCTCTAAATGCTGAACCTTTTATCATGCAGATAGTTTATGACAGTCAGTATTAAGTTGAAATGATATCAACAGATTAAGCCAATCGATTGGAGAGGGGACTATCATCCATCAGATGGCTCAATTGGTTGTTCAATTGAACTGACAAACGTAATTTTTCAGCAAGCAAGTCAGGGTCATTCCACAGATTGTGTGTTTCGTTCGGATCAGCTTTAAGATCGTAAAGTTCCCCCCAATCTTCATCACGATAATGGGTGTAGCGATATTTTTTCGTCAACAAAGAACGTACTCGAGCTGGTTTTTCAAAGCCGAGGCGAGGGCCGCCATCATTGTATTCGATCAGCAGTTCATCACGAAGATCGGACGAACCTTCCAGATTGTCTAGGAGCGATTGTCCCATAATTCCGTTATAGGGTTCGATGCCGGCTCTCGCCAAAACGGTTGTTGCGATATCAGTTGTTGAAGCAAGCGCATGATTTGAATGAGCTTTTTGTATATCGGGGTCTGACCAAATAAAGGGCACTCTCGTGATGGACTTAAATGGTAACGCGCCTTTCAAAATCATGTTGAAATCACCGAGATAATCGCCGTGGTCCGAGTTGAAGGCCACCACTGTATTGTCGTCCAAGCCCAGCTCTTTCAACTTCGCTGTCACAGCTCCAACAGCATCGTCGATCATGGTGACCATGCCTGCGGTTAAGGCCATAATTTCTTGCAACTTGCTGTTGTCAGTCATGGTTGCTGTCTGTGGGTTGATTTGTGGACGATCCGTCTCCCAACCTTCTTTCAACCAGCGCATGGGAGGAGATGGATTTTGGTGCGCTTCAAATGGCAAATTTACATCAAATTCGTCAGGCGAATACATATCCCAATAACGTCCGGGCGGATTGAACGGATGGTGAGGGTCAGGAAATGAAACAAACAAGAAAAAAGGTTCATCGTCTTCAGCGTGAGCTGTAAGATAATCGACAGTTCGATCACGAATGTAAGCGGTCGGATAAAACTCTTCAGGAATTGGTGTTCGGAATGCTTGGGGGCAGGAATAATTGTGAGGAAGCTCACTTTCAGGCAACGCCAACTCGCGCCAGTTGGGCACATTTTCTCTAAACCATTGCCCGTAGTGACCGCCGCATTTATCGCCATGGCCTGTGACCATATCCACATGCTGATACCCGTAGTAAGGCGTTTTAAATGCATAGCGCCCATCCGGTTGATACTGTCTGGGTTCTTCTTGTGAATAGTCGCCTTGTTCCGGCTTCCAAGCCTCGGCAATTGGGCCTGTTTGCTTGGCAGCTTTTCGCATGGGGGCAGTTTCGGTCATAGGTTGTAGATGACTTTTGCCGATTGCAGCCGTCGAATAACCACTGGCTGCCAAGACATTCACAAATGTGTTGGCGCGTTGCGGAAGGATACATCCATTGTATCGTAAACCGTGTTGGGTCGGATAACGGCCTGTCATCAGTGAAGCCCGGTTTGGCATACAAACGGGTGACGCCACATGAAAATTCTCGAACTTTGTTCCACGCGCTGCGATGGCATCAATGTGAGGTGTTTTAACCACTGGGTGACCGTAACACCCCAACCAATCGGCGCGTTGTTGATCGGTGATAAAGAAAACAAAGTTCGGGCGTTTCGACAAAATAATCAGCTCTTTTTACAATTGGTCATTTAGGTTCGTCCGATAGTTTTGAACCCGCTTCATGGGCTGGCAGTAATAGGACCGTTGGAATTCCGGTTTGTAATATTGTGCCAAATCAAAAGAGCAACGGCGACAACGAAAGCGCTTATGTGAATTGCTTCCGGGCGGAATAATATTGCAACCGCGAGTCCAATGCGAATGAAAACCCAAGCCACACTCAATCGGGCAGAATCAAATCGTGCTAGTGCACTTGCGATCAAATAAAGTGCAACAATCAATCGCACCATTAGCCATGCGAGTGCACCATAACTCACGCCGTTCTCGTATCCCGGCAATGGCGCGCCATTTGCACTTGCAGGATCGATGAGTGCTTGATCAATGAGTAGCAGCTCCGGGTAAAACGCAAACACAAACGGTATCATGAACATCACAATTCCTGATCGAACTGCACTGAATCCGGTCGCCATTGGCTCCGCCTTGGTGATGGTGCTAGCTGCAAAAGCGGCGAGTGCAACGGGCGGTGTGATGGCCGAAGCGACTGCGAAATAGAAGATAAACATGTGGGCTGTAAATGTAGCGATGCCCAATCCGATCAACAATGGTCCCATCAACAAAGCCACATTGATGTAGGCGGGAACTGCAGGCATGCCCATGCCCAACAAGATTGCCAAGAACATTGTGATAAATAACGCCACGAATTGGAATGTGGCAGAGCCGGAACCACCCATGTCCAAGTTTTCAAGGAAGCTTAAAACGTCGATAGCAACGAATTTGGAAAGGCCCGTGAAATTCAGGCACACGTCGATGACGGTAACGGCGAGGAACATGAGATAGAGCGTGCAAATTGTTATGCCAGCCTCAGCCAATCCATCGAGCAACAATCTCGGATTAGCTCGGAATGCTTTGTCCAAAAACAACAACACGATCACTAAAGCAGCTGCCCACCAACCTGTGGCACCAGCGTCACCAGCAGCGTTTTGAAAAATTTGCATCACCCAAGGCAAGTTAGTTGCGGTGCATTTTTCACCATCAATGATCGTTTCAACACCCAACAACCAACCAAGTGGTCCACAACCCACGCCGTCTTTGGGGGTTAAAAGTAGAACCAAGATCAAAATAATCGGCAAGAAAATTTGCATCAGATGCAAAATATCCGTGCGGGTCAGCCGCATGTCTTCGGTGAACTCTCCATAAGCTTCAATTCCTTGTTTTCGCGATTGGAAAATTGCAGAGAGGAAAAGACAAAAGAAATAGGCGACTGCCGGAATGATGGCAGCGACAATGATGTCGCCATAAGGAACTGCGGTCAGAGCCGCCATAATGAATGCGGCAACGCCCATCACAGGGGGCATAACAGAACCGCCGGACGATGCCGCGGCTTCCATTCCGCCTGCAAACACCCGTGAGAATCCGCGCTTCAACATCATGGGAATTGTCAACACGCCAGTGGACAATACGTTGGTTACAGGGCCGCCAGTGATTGTGCCAAACATCGCCGAAGATACGATTGCTGCGTGAGCCGGCCCGCCACGCAAATTGCGTGTCCATCGGAATG
The DNA here is from genome assembly GCA_938010435.1 of uncultured Rhizobiaceae group bacterium. Classification (GTDB taxonomy): domain Bacteria; phylum Pseudomonadota; class Alphaproteobacteria; order Rhizobiales; family Rhizobiaceae; genus Pseudahrensia. Next base: position 133,999 of record CALLUS010000002.1, on the reverse strand, counting down.
CCAACTTGATCAGTGATTGACCACCAGCTGATTTTCCGAACATGGCGCCCATAATGATGTACGGAAATACAATGTTCATGATGACGTTCATGAAGCGCCCCAACATGCCAGATGCATTGTTCACCAAAGCATCGTGAACGTTCGGTCGCCCATCGAGAAAAGTACGTGGTTCCCCTCCCAATTTAGTCATCAGATATTTGTTGATGTCCTCGGGGCCGTGAAAATACCAAACCAAAACAGTGGCGATGGTGTAAATTGCGATCGCAAGGGACACCATAACCAAAGGCATGCCCCACACTTTGATATTATAAGCCAAGAAGACGAGCATTGAGATGCCGACAATGGCCACAAGCCAAATGCCTGTTGTGTTGACGCATTGGGGATCGTCCACTGAATCAGGCACAGGTAAGCCATAATCTTCGGCAAATTGAATTTCTTCAGCTAGCGTTGCGGCGATGATACGCGCGCGATCGCCATTGAGCGTATCGATGAGACACACACTGTCGATTTCAATCAAATAAGTTAGTGAGATCGCAATTGCAGATGCTATCAATGCGATGTCGAGAAAGAGACCTAGACCCGCGCCTTTGGTGTTGCGCCAAGCGCGCCAAATTGAGTGTTTAAGCACGACCACGAACATCATGAGCGAAAAGACAATTGGATAGAACCATTCAGTCGGGAATGCTCTGACGCGCAAGTCTTCAATACCTGTCAAATTCCGCCACATGGAATCCCAGCCGGGTATAGTGGGGGTGCTGTTGATAATTCCAATGATGACGAATACCAGCGCGCACCAATAAAGCGTGCGTGTTGGAAACACTGAATTTGTGTTGTCGTCGATTGCGGCGTCAACGCTATCTGTGGTGTCAGACATTAGAACACCTTGCTTCTTGCAATATTGATGAGGAACAGCCAGTGGCAAACGTCGAAAAAAGTGCCGCCCTTTAAAAGGCGGCACTTAGTTTTAGTATAACGTCAGACCATTACATGTCTTTGGCGCAATCCGGAATTTCGTACCCGGCTTCTTCCCAGGCGCGAACCGCACCTTTGTGATATTTAATCGGGTTTGCACCGCACATGCCTTGTGCTGGATTGTTGTAAGACACACTGTCTGCAAATGGAGCTTTCTTCATCAACTCATCCATTGTGCCGACATAGGCTTTAACCAACTTGTAAACGAGCTCTTCGTCCATGTTCTTATTCACAATATCACCACCAACAGTGGCCATGCCACGGAATGTGTCGTCTTCAGAAATGTAGGTCCAATTGTCGCCCATCTTCTTTTGAACATCAGCTAACTTAGCGATGAAAGGAGCCGACCCCGGTGCTTTCATGTATTTTTGCATCGGTTCGCTTTCGTAGATGTCTTTAGGAATTGACCAGCCTGTCATTTTCCCTGCAGCACCCAGTGTTGAAACCCGTCCACTCGGGAAAAGTTCGGGCAGAACAACGGCATCCGGTTCGCCACCGGAAATAACGGATGTTGCTTGGCCCCAGTTAGCCTGCATACCTTTATAGCCATCGCCTTCTTTAATGCCGGAGACAATTTGTAAAATGGAACGTGCGTTGGTCAATGCGCCGCCGCGTGGCGGACCATTGTAGATTGTTTTGCCTTTTAGATCGTCCCAGCCTTTGATGCCTTTAGCGTCGTAAGCAAAAAGGTAGAACACGCCCAAAGTGTAAGGATAAATCGCGCGCAGATTACTCGCAAGTTCAGCCCCTTTTTCTTTGCCAAGTTTGCCATAAGGGCCAACGCCACGGTTCATCAAGAAAGGCAAAATGTAAGGTGTGGATGCAATGTCGGTTTTGCCCTCAGCCACATTTTGCAACGAATTGGTCAGTGTTTGACCATCGGTGAGCTGAATATTGGCAATACCCTGTTTGCCAGCTACTGCTGTTAAATGAGTTGGTGCTAAATGAACAGCACCACCCGGCGATGCTGTTTCTGCGGTTAGGTTAACTTGCGCAAGTGCGGGAGCACTTACGAGTGATGCGGCAACAACTGTGCCTGCCAAAAGACTTTTGAACATGTTTTCCTCCCATGGATCAATTCAAGTTGGGAGTGTGGGTGTAAGACACAAACCAAGTCAATTGCTTTGTTATATATATTGCAATTCAGCAGTGAGGTTCGTTTTCACCCAATTTGTGTCTTACCGGTCTCTCGTTGTGTGACGACAGAGCTTCGGTCTGCGGATAATGACTGTGCAGCATTTTTGGATATGACAAACGTGCCATGCTAAATATATCACGGACTTTGATATGGTATCAAAGTCCGTGGCTCACTACACGGTTCCCAAAATTTGTTTGACAGCAGGGTCGTCCCAGCGCCCGATGCTATAGCAATTTACCCATAGCAACGGCAGTGTCGCCCATACGGCTGGAGAAACCCCATTCATTGTCATACCAGCTCAGCACACGCACAAGATTGCCGCCAGTCACTTGCGTTTGTTCAGCAGCAAAGTTGGAAGAATGAATATCATGGTTGAAGTCAACGGAAACGAGAGGGGCCGTTACATAGTCCAACACGCCCTTCATTGCGCCTTCTGCTGATTTTTTGACCGCAGCGTTGACTTCTTCAACCGTACAATCACGGCTGGAAATAAATTTTAGATCGACGCAAGATACGTTTGGTGTCGGCACTCGAACAGCGGAACCGTCGAGTTTTCCGGCAAGTTCCGGCAATACAAGACCAACAGCTTTGGCAGCACCTGTGGATGTGGGGATCATCGACATGGCTGCAGCACGCGCACGGTGTAAGTCTTTATGCACAGTGTCGAGCGTTGGTTGATCTCCGGTATAGGAGTGGATCGTTGTCATATATCCTTTTTCAATACCGATATTGTCATTCATCACTTTAGCCAATGGAGCGAGGCAGTTGGTAGTGCAAGATGCGTTGGAAACGATGATGTCTTTGCCCGTTAGCGTGTTGTCGTTGACGCCAAATACGATTGTTTTATCGGCATCTTTTCCCGGCGCAGAAATTAGCACGCGTTTGGAGCCATTTTCCAAATGCATGGCTGCTTTATCTTTGGCCGTGAATATTCCTGTACATTCCATAGCAATGTCCACATCGCCCCAAGGAAGTTCTTTAGGATCTCGAATGGACGTGACACGGATGGGGCCTCGCCCGACATTTATCGTGTCTCCATCGATAGAGACCGGTGCGGGGAAGCGACCATGAACACTGTCGTACTGCAAAAGGTGCGCATTGGTTTCAATTGGAGCAAGGTCGTTTATGGCAACGACTTCAATGTCGGTACGACCAGATTCGATAATAGCACGAAGTGTATTGCGGCCAATTCGACCAAATCCATTGATTGCAACTTTTAAAACCATGACGATCTCCGAAATGTGCTGAGCATTAAAATAGGGGAATTAAATCGATTAGATAGCGCTCTAAGCACTGGTGTCAATCACTATGGACCAACTCTTAAGTAAAATTAGTTTGAGATGATCTTTCAATTAAGGATCGAGGCCTTTTCAAAAAAATCCACACGCATTACGCTTCAATTGTATTCTAATCGATGGATTTTCAAGATGACAGCATGCATCACCGGCTGGTCCCATTCTCAGTTTGGAAAATTGGAAGGAGAGACCGTTGAAAGTCTTATTGTTTCTGTCGTACAAGACGCCTTGCAAGATGCCCAATTAGATGCCGCTGATGTGGATGAAATTTACTTAGGTCATTTCAATGCAGGGTTTTCCAAACAAGATTTCACCGCAAGCCTTGTGTTTCAAGCATCTGATAAATTCCGTTTCAAACCGGCAACACGTGTTGAGAATGCCTGCGCAACAGGGTCTGCGGCTGTCCAGCAAGGTGTAAAAGCAATCGAAGCCAAACGCGCCCGACATGTGCTGGTGGTTGGCGTTGAGCAAATGACGACGACTCCGGGCAAAGAAATTGGTCAAAACCTTCTCAAGGCATCCTATTTACCGGAAGATGGAGAAACGCCAGCAGGGTTTGCAGGTGTGTTTGGGAATATCGCTCAAGCTTATTACCAACGCTATGGCGATCAGTCTGACGCATTGGCAACAATTGCCGCAAAAAATCACAAGAATGGCGTGTCGAATCCCTATGCCCAAATGCAAAAAGATTTGGGATATGACTTTTGCCGAGCCGAAAGTGAAAAGAACCCGTTTGTTGCTGGCCCCTTAAAACGAACGGACTGTTCCTTGGTGTCGGATGGGGCGGCGGCAATTGTGTTGAGCGATGTTCAATCTGCTCTGACTATGAACAAAGCAGTTGCATTCCGTGCGACCGCTCATGCGCAGGATTTTCTGCCTATGTCAAAACGGGATATCCTGAAATTCGAAGGATGTACCCAAGCATGGCAGTCGGCTCTGCGAGACGCCAAACTCACTTTGAATGATCTCTCTTTCGTGGAAACTCACGACTGTTTTACCATCGCTGAATTGATAGAATACGAAGCGATGGGATTGGCTGAACCCGGGAAGGGTGCTGAATTAGCACTCAGCGGTGAAACGCAAAAAACAGGCCGTCTACCGATCAATCCTTCGGGAGGTTTGAAGGCAAAAGGTCATCCGATTGGTGCAACAGGTGTTTCCATGCATGCATTGTCGGCCATGCAATTGTGCGGAACTGCTCCGCAAGGAATGCAATTGGCGGCGCCGGAAATTGCCGGAATATTCAACATGGGTGGTGCTGCGGTCGCAAACTACGTGTCTATTCTTGAGCGTATTAAGTAGACATTTAAATGAATGAATAAGTTCCAAACGCCGGAATTTTTATCGCCCCAGTCGTGTGATTTGCGCCGGCAACCAGTCCAAGAAAATTGAGCTCTAAACCCACATCTTTGCCAATGACCATTCCTGCATAACCGCCTAGTGTGATGCGAAATATACCGTTTTTAAATGAGACCCAACGATTGCTGGAGGGGTAATCCCTTCCAACCGCGGTGGCAGGTGTCGATGTGGCCAATTGCGGAATTTGGGACAAAATTGTGGATACGAATGTATTTGAATTTGGCCCCGGCCAAACGATGTAGTCACCGTATTTGCTCCATCGGTAATTTGAGATTTTGTTTTCCACGACCGGAATCAATTCCTGCGCTTCATCACCGTGTATCTCATGGTGAATGACGGGATGGTTTGAATACCATTTCCCATCGGGCGGGCGCAGGTTTCTGCGAACCGGAGTGCCCCAGCCGACCACATCGTAGCGGGTGTACTTTTGACTTCCGGCCTGCTTGGTAACGATCCAGGAATGGGTTGCAAACGCGCCCTTTAATCCGCCTGTTCGTGCAGAGAAGACATATATTGCAGCTGTACTCAATGCTGGTATTTTAGGCAGAATATCGGCGCTTGACCAGTCAGCCGTACTCCAAGAAGAAGGGCGAGGTTTCGTGATCCAAAGACCGGCATGGGCAAGCGCAGGTAAAATGAAAATTACCAGTAAAAACAGAATTATTCGCTTCAACCAGTTCATGAAATGGATCGCCCTGAAAAGTATTCACCGAGGCATCGTAATCAAAATTATGGGCATATTGCGCTCACAATCACGCGATCACATTTCTCTCCACGGTTAAGTGAGGGAATGGCTTGCGTGAGCCCAGAGCCAAATCTTTTGTGACGGCATCCACCCATCGATGACCGATAATGGCACCTTTGGTGGCTCCCTCAATGGTATTGCCGGTGATAGATGCAGCACCAGCGCCTTTGACCACCGAAACGGCAATGCCTTTGGGAGATTTTCGGATAATGTTATTTGCCGCGATGACATTGCGCAAATACGGCCCCCAACCCATTCCAATGCCGTATTCAGGTGCACCTTCAATCACATTACCTGTAACGGATGTATCGGCTTCAACTGATATGCCGATACCGAAACCACCATATTCTGCGGGATAGGGACCTTTTTTGGTGAGGTTTCTGATGAGATTGTTTGAGCAAATAGCCAAACGACCTCCTTCGTTAAAATTGGCGATGGAAATGCCAATTGTTCCACCATCAACAATGTTGTTGTTGATGATAGATCCTTCAAACTTGAACTCAGCATAGAGCGCTGTTTCACCAGAACGCAAACAAGTGTTCCCTAAAATCTGCGCATTGCTTGCGCTGTTGGCGCGCACGGCAGAAAATGCACAATCGCTGATGTGGTTGTTGGAGACAATTACACCGTTTGTGCGAAAGAGGTTGATTCCGTTGCCGCGTTGGCCTGTGCCGCCGCCACGGGCAGATATCTTTGAAATTCGATTTCCTGATACAATTGTGTTGTCTTCGCCAACCTCCCAGCGGTGAACCAACAAGCCACCATTGGAACAATCGCTGACAACGTTGTTAGTGATCGCAAGTCCCGTTGCATTGACACTGTAGACGGCTGCAAGCCCCGCCGCGCCTGAAATTTTGTTGCGGTCCAAACGTCCGCCGCATGTGTCGAGGGTGATCGCGGTGCCGTTGCTGCCTAGAAAATCACACTTTTCAATGACCACATTCGGGCAGGCACGAATATGCAAAAGACCACCAAGCGTATCTTCGAAATTCTGGTTGGCACCGTCAAACGCGATACCTTCTATATGAACCAGCTCAGTTCCTGTGGCTGACATCATAGTCCCGCCACCTCCATAAACGATGCGTGAGGCGCCTCGTATCCCAATCAAACGAGTGCGAGCTGGAAGCTCTAAACGGGAAACAACATAGGTACCCGACGGCAAAAATACAGGTTTGTTTTCATTAGAAGCTGTGTTCAGGATCTCTTGTAAAAGTTTGCTTTGATCGTCGTAAATATCTGGGCGGACTCCAAAATTGGACACATCAAGACTGCCGCGCAAACCAGCAAACTGAGTTTTACGTGTCGCAGCAAACGCAGGAGCGATGAGCGTTGTCGCCAATAAACTTCCCAAAAATCCGCGACGGTTCATGTGTTTCATCCAAAGACTGAGGTTCACTTATTTATTGTGATGCATATTTCGTGCCACGATTTAGCAAACGAATTGTTCTAAAATGGGACGAGCATCACCGAAATTGAAGGTTTGCACCCGCCACGCACCCACTTTATAAGCGTTGAAACATCAGCATTATTTGGCAGGAAAACAATATGCTTGAAGATGGTAAAATCTATCTTGGTACGAGCCGCAATCCCGATGACAGTTTGCAAAAAGCTGAATACCTTGAGCTCAAACTGGCGAACCGCCATGGCCTGATCACGGGTGCTACGGGTACTGGTAAAACAGTGTCGTTACAGATTTTGACAGAAGGCTTTTCAAACGCTGGCGTTCCCGTGTTTTGTGCCGATGTGAAGGGTGACCTTTCCGGCCTTGCCATGGCTGGCAAAGGAAAAGATTTTCTTGAAAAACGAGCTCAAGATATTGGTCTCGAAGATTATGAGTACCAGGATTTTCCCGCAATCTTCTGGGATCTCTTTGGGGAGCAAGGTCATCCCATCCGCACCACTGTTTCTGAAATGGGGCCTTTGTTGCTCTCACGTTTGATGGACCTGACCGATGCACAAGAAGGTGTTTTGAATATCGCTTTCCGAATTGCCGATGAAGAGGGTTTGCTTCTTCTCGACATGAAAGACTTGCAAGCGATGTTGTCTAACATTGCTGAGCGGTCGAAAGAGATTTCGACCCGTTTGGGCAATGTGTCTAAACAATCCGTGTCAGCCATTCAACGGTCACTTCTTGTGTTGGAAGAGCAGGGGGGCGACTACTTCTTTGGTGAACCCGCTTTGCGCATTGCTGACCTTATGCGTACGACCCGTGATGGCCGCGGCTCCGTCAACATTTTGGCTGCCGACAAGTTGATGATGTCGCCGCGCTTATATGCAACTTTCCTTCTTTGGTTGTTGTCTGAGTTATTCGAAGAACTGCCGGAAGTCGGCGATGCCGACAAACCGAAATTGGTGTTCTTCTTCGATGAAGCTCACTTGTTGTTCGATGGGGCACCGAAAATTCTGGTCGACCGTGTGGAGCAAGTGGTGAAGCTCATTCGTTCCAAAGGTGTTGGTGTTTATTTTGTTACGCAAAATCCACTGGATGTTCCCGATGGTGTTTTGGCTCAGTTGGGTAACCGTGTGCAACATGCCCTGCGCGCTTATACACCGCGTGAGCAAAAGGCGGTAAAGTCTGCAGCAGAAACATTCCGACCGAACCCGGATTTTGAAGCGATCGATACGATCAAAAACCTTGGCGTAGGTGAAGCGCTGGTTTCTACCCTTGCAAAGAAGGGTGTGCCGTCCATGGTTCAGCGGACATTGATCCGCCCACCGCAATCGCGCCTTGGCCCTTTGACCAAAGCCGAGCGAAAGAAAATCATCGGTGTCAGCCCGGTTGCCGGGCAATATGACGAAACGCTTGATCGTGAGTCAGCATTTGAAATTCTACAGGAGCGCACTGAGGAGCAAGCCAAAGCGGAAGAAGCCGAACGTAAGCGCGAGGATGCAGAAAAGAAGCGCAAAACCGGCAGTCGCGCGCGTGGAAGGTCACGTCGATCTAGTCGCCAAAGCGTTGGCGAAGCAGCTATGAAATCCGTGACGAGGTCGATTGCATCGTCACTTGGTCGTGCATTGGTGCGTGGGATATTGGGAAGTTTGAAACGGGGCTTTTAAGTCTCGTCTAGACAATCAACCCGTTCAGGTCTGTCACAATGCGGTCTGGTGGCAAGTCGGAATATTCATCCGGCTGGGTGCCCCGATTGCACCAAATTGTTTGGAAGCCAACCGAATTGGCAGCGGCTATGTCCCACCGGTTGGACGATTGAAATGAAACGTCGCTGGCCGTTATCTGATAATCGTCCAATATCATCTGATAGACTTCAGGAACGGCTTTGAACCGACCAATCCGATCTACGGAAATTACATCATCAATCAAATCAGTAAGTCCTGAAGAACTCACAGCAGCATCCAACATATCACTTGACCCATTGGACAAAATGGCCACTTTTTTGTCGGAACTTTTAAGCTTGGCTAAAACGCTTGGCACTTCGGCAAAGCATTCCAAGTTCCAATAAGCTTCCAGCAGGTCTTTTTTGGCATCTTTGTTAGCACTTGGAACTTTGGATAAGGCAAAATCGAGTGCCTGTTCTGTCAATTGCCAAAAATCGAGGTAGCGATCCATCAAGGTGCGTGTCCAAGAATATTCCAGCTGTTTTTGTCTCCATACTTCAGAGACGATGTCTGCATCAGGACCGACCAGTTCAGCGTGTTTTCTGACGGCAGAATGTACATCGAACAATGTTCCATAAGCGTCGAAAACAAAGGCTTTGGTCATGACAGGCTCCTTGATTGAGAAAAATGAGTGCACCGCAGGAATATGATTGCGTCAAGAGAAAGTTCGGGTGAATGTGATTTGAGATCGTATTTTGAACGGACCTAGCAATGACAGAGTTTAGTGAAACCTGGACGTATATTAATGACGAATGGCACGAAGGAAACGTGCCCATCGTTGGCGCGCGTGAGCACGGTTTTTGGCTGGGGTCTAACGTTTTTGATGGAGCGCGCGCATTTGAAGGTGTGACGCCGGATCTGGATTTGCACTGCGCCCGTGTCAATAAGTCTGCATTGGCGCTGGGTCTTCAACCCACAAAGACACCTGAGGAGATTGAGGCTCTGTGTCTTGAGGGGGTTGCCAAGTTTGCAGAGGATGCTGCGCTTTATATCCGCCCTATGTATTTCGCTGAACACGGAAACGCGCAAGCCGTCGCACCACTGCCCGAATCAACTAAGTTTGTTCTGAGTATTTACGTGACACCAATGCCTGCACCCACTGGCTTTGGGGTGACAGTTTCACCGTTTCGTCGGCCAACACAAGAATGTATGCCACTGGATGCAAAAGCCGGGTGTCTTTATCCCAACAATGCACGTGCATTAACGGAAGCTGCAGGTCGTGGATTTGGAAATGCGGTCTTGCTGGATTTTCTTGGTAATGTTGCCGAACTGGCAACTGCGAATATTTTTATGGTCAAAGATGATGTCGTTTATACACCTGCTGCAAACGGTACGTTTTTATCGGGCATCACCAGATCGAGAGTGATCTCATTGCTGCGCGAAGCAGGCCATGATGTTCAAGAAGCCACACTCAAAACGGAAGACTTTGCCTCTGCCGATGAAATTTTCGCCACCGGAAACTTTTCAAAAGTCACTCCGATTATCCAGTTTGAAGACCGCGATTTGCAGCCTGGACCGATTGCTGCAAAGGCGCGTGAACTCTATTGGAATTTCGCTCATGGAGTTTCTTCATAACCGCGACATTTACCCTTTGTACAAATGGAACCAGCGCTGATACAAAGAGTTAGAAAAAATAGTTCGCTGTCTGTCAGTGACACAACACACCCCACTAAGGAGACCAGCAATGGCTTTTGAACTCCCCGATCTCCCTTATGCATACGATGCGCTTGATCCGTACATGTCCGCAGAGACTTTGGAATTCCATCACGACAAGCACCACAAGGCTTATGTCGACAACGGCAACAAACTGGCTGAAGAAGCTGGCATGTCCGGTAAAACGCTGGAAGAAATCGTTGTGGCAAGTCACGGTACAAATGCCGGGTTGTTCAACAATGCGGCCCAACATTACAACCACGTTCATTTCTGGAAATGGATGGCTCCAAACGGTGGCGGTAAATCCATCCCAGGTGAATTGATGAAAGCCATTGATTCTGACCTCGGCGGATATGACAAGTTCAAAGCTGATTTTATGGCTGCGGGCGCAACTCAGTTCGGTTCAGGCTGGTGCTGGGTAAACGTCAAGGACGGTAAGCTCGAAATTTCCAAAACACCAAACGGCGAAAACCCGTTGGTTCATGGCGCGTCCCCGATTTTGGGCTGCGATGTTTGGGAGCATTCTTACTATATCGACTACCGCAATGCGCGTCCGAAATATTTGGAAGCTTTTGTCGATAATATGATCAATTGGGAATATGTGGCCGAACTCTACGGTGCCGCAAACAAATAAATTCGACGATATAAATTGAAAAAGCCCCGACTTAAATCGGGGCTTTTTTGTTTCTTGTGAAATTAAAATTAATATTTCCCAGCGACTTTCAACGCAAATGCGTAGACCAAGCCAACTTCTTCCAAATAAGCAAATCGACCTGTTTTGCCAAAGTGGCCTGATCCCATATTCGTTTTTAAAAGTATGGGTGATTTGTCTTCTGTAACTTCGCGCAATTTGGCGACCCACTTAGATGGTTCCCAATATTGAACGCGTGGGTCGGTCAATCCCGACAACGCGAATATCGGTGGGTAGTCTTGGGCAACAACATTGTCGTAGGGCGAGTAGCCTGCGATTATTTTATATTCTTCCGCGTTCTCAACCGGGTTACCCCATTGGCTCCACTCACCGGGGGTGAGCGGAAGAGTGTCGTCCAGCATTGTATTCAAAACATCCACAAACGGAACTTGCGCAATGATGCCGGAAAACAGGTTTGGAGCCATGTTGGCAACGGCACCCATGAGTAGACCACCTGCGGAACCGCCCATGGCCACGATCTGGCCTTCGCTGGTGAAACCCTCTTTAGCGAGGTATTTTCCGCTTGCAATGAAGTCGTTGAACGTCTTGGGTTTGCCCGCTTTTTTGGTTTGCTCATACCAGTTGCGACCAAGTTCATCGCCGCCGCGAACATGGGCAGTCACATAAACAAAACCGCGATTAACGAGGGAAAGACGGTTGGTTGCAAATCCTGCCGTCATGCCCATTCCGTATGAACCGTAGCCGTACAATAAGCAGGGTGCGGAGCCATCAAGTTTAATGTCTTTGCGGTGCAACACTGTCAGCGGAACCGACACCCCATCATCTGTTGGAGCGTGCAGGCGACGTACCACGTAATCTGCGCTGTTGTGGCCGCTTGGAATTTCTTGTTCTTTGCGCAAACTGCGTTCGCGGGTGACGAGGTCATAATCCCAAACTTGTGCCGGTGTGGACGGTGAAGAATAGGTGAACCGTAAAGTTGTGGTATCAAATTCATAACCGGTTTGGATGCCAAGCGAATAAGCTTCTTCGTCAAAATCAACAATATGTTCTTCACCCGTTTCCAACCCACGCACTACGATGCGCGGTAAAGCATTGTGGCGTTCCAGGCGAATGAGATGATGCTTGAGAACGATAACACTCACCAGCAGAACGTCTGCACGATGGGGAATGAGTTCTTTCCAATTATCTTCGCCCGGTGCAGAAAGATCGCAAGTCACGATGCGAAAGTTCTCCGCATCATTGGAATTAGTTGTGATGTAGAGCGTCTCGCCATGGGTATCTATGGAATATTCATGCCCCGCACGACGTGGTGTAATCAAAACAGGTTGGGCGAGTGGGTCAGACGCTGGTAAAATTCGCACCTCGTCTTCGTCGTTTTGACCAGTGGAAATTTGGATATACTTGCCGTCGAGCGTTGCCCCAACGCCAACAAAAAACCGTGCGTCTTCCTCTTCGAAAATTTGGACTTCACTGCCGTCAGGTGATTTCAGGAACACTTTGCTGGGGCGGTGGTTTTCATCCACTTTCGCATACATGAAACGTTCGCTGTCAGCGCACCATGCTAAACTGCCTACATCCTTAGTGATCTCTTCACCGTCCACGCCAGTGGCGAGATCACGGGTTTTCATGTGGTAATATTCAGAACCGTTTGTATCAACCGCCCAACCCATTTTCGAATGATCCGGCGAATGGGACATAAGACCGACAGCAAAGTATTCATGCTCTTCGGCTTCTTTTGGCCCATCAAACAGAATGGTTTCGTCCGTTCCTTCGCGTGCGGTACGTGTGAACAGGGGATATTCGGCCTCTTCTTCAAAACGGCTGGAATAGGCGTAGGGCCCATCCGGCGAAGGAACAGAACTGTCGTCCTGTTTCACACGACCTTTCATTTCTTCGAAAAGCTCTTCTTGCAAACCTGCCGTGTCAGCCATTGCAGCTTCGTAATACGCGTTCTCCGCTTCAAGGTAGGTTCGAATATCTGCAGGTAATTGTGTTGGATCGCGCATCACGTCCTGCCAATTGTCAGCGCGTAACCATGCGTAATTGTCGTGAAGTTCTATGCCGTGGTGGGTTGAAGTTTGGTTGCGTTTTTCAGCTTTCGGTGTCGAAAGTTGTTTAAGATCAAATGACAATTATGAATCCTCGTTTGGTACAAATTCCATGGCGATACCGTTCATACAATATCTAAGTCCTGTGGGTGCTGGTCCGTCGGGAAATACGTGTCCCAAATGTCCATCGCAATCGGCACAACGTACTTCCGTACGTTTCATAAACAATTTCCGGTCCGTGTGTTCGGTAACTGCTGTTTCTTCCAAGGGCGCATAAAAACTGGGCCAGCCCGTACGGGAATCGAACTTTGTATCAGCCGCAAAAAGCGAGTTACCGCAGCCCGCACACTTGAAAAAACCTTTGCGATGCTCATCGTTCAATTCGCTGGTGAATGAACGTTCGGTTCCTTCTTCGCGCAAAACATAATATTGCTCAGAGGAGAGTTGTTCGCGCCATTGAGCTTCACTTTTTTCAATCTTAGCCATTGTCGCTCCTTTGTTTGAAGTCTCAGAAGTAGTGACGCTTGATCGGGTCCACAAGTGCCTTCATGTCACGCTTTAGGGAAGACCAACCAAATTAACAAACAGCGCTGCGCCCAAAAGAATGGCCAGCCAAAGAACCATATAGCCCGTTGGCTGTACCTGCGCCACGCGACCTTCCGGGCCGTAGAATTTGGCAAGGGTATCTCTGATTGCTAAAGCGCTGTTGGTCGCGCCGCGCGCAAGTTCACTCCAAACCGCTGAGACAAATAAAATCACAAAGCCAAGAACAGCTGGAAGCATCTTTCTATATGTCCAGTCAGTATCTAGATTTACCGATTTGAGTTCTGGCGGATAAATGCCAGTCCTCATGAGTGTTCCAAATGCAATTGCAGAAAAGAACAACAGTTGGAATTGTGTGATCACATGGGTTGACGTGTAGGGATTGTATTTCACGTCGAATGGCAAAATTGAATAGAGGGCATTTGGCCAGACACCGATTGCGATGCACAAGAATGCTGTAAGGCCCATGGCAAGCAGCATGTTCCATGGAGCTTCCGCAGGGCGCTTGCCGCTATCATGAGCAAAGAATGCGAAATATGGAATTTTGATTCCGGAATGATGGAATACGCCTGCGGAAGCGAACAGCAAAATCAACCACGTGATGTAGTGACCGTCCTTTGCCGCTGCTGACAGGATCATCGATTTTGAGATGAACCCTGAGAACAACGGGAAAGCCGAAATCGATGCAGCTCCGATCACGCAGAACACCATCGTCCAAGGCATTGTCTTGTACAGACCGCCGAGTTCAGAGCCTTTGGCGGTTCCCGTGCGATACAGCACCGCCCCAACACTCATAAAGAGAAGTGCTTTGTAGAGAATATGGCTGAACGCATGAGCAGCTGTGCCGTTGATTGCTAGCTCGGAACCGACACCTATACCCACAACCATAAATCCGAGTTGGTTGTTGAGTGAATATGTCAGTACGCGCCGGAGATCGTTTTCAATCACTGCATAGAAGATCGGAAAGAGCGTCATTGCTGCCCCGATCGGGATCAGAAAATCTGTTCCTGCAAACCCACGTGCCAACGCATAAACGGCAAGTTTGGTGGTGAATGCGGAGAGAATGACTGTGCCAGTGACCGTGGCGGCTGGGTAAGAATCCTGCAACCAGTTGTGTAACAGTGGAAATGCGCATTTAATGCCGAACGACAGTAGAATGAACCATGCTCCAACGCCTTCGAGTGAAAGCTTGTCAAACGCCAATGAACCGGTTTCCCGGTAGTGGATGGCGGCACCTGCCAACAGCACCACACCGGAAGCGATCTGTATGATTAAATAGCGCATTCCAGTGTTGTAGGAACCTTCTGTGCGGCGTGCCCAAATGAGGAAGACGGAAGCAATCGCCGTGCCTTCCCACCAAACAAACAAAGTAATGAGATCGCCAGCCAACGCTGCCCCAATGGCTGAACCCGCATAAGCAAGTGCTGCGACCTGTTGCATAGTATCCCGGACATGCCATGCATAGAGGAGCGACAGAAACGCAGCCAAAGAGAAGATCAAAGAGAACACAAAACTTAGTCGGTCTAGTCGAAACGTTGTTAGAGTTTCGCCAAACAGTGTAAATTGAAGTGTCTCACCATAGGGCATTGTCAGGAGCGGTATGAGTCCAATGAGTGGCACCAGCAGAATGAGAGATGCGCGCGCTTTGCCATTGGGTACGAACGGTAGCAAAAATGCTCCGGCGAGATAAACCAGCGCTGGATGCAACCATTCAAACATCAGCTTGCTTTCTGTCTAAATCAAATTCTGGATGATCTTCAGCTTCGACATCTTGCGGTGCGTAATAGTCTTCAGATCGCATCAAAACAACACGCATGGCCCTAGCTGCAACAACCAGTGCAGCGCACATAAAAAAACCATAAAACGAATAGAAACCAAAAATGTTCTCGGTCTCGAAGTAGACATGTTTGTGGTAAAATAGATCGAGCAATGTCAGCAAAATGCCGACCGCTACAACGCCCCAGAAGAACTTATCGACTTTGCTGCGATCATCGACCCAAGACATTGAGCGCACGATGATTGAATCCACACCTTCGGATTTGTCGCTTTTCTTTTTAGCCATTGTTTGTCTCCAGGCTTGGCGCCAAGGCAATGGGATTGAGGAAATCTACAATTGTATCTGCATAGAAAAACAACACGATACATCCAATGGCCGTCAGGCAGGGCGGCAGAACAACCAACAAAGGTGCTTCCATTAGCTTCTCACGCCAAGGCATGTCCGCATTCACTGCTTTTGAGCCAGTTCCTGTTGCCGGGCTGAAAAATCCCCGCGCAAAGATCGGGATCAGGTAGGCAACGTTGAGTATGGAACTCACCATCAACACACCAATCATGATAATTTGCCCTGTGTCCGCTGCTGCGACCAACAACATCCACTTGCTCCAAGATCCGGCAAATGGAGGGAGGCCAATAATGGACAGTGATCCAATTCCAAACGCGATGAATGTGAACGGCATCGTTTTGCCAAGTCCACGCATCTCACTGATATTGGTTTTGTGTGTGGCCACATAAATTGCACCGGCACACATGAACAATGTGATTTTTCCAAATGCGTGAGTGACAATATGCAATCCCCCACCGATTGCACCCATTGAAGTAGCCAAAGCAACGCCGAAAGTGATGTAGGACAATTGACTTATAGTGGAATAGGCGAGACGTCGTTTTAAATTGTCCTGAGCCATCGCAATAATAGATGCGGCCAGAATTGAAAATGCAGCCAACCACATCAGCCATTGCGAAGCCCCCGTTGAAGCCAGATTGTCGATGCCGAAAACATAAACCCCAACTTTCAGCATTGAGAACACGCCCGCTTTCACAACGGCCACCGCATGAAGCAAGGCGCTCACAGGGGTCGGGGCAACCATTGCCGCTGGCAACCAACGGTGGAATGGCATGAGAGCCGCTTTGCCAATGCCGAATGCAAACAGTGCCAACAGCACCGCTGTGAACATGGGGTTCAATGTGGTTGGCAACATGCCACCTGGTTTGAAGTCTAACGTTCCGGCAATCGAATAGCTCCAGACCACAGCCGTGAGCAGGAACACAATACTGGTGCCCATCAAAATGCCGAGATAGGTCCGTGCGCCTTTTTTCGCAGCATCATTTTCTTTGTGAGCGACCAGCGGATAGGTGGAGATTGTCAGCAGTTCATAGAACAAGAAGAGTGTCAGCAGGTTTGCCGAAAACGCGATGCCAATCGTCGCGAAAATGGCAAAGGCAAAACACGCAAAAAATCGCGCATGTTTTTGTTCTTTGTTTCCGCGCATATAGCCGATCCCATAAACATGGGTTGCTATCCAAAGGCTTGATGCCACGAGTGCAAAAACCATCCCGAGAGGCTCAACAGAAAAAGCAATTGAAAGGCCGGGTTGAAACGCAAGGGCTTCATATTCAATCGACGTTCCTGCGTTGAAATGAGACAGAACGTTGAGAACGCAGCCCAGCAACAAAATTGAAATAATAAAAGTTCCACCGTCACGAATGTTGTGGTGGTTCGGTGTAAGCAAGCACAAAACAAATGCTGCCAAGGGCAAGGCCATGGTGGTGAGCAGGGCAACGGTAGGTTCCATCATCGACTCTCCACACCAAGAATGATAACTTCTTTTCCGCCAAAGCCGCCCTGTATCAGGTTTTCAGCTGCGGTAGTTGCAAAGCCGATTGCAAAATCTGCATGTAAACCAAACCAGAGCGTTGTAATGATCAATATCCAAGTGGGAACCAGAAGAGAAAGCGGCGCTTCTTTCACAACCACATCTTTATTTGGTTGTTGGAGATAAAGCACTTCAATAACCCGCCAAACATAGACGACAGCAATCAGCGAAGAACCCACAATCAAAAAGGCGATCAACCACCAATCCCGTTCAAACGCCGCAGACATGAGTACCCATTTGGATACAAATCCTGCGCTTGATGGAACGCCGATCAAGCTCAACCCGCCGATGACAATTGCAGCCGATGTCCAAGGCATTTGTTTTCCAAGCCCCGCCATATTCGGCAACATTGCAGAGCCGGTGCGAAACACGATCGCACCAACTGCCATGAAAAGAGCGCCTTTTGTCATTGCGTGGTTGAACATGTGAACGAAAGCGCCGGATACGCCTTCAACATTCAAAAGAGACAGGCCCAAAAGCATATAACCGATCTGCGAAACGCTGGAATAAGCCAGCATACGTTTGAGGTTTATTTGATAGACCGCAACAAATGATGCGCCGAACATGGCCACCAATGCCAGCGGCAAGATCACATATTGGAACGTAACGGCTTCAAAACCAAAACGAGCAGAATAGACCGAAAACATAAAGCGAATGATCACATACAAAGCGACTTTAGTTGCCGTTGATGCGAGAAACACCGACACGGCGGAGGGGGAATAAGTGTATGCTCCCGGCAACCAGCGGTGAAGCGGATAAACCGCGACTTTCAATCCCATGCCGATAACAATCAGCGCAAATCCTGCTCTTACGGTGCGGCTGTCAGAAATTGCTGGCAGACGTTGAGACAAGTCCACCATATTGAGCGTACCTGTGGCCATGTAAATAAAGCCAAGTCCGATTACAAAAAATGTTGCCCCAATCGTTCCCAATACAAGGTAGTCATAGGCGGCTGAAAGGGCTCGTTTGTCTTTCTTTGCACCAAGCGCAACCAGAACATAAGTGGAAAGAGAGGAAATTTCCAAAAAAACGAACACATTGAATGCATCGCCGGTGATCGTTACACCCATAAGCCCTGTAAAACACAGCATATAGCAAGCATAAAACAGCGTGTGATGGTTTTCGTCGATCTCATCGGTGATGCTTGTGCGCGCGTAGGGCAGGGTAAGCAGTCCCATGGCTGAAACGATCAGCAACACAAATGCATTGGCGGTATCCACGCGATATTCAATACCCAGCGGAGGGGCCCAACCACCAATATGATAAGATAAAACTGTCCCGTCTTTCACCCACCACAACAAATAAATGCTTAAGGCAAAAGATGCCGCAACGGCTAGAGTGCTAATCGTAAACGCCACAGTTCTGTTGCCGAACAACATGCATAATGGTGCTGAAATAAGCGGGATGACAATGGCCAATAATGGGCTGTGGGCAGAGACGAAAGACAACATCTAAGAGGCGTCCAATTTTGCAGGCTTTAGTTTTTCCACTTTGGCCACTTCATCAGCATGCATCTGATGGTCGATCTCAAGCACTTCGTCTTCTTCAATCGTGCCATAGGTTTCGTTGATGCGTACAATTAATGCCAAACCCAAAGATGTGGTGGCAATGCCGACCACAATGGCTGTCAGAATAAGAACGTGGGGGAGTGGGTTTGAGTAGAGCTGATTTGGATTGTCGATCAAAATTGGAGCCGTACCACCACTCACTTTGCCCATAGAAATGTAGAGCATAAAAACGGCCACTTGAAACAGGTTGAGGCCAACAATTTTCTTCAGCAGATTTCCACGTGCCACAACGATGTAAAGGCCTGTCATCATCAATATGACAAACAACCAATAGTTCATGTGGCCAAGGGCGAATTCAGCGTTGAAAATGCGGTCCATCGCTCACCAATCCTTATCGTCAAGTTGTGGTGGACGACCGGCAAAGGCGTAATAAATCGACAGCATTACAGCGAAAACGGTGATACCGACACCGAGCTCAATGGTGATGATGCCCCAATGTTGTCCTTTATAACCAACGTCTGACAGCACATTGTAATCAAGAAAATTGCCGCCCAGAAAAAGGGTGACAATTCCAGTTCCCGCGTAGAGCAAAAGGCCGATAGCGACCAATTGATGGACAATCCTGTCCGGCACGAGTTCACGCAACTGTCGAAGTGAGAAGACCAGACCATACAATATGAAAGCAACAGCGAAGATGACGCCGGCTTGAAAGCCGCCACCTGGACCAAAATCACCGTGAAATTGAACGTAAAGAGCGTATAGCAATATTGGACCCACCAATATTTTGGTCACAACGCGAAGAATAAGATGATGCTCCATCAGCTTTGTCCCTTGCCGCGTCTGCGTCGTCGTCCAATACCACCCAGCAACAAAATCACACCAAGTCCGGCAGTGAAGACGACAGTTACCTCGCCAAGAGTATCGTATCCGCGATAGCTGGCGAGGACGCCAGTCACGATGTTTGGAACATGGATTTCTTTAGGAGTGCGCTGAATATATTCAGGTCCTACATGGGTTTGAACTGGCGCGTCTGCCGACCCGAAATTCGGCATATCCAATGTACCGTAGATCAATACCATGCCTGTCAGCGAAACAATGGCCAAAGGGACCAGTGAACTGCGTGTTGGAATTTTTTCGTGCCGTGCGGTGAGAGCGATAGTGCTAAGCATCAGGACGGATGAAATTCCGGCGCCCACTGCGGCTTCTGTAAAAGCCACATCAACTGCATCCATAACGATAAAAAGAAGTGCGGCCAGCAGACTGGCGACACCTGACAACATAACTACGGCAAATAGATTGCGTAGCAAGGCAATGGCCACCGCTGTTGTGACAAGAGCGAAAAATAGTAAAAGGGTGATGGTCAGTTCCATCAAGCAACCGGCTTTGGTTTGGGCGCCGAAACAGCCGATTTTTTAAGGGCTTTTTTGCGTGTTTTTGTGAGAGATTTTTTAACCGTTGCATCTTCGACAATGTCTTTTGGCCGCGATCCGGAAACGAAGGCGGCATTTGCCACGGCATGTGTGGCCGTTGGGCCGGTGATTAGAAGGAAACCTACGATAATGAGTGTCTTTAAGGTGACAAGGGTGAAGCCTGTCTGCAACATCATTCCAGCAAGAATGAATGCAACGCCTGCTGAATCAATGATTGAAGCCGCATGAAGTCGTGCCCAAAAGTCTGGCAGGCGCAGCATGCCTAAAGAGCCAACAAACAAAAAGAACCCGCCCGCAAAGAAAAACACCCACGAAGTCACATCAATTACCAGCGCCCAGGTCATTGGGGAGCCTCGGATTCTGAAGTCGCAATCTCCTGTGTTTCAGGAGCATCGCCCAATCTGCGGTATCTGAAAAACTTGAGCACTGCGATCGTGCCAACAAAGTTGATCAAGGCATATAGTAGAGCAATGTCTAAAAAATCGGGACGGCCAAACAGAAGCCCGACTGTGCCGATGAACAATACGGTGCAAGTTCCAAATGTATTCAAAGACAAAACGCGGTCGTAAAGCGTCGGTCCCGCGAAAAGGCGGATCATTATCATGACCATACAAACGAAAATTGTGATGGTGACGAACGCGAACATCAATTTTGAGTCCGTTCAGTTTTTGAAACCCGTTTGCTCATATTTGCAAGTGCCTTTTGATCTGCGGCCTCATCGGTCAAAGAATGAACGATGAAATGATCAGTTTCTGTTTCAACTGTTACAGTTCCAGGTGTGATTGTGATTGAATTGGCAAAGACCATTTTTGAAAAATCAGAGGTTTGTTCTGCCGGAACGCGAATGAATCTTTGTTGCAAGGCCACATTTTTGGACACAATGATCTTGGTAACAGCCCAATCAGATTTTCCGATTTCAACGACCAACCAAAAAATATACTTCGCAAATTCGGTGGTTTTGATGGCAAATGGCATGCCATGGGTTTCCAGAAGGTTGAGATGATTCACAATCCAAGCGCACAACACACTGGAAAATATACCGAATCCTATGATGAGCCCATTGTCGTAGATACCAGACAGAAGAAGCCACAAGACAAACAAGAATACGGAAGTGAGTATCAGTTTGATTTTTTCGCTCCCTATTTTCGATCGCTGGTCATTCTGTTTTTATAACGAATGACTTTAGCAGAATCCACTTTCGAGAGGGTTCCGTCACGTTATCAACATTTGATTTCTTGCGCAGTGTTTTTTTGGAAATGGTGAAATTCGAAATGATATTAGAATCAGCTGTTTGTACTTTGTGTTTTAAGAAGTGTGCACTTTCAAATTCATAAAACTTGGTATAAAATAGCTTTTGAGGAATGCATCTGTTTTTGGATGTGTCGTACAGATAACCAAAATAACAAATTGTTATTTGGGGTTTTGGTGAAAGTTGATGCGACTCAACTTGTACGTGCTAATTTCAACAAGGGGTTCCGCAATGGACAATAATGAAATCGACAATACTATTATGTTGGAAATCACATCTGAAGTGGTTTCTGCTTACGTAAGCAATAACCCACTTTCCGCCACTGATTTGCCAACTCTCATTCGCGAAGTTCACTCGACATTGTCTTCTGTTGCAGGTTCTGGAGTCGCTCCCTCTGCAGAACCTCAAAAACCAGCCGTGTCGATTCGTAAGTCGCTTGGCCATGATTATCTGATTTGTTTGGAAGATGGACAAAAGTTCAAGTCCCTCAAACGTCATTTGAAGTCTCACTACGATCTTTCACCCGATGAATATCGTAAGAAATGGGGCCTACCATCAGACTATCCCATGGTTGCTCCAGCTTATGCCGAACGCAGGTCTGCTTTGGCAAAGGAAATGGGATTGGGACAAAAGCGCAAACGCGCAAAATAAACTTTTCCAATTGGAATTCAAAAGGGCGGCTGGATAACCAGTTGCCCTTTTTGTTTTTACCTAAATAAATTTCAAAAAGTTATCCCCGCGACTCGATAAAGGATTATTTTCCTATTATCGTAGAAAAGGGAGATTTTGAAATGAGCCAAAACGGATTGACCGATCTGAGGAAATTAGTCGAGCCGCCGCATAATCGTAAAATAAACTGCCGAGACAAATCGGCAGTAGTTGTTCGGCTGCCTGCGAGACAAAAAGAAAACCATCAAATGGTGCAACGCCATGCCACACGTAATGTGGATCTAATAGATT
Source organism: uncultured Rhizobiaceae group bacterium (assembly GCA_938010435.1). Taxonomy (GTDB): domain Bacteria; phylum Pseudomonadota; class Alphaproteobacteria; order Rhizobiales; family Rhizobiaceae; genus Pseudahrensia. The sequence continues at coordinate 111,683 of CALLUS010000002.1, read as the reverse complement.
CTATTGAACATTACCGGGATGCCGTTTGTAGTCTTTGTGAGCGTGTTGTCGCTATGGCATCAAATGTTTCTCTGAGTGAAATGCGTTCGCGTTCCCGTTGCAAAGCAGATGTGGCGATGGCACGTCAAATCGCAATGTATTTGGCACACACCAAATTCAGCATTTTAATGACCGAAGTTGGACTGCACTTTTGTCGTGATCGAACAACAGTTTCTTACGCTTGCGCCCAGATAGAAGACCGGCGAGATGAATTTTCGTTTGATCTCATGATCTGCCAATTGGAAGCTCTGCTTGGAGAGGCTGTTGAGGCAATTTTCCACGGCAAAGCGATTGAGACGCAAGACCATAATACAGTACAAACCGCTTCGATCGAACCTGTTTCATTGCTGGCACAATTGTCGTTTCTTGAAAAAGGAGAGGGCAAATGAACAATAAGACAGCTAAAGAATCAGTCCGTTTGCTCAAGTTTTTGCAACCTGTCGGAACCGTTAAAATGGTGCCATTTTCGGGAAAACAAAAGGATACAGTGTTGCTGACCACCAAAGATGGCAAGCGTCATCTGTCAACGCCCAAAGTTCTCGATATTTTACACAAAGCTTCCCTTATCAATTTGGGAAATGGCACTTGTCAGATTTCCCATGAAGGCAAACAGCATCTGTATCGTGCACTCAACACGTTAGATTTAAATGACCCTGAAGGTTTTGGAGCACAGCATCGACATTTGATTCGTCGCAATGAGAAGGTGAATGGCATCACGCAGGCGGTAACGGTAAATGCAAATGAATCTCCCTTAACCCGGCTTATGGCTATTAAAACCAAAACCGGAAGCCCGTGGTTGGAAGCTGAAGCATTCAGTGCGGCTGAAAGGTTGCGCATGGATTTCACCAAGGGACAGTTCATGCAGCGTGTCACATCATCTTGGGACCCCACATCAAGCAGTCAATCTTCCGGCGGATCTGGCGGAATGACCGATTTGAGTGACTTAGCGATTGACGCAAGAAAACGGGTCGAGCGCGCTTTGCAAATTGTCGGGCCGGAACTCGCTGGTGTTCTGACCGATGTGTGTTGCTTTTTGAAAGGCTTGCAAGCGGTGGAGAAAGAGCGAAATTGGCCGCCGCGATCGGCAAAGCTTATGTTGCGCGTCGCACTTGATTTGTTGGCTCGACACTATGGGACATCGATAAAGCCTTCCGCTATAAAATAACGAATTTACAAAACGCGCCAACCTTCGAATTAAGAAAGGCTAGCTTGGGCAATTGCTTTGATTCGTTGAACCATCGCCCGCAATCCATTGGCACGTTGGGGGGTGAGATGACCTTCTAATCCAACCGAGTTGAAAACTTCTTGTTCGTCAGTATTTAAAATCTCCTCGGCAGACTTTCCGGAAAAGATAGACAAAGCAATGGCTACCAAACCACGCACAATGTGCGCATCTGACATACCGTTAAATGTAAGTGTTTCATCATTGTTTTCATGCACAAGCCAAACCTGCGACACACACCCTTGGACTTTGTTTAGATCAATCATCTGCTCATCGCTCAAGGGTGTCAGGCTTTTTCCCAACTCAATCAAATAACCGTAGCGATCATCCCATTCATCCAAGAAACTGAAATTTTCGATGATTTCGTCAATTGTGGTGTTGGTCGTCAAAGGGGGCAGCATGGTTAAATCTCGATGAGGTAATTCGTTTCAATACCGAATATGAACCGGGTTTCCAATGGTTAGATGGTCGCAACAAATGAACAGATTGAGTAAAATTACCAAACCAACATTCAGGCCTTGGAAACAGATCAACCGGAAAAGTGTCCAAAAAGTTACCGTCATCACGTTGTTATCGTGATCGTAAACCTTTTGCTAACCATAAACCTTAAAACGAAGCTTTCTGTGAAAATAAAATGAAAAGATCGGCACTCAATCGATCATGTTTAGTTTTCCGTTAAACGCCCTATGACATTATGCCCTCAAGAGTTGCACGAGTTCTGTGCTTCGAGGATTTGTTTTGCGTTTAGTTCCTTATTCCAGTTTTCTGCTCGAGCAGGCGTCACGTTGGGTTCACACCAGTGTCAATGCTCATAGTACGGAATTCTCTGAACACACATCCTTCTTGGCAAAGTCCGTCGCTGTAGCTCTGATCACTTCTGTCCTGTTGCCGATTGCAGCGCTGACATTATCCGGCATGCCTTTGGCGATTGTATTGGGTTGCGCAATCATCGCTTCCGCACTGTTGAGCAGTCTTTGGGTTTCGAAAACCGGAAAACTGTCTGTTGCAACGACTGCGATCAGTATGTTGACCTGTGCGGCACTCTCTATACTGATTGCTGCGACAGGTGGTTGGTCGTCTCCTTATATTGTCTTGTGCGCTGCTATTCCACTTCTGGCAAATATAGGGCTCAGCACATCAAAACTGATGTTAACAGCCGTTGTGGCCGTGACTTTCACTTTGGCAATGGTGTTTCAATTAGAACTGCAAGCACTTGCTCAATCCTTTGGGGCCGTTCCTGCTGTTAACTTGAACCATCTCGTTATTGCCACTGTGTTGTTATTTAGCGTGACAATTTTTGCTGTACAAAAATTCAACCGCTCAATGAAATCTGAGAAGGAAAATACCTCTCATGCGCGGAGCCGTTGGAACCTTTTGTCCGAAAACGGTTCAGGGTTGATCGCTAAGCATGATGCAACAGGAAAAACTTTGTTTGTTGGTGCAAATTGCAGAGCAATTACAGGTACTTCTGCATCTTCTTTGCACAATTCTGGTTACTTGGAAAAAGTACACCTGCAAGATCGGGTCATCTTCTTAAAAGCTCTTTCCGATGCTGCCCACACCGGCAACGACCAAATGTGCGAAATCCGCATACGTTACAAAGGACAGGGACAACAAATTTGGAAAACGTTGGAAATTATTTGCCGTCCACAGCGTTCCAAAACCAACGGCCAGATGGAAATTATTTCCACTGCCAATGATGTTTCAGAAAGAAATACTTTGAGGGCTGAGTTGGCCTCTGCTGAAGAAGAAATTGCAAATGCGACAATTGCTCAGCGTAATTTCCTTGCCACTATCAGCCACGAATTGCGTACGCCTCTTAACGCAATCATCGGTTTTTCTGACATTATGCACAAAGAACTGTTTGGGCGTTTGGAAGATGAAAAACACCGCGAGTATACAGGTCTTATCCAAAATTCAGGTCAACACCTTTTGCACGTCGTTAACGATATGCTCGATATGACCCGCATCGAAAGTGGAAAATATGAACTGAATTTGTCGACGTTTGATCTTGTATCTGTTTCTGACGCGACTCTGGGGATGCTGAGGCCCTTGGCCGAAAAGAACGCGACGCGCATAGCTTGCGATGTTCCAGCCAACCTGCCGGAAATCAAAGCGGACCAGAATGCTTGCCAACAAATCCTACTCAATCTGGTGTCAAACGCGATCAAATTCTCACCTGATGATGGTCTGGTCTCTATCAGTGCCCGTCAGCATGGCCGTAGTATCCGCATTCAGGTCAAAGACAATGGTATCGGCATTCCTGCGGCTTTTATGTCTTCATTGGGCAAACCATTTGAACAAGCAGACAAAAATCTGAACCGCAAGTTCGAAGGTTCGGGCCTTGGTGTGTCTGTAGTGATGGGCCTTGTGGAACTTCACGGTGGCAAGATCGATTTTGCCAGCACAGAGGGTAAAGGGACAACGGTCACTTTGACCCTACCAATTCAAGCAGTGGTTTCGCGGCCAATGCCAGCCAACTCACAAGCCGGTTTGGTGCATTTGTCTGCAGCCAATCGTGTTCAGAAAACAACTTCAATCGAAAATTCCGTTGACCACAAAGGAGAAGCCCGTGCACGCGTATCAGCCTGATCGTCTCAACGAAGCCAACACATCAAACAATGTGTTCAAAGAAATATTCCAGTCACACCCGGCGCTTTGCGCAGGCGCGGCATTGTCAGTTTTCGTGACAGCCGCTGTTTTGACCAATGCGATTTGGTATCAGCCGGGGAAACATCCTGCGCCAATGTTCTCAACACGTAATGTTCAGGCTGTGAAGCCTTTGTCGGATACTGCTGAAATCGTCATTAAAACGCCAACCGCATCAACTGCCGCAAAAGTTGCAGTGAACAGTGATCCAGAACTTCTCAAAGAAGTTCAAACAGCTCTTTCCGTGCGTGGATACTATGAAGGTAAGCTGGATGGTGTCTATGGTTCTCGCACTAAAAAGGCGATCGACCGTTTTCAAAAAGATCACAGTCTGAAGGCCAATGGGAAAGCATCTGTTCGTTTGCTGACCCAAATCCTGATGTCGGCATCAGTATCTCCAAAAGAAGTGCCAGTGCCGAAACAGCAAGAGTTGGTCCAAAAAGAAACGCCGGCAAAAACTGCAGCGGTCTTGCCTAAAAAGACTGAAGCAAGCGCCGATGGTTTAGTTGCACGCATTCAGTCTGGTTTGAAGTCTTATGGCTATGAAGACCTCAAAGTTGATGGTAAAATGGGCCAACACACGGCTACTGCTATCCAACGCTTTCAATTGGATTACGGCATGAAGATTACCGGGGAACCATCTGATGGTGTGTTCAAGAAGCTGAAAGAAATTGGCGCATATAATCAAGGTTGAGGGCGTGCGTCTCACTTCAGAATTTTGGGTATCAGCCCTAATAAGACGCGTCGGCAATGCCGGCGCGTTTTGCGTTGTGTTGCATAAGGGGGCTGCTGAAGCGGGTGCTATATTTCTCGTAATAAGGCGAGGGTTGGACGTGTATGATCTACTCAGCCCTGCACTTCAAATGTCGTATAATGAAACTGAAAGTTCTGAACGGATGTTTGAACAGAGACTACTGTCGGTCACTGAAGATGAAGTGGACGCCCAGCTTACTAAAGAGAAACGTTTCGATTCCGATATTTGGATTGTCGAAGTTGAAGGCTGCAACATTGCTGAGTTTGTGGAATTTCAAGAACTCCCTGATTAAGCGCTACGTCTTTCATCGCGAACTTGCTCAACAGACAGACCATCTTGATAACGTCCGGTGTCTCTAGGCGTTTTTATGGGCTTGGTCTCTGTCTGCACAGGTTCATGAGCAGGTCTTGCGGCTTTTGGCCATTGAGCAACAGCATTCTCGCATGCAATAAATGTAAGTTGATCATAAAATTGCATAGACCGTTGAGCGTTGTGAACTGACAAACCGATCTGAGGGAAGGTTAGCATCAGTATTCTGTTGGATTGTTCTGAGCTTACATTTTGTGACTTCAATGCGACTGCCAGGGTATCCCCCGACTTATCGTCGAGCACTTGAAAGGCCGTATTGAGTTCAAGATTCAAAAACTTGGTCAACAAGACGCCAACTGATTGGCGGCTGCCCAACCGCGCTGCACGTTCAACAGAATCTCCAAAGTCCTGATCACCAAATTCGACGGCAATATCGTCAGATTGATCCGTATTAATATCCAATCGTTTGCCGCGGGCAGCGGCTTGCAGAAGTTTATGGCTCGCTGATTTGCTGACTGATTGTTCAACCTCTGCCTTTTGTGAAATAATTGCAGGTTTGGTGGAAAGGTCCAATTGCCCGTGAATAGTTGCAAACAGCGTTTCAACAGACTTTTCTTCGTAGTTTGATGTGACGCTTTCATTCACTTCCAATTTTGCATCAAGCGCGTCATCTTGCAGTGCATAAAGACGCTCTATAATCGTGCGTCCTAAGTCATTTCGCTCCGCGATGATTTCAGCATGTTCGTTGCCTTTGGCTTCGATGATCCGAAGCAAATCCAACTGCCCTAATGTAGAAGATCGAGCCAGCACAGGTGCGGCAATGTCGATTGTTTCCATGGCTAAATAGAGCGCAACAGCGCGGGGGATATGACCAGTGTTTGCTATAGCGCGCGCAGCGGCTTGTTTCGTTTCTGTGCTGACATCATCAATCAACAAATAGAACGCTTCGCTGAATTGTGTCGCGGACAGCGGGTCGTCATTGTTGCTGTCGCAGAAGCGATCACATGCCACCAAAAACAGGGTGCCGCAATCGTTTGTTACAGGTGTTGCGAGCGGCAGGTTATGGGCTGATGAAGATGAGTTTTGATGCGCGTGGTGCATTGTGAATCGCCAACTGAAGATTTGAATGCCAGATTGCACCACCAAGTCTTAGCATTCTGTTAACCATAACCTTTTCAGTCAGCGGTTATTTGCTTACGATTTACAATTGGACGAGCCCAAAAAGGTTGATCGGTTAGCTGCTGTTACTTTCAGCATCAAAGTCGTATCTGTTGCAAACAGCATCTTTCAGATAATCATCAATAATAGGCGTCCAGCTGTTATCAGGACGCAATGCACGTATGAGAACAAAGCCTTCGCCCTGTTCAGCTTCAACCAATACACTTTCTTTCAGTTCATTTGATTGATCTTTGCGCAGCCGTGCCATTTGCACGGCGTTCACAACCAGAAGTGACAACTGGCCTTCGATGGCCGTGCGATCGTTAAAGCTGTAAATGTTTCTGCCCAATCGATCAAAAATCGCGACAGACCAAAACGCTAAGTTGCCGTTTGCTTGGACTTTGAGCGGCGCTTCGTTCAAGTCGAAACGACAAGCCGATACGCTAAAGGCGGGGTCGAGTAGGGGAAGTGTTATGTCCTTTCGCCCAGTTGATGATACCGGTGCAAATTTCCAAAAATTATCTGCAGAACCAAGCTTCGCCCAAGCATCTTTTGCCGCGTAAGAAGGAATAAGCAACACAATCACGATGTGAACGATGCCAGCGACCAAGAGGGTGACAGCTGCCAGGTAGAGCAGACGTTTGAAACTCAACATGACAACAATCTCACAGTTGGCATGGTTGTCTCAGACACATCACTGGATCGCGACAATTGAGAATCGTACAGCCGCAACACGATCTGATACGGGCCTGCGCCGCTAAGTCTCATCCAATTTGATTGAGTGGCGGTGTTTCCGATTTGCAGTCTCATAGACCCGTCTGGATTGCGCGACAGGTTGCGAGAAAGAAGCGAAGCCGGACTATCGTTGTCGCGATAAATAACCGTTCCGTCCAAAGTGTGGGCTGTCAAAGTCCAAAGTCGTGCAAGGGGCGTTTGCCCTGCAATATCATACTGACACTCTTGTTTGAGTGGTTTGCCTTGTTCATCGACTGTGGCGTGGAACGCCAAGCCTTCAGCTGCACCCAATGGCACTTCACCTTCGGCTGCGACCTTAGCGCGAGTATACGGATCGGATTTCACATCGCCAGCAGAAGGCCACGCAGTCCACACACCAATATTTAAGGCACCAAACCCATGGTTGCGCTGGATGGAATACCAAGCCGTGATTGCACCTAACAAGAGGCCACAAATCAGAACCAAAAAGAGTTGTAAAAAGGAACGCACAAATAACTCTAAACTGTTTGTTCAAATGGTGTGGCGTAAATCATGCGTAGCATTAGTTCTTTGTCACGGAATTGACGGCCAATGACCGTTTCTGCGGCAGCCCAGATACGGTCACCTTTTCCAGCGGAGCCGCTTCTTTAAGCTCTTGTGCAAGCGCTCGTAGCAATTTCCCTGTTTTTAAGGGGAGCGGCTTTTGACGGGCAAGAACCAATGGGATGTCAGCAGGCTTGTTGGATTCAGGAGTATTCTTCTCGATCGCTTCAGACGGTTTTTCTGCTTCTACATAAGGCATGGGTTTCAGTTCAGTGTTCTTGTGAGCGTATGTCATGAATTTTTTCCAAGTCATAGCAGGTAATCGCCCTCCGGTGAGGCGGTTTGTCGGGCCGTAATTGTCATTGCCAAACCATACTGCAGCCACGTAATTCCCTGTATAGCCCACGAACCACGCGTCACGATAAGATTGGGTCGTGCCCGTTTTGCCCGCTGTTTTGATGCCTTCGAGTTTGGCTCTTCGACCTGTGCCCCATTCCGGCACTTGTGAGAGCATGGTATTCATAGATTTGGCGGCCTCTTCTGAAATCACGCGTTCGCGCTTCGTCCCGTCTTCTTTGAAGTTGTAAAGTAACTCGCCTGCCGCATCGGTGATCTGTGTGATCGAGTGTCGGTTAGTTGAAAGGCCGCCTGTCATGAAAACACCGTAACCTGTGGCTTGCTCGAGAACCGTCATTTCATTAGTACCGAGAGGCATTGCCGGTTCAGCACTAATCGGAGAATCAACTCCCATTTTAGCAACCAGATCAACAATGGGACCACGACCCAGTTCATTGGCGATACGAACAGGCACAGTGTTGATTGATTTTACAAGTGCAGTTGTAAGATCAACGCGTCCGAAACTTCTGCCGCCATAGTTTTTCGGGGACCACTTACCAATGCGAATAGCACCGCCATTAACAACACTTTTGGGTTTGTACCCGCGCTGCATGAAATAGGTATAGACGAAAGGTTTGAAAGTTGAGCCGGGTTGGCGTTTTGCGCGTGATGCCCGATTGTACTGACTTTCTCCGTAGTCTCTCCCACCAACCATAGCGCGTACTTCGCCGCCGCTTTCGATTACTGCCATAGCGGCCTGATTGGCTTTGTAATCGGTACCGTATTGCCGAAGATGAGATAACACCGCATCATCAGCAGCGCTTTGTAGGCTCGGGTCTAAAGTGGTTTTGGCTATCAGTGTGGTGGTTGGAAATCCGAGTGATAAATCTTTTACGCGTTCAAACGCATAATCAAGGAAATAGTCTGGCGACTCTTTCTTTTGGCGCTGAATAACACTGGCTGGATTGCGGCGTGCGCTGATGACTTGACCCTCAGTCATGAAACGGGCTTGCACCATGTTGGTCAATACTTCATTTGCGCGGGCGCGTGCGGCAGGCAAGTTGATATGAGGCGCATATTTGGCAGGGGCTTTATAAAGACCGGCCATCATTGCAGCCTCAGCCAAAGTCACGTCACGAATGTTTTTCTGGAAATAAAACTCTGCAGCCGCTGCTGCTCCAAATGCACCACCGCCCATATAGGCACGGTCCAGATACAACTTAAGAATATCTTTCTTGGTCAGATTATATTCCAACCACAAAGACAAAAACGCCTCTTTGATTTTCCGTTCCAACGTTCGTTCGTTGGTGAGAAATAGGTTTTTGGCCAACTGCTGAGTGATGGTGGAGCCGCCCTGTACAACAGAATTTGCACGCGCATTCTCAACCATCGCGCGGAAAAGCCCCAGAAAATCGATACCAATATGTTCAAAAAAACGACGGTCTTCTGTGGCCATAACGGCTTTGATAAAGTGATCGGGTAAACTGTCGATCGGCTCCGCATCATTATGCAAAATACCGCGACGCCCGATTTCATTGCCAAAGCGGTCGAGGAATGTCACCGAATATTTCTTACTGGTGCGCCAGTCTTTTTCCGTTTCTTCGAAAGCGGGTTTGGCAAGAGCCAGCATCAACAGCGCGCCAACCACACCTAAAGTGAGCCCCTCGCAACATAGTTCGACCACGCCTTTTTTAAAGCCGTAGACCCGGAATTTACGGAAAAATATGGTGAGGGATTCCCACCAATCACCGCTTCCCGATTTTAAACGGTACATTGCATCATCAACCCATGAGTCGAAACTCATCAGGCCTTTGATAGCTGATCGTTTTTTACGTTGTTCAAATCGGTCGCGCATGGGCTTTACGCGTGCTCCGCTTCATGGTTGTGATGAAAAAAGTTCGGGCTCAAGTCCGTTCTTCGTCCATTTTCCAACATTTATCCCGTAGGGGCAAGCCAGTGTCTTCAAATTCCTCTAATTCGGTAAATTCGCCCCAACGTCCGTTTTGGGAAGTGAAGTCGCTGACCCAGATGAATGGTGAAGAATGGGAAGCCTTGTGCGATGGATGCGGCAGGTGTTGTTTGAACAAATTGGAAGATTGGGACACAGGCGAAATCCATTTTACAAACATTGCTTGCACGTTGCTTGATGACAGCACATGTCGTTGTTCTGATTATAAAAATAGGTTTGATACTGTGCCGGATTGCATCAAGTTGACGCCCGAAACGATCGGCCAATATTCATGGTTGCCGCCCACATGTGCATATCGATTGTTGGACGAAGGTAAGCCGTTGCCAGGGTGGCATCCTTTGTTGTCGGGAACGGGCAAAACGGTTCATGGAGCAGGAATAAGTGTGAGAAATAAAACCGTGAGTGAAGACGGCATTTCAGTTGAAGAATATGAATTTCATTTGGTGGATTGGGCAAATCAAGACCCCACAAAATAGGAAAATAATCTTTTTAGGAAAATATTCATTGACACCGTAACGGTCTTGTTGTAGTCTTAGGACACAATCGGAGAGGTGGGCGATACGAACTGCGCTTCTCCAATCCAACTATATTTCAAAAATATTATAATGAATCGGAATTTTTGCATGGCGTTAATGGCTGAGCGAGAGTGGCAGATTTTGCGCGTCTTACATGAGAACTGGGCAGTGCCCATTGTCTTGCTGGCAGAGCTGAGTGGCGAAAGTCTTGCCGCTTTCAGCGAACGTGTTTTGCATGAAAATTGGCACGTAAAAAATGCGGTTATTGGTCTACAACGACGGTTAAGCCAAATTGTAGATGGGCAGATGATGCAGTTAGGTGCAGACCAAACGGCACAGTCGGATTTAGATAAATCGACCCGTGCGATTGCAGCAATTGCAAAAACGATGGAGTCGTTGGCAAATGTTGCACTGAAATTGGATGCCATTGAGGAACGAACATTGGATCAGTTGAAAAGCGAAATTGATGACGTCAAAAAACAAATCTCAACTGACGACACATTTGCGCTTGATCACAAAATTGAAGCGCTCGTTAATGGACTTGAAACAGACGGAAAACCTGACCCAAGCTATGAAAACGTGGCCGGATGACTTAAAAAAGCACCTCCTACATCGCTGGCCAGTATGGGCACGGGATGCCCAATTACCACCAATCGACGACTGGACAAATTGGTTGCTGTTGGGAGGACGTGGGGCTGGCAAAACCAGAGCGGGTTCTGAATGGATACGTGCCTTGGCAACCGGAGACCCGGCGTTTGTCAGTGCGCCAGTCAGTCATATCGCATTGGTTGGCGAAACTTATGCTGCTGCGCGTGAAGTGATGGTGGAAGGGGAATCCGGTCTACTATCAGTTCATCGTTCGGGAGATAGACCTAACTGGATAAGTTCACGGCGCAGGTTGGAATGGCCTAATGGCGCTGTGGCGCAGGTGTTTTCGGCGGAAGATCCGGATGCTTTACGTGGGCCGCAGTTTGGAGCCGCTTGGAGCGACGAATTGGCTAAGTGGCGCAATGCCGATGAAACGTGGGATATGCTGCAATTTGGACTTAGGTTAGGAGATTATCCGCGCCAGGTGATTACGACTACGCCGCGTCCAATAAAGTTGCTGAAGAGTATTTTGAAAGACAAGCGCACAGCAGTATCGCGGATGCGCACGCAAGAAAATGCAGGCAATCTGGCTGATGGATTTCTCGAAAGGGTTGTGGGAAAATATCTGGGAACACGGCTTGGCCGGCAAGAGATTGATGGCGAGATCATCGACGACCGCTTGGATGCATTGTGGCAACGAGATGTGTTAGATCGCTATCGCTGTGAACAGGCACCGCACTTGAAACGCGTAGTGGTGGCGGTTGATCCGCCGGTTACGGGAACTGTCAAATCTGATGCATGTGGATTAGTGGTTGCTGGCATTGGTGACGACCAACGCGGTTATATTCTGGCGGACAAAACTTTGTCTGCCGTTTCACCTGAAAAATGGGTGAGTATGACTTTCGAATTGTACAAAAAATTTGAGGCCGACTGTATTGTTATTGAAACAAACCAAGGCGGGGATCTGGCAGAAAGTGTTTTGCGACACATTTCACCTAACCTGCCAATTCGCCAAGTGAAAGCAACGCGGGGAAAATGGTTGCGAGCAGAGCCTGTTGCCCATCTTTATGAGCGTGGTTTGGTTTCTCATGTGGGAAGTTTGTCGGAGTTGGAAGATGAAATGTGTGACTTTGGACTTGAAGGATTGTCATCCGGAAAGTCGCCAGACCGGATGGACGCTTTGGTTTGGGCTTTGACTGACCTGATGTTGAATTTACAAAACTTACCCCGCGCTCGCGCTATATAACTGACCTGATCGGAAAAATTGAATGAAAAACCCACTTAGTTGGTTCACGCCGACGCGATCAAACACGCCTTCCAATGGAGTGCCTGAGCAGAAGTCGGCCGGATTGCAAAGCTTGTTTGCGATGTCTGGAACATCTCATGCCCGATGGACGCAAGCAGATTATAGCAGCCTTGCGCGGCGGGGGTTTATGGGGAATCCAATTGTCTATCGCTGTGTCCGTTTGATCAGTGAGACGGTAGCTGCGGTTCCCTTGCTCACCTATGAAGGGGTGCGAGAATGTGATGATCACCCTGTTCTTGACCTGCTTATGCGTCCCAACAGCCGTCAAAGTGGTAAAGAGTTTATGGAGGCGTTAATCGGCCATCTACTGGTGTCGGGGAATGCTTACATTGAGCGGGTACGAGTGAACGACACTGCCAAAGAACTCCATCTTCTGCGTCCAGACCGCGTGAAAGTGTTGGCGGATAAATCCGGTTGGGTACACGGTTTCGAATACATGACTGGAAATTCCAAGAAACGGCATCATGTTTCTGAAATTGGAACGTGTGATGTGACCCACCTAACTCTGTTTCATCCGCTCGATGATCACTATGGATTTGCTCCTTTGCAAGCGGCTTTGATGGCGCTTGATGTGCATAACGCGGCAAATCAGTGGAACAAATCTTTGCTGGACAATTCTGCCCGACCATCTGGCGCATTGGTCTATTCCTCGAACGTGAGCAACCATCTTTCTCAAGAACAGTTTTCAAGACTGAAAGATGAGTTGGAGGAAGGCTATGCAGGCCCAAACAGGGCGGGGCGGCCTTTGTTGCTGGAAGGTGGACTGGATTGGAAAGCGATGGGCCACAGTCCCCGTGATATGGATTTTGTGGAGGCACGCAATGGGTCCGCAAGAGACATTGCGCTGGCATTTGGTGTGCCCCCTATGTTGTTGGGCATTCCCGGTGACAATACCTATTCGAATTATCAAGAAGCCAATCGGGCATTTGCCCGTCAAACCCTTTTACCGATGATCAATCGCACGCTCGATAATTTAAACCATTGGTTTCAAAATGAATTTGAAACGCCCATTCGCATTGCCGTTGATGAAGATCGCGTGGAAGGTCTGTCCAGCGAAAGAGAAGTGGTGTGGAACCGTTTGAACGCGGCTGATTTCTTGTCTGATGATGAGAAGCGAGAAGCTTTGGGTTATTCACCAAATGACACGGGAACGAACGCGCAGTGAGTTCAATTCGCCCGATAATCGCATGGTCCGATCTTGAGGCTATCTTTGGTTCTTTGTCTCCTGCAATGCTCGCGGCCAAAATTGTTGGAGCTCTGGCCGGGTCGTTGATTTCGATTGTTTACATCTTGCCAAGAGGACGCAGAGAGGCTTTCGCGCGGTTGTGTGTTGGCTTAGTGACCGGGCTGATTTTTGGTGGAACAGCAGGTGTCAAACTCGCTGATTTTTTGGGGCTTCTAGGAAAAGTATCAACAGTTGAAGTGGCTTTAATAGGCGCTGCTTTTGCAAGCTTATCAGCATGGTGGGCATTGGGAGTTCTGGAAAGGTTAACCCAACAGTTTCCCAACAGGCTCAAAAAAACACCGACACAATCAAACCGCCTTGAACAAGAGCGTGAAGAAAAGGACAGGTAATTTGAAACACTTTCGACCCCATTTTTGGTCGCCTGAACGCAAACGGATTTCTCTTGCAATTAACAATGTGGAGGAAAGTGGTGGTTCGTTTTCAGGTTATGCGAGTTTGTTCGGACAAGTAGATCTTGGAAAGGATTGCGTTGTTTCCGGTGCATTCTCACGATCTTTGGAAACCCGTGGTGTAGATGGTATACGTATGTTGTTCCAACATGAACCGACCGAGCCGATAGGTGTTTGGGAAAAAATAACACAAGACCAGAATGGTCTGTTTGTTTCGGGACGAATTGTACAGTCCTCTCAGCGAGGCAAAGAGGTGCTGGATCTACTGCGTGAAAAAGCGATCGATGGCCTGTCCATCGGGTTTCGCACCGAACGCAGCCGTACCGATCAAAATACGGGAATCCGGTCCATTCTTGAAGTCGATTTATGGGAAATCTCCATTGTGACATTTCCCATGTTGCCCGGGGCTCGCGTGCAAAATGTAAAGTCAGTCGCACAACAGCCAAACCAAACACAATTGCCAAGCATCAGGCATTTCGAAAAATGGCTCACGCAGGACGCTGGGCTAACACGGCGCCAAGCCCGAACAGTTATTCAAAAGGGTTATGCGCAACTGGAAAGCACGCAGGAAGCTGCTTCCTCCCAAGAGGATTTCCTCTGCAGACTTCAATCTGCAGCGCGATCTCTAAACCTCAAAACAAAACAAACAGGAAACTATCGATGAACACACAAAATATCGCATCTGCGCCGGAGACAAAAATGGGTCAGCCGGGCGACATTGCAGCAGCTTTTGATGATTTCATGCATGCTTTTGAATCTTTCAAAGACACCAATGATGAACGGCTGGACCAGATCGAAAAACGCATGTCATCTGATGTTGTTACGGATGAAAAAATGGATCGTATCAACAAATCGATTGATGAACAGAAAAAGCATCTTGATGCTTTGGTTCTAAAAAACCAACGCCCCTCACTTGGGGGGGGAGTTGTCTCATCACTTGCACAAGTTGAACACAAATCAGGCTTTGAAAACTATGTTCGTTCGGGCGATGAACATGGCTTGAGAATGCTGGAAGAAAAGGCAATGTCTGTCGGCAGCGATCCTGATGGTGGGTATTTGGTGCCTGAAGAATTGTCTGCCGAAATCGGAAAGCGTTTGTCCAATGTGTCGCCCATCCGAGCTATCTCCACAGTGCGACAGGTGTCGGGATCTGTGTTTAAAAAGCCATTTGCAGCGGCCGGTCCAAATGTCGGCTGGGTGGGTGAAACCGATGTGCGTCCGCAAACAACGACGCCTTCATTGTCTGAACTTCAGTTCCCAACAATGGAACTCTATGCGATGCCCGCAGCGACTTCTACTCTTTTGGAGGACAGCGCAATCGATCTCGATGCATGGATTGCAGAAGAAGTGGAAATGGCATTCGCAGAGCAGGAAGGTGCTGCATTTGTGAATGGTGATGGCAACAATAAGCCAACTGGATTTTTGTCTTCTCCAATCGTCGATGAAGCGTCTTGGTCATGGGGCAACCTTGGCTACGTTGTGACTGGGGCAGACGGTTCTTTAGCGGCATCTGATGGCTCGGATGTTTTGGTTGATACGATTTACGGTTTGAAGGCGGGTTATCGACAAAACGCTAATTTTGTCATGAACCGCAAATCTCAAGCTGAATTGCGCAAATTGAAAGATGCCGACGGCAATTATCTGTGGCAGGCGCCATCGGCGGTTGGCCAACAAGCCATGCTAATGGGTTTCCCGGTGGTTGAAGCGGAAGACATGCCTGACATTGGTAGCGATGCTACGCCAATTGCATTCGGTGATTTCCGCCGTGGCTATCTTGTTGTGGACCGCGCTGGTGTGCGGGTTCTTCGCGATCCCTATTCATCCAAACCTTATGTCTTGTTCTACACCACAAAACGTGTGGGTGGTGGTGTTCAAGATTTCGACGCCATCAAACTCATCAAATTCGGCACAGCTTAGGTTTCCTCCCAGCCTGGCCAATTGCGCTCGAAAACCGCGCGGTTGGCGTGCCGATTTACGGCCCCATTCAAAACTTGAGTGGGGCCGTTTTCATTTCCGGTTTTCATTTTTGATTGGGAGACCCATGACAGTTGCACTCATAACACCACCATTAACAGAACCACTCAGTTTGCAGGATGTAAAAGAACACTTGAGGATTGATCACGAGCACGAAGACAATTTGCTCATGGAAACGCTGAAGGCTGCACGTCAGTTTGCAGAGTTCGGCAGCGGTCAAAAATGCATCACCCAAACATGGCGGCAATACACAAGCGCGTTTCCGCAAAATGGCTGTGTGGACATACAAGTCGCCCCTGTGATCTCCATCACATCTGTGGTGGCCTTTGACGAAGAAGGGAACTCTTCCGTTTTGCCACCTGAGACTTACAGCGTGTTGCTTGGTGAAACTCCTGCAGTTCTCCAATTTTCAAACTTGAATGATACAAGTGCCGCAGCAAACGGTCTTGAAATAGATGTGGTCGCCGGCTTTGGTGATTTCGGGGTTGACGTGCCGGATTCGCTGAAGCGCGCAATTTTATTGCTGGTGGCGCATTGGTATGAGTTCAGAGGTGCTGTCTCACCACAAAACCAGCCCGTCAGTTTGCCGGCCGGGTTTGAAAGGCTGATTTCTCAATTCAAACGAGTGAACATTTGATGAGCGGGGCAGTATACGATCCGGGCGCGTTGAACCACCGTTTGAGATTACAGCAAAAGTTGGAAACCTCCGATGGGTGCGGTGGGTTAACGACAGCTTGGCAGGATGTAGCTGCGGTTTGGGGCGGCGTTATTCCTTCAAATCCGCAGTCTTCCGCTGTCGCGCAACAAAATCAAGAAATAGCCCAAAACCAAATTGTCATTCGCTTTCGCGAAGATGTGGGCAGCGGCTGGCGCTTTGTTTTGAACGACCGTCAATTTGAAATCAAAACAGTTCACGATCCTGATGAACGGCGTCGGTATCTTGTTTGCCAAACGCAGGAGCAAGGGCGATGAAAAATACGTTGATGATCACCTTTAAGGATATGACGCAACAACTGATAAAGTTCGGCCTTACTGTGCGACTGCAAGATATTGCGGACAGAATTGAAGAACGCAAAACCATTGAGAAGGAATTCTCATTGGATGACATTGCTTTAGAAAATGAACTGATTTCTCAAAACGAGGTGGTGCAATGATCGCTGCGACGCTTGATCTGCAACAAACGATTTTCAAAGCTTTGGTGGCTGATCTAGATTTGATCGCTGAACTGGATGGTCAAAAAATATTTGATCAAATGCCAGAGCGAGTGGCACCTCCCTATATTGTTGTTGGTCGAACAACGACCTCTGATTGGAGTACCTCCACTGAAAGCGGTGAAGCTGTAACAGTGTTTATCCATGTGTGGTCAGACCAAGGTTCGCGCACCCAGTGTTATGAATTGCAAGCACATTTGAAGCGCATTCTCCACGACAAATCGCAATCACTAGACTCCCATCATTTAATTGCTCTGCGATTGCAGTTTTCTGAAACCCGCAGAGACCGCAAATCGGAGCATTTGCATGGGGTCATGAGATTTCGGGGAGTGACCGAAGTGGCTGTCTGAACTCATTATTCACGAGGCACAAATGCCTCTCACTCCAATTCAATTTGATTGTAAAGGGAAAATTTAATGGTTGCTCAAAAAGGCAAAGACCTCCTTCTGAAAGTAAGGAATGGCGATGGAAGTGCATTTGTGACAGCGGCTGGCATGCGGTCGCGACGATTGGCTTTCAACACCGATACCGTGGAAATCACAGACTTCGAGAGCGTTGGCCGCTGGCGTGAATTGTTGTCAGGTTCAGGCGTGCAACGCGCATCACTTAGCGGGTCTGGAATTTTCAAAGACGCTATTTCCGATGAGAGAATACGTTCATTATTTTTCCAATCTGAGATCGTGGATTGGCAAATTGTTATTCCAGACTTCGGATCCATTGAGGGGGCATTTCAAATTGTATCGTTGGAATATTCTGGTGAGCACAATGGTGAAGTTACCTTCGAGATGGCACTGGAGTCAGCCGGATTTCTACAGTTTGCGGCGGATGTTTGATGGTCAACAGGCATAGGGGAGAAATCAACGCAAAGTTGGACGGTCGGGATTGGACTTTGTGTTTGACGCTGGGTGCATTGGCGGATTTGGAAGATGCTTTTGACGCCGAGGATTTAACGAAATTGACAGAGCGGTTCTCAACCGGACGACTGTCAGCACGGGATATGCAAACCATAATTTATGCGGGGCTTAAAGGCGGTGGGCATACTTTGGAGAAAGTAGATATTTTAGAAATGCAGGCGGATGGTGGTGCCGTTGGATACGCGGCTATTGTTGCCGAACTTCTCGCGGTCACATTCGGGTCGTCAGATCCAAGTGCTGAAAGCGGGTCTTCAACTTAATGGCAGTTCCGTTTCCCTGGCAAAAAGTAATGGCCTTTGGCTTTGGCTTTATGCGGTTATCTTCAAAAGATTTCTGGTCTCTATCTTTGCGCGAACTTCACATGGCCCTTGAACACGCAAACCCGAAAACCACTGAAGTTCTGGAGCGGTCGTGGTTGCACGAAACCATGGGCAAATACCCTGATATCAACAATCATCAAGAGCTGTGAGAGGCGATACTATGGATGATCAAATTACAATTCCGGTCGAAGCCGACCTCACCGGTTTTACGACAGCAATGGCGGATCTACAAAAACAGTCTCAAAAATTTGGAACCGTGTTCACAGGAACAATTCGTTCTGCAGTTCTTTCCGGAAAATCCTTTGATGAAACGTTACGTGGCCTTGCTCTTAAACTGTCAGGCTTGGCATTAAATGCGGGCTTGAAACCTTTGGAAAATTTGTTCTCAGGCGCCTTTGAAAATTTGATTGGTGGTTTAACCAGCGGGGCGGGAAGCTCAGGTTTCCCGTCTGTGACGCCATTCGCGAAGGGTGGGGTTGTTGCCAGCCCAACTTACTTCGGTTCGGGTTCGTCTTCTTCTGTGGGGTTGATGGGGGAAGCGGGCGCTGAAGCCATTATGCCACTGGCGAGAGGGGCTGATGGCCGCTTGGGTGTTCGAACTGAATCCGGCCAAGGCAATCCAAGTATAGTCTTCAATGTGACGACCCCTGATGTGCAAGGCTTTCGTAAATCAGAAGCTCAAATTGCCAGTATGTTAGCGCGCACCGTCAACCGTGGTCGTCGCACTCTGTAAAACGGATTGGAAAACCTATGCCTGCTCAAATCGATTTTGTTGAAGAACGCTTTCCAATTGACGTTGCGTTTGGATCAAGCGGTGGTCCCGAACGCAATACGGAAATTATAACTCTAGGGTCTGGTCGCGAGCACAGAAATCAACGTTGGGCGCACAGTCGTAGACGTTATGAAGCGGGGTCTGGTGTGAAAGACGTTACATCGTTGCACCGGGTTCTCGAATTCTTCGAAGCCCGTAGAGGCCCTTTGGTGGGGTTTCGTTATCGCGATTTATTGGATTGGAAGTCTTGCGCACCCAACGAAACTCCAAAAGCATTTGATCAACTGATCGGTTGGGGGCAAGTGAATGTGAATGAATTCCAACTGACAAAAACCTACGGTACGGATGAAGACAGTTACACAAGATCAATTTTAAAACCTGTTGCGGGAACCGTTTCTTTATCAGTTGATGGTGTTGAGCAGGTGGTCGGGCAGGATTTTTCCATAGACTGGAAAACTGGACAGATCACATTCGCTGTAGGTGCTGAGCCCGCAATCGGTGTTGAAATCAGAGCAGGCTTTGAATTCGATGTTCCGGTGCGTTTTGCCTCCGACCAAATGAGTATCAGTTTATCATCTTTTCGTGCGGGAGAGGTGCCTTCAATTCCTATTATTGAGGTGGTCTTGTGAACAGCTTTAATGAGTCTTTAGGAAAACATTTCTCATCATTGGCAACCTCAATTTGCCATTGTTGGATCGTGACGCGAAACGACGGGCTTAAATTGGGTTTTACTGATCATGACAACGAACTATTGATAGAAGGCGTGACGTGTCGCGCAATCAGTGGGTTTCAACCGACTCAAGCCTCTCAACAACTCGGGTTGTCCGTGGATGATCAACAGATCGAAGGTGTCCTTGACGGAGATTTTTTAACCGAAGACGATTTGTTGGCAGGGCTATACGACAATGCATCGGTTGCCGTTTGGATGGTGAATTGGAATGCGCCAACTGAACGATATCACTCACGCTTGGCATTCTTGGGGGAGGTTAGCCAGAAAGATGGCATGTTTGAAGCAGAACTGCGTGGACTCACATCGGTTTTAGAGAAAACAGTCGGCAGAACGTATTCACAACAATGCGATGCAACATTGGGCGACGGGCGTTGCACAGTCGACTTGTCAGTACCGCAGTATAAGTTCGATGGCTCTGTCGATAAACTGCTCCATCAAAAACGGTTCTTATCTGAAGGACTTCAAGTTTTCTCCCGCAATTGGTTTGCCTCGGGAAAATTGGAATGGCTGAGTGGCAAAAATATCGGGCGTATAGTTGATTTGGACAGTGCTGCTGTGATGGATTCTAAGGAAGTTATCATTTGGGAAGCAATGCCATTTGCCATCGAAGTTGGCGATCTCTTTAAGCTGACCGCCGGATGCAATAAATTATTGCAGACTTGTAAGTCGAAGTTTTCCAATCATCTCAACTTCCGCGGTTGTCCGCACATACCCGGCCAAGATTTCGTCTTGGGATATGCAACATCGTCTGATCTGCATGACGGATCTGCACTCGTAAAATAATCGGAAATATTATGGTTGAATTGTTTAGCGAGCGGCGGCGCATCGTGGATTCTGCACGATCTTGGTTAGGAACCCCCTATAAACACCAAGCGTCATGTAAATCTGTGGGGTGCGATTGTTTGGGGTTGGTTCGAGGTGTTTGGCGGGAGACACAAGGTGCCGAACCAGAACCAGTCCCAGCATATACAAGCACATGGGCTGAGACCGGAAATGTCGAAAACCTCATTGGCTTGGGCGAAAAATACTTTGTTGAAACCGAAAACCCGCGTGCTGGTGATATCATCATCTTTCGAATGCGGCGAAATGGAATCGCCAAACATGTTGGAGTGTTGAGCGACGACTCTAAATTCATTCACGCCTACGACAATGCCTGTGTCGTTGAAACATGGATGAGCAAGTTTTGGTCGAAGTGCTTCGTGTCTTCATTCGTCTTTCCATCCGTTTTCGAAAGTGAATAGCTAAATGGCAACACTTATACTTCAAACGGTCGGTACGGCTGTTGGTGGATTCCTCTTCGGTCCATTAGGAGCGGTTGCCGGGCGTGCGTTGGGTGCATTGGGAGGGTCGGTCGTTGATCAAAGTTTGTTTGGTGCCAAAGACCAGATTATCGAAGGGCCAAAGTTGGACAATGTTCAATTCTTAAGTTCCCGTGAAGGGGCCGTTATACCCCGGGTGTTTGGTCGATCACGTATTTCTGGTGAGGTGATTTGGGCAACACGTCTCATTGAAGTTCAAAAATCTCAAAAGCAATCCCAAGGCGGCAAAGGGGCATCTGGCCCCAAAACAACAGTTAAGACGTACTCATACTATGCAAATTTCGCTGTTGGATTGTGCGAAGGACCGATTGCCGGAATTCGAAGAATTTGGGCCGATGGCAAAGAACTGGATCAAAGCGATTTTAACATCAGAACACACAGAGGCACTGAAGACCAACTTCCAGATGCGCTGATTGACTTGAAGCAAGATGGTGATGCCCCTGCGTATCGCGGTTTGGCCTATGTGGTCTTTGAAGATTTCCCCCTCGAAGAATTTGGCAATCGAATTCCCCAAATTTCTATAGAGGTTTTGAAACCGATAGGAGAAATTGAGAACAGAATCTACGGCGTTAATCTTATCCCCGGTGCAACAGAGTTTGGATATGACCCATCAGCCGTTGTAGAGAAAGTCAGCAAAGTTGAGTATCGAAAACTCAACACGCATCAAAGCTTAGCAGACACTGACTTTCTGGCATCGCTTGATGAGTTGTTGATGCTGTGTCCGAACTTAAAACAAGTTGCTTTGGTTGTGGCATGGTTTGGTGATGACCTAAGGGCGGAACATTGTAAGATTCGACCAAAGGTCGAAGTCAAAAAGCGAAATATTCATCGCGGTGACAGTTGGACAGTGGCTGGTATTCGTCGTTCACAAGCACAGCGAGTTTCTCTCAATGAAGGTGTGATCTCTTATGGAGGGTCACCATCTGATCAAAGTGTTGTTCGTGCCATTCGCGAACTAAAAGCACGTGGTCTAAAGGTATGTCTCAATCCATTCATTATGATGGATATAGCTGCTGACAATACTCTTCCAGATCCCTACGGGGGAGATCAGCAAGCTGCTTACCCCTGGCGTGGCAGAATTACGTGTTTTCCAGCAAGCGGATATACTGGAACCAGTGATCAAACCGAGGTGGCAGGTCAGCAGATTGAAGCTTTCCTGGGTGATGTTGAGTTATCGGATGTGGATTTGTCACATTCAATTTCCAGCGTCGCCAATACCATTGAATGGTCGTATCGATATATGATTTTTCACTACACACGCCTTGCTGAAGAAGCGGGTGGTGTTGATATGTTTCTGATTGGCTCAGAGATGGTCGGTCTCACAAGAGTTCGTGGAACTGATAATTCGTTTCCATTTGTGGATGGTCTCATGTCCATTGCCAGTGATGTGAAAGCTACTTTGGGTTCCAATTGTACGGTGACATATTCTGCAGATTGGAGCGAGTATTTTGGCTATCACCCTCAAGATGGTTCCGGTGATCTATTCTTCAATTTGGACCCGCTTTGGTCTCATCCTGCGATTGGTGTTGTGGCAATCGACAATTATATGCCAACCAGTGATTGGAGAGATTCTGCCCTCGATAACGAAAATGGTTACAGCTCGACTGATGTCAAAATGCTGGAAAATCAGATATCCGCAGGGGAAGGGTTTGATTGGCACTATGCGTCGCAATCAGATCGGCAAAACAAAGCGCAGACCCCCATCACTGATGGTTTAGAAAAGCCTTGGGTTTTCAAATTTAAAGACCTGAAGTCATGGTGGTTTAATTCTCATTACAACCGGGTAGCGGGTGTTGAAGTGCCGGCTGCCACGAATTGGAAGCCGCAATCGAAGCCAATTATATTTGCGGAGTTTGGTGCGCCGGCTATCCACAATGGTCCTGCTCAACCCAATGTATTCTACGATGCAAAATCGTCTGAAAGAGCTGTGCCATATTTTTCCAATGGCGGAAGAGATGATGGTGCCATGTTGAGTTATATCCAGGCCCAGCAACTGCATTGGGATGAATCGTCTATAAGTTTTTCGAATGGTCAGAACCCTCAAAGTTCTGTTTATGCAGGGCGGATGGTTGACTTCCAAAAATCTCAGCTTTGGGCTTGGGATGCGCGCCCATTTCCCCAGTTTCCACAAAATATTGATGTTTGGTCGGATGGTGAGAACTGGCAACGTGGCCATTGGTTGAATGGTAGATTGGGTTCTGTACGAATATCCGATCTTTTGAACGCGCTATTACATCAAATTGGCATTTTAAATGCGGATACGTCTCAAGTTGATGGCGTGATAGACGGTTATGTGATTGCAAGTTCTTCACCGTTACGATCTGAAATCGAAGCTCTTATGGAGCTTTATCAAATTTCAGTATCGGAACAACAGGGGAAGATGACCTTTCGATCGAAAGGTGCATTTGACGTTGTTGAGCTGTCTGAAATGTTATTTGTTGCAGATAGCTCCAATGCAACGGTCAGTAAGACTTTGGTGCCGCGCACTGAACTTGTTGATCGTGCATCTCTTAGTTACATTGATCCGGTGGCGGAATTTCAGCCTGCTCAATTGCAAGTTGAAAAGGTCAATGTACAAAATCAACGTCAAGCTTCTTTATCACTGCCAATCGTTTCTGACGGTTTCATTCTACAATCAGTATTGGATGATTGGTTGAATGCAACATGGGCCGCGAGAAAATCAATTGCATTCTCACTTCCGCTGTCCAAGCGCTATCTAGAAGTAGGTACATACATTCAATTAGAAAATGCGGAGTCAAATCAGGTTTGGCAAATTACTTCAATTGAAGAAGGGACATATCTCACAATAGAAGCCAAAGCGATTGAGTTGGGCAATGCTACTCCGGTTGAAGTACCCAAACGCATTGAACAGATAAGTCCGCCGATTTCAGATCCAACCCCATTGGCTGTGTTTCTTGACTTGCCTGTCATCGAACTCATTTCGGAGACGATATCCAATCTTGTTGCTGTCTCTGCAAAACCATGGATTGGGAGTGCTGCACTTTATTCATCTCCAACGACTGATGATTACAATCTAAGACAGATTGTGGAGCAACAGGCTTCTATTGGCGAGTTGACGGGTGGACTTGTGCCTTCGTCATCTACAAGTCGCTGGTCGTGGGCAGAAAAAATAAGAGTAAAGCTTTATACTGGCCAACTCTTTTCCGCGAACTCCATTCAAGTCTTGTCTGGGGGTAACGCCATAGCGGTGCGCTCGGCGAACAATCAGTGGGAAATTGTTCAATTTTTGAACGCTAATCTTGTCGGCGACGGCGAGTGGGAGTTGAGCGGGCTTTTACGAGGGCAGTCTGGCACTGAACAAGAGGCTAGGTTGGGAAGCATCCCGGGGGCGGAAATTGTGTTGCTCAATGATGCGGTGGAGCCAATCGTCGGTTCAGAAAGCCAAAAAGGACAAGTTCTGAATTGGGCAATTGGAAGAAGCGATAAATCGATCGGAAATGCTTCGATTGTGAAACAAACGGAAGCCTTGGGGCAAAGGGGTAATGTTCCATTCAGCCCCGTTCATCTTAAGGCAAGGCAAAATTCCAACGGGGCAGTGTTTGTAAGTTGGAAGCGCCGGAACCGCCTTAGGGCAGATTCGTGGGAACAGATTGATATTCCACTTAGTGAAGCCCAAGAAAAATATACCGTTCATCTGCGCGATGAACTCAACAATGAACATGAACTGGGAGTGGAAGCATCCATTGTCACGATTACGAGCGCTCAACTGCAGGACTGGTTTTCACATATTCCCAAGGCCTTGGATATTCAAGTGGGCCAAGTGTCAGCCGTAGTGGGTCCCGGGCAATTTACCAAGACATCAATACAATTAAATCATTAGAAGGAACGGCAAATGAGTCAAGAACACAAAAAATGGTATTATTCAAAAACGATCTGGGGATCACTTATTGCTGTTGGTGCAGCACTACTGGGAGCTTTCGGCCATCCAATTGATCAAGACACCCAACTCGCTCTCACAGATGCTGTTCTTCAGATCGTGGCGGTGGGTGGTTCGTTGTTTGCCATATTTGGTCGTCTGGACGCATCTGCGATGATCGAATGACAATTGTTCTTAAAATAATTAAATTGCTCCTGAACCTGGCAAATTGGATTAAACGCAGCAGGCTTCGCGCCAATCTTCGAAAGGAGTTTGAAATTGAAGGCGCAATCGTCAAATCGAAAAAATTGGGGCGAGCCTATGATGCGTTACATCGTGTTGTCAGTGATCGCTTTCATGCAGATAAGTTGCGCGAAGACGATGGGCACCGCCGAGACTGACCTGTCATGTGTGGTCCTAAAACCAATCTCTTGGTCGGTTTTAGACACTGATCTAACTGTTGTTGCTATAAAGCAGCATAATGCGATTTGGTCAGCCATTTGTGATATTGTGCCAATGCCGTAAAAGATTGTTCATGTACTGTTCAGATCAGTGTGTGTAGTTTGCTTGCATGTTAGATTTTAAAAAACAAACAAAATACATTTTAAGCAGTTGTCTGACGGCGATTTTGCTTTTTGCGTCCCCTATTGCCTCAACGAGCGCTCATGCTTCAGGTTGCGGCGCAAAGGCGTCACAAGTCGCATCTTCTACAGGTGGACGTGTTCTCAGTGTTCGGTCAAAGGGTCAGAAATGTGTTATCAAAGTCTTGGTTAAGTCCGGCAACGGCCCACCCAGACGTAAAACGGTTGTCGTCTCAAAGTAATGGATATCGAACTGCAAATCATGAAGGTTGAAGAGTGTGCGATTACTCGTTGTTGAAGATGATGCAAACCTGAATCGCCAATTGTGCCAAACTCTCCTAGATGCGGGTTATGTGGTGGACAGTGCGACTGACGGTGTCGAAGGCCATTTTCTTGGGGATACCGAACCTTATGATGCGGTCATTTTAGATATTGGATTGCCGGAAATGGACGGCCTCACTGTTTTGGAAAAATGGCGCAGTGAAGGGCGTTCCATGCCTGTGCTCATGCTGACTGCGCGAGACCGTTGGAGCGATAAGGTCTCTGGTATAGATGCCGGCGCTGATGACTACGTGGCTAAACCATTCCACACAGAAGAAGTTCTGGCGCGGGTGCGTGCCCTCATTCGTCGTGCGGCGGGCCATGCAAGCTCTGAAATAGAAATCGGCCCGGTAAAGCTCGACACACGACAATCAAAAGTCATGATGAATGATGAATTGGTCAAGCTCACCTCCCATGAGTATCGTCTGATTTCTTACCTCATGCATCATCGTGGGGAAATTGTATCGCGCACCGAGTTGATTGAGCATCTTTACGATCAAGATTTCGATCGCGACTCTAACACTATTGAAGTGTTCGTGGGACGCTTGCGGAAGAAACTCCATTCCGATGTGATTGAAACTGTGCGCGGCTTGGGTTATCGGATGTGAATGTGACGCTACGTCTGGTTCCAAACTCCCTTGCATTCCGATTGCTGTTTGTCCTCGGTGTTTGGACCGTGACTGCATTGGTCGCCACCGGAATCGTAATATCAACCTATTTTAAAACGAATGCGGAACGTAGCTTTGAGTCCCTCTTAGAGGCTCATTCTTACAATCTGATCGGAGCAATTGAGAATGAAGATGGTGTGCTTCGTGCCACCCCTGACTTCGGAGAACCAAGGTTTTCTGCTCCTCTTTCAGGTTGGTATTGGACGGTTTCGGATTCAAGGGCCCCGTCGAAACCTCTGTTAAACTCTGTATTCGTCGAGAACGAAAATCTGGACATCCCAACGTCTGCAGCGATTCCATTCGATCAAACTTTTAAGCGCCACTACACTCATTCAGAAAACGACATTCGTTCGTTTCGTGTGGAAACGCAATTGTATTTAGGTGAGGAAAGTTCAGTCCTGTACCAAGTTATGGTGGCGGGCAATCGCGATGAATTAGATGATGAGATAAATCGTATATCAAACAATGTTTGGCTGTTTCTAACGTTGTTTGGAATTGGAACAATCACGATCGGTTATTTTGCAGTCATGTTTGGTTTGAAACCGCTGGCGCGTGCTCAAAGACAACTGGGTGAAATTCGCGAAGGTCGAGAGGAAAAATTGGGTGCTGATTACCCTGAAGAGATACAACCACTTGCGCTTGAAATTAATGCGCTTGTTGAAGCGAATAAAACTGTAGTAGATCGAGCCAGAACACAGGTTGGAAATTTGGCGCATGGACTGAAAACACCGTTGGCTGTGATCAAGAACGAACATCAATCGCCGAACAATAAGTCGTGGGATTTGGTCGCTGAACAAGCCGGGATTATGGACAGCCAAATCAAAAATTATTTGGACAGGGCAAGAATCTCCGCTCAACGGGGCAGTACGACTGCGCGCACTGAATTCAATCCGGCGATGTCTCGCATCATTCGCGTTATGCGAAAGTTGAAAAGCGAGATCAACTTTTCTTCTGCTCCGTTAGAAACAGAAGTCATCTTTCGCATGGAAGAGCAGGATTTTGAAGAAATTCTCGGAAATCTGATCGAAAACGCATCTAAATTTGCCAAAAGCAAAGTTCTAGTGTCGATGGAATTTCCAAAACCGATTTCTGCAAAAGTCACTGAAGCGAAGATTGTCATCGAGGATGACGGGCCAGGTTTGAGCGAAGTTGAATGCCAAAGAGCCTTGTTGCGTGGTGAGCGCATTGATGAATCTATAAGTGGTTCCGGTTTGGGATTGTCTATCGTCAAAGACATTGTGGCAGAATACAAAGGAACGTTCACTCTTGAACGAAGTAAGGCGCTCGGAGGGATGAGGGCTTGTGTCAGCCTTCCAATTGTCGCAATCAATCTTTAATCTCAAAGAAATTGAATTCAGATTCCTACATAATGTTTCGTTTTTTGTTGCTTTTGCTGCTTTCGGGGGTGCTCTCGGCCTGTACATTGACGGGGAAGCGAACTCTGGATGAGCCTTCTCTCAATGCAGATAAACAGGATTTGGCACTGGTATTCCAATCAGACGAAAATTTTGCATCTTTCCTGAACCAGAGTGAAAAACTCAAAGTCAAAGAAGTTGAACAAAATGCTTTGAATTTTGGAAAGCCTTCTCAAGTGTTTGATTGGACGGTGAGTCAGAAGATATCAGGCACGGTTATTGCCTTTCAATTGTTCAGAGTTGGGACGCAACAATGCCGCAAGTTCAGACATACGGTTACCGACTCCAAGATAAACGAAATATCAGAAGCAACAGCTTGTTTGAGAAGCAATGGAAAATGGCAATTGGTTCGCTAGAAATTGTATTATGCTTCTCGCAATGAAGTGATAAGAAGTCACATTGAACAAGGGAATAACTACGTTAAACACCTCACATGTTGTTTTGGATTTCATCTTTAATTTTATTGTTTGTTGCATCGTTCTGTGTCGTTTGGCCATTGGTCAAAAAAGACACGGTTGTGGCTGATGAAGCCACAAGTTCTCTGAACTTCTACAAAGACCAAATAAATCAGATAGATCAAGAAATTCAACGTCAGAAAAAACCGTCTTCAGCGCTCACCTCTGAACGTGCGGAGATTGCACGCAGAATGCTGCGGGAGGCGAGACGTGAAACCGCCACAATAAAGAGGAGTGCTGGTGGGCGCTCTTCGCTGGTAGTGACGAGTCTAGCTGCTGTGTTGGGCATACCTATCCTCTCAATAATTTTATATAGCTCTCTTGGCGCTTCGGGACAGGCTGACTTTCCATTAAGTGCGCGTAAAAATTTGAGTTTGAAAGATCAACCGATTGAGGATTTGGTTCAAAAAGCGGAAAAGCATCTGATCAATAAGCCCAACGATTCCAAAGGGTGGAAATTGTTGGCCGATGTCTATGGTCGTTTGAACAGGCCAGGTGATCGCGCAAGATCGTTACGTCAGGTCATTCGTATTGAAGGGAAAACACCAATTCTGTTGACTGATTTGGGGGAGGCTTTAACGGTTGTAGCGGGCAATATTGTTCCTGCAGAAGCGCGACAGATGTTTGACGAGGCGATTTCCCAAGACTCTGAATTGGTCAAGCCTAGAATCTATTTAGCGCTTGCGTTAGATCAAGAAGGAAAGTCGCAAGAAGCTTTGCGGATTTGGGAGAATTTGGCTCGCTTAAATGTGAATGATCAAGAATGGGCAAAACTCGCATCTGATCAGATCAAACGTCTGAAACAAAAGGTTGGCGCGTCACAAGGCACTCCCGACCGACCAGGTATCGAAGAAATCAATGCAATGGTCCAAGGCCTTGCATCCCGTTTGGAGGATGAAGAAGGGACGCTTCAAGAATGGTCTCGCCTGATACGTTCATATATGGTTCTGGATGAGCCAGTGAAAGCTTCGTTGGCTTTGGAAAAAGCACGAAAACAGTTCTCCAGGACTCCAGACGATTTGCAAAAGCTCAACGAGTTGGCAAAACAACTGAAGGTAGCCGACGTCGTTCGGTCACCACAAGGAGCAAAAGAATGACCCGTAAAACAAACAGACTGCTCTGGATTGGAACTATCGGCTGCGTTCTGGCGATTGCTGTCGGGTTGACATTGTTTGCTTTGCAATCCGGTATTAGCTTTGCCATGAGTCCATCGGAACTGCGTGCTTCAAGTGTTAAACCCGGACAGAGAGTTCGACTTTTTGGATTGGTTGAAGAAGGTTCCGTGATCAGAGGCGAAGGCTTGAAAGTTGGGTTTGTTTTGTCAGATGCCGACAACAAGGTGAAGGTTTCATACAACAACATCCTACCGGATTTGTTCCGCGAAAATCAGGGTATAATTACAGAGGGAAGCCTTGGCGCGGACGGAAGTTTCGTCGCAGACACGGTTCTTGCCAAACATGATGAGAATTATATGCCAGCTGACATGGCTGATAAGCTGAAAGAAAAAGGTGTTTGGAAAGGCGAGGAGGCCTCAAACTAGTGATAGTTGAACTCGGTCATATGGCGCTGTTAATCGCCTTTTCGCTTTCGGTGTTCCAAAGCATTGTCCCGATGTGGGGTGCACGAACAAATTCATCCAAATTGATGGCCACTGCTGATATTTCCAGTTTGGCAATATTGGGCTTCATAACACTGGCGTTTGGTGCACTCATGTGGGCATACGCGACCTCAGATTTTTCCGTGGTGAACGTTTGGCAAAATTCTCATTCGCAAATGCCGTTTTTATATAAGTTGAGTGGAACATGGGGCAATCACGAAGGCTCAATGCTGCTTTGGGTGTTCATTCTCGCAGTGTTTGCAGCAGCAGTTGGTGTATTTGGTAAAAACTTGCCGACAACCATGCGCGCAAATGTTCTAGGTGTTCAAGCTTGGCTTTTGACCACGTTCTTGTTCTTTATAGTTTTGACCTCCAATCCTTTTGCGCGTCAGGCACCAGCTCTTGAAGGCAAAGATCTGAACCCAATTCTGCAGGATATTGGTTTGGCCATACACCCGCCAATGCTTTACGTGGGGTATGTTGGATTTTCGATTACATTTGCCTTTTCCATTGCAGCTTTGATCGAAGGACGAATTGATTCTGCCTGGGCAAGATGGGTTCGCCCTTGGTCAATGGTGGCTTGGATATTCTTGACGGCCGGCATCGCTATGGGCTCTTACTGGGCCTACTATGAGCTTGGTTGGGGCGGCTGGTGGTTTTGGGACCCCGTCGAAAATGCTTCGTTCCTTCCTTGGCTTTCGGGAACAGCACTTTTACATTCTGCCTTGGTTATGGAGAAACGTGACTCTCTTAAAATCTGGACCGTTCTGCTTGCGATCATAACGTTCTCACTTTCGTTGCTTGGAACTTTCCTTGTGCGATCAGGAGTGCTGACATCGGTTCATACATTTGCATCAGACCCTGCGCGTGGGTTGTTTATTCTTGCAATTTTGAGTGCTTTTGTCGGTGGAGCATTATTCTTGTTTGCATTTCGAGCCAGTCGACTGGAGCAAGGTGGCCTATTCGCGCCAATTTCGCGTGAAGGGGCATTGGTGCTTAACAACGTTTTGCTTTCCACATCGGCCGCCACTGTTTTGATAGGCACATTGTTTCCTGTTGTTTATGAAGCGATTACTGGCGCAAAAATCTCGGTTGGTGCTCCGTTTTTCAATCTTACATTCGGTGCATTGATGATCCCACTGGTGCTTGTGATGCCATTTGGACCACTTCTTGGATGGAAACGGGGGGACATCATAGCTGTCTCGCAACGGCTGCTCTTCGCTCTGTTTGCTGCTATTGTGGTGATCATACTGGCGTATGGGTTTTTAGAACGCGGTCCCTGGATTGCGCCCTTGATGATGGGCATATCTGCTTGGCTTATTGTAGGTGCATTTGCTGAATTGCTTCAAAGAAGCGGACTTCCAAAAGTTGGTCTGAAAACCGGGTTCGCAAGATTGGCCGGGCTCAAACGTTCGATTTGGGCAACTGCGATTGCCCATGCGGGTGTAGGTGTCACCATGCTCGGGATTGTTTTTGTGACTGCCTATGAGACCGAGTCTGTTGCCATTCTAAAACAAGGCGAAAAGGCAAATTCAGCCGGATATGAGATCACGTTCAACGGGTACCAAACACGTTCAGTGGCGAATTATTCGGAAGAGCTTGTGCAGTTGACCATCCGAAAAAATGGTAAGATCGTGCGAGTTGGCACCCCATCAAAACGTTTTTACCCGGCTCGGCAAATGCCGACATCAGAAGCTTCTATAAACACATTTGGTTTTTCCCAATTGTATATCGCATTGGGTGAGGTGAAGCCTGACAACAGTGTGGTGTTGCGCATCTGGTGGAAACCGATGATAACACTTATTTGGCTTGGAAGTGTATTGATGGTGTTTGCAGGCGGGTTGTCATTGACCGATCGACGAGCGCGGATTGGATCTCCAAAACTTGCGAAAAACCGAAACTTAGGAGCAGCACCCATTGGCTAGATTGTGTTTCATATGGGTGCTTGTGTTGTTCTTATTTTCCGGCAGTGTATTAAGCGCCGTTGCGGAACAAACTTTGGACAGCGCAGCTGAAGATCGTGCGAAATTATTATTCTCAGAGTTGCGGTGTGTTGTTTGTCAAAATCAAAGTATTAGAGATTCTGACGCAGATGTTGCCAAAGACCTGCGAATTATTGTTCGTGAGCAAATAACTGCTGGCAAGACGGATCGGGAAATTCGAAAGTTTCTTGTTGATCGATATGGCGAATTTATATTGTTGAAACCGGTTTTTGCTTGGCATACGTTCATTTTATGGGCTGCCCCGTTCTTGCTGATCATACTTGCTGGCGTGCTTATTTTCCGCGCTGGCCGCAAGCAAAGTCAGGTTGTTGAAGCCAAACTTTCCGGTGAAGAAGAAAAAGAGGTTGCCCGTTTGCTTGAGCGTTGAACAAAGCAAGCGTATATTACCAAGTTTTAATTTCCCCGCCCTATATCTCACGAATATTGCATCCATACCTGTCTCAACGACGATTCCCGTCATCTATTTTGCAGACTGATAAGGATACAAAATGCCAGTAAACGACAAATCAAAATCAATTAAATCTCTTGGAACTGCATTGGCAATGAGCGCAGTGCTTCTAGCTGGTGGACTATCCACTTCATTGAGCCCTGCATTCGCCGAGGCTGTTCGTGTGACAGCACCGCAGGCGCCTAGTTTCGCTGATGCGGTTGAGGCCGTTTCCCCTGCGGTGGTCAGTGTGCGTGTAGAAATGGGCTCTCGACGAGCATCTCCAAAAAAATCCAGAAAAAACAGAATGGATCGTTTGCCAAAAGGACATCCATTACGCCGGTTTTTCGAAAATGATCGGGGCAATCGTCGTGGCTTCAATGAACGTCGTCGGCGTGGCCGTAACTTTGGCGCAAGTCAGGGGTCCGGGTTTTTCGTGTCTGAAGACGGTTATATCGTCACTAACCATCATGTCGTTGAAAACGGGTCAAAATTCACAATCGTGCAACATGACGGGAAAGAACTGGATGCCAAACTAATCGGTACAGACCCAAAGACTGATCTTGCTGTGTTAAAGGTCGAAGCGGCTGAGAAGTTCACCTATGTCTCGTTTGCTGAAAAGAAGAGCCGCGTGGGTGAATGGGTTGTTGCTGTGGGCAATCCGTTTGGTCTTGGTGGTACTGTAACCGCAGGCATTGTCTCGGCAAGCGGCCGTGATATAGGATCAGGACCTTATGACGACTTCTTGCAAATTGATGCGGCCGTCAACAAAGGGAATTCTGGTGGTCCGGCGTTCAATTTGAGCGGAGAAGTCATTGGTGTGAACACAGCAATTTTCTCCCCGTCCGGCGGTAATGTGGGTATCGCTTTTGCAATTTCCGCCAGCTCGGCATCAGCCGTCGTGAATGATTTGATCAAAAACGGCACTGTGTCTCGTGGTTGGCTTGGTGTGCAGATACAACCCGTTACCCGTGATATCGCAGATTCACTCGGCCTTGAAAAAGCTGCTGGTGCAATCGTGGCAGAAGCGCAAAATAAAAGCCCTGCGGCCTTGTCGGGTGTTAAGACAGGCGACATCATCATCAAGGTTGAGGATCAATCGATCAAAGGTCCTAAGCAATTGGCAAAAGTGATTGCTGGTTATGGTCCGGATGCGAACGTAAATCTTACAGTCATACGTTCAGGCAAAGAGCAAGGTATTGATGTGAAATTGGGCGTTCTACCCACCGCAAAGGAGGCTGCACTCAACCCGGAAACTTCGAACGAAAATGGCGAATTCAAACTTGCTGAATTGGGTGTAGAACTGACTAATACTAACAATGGAGTTGTGATAACCAGTATCGAAAGTGGAAGTCCTGCGTCGCGCAAACGCCTTCGCGAAGGTGACATTGTGCTTTCTATAAATGGCACGGAAACAAAATCTATTGCTGATGTGAGTAGTGCTGTGGCTGAAGCAATGAGTTCTGAGCGCAAAGCTGTTTTGTTGCAGGTTGAAAACCAGAACCGTAATAGGTTTGTTGCTTTGCCATTGGACCGTGGTTAGACGCCTCTATCTGGTTTAAGCAGGACATAACATGCCTGTGTTCACGAACCGTTTTGGATAGTGAACACAGGCGGTATAGGGGAATTTGTTGTGCGCATATTATTGATAGAAGATGATCTTGCACAAGCTGATCAACTGGTTGGGACGCTTGCGTCAGAGGGGCACAATGTCGTGCACGAGGCTGAAGGTGATGTCGCTTTGAAGCGCGCCCGAACGGACACTTTTGACGTTTTGATTGTCGACCGTATGTTGCCCAAAATGGATGGGCTTTCTATCGTGATGAAACTGCGCGAAGATGGAGATCAAACTCCTGCACTTATCCTATCTGCACTCGGTCAGGTCGATGACCGTGTGGAAGGGTTGCGCGCCGGCGGTGATGACTACCTGACCAAACCTTATGCGTCTTCTGAACTTCTGGCTCGATTGGAAGTATTGGCAAAACGGGGTGAAAATCAATCGGCTGACACAGTCTTGGAAGTGGGCAACCTGATACTGGATCGTATTCACCACACGGCCAAACGAGCGGGAATTGATATTGAGTTGAAGCCTCGCGAATATCGTTTGCTCGAATACCTTATGAACAATGAAGGTAAGATTGTCACGCGAACTATGTTGCTACAAAATGTTTGGGATCTTAATTTCGATCCGCAGACCAACGTGATTGATGTTCACATGTCTCGATTGCGCAGCAAGTTGGACAAAGAATTTGAGTTTCCACTTTTGCACACTGTGCGGGGGCGTGGCTATAAATTAGCTGACCTGTCTGACAACAGTACAGCTTAATTCATGCAACGGCTAAACCAACTTCTCAGAAACACCAGCATTCAACTAACACTTGTCTATACGCTTGTGTTCGGCCTTTTGGCGGCAGGGGTCGTGATGTATATCGGCTACAATACTGGGCGGTTGCTGATTCAACAGTCACAAGTTGCTGTTGATGATGAAGTGCAAAAAATTGCCGAAATCACGCGGGGGGTCGGTCTTCGCAGGCTCATTCCCATGATTGAAAGCCGATCTCGACAACCGGGTGCAAATCTTTACCTCGTTGCCGATGCCAACGGCCGTATCATTGCGGGAAATGTGCGTGAACTTGACCGCAGTTTGCTGGTGAAGGATGGGTGGAAGATCCCTCCTTTTGACTACGGACGTTTCGAAGACCCCAATGTAGAGCCCCATAAAGCGATTGCGCGCGTATTTACTCTGCCTGGCAATTTGCGGCTTTTGGTGGGTCGAGACATTGGTGAGTTTCAGCGGTTCCAATCAATTGTTCAACAGGCTTCGACAGTATCTCTGGCGGTGATGGTGCTCACTGGCCTGGGGGTTTGGTTCTTTATTGGAAGGCGCGCGCTGAGACACATTGATTCAGTGTCAAAAACCAGTCAACACATTATGGCGGGAGACTTATCTCAACGTTTGCCACTGTCCGGCACGGGAGATGAGTTTGATCGATTGTCCATAAGTTTGAACGCCATGATTGGACGATTGGAAAAGCTCGATTCAGGCATTCAAACCATGTCTGACAGTATTGCCCACGACTTAAAAACGCCACTGACACGACTGCGAGGGCAGGCGGAAAAAGCACTTTCATCCAGAACGCTCAAATCCACGCGAAACAAGATTGAAGGTATTATCGGCGAATCTGATGGGATCATAAAAACATTTGATGCGTTACTTATGATTTCAAAAGTGGAAGCCGGTGCCACCACAATCGATTATCAGTCGATCGACCTGAATGCTCTGATTTCTGATCTTTACGAGCTGTTCGAACCCGGTTTTGATGAAAGAGGGGCCGTCTTGGTTTTGGATCAAAACCACTTGCCTCCGGTCAGAGCCAATCGTGAATTGATTGTTCAGGCGCTCATTAACCTGCTGGACAATGCAATGAAATATGGCTTGAGCCACGAAGATGCTAAGGTTGCCATAAATTCATATCAGAAATCCAATTGTGTTGTGATCGATATTGCAGACAACGGTGATGGTATTTCAAAAGAAGACCGCGAAATTGTTCAGGAGCGATTTGTAAGATTGGATGCAAGCCGAACTTTACCGGGTTCGGGTTTGGGTCTTTCCATGGTCAAAGCAATTGCATTATTACATGGCGGCTCTCTCACCCTTCATGAAAATTCTTCCGGGTTAATCTGTCGCTTTTCCTTGCCAATTTGACGATAGCTGGTGAAACTACTGTCCCGCACCAAGTCGAAATTTACACATGAAACCATTGCTGGAATATTCGCCTCATATTGGAAAAGGTCTCAACCCCAATATTGTTCTGACTTCATCAAACAAGAAGTCTGGCGGCAAACGTTTTGCTGTATTTTTAAAAAGAGTAAAGCGGGAGTGTGGAGAGAAATTTGAAAAAGCTTTGGGTGATGGTGAGCCAGTCGCGGGTTTTTTAAGCAGTTGCTTCGACCTCTCAAACTATTTGAATGATCTGTCGTTACAATTTCCAGCTCTCATTGAACAATGCTGGGTACAAGGCTTTGGCACGGTTTTGGATGAACTTTTCGAGGTTGAAAAAGCACTGTCCAACGTGATTGTTGATGAAGTATCGCTGATGACACGCTTGCGACTGTTCAAAAGAAAAGCAGCCTTGTTAATTGGATTGGCTGATCTTGGCGGTTGGTGGTCGGCGGCACAAGTGGGAGACGCTTTATCGAGAGTTGCTGACATTGCTGTTCAATCGACCCTGTCTCATCTTCTTTTGAAATTGCATGAAACCGGACACTTGCAACTGTCGAAGCCGTCCACCCCTGAAGTTGGAAGTGGATTGAGCGTCTTAGCCATGGGTAAACATGGTGCTCGTGAATTGAATTATTCGAGCGATATTGATTTGATCGTCTTCTACGACCCGTCATGTGAAGCCGTCATCGATTCTTACGACATCGAAAAGCACATCATCCGATTGACAAAAAGTTTGATCCGAATTCTGCAGGAGAGGACTGGGGACGGGTATGTCTTCCGTACCGATTTGAGATTGCGACCAGATCCCGGTTCCATGCCATTAGCTGTACCTGTTCAAACAGCGCTGCATTATTACGAATCCCGCGGTCAAAATTGGGAGCGTGCCGCAATGATCAAGGCACGGGCTGTCGCAGGGGATGCCGAGTTAGGCGAAGAAATATTGACGGCGTTAAAACCGTTTATCTGGCGTCGCTATTTGGATTATGCAGCCATCGCGGACATCCATTCCATCAAGCGGCAAATTCAAAGCCATCGTGGTTACAGTCAGATGAACCCCTATGGTCACAATGTGAAACTTGGCCGTGGTGGCATTCGCGAAATCGAGTTCTTTGTGCAAACGCAACAGCTTATTGCAGGTGGCCGTGCACCAGAACTGCGTGGTGTGAAGACCCTTGAGATGTTAGACGCACTTCAACAGGCAAATTGGATTGAAGAGACTGTCGCTGCGGAGCTGAAAGAAAGCTATTTGTTTCTGCGGGATGTGGAGCATAGGCTTCAAGTGGTCGATGACGCTCAAACCCATGTTCTCCCCGAAATAAAAAAAGAAATGCAACGCATAGCAGTATTGTGTGGCATGTCTTCGGAAGTGAAGTTTTGCAAACTTTTGGTGGGCCATCTTGAAACAGTTGAAGGACACTATGCGGCTCTGTTTGAATATGGGGATGATCTAAGCTCAGACTCGGGGAATTTGGTGTTCACGGGTGATGAGCATGATCCGCAAACTTTAGTCGCCCTAGAGCAAATGGGTTTTAAAATGCCAGCGACGGTTATGACAACTGTGAAAGGGTGGCATTACGGGCGATACAAAGCCCTACAGTCTGCACAGGCACGTGAACACCTCACTGAACTGACGCCAGATTTATTGAGGAAGTTAGCGGCCACAGGCTCACCTGATTCTGCGTTGACACGTTTTGATCGTTTTCTCGACAACCTTCCCACAGGCTTTCAACTGTTCAGTCTTTTGCAGGCCAACCGCAAACTGTTGGATCTTTTGCTGCTTATTATCGACACAGCCCCCCGATTGGCTGATGTGATAACCCGTCGCCCCCATGTGTTTGATGCTATTTTAGAACCTGAATTTTTCAATGAAATGCCAAATGTTGAAGTTCTCAGTGAACTACTTCAACAATCTCTTGATCACGCCATCGACTATGAAGACGGTCTCAACCGGGCACGGCAGTTTGCGGCTGAACATCGTTTTCTTATCGGCGTGCGGGTTTTGAGTGGTGCTTTACCTCTGAAAAAAGTTGGTGAGATATACACTCGATTGGCTGAGACTTTGATTGATGGTGTGTTCGAGTGGGTGTCAAAAGCATTTCAAGAACAACACGGCATTGTACCTCAATCTTCATCGTGCATTGTAGCTCTGGGGAATTTTGGAACACGTGAGCTGACTGCCAGTTCAGATTTGGATATTCTGTTTCTATATGAATATGAAGCTGCCAGCGATATGTCAGATGGTGCTAAACCTCTTCAGGCTTCTGATTATTTTGGACGATTGACGAAACGCCTGATTTCCGCGTTTAGCGCACCTACGAATGAGGGGATCATCTACGAGCTAGATCTCCGGTTGCGACCCCACGGCGCTGCCGGGCCTATAGCGACAAGCCTTTTGGCATTTGAAAAATATCATTCAGAAAGTTCTTGGACATGGGAGTTAATGACTCTAACCCGTGCGCGAACTGTTCAAGGCGATCAGGAGTTTCAATCCAAAGTGATGTCGAGAATCAGAAGTCTCATAGAGCAACGCTCGTGTGACACCGATTTCAGGTCTGATATATTGGAGATGCGCGAACTGATGGATAAAGAACGTGCGGCCAAATCTGTATGGGATATCAAACTTGCAAAAGGTGGGTTGATTGATCTGGAATTTTTGGCCCAATGGGCAGTACTGGGAGCGTACAGCACAATAGGGCGTTCCACACTTGAGTCATTGTCAGACCTACAATCATCGGTGAAATTAGGTGGCGATTTCAACGCTGTTCAATCGTATCAAGAGTTCACCACGCTCCTGCAACTGATACGCTTGTGCATTACGGACACGCCAAACAGAGATGAATTTCCTAAAGGCCTCAAACTCTTGATCGCTAGCAATACCGGCTTGCCCGATCTCGAATCTATAGAAGCTCATCTGAGTGGAATTCAAAAAGAAGTGCGCAGCGCATTCTTGGCAGCTATGGACGTTAAATCGGCGAAGCTTGTCTAAGCAGCCAGTTCTTCGTCTTGATCTTGTGGAATCTCAGCTTTGCATTCGATTGGCAGGCGAACAGCAACTGTGGTGCCTTTTCCTTCTGTTGAACGAATGTCTAAAGACCCGCCATGCAAAATTGAGAGAGACCGCGCAATCGCTAAACCCAACCCACTACCTTTATGGTCTTTGGTGAATTGGTCTTGAACCTGCTCAAAAGGCTGCCCCAAACGTTCCAATGCATCCGGCGAAATGCCGATACCATTATCAGAAATAACAATGTTGACGCATTGTTTTAATTTTTTGGCGGTCACTTCAATCTTGCCGCCCTTGTCGGTAAACTTCACGGCATTGGAAAGTAAGTTCAGGAAAATTTGTTTTACAGCACGGCGATCGGCCTCAATCATGAGGTCTTCCGGAATTTTTTGACTTACTGAGAGTTCTGCATTTTCAGCCTGTACGTGGATAATCCGCAAGGTTTCGTCAAGCAGTGTGTGAAGTGGAACATTTTCCAAGTTGAGGTCAAAGCGGCCCGCTTCAATTTTTGACATATCGAGAACATCGTTGATCACGCCAAGCAAGAAATTTCCAGAATCATGAATGTCTTCGGCATACTCGTCGTATTTTTCTGAACCCAATGATCCAAACATTTTCGAGCGCATAATGTCTGAGAAACCGATGATTGCATTGAGGGGGGTGCGGAGTTCGTGAGATATATTGGCAAGAAATTCTGATTTGCTTCGGTTCCCGGCTTCGGCTTTGTCTTTTTGTTCGCTCAGGTCGTCAGCAAGTTCGACCAGTTGTTGTGCCTGATATTCCAATTGCCTTTGGGATGTGCGCAAGTCGGCAATGGTGGTCATGTGTTTGCGTTCGGACTCTACAAGTTTCGACTCATTTCGTTTTATTTGTGTGATGTCAGTGCCAACAGAAACGAACCCGCCGTCTTTTGTGCGTCGTTCGTTGATTTGCAGCCAATTGCCATTTTCAACTTGAGCCTCAAATGTTTTTGAACCGTTCTCAAAACTATTGTCAAAGGCCACTTGGGTTTTAATCTTGGGCTTTTTGCTTTGCTGCATGACGACTTCATAGTCCGTTTTGGGAACCACAGCGCTGGCTGGCAGGTTGTACAATTGCTGGTATTTGCTGTTGCACATCACAAGACGCTTTTTGGAATCCCAAAGTACAAATGCTTCTGAAATATTTTCAATCGCGTCCCGCAATCGTATATCTGCTGCGCGGGATTGCTGTTTGATGGCTTCTTGTTCGGTGATGTCGACAGCAATACCGATGAGGTGGGGATCAGTTCCCTTGTAACGCACCAATTCGGCGCGAATACGCAACCAAACCCATGTTCCATTGGAATGCATAATGCGAAAGCTGTGATCAATCTGTTTGCTTGAAGATGAAAACGCACTGTTGGCCAACGTCATCAAGTCGGCATCATCGCCGTGCAAAAGTCCTGCCAATTCTCCAAAACCCAACACCCGGTTCGATGGGGGCATACCTAACATTTCAAACATGGAGCGAGACCAAACTATGCGGCCGCGTGACAGGTCCCAATCCCAAAGTCCGCAATGGCCGCGCGCCAAAGCTGTGTCGAAACGGGCATTGGTTTCCATGAATTTTTCATCAGCATCGCGTGAACGGGCACCTTGTGAGAAATAAGCAAACAATATTACAAGCATCACCGTGCTTAGAGCCAAAAACATCACGATATCGACCACCATGGTGCTGTTCCAAGTGCCGTAAATGGCCGTTTCCGTCTGCAACACCAACAATGAACCGATATTGTCGCCATTCAAATTTTGAATAATACGAAGCATACCCAAGGCTTCATGTTTCCCATCAAACATGAAGTTCTGCACCTCGGCAGTTTTGCCTTGGCCGCCAATTGTAAGATTGCCACCTGTCAAGCGGTTCAACTGCACACCTGCAAAATCATTGCTCTTCGGATTTTGAGCAATCACTTTGCCTGTCGCGTTTAATAAAAATGCGTTGTGGCGTGTAGAATTGAAGGTTTTTGGCAATGCATCGTTCAGAAAAACTTCTGAGAGTGTCGGACTGGAAAGCGCCGATTGCAGAGATTGATTAGCCGATAGATATAATGCTGAAAGTTCTGAAATGAGAGTAATTTCAGATTGTGCTGCACGCTTAATACTTTGCGAAGAACTCAGCATACCAGCGGTGCGGGAAGCAGCCACCATGATCAGCAATACGAGAATGAGAAGAGGGATAAGTCTGCGAAGTATTTTCTCGGATTTTAACACACGTCCCCATGCTGGAGCCGCGAAAATTTTTGACTGCGGGAGGGGACCTTCAAAAAGGTTCTCTTCGCGCTTTGCTCGGTTCAGATCGACAAGTTTCCGCTTTACAGATTCCATCCACCCGCCGCGCACCTTTTGGGTGCCAGCATGATCCATTTAAGCCTCACAATGGTAAAACACACGCGATCCACCGAAATAAACAGCTGAACCCCCGACAGGTAGCTGCTTTGCGAATCACCGTCATTTGAATCCATGCGAATCGGCTTGTCCACCCAATAAATGAGGAATTATTGCGAGTCGAATATTCTAATGAATCATGCGGTCCACAATTTCTTGTGTGTCACGAGATAATCCTTTGGTCGTCGCAATAATCTTCAATGATTTTAATGCCATTTTACGGCGAGGTGCATCGAACATACGCCAATTGTTCATCAAGGTGAGCAGCCGCGCTGCAATCTGCGGGTTGCGTTTATCTAAAGCCAAAATTTGTTTGGCGTAATAGCCATACCCGCGACCATTGGCATTGTGAAATGCCGGATAATTAGCCGCCGCAAATGGCGCAAGCAGGGCGCGCGCCCTGTTTGGGTTTTCCAATGTGTAGTCAGCATGTTTCGTCAAAGCTTTGACCCGTGATAATGCGGTTTTGTCTGCAATTCCAGCTTGCAAAGAGAACCACTTGTCGATGACCAAAGGATTGCTCTTGAATTTCTTGTAGAACCGTTGAAGTGCGGAATCGGTTTTAGATGTGTCGTTTTGCGCATAGGCGATGGTCGCAAGTGCCGCCAAATTGTCGGTCATGTTCTTGCTGGTTTTGAACTGCTTTTCAGCAACTGCCAAAGCACCGTCTACCTTCGCAGACACAAGCAACGACAACATTACATTTTTCAATGACCGCAATCCTGCGGCTTCCAATTCGTTCACATCTAATTGACGTTTGGCGAGGTTCTTGATCAGGTCGAGCCCATCGTCGCCCAAGGATTTGCCTATGGCTTTCGTCACTATATTACGGGCTTTTAAGATGGAATCCGGGTCGACATTTTTGCCAATCTCACGTGCGATATCTGCAACCGATGGAATCGCCGCAACTTGTGCACGAAATTCCGGTTCTAAACTTTCATCAAACACAGTGTCGCGAATGGCTTCGATGAATTTACTGTCCAACCAGCTTGGAGTTTTCGCAGATGTACTCGGTTTGGCCTTTGAACCTTTGATCAGCATTTTTGTGGCGTAAAGGTTGAGTGCCTGCCAGCGGTTGTAAGCATCGCTGTCAAATGTAGCGCGATGCAGCAGTGCTGAATTGGCCTCTTTATAGTCCACGGTTACGGGAGCTGAAAAATTGCGGAAGAATGATGGAACGGGTTTCTCTGAAACATTTTCCAAAACGATTTTCTGACGGCGTTTGTCCAACACAATCACATCGCCTTGGACGGCTGCATTTTTGCTGGTGAACTCTAACTCAGAACCGGATTTCCCTAACAAGCCAAATTTAATCGGAATTGGAACCGCACGCTTTTTGGATTGACCCGCACTTGGTGCCAGTTCTTGCGTTAGTTCCAGTGTGTATCTTTGTTTAGCCTTGTCGTAACTGTCTTTGATCGCAACCGAAGGTGTGCCAGCTTGTGCGTACCAGACGGCGAATTGCGACAGATCAAGCCCACCCGCATCTTCAAAACATTTGAGAAAATCCTCCACCATAGCGGCTTCGCCATCGTGACGTTTGAAATAGAGATCAGTTGCTTTTCGATATGTTTTTGGCCCAACCAATGTGGCCAACATGCGTACAAGTTCCGCACCTTTTTGATACACAGTCGCCGTGTAGAAATTGTTGATTTCTTTGTACTCTGCCGGGCGAACTGGATGCGCCAACGGTCCTGAATCTTCGGGAAATTGCCCCGCTTTCAAAACACGAACCTGTTGTATGCGTTGAACACCGCGTGACCGCGTATCCGCCGAAAATTCTTGATCGCGATAGACCGTCAGACCTTCTTTCAAACACAACTGGAACCAATCGCGGCAAGTGATGCGATTGCCTGACCAATTGTGGAAATATTCATGTGCGATGATTGCTTCGATGTGCATGTAGTCGGTGTCGGTGGCGACTTCGGGATTGGCCAAAACATATTTGTCGTTGAAGACGTTCAACCCCTTGTTTTCCATCGCACCCATGTTGAAGTCGGAAACGGCAACAATGTTGAACACGTCTAAATCGTATTCACAGCCATATTTTTCTTCGTCCCAAACTATGGAACGTTTCAGTGCATCCATCGCGAAATGAGCCATGTCAGCTTTGCCTTTCTCCACATAAATGTTGAGATCAACTTTGCGGCTTGAGGCTGTTTTGAATTTGTCGGAATACACATCTAAGTCACCTGCAACCATGGCGAACAGGTAACAAGGCTTTGGGTGCGGGTCGTGCCAAATTGCGTAATGTCTGTTGTTCTTCAACTTTCCCTTTTTTCCCAGGTTGCCATTACTGAGAAGAACGGGACATGTTTCGCGGTCACCCTCCAACCGAACAGTGTATGTGGCGAGAACATCCGGCCGGTCGGGGAAATATGTGATGCGACGAAAACCTTCTGCTTCGCACTGCGTGCAGTAGATTCCATTGCTTTGGTAGAGTCCCATCAACTTGGTGTTGGTGACAGGGGATAACTCAGTTTCAATTTCTATCGAAAAACGAGATGTTTTCGGCAGATTGGAAATCGTGAGATGCTCATCACTCACTTTATAATCTTTGGTTGGTTTGCCATTCACTGACACGGACATAAGCGTGAGTTCATCACCATCCAAAACCAGAGGGGTTGTCGTCGCCGTGGTTTTAGCGCGTTTTACCTGCACTTGCGATTTGACCCATGTGTGCTCCGGATCGAAACGGACATCGAGAT
This sequence comes from uncultured Rhizobiaceae group bacterium, assembly GCA_938010435.1. Classification (GTDB taxonomy): domain Bacteria; phylum Pseudomonadota; class Alphaproteobacteria; order Rhizobiales; family Rhizobiaceae; genus Pseudahrensia. Next base: position 67,521 of record CALLUS010000002.1, on the reverse strand, counting down.
TAACGGTATCAATTGTGAAACTTGGTGGAGAGTAGTTTTTGAGCCGGATGAGCGGAGCGGAAGTCGTTCGCATGGAGAGAGTTCACTGTTTCAATTTGTGCTATTATGACCGTAAACACGCCCGGTGTCATTAAAGGTTGGAAGAGCGATATTCTGAAACGCTTTTGGCGGGAGCAGCAATGATACGTGGTTCAAAATTAGTCCGTGCCGAAATCTCAGCTGTCGAACTCACATGAATTTTATTGTCTGCAAAACTAAGTCCGCCTGGCAACAGTTGGGTCATCTTGGCGCTGGTCTCAAAACGAAAGATGAATCGCTTTTTCAGTTTCTTGCCTGACAGTTTGCTCTTAAGCCCTGTCACCATGGTCGTGTGCGAAAAATTATCTTCAAAGAATTCGTTGGCGAACTTTACGCGCTTGCCCCATCTCATTGTTTTTAATCTGAGGGCGGTGATCAATGCGGCGTCGGCAGAGGCTTGCATAGATGAACGCACCTTGTTCACCCGCGCAATATCAGTTGCACCAGCACCCAACATAACCAAAATACTTAATGAGCCTGCTGTGATGATGGCGACGTTGCCGCTACGGTCTGATGCGAACAGTTTGAGCTTGCGCAGCATTTTGACCATTCCTCAGAAAATTGGGTGTGAGCAGAAAAGTTTCCTGAGAAGGTGGTTTAATTGGTTGAACAGTCCGCTAAGAACTATAGCAACCAAATCGTTAAACTTGCAGTTTGGTAAACGTGCTTGGTTTGAACCGTACAATTTGTCGAGGGTCCATTAATGATTGATACAACAACTGCTCAACTTGAAAAATTAGTGACTCACCACCGTGTGAACGAGAACCGTCAGACGCTTTCATTGTTTGATGAAAACTCAGATCGCTTCAGTTTGTTTTCGGCGCACTGCGGAGACATTGTTTTCGATTATTCCAAATGCAATGTGTCATCTGAGACAATGGGACTTTTGTTGGAGCTAGCAACCAAGGCCAAAGTTTCCGGAAAACGCCAAGCGATGTTTGCGGGTGAACCAATAAACTCGACTGAAAACCGTGCTGTGCAACACATGGCCTTGCGCAACATGTCTGACGCACCTGTCATGATCGATGGCAAAGATGTCATGCCGGACATTTTAGCCGTACGAAAAGACATGGCAAGATTTGCAGAAGCTGTGCGGAGTGGAAAGGTTGCGGGGAAGGGTGGAAAATTCACAGATATTGTAAATATCGGGATTGGTGGATCTGATCTTGGACCTGTCATGGCAACAGCGGCATTGGGGCCGTTCCATGATGGGCCGAACACGCACTTTGTTTCCAATGTTGATGGTGCGGATATTTTAGAAGTTCTGAAGAAGGTGAATCCGGCCACTACATTGTTCATTGTTGCGTCCAAAACATTCACCACACAAGAAACTATGACCAATGCCAATACGGCGCGCCAATGGTTGGTGAATGCCTTGGGAGAAGGCGCAGTGGTCAATCAGTTTGCAGCTCTATCGACCTCGCTTGATAAGACGTCGGCATTTGGAATTGCAGACGATCGTGCTTTTGGTTTTTGGGATTGGGTCGGAGGGCGGTACTCAATTTGGTCAGCTATCGGTTTGCCATTGATGATTGCCATCGGTTCAAAACGGTTTGATGAATTTTTAAGTGGTGCCCATACCGTCGATCAGCATTTCGAAACAGCCCCCGACAATCAGAATTTGCCCGTTTTGATGGCTTTAATCGGAATTTGGCATCGCAATGTGTGCGGTTACGACACCCATGCTGTATTGCCTTATGATCAATATCTGCACCGCTTTCCCGCTTATCTTCAGCAATTGGATATGGAATCAAACGGTAAGCGCATCGATGTGAACGGAAAGTCTGTTGCCCATGAAACGGGTCCGGTGGTCTGGGGGGAACCCGGAACGAATGGACAACATGCTTTCTATCAGCTGATCCATCAGGGCACATCTGTTATTCCGGCAGATTTCCTGGTGGCTGCAGAAGCTGCAGAACCTGTTGGCGATCACCATGAGAAACTTGTGGCAAATGCCTTTGCCCAAACAGAAGCTTTGATGGTGGGGAAAACGGAAGCGCAAGCCCGCAAAGAACTTCACGACAAAGGCATGGATGCGAATGCAATCGACAAGCTAGCGCCTCACAAAATGTTTCCCGGCAACAGGCCCACATGCACGTTTTTGTATCCCAAATTAACCCCATTCGTTTTGGGGCAATTGGTAGCCCTATACGAGCATAAAGTCTTTGTGCAGGGCGCAATTTGGAATATCAATTCCTTTGACCAATGGGGTGTAGAATTGGGTAAAGAATTGGCTGGAGAATTACTGCCCGTGGTGAAGGGTGAACAAAAGGCAATGGGTCGAAACAGTTCAACGGTTGGTCTCGTTGACGCGTTTCACGCCATGCGGAAATAGTATCGGGTTGCAGTTTCTAGGTGTTTGTAAAACCGCGTCCGTCCGGCGACCGTGACAGGTTTCTATTGTTTTGGCGTTCGCGGTGAACCGTGTAGAGCGATGCTGCGATGATCACCAATGATCCGATCCACGTATAAGGGCCCGGCACGGTTTCAAAGAAAATCCAACCCAGAAACGTTGCATAAAGCAGACGCATGTAGTCAAGCGATGCTAACACCGAAGCTTCGCCCCAAGTGTAGGCGTATATGTTAAGCATTTGAGCACCGTATGAAACCACGCCAATGGTGACTAGCAATACCCATTCAAATGCAGTTGGGGGAACCCAATACATCCAAGCTGGAATGGCAACGCAGATTGCGACGAGGAACGCTTGATAGCTCAATGTAGTGATTGGCCTATCCGTTTTAGAGAGCTTTCGAATAATCACCATTACGAAGCCTGCTGCTGCAGCTCCGATCAGCGCGAATACTGAATTGGGATCGAATCCTTCTGTGCCCGGACGCATCATCACAAGAACGCCAACAAAGCCGATCATGACGGCAGCCCATCTTCGAATGCCCACCACTTCGTGTAAAATGAAAATCGCAAAAATTGTGACGAAGAAGCTCTTGGCAAAGCCAATCGCCACAGCATCTGCCAACGGCATGTGAATAATTGCATAAAATCCGCACAACATAGCGACCAAAGCAAAAGCAACGCGGATGAGTTGAAGGTCAAGCCTGGCTGTTTTTAAACACCCGGGAAAATGGTTCAGCACGCTTGGCAGCACGATCGCAACCATCACGATTTGTCGCACCAGCAATATTTCGGTCACAGGCAAACGTTGACCGGCAAGTTTGATCAAGAGTGTCATCATGGTGAAACCGAAAGCCGCAACCACCAGTGTGAGCGAACCTTTCAGGTTCCCGGGCAAACCATTGAACCATACGACGGATTTCGCCAGCGTCATCGCGTTTAGAGCCCGGATTTCTTTCTAAACCAATGTGCCAGTATTCGTCTATTCCTGCAATGTGAACCAATGTCATCAAAATATGAGTCCAAGTTCAGTTGAAGCTTGCAATTGTGCTGCAAATCGCAAATTCTGACAGCAAGACAAAAGGTCTCCCAAGAAATCAAAATTTGGAATTGGATCAATTCAAATGAACGCTCACACGCCCCCGAAGTTCGGCAAACACGTTGGCATGGGGCAACCTGTGTTGCGCAAAGAAGATGGAAATTTCACCACTGGCACGGGTCTTTATACAGATGACATTCGTGGCGTAGATGCCTTGCATGCATTTGTACTTCGATCTCCGTATGCCCATGCCAAATTTACAATTGGTGATGTGGAAACAGCACGCGATATAGACGGTGTGGAGTTGATCCTCACGGCTGCGGATATTGAAGATCACAAGGGTTTACGGTGCCAAACCCTGTTACCTCAAACGGATGGCACCGCGGTTGAACCCAAGGACATTCCGCTTCTCTGCGAAGATACAGTGCGCCATGTGGGTGATGCGGTTGCTTTTGTAGTGGCGCAAACTTTAGCGCAGGCTAAAGAAGCCGCAGAAGCAATTGAAGTCGATTATGATATGATGGATGCGGCCGTGGATACGGAAGGTTCTCTCAGCGATACTGCTCCGCTTGTATATAACGACAAGCCGAAGAATTTGGCATTTGAGATCACTGCTGGAAATTTTGAAGAGTCCGACGAAATTTTCAAGACGGCCCCCCGGGTGTCAGAACTCAAGCTGCTCAACAACCGTCTTGTTTGCAATTATATGGAAACGCGCGCGTGTTTGGCACAATGGTCAGATGAAGAAGACCGCTACACATTAACAGTGCCGTCACAAGGAGTTCACGGGATGCGTCGCACAGTTGCGCCGTGTCTCAATGTCGATCCTGACCAATTGCGTGTCATCACACCTGACGTGGGCGGTGGTTTTGGAACAAAAGTGTTTCCGTATCGCGAATACCCTTTGTCGCTGATCGCCGCAAAACGGATTGGCAAACCCGTCAAATGGCGTTGCGAACGGGGCGAACATTTTGTGGCCGACGCCCACGGCCGCGACAATGTCGTGACCATGCGCATGGCCATGGATGAAAATGGAAAGTTTCTGGCACTCGATGTGGATTTGATCGCCGCAATGGGCGCTTACCTACATACTTATGGTCCATATATACCGTTTTTGGGCACTACTATCGGGACAGGCATCTATGATATAGCCGCATGTCGTTTTTTCATTCAAGGCGTTTTCACCCACACAACACCGACGGATGCTTATCGTGGCGCTGGTCGGCCGGAAGCCATTTATGCTCTTGAACGTTTGGTGGATAAATGTGCGCTTGATATGAAAATGGCGCCGGATGAAATTCGTCGTGTGAATGTAATCACACCGGAAAACCTGCCTTATAAAACGGTGTTTGACAGAACCTATGATACTGGTGAGTTCACCGCCCACATGGACCAATGTATGGAAGTCGCCAACTGGTCGGACTTTGACAAAAGAGCTGTGGTATCCAAGTCCAATGGCAAAATTCGGGGGCAAGGCATGTCGACCTATATTGAAGCCTGCGCGTTTGCCGGTTCTGAACCGGCTCATGTAGCTCTTGGCGATGATGGGAAAATCACGATCAAGATTGGCACTCAATCCAATGGGCAAGGACATAAAACGGCTTATGCTCAATTTGCGGCCGAAGCGTTGAACATTGACATTGATGATGTCGAGGTGCGCCAGGGTGATACCGATGAGTTGGACAATGGTGGCGGAACAGGTGGTTCACGCTCCATTCCGCTCGGATCAGTTTCCGTGAAGCGCGGAAGTGAAACGCTCGCTGAAATGATCAAAGAAATTGCAGCTGATAAACTGGAAGCGTCGCCCTCTGATTTGGAACTGGTTCAGGGTGAAGTGCGGATTATGGGAACCGACCGCACCATGTCATTCGCTGATGTGGCAGCGGCATCTGAAAAAGATCTCACGGCTATTGGCGAATTCAAGCAAGACGAAGCAACATTTCCAAATGGAACCCATATTTGCGAAGTGGAAATCGATCCTGAAACAGGTGTGACCGAAGTAGTGAGTTACACAATGGTTGATGATTTCGGAGTGACGGTGAATCCGGTCATGCTGGCTGGGCAGGTGCATGGTGGCGTCGTTCAGGCCATCGGCCAATGCATCATGGAAGAGACTGTTTATGACGATGACGGCCAATTGGTCACGGCAAGTTTCATGGATTATCGGATGCCGCGTGCCCACGACATTCCTGACTTTCATTTTGAAACACGTAATGTGCCTTCGACAACCAATGCGCTCGGTATCAAAGGCGCGGGTGAAGCCGGAACCATTGGTGCAGGTCCAGCTGTTATGAACGCCGTAGTCAACGCATTACATCGTGAATACGGTATCGAACATATCGACATGCCGGTGACGCCAGTGGCCATGTGGAATGCGATTCAAAAAGCGAATGTTAAGGCCGCATAGCGCGAATGAATGAACGGGCTTGCCTAAACAGAGGCAAGCGCCTAAACAAAAGAAATTCTCATAGAGGTGCCATATCGGCTGAGAGGATGTGTTTGCATTCAACTCTTTGAACCTGATCCGGATGGTACCGGCGGAGGGAATGGGATGACGACAAATCAACCCGATATAACAGTTGAAGAGATTGCCGAATGTGTTTCGCACTTTCGTGCTTCAAAGCCGCATGTTCATTGCATCACGAATATTGTGGCTCAAAATTTTACTGCCAATGTTTTGCTGGCAGCCGGTGCCACACCATCCATGACGGTCGCAGTTGCTGAAGTTGCTTCATTTGTTGATATGGCAGATGCCCTACTGATCAATCTTGGAACGCTCGATTTTGAACGCATGAAGTCGGTTCATATTGCGGCAAAACATGCCAAACAGTTGAACAAGCCATGGGCGCTGGACCCGGTTTTCGTTCAGGCATCACCAAGCCGTTTAGAACTCGCGAAGTTTCTGCTGGGTCAACAACCGTCGCTGGTGCGCTGCAATGCGGGGGAAGGAACGGTTCTTTTTGACGGTAACTTTGATCCGGCTGATTTGAGCAAGTTGAAAGAGTACAATTTAACCTCAATTGCGGTGACCGGAGAAGAAGATCAAATTTGGGCATCAAACTGCCGTCTCACTGTGTCCAATGGTCATCCATTTATGGACCGAGTTACCGCCATGGGATGCGCGCTCACGGCTTTGATGGTTGGGTTCATGGCGACTGAACACAATGAGGCACTGGCCATCACTTCGGCACTCGTCATGTTTGGTTTAGCAGGGGAGGTTGCTGGAAAAAACACCAACGGTCCCGGTAGTTTCGCCCCTGTATTTTTGGATGCGCTTCATAATCTCGGCGACGATGACATCAAACAGAGAGCAAAATTCCGATGAACCCGTGCGACATTTCACTTTACGCAATTCTTGATCCTGCACGAACACAAGGCAGAAATCTGATTGAAATGGCGCAGAGCGCTGCGGAAGGCGGCGTCACACTTGTTCAGTATCGTGACAAGAGTTCGGACACGCGACAACTCGTTGAGAATGCGAGAGCCATAAAATCTGCACTTGTACCTTTCAGCATTCCACTCTTGATCAACGATCGTGTTGATGTGGCAATGGCCGCTGACGCTGATGGTGTCCATGTGGGGCAGTCTGATATGCACCCCGCTGATGTGCGAAAGCTGATGGGCAAAAATGTGATTGTGGGCCTGACAATCAAGAGCGAACAACAAGCCCGTGAAGCACCATTGGAGTTGTTGGATTATGCATGCGCCGGTGGCGTCTATTCCACATTGTCGAAAGTCAATCCGAGCAATATCGGTATTGAAGGATGGCAGAAAATTCATGGTGTTTTTAAAGATAAGAATGCCGAACTGCCCGTTGGTGCAATTGCTGGAATTGATGAAAGCAATTTGGCCGATGTACTCATTGCGGGTGCAGATGGTGCGGCCATCATATCAGCAATTTTCATGGTGGATGATGTGACTGCCGCGACCCGACGTCTGAAATCGATTGTGCAGGAGCATTTGAAATGATCCCGATTACACTCACAATCGCTGGTTCAGATTCCGGCGGGGGCGCTGGCATACAAGCGGACCTAAAGACATTCTCTGCATTGGGAACTTATGGCGCAAGCGTACTAACGGCGCTCACAGCCCAAAACACTCTAGGTGTGACGGCTATTCACGATGTACCAACCGATTTTATCGCCGCTCAAATGGACGCTGTGTTTTCTGATCTTGATGTGAAAGTGGTGAAGATAGGAATGCTGTTGCAACCTGCAATTATTGAAACTGTTGCTGCGGGTTTGCGCAAATACAATGTGGATCAGATTGTTCTGGACCCTGTAATGGTTGCTGAAAGCGGCGACCCGCTGTTGGCTGCAGATGCGGTGTCTTCGCTTGTGGAACATCTGTTTCCATTGGCAACTTTGATCACTCCAAATTTGCACGAAGCCGCTTGCCTGTTGAACAAAAATATGGCGGCTACAAACGAAGCCATGGAACAACAAGCAATTGCTCTTCAAGCCATGGGGGCCAATTCCGTATTGGTCAAAGGGGGGCACTCAACGGGAAGAGACGCTGCTGATGTTTTGGTCAGCGATGGAGAGGCCCGTTGGTATTCAGCACCGTTCATTGATACGAAAAACACCCACGGCACGGGCTGTTCTTTGTCGTCAGCTATCACGGCACGTCTGGCCCATGATGACGGGCTTTTTGATGCTGTTGAAACATCAAAACAATGGCTGACTGGTGCAATCCAACATGCAGACGAACTTGCTGTCGGCAAAGGCGCTGGGCCAGTGCATCATTTTCATTCCCTTTGGAAACAAAATTCATGACGAAGACATCCCGCCGCAAAGCACTGAGACTAATTGCCACCGCTCCGGTTGCCGCTACATTGGCCACGCCTGCGCTTTCGCAAAACCGTATCGAATGGCGTATGGTCACATCGTGGCCAAAAAACCTGCCGGGGCCGGGCATCACAGCGCAAAGATTGGCAGATGCGATTACCACCATGTCAGGTGGACGGCTTACTGTAAAACTCTATTCAGCAGGTGAAATTGTGCCGGCTTTGGAAGTGTTTTCAGCGGTCTCCACCGGCGCTGCACAAATGGCCCATACAGCATCACTGTTCTGGGGTGGCAAAGTACCTGCAGCTCCGCTGTTCACGGCTGGTCCGTTTGGACTGACACCGATTGAACACATCACATGGATCAATCATGGTGGCGGCCAAGAAATTTGGGACAAGCTCTACGCGCCTTTTGGTATCAGACCTTTCATGGCGGGCAATACCGGTTTTCAAATGGGTGGTTGGTATAAGAATGAAATCAATTCGCTTGCCGATCTCAAAGGTTTGAAAATTCGCATGCCTGGCTTGGGTGGCGAAGTGATACGCCGTTTGGGTGCTGCGCCAATTACCTTACCGCCGGGAGAAATTCTATCTTCACTCCAAACAGGCGTGATCGATGCCGCAGAATTTTTGGGCCCGTCCAGCGACTTTGCGATGGGGTTTTATAAAGCCGCGAAATATTACTATGCGCCCGGTTTTCATGAACCAAATGGCACAGGTGAAGCTCTCATTTCGTTAGAAGCACTGAACGCATTACCAGATGATTTGCGCGCTATTGTCGAGAATGCATGTGCAGCCGAGAATATTTTGGCGTTGGGTGAATCCGAATGGCAAAATGCAGCGCGCTTAAAGACCTTGGTTGAGGAAAAAGGTGTTCAACTGCGCGACTATCCTAGCGACGTCTTGGAAGCTGCCGCAGTTGCAACCGTTGCTGCGCTGGATGATCTTTCAATACGCGATGCTTTGACGGCTGAGGCTGTGACAAGTTTTCGCAATGCTTCCAGCCATTTGAAAGATTGGTCTACCCAATCTGTTCAAAAATTTATGGCCGCGCGCAAATAACGGAGATCACAAATCATCCATCTTGATGGGTGGCAGCATGGGAGGAAGATCGTCTTCCTCTTCAATCAGATAAGTTTCCGACATAGACCGCGGATCAAGCGTGTAGGATTCCGGTGTGGTTGTGCGGGCCAAACCAACGGTTTGGAAGTCTGTGCGTTCTTCTTCGCTGGCACGTTCGCGGCGGAATGAACGCCAAATTGCGTATCCGGCAAAAGCAGCGTGGGCGATTGTGGTGGTTGTGAAAACACCGGATGGTCCCAATACATCCATCAATTGCGCAGTCATCAATGGCCCGACCATGGTTCCAAAACCATATAAAATAAGCAGACCGCTGGAAATTTTGACGAAATCATTATCTTCCGCATAATCGTTAGCGTGGGCAACGGCGAGGGAATAAATTGAGAAGATAACCCCGCCATAGCCTACGACAGCTATGAAAAAGAAGACGTCATAATTCCCTACATTGGAAAGCAAGCTCATCATCGTGCCAGCTGCAATACCGATACAGCCTGCAATAGCCATGACAAAACGACGGTCAATCATGTCGGAGAGTTTGCCCAATGGATATTGAAACAAAATACTGCCCAACATCGCAGCGCCCAAAAGGGTTGCAATCATGGCGCTGGTGAGACCAACAGCTTGACCAAACACGGGGCCGAAATTGACCCATGCGGACGAAATTATACCTGATAAAAATGCTCCTACGGCAGCAGCGGGTGAGTTCTTGAAAAGTCCGGGCACATCGAGATTAACATTGGTCAACGGCGCTGGTGACTGTGCTTTGGACACGGCCGTTGGCACTACCGCCAACGCGTAAAGGATCGCGCCGATCATGAACAACGTATCTTGACGAATTTCGGCGACGACCAGAAGGTATTGGCCGCCTGCCATCGCGACCATGGTTGTAATCGCGTAGATAGAAAACAGGGAACCGCGCTGCTCGTTGGTTACACGTTCGTTCAACCAGCTTTCGGCCACCATATAACAACCGGCGAAACAAAAGCCGGAGAGTGCCCGCAGCAATATCCAAAAACTGGCTTCCACCCAAAGGCCGTTCAATAAAACTGAAACGGAAAGCAATGCTGTCAGCGTGCTGAATGTTCTAACGTGACCTGCGCGGCGCACAAGTCTTGGAACAATGATGCAGCCAACGGTAAACCCGACAGCCCAACCTGTACCAATCCAACCGAGTTGAAACGCACTAAAACCTTCAATTTGACCGCGTACAGGGATCACAATACCCTGTAAGCCACCGCCCAGCATGAGGAAAACCATGCCGCTCAACAGAGCCATAATTGCTAGGATTTGCCGCGCCATGCGCTTGTTCCATATCGTTAGACGGCCGTATGTCGCTTCGTGCCGCACGCTGCAAATTGCTCATTTTGAATATGAACAGAAATTCTCATTACACTAGGAATAACAATCTGAATATATAAATAAACGACCGAATGTGTCTTATTTCAGAGCAGTCATGTGCTGTTTCAAAATCAATAAGTCATTCCATGCCAGTCGTTTGTGTTCCGGGTTTTGTAACAAATATGCAGGGTTGAGCATGGATAAGGTGGGAATACCTCGCTCCCCAATATCAAGTTCGGTCCATTTGCCCCGAAGGCTCATTACAGAACCGCCATTACCTAACAACATTTTGGCGGGCAGTGACCCTACCAATACAAGGACTTTGGGGGCGGCATGTTCAATATGTCTGCGGATCAGCGGTCGACAAATATCCATCTCAGCAGGTGAGGGCGCACGATTGCCCGGCGGCCGCCATGGCAACGCGCTGGTCAGGTAAACCGTATTGCGATTCAACCCGATAGCACCAAGCATTTTATCGAACAATTGCCCGCGATTGCCAACGAATGGAATCCCCTGTTCATCTTCATCGCGGTCCGGCGCGCCACCAATGAACATGATGCCGGACGTGGGATCACCATCGGCGAACACGGTTGTACGAGCTGTGAATTTGAGATTGCAGGCTTCAAATGCTTCCAGACGGGCTTTGAGTTCGCTTAATGTAGAAGTTGATCCCGCCACGTCTTGTGCCGTTACAACCGCGCCCTCATTGGGAACAGTTGGTGTTGTATGTTGGACAGGTGGAGAGGCAACGGGATTTTGAGTTCGATGTGGTTTTGCTGATTGTGGAGTTGCACTTGAGGCGCTGTGTTGGACAGCAGCAGGAGCCTTGCGCTTTGACACTTGTTCAGCGGTTTCTAAAAACCGATCAACGGGTTCATCGGACAAAGCAATATCGACGCCGGCTTCGTTGTACCAACGTAAAAGTTCATCAATATTGTGGTGTTGTTCGATTTCAGTCTCCTTGGTTGCAGGTCAAGTTAGACTTTTGGTGTGCGGGTTTAAAGTTCTTGTTTGGTATTTGTGGACAAAACCACGCTGGTTCACTTCCAAACAAATTCCGTGCGAACGGGATAATGATCAGATCCTACATCGGGCAACACGTTTCGAGAAAGAGGCGATAACATCTTCGAGTGCAAAACATGGTCGATGGGTAAAATAGGTCCAAAGCTGTTTTGAAAATTGATTATCCATTGGGGCAATTCCAGATTTCCAATTGAATTGGGAACATCGGGAAAATGTTTAGAAATCATTCTTGCGTTGCGCAGCCTTGGTGCCCAAGTGAATTTCAAGCCGGAGGTCATTTTCAACCCGGTCATTTCCGAAACTCTTTTCACGGCATGGCTCCATGGCGCTGCATTAAAGTCGCCAGCGAGAATGGAAAAGTCGGTGTTCAACTTTCTGAACGCGAACGAGAGTCTGTTGAGCTGGGTGTTTTGGCCCACAGGCCAAGGCCAACGGGAATGAAAGCTGGCAACATTTATCAACTTATCGTTCACCTGCAGCGTGGTGCTGGCGAAACCTTCGAAACGAATGCAGCTTTTTTGATTGTTTTCGACGATCGGGAATTTTGAGAGAATAGCAACACTTCCAACGCCAGAAGAATAGCATTCCAATTGGTGAGGGTGACTTTGAGAAAACGCTTTGAGAATGGGTGATGTGGTTTTGGTCAATTCTTGCAGCAATAAAACATCGGACGGGAATTTTTTAAGCGTTGCAGCAATTCGGCCGGTGTCTTCGTTGTTGAAACGCATATTCAACTGGGTAATTGAAATGTGGTTCCAGTCTTTGACTATGTGCGGAATGGCAAAGCCACGTTGCAATCCGGGCAAATAAGGTAACGTCGCAATCGCAGCAATTGCAATCGTCACGATTGCAGCAATAGCGATTGGTTTGCGGCCTATGAACCATAGAAGAGGGGCTGCAAGACACAAAAAGCCGGCAAATATCAAACGAAAATGCGAAAAACTATCAAAAGCAGGGTGCAACGACTGTGCAAACCCAAGCCCCAGCAAAACGATCAATATCAGTGCGCAAAACGCACTTATCCCGCCGATGAATCGTTTCATTATTGAAATGCGGTTTCAAAGAACGAACGCAGTTTCCGGCTGTGCAATTGTTCAGAAGGCATATCCCGCAGAGATTCTAGTGCGGCAATGCCAATTGCCAAATGTTGACGCACCTGCGTGTTGTAGAACTCTGTTGCCATACCGGGCAATTTCAATTCTCCATGCAGAGGTTTGTCGGAAACGCAGAGCAGCGTGCCATAAGGTACCCTAAAGCGAAATCCATTGGCCGCAATCGTGGCAGATTCCATATCCAACCCAATGGCCCGACTTTGGGACAGTCTTTGAACTGGTCCCGTTTGATCGCGGAGTTCCCAATTTCTGTTGTCGATGGTGGCTACAGTACCTGTCCGCATAACCTGTTTTAGGTCGTATCCGTCATATCCGGTAACATTCGCAACAGCTTCTTCAAGCGCAACTTGCACCTCTGCAAGAGCAGGCACCGGAATCCAGACCGGCAGGTCGTCATCCAATACATGGTCTTCACGAACATAGGCATGGGCCAATACATAATCGCCCAATCTTTGGCTGTTGCGCAGTCCCGCGCAGTGCCCCAACATGAGCCATGTATGCGGACGCAAAACGGCCACATGATCGGTGATTGTTTTCGCGTTGGAAGGACCAACACCGATATTCACCATTGTAATGCCACTTTGGCCTTCACGTTTAAGATGATAAGCAGGCATTTGCGGTAACCGCGGAAGTACTGGCTCTGTTGGTTCTGTCATTCCTTTGGTGATGCGGTTTCCAGGCTCAACAAATTCGGTGTAGCCAGACTCTGGATCTGCTACGGCTTTTTTGGCGAACTCCACAAACTCATCGATGTAAAATTGATAGTTGGTGAACAGAACATAGTTCTGAAAATGCGCTGGTGATGTAGCGGTATAGTGTGCCAGCCTGTGCAATGAATAGTCGGTACGTTGGGCTGTGAACGGAGCGAGTGGAATGCGTTCATCTTGACCGAATTCCATTTTTGAATTCACGATTTTATCGTCGGTGGACGCTAAATCAGGAACATCGAAAACATCGCGCATGGGGCGATCAATTTTATCTTCAATGGAACCTTCCACATGGGTGCCTTCGAGAAAGGCGAAATGCAGCGGGATAGGTGTCTCGGACATTGCTATCGTCACGGACACATTGTGATTGTTCAAAATCAGAGAAATTTGTGTTTCGAGGTAATGAGCAAATAGATCAGGTCGTGTAACCGTCGCGGAATAATCTCCAGGTCCCGCCACGTATCCAAATGCCAAACGGGAATCCACCCGTGTGTGCGAACGTGTTGAGAAACGAATTTCGGGATAAAATGCTCTATATTTTCCCTTTACAACTTTGCCACTTAAAGCATCGGCAAAGCGTTCGCGTAAATATTGGGTGCCCAGTTCATATAAAGAACAAAGCGCAGCTACAGCGTCTTTGGCATTGGTAAATTGTTGAGGGTCGGGCGCTTTCGGACAAAGAATATCAAATTCTTCGGGCGCATCAGGAATAATATGTTTTGTCATGCACCTCTTTATAGCGATTGATTGTGGCGCACAATCCCATTCTTAATTATTGAATTTAGGCTGCATGCAAGGCAGTAGAAGCTTTCAAGCACGGTTCAAGTTCAGGTTTTTGTTTGCAAGTACGATCTTCTTCAAAGCGCTCCCATTGCTTCAATCTGCTTTCAAGAGAAATGCTGTCATCGCTGCGGTGATGCGTCTCTACGGCTTGCGCCAGTAATATACCCGTCAACATCAGCGAGAGCGTTACAATTCCAAATCGACGAAACAACATAGAGAACCCCTTTCAATTTCAACAACATTGCCACATTGAATGTGAACCAATGCTGGAAGGTCTGTTCATCTGGCGTTCATAAAGCCGACTGAGAAAGAGTTAACTTTCGCGCTGATGGATGGAGATAAGCGAAACGGGAAATAAAAAACGCGGGGCTTTTGGCCCCGCATTCAAAATCTTCAATTATCTAAATCTATCTATTGGCGTTTGAGGTTTGCGCTTTTGCAAATCAAACCACCGGCAACGCAACCGGCCAGTTTCAATGTTTTTCCTGACACTGAAGCTTTGCCTTTATATGTTTTGTTTTCGTCCAAAACGATTACCTTGCCGCGATATTTGCCACCTTTGCCGGACATACAACCAATAGACTTGCCTTTGTATTTGCCATTTAAAACTTTGCCGCAAAAAGTGCTGCCTTTTCCCGAATATTTAATCAGTGTTCCATTGTCCCGCTTCCACGTGCCAACAATAGGCTCTGCAGCAAAGCTTATTCCAACCATACTCGTGCTCAGTAATGCGGTGGCGACAGCCATCTTCAATCCGTTTTTCATGCTCATTCCTCCATTGACCTGATTGCAATCAGGAGTGTCGTTGCGAACGGATAAATCGCCCCGGCCGCATGTCAGTATTGACGTATACGTAAGAATACCGCGTGTCTGGCTATCGCGCAAGGTTGGTCTGTTGATGAATTTTCTTGAACTATTGATCGTTCAAACCCATTTCTAAACAGCATCACGATCGGTTCCGCTGTGGCATTGGCATGGATGCAGAAACTGTAAAGGAGACCAATATGTCTCATTCCACCTCATTAAAATTCACGCGCCGTTCTTTGCTTGCAGGTTCTGCAGCAGGTTTCGCTACTGTCGCATTACCCTCGGGTATAGCTGTTGCGGGCAACAGGCCAGCGGTATCATCGTCGGCAAGCTCGTGTTCAGACTCGGTTTGTGCGGATCATCATCGCGAGTTGAGCTATCATCTACGACATGTGCTCGATGCGGCTTATGTGGATGAACATGCGAAGAATACCGTGTTGCGTACAACCACATGCCCTCACTGCCAGGTCGGGATTCACCCTGCAGAAAAAGCCAAACCTGAATTTACAGCTTTGGCAGCCTGATCAAAATCTTATGGTATTTTATTTTTGATAGAATTAAAAAAGGCGGACCTGAAATACAGGGCCGCCCTTTACTCAATGGTTCTTGAGCAGTTTGTTCTAGAAACCTAAGTAGATACCTACGCGCGGACGTCCACTACGATAACGGCGGTGACCACGGTGGTGTCCACTGTAGTGACGGTGACGATGACGATATCCGCCATGGCGATGTGAATGACGGTGACGGCTGCGGCGTGCACTGCGGCAACGCGAGCGGTGGCCGCGACGAATGCGGCAATGACGACCGTGTACTTGTTCAACATCGGTAGTCTGCGTGATGTCAACGGGTGCGGTTACAGTGCGAGACATAGCCTCTGCGCTGGGCGCCATGAATGTAAATGCAGCTCCAATAACGGCTGCGGCTGCGAGTGTTGAAATCTTCATTTGGTCTCTCCTTTTTCGTTCAGAGTGATAAATGCGGGTCACTTGCCACTCTGTCCTGAACTAACCCTATGCCAAATGAACCCAATATGAATGTGTTGAAACGCACAGTGTGAATTTTCAAACATGTACCTTTAATGAACACCGTGAATCAGGCGATGTCGGTGAAAGTCAATTCCTTGCATCCGGGCTCAACCGAAGGGACAGACAAGACATTCCGCCGTCCAACTTCGCACATTCAGAATTCCCCACTTCACGAATATTATACCCTGCCTTGTCCAAAATTTCTGCAGTTTTCGGAAAACCCGATGGCATAATAACCAGTTCGTTGAACCGTATTGTATTGGCTGCAGCCTCTTCTCCCTCTGCCACGTGTATGATGTTGTACCCTTCAAAACACCCGCTGGCAGACAGTTTGCGCGTGGACAAAATCGTTTCTTCATCCAGCAGGGAACAATCTGTTTTGAAATGCAACACGCCGCGTGGGGTGATGACTTCCCGCACAGAATATCCCCACTTGGAGACGATTTCCCGCAATTGTTTCACCCCTACGGAATCCGTTCGCGCGGACTGTCCGACTAGAATTTCCCGTTCGGTGACGAGGATGTCGCCGCCTTCGATATAGCCGGAACCTTGCCCAAGACCTTCTATCATTGCCACTTCATCATAAAATTGCAGTAAAGTAGGGGCCATTGCTGCAGCTTCGCCCAAACGCGATGGCGCGCCAGGGCGCATTATGACAGCGCCTTCGGGCAAGCACAGAGCCGAATCTTCCACAAACAACCCGTCCGGAAATTGTTCCAATGCGGGCAGTTCGGTAATGTCTACTCCTGTGGATTTCAATGCTTTGATATAGTCTTTGTGATGGGCTTTCAGGGTTTCCAGCGAAGGTGTACCCGTATCCACAGCCCGCAATCCGTCGACGATGGAATTCCCGGGCATGCGGGTGATCGCGTGGGTAAAACTGTAGGATCGTGCGCCCAAAACTGTGTCCAATCACTTGTGGAAATACAATGTGACTAAGAACATAGAACTGCAATGGGGCAGTGTCACTTCCCATCGACGCGACTAAATCGTGTGCTTAACAAAACGTTTCGAAAACGTGTTTACTGGACAGTCTTGAAATTCAGAGTGAACCTTAGCCGACGGCTCTGCGTGCTTCTAGGTTTTGCTCCGGGGTTGCCATCATTTGATGTGTGACCTTCAGCATAAACTCTTCTTCATCGTAGTGAATTTCGCCATCGCAAGCGGCCACAGACCAAAGGGCGCGAAGCATGTCGAGCTTTTCATTCGTCGGTAAATCTATCAGGGAAGCAGCAAAGCAATGACCGCTTTCAGCCAACCAGAACACGTTTTTATCGGCGTGATAGGCAGTAATAGCTTCTTTAGAAGCATTGGGACACAGACACTCCAGCAAAGCAGTCGCGTTCACGTCTTCTATATTCAACAAGCGCTTATCGGCTTTCGCCATCGCGGCCAACAGTTTGCCGTAATAGAAGGCTTTTCTTTCAGTGTCAGTCATGTTCACTCCGGAACGATAAGTGTTGCGATCTAACGTAAGGTAATACCTTGAATAAGGTCTTAATTTCGTGAGTTAAATTAGTGGTGCTTGCGCTTATTTCCGATTTCGGTGCAGCATTCATTACTCAATCGGAGAATTCAGAAATGCGCCCCATCACACGATTCTTACTCGCCGCCAATTTGTCTGTCACCGCAACTGGCGCACACGCCCAAACCATTCCGCCGCGTTCATTGTATGCAACCATGCTGGAAGCCAACAAATCCAAGGGCTGGGTGCAGTTCCGTAATTTCGACGGCAAACAATTGCTTTATTTCTCCTTGCTGCAAACGCTCCACTGCCGTTTGAAAGAAATCCGCTATTCTATCAATTCTGACGCGTTGGACCAGAACGTGGAATTGGTGAAATGCAACAAGGCTGTTCCTTTCAACATTGGCCAGAAAGATATTCTGGGTGGCCGCGTCTACAAATCCATGCCCCTCAACACCGCCCAATGGGTGGCCGTGCAAGTGGTGTGGGAAGACGATGTGGAAAGCGAAATCAACAAAGTGAAGGTCTGCGAAGACGTGGGCGAAGCCAGCTGCGGAATTGTATTTGAGTAGGTTTTGATCTGTCGGCTTGTTAATTCTCCCCTTTGAGGAAGAGAGTGGAGTTTGAATTGACAGGCTTGAACTCGCGGCTTGTTAAGTCTCCCCACCCGTGGGGGAGATGTCGCCAGAGGCGACAGAGGGGGGGAACAGGCTTTCTATCTTTCGCAAATCCCCCTCTGCCTGCGCTACGCATCGGCATCTGCCCCATCGAAGCGAGGCTCGTGACTCGCGCGGGAGAGCTAACTCGGATTTGCGTTCCCAACTCCAATGCCCCCAACCTTGGCGCAACCCAAAACCGAGCGCCGAGATCACCCATGAACACACCCATCAAAACCGAAAACGCCCCAGCCCCGTTTTCCAACTACAGCCAAGCTGTGGAAACACCAGCAGGCACGCGCATTCTTCATGTGTCAGGGCAGGTGGGCAACACGGTGTCGGGAGAGCTTTCTGAAGACCCCGCCGAACAAAACAAACAAGCATGGCGCAACATCTTCGCCATTCTGGAAGCCGCTGGCATGAACAAAACAAACATCATCGACGTGCTGGCCATCGTCACAGACAGCGCAATTCCTGGTTTTTCAAAGCAAAGATGTATCGGCATTCGCGTTTGAAAACTGCGTAAGCAGTTTGAAAGGCAGCGAATGGAGATGCCAAAGAACCAGAAATGCGCAAGCCCCATCTACCGCGAAACGAGAGACCAAATGCTAGAAGGCCATTCCTGTGCATCAACAATGCTAATCTGCGGCTTGGCGAGCGAGGATTGGAAAGTGGAGATTGCGGTGAAGGCGGCGCGGGTGGAGTGAAAATCCAGGTGGCTCTCCTAATCTTACAATCAAATTGTGATCAACTAGGAGACATCAAACAGGTCTCAAACTGTTTTATTTTTTTCAATGGTATCCCTATAAGTCCGTTTGTTATTTTCCAGTTCCAATTGTGAAGTTCTGCGCTTTATTTCTGCCACCCTTTCTTTTCCTTTCAAGCCAAGGCAGTTAGCGTGCAGGGTGCCAATAAGTCGTCGTCGATGCAGGTCTTCTTCGCGGCTGTGTTTTTTTGACCCGCTACCTATTCTTACGTATCTATTAAGTGTTTGGTTATAAAGAACTCGTGATAAAAAGGGACTGTCAGAAAATTTTTCCGCCAAATTATAAGTGGCTTCGATCCCTTCTTCACCTGAAATGTCTATAAGCAGAGTCTCGCAGATAAACGAGTCGATCAGTTCGGACGAATGAATATCCCCTAACGAAGCAGAAAGTTTTTGAGTTCCTAAATCGATTCTGACTCGATCTGATACCATGACGGGTATCTGTGATGCGAGGCGACGAATAAAGTCCTCGTCAATTTTGTCCGGCAAAATAAGAGAAATTTCAAGGTCACCAACGGATATGGATTTTCCTGATTGGGCCAAAATTACCAAGCCATAAGTTGCAATGCTTGCAAAAAAACCCCACGTCCTCACAAGTTCTTTTAAGGGTTGATCTTTTAAATTTCTCGGCACGTTTTCCAGGTTTTTTAGAACTACTGACAGTAGTCGGACAGCCAACACAGCTCTGAATGCGGAATTGGTTATTCGCTGTTCTGATACGACCGCAGGTTTGCCGACCACAGGACCTTCTTGTTCGCTGAGTTTACTGGCTGCGCTATCACGATCAGTTCGGTAAGCTTCGGACATCTCTGCTTCCTTCTCCATGACACTGCCCAATTCAGATGAATTTATTGGCAAAGACGCAATTTGTGACTTTGAATCAAAACTGAGAAGAGTAGGCATGATTTCAGAGATAACAGAATCAAAAGTTGACTTGGAAAATTGTAGCGCGCGAGTATCTGATCGATTGAGTCCACAGTATATTTCGATAGCACTAATATAGTTCAATGATCTATCTGGTGAAAAAATGTGATCAAAAAATTCTTTGCGATCTCGCATTCTTATTGAGATAAAATAGTTCAAAAATACACTTGAAGAAAAACAAATCCTGCCATCGAAGCTTTTCAGAATTCTCGATTTCAAAAAAGTCGCAAAAATTTTCTCTATGTCCGTAGATATCCCAATTTCCAACAAATGCTTCTCGATTGTGGAAACCGCCTCAACATAACTTATGTCACCAGATGCATTCCTGACCATAAATTCGGCCAACGCTCCCAGTGCACTTCTTTGGTTGTCGAAATCAAATTCACCTCGAAATACATTTTCACTCTTCATTCTTACCAAAACACCTTCCACAAAATACTCGACAAGAGTTGAGGTGTTGATTGGATTGAATCTAGGAGAAGCATCTATAACCGAGATGTAAATTTTCAAAAAAACATGCGTTAGTGGTATGCCAAGTTCCTTGAACCTAGTAACAACTTCATCAAGTAAGTTTTCCAAATTTATATCAGATCGACTAAAATCGTGATTTTGAATAATCTTTCTTGCTCTAGTTCGATCAAGCGGCATCAAATGAATTTGTCGAACAGACTCTTTGAAATTTAACCGCATCCCAAGTCCATCTGGGCTCAATTCTTCTGCATCTAACACAGCAACAACACGAGAGTTTGGGTAGCGATCCAAAGTCAACTTCATCAATTTGTCAAAAAAATCGGTAGACTTAGGTAGATTGTCGACGAGTAAAGTAACAAAAGATTCGTTAAGTATTTTTTCAACAGAGAATTCTTGTTTAATCGAATCAGGAATGCCGACTCTTAACGCTCTATCAAACTGAGCAGGGGTCAATTTTAAATTTCGTGCATCTAAGTAAATTGCAGATATCAGTGTTTCATTTTTTGATGCTCTTTCGTAAACTCTTGCTGCCACTTCTCGAAGTAGTGTAGAACCACCTCCTTCTGCAACGCTTGTTATAACAAAGCTTGCGTTTGAATCACTAATATCATCGATGAATATCTCTCGTTTTGATTTTTCGTCCGGGGTTTCATCATCTTCGATATGGCTATTTCGTTCCAAAAGTATGGGCTCTACATAATGCCTTTCCGAACTTGAAAGTATTAGTGAATCACGCATTTCCCGTGCGGCATCCAATGCTACAATTGCATACGTTTCGGGATCAGATCGTCTTACACGCTCAAATAGTTCAGCACTCGTGGTTGGAGAGTACAATTTCCCACTTTCTGCAACGTCTTCAGCTGGTCCAAACTCACTTCTTTTATCCCAAAATGTTCGATACTCGAGCCGCTGCGAACTGTGGTCGTTCTCATCAAATGATAATATTCCATAGCCTTTGAAATAATTTTTATGACTATAAAGTGCGCCGCTTTGCAATATGGTGGTTTGAGAACTGCCGCCTATTTGAAAGTATGGTTGGGCGTTATGAATGTGACCACAAAAGAGCACGTCGCAATATCGATTTAACAGACTAGACAAGCGATCTCTTATTGGAGTGATCAGTTGATCTATAGGGTGGTGAATTTGCGCAACAACAAACTTACTATCGTCTATAGTTGAGAAAGCTGTCTCAATTCCATTGAGACCAACCAGCAGCTTGCCTTTGTCCTCTTCGGACCCTTCAAGGCTGCAAGCAAACGCACTGTTTATTGAAACTACCAATATGTTGTCTGTGACTTCTTGAATACGAATGTAGGGGTTTTGCCATTTCTGATTTAGAGAAGCTGCAAGCTCAAAAAATCTTTTGAACACCCCATTTGTGAATGGCAAGTTTTCATCTTCGTTGAACTTCAGACAATTATTTTGCGTTCTTGCGGATTGAATGGCCGCATGATCATTCTTTTTAGAATTTGCATATGTGAATGAGAAATCATGATTTCCCGGACAAATCACAAATTTATTGAAAGGTAATCCAAAATGAGTACTTAATGGTTCAATTATTTTGGTTCTAAACGATGCAAAAATGTTTTTGCTGTCAGGATTTTGAACCAAATCTCCAGAGATAATAAATAAATCTGGAGTTGATGTCGAAAATCTATTTTTTATATCATTTAGAGCTTCTTTTATTACAAGCTCTTGATTTCCCCAAGAGCCTGAATAATGAATATCAGTTAAGTGAACAATTCTCTTCATTGTAATAAATCTCTGCCGCAGTTTAATAGAGGTTTCTATACAATTTAATATTATTCAAGAGTTCATTGTAATCTCAACAGGTAATTAACTAATTCCGACCCTTATTCTCCTTGAACCCACCGCGTTGGCCCGGTTTGCCACTGGTGCTGCGGGCCACTGGTCTTCTTTGGTCCCTGTCAGGGCTGTGCCCTTCCAC
Organism: uncultured Rhizobiaceae group bacterium; assembly: GCA_938010435.1. Taxonomy (GTDB): domain Bacteria; phylum Pseudomonadota; class Alphaproteobacteria; order Rhizobiales; family Rhizobiaceae; genus Pseudahrensia. The sequence continues at coordinate 45,163 of CALLUS010000002.1, read as the reverse complement.
GCCTCTTGCACTCGATTTCGGCGCATCCCCATGCACCGAGCCATCCGTACTCAACCCTTTGCGGCTATCGTCCATCCATGTTTTGCGCGGTGGTTCCCAACCTTTGAGTGCGCTCGCGCTGTCGGTTTCGCCTTCGCTACGCGGGTGCGCTGTCGCGGGTCGCTCTTCGCTCTCAAGGTCGGTCGGCTTCTTCGGCGCCGTCCAACCTTCTGGTATGGCGGGCTTTTCGGTGCGGCCCACAGTCATGTCGTCCAGTTCGGGCTTTGCAAACAAAGACTTGTTTTTATCTGCTGAATCCGTCGCCCGTCCGCCAGCCTTTCCCCGTTTGGCTTTCGTAGAACGGGATTTTTGGGTGTTCTCGATGCCCACATTGCGCGCCAGTGGGTCGTCGGCCACCAGCAGTTCGGTTTCCTGCAAGCGTTTGATTTCGTCGCGCAGGTTGGCGGCTTTTTCGAAATCCAGATCGGCGGCGGCGTCGCGCATGTCTTTTTCCAGCGCGGCGAGGTGTGCCTTGAGGTTGTTGCCAACCAACGCGCCTTTTTTGTCGCCAAGCCCTGCATCCACAGTGACGTGGTCGCTCTCGTAAACAGAACCCAGAATATCGCCAATATCGCGTTTGATGCTTTGCGGGGTGATGCCGTGTTCGGTGTTGTAAGCTTCTTGCTTCTCGCGGCGGCGGTCGGTTTCCGCCATGGCCCGTTCCATCGATCCGGTCTTGCGATCGGCATAAAGGATCACGCGGCCATCCACGTTCCGCGCGGCGCGGCCAATGGTTTGCACAAGGCTGGTTTCAGAACGCAGGAAGCCTTCCTTGTCTGCATCCAAAATCGCCACAAGACCGCATTCGGGAATGTCCAAACCTTCGCGCAACAGGTTGATGCCGATCAGCACATCAAACGCGCCAAGGCGCAGGTCGCGGATGATCTCAATACGTTCCAGCGTGTCGATATCACTGTGCATGTAGCGCACTTTCACGCCCTGTTCATGCATATATTCCGTCAGGTCTTCGGCCATGCGCTTGGTCAAAACTGTGACCAGCGTGCGATAGCCGTTGGCGGAGACTTGTTTGATTTCGTCCACCACATCATCCACCTGAGCGGTGGCAGGGCGGATTTCCACGGGCGGATCAATAAGACCCGTGGGGCGAATAATCTGTTCTGCAAACACGCCGCCAGCCTGTTCCATTTCCCAACCACCCGGTGTGGCGGAAACGGCGATGGTTTGCGGGCGCATGGCGTCCCATTCCTCAAAGCGCAGCGGACGGTTGTCCATGCAGGATGGCAAGCGGAAACCGTATTCGGCCAGTGTTGCTTTGCGGCGGAAGTCACCGCGATACATGCCGCCGATTTGCGGAATGGTCACATGGGATTCATCGGCAAACACTAGAGCGTTGTCGGGCAGATATTCAAACAATGTGGGTGGTGGTTCACCCGGCTTGCGGCCGGTGAGATAACGCGAATAGTTTTCAATGGAGGCGCACGAGCCGGTGGCTTCGATCATTTCCATATCGAATTTCACACGCTGTTCCAACCGCTGCGCTTCCAACAGGCGTCCAGCGTTGGTCAGTTCTTCCAACCGCCATGTGAGTTCTTTTTTGATCTCTTTTACGGCTTGGTTCAGCGTCGGGCGCGGGGTCACATAGTGGCTGTTGGCGTAGATTTTGATCGACTTCAGAGCATCGGTTTTCTTGCCCGTCAGGGGGTCGAATTCCGTTATGGTTTCAATCTCGTCCCCGAACAGGGAAATGCGCCAAGCACGATCTTCCAAGTGAGCCGGAAAAATCTCAATCGTATCACCGCGCACACGGAACGAACCACGCTGGAAATCCGCATCACGGCGTTTGTATTGCTGGGCCACGAGATCCGCGAGGAGTTGGCGCTGGTCAAGTTTATCACCAATGCTCATTTGGAACGTCATGGCGGTGTAAGTTTCTACCGACCCGATACCGTAAATGCACGACACGGAAGCGACGATGATCACATCGTCCCGCTCCAACAGTGAGCGCGTGGCCGCATGGCGCATCCGATCGATTTGCTCGTTCACGGAACTTTCTTTCTCAATGAACGTGTCCGAGCGCGGCACATAAGCTTCCGGCTGGTAGTAATCGTAGTAAGAGACGAAGTATTCCACCGCATTTTCGGGGAAGAACGATTTCATTTCCCCATACAATTGCGCGGCCAGAGTTTTGTTGGGCGCCAGAATGAGGGCAGGGCGTTGGGTTTCTTCAATCACCTTCGCCATGGTGAACGTCTTGCCTGATCCCGTGACACCGAGCAACACCTGTGTGCGTTCGCCACGGTTTGCACCGTTGCTTGGGCTTGCGCTCACGCTGTCGGCTTCGCTCCGCGTGGGCGATGCATCAGCATCGACAGCCTCTTCGGCTGCTGTTGCATTCCAATCAATTCCACGAAGACCTTCAACAAGCTCTTTGATCGCAACAGGTTGGTCGCCTTTGGGTTCAAACTCGCTGACAACTTGAAACGGTTTTTGATCAGGGTCTTTGTCAGGACGGTCCGGGCGGTGGGGTACCCAAATGTCGCCCTGCATTTCATCGCGGCCATGCTCAATGAGATCGGACAGGGCTTGAACAGTGGCTGTGACACCGGAAGTAGATGCCATTTCCAACGCGTCTTCAACAGAAACATCAAGACCAGAAACAGGGTTGAGACCCGCTGCAACACGGGTTTTTACATCGTTGGAGCCGCCAATAATCGTGCCGCCACCCGTGCGTTTTTCGCCAACTTTGGGGTCGGAGGCTTTTTTGGCTGCGGCTTTAGCCTTCTTCGCTTTGGCTTTCTTTTCAACGTCGCGCTCGGCTTCTTTTTCTTTCCAGGCCGCGCGGGTGCGATCGCTCAGGGATTCTTCTTCAATCTCGTCAGCCCAAGCAGAAATATCACCTGAAAGCGGCTTGCCCTCAAACTGGGCCTGAGGCGCTTCTTCAAAACCGGAAGGGCTCGACGTTTTCTTGGAATCTGACATCATTCATATATGGGACGAATGCAGAACAGATGGAAGAGGTAAGGTCACAATTTGGTGCATCTTGCTGACAGGAATTGTCAGTAGGAAAAATATGTCGCAGGTTCGGGGTGAATGAATCAGAGAAATTGGAATTAATTTCGTGAACGCCACATCCATAAAAACGAGTTTTGAAGGTCACAATGGAGCGAAACTGTCTGCCCGTTTGGACATTCCTGCGGGGCAAATACGCGCCTATGCGTTGTTTGCCCATTGTTTTACCTGTTCTAAAGATTTGAATGCGGTGAAACAAATTGCAGTGCAATTGGCGCGTTCAGGCATTGCGTTGTTGCGGTTCGATTTTACAGGGCTTGGATCGTCTAAAGGCGAATTCGCCTCCACGAATTTTTCGTCCAATATTCAAGATCTTATTTTAGCGGCAGAATATTTGAAGCAGAACCATGCGGCGCCAGAAATTCTGATTGGTCATTCTCTGGGTGGCGCTGCAGTTTTGGCTGCAGCGCCCCAATTAGATGATGTGAAAGCGGTTGTGACCATCGGTGCGCCATCAGATGTGGAGCATGTGCTGCATAATTTTGGCTCGAGCTTGCCTGAAATAGAATCTGATGGTCAGGCCGAGGTTGATCTTGGGGGGCGAAAATTCACGATTGAAAAGCAATTCGTTGAAGATGCACGCGGTGCAAAAGTGTTGGACGGCGTTGCAAATATGAAAAAGGCATTGCTTGTTTTGCATTCGCCGATTGATGCAACTGTCGGTATCGAGAACGCAGGGGCGATTTTTGGTGCTGCCAAACATCCTAAAAGCTTTGTGTCATTGGACAATGCCGATCACCTGTTGATGCAACCTGCAGACGCAGCATTTGCGGCAGATGTGATCTCCACTTGGGTTGAACGGTATATTGTCAATGACAAACAGATCGATGAACAATCATTTGACGAGGTTCGCGTTTCAGAAACCATGGAAGGGAAATTCCAGCAAATTGTGCAATCTGGAAAACACCGTATGTTGGGAGATGAACCGGAAAGCTATGGCGGTTTGGATTCCGGCCCGTCTCCCTATGATTTTATGTCCATCGCGTTGGGCACTTGCACAAGCATGACCTTGCGCATGTATTTCGACCGGAAGAATATCGCGATTGGTCGCATCACAGTGGATGTGAGTCACGGCAAAGTGCATCTGGAAGATTGCGAGGAATGCATTGCCGAGAACAAAGGGCGCGCCGGTCGGATTGACCGTTTTGAGAGAACGATCTCAGTGGAGGGCGGTGTGCCTGATGAACTGCAAGCAAAACTGTTGGAAATTGCAGACAAATGTCCTGTTCACAGAACATTGGAAACGGATTCAGTCGTCGCCACTGTTTTAAACGCTTAGTTGCACCTGCGCTTTATTAACCCAGTTCTCAACAATTACTTCCAATTTTCAACCAATGAGCCATATTCTGTTAACGTCTTGTTAATACCTTCGAGCAGCAGCGGGCTTGTATATGCGTTCCGACATTGAAATTCTTTCAGACAGTGTGAAATTGCCATGTGGCGCGGTCATTCCAAATCGCATTTGCAAAGCGGCGATGACCGAAGGTCTTGCTGGCCCGACAAACATTGCAAATGAACGTCATGTGGAACTTTATCGCCGTTGGGGTGAAAGTGGAGCAGGGCTGCACATCACAGGCAATGTGTTGGTGGACCGCTGGCATTTGGAACGTGGTGGCAATATCGCGATTGATGGTCCACAGGGCAACGAGGCTCTTGCTGGATTGGCCGATATGGCTTCTGCCGCAAAAGCCAAGGGCGCGCATATTTGGATGCAGATCAACCATCCCGGCCGCCAGACCCAGAAGATGATCAACAAACGCCCAAGCGCCCCTTCTAATGTGGGTCTGAAAATGGGCAATGGCCGTTTTGGCAAACCCATTCCCATGACAGAAGATGAGATCGAAAACACGATTGCGGCCCATGTGAATGCAGCCGTTGTGGCAGAGCAAACGGGATTTGACGGGGTGCAGTTTCATGCTGCCCACGGCTACCTGATGTCCCAATTCCTGTCACCGTTGTCCAATATCCGTACAGACAAATGGGGTGGTGATCTTCAAGGTCGCGCCCTGTTCCTCATGGAAATTGTACGAAGAACCCGCGATGCCGTGAAACCCGGTTTTGCCGTAACAGTGAAGTTGAACTCATCCGACTTTCAAAAGGGCGGTTTCTCTGACGATGATAGCGTCATTGTGGCCGATTGGTTACAAGATGCTGGTGTCGACATGATCGAATTATCAGGCGGCAATTATGAGCAGCCTCGGATGATCGATTTTGATCGTAAGGACCCTAAAGCTGATAAAAAGAAACGCGAAAGCACCCGCAAACGCGAAGCTTATTTCTTGGATTTCGTGCCTCATCTTCGTGAACATTTGAAGATTCCGCTCATGGTAACAGGTGGTTTTAGAACCGCATCTGCCATGGGCCGCGCTGTGGAAGAAGACAATATCGACATGGTGGGTCTGGCCCGTCCATTCTGTGTGGACACAGATGTGGGCACACGTCTGTTGAATGGTGAAATCTCTAAAATCAATGATATGTCCGAAAACACCCGCATAGGTCGCGGCTTGCTCAGCCCCACATCCCCCATCAGCTTCCTGCGTGACTTAAATGCATGGGGTGAACTCGGTTGGTATTACGAGCAAATCTACCGTCTCGCAGATGGCAAAGATCCAGATTACGATCTGACAGGCTTCAAAGCACTCATGGCGTTTGATAAAACGGAAGCCGCAACGGCAAAGGCAATTGCACGTTAGTTACACTAAACTTTCACGCGTTTGTTGAAGGTTTTCATCGCTCTTGCATGAGCATCTAAGATCAGCGGTTTGCATATCTCGAATGTTTCGACGCTTGGGTTAAGCACTGCCATCCAGTTCATCCATCCATAGATCGGGTGCGGTGTAATTTGGTCTATTTCCGTAAAATTCCACGGGCCTTCAATGATGCATCCTTTTGCTGGTCGCGCAGGCGTGAAACTAAATGTCTTTAGAAATGTTGCTTTTTGAACACCCATGTTCAGCCGCCAGATACCCTCGCGGTCAAGTTGTGAACTTTTGTCGTTTTCACCGTCTTTTTCTTTGATAGTGCCGAAATATGTTCCTCGTTTTAGAACCCTATTTGGGTTGTAAAAATAAGCTGTTTCGCCCCATGTATTGAGCGGTAAAACACCCTCTAGATTATCCATAATAAAGGCATGAACGGCTTCAATTTTCATTCTTTAAATCACTTTCATATGACTCAAAATAATCGGCAAGCGTTGTGCCCTCACGGTGCTGAAACGTGTTGTTTGTTTCATGACACTCAACAATTCGGTCGATCCGAAACGCGCGAAATGTACCCCGCAGTTCGCACCAACTCGCCAACGTCCAAACCTGTCCCCAATATTCAATTTGAAGCGGCCAGATTATGCGCTCTGTCTGGTCACCTTTGAGAGACAAATAACGCACTTTGAGTTTGCTCATTGTTCTAATTGCAGTGCGGATAGTTGGCATGTGTTTGAAACCCAATATTGTTTGCTCTGTCGGATAAACACCAAAGCTCCACTCGGTTGGGAGATTTGGTCTATTGGGAGTGACTTGACCAACTTTCGCCAGCAATGACTGCGATGCGACGCGAAGTTCTTCGTCGGCCGCTTTGCCGACAATTGCCATGCCAAGTTGTAGTGCTTCTAATTCTGCCAGTGTTAGCGTTAAAGGAGGCAGAAAAATCTGCTCTCGCAATAAATAACCGACACCGCGTTCGCCCTCGATAGGAATACCTGAAGCAATCAAGGTATCTATATCGCGATAGATTGTGCGAACAGATACTTCCAGCCTATCCGCAATATCCCGTGCAAGGTGCAGCCGACCATCTCTGACGATTTGAATAATCTCAAAAAGACGGTCGGTGCGCCTCATTTAGCTAAGTGTCACTTCAATGGTGCTGTGATGCATCGTTGCGCTTGGGCCATCTATCGCCTGCAAAAATGGATGAATAGATTCTGCTGTGCCTAGGTTTGCAGCAGCGCCTTTTGCATCTTCCATGGTTTCCCATTCAATTTGCTCAATCCACATCCCATCATCGGTGCATGACAATCGGCGGGCGATAAAACCAGAGCGGCCTTTCATGTATTTAGTGGATGCTGGAACTGTTTGTAGAAAGGCGTCTTTTGTAATGCCTTCTGCAAGTTTGAATGTGACAGTTTCCATAGTGTGTTTGGTCATATTGATATCTCCATCATTGGTTGATGGCTTTCAATAATCTAACGCAACTGACAAGGGTCTGTCAGTTGAATTTGTGTTGTTCAAAATCTCTCCCATTCGTGAGCTAACATCGTGAATGTTTTTAGGGCGTCCAAATTGTGGTCGCAAGCTCATACTCGCTGACGCTCGGAGCACCTATTTGCACTTCAAAAAATTCGCACTTAAGAAGCCTTGCACTCATCACTCCAAATCTGTCATGAATTCCCGTCACGACAATACGGAACTCCCAGACCATGCAATTTACTAAAATCAATGATGTCACGCTGCACTATCAGGTGATCAGTGCGCCGGAAGACAAGCCGACGATTGTGTTTTCAAACTCACTTGGCACAGATTTTCGCATTTGGCGTGATGTGATTGTGCGCATGGTGGGGGATTGCTCCATCGTCATGTATGACAAGCGCGGGCATGGTCTGTCTGACGTTGGGAAGTCGCCTTATAAGCTTGATGATCACGTAAATGATCTGGCTGGATTGCTCGATCATCTGGGCATCGACAATGCGGTTATTTGTGGTCTGTCTGTTGGTGGTTTGATTGCGCAAGGGTTGAATTTTCTGCGCCCGGATTTGGTGCGTGCAATGATCTTGTGCGACACAGCGGCGAAAATCGGCACGGACGAGATGTGGAATGAACGCATTGAGATCGTGCGTGAACACGGGCTGGCCGGCATTGTGGATGGCAATATGCAGCGTTGGTTCACGCCGGCTTTTCACAAGGAACAGGCAGATACACTGGAAGGCATAAAGAACATGTTCCTGCGTATGCCAGTGGAGGGCTTCATTGGCACAATGATCGCCATTCGTGATGCAGATCTGCGCGGTGCCGCATCGCAAACGAAAGTGCCAACTATCTGTATTGTGGGTGAAGAAGATGGTTCCACGCCACCTTCATTGGTGGTGGAAACAGCAAAAATGATTCCGGAATCCCGTTACGAAGTGATCAAAAACGCAGCGCACATTCCGTGTGTAGAGCAACCTGAAATTCTGGTTGAGATCATAAAGGCATTCTTTGCTGATGCAAGTATTAAAGCCTAGCCTGAATTGGCTAGATATATTCGGCGAGCGGACCGCTATCCTTGTGCTTACGCACCATGCGGAACAGCAAGCCGGAAACGCCAATGACAATCCAGCTAACTTGAATGATTGCGGATGCGAGATTGAAATGCTCTGTCAGGCTGATCAGCACCAAGCTTGCCGAGAAAATGTTCAGCAAGCTGTATGCACAGCTGTCACCGCGCAAGATTTGGAACTGAAGGGCCGTGAAGCCTCCAATATACCCGGTCACTCCGGCCAAGCCGCACATTTGAAGAAGAGTGAGAGTTTCCATTTGGGCATTCCTTGATGACATCAGCAGGGCTGGTTTGCGAATGACGCTGCGCCCCGCACCGTCTGTTGCGCTTAAGTATCAAGGATCGAAAATTTCGAATGTGGCATAAGACACACTTCGTGTTTGGTCTGTCTGCAGTGTGATAAAAATTACTTCTCAGATAAAAACTTGCGAATTTGACCCGCCACCCATTCGGGCTTCTCATGTAATATCCAATGGCTTGCGTCTTTAGTTTCAACAACATGAAGATCATTACAAAACTTCGGCAAGTCTTCTCGCGCTTCAAACAACAGAGCCACATCTTGTTGCACCCACAAAAGCAGGTGCGGCATCGAAATGCGGTATTTTGCTTCCATATCTGATGTGATGGGGAAGGGCTGCGGTGGCGTTCCTGTGTCTGGCACGACCATCGGTGATCCGCGATACCAATTCAACATGGCTGACAATGCGCCCTTTTGAGACCAAGCTTCGCGATAGGTGTCTTTCAAAGCATCATCCAGCCAAGGGGCTGCGGAAAATTTTTCAAACATATTGAGCAGAGGTCGATAATCGTCTCGTGCCAATTGATCTTCACTGCCTTCAGCCCGCAGGACATTCATATATTGACTTGCGTCTGTTTGTGGTCCGCCCGCCAAAAGTGATTTTTGAAAACACATGGGATGAACACCGTTTGCAATAATCAGCTTGGAAACGCGGTCACTGTGCCGCATGGCAAATGCGTAAGCGACAGAAGCCCCCCAATCATGGCCGCACAAAATGACGGGTGCGTTGGGAGAAATCTGACCGGTGAGCGAGAGCATATCGGCCACCAGATGTTTGGTCTCGTAGGCTTCTCGTTTCGCTGGCTTGGAAGACAGGTTAAACCCACGCTGGTCTGGCAAGACGAGACGGAAAGTATCAGTCAGCTTCTCAGCGACCTTTGTCCAAGCGGCCCAATATTCTGGAAATCCGTGCAGCATAAGCATAACGGGTGCATCTTCCGGCCCTACAATTTTGGTATGAATGGTTTGGCCATTGCAGCTGAAATGACGAGACGTGAATTCCATTGAAATGCCCAATTCGATTAAAAAAAGGGACGCTCGAAAGCGCCCCTGATCAGCTAGCACGTATACTCTGAATTTATTCGGAGATACGTGTCAGCTCTTTCCAGTTGCCACCTTCGATCACTGAAATAATGATTTCATCTGCACCTTGGTGGTCTGTTGCGGAATAATCGACAGTGTTACCAGAAATAGCATCTTCATAATTCAGGCTTTCCATTCCTTTTTGGAAGGAATCAGCAGTCAGGTCTTTACCGGCAGCTTCAAGAGCTTTCACCAAAGATTTCGCGCCTGAATAGCCAAGAACAGCACCAGTGCCCGGAAGTTTCTCACCTGATTTTTCTGTGTAAGCCTTGAAGAACTTTTGCACTTCAGGATTGTCCATGCGTGACAGAAGGTCAGCCCAGCCAGCGGCTGCGTAAAGGCCTTCAGTAATGCCGCCTGGTACTTTCGCCATCACGGTATGAAAGCCGGCAGATGCATTCATGAAATACATATCTGTGATGCCGAGTTTCTTCGCTGTTGCAGAAACCGTGATCGCTTGACGAACACCAAGTGCAAGAGTGACGACCTGACAGCCCGCACCTTTAAGCTTTTGCAATGAACCAACAAAATCAGAATCATCCGGCTTGTGAGTTGTTTCCGTCACATATTCCAGACCATCCATTTCTTTTGCCGCATCAACTGAGCCACCTTGGATTTCTTTACCAAAATCGGTTGGAAGATACATGGAACAAATCTTTGATACGCCCTTGGCCTTTGCCAAATAAGGTACGCCAACTTTGATTTGTGCGTAGTAAGATGCTGTTCCTGCGTAATGCAATGGATGGAACGGCTCTGCCATTTGGCGCGCAGCTGAAAGAGGCGAAACGTTTGGAATGCCTTTCGCGTCTTGCAATTTCATTGCAGCAATATTCATGGGTGTGCCCAGAGACAGGAACATCGCAAACACTTTGTCGCCGTTGATAAGTTTGTTCATGCCAGCGATTGCTTTTGGCATTTGGTAGCCATGGTCTTCCACGATGAAGCGGATTTTACGGCCGTGGATACCGCCAGCAGCATTCACTTCATCGAAGTAAATTTGTGCAGCTTGGGTGCCCGGGCCGCCAAAAGCAGCGAATGGGCCGGAAAGGTCGTTGTTGGAACCGATCAGGATTTCTGTATCAGTCACACCCTGTTGAGCCATAGCGCTGGTCAAGGCCATTGCGCTTACGGCTGTCGCCAAAGCCAGTTTCTTAAGAATTTTCATAGGTATTTCCTCCCTTGGAATATGAAAAGTGTTTATTCGTCGTCAGTACATATCGGCGATAAGCGCCTCGTGTTTAGTTTCCACAAAGCTGCGTTTCAGCTTCATTGTGGGTGTTAGCTCATCGTCTTCAGCGGTGAGTAAAATATCGATCAAACGGAAGTCCTTAATTTGTTCAACACGTGCAAAGTCCTTGTTCACTTCGTTCACCACATCGCGGATCAATTCTTGCACTTCTTTCGCCGCACAAAGTGAAGCAAAGTTATTGAACGGTATTCTGCGGTCTTGCGCAAATTTTTCTACATTTTCCTGATCAATCATCACGAGACAGGTCAAATATTTGCGCTTGTCGCCAATGATCACCGCATCAGAGATATAAGGTGAGAACTTCAATCGGTTCTCGATTTCTGCAGGGGTTATGTTCTTGCCGCCAGCCGTGATGATAATGTCTTTCAAGCGACCTGTGATCGACAGGAACCCTTGATTGTCCATATAACCCACATCGCCCGTTTTGAGCCAACCGTCTTCTGTGATGGTCTCAGCAGTTTTCTCAGGCTTGTTCAAATAGCCTTGGAAGACATTGCCCGCGCGATATTGAATTTCGCCATCTGCAGCGATGCGCACTTCAGCACCGGGAACTGGGACTCCAACGGACCCGACTTTGTTTTCGGTGAAACTGTTGATTGAAATAACACCGGCGCTTTCCGTCATGCCGTAACCTTCGAGCACTGGCACGCCAATACCGCGGAACCAAGCCAACAGTTCTGGTGAGATTGGGGCAGCGCCTGTTCCACCACGGCGTAAACGATCCATGCCTAACATACGGCGTAAGTTGCGAAGCACTACCATATCCCAAAACTTGTAAGCCAAAGCTGTACTGGTGGGCACAGGCTTGCCTTCCAGTTCAAGTGTGCCTTTTTTCTCGCCCACCGCGAGAGCTTTGCTGAACGCCCATTTTTGGGTCGGTGTGGCATCGGCCACAAGAATTGCGACACGGGAATATATCTTTTCCCAAAGACGCGGCACGGCAACAAACGTATGTGGACTCACTTCTTGCAGATTGTCGAAAACCGTTTCCGGGCTTTCAGCAAAGTTCAGTGTCGCTTTAGAGGCAATTGGCCCGAAGCCGGAGAACAGACGCTCTAGAATATGGCACAGGGGCAGGAAGCAAATTTGCTCGTCAGTTGGATATATGGGTGCATTTTCCAAACCTGAACTCAACGAGTACATCATATTGCTGTGGCTGATCATGGCGCCTTTAGGCATTCCGGTGGTGCCGGATGTGTACACCAAGATACACGTATCATCAGGCTTGGATTTTGCGATTTCAGCTTCGAAAAAATCAGGGTTGGATTTCTCGAACTCGCGACCGTAAGCGTAAAGTTCATCAAGAAAAATCACGCTGTCATCATTAAAATCATGTAGGCCATCACGGTCTAACACGATGGCTTTGGTCAGGCCTTTCATCTTGTCTTTGACTTCAAGGTATTTGTCGAGCTGTTCGTCGTTCTCAATGAACAGAAAACGACTGTCGGAATCATTGACCAGATATTCCAACTGCTTCGCGGAATCCGTCGTATAAATGCCAGAACCAACACCACCGACACATTGCACGCCAATATCGGTGTAAATCCATTCCTTATTGTCTTCAGAAAGAATGGAAACAACTTCGCCGCGTTTGAGGCCTAATGAAACAAGGCCAAGGCCGATGAGTTTCGCATGGGTCCAAAAGTCTCCCCATGAGAACGAAAGCCAAATGCCATAGTCTTTTTCGCGGTGAGCAGTGCGATTACCTAACTCCTTGCAGCGAGATTCAAACAGCTTTGGCAGCGTGTCAAAACCATCAATGAAGAACGGTCCTTCATTCAGGTCTGCGTTGATCATCATTCCGGCCACTTTGCGTTGTGGCGGCATATCAGGGGTCTTGTCTACAATGGCGTCCATTCGAGATACTCCCTTTCTGTGATTTCAATTCAGTGCTCAGTTTAACGCCAAGTCTTGCGTTGTTTCCAGCGTCTTTGGCCGCGCTGATTTTCTTCTTCGGTGATGCCGAGGTAAAACTCTTGAACATCTTTTGAAGCAGCCAGCGTTGCAGCATTATCTGCCATCACGATACGGCCCAGTTCCATCACATAGCCATAGGTCGCGACACTCAATGCAACGGCAGCATTTTGCTCCACCAACATCATGGTCACTTTCTGTTCACTGTTCAAACGGCTGATGATATCAAAAATTTCTTCAGTCAGCAGAGGGGATAACCCAAGGCTGGGTTCATCCAGCAACATGATGCGGGGACGTGCCATAAGGCCACGCCCAATCGCCAACATTTGTTGCTGCCCACCAGACAACGTGCCCGCCGCCTGTGTCATACGTTCTTTGAGAATAGGGAAGTAGGAATAAACCAATTCCACATCATGTTCGATTTCGGCTTTGTCGTTGCGGGTGTAAGCACCCATGGAGATATTTTCGGCAACAGACAAAAGCGGAAAGATTTCGCGGCCTTCAGGCACGTGAACCAAACCACGGTTGACGATCTTATCCGGTTCAGCGCCTTGGATTTCAACGCCTTCCAGTTTCACAGTTCCTTTTTCAGGGTCCATGACGCCGGAAATGGTTTTTAACAAAGTCGTTTTGCCCGCACCATTGGCACCAAGCACGGTTACAATTTGACCTTGGCGTACCTCAAGCGAAACACCGCGGATCGCTTGGATAGGTCCGTAATAAGATTCCAGATTATCTATTCGAAGGACAACATCTGCATTGCTCATGCCGCTGCTCCTTTCGATTTTTTCTTCTTGTCAGTCTTGCCGCCTTTTTGAATGCCACTCGTTCCCAAATAGGCTTCGATAACAGCAGGGTGCGATTGAACTTCTGCCGGCGTCCCCGTGGCAAGCTCTTTACCGTCGGCCAGAGCCATGACGCGGTTTGAAACCGCGGAGACAAGGCCCATATCGTGCTCCACCATCAAAACAGTGATGCCCATTTGTTTTTGAATGTCTTCAATCCAAAACGCCATGTCTTGGGTTTCTTCAACAGAAAGACCGGAAGCAGGTTCATCCAACAAAAGAAGTTTCGGTTGTGTGGCCAGCGCACGGCCCAGTTCCACCACTTTACGCACACCATACGGTAGGCCGGAAATCATCTTGTCGCGATAGGCTTGAAGGTCGAGAAAATCTATTACTTCTTCAACGGCATGACGGTGTTCGCGTTCCTGATTGCGGGCGCTCGGTGTGAAGAAAATCTCAGACAATACATTTGTCTTGCGGTGTCGGTGACGGCCTACCAATAGATTCTGCAGCACAGTGGCTTGTTCAAACAGTTCAATATTTTGAAATGTGCGCGCAATACCCAATGACGGCACTTCATCAGAACTCAATTTCAAAAGATCTTGTCCGTTGAATTGAATAGAGCCTGCTGCGGGCGTGTAAAAGCGCGACAACAAGTTGAACACGGTTGATTTGCCTGCACCATTCGGCCCCACAAGCGCGAACACTTCTCCTTCGTTCACATGCATGGTCACATCGTTTACAGCGACAACGCCGCCGAAACGTTGGGTTGCGTTTTTGATATCAAGAAGGGGAGCGCTCATTGTACACGCTCCGTCTTCAGATAACTTTTCTGTCTGCGGAACATATCTTTGCGATAGAACGGGAACAGTTCGAAATAGGTGCGTATTTTCAACCAGCGTCCATAAAGACCCATGGGTTCAAACAGAACGAATGCAATCACAATGCCCGCAAATAAGGCTGATTCAAGGCCTGGAATGTTTATGTTGATGCCCATGGATGTTGACAAAAGAGTTCGGCCATTGGCGATAAGAACCGGAATAAGCCCACTGATGATAGCCCCCAAAAACGCACCGTGAATGAAACCTAGACCACCGATCACAATTGAGAGGAACAGTGTGATGGACATGACAATGTCGAAAGTTTCGTTGGTCACGAATGTCGCAGAATGACCGAACAATGCACCTGCAAGCCCGGCAGCCGTGCAGGACAGGAAGAACGATGTGGCCTTGGTGCGCGTGAGGTTCACGCCCATTGCTTGTGCGGACACTTCAGAGTCTCGAATGGCTGCAAAACTGCGTCCTGACGGGGAGCGCAACAGGTTGCGATAGGCCGCAACACACAGAACTACCACGACCAAGCAGAGGTAATAGAAGGCATAAGGATTGGCATATTTGTTGATGACAAAGCCGAAAATGTCGATGTCTGGCACCGACATACCACCCACGCCGCCAGTCCAACGCTCGGTTAGATCAATTACATCGCCAGTGATTATGGACATTGCCAGTGTCGCAAGCGCCAAATAAACCCCGTGAAGTCGCAGAACCGGAAAGGCAATCATAGTGCCAAAAAAGCCGGCGAGAAGGCCAGACAAGGGGAAGGCAATCAACCAGGGAAGTCCGGCTTGCAATAGAAGAATGTTGGCGTAACACCCCATAGCCATAAAGGCTGCATGGCCGAGGCTGGCCAGTCCTGTTTGACCAGTCAGCAACATCAAGCCGAGACAAGAAACAGAGAAAATCAACACCGCAGTGATTTCACCGAGGAGATACGGATTGCCTGTCCAAACGAAGATTAACGGCAAGGCGATCAAGGCAGCCAACAGCAATATGTACCAGAACAGCTGTGCGCCGTGTTTGAACCATTTGATGTCGGCATCATAGGAGGTCTTGAATACAAAGCGCATGGCGTTAGACCTTCTTCTTTTGGGTTTGTGAGAACAGTCCGCCAGGGCGGAAAATCAGCACGATAATGAGAATTGCATAAGGCGCGATGCGTGCAATGCCTGCAAATCCATCCGGTGCGTAACGCGCAGAGAGTGGTTCAATCAGGCCGATAATTAACCCACCGACCAAAGCGCCAGGCAGGGACCCGAAGCCGCCAATAGCTGCCGCTGCGAAGGCTTTAATGCCCAGTAAACCTGATGAAGGATCAATCGCACCCTTTGACGCAAACAGAACACCCGCAACAGCTGCAACCATACCTGACAATGCCCATACCATGCTCTGAATACGCTTGACGGGAATGCCCATATAGTAAGCGGCCAGCTGGTTTTGAGACGCCGCTTGCATGGCCACGCCAAGTTTTGTGCGAGAGAAAAACAAATACAATCCAAGCGTTAAGAGGACAGTTACAACGATGATCAAAATCTCGTTGACGCCCAGCACCAAGCCACCAGCGCGTACATATTCGCCTGCAAATGGTGTTTCCAAAGAGACTGGTTCATGGCTCCAAACTGAGCCTGCGACGAAGCGCAAAACGAAGCCCACAGCAATGGTTAGGATCACGATTGACGTTTGTGATTGCCCCGACATGTGGCGCAAAATACCCCAATCAAATAGGTAGCCCAGAACAGCCATAACCCCCATCGCCAACACGATAGAGAGCCAGAAATTCAGACCTAAAAATTCTGAGTTTGTGAAGCCGAGACACACGAATGCACCGATCATCATGAAGTCGCCCTGAGCGAAATTGACCGCCTCAGTCGCCTTGTAAATAAGTACAAAACCAAGCGCTATGAGGCCGTAAACGCACCCATTTGCCAAGCCACTTATTACGAGCTGGATGAAATCCAACCTATCTCCTCCCAGAGTGTGCCGTGCTCAATAATATCGCACGTTGCGTGGACTGATAATTTCCAATCTAAAGCATAACTTCCTACAGGCTCAACGCAAGGGGAAAAGTAAATTTTTTATATATCTTACAAGGGTTTTAGGCGGTTTTTCGGAATCAATTTGTCAGAAGTTCTGTCGCTTTGATAAGCCTTCTACAAAATACAAAAAAGCCGCGTAGCAAAAGTGCATACACGGCTTTGAAATAGCGATATTTTCTAATCAATTTACGGTTGAATGAAAATCTTTCCATTGGCTTTTGCCAGTTCTTTTGGAAGACGCTTAAAGACTTCATCCATGGGAATGATCGCGGCAACATCTGTTTTCCATTCACCGCTGGAAAAACGGGATTGAGCTTCATTGATAATCAACAGTTTTTTCCAAAGGGGCGTTTTATCGAGCCAATCTTTAAGCCAAAAACCTTCAATCGTTTTGCGTTGAAAAATGAGATGCGAAGGATCTTTCAAATCTGGCGTATCATCGCTCATCAATCCGTAATTCAACCAACGTGAATGAGACGGCATACCTTCAAATATTTCAACGGAAGATTGACCGCCAACAGCATCGAAGAACATCTTTGGATCTTCTTTTGTAGCAATGCGCTCTAGCTGTTCTTTAAAATCAGCATCTTTTTGATTTAGGACATATTTCACGCCGCGTTCTTTTAGAGGCTCAATCTGGTCGTCACGTCTTACGATCGCAATTCCAATGAGGCCCGCTTCGCTAGTGACGGACGCAAGAAATTTGCCCAGTTGACTCGCAGCGGCATTGTAAACAAACGCTTTAGAAGGTGATTGTTTGATGATGTCGCGAATAGCCAAGGCTGTTAATGGGTTCACGATCATAGCCGCACCATCAACATCGCTGACTTTTGGCAGAAGTGGGACGCAGGTATCAGCATCGGCGATGGCGTATTCTGCCCAACTTCCCGATCCGTCTTCAGTCACGGCAAATGCAACACGGCGGCCCTTGAGAAGTTTTGGTAAAACACCTGGTCCTGCTTCGGTGATGATTCCAACACCCTCAAACCCAACAGGAGAGCCTGTCTCAGGAGCCTGGCCGTAGTAGATTCCTTGCATGAACAAGCCATCGGATGGATTCACGGATGCATATTTCACCTGAATGCGTACTTGGCCTTTTTTCAAAGGACGGTGTTCGATTTCAGCTTTTTCAAGAAATGGCTTGAGGCTTTTAAGAGCTATGTCTTCAGGGTGCTTCTCAGCAAAACCGCTTGTCTTTGCAACCAATGCTTTCATGATCAGACTTCCCCGAAACTTGTTTTAAAGCCATCCCCACGACAGCTTTTGAGAGAACTTATGTCTCTTGAGGGGATACTGTGGTGAAGACCTTTTTTGCTGATTAACAATTGGAACCCTTCGGCGTTTAGTTCGCCGAAGGGTAAATAGCAGGTGAATTTTAGGCGTCTGGCTTAATGAAAACCTTGCCATTCAGTTCGGCCAATGCGGCTGGAACTTTTTCCATAGCTTCAGACAACGGGATGATTGCTGTCACGTCCGTTTGCCAATCGCCACTTGCGAAACGCTTTTGAACAGTTTGGATTGCACCAATTTTTTCACCCATGGGCTTGTCCATCATCCAGCGGGTCAGCCAGAATCCTTCGATACGTTTCGATTGAAAAATCATTTGACCGGGCTGCATGATGGTTGGCAGCTCTTGATCTAGCTTTCCGTAAATCACCCAATGGCCACGGTTTGGCATGGCGTCAAAAATTTGGGCGCTTGTTTGATTGGACACCGCATCAAGGAAAACGCGTGGTTTTTCAGTTTTTGAAAGTGCACGAAAATCTTCCATGAAAGTCGGGCTTTCGCTGTTTAAAACATGGGCTGCACCCAAAGCTTTCAACGGTTCAATCTGGCTGTCACGACGCACGATTGCGATTGGCGCATACCCTTCGTCTTTTGCAGCACCAATCATGAGTTTGCACAATTGACTGGCACCAGCTGACACAATGAACGATTTTTCACCTTCTTCTTTCACGATGTCGAACATGGCCAAAGCGGTGAGGGGATTCACGATCATAGCTGCGCCGTCTTCATCGCGCACACCATCGATCAAGGGGATGCAAGTCGCTGCATCGGCAATTGAAAACTCACCCCAAGTGCCGGGCGCTGCATTGGCGGCCACAAACGCAACGCGCAATCCTTTCAGGCCGTCGGCAATTCCGCCGCCGCCAGATTCAACAACTGTTCCAACGCCTTCAAATCCGGCTGCGTTTCCAGCTTTGCGGGGAACGCCGTAAAGACCTTGAATGAACATCTCGTCTGATGGATTGATGGACGCCAGAGAGACTTTGATTTTCACTTGTCCATCGGTTGGAACAGGCTCGTCCAAATCGCCATATTCCACGAACGGCGTCATATCCGATAGAACAATGTCTTTAGGAGCTTCGCGTGCGAAGCCATCGTTTTTTAAAAGCAGTGCTTTCATCAGGATTAACCCATCTTCTGTTGTGTGTATTTTTTCAACTCATTGCGCGCAATTTGGCGGCGGTGCACTGCATCTGGGCCATCGGCAAATCGCAGTGTGCGCAGATGCATCCATTGGCGGGCCAAAGGTGTGTCTTGGGATATGCCCACACCACCATGCATTTGCATCGCATCATCGGTCACCTGCAATGCGACCAATGGAGCAACCACTTTGATTTGCGAAATGTAGGGGGCCGCCGCACGGGCATCGCCTTGGTCCATCATCCAAGCCGCTTTTAAACAAAGCAAACGCGCTTGTTCGATATTCATACGGGCGTCAGCCATAATGTCGAAATTGCCGCCCAGTTGGGCCAAAGGTTTGCCGAAAGCTTCACGCTGCACTGAGCGTTTGCACATCAGTTCAAGGGCAAGTTCTGCTTGCCCGATAGCGCGCATACAATGGTGAATGCGGCCAGGGCCAAGCCGGCCTTGTGCAATTTCAAAGCCGCGACCTTCACCCAACAAGATCGCATCGGCAGGCACGCGCACATTGGTGAAGCGCATGTGCATGTGGCCGTGGGGCGCATCATCCATGGAGAACACTTGCATAGGACGCAGAATTTCAATGCCTTCTGCGTCTGCCGGAACAACAATCATGGAGTGTTGTTGATGACGGGGCACATCATCGCCGCCGGTTCTCACCATGACGATGTAAACTTTGCAGCGCGGATCGCCGGCACCGGAAATCCAGTGTTTTTCGCCGTTAAGAACCCATTCGTCTCCATCTTTGACGCAAGACATGTTGATGTTTGTTGCATCAGATGAGGCCACATCAGGTTCGGTCATGGCATAAGCTGACCGAATTTCGCCTTCGAGCAATGGCTTCAACCATTTTTCCTTCATCTCTTCGGTACCGTAACGTTCAAATACTTCCATATTGCCAGTGTCTGGGGCCGAACAGTTGAATGTTTCTGCGCCCAAATGCGCTTTACCCATTTCTTCAGCCAAATAGGCGTATTCAACAGTGGTCAAACCGTAACCACGATCAGAATCGGTCAACCAAAAATTCCAGAGGCCACGTTTTTTGGCTTCGGTTTTAAGGGCATCGAGAATTTCGACCATCCGTGGTGTTAGTGTCCAGCGGTCGCCTTTGCCCACTTCTTCCAGATATTCTTCATCAACGGGCAAAACGTGCTCGCGGATCATATCAGCGACTTTGTCGCGCAATTCGGCTACGCGTGGCGAAACTCCAAGGTCCATGACTGCATCACTCATCGTTACTTTGCTCCATAAAAGTTAGTGCCTCATCGGGCATATCTGCACCTATTCCACGCAAAGCGTAGGTGACTAATTCTCGTGCAATCGCCAATTGTTCAGCATGGGGATTGTCTTCGCGAGGCGAATACCAAAACACCGTGCTGTTCAATACGGCCAGAAAGCTCTTTGACGCGATAGAAGGATCGCTCAATTTGATTTTGTGTTGTTGGGCAGCGGCTTCAATTGCTTTCCGGAACAACGCTTCGTAGCTGTTGCGAATATCAATCAACTCACTCAACGTTTCGCGTTGTGCGGCTGTTGTTGAGCCCTGTTGGTGCAATGCTACGCCCTGTGCCAAAACGCGCTGAAAGCTCTGTTCTCGCATCAACGCAATGGAGTGTGCCACCGACATTCTGGCCAGTTTCAACAATGCAGGGGCGTCTCCTCTAGTGTGAGGTTCTGTTGCCCGGAAGTTGATTTCCATACCCATTCTGTAAACCGCAAAAAACAGGTCCGTTTTGGAACGGAAGTGATGGTAGATTCTGCCTTTGGTGGCTCTCAAAGCATGGGCCACGTCGTCAATGCTGGTGGCTGAAAAGCCGTTTTCGCGGAAACAATTTGCAGCCGTCACAAGAATGTCGCGTCGTGAGTCGGAATTGGATTTGCTTGGGGAGGAACGCTCTCCAAACATCTCGTCCAAGCCCAAACTCTCCGTAGCAACTGACATCTACACCCAAGTTTCCCACAGTTCTCTTGGAGAAAAGAGGAACATACTACCGAGTATGTTGTCAACGGCGCAAACGATGATTAGGCTGATTAACACACAAGCGGAATTGCAATTGGTCACTATGACATATTTGAACTCTCTATTTTCATTAGAAGGCAAAACAGCGTTGGTAACGGGTGGCGCAACGGGCATCGGCCGTATGATGGCCGAATCTATGGTGCGTGCGGGGGCAACCGTGATGATCGCGTCACGCAAGGGCGAAGCCTGTGAAGCCGTTGCAGCTCGGCTGAACGCTCTGGATGCAGCAGGCAGTGCTGTGGGGTTCGCTGGCGATTTATCTTCGGAAGAGGGTTTGGCTGGTTTGGTCGGGCAAGTGCAGTCAAGAACCGACAAACTTCACATTTTGGCTAACAATGCTGGAGCCACTTGGGGAGAGGGGTTTGAAACCTTCCCGCGCAAGGCATGGGATAAGATCATGAACGTGAATGTCACGTCCATATTCGAATTAACCCGCGATCTGACCCCATTGTTGGAAAATGCAGCAACTGATGATGACCCGTCTCGCGTGATCAACACAGCGTCGGTTATGGGGATCGTTCCGATCGCTGATGGGGCCTATTCCTATTCGGTGTCCAAAGCAGCGGTGATTCACTTGACCAAAATTCTGGCCAATGAATTCACCAAGCGTCGCATCACAGTGAATGCATTTGCGCCGGGTCCGTTTCCCAGCAAAATGACAGCGTTTGCAACCGCCTCAGAAGAAGGTGCCGCCAATACGGGTGCTATGAACCCCATGGGGCGGATAGGTCGCGCTGAAGATATTGCTGCGGCCACACTGTTCTTGTGCGGTTATGGCGGGTCTTACGTCACCGGCACAGTTTTGCCATTGGATGGGGGATACACTGTGTCTACAGGGGACGCTGAACTGTTTCCGGATATGGGATGAGGAAGAAACAAGATGACTGAACGGCCAACCATTTCACTAGAAGAACTGAAAGCGCAAGTCGGTGGAGAGCCGCGCTATTCGCGCTGGTTCACGCTCGACCAAAGCCGCATCGATGCGTTTGCTGATGTCACTGAAGACTGGCAATTTATCCATGTGGATCAAGAAAAGGCGACCAACACACCCTTTGGTGGAACAATTGCCCATGGGTTTTTGTCGATCTCTATGCTGTCGGCCATGAGTTATGATACTGAGAGCGGGATTGAAGGCACAGAAATGGCCATCAACTACGGATTTAACAAGGTGCGGTTTACATCGCCCGTGAAGGAAGGAGCACGTGTCCGCGCCAAATTCATCACGCGGGCTGTGGATGAAAAAACACCGACCAACATTCTCACCACCCGTGGTGTAACAATCGAAATTGAGGGGGAAAGTCGTCCAGCACTAACTGCCGAGTGGCTGGGCTATACTGTTCTCAAAGAAGGAATGAACACTTGAGCGAAATCAATTTTGAAAACCAGGCCGTTATTGTGACGGGCGCTGGTAACGGGCTTGGAAAAGCACACGCATTGGAATTTGCAAGGCGAGGGGCTTGCGTGATGGTCAATGACTTTGGCGGTGCAAGGGACGGAACAGGTGGATCGTCACAAGCCGCTGAAGCTGTTGTGGCGGAGATCACAGAGGCTGGCGGCGAAGCAATCGCCAATGGCGCAAACGTTGCGGATCGAACGCAAGTTGCTGCCATGGTGGAGCAAGCTATGGACGAATGGGGGCACATTGATGTTCTCGTGAATAATGCTGGCATTTTGCGCGATAAATCATTTGGCAAAATGACGGGCGAAGAATGGGATGCCGTGGTCGATGTGCATCTGAATGGTTCAGCCAACTGCTCTATGGCTGTTTGGAACCATATGAAGGCGCAGAATTACGGTCGCATCGTCATGACCACGTCCACATCTGGCATTTATGGCAATTTTGGTCAGGCCAATTACGGCGCTGCAAAAACGGGCGTTTGGGGTCTGATGAACACGCTTCACATTGAGGGTGCAAAAAACAACATCCATGTGAATTGCATCTCGCCAACCGCCGCAACACGCATGACAGAAGATGTTATTCCGTCCGATGCACTGGCCTTGTTGGACCCGAAATGGGTAACACCAGCCGTCATCTATCTTGCTTCTAATGCTGCAGGCAGCCGCAATATTTTACTGGCTGGCGCTGGCGGAT
Source organism: uncultured Rhizobiaceae group bacterium (assembly GCA_938010435.1). Lineage (GTDB taxonomy): Bacteria > Pseudomonadota > Alphaproteobacteria > Rhizobiales > Rhizobiaceae > Pseudahrensia. Next base: position 22,107 of record CALLUS010000002.1, on the reverse strand, counting down.
ACACCGTTGCCAAATTGATGGAAGCCGAAGGCGTTTACCTCAAAGAGGAAGATCGCACTGCAGAAATGATTGCCAAAAACTGGGATGCCATGACAGATATGAACGGCGCCGTGGAGCACCTTCAGGGCAATGACCATGTGATGAAAATGGTTCAGAAAGCTTTGGCAGGCTGATGGTGGCTGACGCAAATGCATTGGATGAAGCGCTTCTCATTCCCTGGTTGGAGGAGAATGTTGGCGGGTTCGGCGGTTTCCAAAAATTGAGTAAGTTCGGGGATGGTCAATCCAACCCGACTTATAAGGTTGAAGCTGAATCAGGATCGTATGTTTTGCGGGCTAAACCCCCGGGAGAATTGCTAAAATCCGCTCATGCCGTTGACCGTGAGTTCCGCGTTATGAGTGCGCTGCAAGACACAAATGTGCCCGTTCCAAAAATGTTGGTGTTGTCTGAAGAGGGGGATGCTTCGCCCATTGGCCGTATGTTTTTTGTCATGGAGTTTTTGGAAGGACGCATTTTCTGGAACCCCACAATTAAAGAATTGGGCGAAGGTGCCGAAGGCAATGTGGCGCGCAGTCGTATCTATGATGCGATGAACGAAACACTTGCGGCTCTCCATGACGTTGATCCGATCAAGCAGGGCTTGGAGACGTTTGGTAAGCCGGGAAACTATTTCGCGCGGCAAACCGATCGTTGGGCCAAACAATATCGGGCCTCTGAAATTGAGCGCAATGAAGATGTCCATGACGTGATCGCTTGGTTGGAAAACAACATGCCCGACGACGATGGGCAATTGACCATCGTTCACGGCGACTACCGTCTCGACAATATGATTTTCGCGCCTGATCGTGATGAAGTCATTGGAGTGCTGGATTGGGAATTATCCACATTGGGTCATCCTATGGGAGACCTGTCTTATCAGTGTATGAACTGGCGTTTGCCCAATGGTGGCGGCTCGCGTGGTTTGGCCGGAATTGATCGTCACAGTATCGGTCTGCCTACCGAAGAAGAATATGTGAAAGCCTATTGCGAGCGCCGTGGCATCAGCGAAATTCCGAACTGGTCGTTTTACATCGCCTACAACCTGTTCCGGTTCCTCGCAATTTTGCAGGGCGTGTACCGACGCGCATTGGACGGCAATGCGTCCAATCCAGAAAAAGCCAAGCAAATGGGTATGGCCATTCCCATGTTGGCGGCAGCAGCCAAGCAAGAAATCAAAGGAAGATAACAGCCGATGAGTGAAAAAATCTTCGACGGTCAAACGGTTTTGATCACTGGCGCAGCTGGTGGGTTTGGCCGATCTGTTTCCGAACTCTTTGCCGAACAAGGCACAAATCTTGTGCTGTCCGATTACAACGCGGCAGGCTTGAATGAACTCGCCGAAAACTTGAAAGCCAAAGGCGCGGAAGTCGCCACTTTGGCAGGCAGTGTGGCGGACGAAGCTCATTGCAAGGAAACTGCCGAACTGGCTCAAAGTACATTTGGCCGTTTAGACATTGCCATCAACAATGCGGGCATTGGCCACGACCCGGCAAAAACGGCCCAAGTGAATTCCAAACAGGCTGAAATGACCGTTCAAGTCGATTTGATGGGCGTTTTCTACGGCATGAAACACCAAATTCCGCTGATGGAAGAGGGGTTCAAAACTCACAACCGCACATCTAGCATATTGAACGTAGCATCATTGGCAGGCTTAGGTGGCGCACCAACCCTTGGCATGTACGCAGCAGCGAAGTTTGGTGTAGTGGGTCTCACGAAGTCAGCTGCATTGGAATATGCCCGTCGCGGCATTCGCGTGAATGCGATCTGCCCCGCCTTTGCCCGTACCCCCATGGTGGAAGACGGGCTATTGGCTGGAAGCAATGGCGCTAAGGAAGCCGAAGACTTTTTGACGCGTGGCGTCCCCATGCGCCGTTTGGCAGAACCGGAAGAAATCACACGGTCTATGTTGTGGATTTGCGACCCCCGCAATTCATTCATGACAGGACAAGCCGTCGCTTTGGATGGCGGCACATCCGCGATGTAGCATGCGGATAAGAGGAGATATGAAATGGATTTGAATTACACCGACAGTGAACAGGCCTTTCAGGCCGAAATCCGTGAATTTATGGCCGCGAAATTGCCACAACGCTTGGCGGACAAAACGCGCGACCACAAACGCCTGACCAAATCTGACATGGAAGAATGGCACAGCATCTTGAATGAAGCCGGCTATTTAACAGGACATTGGCCAGAACAGTTCGGTGGCAAGGGTTGGAACGCGATTGAGCGCACCATTTTTGATGAAGAAATGACCGCAGCCAACGGCCCACGTCTTGTGCCATTTGGGTTGAATATGTTGGCACCTGTACTGATGGCATTCGGCTCACCTGAACAGCAAAGCCATTATCTCCCACGCATCGCAAATGGCGACGATTGGTGGTGTCAGGGATATTCCGAACCGGGCGCGGGTTCCGATCTGGCTTCGCTCAAAATGTCTGCCGAACGTGATGGCGACCATTACATTTTGAACGGTCAGAAAACTTGGACGACACTAGGCCAGCACGCCAACATGATTTTCTGTCTTGTGCGCACATCAAAAGAAGGCAAACAACAAGAAGGCATATCCTTCATTCTGGTGGATATGGACACACCCGGCGTTGAAGTGCGCCCGATAATCTTGCTGGAGGGAACGCACGAAGTGAACGAAGTTTGGTTCACAGATGTGCGGGTGCCTGCGGAGAACCTTGTTGGCGAAGAAAACAAAGGTTGGACTTACGCGAAATATTTACTCGTCCACGAACGTTCCGGCATTGCAGGTGTGGGCGCTGCACTGTCTGGCCTTGAGCATTTGAAACATATTGCAAAAGACCAAATGAAAGACGGCAAACCGTTACTGGATGATCCATTCTTTGCGTCCCGTCTGGCCGAAATCGAAGTGGATCTTTCTGCCATGCGTACAAGCAATCTGCGAGTCACCCAAGCAGCAGATGATGGTGCGCCTCCCGGACCGGAAACATCGATGCTGAAAATCAAAGGCACGGAAATTCGTCAAAGCATCAACGACCTCACACGCCGAGCCCTTGGCCCATACGCCATGCCGTTTGTGTCAGAAGCACTGGACGCAGGTTATAATGAAGAACCGATTGGGCCGGATTATGCGAATCCGATTGCAGTCGACTATTTCAACCACCGCAAAACAAGCATTTATGGCGGATCAAACGAAGTGCAACGCAACATCATTTCCAAAATGATGATGGGTTTATAGGGGCGCATAATGGATTTTAATCACACAGATGATCGCCGTATGTTGGCTGATATGGCCGGACGTTTCGTACGCGAGCAATACCCGATGGAATCGCGCCACGAAGCTGCGAAATCCGATGATGGTTTTTCCCGTGAGACATGGTCGCAGATGGCCGGGCTTGGTTTGATCGGTGCATTGTTTTCTGAAGACGCTGGCGGTTTCGGCGGCGCTGGTTTCGACATTGCCGTTGTGTTCGAAGAGCTGGGCAAAGGATTGGTTACTGAACCATTCCTTGCAAATTTGCTTGCAGGAACTGCCCTAACATATGGCAATGAAACACAAAAAACCGTTTTAGAAAACGTGATTTCTGGCGAATCTTTGCTGGCATTTGCCCACAGTGAACCTGCAAGCCGTTACGACCTGGCCCATGTTGAAACTACAGCCAAGACCTCTGGTGATGGTTATGTGCTGAACGGCAACAAGGCTGTCGTGATTTCCGGCGACACAGCAAATTACCTCGTCGTGTCGGCGGTTACCGAAGGCAATGAGCAAAACGAGGAACACATTTCTCTCTTTCTCGTGCCTGCAAATTCCGATGGTATTCATGTGCGCAGTTATCCAACTGTTGATGGATACCGTGCTGCTGAAATTGCATTGAAAGATGTGGCGGTTTCCGCCGACGCTTTGATTGGTGCTGAAGGACAAGGTTTGTCTATTATTCATGACGTGATTGCCCGAGGCACTTTGGCTGTTTCCGCCGAAGCGCTGGGCGCAATTGAAATAGCGATCGATATGACGCTCGATTATCTCAAAACCCGCAAGCAGTTCGGTGTGCCGATTGGCAAGTTCCAAGCGCTGCAACATCGTATGGCCGACATGATGACAGAGCGTGAGCAAATCCGTTCTGCAGTCATTAATGCATCTGGAAATCTCAACACACCGGAACGCGATTGGAATATCTCCGCTCTCAAAAACCTCATTGGCCGCTCTGGCCGCATGATCGCTGAAGAAAGCATTCAAATGCATGGTGGTATCGCGATGACATGGGAATATGCGGTTGGCCATTTTGCCAAACGAATTATCATGATCGATCACATGTTCGGTGACGTGGACCATCACATGGAACAAATCATCAAATTGGGCCGTGCTGCATGAGTGGTGAAAAGCCTGAACAAATCATCGGTGATGAAACAGGACTTCAGCGCGCGTTGAGTTATGTGAACCATGTGTTTGCGGACAGAACCGAAACCCATTTAACGATGGATGACAGGCATACGAACCGCCATGGAACTTTGCATGGTGGTATTTTCACAATGTTGCTGGATTCAGCCTGTGGCTTTGCGGCAAGCAGAGCTTTGTCAGACGATGCTGACCAAAAGGTTATAACACTAACACTGACGGTGAATTATTTAGCGCAACCCAAATCAGACCATGTTTATGCTGTGGGCAAAGTATCCCGCGCTGGCGGATCTGTGGTTTATTCCAACGGTGAAGTGTTCGATGATGAAGGCACGCTGTTGGCCACTGGAAGCGGTGTGTTCAAACGTGTGCGAGGTTAATCGCACATCATTGATCGCCTCTTCGCTTTAGGCTATCAAATGAAAAAAATGGCTGAAATTTCACGGCCTTGAGAGAGAACCCAATAGGAGCTTGCCATGAGCGAGAATCTTGAACCCCGCGAAAGCATGGAATTTGATGTTGTGATCGTCGGCGGCGGCCCGTCTGGCCTCGCTGCCGCAATCCGCCTGAAACAGCTTGATGAAAATATCAACGTGGTTGTGCTGGAAAAGGGCGCTGAAGTGGGCGCGCACATTCTTTCCGGCGCTGTGGTCGATCCCATTGCGGTTGATCGTCTGTTCCCGAAGTGGCGTGATGAAGACAACCACCCGTTCAAGGTTCCGGTGAAGAAAGACAAGTTCTACCTCATGGGTGAGGGGGGGCGTATTCCACTGCCTACTTTCGCCATGCCGAAATTGATGAACAACCACGGCAATTACATCGTCTCTCTTGGCAATGTGTGCCGCTGGATGGCAGAAAAAGCCGAAGCGCTAGGCATTGAAGTCTTCCCGGGCTTTGCGGCTTCCGAAGTGATCTACAATGACGAAGGCGCTGTGATTGGCGTCGCCACGGGCGATATGGGCGTTCAGGCAGATGGAACACCCGGACCGAACTTCGAGCGCGGCGTGGAACTCCACGGAAAATATGTGCTGATCGGGGAAGGCGCGCGCGGTTCCTTGGCAAAGGACTTGATTGCCAAGTTTGATCTTGGTGAAAATTCTGACCCGCAGAAATACGGCCTTGGCTTCAAAGAACTTTGGGAAATTGACCCAAGCAAACATGACGAAGGAACCGTCATTCACACGCTTGGCTGGCCACTGAAAAACAATCAAGACGGTGGTTCATTCGTTTATCACATCGAGGATAATCAGGTTTACGTGGGCTACGTGGTCGCGCTGGGTTACAAAAATCCATATCTATCACCGTTTGAAGAATTCCAGCGTTTCAAAACGCACCCGTCGATTGCGCCACTTCTGGAAGGCGGCAAACGTCTTTCCTATGGCGCACGTGCGATCACGCAGGGTGGTTGGCAGTCTGTGCCTCGCCTGTCCTTTCCGGGCGGTGCATTGTTGGGTTGTTCAGCGGGTCTCGTCAACGTTCCGCGCATCAAGGGCAGTCACAACGCCATGTTGTCTGGCATGTTGGCCGCGGAACACGTGGCTGACGCATTATCTTCGGGCCGTGCAAACGACGAATTGGCCACTTATGAAGCCGCATGGCGTGCAAGCGATGTGGGCCGTGATTTGAAACCTGTGCGCAACGTGAAGCCGATCGTTACAAAATACGGTTCCGTTCTTGGCACCCTTTTGAGCGGTGTCGATATGTGGTGTACATCGTTGTTCGGTGGTTGGTCGCCCTTTGGTACAATGCATCACGCAAAAGCCGATTACGAAGCCACGGAGCCCGCTTCCCAACACAAGCCAATCGATTATCCAAAACCCGATGGCAAGCTGACGTTTGACCGTTCATCTTCGGTGTTCTTATCGAATACAAACCATGCAGAAGATCAGCCAAAGCATTTGCAATTGAAAGACGCAAAGCTGCAAAAATCATCTGAATTTCTCATCTATGCGGGAATGTCCCGTCGCTATTGTCCGGTGGGCGTTTACGAATGGGTCGATGCAAAAGGCGATAGTGCCAAAGACGGTGATACTTCAGCAAGCTACGTGATCAACGCGCAAAACTGCGTGCACTGCAAAACCTGCGATATCAAAGACCCGAACCAGAATATCAACTGGGTCCCACCGCAAGGTGGTGAGGGGCCTGTTTATCCGAACATGTAATTGAGTGGGGCTGGTGCAAACCGGCCCTTTTCATTTGAGGACTTGAAATATGGCCAAAACTGACCTGCCCATACTGGAACAGCGCCGCATCGAGGCGAATATCATCAAACCGATCTATGCCGAAATGGTCGAACGGCTTGGTAAAGATAAGGCGCGGGAAATTCTCAGTGCTGCGATCACGCGAGACTCAATCGAGCAAGGCCAAGCCTATGCCAAGACCGAAACGGGCGAGAACGATCTGCACGGTTTCCATGCGCTCTTGCCCCAGTGGAAAGCCAATGGCGCGCTGGAAGTCGACATGCTCGAAGAAAGTGACACGCAAGTGCATTACAATGTGACGCGCTGCATGTATGCGGAAATGTATCGCGAAATGGGTCTGTCCGAGATAGGGCATATCTTGTCATGCGGACGCGATGGAACGTTCTGCACGGGCTATAATCCAAACATCAAACTGGACCGCACACAAACGATCATGTAAGGCAAAAGCCATTGTAACTTTCGTTATCGCTGGGAGGAAGACCAATGAGCCGCGTTGAAACAATCGAACAGCTGGAGGCGCTGTATCCGGGCATTTCCAAAATGTCTCCGGCGACAACTGAAAAAGAAACCGCTGTGATCAATGATGAATACCGCCAGTTGATTGAAGCGACTCCCTTCTTTGCAATGACAAGTGTGGGAGAAGAGGGCACGGATTGCTCACCCCGTGGGGATGGGGCTGGATGCATTCATATTTTGAATGAAAATACGATTGCCTTTGCAGACAGGCGCGGCAACAATCGCCTCGACACGCTCCGCAATATTGTGCTCGACCCGCGTGTTTCGCTTTTGTGTCTTATTCCCGGTTGGAACGAAGCACTCCGCATCAATGGTCAAGCTCATGTGAGCGCTGATCCTAATCTCATTACAAGCTTTGAATTCAATGGAAAACTTCCGGCATCCGTGGTCGTCATCAAAATCGACACCATGTATTTCCAATGCGCCCGCGCTTTAAAGCGCGCCAAACTGTGGGAGCCTGAATCTTGGGCCGATGCCAAATCACTGCCAACGGCAGGCCAATTGGTGAAGTCCACGATGCCAGAATTTGATGCCAACACCTACGATAAAGCTCTGCCAAAACGTCAGGCGGAGACGATGTATTGATTTATTTTCTGTATAAACTATATATATTAAATATTGATACCACTAGTATATGAAATCATCTTGACAGATCAAAACGAAGTCGCGCGTGAAAAACTTCTTAAAGATATGAAACGCACCAAAGGCGTGAGGTTTAACGCATCCAAAAGAGTTGAAGAGTCTGAGGTAAGAGCTACTAAAAACACTGCTTATGCTTCAGTTGCAGTTATTGTGGTCACACTTTTACCCGTTTTTTTCTCGATGACTCAATTCCTTGAAAACTCGATTGCGCTTCTTACTGTTGCTTTGTCTATATTTATTTTGGCTTCATCTTTGATTCGTTCATCCAATTCAGGTCTAGTTAAAGCGGAGCAATTTCAAAGGTGCGCTCTAGAGGTCAATTCTCTCCGCCGAGAATTGGATTCTTCTCCCAAAAATGCAAATTTGCCCGAATTCGCTGCAAAATATGATGAAATATTGAAAAGGTATAATATTAATCATGAGCAATCGGACTATGACCAATACCGTTTAGAACACCCTGATGAATTTCCTGAATATGCACAAGAAGAACTCAAAACAGCGCGCGACAATCTCAAGCAAGTAAACAGAATCACCAACAGCATCAGTATATCAATCGTTGTAGCAACATTGATTGCGGCTGCTACTGCGATCTTGTCTGCACCTGAAGTTTCTGATGCGCTTGGAAAAATAATTGGGGCCTTCAAAAGTTTGTAGAGTTAGCTCTTGAGTAATGCCCTTTTAACCCACCATCCCAACCACATGCCGCGCAATCATCAGTTCCTCATTCGTTGGTAAGACGAACAGCCTCACACGACTTCTGTCTGATGAAATGATCTCCGCGTTTTGGCGGTTGCGGGTTTCTTCCAGTTCCATGCCGATCCAGTCCATATCGTCGCAAATGCGTTCGCGGATTTGGAAGGCGTTTTCGCCGATGCCGCCTGTGAAGACGACGGCGTCCAATCCGCCTAGAATAGCGGCCATGGCACCAATTTCACGGCGTATGCGCACGACGAAATAGTCCAATGCTTGGGCGGCGTGCGAGTCGGAACTGGTCAGCAATTCGCGCATGTCGTTTGATATGCCTGATAGGCCCTTCAAGCCACTTTCGCGGTAGAGCATGTTCTCGATTTCAGACGCGCTCATCTTCATTTGATCCATGAGATAAAGCACAACGCCGGGGTCGAGCTGTCCGCAGCGGGTACCCATGGGCAAACCGTCTAGCGCCGAAAACCCCATTGTGGAACCAACAGAATGACCGTCGCGAATGGCGCACATGCTGGCGCCATTGCCCAAATGCGCCACAACCACATTGCCGTCTTGATAATGCGGCGCAATCTCGTCGAGCTTCATGCTGATATATTCGTAGGACAGGCCGTGAAATCCGAAACGACGAACACCTTTGTCATACAATTCGCGGGGCAAGGCAAATGTATCGTTTACCCAAGGGTGCGAACGGTGAAAGGCTGTGTCGAAACAGCCGACCTGCGGTACAGTTGGAAATGCTGCCTGTGCGGCTGCAACCCCTGCCAAATTGTGAGGCTGGTGGAGTGGAGCAAATGGGGTGAGTTCTGAAAGCGTTTGTACACAGGCATCATCCAGCAAAACCGGGCCTTCAAAATGAATGCCGCCATGGACAATGCGATGGCCGACAGCTTGTACTTCGGCATCGGGTGCAAGCGCGTGTACTTCCGACAAAATCGTGTTAAGCGCATCGCTGGGAGAGCATGTTGAAGCTTCGTCCAAATCACGTTCGACAACCACTGTGCCGTCGGCCCGTTTGATTTTCAAACGCGCGTCCGACCCGATTCCATCCACTTGACCTTTGAATTCGAGCGCAAGATTTGCGTCCGCATCGAACAAGGCAAATTTAACCGAGGACGATCCGGCATTCAGCGTGAGGATTACGTTTTTCATGGGGTACTTTCGTTCAAACTTGAAATCAATGAGGGTAGGTGGCTGATATCATCCAAAACATGATCTGCGTGAGGGGTGAGGTCTACGGCTTCGGCTTCCCCGCTGGTGACAGCAACACTCACAGCTTTCGCCTTTTTTCCTGCAACGAGATCATGGGTGGAATCTCCTACCATCATCACTTCGCGAGGCTGTAAACCCAGTTCATTGATAAACGCAGTGACCATGCCCGGTTCAGGTTTGGCTCCATGGCCGCTGTCATAGCCCGCGATAAAGCGAAACCTGTCGGACAATTGCAATTTGTTCAAATGGGAAATCGCTCCATTTTCAGAATCGTTTGTTGCCACACCCAATGTGAGGCCCATATCTAACAATGTGTCGAGAGCGGTCTCGGTGAATGGGAAAGGTTGCAGGCTTTCAGCTGAATATTTCACAAACAAGTCATCCACATGAGCCAGAAGATCGGTTGAATAGGGTTGGTTGAGCACGGGTGCAAAGTCGCGAACAATATCTTCTAAACTACCCGCGATCAAAACCGATGTGGGAAGGACGTCCAATGTCTTGATGTTAAACTCAGCCACATCTGCAAGTGCCTGTATCAATTGAGTGTCGCCCTTCGCTAATCTTTCAATCACGCGGGCTGTGGCGGGTCCAAATGTGCCCATGAAATCGATGAGTGTTCCGTCTTTATCGAACAACACGGCTTTAATTGTCATAATGTGATCTTTATCGCAGTCTTGTGGTCAATTGCCTTGCACTATGGCGGGATGAAAAGGAGTTGACCATGAAAAACCCAATCGCCGCGTCGGTGCTTTGCCTTTGTATCATTACAGCTAGCCAGCAGGCTTTTGCCGAAGCATCAATTGAAACTTGCGAAGGCCCGTCCAGCATCGCGAATGTGACTTACCCTTGGAACGAAGCAACCCGCACATTCGCCAACGATAAAATTCGAATTGTCACCGTCGATACGGGTGGAGAGCCCGCTTGTTGTTCAGCGCATTTGGTCATTCTGGCCCCAGATCCGGAAGATGAATTGGGCAACCAGCAGTGTAAAATATTGTCCGATGGGCAACAATGGCAGGGCTTTCAGTTTGTTGATATCAGGAATATGAAATCCGGTTATGACGCAGCCAAAGGGTTGCTGTTGAGTATTCCTGTTGAGCGTTATGTGGACGGTGTGAAATCAAACAAAGCGATTGTTGACGTGCGCATCAACCAAGCCACCGGATCGATTGTTGTGGAATGATTTAACGCCTCGTCAAGTTTTGGGTTCCAGATTATCACCTAGCAAAACCCGAGGGCCATCGCCCAATTCATTTGCTTCATCGTTGGGGTTGTAAAGCGCACAACTTTGAAGCGACAGGCAACCACATCCGATACATCCGTCCAAATTGTCTCGTAGCCGCGTGAGATGATCGATCTGATTGTTCAACTTTTGCCGAAATGTCTGGCTCATTTTGGCCCAGTCGGCCTTTGTGGGGGTACGCCCATTGGGCAGCGTGTCGAGATGCTTCTTGATTTCACCAATCGTGAAACCGAATTTCTGCGCTATCAGAACAAAAGACAATCTGCGAATGTCCCGCCTCAAAAATCGCCTCTGCCCGCCACGATTGCGCTCACTTTCAATCAAGCCCTTCTCCTCATAGAAACGAATTGCCGATACTGACAGCCCTGTACGACGTGCAATTTCACCAATGGAAAGAAGGTCGGATGCACGCATGAATAATTTCCAAAATAAAGCTTGACCTCAAGTTAACTTGAGAAATTACAATCAGGCAAATATCAAGTTCAACACGAGGAATAAAACAGATGAATGCAGCAATTTTGGAACATGTTAATTTCACGGTAGATGACACAAAGGCGACTGCCGCACAGTTGTGTGAGCTGTTTGGGTGGAAAATTCGTTGGGAAGGGGATTCTATGAATGGCGGTTACTCTGCCCATGTAGGCAACGACACTTCTTACGTTGCTCTATATTCACCGCTTAAAACAACAGCGCCTGCATCCACATCATACGAGATCAAGGGTGGATTGAACCATATTGGTGTCGTGGTTGATGATTTGGATAGGACTGAGCGAAAGGTCAAAGAGATGGGTTTTGAAACACACTCCCATGCCGACTATGAACCCGGACGCCGTTTTTATTTTCACAATCAAGACAATATTGAATTTGAGGTCGTCAGCTACGCCTGAAAAGCCCCATTCAAGCCTTGTGAGAATAGGGAATTTTAACATTTCCCATGGCTACGGCAAATCAACGAAATTAGCGTCTTGATTGCACGCGCCTTTTCCCTTAACCACGGCAACGGAGCGGTGGCCGAGTGGTCGAAGGCGCGCCCCTGCTAAGGGCGTAGGCGAGGAATCGTCTCGAGGGTTCGAATCCCTTCCGCTCCGCCATTTACCCGCGTTCACGCTGTTTCGCTATCTAGGTTTCAAAACTTCCCGCTGGCAATGTTTGTCCTTGACGTTATGTTGCGGCCAATTCCTGAAATGAAGAAGTTCCTCATGCGTACAGCGTTTATCACCGGCACGGCCGGGTTTATTGGTTTTAATCTTGCTCAAGAACTGTTGGCCCATGGTTTTAAAGTCGTTGGATATGATGGTTTCACCGATTATTATGATGTGAAGATGAAGCGCGCGCGACACGCCGAGCTGCAAGCGTCCTCAAACCACTTCCACCCGGTTGAAGGCATGTTGGAAGATGTGGATGCACTTTCAACTGCTTATTTAGAATCTGAGCCTGATGTGGTGATCCATCTGGCGGCACAAGCTGGTGTACGCTATTCGCTGGACAATCCGCACTCCTATGTGAGTTCCAACATCATAGGCACCTTTAATTTGATGGAATTAACCCGTCAGAAAAAACCGAACCATTTTTTGTTCTCATCTTCTTCATCTGTCTATGGCGGCAATGAAGACGTGCCATTTACAGAAATGCAACGGTGCGATTCACCCATGTCTATTTATGCGGCGACGAAGAAAGCCAGTGAGGAGATGACTCACTCTTACGCCCATCTTCACAATATCCCGACCACCGGGTTTCGTTTCTTTACGGTTTATGGTCCTTGGATCAGGCCCGATTTGGCTTTAACGAAATTCACCCGCGCCATACTCAAAGGCGATCCAATCGACATTTACAACAATGGCAACATGGAACGGGATTTCACCCATGTGAGTGACATCGTGCGAGGCATTCGTCTGCTTATAGATGTTGTACCAACTGTGCCTGACGAGCGAGAAGGAGTTGAGGTCTCAGAAATCGATACGTTGTCTCGAGTGGCTCCTCACCGCATCGTCAATATCGGGGCAGGGCAACCAGTTCGATTGTTGGACTTTATAGACCGTATTGAGAAGGAGCTGGGGATTGAAGCGAAACGAAACTATATGCCTATGCAACCGGGTGATGTGCACAGGACCCATGCTTCAATCGACTTGCTAAAAGAACTCACTGGCTTTGAAAGCCGAGTTAAGCTGGAAGACGGTGTTCGAGATTTTGTAGCTTGGTACAAAGAACATGGCGCGGCTTACGGTTAATCCGCCCGCCCGCGCAGCTCACACGAACTTTAGCTCCAGTCCTCAAGTTCTGCTTTCACTTCGGGAAGTGACAACAGAAGTTCTTTGACGCCTTCCACATCCAACCTTTCGGTATTGTGGGAATGGTAGTCTTCAAACTGAGTTGTCGTTTCATCGCCTTCAGAGAAGTACGCTTTGTAGTTGAGGTCGCGATTGTCCATGCGAATACGATAATAATCACCCAAATCTTCTGACTGCGCGAGTTCTTGTGCTGTCGCCAAAGTTTCAAATAGCTTTTCCGCATGTCGCCAACCAATGGCCTCAACAGGATGATTTTCGCGTTGAAACAATTGTTTTAGAGCTTCAACAAGGTCAGCAATTGTCGATGCCGCGGCCTTTTTGATGAACAAATCGCCTTGGTTGGCATTTGAAAATGCGTAATCCACCAATGCCACGCTGTCGCGCAAGGGCATCAAAAACCGTGTCATCATTGGTTCTGTCACCGTAATCGGCTTGCCAGACTTCAATTGTCTTATAAAGAGTGGAATTGCAGAGCCGCGTGAATACATCACATTACCATAGCGCACGCATGAAATGGTTGTCGTCGCATCAGCTCCAATTTCACGAGCTGCTGATTGGGCAATTTTTTCCATCATTGCTTTAGAAATGCCCATTGCATTGATTGGAAACACGGCTTTGTCGGTGGACAGGCAAACGAGAGAACGGACATTTGAGGCAATTGCAGCCCGCACAATATTTTCAGAACCGACAATATTGGTTTTCACGGCTTCCATAGGAAAGAACTCACAAGATGGCACTTGCTTAAGAGCTGCTGCATGGAAAACGCAATCGACACCCCGCATGGCCCGATCAACACTGTCGCGGTCTCTGATATCGCCAATATAGTACTTCACACGGCCATCGCGCAGTTCATTGCGCAGTGCATCATGCTTTTCTTCATCGCGGCTCAAGATCCGTAACTCTTCAACGCCATCAGCAAGAAGCTTGTTCAGCATTGTCTTGCCGAAGGAGCCCGTGCCACCGGTTATAAGGACTGATTTTGGGAGTGTTTTCATTATATCGTTCTCGAAAAGGCGTAACTGCGCTTTATTTGACTTGCGCCTTTAAAACCACGGTTCAGGTTGAATTGCCAGACATGGGTACCATTGGCCGTCATTTTTGCGGGTTTTCCGGTGATTCTTGGGGAATCGCTCAAAACACTTGTATTTTGCAGGTTTAAAGCTCTTTTTGTGGTGGTCAGTTGAACAGGAAATTAGAATTGCATCACGCAATTTTACGCTTTGTTAACGATAAGAGGGCGGTTCGTGATCGAAATCGTGTCATTTGTGCAACATCGGATTTGTGAAACAGTCTTGCACACCACAATTGTCCACAAATGCCATTGCGTTCAAATTCCCACACGGTAGTTTCCAATTACGGAAAGGGCGCATACGTGTCTGACCGCAAACGGGGCAATGCTCCTTTCTCAAATGGTTCTTTACTGGAGATCAACCAATGAAACTCAAGACCCTTCTTTTAGGTTCTGCTGCTGCGATGATCGCAGTCACTGGCGCTCGCGCTGCTGATGCTGTTGTTGCAGACCCAGAGCCCGTTGAATACGTTCGCGTTTGCGACATGTACGGCAACGGCTTTTTCTACATCCCGGGCACAGAAACTTGCCTGAACATCAACGGTTATGTGCGTATCGATTACACACACGACGTAGATGGCGGACAGAATGCTGGCTTTAGCACGCCTGCTGCTGGCGCTGTAGACGGAAACGCATTTCAATACCGTGCTCGTTTGAACTTCGACGCACGTAACGAAACAGATTACGGTACTTTGCGTTCGCAAATCCGTCTTCAAGGTACCGCAAATGATGGCGCGGGAACTGCTGCTCTTGTTGACCGTGCATTGATCAGCCTTGCTGGTTTCCGTCTCGGTTACTCAGACTCATACACAACAACATTGCACGGTTACGGCCTCCCAGTTGAAAAGTATGATGGCTTCTACGGTTTCGACCAAGCTATTTTCTTTGATTACACCTATGCAGCTAACGGTTTTTCCGCGACTGTAGGTATTCAAGATTCTATCGGTCAAAGCGCTGGTTCTACTACAACTGATTTTGATTATTATGTAGGTGGTTCATACGCTGGTTCTTGGGGGTCAGTTGCTGCTTCTTACATTTATGAAGAAGAAGGTGAAGAATACGACGCAGCTTACGCACCAGGCGGAGTTCTTTCAGCTCTTGCTGGTACAACAGACGAAGGCGTTAGCGCTTGGAAAGTATCTGCAACTATCACAGCAGTTGAAAACTTGACAATCAAAGGCTTCTACGTCGGTGATGATGGCAATAACAGCCGTCAAGTTCAAGGTGCAGGCGAATGGGCTTGGGGTATCGGTGCTAACTATAACGTAACTGATACTTTTGCAGTTCGTGCAGGTTACTCGGAAGTTGATGAAAATGATCTTGGTGGTGACTCTAAGTTCTTCGTAGTCGGCGCACAATGGAACCCGGTTCCAGGTCTGAGCATTCGTCCTGAAGCCGCATTTGGTGAAGATGGCGAGTCCTACGCAGTACGCGTATACCGCACATTCTAATCAGTTAATCTGATTGAATAATGAAAGCCCGGCAGGCAACTGCCGGGCTTTTTGCGTTTCTAATCGCTGAAATTCAGCGCGACCCTCCAAAAGTTCAAAAATACGCCAAATTTGTCTGGGGAATGAATCCCCCATAGTGGTCGTATCGCTTGATATTTGTTTACGCTTGGGTAACTATTCGCCAAATTTGAATGGGAGAGCATTCAATTGGGGGAATAGAGGGAGAAACGTTCAATCACTTTGGTGATTGGTAAGACGTCATTTCTGAAATTCCTGTTCTTGATACTCTTCTCAGCGAGATTGATTGCATATTGCTTGCTGCTCAGCGGCAATGAGAGGACTTTATAAATGTGTCATTGGAAAAAATGGATTTGGCCTGGAATACTCACCATCGCCATTTTGTCAGCTCTAGCTCTTTGGATGAAAGCGGATTTCATTGAAAAAGATCTGACCGCAAAAGCCAATCAAGTTCTTGCGGAACGCGGTCAAACTTGGGCTAAAGTTGAGATGGACGGACGCGATGCCACAATCGTGGGCCTCGCACCCAGTGAAGCATCTCAAGCAGAAGCCGAGTTCGTGGTCGATGATCCTGTAGAAGTCTATGACGTACGTGTTGTTGCGAACAACACACAACTCATGGCTGCCCAAAGTCCATATATACTGTCTGCCAACCGCACTGGTAATAAAGTTGAACTAACCGGTTTCACACCCGACGAAGCAACACGTGCAACTGTACTGGCTTCTGCAAAAGAAGCTCTGCCAAACGTTGAAATCATTGACAAAATGGAATTGGCACGCGGAGCTCCTGAAGGATATGCCGCAATGGCGGGCTTCGGATTTACGCAACTCGCTGGCCTTGAAACTGGCGAGATGTCATTGGAAAATGAAAACTTGAGCCTGAAAGGTGCTGCAACAGATCGCGATACGTATAACGGTATCAACTCAGCTCTGGCATCCGGTGAATTGCCGGGTGGCGCTAAACTCGCTCTTAAAGACATAACAGCACCGTCAGCATCTCCTTATATTTGGAATGCGGATTATGATGGTCAAAAAATAAAATTGGCTGGTTTCGTGCCTTCAGAAGAAGCGCGTGAAAGCATCATTGCATCCGCAAAATCAGTTTTGCCAAATGCTGAGATCATTGATGAACAAAAATTGGCTTCTGGCGAACCCCAAGGCTTCACAGATGCAGCGGGCTTTGCCTTGCAACAACTCCCACGCTTTACCAGTGGTAATGTTGGTCTCTCTGACCTAGATCTATCCGTCGCTGGTGTTGCAGATTCCACGGCAAACTACACGACTGCTTTGGGCGCCGTAGGCGCAGCGCTACCAGCTGGAATTGCGTTGGCGAACAGTGATATCAAACCAGCGACTATCTCTCCGTACACTTGGAACGCTGAGTATAATGGTGAAAAAGTCACTCTTTCAGGTTACATTCCAGACAGCGAAACACGCCAGTCTGTTGTAGCGAAAGCAGGAAATGTACTGAGCGGAGCTGAAATCGTTGACGAGATGCAAATTGCGGCGGGCGTTCCAAACGAATTTTCTTCCGCAACCGATTTTGCTTTGGAACAATTGCCGAGATTTTCCAGCGGTATGGTCGGTCTCTCAAACCTTGATTTGACGGTTAAGGGCGTGGCGAAAGATTCTGCGAGTTATCAATCTGCCAATGCTGCTGTTGCATCTGATTTGCCTGCGAATATGAGTTTGGCCACCAAACAAATTGTTCCTGCGACCATTTCTCCATACACATGGTCTGCCGACTACGATGGAAAATCGGTTGTATTGTCTGGCTTTGTGCCTGACTCAGGTGCACGAGCCACGATCAATGAAGCTGTTAAAGGTGCTTTGCCGGAAGCTTCAATCGAAGATAAAATGGCTATTGCTGCGGGTGCTCCTGCATCGTTTGCAGGTGCAACATCGTTCGGCGTTGAGCAATTGAAACGCTTTTCAAGTGGCTCAACCAGCCTGTCTGATCTCGATTTAACCGTTAAGGGTGTTTCACTTGACAGTGAGCAATACACGCAAGCGAAAGCTGCGGTTGCTTCCGCACTGCCGGCTGACATGAAACTGGCGAGTGAGGAAATTGTTCCTGCAACTGTATCTCCGTACCAGTGGACTGCTGATTATAGCGGCGATGCGGTGGCTTTAGCTGGGTATGTGCCGAATGATGAAGCGCGTGCTTCAATTTTGTCCGCAGTGAACAAAGCTTTACCAAACGCTAAAGTGACTGACGGTATGCAGATTGCAAACGGCGCACCTGAAGGTTTTGTCAATGCTGCCCGTTTCAGCTCAAACCAGTTGACGCGTTTCTCCAGTGGTTCAGTTGCCTTGTCAGATCGCGCACTTGCCGTTCGTGGTGTCGCATTGGACAGTCCGAAATACACTGCCGCTAAAGCTGCAGTAGATGGTGGACTACCCGCAGATATGACATTGGCAAGTGAAAATATCGTGCCGCCATCCGTGTCTCCATACACATGGAACGCAGACTACACGGGTAACACGGTCACGTTGAACGGTTTCGTTCCAGACAGCGCGACGCGCGATAGTTTGCTTGCGGAAACCAAGTCTCAGCTGCCAGCGGCTACGATTATTGACAAAATGCAAATTGCAGCTGGTGCGCCGGGCGAATTCGAAAGCGCATCAAAAGGCGCAATCGCGGTCTTGCCAAGGTTCTCCAGCGGCGATGTTTCGCTGTCAGATCTGAATTTGACCGTGAATGGTGTTGCGAAAACATCTCCTGATTATCCGGCTGCAAACAACTATGTGCAGGGCGCGTTGCCCGGTGACACGAAATTGGCACAAGCCAACATCGTTCCACCAGCGGTAGATGGTGCTTATGTTTGGACAGCTCAAAAGGTCGGCAATGTAGTGACTGTGATGGGCATGGTTCCCAACGAAAAAGCAAAGTCGGCGATTGCTCGTGGTGCTAAAACTTTGAACCCGGGTATGAATGTTGTTGATATTCAAGAGATCGTAACCGGGGCACCAAAGGGCTTTCTGTCGAACACAAGAAATGGTCTTGGGCTTTTGAACAAATTCAAAAATGGCAAGGTGAACATCTTGGATGACACAGTGGGTGTGGTTGGTTTTTCAAAATCGGTCAACGATCACGATATGGCTGTCGCACAGGCCGCGAAACCTCTTGTTGCCGGTGCAAAATGGACCCGTCGCGACATCACTCCTCCAACGATCAAGCCATTCACATGGACTATCGTAAAGGGTGGTGAAAAAGCAGAGCTGTCAGGTTTCGTGCCAAACCGTGGAATGGGCAACACTAATGTTGCAGCCACCCAAGCTGTTCTTGAAAAAGAAGTCGATGACAAGCAACGCGTTGGTGGCGGCGCTCCTGCGGAATTTGGAAATGCTGTTGCCGCTTTGGTGTCGGGCGTAGACCGCCTCGACAACAGTCGTGGTTCGATCACGGGGGAAAATGTATTCATTCAAGGTCGCACCAGTTCAGAGGCAGAAGCTGATAAGATACGTGGCGAGATCGCTGCATCTCTTCCGGCAAACTATAAGTTCCGGGATCAGATTTCTTATCCGCTGCCAAAGCCAGAACCAAAACCTGAACCAAAACCTGAGCCAAAACCAGAACCTGTCGTTGAGGTCAAACCAGCTGTATGCGAAGTAGATTTCGCCGGAATATTTGGGGATGAAAAGATCCTCTTTGATACAGCCCGTGCTGTCATCAAAGACGAGAGTAATGGTTTGTTGAACAAATTGGCAGCAGGTCTGAAAGAGTGCCCGAAAGCTAAGGTTGAGATTGGTGGACACACGGATTCACGTGGCAGCGCTTCTTACAACCAAGGTTTGAGTGAAGCTCGTGCGCAAGCTGTTGTGGCATACATGATCAAATCTGGAGCAAGTGCTGATAATTTGGTTGCCAAGGGCTATGGGGAAGAAAGCCCAATCGCCTCGAATAACCTACCTGTTGATCGTGCTAAGAATCGACGCATCGAGTTCAAGGTTATTTCGGCAAATTAATTCATTGAGCAGCGCTCGAAAAGTAGCGCTGCTCAGGCCTTTCGGGGCTGACATCTTAACGTAAGGGACGCGCCACATGTGGTATCTAATCGAGCAATATATCTGGTTTTTATTGATTGCATTCATCATTGGCATTGTTGTTGGTTGGTGGACTTCAGAAAAACGTCAACACAGCTAGAGCGTTACAAAAGGATATAAAATCAAATGTTTAGTTTAATTGTTCAAACTATCCTTCTTCTCGCGATTGCGTTCATTCTTGGGTGCATTCTCGGTTGTTTACTGCGACGTCTTTTTGGTGCGGCTGAAGCCGCAGCGCCAATTGCAGTTGGTGTGGGTGCGGTAGCGGCGACTGCGTCCATGGCAAAACCGAAACCTCCTGTCGTGCCGAAACCACCTGTGCCACAAGCTCCGGTCAAGCCGGTTGAACCTGTAGCTGCTCCTCTGGTGTCCAAACCGAAGCCAAAGGTTACCAAGCCAGCTCCGGCTAAAACAACGCCTAAGAAACCAGACAATCTAAAACTAATCCGCGGAATTGGCCCGCAAAATGAAGGCCGACTGAATGCGCTTGGTGTGAACCAATTTGTTCAAATCGCAGGTTGGAACAAAAAGGATGAGGCTCATTACGGCGACGTTCTTGCATTCCCTGGACGTATCGAACGTGAAGAATGGGTCAAACAGGCCAAAGTTCTGGCCAAAGGTGGATCGACAGATTTCGCCAAACGCGTAAAGTCCGGCTCGGTCAACAGCAGTGTTGGCAAAGCTGACAAAGGCGATATGGGCTCTAAACCCAAGGGAATGCTGAGCAAAGCACGTGGTGGCAAGGCGGATAATCTGACTTTGATTGACGGTGTAGGAAACGCGATCGAAAAGAAGATGTTCAAACTGGGCATTTATCACTTCGATCAGGTTGCCAGCATGTCTAAGGCGGAACTCGTTTGGCTTGGTAATTCTGTCGGCTTCCCGGGCCGTCCGGAACGTGAGAACTGGGCAGGGGAGTCCAAAGTACTTGCAGCCGGTGGTACGACTGAACATGCCAAGCGCGTTGAAAAAGGACAGATCAAGTCAAGCCGTAAGTCATAGGCGACTTCTCAAAAGTTACGAATTCAAAGCCGCCGCACAGAAGTTTGCGGCGGCTTTTTTTATCCAATGTTCAACAGCAACTCTCATCGTACAGTCGAAAGGCTCAACCTCTTCACGTGAAAGAGGGATCAAAATGACAATAGGATGAGGTGTTTACAAATGCTGGCACAATTCCCTTTAGACCAAATCAGCATTGTCAAAAGTTGTGTGCTAAAATGTTTTAGTCGTATTGATCATACGATGGCGGCTTTGAGCCCTTATCGACAACGTATACGAGGCATGTATCTACCTCTTGCGACATTGACGTATGACCTTCGGTAAGTGAGCATTGTTTGTCGATTTTGCTGCGCGGTTGTATTGGAAGAGGAACAGATCTTATGAGAAGAACAGCGCTTGTCACAGGCGGAACGCGCGGCATTGGTCTGGCAATCGTTGAAAACCTTTCTAAGGATCACAACGTTGCCGTTGTATGGCAGTCTACCCCGCCTGAAAGTTTATCCGACGAAGTTCTTCATCTGGAACTGGACTTAACTCAATCAGGTAGTTGCAAGACAGCAATAGAAAATGTGATAACAAAATTTAGCCGTTTGGATGTTATAGTAAACAATGCGGGGGTTGCTGCATCAACACCGAAGGATGCGTTTAATCACGAAGACCATCAGAAGATAATGGACGTAAATCTGTTTGTTCCAAGTCAATTATTGTCTCATGCATTGCCACATTTAAAGCGCGGCGCGTCTATCATAAACATCTCGTCAGTAAACGCAGTCCTTCCTCCTAGAACCGCTGCGATCTTCGGAGCGAGCAAAGCTGCATTGAATCTATGGACCCGCGCAATGGCAAAAGAACTAGGCGAAGAAGGTATTCGTGTGAATGCAGTGGCTCCTGGTGCAATCGACATTTCAGACAAACCACGCTCCCCAGAGTTAAGAGAACTGTTTCTCAAAGACACCGCCCTTGGGCGTCTTGGCAAGCCGGAAGATGTCGCTAGTGTTGTTCGTTTCCTTGCTGGCGAAGACGCTGGATTTGTAACTGGTGAAATTCTGAGCGTATCAGGAGGTTACAGACTCTAAAGTATGATGCTCGCTTTTACGTGTGACAAAAAGTTTGCGTTCATATTTTCTGTATGTGTGAATTTTTACTTATCTGCGACATTGCAAAGATGGCCACTTCGTCCGGAGGGTGTGTGGAAACTCCGGTCCGTTTTAGAGTTGTTTAGTTTCTGGCTTAATTTTGGAACCGAGTGTTGATTACACTGATATTGGCGTGTTGAGGGTAATTCTGACCGATTCACGCCATTAGTTTGTACTTTGC
>CALLUS010000001.1 GCA_938010435.1 uncultured Rhizobiaceae group bacterium | reverse complement strand
AATGGCAAAAGAACAAACTAATGGCGTCAATCGATCCGAATTGCGCTCAAAACCCCAATATCAGTGAAATCAACACTCGGTCCCAAAATTGCGCCGGAAACTAAACAACTCTAAGATTGACTTGAGTTTCCACACAGCCTCTCCGCTTAGCTGCCGCCAGTCCCACAACACGCTATAAGAAACAATTTTGCGCTGCCCGCACCCATCACGCAAAACTGTTGCCTGTGTGCGCATCTTTAAACAAACCCTGCCTTGCTCTTGGGCGCAAACTCGCTGATAAAAGCTCAATCAGTTTTAGGCCGTGCATTTGCGGTCAGTAGGGAGACAACATTATGAGCAACCGCGAACCCGGTTTTGACACACTTGCCATTCACGCAGGCGCACAGCCTGATCCGGCAACAGGCGCGCGTATCACGCCGATCTATCAAACAGCGTCATTTGTATTTGATGATGTGGACCACGCGGCTTCGTTGTTTGGCCTCCAGGCTTTCGGCAATATTTACACACGCATTACGAACCCAACGACAGCTGTTCTTGAAGAACGAGTTGCAGCCCTCGAAGGCGGCACTGCTGCTTTGGCGGTCTCTTCTGGTCATGCAGCACAGCTTTTGGTGATGCACGCTTTGATGCAGCCGGGCGATGAATTCGTTGCGGCCAAAAAGTTGTATGGCGGGTCGATCAACCAGTTCGGTCAGTCCTTCAAAAGTTTCGATTGGCACGTGAAATGGGCGGAAGGTTTAGCGCCTGCCGACTTCGAAGCGCAGATCACCAAGAAGACGAAGGCCATCTTCATCGAAAGCCTCGCCAACCCGGGCGGTGTGGTGATGGACATTGCAGGGATCGCTGCGGTTGCCAAGAAACACCACATTCCATTGATCGTCGATAACACAATGGCAACACCATACCTCTGCCGCCCAATTGAGCATGGTGCAGACATCGTTGTGGAATCACTCACCAAATTCCTCGGTGGCCATGGCAATTCTATGGGCGGTATCATTGTGGATGGCGGCACATTTGATTGGGCGAAAGACAACCGTTTTCCAATTCTCACCCAGCCACGTGAAGAATATAACGGCATGGTTTTGGCGGAGACATTCGGCAATTTCGCCTTTGCGATTGCGTGTCGTGTGCTCGGCTTACGTGATTTGGGTCCCGCGATTTCACCGTTCAACGCATTCCAAATCATCACGGGTATCGAGACACTTGCACTGCGCATGGAACGTCATTGTGAAAATGCAATGAAAGTAGCTGAACACCTGAAAGCCCACGACAAAGTGGCTTGGGTGTCTTACGCGGGTCTCGCAGACGATGAGCACCATGCTATGCAGCAAAAATACATGCCCAAAGGGGCAGGGGCCGTGTTCACCTTCGGTGTGAAGGGGGGATACGAAGCCGGTATTGCTGTTGTGTCCAACGTGGAGATCTTCTCTCACTTGGCCAATATCGGTGACACCCGTTCGTTGATCATTCACCCTGCATCGACAACTCATAAGCAATTGAATGATGATCAAAAGGCGGCTGCTGGTGCGGGTGCAGATGTGCTACGTTTGTCTGTCGGTATCGAAAGCGTTGAAGATCTCATTGCAGATATAGATCAAGCTCTGGCGAAGATTTAGATTTGATGACCTTTCCGATTACAGGCCTTTATGCAGCTCCTTTGTTGTTAATTGCCGTTGGCCTTTTGATCTGGGTGGTTAAGGGCAGAGGTGTTGCAAAGGTCGGTATTGGCGACGGTGGAAGCGATATTTTGATCCGTCGCATGCGGACCCAAAGTAATTTTGTGGAAAATGCGCCACTTTTGCTTATTGCAATGGGATTGATGGAAGCCAATGGTGCTGCACTATGGCTTCTTCATACGTTCGGAATTGCTTTGGTATTGGGGCGCCTTGCGCATCCCATTGGTATGACCAATAAATATCCGAAAATGCCGTTTCGCTTTGGTGGTACGGTTTCCACCCTTTTGCTTTATGCTGTGGCGGCAGTCGTTTTGCTGTGGCAAACTCTGTTTGCTTAAACAAACTTTGTTGAACCACAATAAGATGCTAAGGCCCGCCTCATGAAATTGAAAAATTACAGTGTTGCGGGCTTTTTGTTTATCTGTGGTGTGGCTTTGTCTGGTTGCATCACCTCAAGCCCTGAACAATTGTTGAGCCCAACGGGTTCAGCGCAACCCTTGGGGCAACCGAAAAAAACGGGTGACTTCGGCAATGTCAACAGCAAGCCGCAACCAGCTGCAGAGCAATTGACCAGTAGCGAAGTTGCTCAGGCGAAAGCTGAATTAACCCGAGACGCTGCACCCAGCACCGCCCAAGCCAAACAAAACAATCAAGCCACATACAGGCGCGAAGTGTCTGAATTGCAAAAGCTTGCGCAAGATCAAAAAAAACGACGTTTGCAAGAGATCGAATCCCGTAAATTTTAAGGACGGATTCATCGTCAGACGTTTGCAAATTCCAATCAAAACGGGCATTGAAACAGGAGTTTCTTTGGGGTGAATCGCGCCCGTATTTTGGAAAAACACACGTTATGAGCAACAGTCTTCGTCTTGGAATTGCAGGCCTTGGAACCGTGGGCGCCGCCCTTGTTCGCATCGTTCAGGAAAAACACGATATGCTGACCGCTCGGTGTGGGCAATCCGTTGTTGTGACTTGCGTCAATGCACGCTCTAAAAGCAAAGACCGCGGTGTTGATTTGAGCAATTTGACATGGATTGATGATCCGGTGGAATTGGCCAAAAGCGACGACATTGATGTTTATGTTGAACTTATGGGTGGTGATGGTGATCCCGCCTATTCATCGGTGAAAGCAGCGCTGGAAAACGGCAAACATGTGGTGACAGCCAACAAAGCGCTCCTTGCCAAACACGGTGTGGAGCTTGCTGAAATTGCAGAGCAAAACGGCTTGTTGTTGAACTATGAGGCCGCTGTGGCCGGTGGTATTCCAATCATCAAAGTGATGCGTGAATCACTCACTGCAAATTCAGTGACACGCGTTTTTGGTATTCTCAACGGCACATGCAACTACATCCTCACGCGCATGGAAGACGACGGACTTTCTTTTGAAGAATGTTTGAAAGATGCTCAAGATCTTGGCTTCGCAGAAGCCGATCCGACTTTTGACATTGAAGGTAATGACACAGCGCATAAATTGTCGATCCTCGCGAGTTTGGCTTTCGGTACACGCATAGCGCCTGATGCAATCTATCTTGAAGGCATTACAAAAATAACAATCGAAGATATCGAGGCAGCCCGTGAATTGGGTTACCGCATCAAATTGTTGGGTGTGGCAACAAAAACACCAAACGGTGTTGAAAGTCGCGTTCATCCGGCCATGGTTCCGCTTGGGTCCGCAATTGCCGAAATTGGTGGCGTCACCAATGCTGTGTCAATTGAAGCTGATACAGTTGGTTCTTTAATGATGTCAGGCCCGGGCGCTGGTGGAGATGCAACAGCTTCAGCCGTAGCAGGGGACATCTGCGATATCGCAAAATCTAAGCCCGGTCATCAGCATGGCCCGGCTCTGGGCCAACCTGCGCATTCTTTGTTGCCTCACGAACGGTCGCAGATGCGCGCCCATGAGGGCGGATATTTCATCCGTCTGACCGTGCAGGACAAACCCGGCACAATGGCTTCAATTGCCACGCGTATGGCTGAACAGGGCATCTCTTTAGAAAGCATCGTGCAGCGCAAACATAAGAAGTCAGGGGATGAAGATTCCCATGCGCCAATTATTCTCGTCACCCACGAAACAACCGAACATGCCATTAATGCGGCCTTGGAAGGTGTGAAGTCTGATGGGCGTTTGGTTGGTCATGCGCAGATGATTCGGATTGAGAAACTAACCTAAAAAGGTGGATGTTAAGACATCAATCGATTTAAATGTGATCCGATAACCTTGTTTCCAAGTTGAAGTTGCCTTTGAGGCCACTCTCTGAATAAAGAGAGGTAAATGCGGAATCTCACTTAGGATCATATAATGTCAATTTCATCCAAAAGCCAACAAGGCCGCCTTGACCGTATGCTGACGATGGAAATGGCGCGCGTTGTGGAAGCCGCTGCTGTTGCTGCTGCCCGCGAACGTGGACAGGGTGATGAGAAAAAAGCAGATCAGGTCGCCGTCGATGCTATGCGAACTGAACTGAACAACCTTCCGATCAATGGTCGCATCGTGATCGGCGAAGGAGAGCGTGACGAAGCGCCCATGCTCTATATTGGAGAAGAAGTTGGTTACGGTGGCCCGGAAGTGGACATCGCTCTGGACCCATTAGAAGGCACAACCATTTGCGCTAAAAACCAACCGAACTCGCTGGCTGTCATCGCCATCGCGGAACGCGGTAAACTATTGTACGCGCCAGACGTTTACATGGATAAGATCGCGATTGGCCCGGGTTATCCAGCCGGCACAATCAATATCGATGCAACGCCAACGGAAAACCTCCATGCTGTGGCCAAGGCTAAGGGAGTGAAAGTCTCTGAAATATCCACATGCGTTATGGATCGCACACGTCATGCTGATCTGATCGCTGAAATTCGTGCTGCTGGCGCGCCTGTTCGTCTGATTGGAGATGGTGATGTTGCCGGTATCATTCACACGACAGAAGCTGAAGCCACGGGCATCGATCTTTATATGGGTATTGGTGGTGCGCCTGAAGGCGTTTTGGCCGCAGCCGCATTGCGTTGCACAGGCGGTCAGATGCAGGGACGTTTGATCCTCGATACCGAAGAAAAAGCCGAGCGCGCTAAAAAAATGGGCGTCACTGATCCCAACAAAGCCTACACAATGGAAGAAATGGCGCAGGGCGATGTATTGTTTGCGGCTACGGGCGTCACAGACGGCAATATGCTCAAAGGTGTGCGTTTTGCCAAAGATGGCATTTACACTCACACAGTTGTGATGCGTTCTTCTTCAGGTACGATCCGCTGGATCGACGGGCGTCACGTGGACAATTCTAAGTTTTAGGCTGCACTTTGATTGCGTTTTCTGCGTGCAATTGACGATCGAAACAATATCTTAACCATGAATCTTTAGCAGTTCTCTCAAGGGGAGAGGTCTGCGCGCGTTTCTGTAAGTGCATGCCCTATTGGAATGCTATGAGTGAATTGCGTGGATCGGTCCAACCGTCATTTTCATTGGACCCGGCACTTGCCGCTCTTGGAGCCATAGAAAACCTCTGGCTGATCACTGCCACAATTATGGTCCTGTTTATGCAGGCTGGCTTCCTTATGTTGGAAGCGGGCAATGTGCGTTCGAAAAATACCATCAATGTTGCGCAAAAAAACATCACAGATCTTATAGTTTGCGGTTGTGTCTTCCTTCTTGTGGGGGCGCCTTTGATGTTTGGTGCCGGTTCATCCGGCTTCTTTGGTTTTGGCGGCTATGAACTTGGCGATGTGAAAACACGTCTTATGTTCATGTATCAGTTCGCATTCTGTGCTACCGCCGCGACAATTATTTCAGGTGCTGTCTCAGAGCGAATGAATTTCAGCGCCTATTTGTTGCTAATATTCTGCATGGCCGGACTCATTTATCCGGCATTCGGACATTTGGCTTGGGGAAGTGCATTGATTGAAGGCAATCCAGCCTTTTTAGCAGACCTTGGTTTCTTGGATTATGCCGGTTCGACAGTTGTCCATGTAATCGGTGGTGGTGCGGCACTTGCGGCTGTGATGGTCATCGGGCCACGTCTTGGTCGCTATGGAGCAGATGGGGCTATCGTTAAAATTCGTGGCCATTCCACAGTGCTCAGCAATTTTGGTACTATGGTTTTGATGGTGGGTTGGATCGGTTTTAACGCTGGTTCTTCGAATCCTAACTCGCCTCTGTTCTCACAAATTATATTGAACACTATTGTAGCTTTCTGTTTTGGTGGTGCGGCCGGACTAGTTTATTCATCCATCAAATTGCGCGGCAAGACCCATCCACGTACATCAACCAACGGCATATTGGGTGGGCTCGTGGCGATCACGGCCGGCTGTGCATACGTCAATATGTACGCTGCAGCCGCTATTGGTCTCATGGGCGGTCTGACTGCGGTCTCAATGGCCGACTCGCTGGCCAAAAAATTCCAAATCGATGATCCCGTTGATGCCATAGCAGTGCATCTGTTTTCAGGCATAGTCGGCACACTTTTGGTTGCTTTGTTCGCAGCTCCTGAGTTTCTAACAGGATCGCGCTTCGTACAATTCGCCATTCAGACGGGTGGTGCTCTTATGGCATTTGCATGGTCGTTTTCTCTCACATTTGTTGCTTTGAAGATACTTTCTAAGTTTATAGATGTGCGTGTCAGTCCTGAAGCGGAACAAATCGGATTGAACTTGAGTGAGCACGACGACGAATTTGACAATGTTGGTGCTGAACAGTTGTTGCGCAACAAAAGTATTTTGGAATCTGGTATGGGGCAATTGCGAGACGAAGTGTCAGACGAAAACACAGATCCCAATACCCAAATCAATGCACTCAATAGAATTGTTGAGAATGCAAAAAGCACCAGTGTAAGTTTTCTGAAAGCTCAAGCTGAAATTGAAGAACTTTCTGCTTTTGATCAACTGACACAGTTAAGTAGCCGCAAAGCTTTCGGCTTGGCTGCGAAACAAATTTTGGAAACAGCTTCCCAAAAAGGTGAAAATTTCACAATCCTCTATTCAGATTTGGATGGGTTCAAAGCGATTAATGATGGTTTTGGCCATCATGCCGGTGACAAAGTTTTGCAAAGCATTTCCACACGATTGCTTGAAGCTGCAGGACCCGATGCAGAGGTGTCTCGTTTTGGTGGTGATGAGTTTGTCATCTTGTTACCGGGTGTTGCTGACAGTGAAGACGAAGATGGCAAGGTTGTGAAGATTATAAAGTCGATCAACGAAGTCATCAAAGTTGACGAACTGGAACTGTTCGTTGGAATTTCGATTGGTGCAGCGGTTTTCCCCCAAGATGGTGAAACGTTGGACGAGTTGATCTTGAAAGCTGATATGGCGCTTTATGATGCCAAAGCGCGCGGCAAAGGCCGTTGCGTACGGTTCGCACAATCCATGCAGGATCGAGCTCAACGCCGTCGTGATTTGGAAACAGATATGCGCGCTGGTATTGAGCGTGGCGAATTCTTCGCGCACTATCAGCCACTCATTTCATTGCGCGACAGTCAATTGATCGGCTTTGAAGCACTGATGCGTTGGAACCATCCCATGCACGGCATGTTGATGCCTGACGAGTTCATTCCAATCGCTGAATCAACGGGGTTGATTGTGCCGCTGAGTGAAACCCTTGTGAATGATACTTGTAAGTTGGCAACCGAATGGCCGCTCGTTCAAGGCAGACCATTGAACGTGTCCGTCAATATTTCGCCTGTTCAATTTGTGCGTTGTGACGTCGTTGCTATGATAAAATATGCACTCGCTGCAAGTGGCTTGGCACCAGAACGTCTTGAAATCGAAGTCACTGAAAATATGTTGATTGCAAACGTTGAGGAAACAAAACTCATTCTCAAAGAAGTAAGCAAATTGGGAGTGCGTGTGGCAGTTGATGACTTTGGAACAGGTTATTCATCTTTAACCCATTTGCAGAATTTCCCGGTGAATTGCTTGAAAGTGGATCGTGCTTTCATCAAAGAAATTGAAGCCAACAAATCAGACCACCGCATTGCCAAAGCAATCGTGGATTTGGGCAAAAGCCTTGGTATGACGATTGTTGCCGAAGGTGTGGAGACTGAAGGTCAAAGAGCTTTGTTGCAGGAACTTGAATGTGACCAGATGCAAGGCTTCCTGTTCTCCCCACCAGTTTCAGTCGCCCAGACACTCAACATTATTTGTCAGGCGAATGGTGAAGACGCGCCAACCGAATTGGAACAGACAGCTTAGGCAGCTCTATTCCAATTCAATGATCTGTATTTTTTTGTCTTCAAAACCAAGTGCTATTTCGCCACGCTTTAGTTCCAATGCTTGTTTGCCGAACATCTTGAATCTCCATCCCTGAAGTGCAGCCACATCGGCTTCGTCATCAGCAGCGATCTTTTCAAGATCGTCTATTGTGGCGATCACCTTGCTGGCAACACCATGTTGTTCGGCCACAACTTTAAGAAGCACTTTCATCAATTCTGTAGCAGCGGCACTGCCTTCCGGTGAACGGCTAGGGCGCGGTACGATTGGCAACTCATCCTCTGGAATCTCATGGGCCGTTGCAACGGCTTCCAGCAATCCTTCCATGTGTCGTGAGTTTTCAAAGCCTTTCGGCAAAGCACGCAGACGACCAAGCGCATTTTTATCTTTAGGGTGTTGTTGTGCAATTTCGTAAACAGCATCGTCTTTGATAACGCGTCCGCGGGGTACATTGCGGTCCCGTGCGGA
The DNA here is from genome assembly GCA_938010435.1 of uncultured Rhizobiaceae group bacterium. GTDB lineage: Bacteria > Pseudomonadota > Alphaproteobacteria > Rhizobiales > Rhizobiaceae > Pseudahrensia. The sequence goes on along the minus strand of CALLUS010000001.1, from coordinate 71,645 downwards.
CTGTTCGCGCCATTGAGCGACCGATTGCATCACGGCCAGATCACGTGGTTTGCGCACACGCATTTTCAAGCGTGTCCATGCCTTTTCAACGGGAAGGTCATAGGTTTCGGAGCTGGTCAGAACCTTCATTTCTTCATCGACCCAAGATGTTCGTTTCTGCTTTTCCAATTGTTCTTTCAGATGCAGATAAATGTCACGCAAATGGGTCACATCAGCTAATGCATAATCCAACTGTTTTTCGGTCAGGGGGCGGCGCGCCCAGTCTGTGAAACGCGAAGATTTATCAATGGTGGCTCCAGTGATCCGATCCACCAATTGGTTGTAAGCAATGGAATCGCCATAGCCACAAACCATTGCAGCCACTTGACTGTCAAACATGGGGGAGGGAACGCGACTGTCGAGATTGTAAAAGATCTCCACATCTTGCCGTGCAGCGTGGAAGACCTTTACCACCGAAGTGTTCGCCATCAATTCAAAAAACGGTGCGAGGTCTATGCCATCTGCCATTGGATCGACAATACATTCATCGTCGGGTCCGGCGATCTGTATCAGGCACAGAATGGGCCAAAATGTCGTTTCACGGAGAAACTCGGTATCAACAGTGACAAAGTCGTGTTGTGCAAAGCCTTCACAGGCATCAGCCAAAGCGGCTGTATCAGTAATAATTTTCATGGGCGCGGTATAAACAAGAGCGTTGAACAGCGCCAGAGCCTATTTTTTGTACACACCCGCCTTGTTTCTATCTCGTGACAGTTTCAGCATGTAGGGTGATGTGCGCAGTAACATTCTGAAACGCCCGCGGCCTGCCAGTGGAACAGAATCGCGTGCGACCATTCTCCACAGCGTGACAACCACCAGTGACCCGTGAATTAGACTTGTGAACATGAAGAGTGATTTCGGTCCGTACCATCCCAGCATCAATGACGAGATCGGAGGGCCAAGCGTGGCACCAATACCGTAAAAGAACATCAGTCCTGCTGCGAGCAAAACAAATTGGTCTTTGGTGGCTCGGTCATTGGCATGGGCGGCTGACAATGAATAAAGCGGGAGGGAGAACGCCCCGAACAGGAAAATGCCCACATAAACCATGCTGACATTGCCATCTGCGAACAGGGACAAGAACAGCCCTGAAAGCACAGCGCCCAATGTGGCTGCAATCAAAACCCAACGGCGGTCATAACGGTCAGACAATAGACCCAGCGGATATTGCAATATGGCTCCACCAATAACGCCCAATGAAATAAAGGTCGCAACGCTTGAAAGCGTTAATCCGATGTTTTGTGCGTAAAGCGGTCCCACATAGCGGAAGGCAGAATTGGTCATACCGATAGCAATACAGCCTGTGCAGGCGAGGGGAGAAATGGTCCAAATGGCGCGGAGGTCGAACTTCACTGTTTCAGGTGCAACAGGCTTGGAACGGTCGCCCAGCGCCACAGGGATCAGCGAGAATGAAATCATCATGGCCATAAGGCCAAATAATGTGAACCCGTCTGTTCCAAACACAGGCATTAAATATTGCGCGCCGGAGACCATCACAATATCCAACACCCGATAAACGCCCGTCACTTTGCCGCGATCTTTGTTGGAAATACCAGAATTCAGCCAGCTTTCTATGGTTGTGAACAGACCGGAAAAAGCCATGCCGAGGATGAATCGCGCTTCCATCCAGATATAAGGATCGACCAGCAGAATCATCAAGAGAGTTGCGGTGGCTGCTAAAGAAGCAAGTGCAGCAAAAACACGTATATGCCCGACCCTTTGCAACAGTCTTGGCGCCAGAATGCACCCCACCAAAAACCCGGCAAAATAGGTTGTTCCCATCCAACCGATCTGGCCATTGGTCATGCCTTCTTGCGCGCCGCGCACAGCGATAAGTGTGCTGAACAGTCCATTGCCAGCAAGCAAAATGCCAGCGGCGATTAAGAGGGGCAAAAATGGACGTATGGCCAACATGGTGAGAATCTAATCGCGACGTTCCCATTAAGCCTATGCCTGTGCGCAAAGCTTGTCTTGCAAAGAATTCGACTGTTTTGTCGAATTTCAGTTCCTGCGGAGCTTCGAGCTGCGCTCTAACCTTGACTTTAAGCCTGTCTCATGGCCAAACCCGCCCAATTAGATTTACCCGTTTTGGGTAATCTCAGAACCCAAATAAATTGCAGGAAAATACCATGCATCGCTATCGCAGTCATTCTTGTGCCGACCTTCGTGCGTCGGACGTTGGAAGTACAACTCGTCTCTCCGGTTGGGTTCACCGTGTTAGAGATCATGGCGGTGTATTGTTCATCGATTTGCGCGATCATTATGGCATTACACAGGTGGTGATTGACCCAGATTCTGCCGGCTTTGCGACAGCTGAAACAGTGCGTGCCGAGTGGGTCATCAAAATCGATGGTGATGTGAAAGCACGGTCGATTGAAACCGTGAACAAAGAGCTGCCAACAGGTGAAGTCGAGATCTACGCCCGTGAGATCGAAGTCTTGTCAAAAGCTGCTGAACTGCCAATGCCTGTGTTTGGCGAGCAGGAATATCCAGAAGACATTCGCTTGAAATACCGTTTCCTCGATTTGCGCCGTGAAACGTTGCACAAGAACATTATGAAGCGACAGGCGATTATCGCTGATATGCGCCAGCGCATGAACGCTGTTGGTTTCAACGAGTTTTCCACGCCTATTCTGACCGCCTCTTCACCAGAAGGCGCACGTGATTTTCTCGTCCCAAGTCGTTTGCATCCGGGACAGTTCTATGCGTTGCCGCAGGCACCGCAGCAATACAAGCAATTGATCATGATGTCCGGCTTTGACCGTTACTTCCAGATCGCCCCATGTTTCCGCGATGAAGACCCCCGTGCAGACCGTTTGCCGGGCGAATTCTATCAACTCGATCTGGAAATGAGCTTTGTAGAACAAGAAGACGTTTTGACAACGATGGAACCGGTTATCACTGAAGTGTTTGAAGCATTTGCCGAAGGCAAGACAGTTGATAAAGACTGGCCGCGTATTCCTCACGCTGAAGCAATCCGCAAATACGGTTCGGACAAACCTGATTTGCGCAATCCGATTGAAATGCAAGACGTCTCCGAGCATTTCCGCGGCTCAGGTTTCGGAGTTTTTGCAGGCATTTTGGATGCTGATCCGAAGCATCAGGTTTGGGCAATCCCAACCAAAGGAGCCGGTAGCCGCAAACATTGTGACCGCATGAACTCATGGGCGCAGGGCGAAGGCCAACCGGGCATGGGCTATATCTTCTGGCGCGAGCTTGAAGGTAAGTTTGATGCTGCCGGGCCAATCGCCAAAAACATTGGCGAAGAACGTGCGGAAGCCATTCGCCAACAACTTGGTCTCGAATTAGGTGACGCTGTGTTCTTCGCAGCAGGCGATCCAGCGAAATTCGCAAGTTTTGCAGGGGAAGCCCGTAACCGTGCTGGTGAACAGGCTGGTTTGATTGATGAGAACGCATTCAAATTCTGCTGGATTGTGGACTTTCCATTCTACGAATGGGACGAAGACAACAAGAAAGTGGAATTTGGCCATAACCCGTTCTCTATGCCGAAAGGCGGCCTAGAGGCTTTGGAAAACCAAGACCCGCTCACAATCGACGCTATGCAATATGATATGGTGTGCAACGGCTTTGAAATCGCGTCAGGCGGTATTCGCAACCATTTGCCCGAAACCATGGTCAAAGCGTTCGAGATTACAGGATTGACCAAAGAAGTGGTTGAGGAGCGTTTCGGCGGCCTTTATCGTGCGTTCCAGTACGGCGCTCCACCTCATGGCGGTATGGCCGCTGGTGTAGACCGTATCGTGATGTTGTTGTGCGGCACCAAAAATCTACGCGAAATCACCATGTTCCCGATGAACCAGCAAGCCAAAGACTTGCTCATGGGCGCACCGGGCCAAGTGGATAAGCCACAGTTGAAAGATCTGCACCTAAAGCTGAACCTGCCCAAGGAATAGGGCAGGTTTACGTTTAAGTGACGAGCGTTGTTAAGGTCTAATTCTTGGCCTTGCGCGTTTCATGGTTGAGCGCAGTGCTTGCGATGCAGATTGATCAATGGGCAATTGGCTTGCCCATTCAACATTGGATCGTGTGACACCAATATCATCAAGAATATCGTCGTTGAGCAATCGCATGTGTTGGAATGCTTGGCGATCAATACGTTGCTGACGGCGTTTGCGGTGTCGGGCAACTAAACCATCAATCCATCGCTTCAATTTCTTCGCGTTTCTCGACCACCAGTTTTGATAGTTTGCACCTTGGGCAGCTTCGAAACAGTCTGTTGTCTGGTGATAGGCCATGTCGTTTTCCTCAACTTGGAATTGATCTTGCCTGCTCAAGATGTTGCTTTATTATAACTCAATCAAATGAATAGTATTGACATAATGTGTCAATTAAATTGATATATAGCGAAAGGAGCAGTCTTATGAATGCTGAAAAGCAAACGCCATTGGTCGAATTGGACTTGCTGAAAACCCTTGTTGCCATTGCGGAAACCGGAAGTTTTTCTGCTGCGGCCAAAGCCGTATTCCGCACTCCATCAGCTATATCTATGCAGGTTAAAAGGATCGAAGAACTGTTGGGACGGCCTGTTTTCATCCGCGAAACCCGCAATGTTGTTTTAAACGAAGACGGTGAAGTCCTTGTGGCCCACGCCCGCCGCGTTTTGGCACTTAATGCAGACACAGTCGCAAAGTTTATTTCGCCTCAAATGTCAGGCATTGTGCGTCTTGGCGCTATTGACCATGCCGCAGATCGGTTTCTTCCATCAGTCTTGAGGGACTTCGCGCGGACGCATCCGTTGATCCGGGTGGATGTTTGCATTGAAAATTCGATTGAACAACAAGATGCCCTTCGCCGAGGTGAATTGGACATTGCTATTGTCACTTGTTTGGGAGGAGGGTTGCAGGCTGAAAATGTGGAACCATTGTTTTCAGAGCAATTGGTTTGGGCTGGATTAAAGGGCGGAGTTGCAGCTGAACAGAACCCGCTGCCTGTGTCGGTTTGGGAAGATGGGTGTGTTTGGCGAGCAAACGCTTTGGAGGGACTTGAACGGCAAGAAAAAGATTATCGCATCACGTTCAAGAGTGCACATCTGGCAGGACAAAAAGCAGGTTTGCGGGCGGACCTCGCGATCGCTCCATTGCCAATTTCTTCATGTGAAGGCGATATAGAGCCATTGAGCAGCGCCTATGACTTACCTCAATTGGATGATTATACGATGGGGATGATTGTACGGCCCAATGCAGAAGATCATGTGATCGCTGTTGTGGATGCCATACGCACAGTCGTCCAAATTCAAGAAACAAACCACATGAAGAGAACAGGGTAGTTTTGATATCGTCTGTTCCCCGAGTTTTGATAACCGGATTTCCGCCCTTTCCGGGCGCTCCGGTAAACCCCACTCAATGGTTGATCGAAACGCTGCAAGCCGCTGATTTGAATCACATTTGTGAATTGCGATCAGCCATTGTGCCTGTGGATTATGCCACGGCAGGCGATGTATTGAACACGCGGGCTCGTGAGTTTGACCCACACATTGTGATCAATTTTGGTTTGGCTGCTGAGGCCAAAGGCATTCGCTTGGAACGCATTGCACGCAATGAAATTGCGCCGAACCGTCTAGACAATTCAGGTAATATCCCAGCCAGAACAAATATCGTGGATGGCGGTGAAGAACTGACGTCTGGTCTTCCACTTGAAGCCATTGGGGAAGAACTGGAAGGCCATAACATTCCGGTTCAATGGTCCGATGATGCTGGCGGCTATTTGTGCAATTACATTTTCTATCTGGGGCGTGCAGGACTGTGTAAATCTATGAAAGCACAAATGACAGGTTTCATTCATGTGCCTTTGCTGGCGAACGAACGCGGCATGAATTCAAATGGGGAAGTGGTGATCACAAAAAGAGATCTGTTGGCCGCAGCGAAAATTGTGATTGAGCAATCCGTCTTTCATTGGAAACTGCAACAAGCGGACCAACTGGTGGTTTGATTAAAACTCCAAATCGTTCGGGCACCACTATCCAATCGTTATAAAACTGGTCTAGCCTTTAGTTCGTGCCGTTGTAACTGAAATTGCTGCGTTGTGTGGGAAGAGGAAACCGCAAAGCGTAATCATCTAATTGGAGAATTCAATCTATGCGTTTACTGACCAAAACTGCCGGAGTTGCCCTTATTTTTATGTCTGTTTCACTCACTGCTGCACAAGCTGAAAACCGAATTGACACCCAATTGCCGGGCGCACCAGAATTGGCTGCTTATGGCGATTTGGCGGTTGGCGTCCAAACATTAGAAATCACCAATCCCAATCAAATTGATATCGTGAAGATCGATCCAAAGGCGCCAAAACCTGCAGAATGGCCACGTTATGACCGCAAGCTGACATTGGAAGTCTGGTACCCTGCAGCGCAGGGCGCTTCAGGCAACACAGCCTTGAAAGCGTATCTACGCGACGCTAAGACGGAAGTTGAATTGCAGGGCAAGGCGGTTCGTGACGCTAAGCCAGCCGGCGAAAAATATCCGTTGATTATTGTGTCTCATGGCTATCCGGGAAACCGGTTTCTACTGTCACACCTTGCTGAGAACTTAGCTTCCAAAGGCTACGTGGTCGCATCTATAGATCATCTGGATTCCACCTATCGTACGCAGGCCGCATTTGGCTCGACTTTGGTGAACAGGTCTTACGACCAACTCTTCACACTGAATGAAATTGATAGACTGTCGAAAGACGGGAGTTCATTCCTGAACGGTTTGGTTGATGCGTCGAATACCGGATTGATCGGCTATTCCATGGGCGGTTATGGTGCAGTGATCACCATGGGTGGCGGCGTCACTCAACAGTCAATCGACTATGCTTGGGGCGGACCGCACGGCACGTTGAGCGTGCACAAAGGCGGTTCAGACACCCATAAAGCTCTTGCAGATCCTCGTATCAAAACAGCCGTCGCTTTCGCGCCTTGGGGTATGAAACTCGGCTTTTGGGATGCTGAAACATTGAAAGGCATCGATCGCCCGATGATGTTCGTAGCGGGTTCTGTGGATGATGTTTCAGGTTATGAAAAAGGCATTCGCGCCATTTGGCAAAATACGACCAATGCTGATCGGTCTTTGTTAACTTACGAAAACGCAAATCATAATGCTGGCGCCCCTATGCCGGCCCCGGAAGAGGCTTTCAAATATGATGAGGCTTTGAAGTTTAATGTGTCCGAACATTACACTGATGCCGTTTGGGACAATGCGCGCATGAACAATATCGCTCAGCACTTTGTGACCGCATGGATGGCTAAACATATCAAAGGCGATGAAAAATCGGGTGGCTTCTTGGAACTCACACCAAATGCCAATGACAGCGTTTGGGCCAAGAACGAAGACGGCTCTGATAAGCCTGAACACAACCATTGGGCAGGGTTTCCAAACCGTACCGCAAAAGGGCTACGGTTTGAAACTTTGAAAAAGGGCAACTAGAGCATAATACATTTTGCTATAAGATAGTTGCTATGATTTGGGTTGGGCGTGACTGAGTCACGAGCGTAAACAATGCTGAGCTTTGCCGCTGCAATTTTAGCCATCCTGGCGTCTCCGGGCCCGGGCGTGCTTTCTCTTGCAGGGGTGGGGTCGGCGTTTGGCTATCGCGCTGCTTGGGCTTACGGTACAGGCTTGTTTGTCGGGTCCAATCTGGTCATGTTGGCCGCCGCGTCTGGGCTGGCTGCGCTGCTGATTGCGCGCCAAGACATCAGGCTGGTGTTTATGGTTCTCTCTTCAGCTTACCTATTGTATCTAGCCGCCCGTGTCGCACTTGCCGGATCGAAGATTGGTTTCATGGAAGCGACCCATCCCCCGGGGTTTTGGGGGGCGGTCGTTCTTCAGATATTCAATCCCAAAGCCTATGCAGTTGGAATATTTGCGTTTGCGAATTATCCGTTTTGGCCAGAGAGCCTTGGAGTTGAGATCATCTTAAAATTTCTCATTCTCAATTTAATATGGGTCCCCATTCACATTGTCTGGATGTGGGCAGGGGTGAGCCTTGGGAGGTTGGATTTGGCACCACAAACCCAGCGCATCATCAATATGGCGATGGCGGCAGCCTTGGTTGCCGTGGTTGGTGTTGCGCTTTACGCGGCATTTTATGGGCCGTCATAAAAGGTAGGGAAATCCGCCTTCGTGTTTCAGCAATTCTATTTTGCGTTCAACCCCACCTTCGCCTGAATAGCCTCCAAGACCCTTGGCTCCTAAAACACGGTGGCACGGAATGATGATGGGAATGGAATTAGCGCCACACGCATTTCCAACAGGTTGCCCAAACGTATGTAATTTGTCTGCAATCGCTCCATAGGTAGTGGTTTCACCATAGGGAATATCCAGCATTGCTTGACAAACAGATTGTTGAAACGTGTCGCCCGTTGGCGCCATCGGCAGATCAAATTTTTGAAGGTCTTTTGCAAAATAAGCGGCCAGTTGGAACGATGCTTCACGGAGCAATGACGTTTCTTCCACCTGTTCGCAATCTGTCCAATCCAAAGCGACTATTGCATCTTTGTTGGCTGTGATGGTCAAAGGCCCAAAGGGGCTATCGCATTGGATGGAATGAAGTTCAGTGCTCATACCTCAAACCTATCAAATTTAGGCATGATAAACCAGATCGCAGTGCAGTCATGCACCGCGATCTGGCGAGGCAATCAGTTGCCGGAAATTTTTAGGTTCAGCATTTCAGGAACTTTGGTGGGGTCTGCCTGACCGGCCAAAACCACATTCACAATGGATACAGGCTCCGCAGGCGCGGCCTCCACAGACAACGTACCTTTATTTTGTAAAAATGATCCCACTGCCTTGGTCACCATTTCAGTGAACTCAGGCATGTTCAAACCGCCCATACCAATACCAATCATCATAGGTGCACCTTGCGCCAATTGATCACCGGTTGTGCCCATTTGGCTGGCTTGGAAATCAAGCAAACGACCCGTCAGTGATTTGTCGGTCAAGCCCAGTTTGAAGTCGGACAGTTTCAGGTTTGATAAGATCGGTAGTAATTCCATGTAGGATGTTTGCGGGTTGGCACCACCAGCAATTTTTATCTGGGTTTGTTGCAATGCGTTAGCGACTTCTTTTGTGTAACCTGTCATGTTGTAGGTGATGTTAAGGTCAGCCATATCTTTGAAATTCATAGCCATGTTTTTGATGCCGAGCGCACCGGAATTAGGGTTGTATGTTCCGTCTCCCACCATATCCACTTGCAAAGTCTCATAGCCTAACTGTTTAGAAACAGTCTGGAATTGCGGGTCTGGAATAGATTTTAAATTCACATTGATATTTTTAATTTCGCTGAATGACGGGATTGTGCCTTCGCCATCAGGCTTTCCAATCGTACCTGTCATCGAGTCCATGGAAAACAACTCCACGCCGCCAAGCGCTGCAGTGATCTTTCCAACATTCACGGATTTATAAATCTGCATCCATTCATCGACAGTGGCCGAAATGCTGGTTGGAATATTGGCTCCGTCTATCGCAATGGTGGCCACATCCCAAGTCACACCTTGTTTGGTGGAGCCTGAAAGGTCTGTCATCGCAAACAGTTCAAATGTCATCGGTGCAGCTACGGCACCAGTTTTTGCACTCCCTTTAGGGTCGTAACGCCAATCCAACGGCACGTCCGCATTTTGCAGGCTAAGCTTCCCCATGTTAAACTTGTCACCTGATTTTTGTTGAACATTGAAGCCTGTTAACGACAGGGCACCGACTTTCACACGTTGCTTCTTTTCTTCATCGTTCAAACCGTCTTCCCAAATTTTAAAGGGAATTTCAGAGTTTTCGAGCACCAAACCTTCAATGGAAAATGGCCCGCCGCCTCTGCGGCCTTGTCCCGTAAGTTCGGTCGCGCTGATGGAATCAAAAGCAAGACGCCCTTCCGATGTTTCTATTAGTCCTTTCACATCAAGCCCCTGTATGGTCGAACTGCGGTCGCCATTTGCATATTTGATCGTCACGCCAGTAGCCGAGAAGGAGCCATTGCCTGATTCAGAGATGTTATCGTAGGTAATTTCCGTGCCCGTTTTGAATAGTTTTTCAAACAGAGTTTTACCTTCCAAAGCGTGTGCCGGAATGGTCGTGCCAGCCAGTGTAATAGCAAAGGTTGCAATAACAGGAATTGTAGACTTGGAAAAAATGGGGCGTGACATAATGCTGTGCATGGAGTGTCTCTGTTTTCAATATGGATCTCTTAATCACCTTAACTGCTAGATCTTCGATATAAAGTGATAAGTTGCACAGTTGGTGACTGTTTTTGTCGCAAGCAGCTTGCGACTTGTTCAATGCGAGTGAAAACGGTATCGGGAACTTATGGGAAACGATGCGATTCACCCGCCAGCAGGCGGATCAGGTTCTGACGGTGGCTCTGGCGACGGAATTGAACCGATTGATTTAAAAGATGCTCTTGAAGAGCGTTATTTAGCTTATGCTTTGTCCACGATCATGGGAAGGGCATTGCCAGACGTGCGCGATGGTTTGAAGCCTGTTCATCGCCGTATTCTACACGCCATGCGGGAATTGAAGCTGAATCCTGAAACCGGTTTCAAAAAGTGTGCGCGTATTGTTGGTGATGTGATCGGTAAATATCACCCCCACGGCGACCAGTCGGTCTATGATGCTCTTGTGCGCTTGAGTCAGGATTTTGCGCAGCGCTATCCGCTCGTGGATGGACAAGGCAATTTCGGGAACATTGATGGCGATAATCCAGCCGCCATGCGTTACACCGAAGCGCGAATGACCGCTGTTGCAACTTCCATTTTGGATGGCATTAACGAAGACGCCGTCGATTTTCGCCCCAACTATGATGAAGCTGACACCGAGCCTGTGGTTTTGCCGGGCGCATTTCCCAATCTTTTGGCAAATGGCTCTGCCGGCATCGCAGTCGGCATGGCCACAAATATTCCTCCGCACAATGCGGAGGAGCTCTGCAACGCCGCGCTGCATCTGATCAAGTTTCCAAATGCCGGCTTTGACAAGCTTCTTGAATTCATACCTGGTCCTGACTTTCCAACCGGTGGCGTGATTGTTGAAAGTCGCGAAAACATTCTGGAGGCCTATAAGACAGGCAAGGGTGGTTTCCGCACCCGTGCCCGTTGGAAAAAGGAAGATACGGGCAGGGGCACTTGGCAAATTGTCATCACTGAAATTCCATATCAGGTTCAAAAGTCAAAGCTGATTGAGAAGACGGCAGAATTACTTCTGGCAAAGAGATTGCCATTGTTGGCCGATATCCGCGACGAGAGTGCGGAAGACATTCGCATCGTTCTTGAACCAAAATCCCGTTCAATCGATGAAAATTTATTGATGGAACAATTGTTCCGGTCAACTGATTTGGAAACCCGTTTCCCCCTCAATATGAATGTGTTGTCCGGTGGCAAAGTGCCTAAAGTTTTAAGCATTCGTGATGTGCTGAAAGAATGGTTGGAACACCGCAAAAACGTACTGGTGCGTCGTTCGAAGCACCGTTTGGGACAAATTGAAAAACGCCTCGAAGTCTTGGGTGGTTATCTCGTCGCATTCTTAAACATCGATGAAGTGATCCGCATCATTCGTACAGAAGATTTCCCGAAACAGGCGTTGATTGCCCGTTTTGAGATTACTGAAAACCAAGCCGAAGCCATTTTGAACCTGCGTTTGCGCCGCTTGCATAAACTGGAAGAAATGGAAATTCGTCAGGAAAACGAAACGTTACTTGAAGAAAAAGCGGGCATCGACGCGCTTTTGGCCAGTGAAGAGGCCCAGTGGAAAACCATTGCTTGGGAAATCGGTCAAACCAAAAAGAAATTTGGCAAAGACACTGAAATCGGCAAACGCCGAACTGATTTTGCCGAAGCTGTCGAAATCGATATGGAAGCTGTTCAACAGGCTATGATCGAAAAAGAACCGATCACTGTTGTTGTGTCTGAAAAAGGCTGGATACGTGCATTGCGCGGTCATGCAGCGGATTTCAGTGTTCTGACGTTTAAAGAGGGCGATCGTCTGAAAACAGCGTTCCACGCTGAAACCACTGACCGTATCCTCATGTTTACGACTGCGGGTAAGTTTTACACTTTGCAGGGCGACAAATTGCCGGGCGGCCGTGGCCATGGCGAACCCGTGCGTATCATGGTGGATATGGACAATGATGCGGATCTCGTCAGTGTGTTTGTTCACAAACCGGGCCGCAAACGTTTGCTTGCTTCCACACTGGGCAATGGTTTTGTGGTTGCAGAGGCTGATGTCATCGCCAACACCCGCAAGGGCAAACAGGTTTTGAATGTTGCTGTTCCTGCAGAAGCTATAATCTGCAACGCGATAGAAGCGGATGACAATGCACCTGATCATTTGGCTGTCGTGGGCGAGAACCGCAAACTCATTATCTTCCCGCTGGACCAAGTTCCTGAAATGGGACGTGGCAAGGGCGTTCGTCTGCAGAAATACAAGGACGGTGGCATCAAGGATACAAGCGCATTCAAATTGTCTGCTGGCTTAAGTTGGACAGACAGTGCTGACCGCACCCATACCCGTTCGGCAGAAGAATTGTTGGAATATATGGGCGACCGCGCGCAAGCAGGTCGCATGGTTCCAAAAGGTTTTCCAAAGAACGGAAAGTTCTAATTTTTTCGAATACTGCTATTTCACAACATCTTAATACTCAAATTATAGTGTTTCTTGATCCGTAACTTTACGGCGAAAATGATTGGCGGACTTTCGTATTGAAAAAATTGAACAAAATCCAAAGCTTCTGGACTGATCAATCCGGTGCGACCATGGTTGAATATGGTCTGCTTCTTGCCTTGTTAGGAGCCACGGTTATGTATGGCGCAGCTAGCTTTGGTATCGTGAACGCAGAAATGTTCATTATAGTTGCGAACGCTTTGTCTGGGAAATCTTAAGCTCATAGGCGGCGTGTAGCCCAATTGCGGCCGTGACGACCAATCCACCAACGAAAACATTGGTGCTGGGCACTTCAAAGAACACGATCCAAACCCACAGAGGTGCCAAAACGGTTTCCAGCAGGTAAAACAATGCCACTTGCGGAGCTGTGATAAACCGTGGTGCCAGCCAAAGTGTGATACCTGCAATAGGAACCAAAACAAGCGCGTCCAATGCCAACCAGAGCGGGGCTTGAAGCTCGGACCCAAGTAGCAGAATCGTTGGCAATGCGAAGGCTGCAGAAACGAGACCACCAAAGCCCGGAGCAAGCGATAGGTCTTTTCCACTCTTGCGGGTTAAAGTCAGCGATAATGCTAATAACCCCGCACACATTAATGCCAGAACATCCCCAAACAGGTTTCCTGTACCCAATCCATCGGCCACGATAATTCCCACGCCCACCAAAGTAGCAATGATGGCCAACCAAGTGTGCAGTTTGAGCCTTTCGCCAACCATGGGCCAAGACAACAGTGCAGCCAACATGGCATTGAAGGCGAGGATGAAAACCACATTGGCTGTTGATGTGTTGAACACGGCTATTGTGAAACAAATATTGTTTGCGCCGGAAAGAGCGCCAACGATGATAAAATCCTTATCGGCAAACAGCGACCTCGGCATTGCGTTTCGGTTTGCGAAAAACCGCCAATAGATGAGCAAGATAAACGCAATTCCCAAGCCCCGGGCCGCCATTACGGTGTAGGGGTCGCTCAGCGCAAGGCGGATGAGTGGAATGTCAAATGACAAGGCTAAACCACCAACGAAAGCAAGGCTTAACCCTTTAGATGTTTGATTTTGCGATTGTGGAGTGGTCACGCAGTGCTGCTCACGTCTTGGTGCTCAAGTCAGCAAAGATCAAAAGAACAGAAATTCCTGATGCGAAAAACGACAGACGCAGGTACATAAATTTTCGCCTTAACACCCGGGCGATGACGACGTTGCTACTCGAAATCGAATGAACCAATTGAGAGACTTCGCTGGTTTGCATGTATTCGGCATAGTTGTCGGGGTCTGTTCCAAGGCAAGAAAGAGCAGGCCAAGACCAAGTTTCGAATTCTGAAATTTTCTTGGAGACACTCAAGCTGGGGTAGCGGGGAAAAACTGCAGAGATACTGCAAAATACGGCGACTGCGCACATTATGCCGAAGGCAATAGAAACGCCCCCCATTTGAGAGTTGCTTAAATCAATAGGCCCGCGAAGAGCCAGAAATCCGATCATTGTCATGATCACGGCAGCTTTGGCATCAGCAAATTGCACTTGCTGAATAGATGTTTGATGTTGAGCGATGAGGTATTGGATACGAACACGGCTGATATTGTTGGCATCAAGCCCTTCAGAACCCGCCAAGTCTTTGTGCAGTTCCACATCTTTCAATAATTTTTTCACGTATCGACCTCAACCCATCCACCGATGTTCAATCGTTCCTGCGGTTTAAAACGGGCTTTATATTCCATTTTCTGTGAACCTTCGACCCAATATCCCAGGTGACAATGGGGTAGGCTCAGTTTTCGGCAGCGTTCAATATGATCAAGAATAAGAAACGTGCCAATACTGCGTTTGTCCATGTCGGGATCAAAAAACGAATAAACCATGGAAAGGCCAGTGCTCATACGGTCGAAGAGCACGACGGCAATGAGTTCACCTTCACCGCGCCCACTGATAAATGTGTCCGGGCCTCGTTTTCGGAACTCTAACATACGTGTATCGATATGACTGTCTTCCACCATCATGGCATAATCCAGCACAGTCATTTTGTTCATGCCACCTTCATCATGGCGGGATTCTACATAACGCCGAAACAATGAATATTGTTCAGATGTAGGTGTGTTTGGCACTTCCACACCGATCAAATCACTGTTGGTTTTCAACACGCGGCGCATTGATTTTGTCGGACGAAACCGGTCCACCAAAACCCGTGTTGCCATACAGGCTTTGCAGGCCTCACAAGCAGGACGGTAAGTAATATTTTGGCTACGCCGAAACCCGCCATGGGTCAGGTCTTCGTGAAGAGCTTTGGCACGCTCTCCCACCAGATGCGTGAACACTTTACGCTCCAGCTGTCCTTCCAAATAAGGGCAGGGCGCGGGCGCAGTCAGATAGAACTGAGGTGTGTCGAGCGAGTGTGCAGTCATGACAGAGTTTTATCGCACCATTGCTGGGAGTAAAGGCGCATTATTAAAGCCCGTAATAACTTGGCGCAAATAAGGAGAATGTGATCCAAAGAATAATAATCAACGGAATGCCTGCCTTCAAATAGTCGTTAAACCGATAACGCCCCGGACCGAGCACCAAAAGATTTGTTTGATAGCCCACTGGCGTTGCGAACGAGCAATTGGCAGCAAATATGATACAGACAATGAACGCCTCCACAGGTGCGTTCAGCTTTTGTGCAATCCCGATTGCAATAGGGGTGAACAAAACCGCCGTGGCATTGTTCGACAGGACATTTGTGAGAATGGCTGTGACAATGAACAACACGGACAAGACCATAGCCGCTGATTGTCCGTCCATTGCGCCGACAACAGTGTTGGCCAAATATGCAGCGCCGCCTGTACGTTCCATCGCAGTAGCTGCAGCAAGAGACGCTCCAACCATCATATAGATTTGACGGTCAAAACTGCGCGTGGCTTGGCGAATGGATAAACAGCCCGTAGCGATCACCAAGTATGCACCAATTAAAGCTGCAGCGACAATGGGAACCAGTCCGAACGAGGCTGAAGCTATGATGAGCGCAAAAATACCAATCGCCAAAGGCGCTTTGGAACGCAGCGGTACTTCCGCTGCTGAACGCTCAAGCAACAGTAAGTCACGGCTTTCACGCAGGCGCTCGATGTCGTCCAACAACCCGCCGATGAGCACTGTGTCGCCGGGTTCCAGACGGATATTGCGCATGAGACCGCGTGACATGGCGCTACGGCGCTGCACTCCCAAAACCATGGTTCCGTAGTTGGAGCGGATGCGCGAGTTTTCGACGGTTCGTCCGGCATAGCGGGAACCCGGGGGTAAAACCGCTTCGGCCACTGTGAAATCTTCTGCAACAGCAGTTAGCGTGTTGCTTTCACGATTTGGCATCTCATCATGGTTGTCGAGTTTAGGCAGTGTGGCAGCTCCGGTTGAAAGTGCTTTCACAAGTGCACGGCGGGTTGCCGCCACAATAATGATATCACCATCTGAAAGCGTGATATCCTCAAATGGCGGCAGAATATTTTTCTCGCCGCGCTGTATTGAGCGCACTGTGATGTCTTGTAGGGAAGGGAACAGCCCAGCCATCGCTTCCTGTCCATAAAGCGGATGCCCCTCACTAATGTGAATTTGTGCCAAAAACTGACGGCCGGTGCCTGCTGTTTTATTGTTGTCGTTTTTTGATCTATCTTTCAGCAGCGCTGGCATAACAAACAACACATAGATAAGTCCCACACCAGCCAACACGAGGCCCGGAAGGGTAAAGTCGAAAAACCCGATTTTTTCACCATAACGTTCAGCAACACCAGCCACGAGTAAGTTAGTGGATGATCCGATCAAAGTGGTCATACCCCCCAATATACCCACATAAGACAGGGGCATTAGTGCTGAGGATGGGGTGAAGTTCCTCTGGGCGGCGATGGCCACAACAATTGGGATAAACATCACAACCACAGGCGTGTTGTTTAAAAATGCGCTGGTTATGCCAGCGGTTACCAACAATATAATGATCGTGCGCTGGGCGGATGTTCCCCCCGCTTTGGATAGCAGTTGGGCAGGGCGTTCTAAAGCATCTGTGTTGAACAGGGCTTGCCCGATTACCAGCAAAGCCAAAACGGTAATCAGAGCAGGGTTCGCAAAGCCCATGATCAGGTCTGGAGCTGTGACTGGCGTCGATGAAGATTGAGGAACAAGAGTGAAAATTGCCAACAGAGTGGCGACGGCACAAAGAGATATGCCTTCGATGGACCATTTTTCGCTGGCAAATCCGATAATGGTGCAGATTATGACCACGAAGGTCAGCCACATGTGGATGGAGTCCAAAATATTGTCCCGTCAGTGCGTCGCCCATTAAAGGCTTTCAGTCCTTAAACTAATCGCGACTGATATAAGTTCCAAGCAAAACGTCGTGGAACAATCGTTTCTTTGAAGAAAAGAATGATACGAACAAGGGAAGAATCATGGCCACAGAGTGAATCACCCAGAATAGGATTGAGTGGAGGACTGCAAGAATGGGATCAACGCGGCCACCATCCAGGCGTTTTATGCTGACGCCCATAAACCGCATACCAAGCGTGGCTTGACTAGGGCCGCCCAACGTCAAGGCTACTATATCAAGGCCACCGCAGGCACGAGGAAGGGATAAAGCAGCCACCCAAGGGAAAGGGTGATGATCCCTAAAAAGCCAATCACAATGGCCAAAGGAATGCACAAAATACCAATGATTACATAGTCGATCAAAAAGCTCATAAAGCGTGCCGTACGCACTCCATCCAGTTCATAGGCTGTCACTACGCGTGCACCGGTTTCGTTGTCGATTGTTTGGGAAATGTTCATTCAATTAGCCCTCTCGTTTCTACAAACATGGGGTTTTGAGGGTGATTTTCAAGCTGAGTTGGGTGTCTCGCATGTAAAGATATGTTTCTGTTGGAGGGTGGAAGGTGCTTATAAACTAAGTGAGTGAGGTCGGGTAAATTCTCTCCCCTTGAAGGAGAGATGTCTGTGAAGCAGACAGAGAGGGGGAGCGCGCAAGGCACATCAACTAATTTGTTTGTCCTTCTCTTTACCCTCGCTACGCTCACGCATCTCTCCCTCAAGGGGAGAGATCTGATTTAACCGAGACACCACTCCTTCGAGTCATGCTCGGGCTTGATCCGAAAACCCATGCCAAGACTGTCACTTATTTTGAGATGTTAGAAAGAACCGCAGACTACGGAATGAATCCTTGCCTCAAGGGCGAGGATGACAATCTAGGTATCACCCCAACAGCCGCGCAGCCTTCAAGGCGTGGTACGACAGTATCCCATCAGCACCCGCGCGCTTAAACGCCAATAGGCTTTCCATCATCACGCGGTCACCGTCGATATAGCCGTTGGCGGCGGCGCTTTCGATCATCGAATATTCGCCAGACACTTGGTAGGCGAATGTGGGCATGCCGAACGTATCTTTCATGCGGCGCACGATGTCGAGATAGGGCATTCCCGGTTTCACCATCACCATGTCTGCACCTTCAGCAATGTCGAGCTCCGCTTCACGCATGGCGTCTTCGCTGTTGGCAGGGTCGATGTAATAGGTCTTCTTGTCCCCTTGCAGCAAACCGTCCGTCCCAATTGCTTCGCGGTAAGGCCCGTAAAAACCCGATGCATATTTGGCCGTGTAAGACATAATCGCCACATCATTGTGCCCCGCGTCATCCAATGCCAAGCGAATGGCACCAATACGACCGTCCATCATGTCGGACGGGGCAATAATGTCAGCGCCCGCGTCGGCTTGCACCAGCGAACCTTTAACGATTTGCGCAACGCTCTCATCATTCACAATCAAACCTTCACGCAAAACCCCGTCGTGGCCATGGCTGGTGAACGGGTCGAGTGCGCTGTCGGTGATCACGCCAATATCCGGAACGGCTTTCTTAATGGCGCGCGTGAATTCGCAAATGAGATTGTCTGCATTGCTAATCTCACTCCCTGTCACATCGCGCTTGTCGATGGAGACGTTGGGGAAAGGGGCTATTGCAGGAATGCCGAGGTCGCGAGCTTCTTTCACAACATCAATAGCACGGTCGATCGTAAAGCGGGATACATTAGGCATCGCACCGATATCTTCTTCACGATCACTACCTTCAATAATAAAAACGGGCAGGATAAAATCATTGGCCGTCAGGGTGTATTCCTGAACAAGACGGCGGCTCCAATCAAACCGTCGATTGCGGCGCAACCTTCGGCTTCCGGTCACGGCATCAACAATTTCACTCATTTCCTGGGACATACAACACACTACAAATTTCACGACAATCTAGAACAACTCTAACATGGTATATGGGCGTTGGAAAAGTCACTGTTGTTGCCTTCCCACATTGCTCGTTCTGAATACCCATCCTATTCTTCCCGTCTATTTCAACATCGCATCGCTCTCAATGACTCCCACACAAGATATATTGTTCGAACTAAAGGGTCACGCTGGCGTTGTGACCTTGAACAAGCCGGAGACGCTCAATGCCGTCACCGATGAGATGTTGACTGCACTCAATGCTCAATTGGATGTTTGGGAAAATGATGAAGCTGTGAACCACGTTGTCATCAAGGCGGTTGAGGGGCGGGCCTTCTCGGCTGGTGGTGATATTCGCCATCTTTATGATACGGGAACAGCTGGCAATTACGATTTTGACTTCTTCGCCCGTGAATATGTGCTGAATGCCCGCATTCGGAAATTCCCTAAACCGTATATCGCTCTGGTAGACGGCATAGCCATGGGCGGCGGTGTAGGGGTGTCATTCCACGGCTCTCATCGCATTGCTGGTGATAAGATCGGTTTTGCTATGCCAGAAGTCGGTATCGGCTTTTTCCCTGATGTGGGAGCATCCTACTTTCTATCGCGTTTGCCGCACCAGATGGGCCTGTATCTCGGCCTTACGGGAAACCGCATAAAAAGTGCCGATTGTGTGACACTGGGTCTTGCCAACCATTACGTGCCGTCTGATCAATTTGCAGAGTTAGAAGTGGCATTGTGCAATGAAAGTGATGCAAATGCGGCAATTGCCTGTTTTGCACAAGCGCCCGATACAGCACCTTATCTCACCTATGCGCCTTTTGTTGAGAGGGCTTTTGCAGCACCGTCTCTGGCAGAGGTTCTTTCTGAATTGCATGATATGCAAAGAGAGGGCGGTGAAATCGGCGAATGGAGCGCGAAGACTTTGGCGACGCTCAAGGCGAAATCGCCCACCAGTTTGGCAATCGCGTTTCGCCAAATCCGTGCGGGTGCCTCGCTCGACATTGATGAATGTATGAGAATGGAATATCGCATTCTAAAACGTGTTTTGCCGGAACAAGAGTTCTATGAGGGTATAAGGGCTGCGATCATAGACAAAGACAATGCGCCAGTTTGGAGTCCGACATCGCTTGCGGATGTTGACCCGTCTACAATTGATGCTCATTTTGCGGATCTCGGCGATGAGGAACTCAATCTGCCATGATTTTATATGCGGAAGAACCGGCCAAAAAGAAAAGCAGCGGCAAAGCAGCTGCCGTGACGCGCTTTCTATACAGCACGTTCTTACGTTTGCTCTCTCTGACATTTGTCGGTCTGACCATTCTCGCGTGGTTGCAATTGATCGGATATTGGGGTGCGGGGGCGCAAAGCCGGTTTGATCTCATGAATACCCCATGGAAAATCTACATTGCCGTGCTGGCAGTGCTTTATCCTGTCACCGCTGTGGGTCTGTGGACCACATTGTCTTGGGGGCGCGTGATCTGGTTTATGGCGATCGGCTTTCAAATTATCGCGATTATGCGATTTCCCGACAGTTTCGGGGGGCATGACTTTATTGTTTTATTCCATCTTGGAACGTTAGCATTTTATCTTGTTTTCGAATTGGCACTGCGAGTCATCGAAAAGAAAGTGTGAATCGTCAGCCTTTCAATTTTATTAAAATCAATAAAATCAATAACTTAAAAATTTCTTGGTAAGAATGGGTTAAGTTTGTGCTTTGACTCAAATTTTATGGGTCGCAGTTATATTTGGTCTCAAGGCGGAAACATATCCGTCAAAATACAGTGAGGCTATTATGAACAACGCAGACATGATTGGTGTAGCAGTTACACCCGTACAAGAGACTAAAAATATTAAGCCAGTTTATCTGGAAGCTTTGACATTGGTGGAGCGTCTTCACCGTCGTCTTCTCGATGTGATCAAAGACGAATTCGATCGTCAGGGTCGCAGCGATATCAACGCGGTTCAAGCGCTGTTGCTTTACAATCTCGGTGATTCAGAATTGACAGCTGGCGAATTGCGCACACGTGGTTACTACCTTGGGTCAAACGTATCCTACAACCTGAAGAAATTGGTTGATATGGGTTACATCCATCACCAACGTTCACGCACAGACCGCCGTTCGGTTCGTGTGAGTCTGACAGAACAAGGCCGCGATGTGGCGCAGACTGTTGATGCTCTTTACGAACGCCATACCAAGTCTTTGGAACAAATTGGCGAGATCGATTCTGAATCCTTTGAAACACTGAACAAGGCCCTTCAGCGCCTTGAACGTTTCTGGACAGACCAAATCCTCTACCGTCTGTAAATGACAAACTAAACATAGCCTCATCAGGCAAACGCCTCAGTCCCGCTTCTCCAAATCGGAGGAGTGGGCGGGTGTGCTTTGGGAGCAGAACAGACACGTATTAAGCATACAAAACCATTGCGTTGAAACACTTAGCTGTGACCTCAATGGATTGTTAATTCTGTTGTCACTCGGACTTGTTGCTTAAGAGTTTGGTTCGCCCTTTCCATTAGTCTGTACCCATGAAGGCAAGTCAAACAGATAGATATGACTTTGGCCGCATGGGCGCTGAAACACGGCTTGCGCAGATGGAGCGCCGTCAAAGGCTCTGGAAGATTATACTGTTGGCCGCATATAGTATTGGAGCGTTTGTATTTGTCGCACATGAAACGATCATATCTACCATCGTCTCTAGCTATAATGATTGGCAAACCAACCCGAAAGCTCAACCGGTATCTTCGGCAACAATGGATGAGCGTCCGTTTGCGGGTTTGCGGATTCGTCATTCATTCAAGCAAAGGAGACGATCCAACAGTACGTGGCACCGGGCGGATATGTGCGAGGGCATTATTGCGTAGCTGCATCTGCAAGCCTTGATTACGATCTTCTGCAATGCGCAATTTCATCCGTGCGTCATCCGCGTCTTGAGCTGACGTCTTCAAAACAAGTTCAGGGTTGCAAAGGACGTAAAATAGAAATGGTGAGCTTACCTTTTCAGGAACCTATTAAAAGCGGTTGGACAAATTAGCCGACTGAATTTGTTGCTACAAACTGACTGGCGTCCTGCAAAGGCAGGGCACGGTTATCTTGCCAACCAATGTCGCTGAATTTTATCTCTTGTTTGATAAAATCAAGAAATACCCGCACTCGCGCTGATTGACTGACATTGGGATTAAACAAGAGCCATAATTCAAGGGTTGGAGCAAAGTCGTTCGCCAATACCCTTTGAAAATGAGGATTGTTGGAAACAGTGAAACTGGGGACACAAATGAGTCCCTGTCCTGCCAATGCGAGGCTTATATAGGTGTGGCTGCAATTCGTGCTGGCCGTTGCGGGAATTTGGTTTGCCAGATTTTCCAGTTCTTGGATTTGGGGAAATTTAGCAATTGGATCACCGGTCCCCACAATTTTGTGGTTTTTCAGATCATCGAGTTTTTCCGGAATGCCAAATCTTTGAGCATAGGTGGTCGAGCTATATATTCCAGTTTCAATGTGGGCGATACGTGAGCCAATAACACTCGAGTTTTTGGGACGCCCCAGTCTGAATGCTATGTCTACTTCGCGATCTTCGATGTTTAAAACCGCATCGCTTGCAATACAACGTACTGATATGTCGGGAAACAGGTGGGAAAAGGCATCAATTTTTGCAGCTAACCAATGAGATGCAAATGTCTGAGTGGCGGTAACCGTTATTGTACCCGTGTGTTTTGATTCCAAAGGCAAGTCTTCGAATTTCAAACTCTCGGCCAACCTTTCCATTTCTTCGATTTTGCCGGTCAACGCAGCACCAGCAGGTGTGAGCATAGTTCCATTCGTCACTTGATCAAACAGCCGAACGTCCAGCCGATGCTCTAAAACACTGATGTGCCGAGCGACAGTCGGTTGACTGACTTTAAGAAAACGAGCTGCAGCAGAAAAACTACCTGTACGTTTCACCGCCAAAAAGTATCGATAGTCATCCCAATCTTCCATCGCTTTACCCTTGAAACAAGGGCCCCCATTTGTTGGTGGAAGTTAAACTCGTATAAAAATTGCAAACAATTAAATTGTATGCACCTCAATAAAACTTGAAGGCCTGTGACGTTATGTCTGTAGGCGAAAATGAAACTATTTTGATTTTGATAACGAGATTGAAAAGATGGCCGATTCGAGCAAATTAATACTGCCCAACGAAGGGGCGCGCGCTTTATTCTGCATCGAAAGCGATAATTGCTAGATACAGACGATATTTTGATGAACTCGACATCACATATCCCCAATATCTGGCTTATTTGGTATTGTATCCGGTTGATGAGTTTGCCGAGAGCGAATTGAGCACTGAGATAGATCTCGATTCTGGAACCTTAACCCCGCTGTTAAAGCGGATGGAACAAAAGGGCCTTGTTATAAGAAAATGAGATGCAAAGGACGAACGCAGGGTACTGGTAAGCCTTACCAAAGAAGCGAGGCTTTTGAAGGAGCGAGTTGCCGATATGCAAACTCGAATTAGGTGCGCGACCGGCTTATTACAATAGACCTCAAGAACCTTCGTGAGCAAATAAAGGATTTGACCAATATTTTGCTGAGCAACCAAAAATCTGCTGAAATGTAAACTAAATGTTACTGGCTGAAGGCTTGTGAAAGGGGGGGGTAACGAAATCGTTTATGGTGTTTTAACAGTTGTTTGTTCTACTTTAAGATGACCGAAACTACATCATTGCCGATAAGGCGTAAATCTACTGGAGATTTTGAATGAGACGAATGAAAAACATAGCTTCGAAGCGAAGCCTAACTGCTGCGATTGCACTATCGCTTTTAGGTGCCACAAGCCTTCAAAGCGCAAATGCGGCTGATGTATTGGACAATGATAGTGTGAGTGCTGTTGGTTCTGGGTTCTATTTCTCAGGATTTGTGGGTGCTGGCTTTACGGATGATGCAGATTTTTCAGGCATCGTTACACCTCCTGGCGGTCAACAAAATGTAGATACAGATTTTGATACTGATGTAAATTTTGGTGCTTCGGTTGGTTACAATCTCGGTTCGTTTGGATCAGAAAATATTTCAACAAGAGTTGAACTCGAAGTGTCATATTTGCAGAGTGATGTAGATGAACTAGATTTCTCCGGTAATGGACCTGGCATCGAAAACAACACAAGCGGTGATATTTCTCGTCTTTTGGTTATGGCCAACGCGCTTGTGGATATTAATACTGACACAGCATTCACTCCCTATATTGGTGGTGGTCTAGGTATTGCATTCACTGACATTGATATTGTTTACGGTGGAGCCGCGGGCGCTCCCCCTCCAGTCGCTTTTGATGACACGGATACTAACTTTGCTTTGCAAGGAATTGTCGGTGCATCTTATGCTTTTTCAGAGAATATTTCTCTTTTTGCGGATGCACGATACACGCAAGTATTCGACGTAAATGGTGATCGTTTCCTAAATGGTGGCTTTACTGGAAACATTGACGATGATTTGAGCAATGCATCCGTCAACGTGGGATTGCGTTTTAGCTTCTAGAACCAATTCAAAAGTGACCTAGGTCCATGAGACCCGGTTCTATATACAATCTTACGGCATACTGTTTCGAATAGTATGCCGTTTTTCTTTCCATTCGACTTATCAGCATTAGTGTGTTCACAGAACGTTTCATTTCGTTCGATTTTCAATGATTTACCGTGGCGAATTCTAGCAGAAACATGCTGTATGTTTGGCAAATATCTGTGAAGTTCTAGAATTCTTCCTTGGCAAGATTCACGAAAACGCTTTGTTTACAATGTTTTAATTGACTGATAGCAGACGATCTGCACGCGTTTAATGATGTCAATTTTCATCTGTTCCCTAGCAACATGACGCTGAGTATTGATACATTTGGTTCCAACTAATATGGAGGTTTCTCTAGGCGATACCCACTGTAACGAAGTTGGAGAAAGCAGTGTGCGGCGCCCATTTTTACAGAGAACCAATCATGTTTGAAATCGTCTATAGAAGCAAAGCGGCTCATGACTTTGTTCTAAGTGATGTTGAGCAATTGCATACACAAGCCCAAAGTAAGAATGCTAACAACAACATCACTGGGGTTCTGTTGTTTGACGGCCTTTACTTTCTGCAAATAATAGAAGGTGAAAAAGAAGGTATTGAGCAGCTGTTTGCCAACATCAAGAGCGATTCAAGGCACGTTGATGTAGAACAATTATGGTCTCAATATTCCAATGAAATTGATCAACGTACCTTTGCCAATTGGTCAATGGGGTTTGTTAAAGCAAACGAAGGTTCTCTAGGGCCAGAATCAGAACTAACAGACGGTTCTGAAAAACCTGATTCAGGATATGTTTCCCATGGCAGTCGTTTGTTCAAAATTTTGAGTGAAAGTCCAGACTATGGTGCTCAAAGTTTTTTGTTACGTCACTCAAATGAGGATCAAGATACGATGGCTAACAAGTTCGCTGGATAGCGCCCCAACTGCTACAGGTCCATTGCATCACATTTGTTTGAAAGCGCCTGAAACCCGCAGGAACACTTGTTTGCGCGGTAAAGTCGCCCCATTTAGAATTCATGAGTAAATTGCTATAGTTTTTGCAGTTAATTTACGTTACGTAACACATCGTGGTTAATATCTGTTAAGATGTGACAGATAGATTTGCCTAGAAATATGAACAAGTGAGTCGCAGGTCGATTCGAAGGTGTTGATAATGAAGAAGATTACGGGTTCTAAAGCGGTTTCAGATCAACCTAATGTTGGTCGCCGGTCGCTCCTGCGCGCGGTGGGTGCGGCAGGGGCTGCAATGGTCGCTGCACCGTCTGCTTATGCGGAAACAGCGATTGATCGGATTTTGAACTTCCAAAACCGTGATCGCTGGAACTCCAAATTTGATGCAGCATCAACCCAGCGTAAAAGTGTGGCTTCAAAAACCCCTGTGTTCGCGCCGCAAACTATTGATTTCATTCAACAGGCACTTGCCGAATATCAAGGCATCGTTGCTGGTGGCGGTTGGCCTGTCGTGCCAGCCGATAAGAAGTTGAAACTCGGGTCATCTTCCAGCAGCGTGAGCGTGTTGCGCAAACGTCTGATGATTTCGGGTGATCTGTCGACGTCAGCGGGTATTTCCAATCAATTCGACACCTATGTCAGTGCTGCTGTGAAGCGGTTTCAACGCCGTCATGGCCTACCAGCGGATGGTATTTTGGGGCGCTTTTCACTCGCTGCGATGAATATTCCAGCCAACATTCGTTTGGGACAATTGGAAACCAATTTGGTTCGTTTGCGCGCCATGTCAGGTTTTCTGGGTGATCGTTACGTGATGGTGAACATTCCGGCGGCAGAAATTGAAGCCGTTGAAGGGTCGCGTGTGGCCCAGCGTCATACAGCAATTGTGGGGCGTATCAGTCGCCAGACGCCAATTTTGAACTCGAAAATCTACGAATTGAACCTCAATCCTTATTGGACGGCGCCGAAGTCGATCATTCGCAAAGACATTATTCCATTGATGCGCAAAGACCCGACATATCTTTCACGCAACAAAATTCTCGTGTTTGATGGCAACAGCAATGAAATTCCTCCAGAAACCATCGATTGGAGTACGGAAGACGCCGTGAAGTATCGTTTTCGTCAAGAACCCGGTCGGATCAATGCCATGGGGTCTGTGAAGATCAACTTCCCGAATCCCCATGCCGTATACATGCATGACACGCCGCAAAAAGGCTTGTTCAATAAGTTCTTACGGTTTGATTCGTCTGGCTGTGTGCGCGTGAAGAATGTGCGCGACCTTTTGGTTTGGTTGGCAAAAAACACCCCCCAAGGCAGCCGCGCGGAAATTGAATCCATTATCGCTTCCGGAGAGAGGACAGATCTTCGCCTAGCGGCACCTGTGCCCGTATATTTCACCTATATCAGCGCTTGGTCGACGGATAACGGCGTGGTTCAGTTCCGTGACGATATATACAAACGTGATGGTGTGGACGAATTGGCTTTGAACCGGTAAAAGGTCGCCAATCAAACGGCTAAAGTCGCTATTTTCAGTGTCTTTGGTTTATTTGAAATATACCAAGCCTTTATACGCCGCTTTCCATCGGGAAGCGGTTTCTCGTTTTGAACCTACAGATATTGAGCAGAGTCGCACCATGGCCAACGCCGAAAACACTCCTTCAAATTCAACACTCGACACATTCTTCGGACGTTCGCTTGCGGACACCGATGCAGCCTTATTCAAAGCAGTGCAGGGCGAGCTGGGGCGTCAGCAACATGAAGTTGAGTTGATCGCATCAGAAAACATTGTGTCCCGTGCAGTTCTTGAAGCGCAGGGTTCGATAATGACCAATAAATATGCGGAAGGCTATTCCGGCCGCCGTTACTATGGTGGTTGCGAATACGTTGATATTGCTGAAGATTTGGCGGTTGAACGAATCACAAAACTGTTTGATTGCCAGTTTGCAAATGTGCAACCGAACTCTGGTTCACAGGCCAACCAAGCCGTGTTTCAAGCCCTTATCCAGCCAGGCGATACCATTTTGGGCTTGAGCCTTGATGCTGGTGGACACTTGACCCACGGGGCAAAACCAAACCAATCGGGAAAATGGTTTAATGCCATTCAATACGGCGTAAAAAAAGAAGACGACCTGATTGATTTCGATCAGGTTGAAGCATTAGCCCGTGAACATAAACCGAAGCTCATCATTGCTGGCGGTTCTGCCTATCCACGCCAGATCGATTTCGCCCGTTTCCGCAAAATCGCTGATGAAGTAGGCGCTTGGTTCCTTGTGGATATGGCGCATTTCTCTGGTCTTGTGGCAGGTGGTGTTCACCCAAGCCCGTTCCCTCACGCCCATGTGGCCACTTCAACTACACACAAAACTCTGCGCGGTCCGCGCGGTGGTTTGATCCTCACCAATGACGAAGCGTTGGCGAAAAAGTTCAATTCAGCAATCTTCCCCGGCATTCAAGGTGGCCCTTTAATGCATGTGATTGCAGCAAAGGCTGTGGCATTCGGTGAAGCATTGACGCCAGAATATCGCACTTACGTTGCTGATGTGGTGGCCAATGCCAAAGCACTTGGCGAAACGCTTAAAGCGGGCGGTCTCGACTTGGTGTCTGGAGGCACAGACACCCACGTATTGCTGGTTGATCTGCGTCCCAAAGGCGTAACAGGCAAAGCGGCTGAAGCAGCCCTTGGTCGCGCCAATATGACATGCAACAAAAATGGTGTGCCGTTTGACCCTGAAAAACCGATGGTCACATCTGGCATTCGGTTGGGAACACCAGCAGCGACAACACGCGGCTTCGGCATCGCGGAGTTTCAGCAAGTGGGTGAGTTTATCCTTGAAGTCATGGACGGTTTGGCCGCCAACGGTGAAGAGGGAAATGGGGAAGTTGAAAAAGCTGTTGCGGCCAAAGTACTGGAACTGACAGCTCGTTTCCCTATCTACTCTGACCTGTAAGTCAAAGAAGTCTTAAGTCATGCGTTGTCCTTTTTGCAGTTCACAAGAAACTCAGGTGAAGGATTCGCGTCCTTCAGAGGATAATATTCGCCGCCGCCGTGTTTGTTCAGATTGCGGCGGCCGCTTCACCACATTTGAGCGCATACAATTGCGCGAATTGACAGTGGCGAAGAAATCAGGCCGCAAAGTTCCCTTTGATCGGGACAAACTGGCACGATCGGTTGAAGTCGCTTTGCGAAAACGCCCGGTCGATCAGGATCGTATCGAACGCTTGATCTCAGGCATTGTACGCCGATTGGAATCCTCCGGGGAATCTGAAGTTCCGGTGGATGAGATCGGCCATATGGTCATGGAAGGTCTGAAAGGCTTGGACGATGTGGCCTATGTACGTTTTGCGAGCGTTTACCGTGATTTCACAGAAGCTGCGGACTTTGACGAAATTTTGGGCGAAATTGCCAAGGCTGACAAAACAACCGATGACGAGTGATCGTCAGTCTGCCATCATAGCTGCATGACGAATTTGAAAACAGATCAACGCTTTATGGATGCCTGCCTTCGCTTGGCACGCCGTCACCGTGGTTTGACGGCCAGCAATCCATCAGTTGGAACTTTGCTTGTTCAGTTCGAAGATGAGATTCCCAAAGTCGTGGGCAAAGGCATCACAGCCAAGGGCGGACGACCTCACGCGGAAAGGATCGCAATCGACCAGGCTGGTGACAAGGCGAAGGGTGCGACTGCTTATGTTTCGTTGGAACCATGTGCTCACCATGGCGCAACGTCTCCATGTGCACAGGCGTTGATTGATGCTGGTGTTGCGCGGGTGGTGACTGCATGGACGGACCCTGACACACGTGTGGATGGCAAGGGACACGCCATGCTAAAAGCGGCTGGCATCACGGTTGAAACAGGGCAGGGTGCAGAACAGTCCGGGCATGACCTCGGTGGATACTTGAATCGAAAACTGAAAAACCGCCCCTATGTGACTCTAAAGCTTGCAATTTCTGCTGACGGAAAATTGGGTATTGCGGGGCAAGAAATTCTGATCACAAGCAGTATTGCGAAATCGTTGGTCCATCGTATGCGCGCGGAAAACGATGCCATACTGGTCGGCAAAGGGACCGTGGAGGCTGACGACCCTGAACTCACATGTCGTCTTGATGGTTTGCAAAACCGTTCACCGCAGCGTTTTGTCTTGGACAGCGATGCTAAACTTTCTGCCCGCTCAAAACTGGCGTTGGGTGCAAGAGATGTACCGACCCATGTGATTTCAATGAAATCGGAACTACCAAAAGATTTGATAGAACAAGACGTGCGCTTGTTTGCGGCCGAGGCGCACGACGGTAAGTTGGCATTGCCTGAAATTCTTGAAGATATGGCGGCATCCAGTATATCGTCGCTTATGGTGGAAGGTGGAGCCGAAGTTGCAAAGTCGTTTCTTGAGGCGGACCTCGTGGATAAGATCGCGCTGTTGACGGGGCCAACCACCATTGGCGAAAAAGGCATTCCATCACCAGTCGTTGCAACGGACCTTGCGACAAGCTTCACACTTGAACGTCAGATGGTTTTAGGCGACGACACGCTACAAATCTTTTACAGGGTCTAGATTATGTTCACTGGCATCATTACCGACATCGGCACGTTGGAAAAGGTGGAACAATTGCCCCAAGGCCGCCGCTTCACGGTGTCCACCAGCTATGACACAGCCAGCATCGATATCGGCGCGTCGATTGCCCATGAAGGCGTGTGCCTAACCGTTGTTTCAAAGACGGACACCACATTCGACGTTGAAGCATGGGAAGAGGCATTACGCCTGACCACTGCCGGGACTTGGACAATGGGGCAAAATCTCAATCTGGAACGTGCCTTGAAAGTCGGTGATGAATTGGGTGGTCATATAGTTTCAGGCCACGTGGACGGTATGGCAGAAGTTGTAAAGGTTCAGCAAGAAGGGGAGGCCACACGTTACACAATTCGTTCGCCTGAAAACCTCGCTCGTTTCATCGCGCCCAAAGGCTCTATTACTCTCAATGGGACATCGCTGACAGTCAACGCGGTGAACGGAACCGAGTTTGATGTTTTGCTCATTCGCCATTCCCGGGAAGTGACTACATGGGGGCAAACCAAGCTGGGAGATATGATGAATATAGAGATTGATACAATGGCGCGATATGCCGCCAGATTAACTGAATTTCCCGCTGCTTCGCTTTAACCCTTGCCAATGCGGCTTGCCCGTGTTTTTGAAGCGTTACACCAAATTACAGAGCAAGCCATGCCGCATATTCTGATCATCGACGCACCTTATTATACGCATATCTCCAAATCGCTTGTAGAAGGCGCTGAGGAAGTGCTGAAAAAAGAAGGTGCGACTTGGGACTACATTCCAGTTCCCGGTGTTCTGGAAATTCCCGCAACTGTCTCAATGGCGCTTGAAGGCATGGCACGTGGCGGGAAGCACTACGATGGATTTATCACCTTGGGTTGTGTCATTCGCGGTGAAACCACTCATTATGATATTGTGGCGTTTGAATCAGCCCGCGCGATTATGGACATCACGATTGCTGAATGTATTGCACTGGGCAACGGCATTCAAACCACGGAAAATGAAGCCCAGGCCTTGGCTCGTGCTAAGAAAGATGAATTGAACAAAGGTGGTCACGCGGCCTCTGCTGTTTTGGACATGATCAAACTGCGTGAGAAATTCCTTGTCTAAAGCAGAGAAAACAACAAAGCCGGCAAATAAGCGCGGCGCAGCGCGTCTTTCAGCCGTTCAAGCGCTGTATCAAATGGATATTGGTGGTGCAGGACTGACTGAAGTTGTCGCAGAATACGAAAACTTCCGCTTGGGTGGGGAAATTGACGGTGAGAAATATCTCGACGCTGACCCGTCCTGGTTTCGTGGCGTTGTTGCAGGGGTTGTGCGTGATCAAAAAGCAATTGATCCGATCATTCATAAATCTCTGACCGAAGATTGGCCTTTATCGCGCATCGATTCCATCCTGCGTGCTATTTTGCGTGCCGCTGTGTTTGAGCTCATCAACCGCGCTGACGTTGGTGCACGGGTGATCGTCAGCGAATATGTGGAAGTGACCAAAGCTTTTTTCGAAGGTGATGAAAGCAAAATGGTCAACGGCGTTCTTGATCGTATAGGACGCAATTTGCGCGAGGGTGAACTTGACCTGAAAGCCGAGGTTGAAACGCCCGCTGAAGATGTGTCCGATACGGATGCTGCAGGAGAGACTGAGTGAGTCGCTCAGGCGAATTTGAATTGATCGCCAAATATCTGGCACCTCTCGCCGGACCAAATTCCTTTGAATTGAAAGATGACGCTGCGCTATTGCAACCGAATGCCGGGTTCGATTGGATCATTACTCAAGATTCAATTGCTGAAACGGTGCATTTTTTCGGTGATGAAGCTCCGGAACATATCGCGCAAAAGGCTTTGCGTGTGAATATATCCGATATCATCGCAAAGGGTGGTACGCCAGAACACTATTCAGTAGCGCTTGGAGTTCCCAAACACTGGGCAGACAAAGAGTTCGCGTCTTTCGCAAAGGGTTTGGAAGAAGATCAAGCGCTCTATAATTTGCAACTTACAGGTGGTGATACCTACATGTCACCAGACCATTTGCACGTTTCCATCACAATGCTTGGCTCCGTGCCAACAGGGCACTATGTTAGTCGTTTGGGAGCAAAATCTGGCGATAAGATTTTTGTCTCTGGCACAATCGGAAACTCGGCGGCTCATCTTTGGTTCAAAGCAAATCAAGGTGTGGAATTCTCAAAGTCAGATACCGCTTACTTCCGGAATTGTTACGAGTTGCCCGAGCCACCAGTCGGTTTAGAAACAGTGATCCGGGAGTTCGCCTCAGCTTCAATGGACGTGTCCGATGGCTTGTTGGGTGATTTGCAAAAACTGGCACGAGCTTCTGGTGTTTCTGCTAAGGTTGAGCGCAATCATATTCCGCTCTCTCCGCAACTCGAAAGCCGCATTGAACAGATACCAAAGCTTTGGGATTGTATCTTGGGCGGTGGGGATGATTATCAATGCCTGTTCACAGTTGATCCCACACACGTTGAAGAATGCCAAAAGAAAGCAGTGGTAAAGAATATTACGATCACGGAAATTGGTGAAATAACCGGGGAGAGCGGTACCGGTGTTTCCCTTACTGCGAATGGTGTGTCACTGTCTCAAACAGTCACATCCTACCGTCATTTTTGAGCTGCCTCATGTCTGCCGAAGCTGTATTTGATACGAACGCCCCTGCAAGGCGCAACGCCCTCATTTTGTCTGTGGCTCAGGCGCTCACAGGGGCTGCAGCTCCGATTTCCATTGCTTTAGGTGGTTTGGCTGGATTCTATCTTTTGGGTCAAGACAAGTCTTTAGCGACAGCACCTGTCACGGGCTACAATATCGGTGTGGCGTTGATGGCGATTCCTGCAGCCATGCTAATGTCACGCATTGGGCGTCGGTTGGGATTTATGTCCGGCTGCGTCGTTGGCATGGTTGGCATGCTGCTTTCCACATGGGCCATTATGCAGGGTGACTTTTGGTTGTTCTGTGTCGGCATGTTGATGAACGGTGCAGGCGGTGCCTTCACCCAGCAATATCGTTTTGCGGCCGCCGACCAAGGTAGCGCAGATTTCAAACCGAAAGCTATCTCTTGGGTTTTGGCGGGCGGATTGTTCGCTGCAATTATAGGCCCGCAAACTGCTATTTACATGAGCGATTTCTTCACCCCTGTTGAATTTGCCGGAGCTTATTTTGCCGGAACGTTCCTGTTGTTTTCTGGAATGATTGTATTGTCTTTCCTGCGCTTTGAAAAACCTATGAGCAAGCAAGACCGCAAAAGCGCAGACACTGGGCGTCCTCTGTCTGAAATTATCAGCCAACCAAAATTCATTGTCTCCGTGATGTGTGCCGTTGGCACCTATGCTCTCATGTCTTTCGTCATGACTGGCGCGCCGCTCGCAATGGCATTGTGCGGGTTCAAACCGGACCAATCTACTTGGGGCATTCAATGGCACGTGATGGCCATGTTCGGACCAAGCTTCTTCACGGGCAACCTGATCGCGAAGTTCGGTAAGGAACGCATTGTTGGGGTAGGATTGTTGATACTGGCCGTTTGCGGTGTCGTCGCATTGGCTGGCATCACGCTCACCCATTTCTATCTGGCGCTCATTCTATTGGGCATCGGTTGGAACTTCGGTTTCATTGGTGCAACCGCGATGTTGACAGAAACCTATCGCCCCGAAGAAAAGGCAAAAGCACAAGGTGCTAACGACTTCATCCTGTTTGGCAGCGTTGCTCTAGCCTCCTTCATGTCCGGCCAAACCCTCAACGCATTCGAAGGTACATTGGGCTGGGACGCAATCAATTACGTCATCTTCCCGGTGGTTGGAGTTTGTTTGTTGAGCTTGGGTTGGTTGAAGATGAAAAGTCAGGTGGTGGCGAATTAGTGACTGAACAAGCAAGTGTCACATATTCAGAGTCCACTATTATTGGGTCAACTGGTTATTTGAATTAACAATTGCTGAAGGTGAATGACTGGGTAATTACCCTTCTAATTTTTGAGACCCTGAAAATGAGTGTAATTTAAGCGTCCGGCGCTAAAGGAAACCCAAACTTAGAAATTGTCGTTGGGATCTTTCGCCCCGCCAAATGGGTTGCCGATGGAACCGGCAGCGCTAAACAATTGCGATAGGAAGCTCAGTTCTGCACCGCCTGTTGGCGTCACGCGGGCAATGTGATCGAACACTTTGCCTTCTTTCAAACCGTAATTTGCGATTTGGCGTACGGTGTCGTCATTGTCGAAATAGACGGCCAAAACACGTTGATCAACAATATCGCCTTGGGCGAACGCAATTGATTTTACGCGTTTTTGACTGATGTAATAATATGTCTCATTGCCGTTCTCGTCGCGCTGTGTGGTAGAGGGCGTGCCAAGTGATAAATCTACTTGATCGCGGGAAGACCCTTCTGGAACCAGAGCCAGAGTTTCTTCATTCAACTGATAACCGTGCTGGAAAACTTTTTGAGTAGAGTTGCAAGCAGACAATCCAAGTGACGCCACAAGTGCACCAACCATGAGGCCAGCCTTCACAAAGCTTTTGTTTCCGTTGCTCAAAATGTGTCCAGTCATATCGTATTCTCCACCCGCGTCCTTAAAAGACGCACCCAAGGGGCTTGTTTCATTCGTTCATAAGAACCTATATCCGTGAAAACAAGCCTACAACACTTTATATCAAAGCAATCCATGTCGCAGGAAGCTGAAAAATCCAATGTTAAAGTCTTTTTTCAAGCGCTCAAAACAAAGCCGCGCTGGCGATGTTTATGCATCACTTGTGGCGAGAGCGCGGCATGAAGATTTTTATTCAACAAATATTGTACCTGATACATTTGATGGCCGCTTTGAAATGATGGTCATGCATTTGTATCTTATTCATTCCCGCTTGAAAGATACGAGTGAAAGCGGGCGACGATTTTCACAAGAATTGTTCGACGCTTTCATCTCCGATATGGATGCAGGCTTGCGCGAAGCAGGTGTGGGCGACCAAACCGTGCCGAAGCGCATTAACAAAATGACCCGCGTTTTTTATGGTAGAACGGGCGCTTATGACGAAATTTTCGAAGGGGAAGAAGATGTTGCTTCACAATTACACGAAACTATCTCTCGCAATTTGTTCCCCGATACAAAGAGCACCGGCCACTGCGTGGAGACACAAACCTCAACACTTGCAGCATATATGATGCATGAACACAGTCTGCTAAAAGCGCTGAACGAGCAGGAAATAACAAATCAAGAAGTGTTGTTTGGTGGCGCGCCAATACTTAACAAAACGGAAGCCACGTAAACATGTCTTCAGCATTTGATGAACAAGCCTTCAAACTCATGGTCAATGTGCGGACCTTGCCTAAAAAAGGTCAGATGGTTTTGCATTCGGCAACACTCGAAGAATGCGCCAAAATTGCTGAGCAGTTTGAACTGGTTTCTGTTGAATCGTTCAAAGGGGAATGTCTGGTTGCCCCTTGGAAACGCGATGGTGTGAAATTGATCGGGGTGGTGAAAGCAACCTTCACTCAGCCGTGTTCGATCACGATGGAGCCCTTGGAAGTAAAACTGGAAGAACCTGTTGAGATGCTTTTTGTGCCTGATGGGTCAAAATTGTCTCACCCCAGAACAAATGACGAAGGCGAAATCATTTTCGATCCTGAGGGTGATGACTTGCCGGAGACATTTATTGGAGATTCTATCGATATAGCATCCGTATGGTTGGAGTTCATGGCTTTAGGAATCGATCCGTTTGCGCGCAAGGAAGGAGCCGTCTTTCAAGCTGAAGAAGATGGGGACGGTGATGATGTTTCTCCCGATTCGCCGTTTACTGCGCTTGTTGGCCTCAAAAAACACTGATTTTACGTCACAAACACTCGCTAAGACGTTTGGGCTTGTGTATTTGATAATGTGTTGCATCGTCAGAATCTTCTCAGGTCCAAGCGATTTGCATTTCAAACGACAAAGGCTGACTCGCGTTTATGTCCAGAACACCAAAAACGATCACCATCGCACTTGATGTTATGGGAGGGGACCATGGCCCTGCAATTGTACTGGCGGGTGCAGAATTGTCCCGTCGCCGCTATCCGGAAATCAGATATATTTTGCATGGAGAAGAATCTGCCGTTTTGCCGGAGCTTGAAAAATTCCCACAGTTGAAAGCAGAATCTGTTTTTCATGCCTGTGAAACATCAATTGCCATGGACACAAAGCCAAGTCAGGCCTTGCGCCATGGTCGTAAAGTTTCAGGCATGTGGAAGGCGTTGGAATCCGTCAAAGAACGTGAAGCTGACGTTATGGTGTCAGCCGGCAATACCGGCGCGCTTATGGCCATGTCGAAATTTTGCCTGCGGATGATGCCCGGTATTGAGCGCCCGGCACTTGCTGCTGTTTGGCCGAACCAAAGGGGCGAAAGCATCGTGTTGGATGTGGGCGCAACAATCGGTGCTGATGCTGAAGCTTTGGTTGATTACGCTTTGATGGGCAGCGCCATGGCGCGTGCATTGTTCGATATGAAACGTCCGCGCGTCGGACTTTTGAATATTGGTGTTGAAGAAGTCAAAGGTCTTGAAGAAATTCGCACAGCCGGTCAACGGCTTAAGGATATTGACTTGCCGGGCATGGAATATGCGGGCTTTGTGGAAGGCAGCGATTTAGGTCTCGGCGGCGTAGATGTTGTTGTGACTGAAGGGTTCACGGGCAACATTGCATTAAAAAGCGCAGAAGGAACCGCCAAACAGGTGGGCCAGTACTTGCGTGATGCCATGTCCCGCACGCTCATGGCGCGTATAGGTTACATGCTTGCAAAGTCTGCATTTGATCATTTGCGTCAGAAAATGGACCCGCGCAAAGTCAACGGTGCCGTATTCCTTGGCCTCAATGGGGTGGTAATCAAAAGCCATGGCGGCACCGATGCTGAAGGTATCGCCAGTGCGATTGATGTTGGCCACAACATGGTGCGCAATAACCTGCAAGATAAGATTGCTGCTGATTTGGAACAGACGCGTTTCGGTGGCGAAGAACAAGCCAATGCTGAAGCAGAAACTGTCGGCAATAAAGAGTTGGAGAACTAGAGTATGATCCGTTCAGTTGTTCTTGGTTCAGGCGCTGCAAAACCGCGCACGGTTGTCACAAACAAAGACCTTGAAAAAAGTGTCGATACATCAGACGAATGGATTGTTCAACGCACTGGTATCAAGCAACGTTATATTGCAGAGCCCGATGAAACCACGGCGGACCTTGGTGAAGCGGCGGCCCGTGAGGCGCTTTCAGATGCTGGGTTGACGGTCGATGACATCGATATGATTATTTTGGCGACATCGACGCCGAACAACACATTTCCGGCCACTGCTGTGGACATTCAAGAACGCTTGGGTATGAGCCACGGCGCAGCTTTTGATATGCAGGCGGTATGTTCGGGCTTCGTGTTTGCTGTCACCACAGCAGACACATATATCAAAGCAGGGCAAGCCAAACGTATTCTAGTGATTGGCGCTGAAACATTTTCGCGTATTCTCGATTGGGAAGACCGCACAACATGTGTGTTGTTCGGGGATGGGGCAGGAGCGATTATTCTTGGTGCAGAAGAAGGTGTTGGCATGTCCAATGACCGCGGTATTCTCACCAGTCATCTGCGTTCCAATGGTTCCCACAAAGAGAAACTCTATGTGGATGGTGGCCCGTCAACAACACAAACTGTCGGCCACTTGCGCATGCAAGGCCGCGAAGTGTTTAAACATGCCGTAGCGATGATCACGGATGTGATCGAAGACGCATTTGCGGCCACTGGATTGACTGCTGATGATATTGATTGGTTCATTCCTCATCAGGCCAATCGCCGCATTATTGATGCTTCTGCTAAAAAACTGAAGATTTCACCTGAAAAAGTAGTGATGACGGTTGAGCAGCACGGCAACACGTCGGCAGCGTCGATTCCATTAGCAATTAGCGTTGCCAAAGAAGATGGTCGTTTGAAAAAGGGTGATCTTGTTTTGTTGGAAGCCATGGGTGGTGGTTTCACATGGGGTGCTGTTTTGGTCCGTTGGTAAAAAAAGACCGATTGGTCTAATAATACGGTTCCCTTACGGAATGCCTTTGTGATATGCTTGTTGACGAAACTCGATATGCGTCCTAGCCTGCTGATTACGTTATGGTTTTGGTTCTGACGTGAGGCTAATTGGGGCGCAGTTTCACTTTAATAGAGGGAAAGTAGAAATGGCGGGAAAAACGATTACACGGGCTGATCTTTGTGAATCAGTTTATCAGAAAGTGGGTCTGTCCCGGTCTGAATCTGCAGCCTTGGTGGAAAGCATTCTGGAAGAGATTTGTTTAGCGGCCGTGCGAGGTGAAAGCATTAAACTTTCTTCTTTCGGCACTTTTTCAGTACGTTCCAAGAATGAACGGGTTGGCCGCAACCCGAAAACCGGCGAAGAAGTTCCCATCACGCCACGTCGTGTTATGGTTTTCAAACCTTCAAATATTTTGAAAGACCGTGTTTTAGAAGACAATTCCAAACGCGCCAAAAAGTAACGAATACACTTTATGCTGACATTATGGTGTCAGCATCATTGTGTTAATTGCATCGCAAATAGCAATTGGGTGCAAAATAATCGTGCAATTTGAAAAAGATATGGTTTCAGAACATGCTGAGCAGTTTGTTCAAGCGCGTTCATTTCTTTTAAAATGTGATGGGATCGTTGAAACCAAAAAGCCCAGAATTACAACATATTCAGACGCTTATGGTGGAATTTGCCATTTGCGAACAATGCCTCATGGAATCGATTTTGGATTTTTGAAAGGGGCAAAAATGCGAGACGATATGGGCTTGCTGACGGGGAATGGTAAAGCAGTCCGCGTTCTTTCATTGCGGACATTCGACCTTCCAATCGTAGAATACTATTTGCGCCAGGCCTTTTCTCTCAATCGCGCTTAATGATGTCGATCTGAATTGGCGGTCAAGTTAGTTAGAAACGCTCAATAGACCGGTGTGTGCAACGCCCATTTTCTGAACAAACAGAATGGTGTATGCTTGTTTCTTGTAATAAGAATCAGGAAACGTTCTCGTGTCTAAAAGTCCAGACGCCTTTCGCACTATTTCTGAAGTTGCTGAAGAGTTAGATCTTCCGCAACACGTGCTTCGCTTTTGGGAAACGCGCTTTAAACAAATCAAGCCTATGAAGCGTGGGGGCGGTCGTCGTTATTATCGCCCCGAAGATGTGGAATTGCTCAAGGGCATTCGCCATTTGCTCTATGCAGAAGGTTATACAATCAAAGGCGTTCAACGCATTTTGAAAGAGCAAGGCCCGCGCTTTGTTGTGGCGGTCGCCGAAGGCGGTGCAATGCTCGCAGTTGAAGATGCGGAACCTTTAAAACAGGCTGTTCCTGTGTCGCAGGTTGTGAGCCAAAAGCGCGAAACACCCGGTGACGATCGTTCCAAACTTCAAAATGCATTGACGGAATTGCTGGAATGCAAACGTTTGTTGGATCAGGTGCGTTGATTTTTCGCCATCAAACCCATCAGGCCGCTTGATATTTACAATCTACGAGCTTAAACGGACATCAAGCGCAGTACATCCCTTTAGTCTCAAACAGAAGCGTCAGTTTTCGCGTCTTTTTGCATTGTTTAAAGTGGAAAAATACACCGCGCTGAAGTCGGAGCATGGCGCAGTCCGGTAGCGCACACGCCTGGGGGGCGTGGGGTCGCAGGTTCGAATCCTGCTGTTCCGACCATTTAGAGCACAATGTGTTTAGACGGAATCAGATATGAACCATCAAATGCGCAACCTTGGCGCAATTGATGGTGTTGATTTTACGCACTTTGCTTTAGAGCGTTTCACCTTTGATGGAATAATTATGTACCAGAAATCGTCCGATTTTGGGGATACTTCTGATGCCATATCAAAGTGAACTCCTCTAACTCTCTTGCCAATAGACATCTTTCAGATGCCGTTTCATAAGCTTTCCTGTTGGAGTTCGTGGCAACTCTTTTTGAAAGTCGATGCTTTTGGGGCATTTGAGGGCTGAAAGGTTTTCACGGCAAAACGCTATCAGTTCAGCTTCTAACTCTGGTCCGGCTTTCACAAAATCGGCGGGTTGGACGACAGCTTTCACTTCTTCGCCCAGTTCTTCATTTGGAACGCCAAACACCGCAACGTCGGTGATTGTTGGGTGCGTGATGAGCAAGTCTTCCGTTTCCTGCGGATAGATGTTCACGCCACCGGAAATGATCGTGTAGGCGCGGCGGTCTGTAAGAAATAAATACCCATCTTCATTGAGCCAACCAATATCGCCGAGTGTTGACCACCCGTCCTTGGTAAAGGCGGCATCTGTTTTGGCCGTATCGTTGTGGTAGACAAACCCAAATCCTGAATTGAAATAGACATTGCCGATTTCGCCTGCGGGAAGTTCGGTTCCATCATCATCCAGAATGTGAACTGACCCGTATAGCGAACGCCCCACTGTGCCGGGGTTCCGCAACCACTCATCAGATTTTGCAGCGGTCACACCATTACCTTCGGAGCCGGCATAATATTCCAATAAAATAGGGCCCCACCAATCGATCATCTGGTGTTTAATTTGCACAGGACAGGGGGCTGCCACATGTAGTGCGGCTTCCAAACTACTCACATCATAAAGATTGCGCGTTGTTTCAGGCAGTTTCATCAGCCGCACGAACATGGTGGGAACGACTTGAACATGGGTGATTTTATGTTTCTCGATTTCCCTCAACATTTGCTCTTCATCAAATTTGGTCATGATGATGGTGGTTGCGCCCAATCCCGCTGCCACAGTCGCCGCCGCCAAGGGTGCAGAATGATATAATGGAGCCGGAGAGAGGTAGACAGATTGATCTGACATGCCACCAAGATCGCGACAAACGGCTAAAAGGACAGGGCTGAGAGAATCCAAATTGGTGTTCTTCTGTTCCCGCAAAATGCCTTTGGGTCGGCCAGTGGTGCCGGAGGAATACAGCATGGCTGTCCCTGCGCACTGATGTGCCACAGGTTCGGTGGGCATATCGATAACCAGCTCATCCCAACTGCTGAACCCGTCTTGAACCGCATCCATCATCAGGCAGGTTATATCTGCACTGAAACTGTCGTGCATCTCTTGGCCAAGGTCGCCATAACTTTGCGATGTGATGAAAGCCTTTGCGCCGCAGTCTTGAACAATGAAAGCCGCTTCTTCGTGTTTCAAATAACGACTGATAGGGGTGAAAATGATGCCAGAGCGTTGCGCCGCCCAAATGAGAACCATCATCTCCAATCGATTTTCCAGCAGAAATGCGATGTGATCGCCCACACCGATTCTGATTTTACGCAATCCATGGGCGACTTGGTTTGATCGTGCTTCCAATTGCGCAAACGTCAAAGCTTCGCCCGTTTCGGCTATTTGGTAGGCAATTTTATCAGGCGTTTGTTGGGCGTGAAAACTGGGATGGATCATTAGAATTTCGTAAAATTTATTGAAAAAGCATGGAACGCATGAACGTTGTGATTGTCAATGTATCGTGAAAAACACCCGTGGAGATCCCAGATTCGAAAAGGGTTTTTGCCATTATTCTCGGAATATTTCGAATATATCGGAACAATTTGTTAAACTAATAATTTACTGTTTCTCTTTGCCTCTTGGTGTCAACCTTATGTCTATAAACTGGCTAAGCGTGCACCAAGTGCGCAAGAAGCAGGGTTTATAGACTATGGCTGTTACACCGGAAAACACCGTTGTTATTGGTGGTGATCAAACAATTTTTGGCGATGACTCGAATAATGTTTTGGTTGGCGATACGAATGGCCAAACCATTATCGGTGGCGCTGGTGATGATAAGATTTTTGGCGATACCACGGCTGGCGATGATCTCGCCGTAAACGGTGATTTCGAAAGTCATTCAAGCTTTTCCAATGGTGGTTGGGGTCTGTTCAGTGAAGTAGATGGTTGGCAACAATGGGGTTCGCGACCGATTGAAATTCAAGCCAGCGGGACCGTAGGCACAGCGCTTACAGGTGATGCCGTGTTAGAATTGGATTCTACAGGCAACTCCGGACTACAACAAAATTTTGATGGATTAGCATCAGGTTCATTCGTCACTTTATCGATTTTCTTTTCTGCGCGCCCAAGAGTTCCGGAGGCTTCCAACGTTATGGAAGTTTGGTGGAATGGCGAACTGATCGACACAGTCTCTGCCAATGGCATTGGCCTGACCGACTTTGCGTTCACAGAATATACCTATTCATTTGAAATTCCTGAGTCCGGTGAGGCCCTTGTGGGCATTCGCGGTGCAGGCACAGAAGACAGTCTCGGCGGCATCGTAGATTCAATCAACTTTACGGCTGTAAAGCCTGAAGCAATTGGTGGCATGGACTATCTTTCAGGTGGTGAAGGCGATGATGAACTTCATGGTGGTGGAGACCGCGACTGGTTGGAAGGCGGAGAGGGCGCTGACGAATTGAATGGTGGCGATGGATCAGACACCGTGGTGTATGCAGATTCAAGAGCTGCTGTTCTTGTCAATCTTGCAAACGGTACCGGAGACGGTGGTGAAGCAGTTGGTGACACATATACTGACGTAGAAAATGCGCACGGATCTCAGTTTGATGATGTATTTATCGGTGATAACGGAACCAATCGCTTTGTCGGACGTGCAGGTGACGACGAACTCTATGGCGGTGGTGGCAACGATACACTCATTGGCGGACGTGGAGCAGACCTGCTGGATGGCGGTGAAGGTGTCCGTGATGTTGCTGAGTATGATTGGTCACGTTCTGGGGTTGACGTAAACCTCACCACTGGACTTGGTTCTGGTGGATTCGCAGAAGGCGATCAACTGATCAACATCGAAGACCTTCGTGGGTCATTTTACGATGATGCGCTAACGGGTGATGAAGGTGTGAACCGACTTTCAGGAGACCTTGGCGATGATGCCTTGTATGGCATGGGCGGTAGAGATATCTTGCTTGGTGGTTTGGGGGTAGATGTGATCGACGGTGGCGACGGAACGGATACGGCCAGTTACCAATACGCAGAAACGTCTATCGGTGTTGACTTGGCCGCAGGTGGTTTCGATGGCGAAGCAAATGGTGACACGTTCATCGATGTGGAAGCTGTTTATGGTTCAGAACATGATGATGTCATTCGTGGTGACGCCGGTGCGAACCGTTTGAATGGTCAGGTTGGTGATGATCAACTTGATGGTGGCGAAGGGCGCGATACGCTGATCGGCGGTTTGGGGAATGATAGTCTGACAGGCGGTGCAGGTTTGGACACGTTCCTGTTTGATGCTGTCTTCGGCAATGACACGAT
Organism: uncultured Rhizobiaceae group bacterium; assembly: GCA_938010435.1. Classification (GTDB taxonomy): domain Bacteria; phylum Pseudomonadota; class Alphaproteobacteria; order Rhizobiales; family Rhizobiaceae; genus Pseudahrensia. The sequence continues at coordinate 28,493 of CALLUS010000001.1, read as the reverse complement.
CACAGATTTTGTTGCAGGTGATCGCATTGTAGATCGCATCTGGTTCAAAGGACTCGGTCTCGAATTGACCGATTTGATCATCAACGACACCGCTGACGGTGCTTTCATCGATGCCGGTTCTTACGGGACACTTTTGCTTGAAGACATCGCCTCAACGGACCTCGTTGCAGACGACTTCATTTTCTAACGCACAAATCCTGATGCACTGCTGCGAGAAGCAACCCTCAAACCAGTTTCATCACTGGCACGGATTGAGTGCTGTATTTTGTGGGGCGGGAAAATGCGTTCTTGCTGAGCTTTATCGTTGATCATGAATATACGTTTTGTCTGCGCAGGTGGTTAGCTTCCAGAGCCATGCAGCCCCAGATGATACCGACGATCAAATAGAAGTGGCGCCAGTGGTCAGTGTCGATCAACCAACCCAAACCCAGATGGCCGATGAAAGCCGCATAGGCACACAATAGATATGGTTGCCATGGACGAAGGCGACCGAGCAGCCGACCACCGCCAATCAAAGTACATACGGTGATAATCAACCAAGAGACAAACCCTAACCAGCCATAAGCCATCAAAGATTTGACCCAGATATTGTGCGTATCTTCGCCCAGTATTTTACCAAATTCGAGCGGGCCAATGCCTAATGGATTTTCCAGTGCCCACGCAAACCCAATGGCGTGGCGGGCAAAGCGACCCACTTCCGCACTGTCATATTCCTGCGTCAACTGTGCGCGTTGCTCGAACATATCCGCCACAACTTCAAACTGCAGCGCGATCACGATCATCAACACCAATGTTCCCACACCAAATGCCCCCAACATCAACAGTTTGAAACGCTGTTGAATAGAGGTCTCAGTGGCGAGAAGTAAAAAATATAGCAAGCCGCCGGACAAACCCATGACGCCCCACGCCCCGCGGGAGAAGGACAAGAAAAGCCCAAGAACAATGATCATCAACAATGTAAGTCGAACGGGGGCCAAACTTGTGCTGCGATAGAGCAACCCATAAACGAGATAGAGCGACGGCAAGACGAGAAACGGACCGAACACATTCGGGTCCTGAAATGCACCCATGGCACGGCTATAACGTGTGAACACTTCTGCGCCGGGGAAGGCGTTGAAATATCCGGCTATTCCCAACAGAGACGTGATAGTCGCACCAACCACATAGCCGCGCATAATGGTGCGCAGACGACCCATATCCGCTTCAATGGCAGCACACCAAAATACAGATGAAAGCCCTAGAAATAGTGACACAGCCAAATAGAGAGGAATGTCTCCATAGGCTGACATTGTGAACATCGAGAGCATGCCGCCGATGTTGAACATCACAAACAATGTGGCCAATGAGATCGACAATTGACTGAGCCGCATTCCAAAGAACAGGAAGACAACCATCGCAATGGCGAGGAACAGTTCGTAAGGGGCCGGTTCGTTGATCACGAATGCGCCCACAAAAGCGATAAACGCTATTGTCCATCGCGGAGCAAGTCTGGCAATAGACGCAGAAATAGGAGACCCTGCGTCATGTTTTACCGTGCGCGGGGATGCATATCGCCGTCCATTATCGAGCGTAAGGCTCAATACGCATTCTCCGTGTTCAAGAGCTTCATCGGTGTTGCGAACAAAATGTAGAGGTCAAACAGAACTGACCAGTTTTCAATGTAGTAGAGATCATGCTCCACACGGCGGCGGATTTTCTCTTCATTGTCCACTTCGCCGCGCCAACCGTTGATCTGTGCCCAACCGGTGACGCCCGGTTTTACTTTGTGACGACCGAAATATCCGTCTACCACCTCATCCCAAAGCTGATTTTGTGTGTGCGCATTCACAGCGTGAGGACGGGGGCCAACCAGAGATAGATTGCCAGAAAGAACGTTGATCAGTTGTGGCAATTCATCAATCGAAGACTTGCGGATGAAGCGGCCAACTTTGGTGACCCGTGGATCGCCTTTGGTGACGACCTGTTTGGCGTCTTGGTCAGACATATCCGTGTACATGGAACGGAACTTGAGAACTTCGACAACTTCATTGTTAAAACCAAAACGTTTTTGGCGGAATATGACCGGGCCTTTGCTATCCAGTTTAATGGCGATGGCCGTAATCAACATAACGGGTGAAAGTGCAATCAACGCACAAATGCTGAAGAAGATATCAAAAGCCCGCTTCATCAGGGAATCCAAATCAGCGATGGGTTTGTCTAAAACATCAAGAAAAGGCACAGACCCCACATAGGAATAGGAGCGTGGCCGAAAACGTAACTTGTTAGTATGCGCAGACAACCGAATATCTACAGGCAGAACCCAGATCTTTTTCAGCATGGCCAACACGCGGTTTTCTGCCGTGATGGGCAGCGACACAATCAACATATCAACGCGCGTTTTGCGCCCAAACTCTACAAGTTCGGAAACTGTTCCAAGCTTTGGATACCCGGCAACCATTGGAGGGGAACGATCTCCGATACGGTCGTCAAAGATACCACAAATGCGAATGTCGTTGTCGGACTGGGCTTCTAGAGAAATGATCAAATCTTCTGCGTTGCGACCACCACCAACAATCACAGCACGACGTTCCAAGCGTCCGTCACGCGCCCAGCGACGCACAACAATTGCGGTGATGCTGCGGATCAAAACAAACGCACCAATACCGCCAAGATACCAGGATGCATACCAAACGCGTGAGAACTCGGTGGAAATGCGCATGAAGAACGCCAACAAAGCGAGAACCGCAAACACAGCCGTCCAAGCTGCAAACACGCGGCCCAATTGTTTGATCGATGTTCTCAATTGTGTGACCTGATAGGTGTCAGCTGCTTGCAGAGCAATAACGGCCAAAACGGCACCTAAAAAACATGTTAAAAGGTAGACCGGCTTTATGCCATCGATTGGTACCACATAGAGAAGATAGGCACCAAGACCCACAATCATAATTGCAAAGAACTCAATAATGCGCAGAGTTGTCGCCAATATAAACGGTGAAACTGCATTTTGGGCAAATTGAGAGGCGACTTGCTCGGCGCGAATGCTCAAACGCACAGAACTGCGCTTATCCGCGCTGTTTGCAGTTTCGGTTGTCGCCATAATTTCATTATGGCTGAAACGTGCTTTTGAGTCTTCGGTTTGTTTTGCATCCATAGCGGGCACCGCATATTCGTTTCTATGTATTGTCGATTAAGTTGACGTTACGAAAAACCAGCTAAGAAACCCTTTATAGACGCTTGTTTCTTATCAAAAACATGAGATTGACGATGTGGAATTGAAGACGAAGAAACGATGAGAGACAGTCAAAGATTTGCGCTTAGTCCTCGACACCTTCGTTTAAGGTCAAATGATAGGCTTCCATAACACTGTTCGCCATCACTGACGCACTGAACATGTCATGAATTCGATCTGAAAACTTATCAGCGTCCACGTTCACTCGCGTGTTTTGAAGGTGGCCAACCATTGCTGTAACCAGAGCGTCCACATTGTCCGGTTCAATGAGTGCACTTGCATAAGGGCCGTAGATCTCAGGAATACCACCCACATTGGTTGCGATCAGAGATCGCTTTGCAGCCAGGGCTTCAAGGACAATGTATGGCATGCTCTCGGCACGTGACGGTATAACCAACGTTTTTCCAAAACCAAATGCATCTCGTGCAGGCATAGGATCGTCAAAAGTGGTTTCCACATCTTCCCCAAGGTCACTTGCACGGTCTTTGTAGACCTCCAAATCAGGGCCGTCGCCTACGAGATGTGCTGAGATTTTTTGGCCAGTCTTTTTAGCGACCAAAGGCAGCGCGTTCAAGAATAAATCGACCCCTTTCAAATCACGCATCATACCAATATAGAGAAAATCTGCAGCATCTTCTTTAGTTTCAACGGGGATGAATTCAGGTTCGGTCAAACCGTTGTAGACAAGAGAATCCGGACAGTGTGCTGATCCAACTTTAGCAAAAAATCCGTCGCGCTCATAATTGCTCACGAAAATCAGGCGGTCCGTGAAACGCTCCATCAACCGTTCCAGCATGAAAAAGAGTTTACCACTCAAACTGCTGGCACTGTAGTGAACGGAACCGCCGTGAGGGCAGTAGAGTCGAACCGGTCGTTTTGACCCGATGCGCAAGAGTGAGCCGATTATACGGGCATAGGCTCCACCTTTGGATCCGTGAGAATGTAAAACATCCACCTCTAGCGATTTGATTTCACGATATAGTTTCCAAACAACCGAAATATCACGTAGCCCGATAGAACGATCCATGGCCAAACGGTGTAGGCCCAAAGCAAGCTTTGGTTCGATGTCTACGAACATCGCCTCTTCAAAAGCGCCACCTGTGTTGCTATCGCAAATAATACCGACTTCATGCCCCGCTTTCACCTGCTCATCGATCAGGTCTCTCACATGGCGAAAAATACCGCCTACCGGAGATCGGAAACAATGAACAATACGCAATTTGGACAGAGGCGTGATGTCACGCTGTGGCATAATTTTAAAAGAGCCGTTCGCGCACAAAAATTGTGTCGCTTGGCATCAGTGGGTCGGTGATTGGAACACGGCCCGTCAGAACTTTGCCATTGATTTGGCGCGTAATATCCACATCAGTTTGATGCGCGCGTGGAGAATAACCGCCAGCAATTGCAATTGCGTTTTGAACGGTCATTCCGGGTACATAAGTGTATTGACCGGATGTCCCAACTTCACCCATCACAAAGATCGGGCGATAGCGGTCAACTTCGACAGAAACATCCGGGTTACGAATATAACCTTCAGACAGTTTAGAAGCGATGTCGCTCTCAATTTCCTTGATCGTGCGGCCACGTGCGGCAACCGACCCCACAAGAGGGAAGGCGACATAACCTGCTTTGTCGACCGTATATGTGTTGGTCAAATCGGTTTGTTCAAACACGGTCACCCGCATCCGGTCGCCAGCGTCTAAACGGTAGGGTTGTTGAAGAATCTCGTGGAAAGCTGCTGGTGCAGGAGCGTAACGTGAAGCACACCCCGACAAAGTTGTCGCGGAAAGTGTGGTTGCTACGCAAGAGACGAAAAACGCGCGCCTGTTCATATAAATACCCTGACTCAACTGCGCACAATCAAATAACCATGCGTTACAAATTACTGCGTGATGCTTTCACGCTCCGACAGATCAAACAGGATTATGGTTAATTCAGTGTAAACTTACCGCAGCCTTTTGAATTGGAGTGCATTCGTTAAGAAAGTGCTGCGCGCCGCGTCAAAATTAACGGCTTGGTTACCATAAACATAGAATATCACGGGAACAGTGCGTCCTTATGAGTGAGTGGAAGTGTGCCTATGGCCGGGGATCATGAATTGAGCCGAGATGTGGATATCGACCTTGGTGGTATCTTTGCCAGCATTTGGCGTCAAAAAATTAAGTTGTTATTGGCGGCACTCATTGCTGCGCTTTTGGCGTTTGCCGTTTTGCAAATTATTTCGCCGCGCTACAAATCTGAAGCACGTATCCTTATTCGCACGACTGAATCGCCATTGGGCAATTCCAACAGCGCTAATCAGGCTGCTCAAAACACACTCGATGATTCTGGAATTGCCAGCCAAGTGCAATTGCTACAATCACGCACCATTGCGCGCAAGATTGTTAGTGATCTGAACTTAGTGGAAAACCCGGAGTTCAATTCTGCACTACGTTCTTCGGCAATGGGCAAGATACTTTCCGTATTGGGTTTGTCTGATACAGGGTCTGCTGTCACGGCTGAAGACCGCGTATTGGATGCATATTTTCAAAAATTAAAGGTGCACCAAGCAGAGCGCGCGCGCGTTATCGTTGTGCAGTTCTGGTCGAAAAACAAAGAACTCGCTGCTGAAATTCCAAACCGGATTGCCGATGAATATTTGGCGACGCAAGAAAAACTCAAGCGTGGGGCAGGGCCGGAAGAATTGGCCAAATTAGCACCTGAGTTAGAGAAACTAAAAGAAAGTGTGCGTGAAGCTGAAGAGGCAGCTGCTGCGTTCCGTGAGAATTCAGACATTTTGCAAGGCCGCAATAATAACACGCTTGCCACTCAAGAATTGTCCGAATTGGCAACTGAACTCGGTCGTGTGCGCTCGCAACTGTCGCGCGCTGAAGCCAATGCAGCATCCGTTAGCCGTGCTTTACGTTCCGGCTCATTGGAGTCTGCATCAAGTGTTTTGCAATCTCCATTGATCCAGCGCTTGCGTGAGCGTCAGGTCACTCTGAATGGCCAACTCGCTGAATTGTCTACGACGCTTTTGTCCGGTCACCCTCGTATTCAAAGTCTTCGCTCTCAGATTTCAGCATTGAACGATCAGATCAATCGCGAAGCTGAAAAAATTCAAAGCAGTTTGCAACAAGAAGCTCAAGTTTCCCGTGACCGTGAAGAAGACCTCATTCAACGTCGCAATCAGCTGAAATCTGAAAGTGGCCGTGTGGGTAAAGCCCAAGTTGAATTGCGTTCTTTTGAACGCGAAGCCGAAGCTAAACGGGCGCAGTTGCAAACTTACCTGATCCAGTTTCAGGAAGCGAAGTCACGTCAAAGTCGTGAATTCTTGCCCGCTGATGCATTCATCTTTTCCCGGGCGCAAGTTCAGTCAAAACCGTATTTTCCAAAGAAGTTACCGACTATTATTGGCGCATTTTTCGGCACCTTGCTGCTCGGTGCTCTGTTCACACTTGCCGGTTCTGTTCTGTCTAGCGGCGCAGCGCGGCGTGAATATGCAGACCGTTACGAATCTATGCGGACTCATGAACCTGTGATGGACAACAATCAATCTGAAGCGGCAGGTGTTGCAAATGTGGATGCGCCTTCTATTGCACCGACCTTAGAAGAGTTCGGACGTCCGGTTCCGGTTAAGTCTCAACCATTGAGCAAGGCTGCGTTGACGGCAAAATCAATCAATATGTTGGGCCACGGTCGTATCGCGATGATTTCACCTGAAGGCGATGTTGGGTCATATTGCACCACCATATTCGCGCGCCATTTAGCATCATTTGGCAGCAGTGTGATTGTTCTTGATATGACAGGTTCAGGAAGCGCATCAAAAATTATGTTAGGTTCGGATGAATTTACCGGTCTGAAAGATGTAATGGCTGGTCAATCTGGCTTCGGTGATGCAATTCACAGCGACAGGTTGTCAGCTGTGCATATTATGCCATCCGGCGTTGCAGATGCACAACTGGCCGTCAGTGGTGCAGACCGCCTGTTGACAATTGTTGATGCTTTGCAGGCAACCTATCAATATTTGATTGTGGATTGTGGAGCTGCTGACGTAAGTGGTTTATCTCGCATCTCAGATGCTTCGACAATTCATATCATCAACAGCATGGATGCTGATCCGAGTGAAATCTCCATGGCAAGCAATATGCTTGTTCATGCAGGTATGAAACAACCTTTGGTCGTTGACCTGTCTATTGAAGAACTTGAGATGGCGGGCCTGACAGCAGCTTAATTCACAATCTGATCAGACGCGTCCGTAAACGCGGGCGCGTACTTTCTTGGCAAAATCCCAAAGCATTGCATTGTTGCGCACGAGGCGTTTGATCGCAGCTTTGGTACGTTCATAAGAGGCAAACAATATGCCTCGCTTGGTCAATGGAATTGCGGTGTCAAACATGGGAATTGTTACATCACACCACGAAGTTTTGTAACGTTCTTCACCGCGCCCGAGATCAAACACTTCCAGTCCCTGTTTCACACAGTCTTCAATCACCAGATAAATCATCAACTCACCGGGTGAAATCTTGGAATAGGGGCCATCTGTTAAAGATATAAAGCAACCGGAAAACTGGTTTTGCGAAATCCCGCCGGAAAAAGTTGCTTGTAACTCGCCGTCAATTTCCAATCCATATAGTTTGAGTGCAGGTTCTGTCTTATTGAGTTCTGTAATGGCGATCTCGCGAAAAAATTCACCAACGCCTATATCTTCAAAACGATTCCAGATGCCTGAACGATCAAAGCGGCGGCTCATCTGTTCCATGGACGTATTTAGAATGCGGTCGACGTCTTCAACGGTCTTTGCAATTAACAAATTAGCTCCGCCGACGTCTTTCAACTTGTTCGTTTGCCAGCGGAATTTCTTCCGTTTGCGTGGGCCGTTTTTGTGATCGAGAACCGAGTTGAAATCGGAGTTCAGTTCAAGTGCAAATGCATGGTTATGCGCTTCCTGCCACTTTAGAAAAGTGAATGGATTTGTGTGGCCTTGCCAAATTACAGGCTGGCAACACAGTTCCAACACGTCAGCCGAGTCTATCTGGGAGGTTATAAAATCAACCAACGAGCGAATATCATCGGGTTTCGCATTTTGTAAAAATTCTGGAGTGTATATACCCATGTGAAAATTTGTATGGGTGTCGCCTATCCAAGCGAGCACCCGAAATGGGCCACGGTTGCGCAAGCCCATGGGTAAAATGCAAAGGGGTTTCCCGCACTGTGAAATTTCAATGAGGCGAGGGGTGAGCCGTGCCGGTTGCCCAACTTTTTCAAACCAAGATTTCATCCAGGTGTAACGTTGATAGAGGGAGTAAATACCATCGACTTCAAGCGCCAACCACGCATCGCGAAGGGACTCAAAGTCCGATGTTATTCGCACGTCTAAGGTCCCCAAGCCTTGGCTTGCGAATTCTCCGTGAAACAAAAATGGAGTCGATTTGGTATTCATCTCACCTGCAGTGAAGCAATTATTCCTTTGTTCAATGTTTTGGTTATCATTTAAATCTAAACAAGTTTTACGCAATTTATCTTCAACGCTTCTAATGTGAGCAATTATGCCGCAATCCAATACATGGCTAACAAAAAAAATCCTTTCAGGGATTAGCTTTTCAGGGCTCGGCAATCTGTATCAACAGGTTGGCGGTGAGTTGGGCCTTATTCTCACTCTACATCATGTCAGACCAGACCATTCTGGCGAATTTGCGCCAAATGCACATTTGTCAGTAGAGCCCGAGTTCTTGGAGCAAACAATTGTGTTGCTTAAAAGATGGGAATACGCACTCGTTTCCATTGAAGATGCTCAAAGACGCATCCGCTCTGGGGACAGATCAAGTCGGTTTGCAGCATTCACGTTCGATGATGGATACCGCAACACATCAGAAATTGCAGCGCCTATTATGCGTAAACATAAAGTGCCTTACACCGTTTATTTCGCGACAGGGTTTGTGGACCGCACAGCTTGTAATTGGTGGGAAGGTCTTGAACTTGCAATTGAAAACAATGAAGAATTGAAGCTGAAATCTTCAGACCGGACAGTGACACTGGTTTGCAGAAGCCTTGCTGAAAAATACAACGCCTATAACCAATTGGTTGAAGTTTTCACAAATCAAATTGGCGAGTTTGAGCAAGCCAAAGCATTGCGCAGTTTATGTCCCAAATCCTACGAGCAACTGCTCGTTCGCATGAACAACGACATGATGGATTGGCAAGAAATCAAAGACTTACAGACTGATCCATTTTGCACAGTTGGTGCCCACTCAATCGATCACCACGCTCTGGCCCGTTTGGATGAAGACAAAGCTGTGAAAGAAATCGAGTATGGCACAGCGCTATTACATCAGCATTTGGGGCAACGGCCTAAACATTTTGCGTATCCCTACGGATATAAAGCTGCGGCAAGGCCAAGAGAGTTTGAATTGGTGCGCAAAGCTGGTTTTAAAACGGGCGTGACAACCAGACCCGGATTGATCTTCCCGGAACACGCGAAACACATGACAGCTCTACCACGCATCTCAATCAATGGATTGTACCAACAAAAACGATACTTCTCGTCATTGACGTCGGGGTTGCCAACCAGATTGATTGGTCGCAATCGGAAATTAAACGTCAGTTGATGATACAGAATTGTCCGTCGACATCCATTTGATAATTCCCATCGCGGGAAGTACCCACAAAAACCCGCTGAACAAGAAATACAGCAAATGAGCGTACCATGGCGCAGTCGCCAATGTGGCGCTGGCAATCGCAACAGCCACCAATGCGTAAACAACGACCAAAAGCACAATGAAGAAAGTGCCGATGAGTTTTTTTACCCGAATGGGAAGTGTAGTGCGCATGTCGAGAACCCTTGAGATGGAATCTTGACATAGACCGATTGCGCTTGGGTTTCCAGAGACAAAACAAGGGATATGCGCCTCGCGCGACGGCGTGTCGCGATAAACTGTCGGTTATTGGGTTTACATTCGATTGACGCAGTATCAAAACCCGAAAAACCCAATCGCTTTGGAATTCCAATGAACGACACTCCTGATGTCTCAAATAATGATCCATACGTTTTGGTGCGGTGGTGGCTCTATACAATTGCGGTCTTTGTGGCCGCTATGGTTCTGGTCGGTGGAGCAACCCGACTGACAGATTCAGGTTTGTCGATTACAGAATGGGCACCTGTATCAGGCATGATTCCACCTTTGAATGCGTCGGATTGGGTCATTGAGTTTGATAAATACCGCACGACGACCGAATATCAGACCATCAACAAGGGGATGTCTTTGGACGCGTTTAAAACGATCTTTTGGTGGGAATGGGGGCACAGGTTTCTAGGTCGCATTATCGGAATCATTGCAGTCGTGCCACTTATTCTGTTCTGGTTTGCCGGCAAATTACCTTCCTGGATCAAGCTTCCACTTGTGGGCATGGTTGTCTTGGGTGGTTTCCAAGGATTCATCGGTTGGTGGATGGTGAAGTCAGGTCTCACAGAACGTGTAGATGTTAGTCAATTGCGTTTGGCTATCCATTTAACAATGGCCTGTATCATATTCGTCGCGACAATCTGGCTAGCCCGATCATTGGCAATTCATACGGAAAAGGGCCGTTCCCATTTGGCTTGGCAATGCGCTGTTTTGCTGCTGCTGCTATTGGTGCAAATTTTCATAGGCGGTTTGGTGGCTGGTCTGGATGCCGGAATGGCGTACAACACTTGGCCGATGATGGAAGACGCATTGGTGCCTACCGGTCTTTTCGCCATTGATCCCACTTGGTTAAACTTCACGGACAATGCCAAAATGGTGCAGTTCATGCATCGTGTCTCCGCTTATGTGCTCTGGGTTGCAATGTTGGCTCACATGTTATCTGTGATGCGCAATGCGAGTGGTACAACTCACTCGCGTCGTGCTGTCGCCGTGTTTGTTTTAATCAGCGCTCAAGCGATGATCGGCATCATCACGCTTGTGCTTCAAGTTCCTATTTCATGGGCGTTGGCGCATCAATTTGGCGGTGTGGTTTTGTTGGCTGCAGTCACTTCCCATTGGAGAGCGATGTGTCAGAAGCAAATTGTGTCTTCCCCAAAAGGCTTTGGACGCTTAAATCCATCTAATGGATAAAGATAATCGCAATTTCTTAGACGTCGCCGAATCCGCCACGGGCCAAGCCTGGGTGGAAAGAATGAGCTTGATCCAAAAAGGACAGGCGGAAGCGATGATCGAAGAACACAATATTGAAGGCCATGTGGCACGTGTTATCGCGGGCCGTGGAATCGCTTCAAAGGATGCGCAGGTCTATCTGACACCTACATTACGTGATCTCATGCCTGATCCGTCAAAGTTTACGGATATGGACAAGGCTGTGGCGCGATTGGTTCAGGCCGTCAACAATGGAGAGCAAGTTGCTATATTTGGAGACTATGATGTGGATGGCGCTACATCATCGTCGCTCATGGCCCGTTATCTCGGTGGCTGTGGCCTAAAGACAGAGATCTACATTCCAGACCGCATTTTTGAAGGCTATGGCCCAAACGAAAATGCCATTGCTGAATTGGTTGAGAACGGCGCAAATTTGATTGTTACCGTCGACTGCGGCTCAACGAGTTATGACGCCTTGGCTCACGCTAAAAAACTGGGTGCTGATGTGGTTGTTCTTGATCACCACCAAGTCAACACAGAGCTTCCTGACGTGGTTGCGCTCGTTAATCCAAATCGTCATGACGATTTATCAGGGCAGGGCCATTTGTGCGCTGCAGGTGTCGTGTTTATGACTTTGGTGGGTCTGAACCGCGCCTTGCGAGATACAGGGTTCTTCGACACCCGTGCGGCACCGAACTTGATAGATTGGTTGGATATAGTTGCTCTTGGAACCGTTTGTGATGTGGTGCCATTGGTGGGTTTGAACCGTGCATTCGTCAAACGCGGTATTGAGGTCATGCACAAACAGAAAACGCCGGGGCTTGTGGCCTTGGCGCGCGTGGCCCGACAAGATGGGCCTGCCGCTCCTTGGCACCTTGGTTTTTTGTTGGGCCCGCGCATTAATGCTGGTGGGCGCATTGGTGATGCATCACTCGGTGCCAAACTGCTCACAACAAGCGATGTTCAAGAGGCGGAAGCCATAGCTGAACAATTGGAAATGTTGAATGGTGAAAGGCAATCTATGGAAGCGGCCATGTTGAAACAGGCTATCGAAGAAGCTGAAGCCGAAATCGGATTGGGTGACGGACCTTCTATTCTCATCACCGAAAAAGAAACATGGCATGCAGGTGTTGTTGGTCTCTTGGCATCACGGTTGAAAGATCGTTTCAGACGTCCGGCTTTCGCAATCGCATTTGATGACAGAGGCATTGGCGCAGGGTCAGGTCGTTCTATTGCGGGTGTCGATCTTGGCGGTGCTGTGCGTCAGGCGGTTGATGAAGGTATTTTGACCAAGGGTGGCGGACACGCCATGGCCGCTGGTATTACAATTGAACGCTCAAAGCTTGGCGAGTTCCGTTCTTTCATGGAAGCAAAGCTTTCAGAGGATGTTGGGTTGGAACGTGAAAAACGGATGTTGAAAGTTGACGCTGCGTTGAGCGCACGGGGCGCTAATGTTGGTTTCGTTGAACAGTTGGAAAAAGCAGGACCATTTGGCGCTGGAAACAGCCAGCCTATTTTTGCCTTTCCAAATCACGTGATACGCTTTGCAGACGTGGTTGGTGCAAACCATGTGCGTTTTACGTTGGGCGCACCCGATGGAGGCGAACTGCGCGGTATAGGGTTTCGAATTGCAGATGAACCTTTGGGTCAAGCGATCCTTGAAGGGCGAGGGCGGAAAATGCACTTTGCAGGAACGCTGGCGTCTGACTTTTATCGAGGCGCAAAACGTGTTCAGCTGCGGTTGATAGATGCTGCATCTGTTTCAGAACGGATTTAGAACTTTCAAACAACAAGAGCGAGAAAAATGACGAAATTTTCGGCTAATCTTGGTTTTCTCTGGCAAGATATCGCTTTGCCAGATGCCATCCGCGCCGCTGCTGATGCCGGGTTTGAAGCGGTGGAGTGTCACTTTCCTTATGACGTGGACCCAATAGATGTGAAAGCTGCCTTGGATCAAACAGGTTTACCTATGTTAGGGTTGAACACGCGTGTTGGGGATGTCGAAAAAGGCGAATTCGGATTGTCTGCACTGCCAGGTCGCGAAGAAGAAGCGCGACATTTAATTGATGAAGCATTCGACTATGCTACTGTGATTGGCTGCCGTGCAGTTCATGTGATGGCCGGAAAATCGGGTGGAACGGAAGAAGCGGCCCAGACCTTTCAATCCAATTTAGCCTATGCCGCAAAACGCGCGGCGACAATGGATGTTACAGTATTGATTGAACCGATCAATCAAAGGGATGCCCCCGGTTATCACCACAGCACAATTGAAGATGCGCGCTCGATCATTAATGGAATAGGATATGACAACGTAAAGGCAATGTTCGACTGCTATCACTTGCAAATCATGCAAGGTGATTTGCTGACGCGACTAAAAGACAATCTTGATATAATAAGCCACATACAAATTGCGGCTGTACCAGATCGTGGTGAGCCAGATACAGGTGAGGTGGATTATCGTTGGCTGCTGTCGCAACTGGATGACTTGCCTTATGACGGATTTGTGGGTGCTGAATACAAACCGCGCTTAGATACGAATGCAGGGCTGAGCTGGTTGAAGCCTTTCACGGGCTGACCCCGCCATTCGCTGCAGATTATTAGGGCGCGGCGTTGGGAACAAACAACGCCTCACCACCAATTTTATAACGTCCAATTAAATTCTGTGCTGCTGGTCCAACCAACCATTTTTCCAGCACAGCCGCGGCCTTGTGATTGATGTGTTGATGCTTGTCTTTATTTAAAGGCAAATAAGCATATTGATTGAACAGAGCAGGATCTCCGGAAAACAGCAGTTTTAGATCGCCCTTGTTCTTAAACTTCAGCCAACTGGCGCGGTCTGAAAGAACATAGGCATTCATACCACTTGCCGCATTGAGCGTTGCGCCCATGCCCGAACCGACCGACCGATACCAAGAAGAGGGGAAGTTGCCCGGGTTGGATTTTAGCGACTTCCACAAACTGGTTTCTTTTCGATGCGTTCCACTGTCGTCGCCCCGACTGACAAATAAGCTTTGAGTTGCAAGAATTTTTGCCAACGCCTCTGAGATTGTATCTGTCGTGCTGACATCGGCTGGATCGGATTTTGGCCCAACCAAAACAAAGTCGTTGTACATAATTTCGCGTCGGTGCGTGGCATACCCCGCAGTGATAAACTTCTCTTCTGCGGTTTTTGAATGAACAAGAATGGCATCCACATCGCCAGCCTTTCCGAGCTTTAAGGCTTGCCCTGTACCCACGACGATCAAACGAACATCAAGATCGAGGTCAACTTTTACTTGCGGCAGAAGCACATCTGAAAGACCCGAATTGTGAAATGACGTGGTGACAGCAAGCCGCATTTCATCAGCATTGGCGCGACTGGAAACCGCTATAGCTAAGAAAAAGATCAAGTTAGCCAAGCGCATCATCATTCGACAATATCTCCATCCAAATACAATTGGGCTGCACTGCTTTGGGGCTTTTGGAAAAATTGGGGTGCATCTGAAACTTCACAAAGGTGGCCTTTGTTCAAGAAAACAACTTGTTCCGCCAAACGTTTGGCCTGTCCCAAGTCGTGAGTGGAAAGAACGATACAAGTTCCATCCGGTTTCACTTTGCGCAGCAGAGCCTCAATCTCTCTGGTCGATTGACCGTCTAAGTTTGTTGTTGGCTCATCGAGAAACAACACTTGTGGTTTGGTAATCATGGCGCGGGCGATCGCGAGCTTTTGCCTTTCGCCACCAGACAGAAATTGAGCCGGCAGTTTTGCTTTGTTGGCAAGACCAGTAGCTGAAAGCCAATGGTTCACAAGCAGGTCTGTTTCTTGTTTTGGCGTCGCTACCAATTTTAATGGATAGTATAAGTTTTCATCCACGCGTCGCCGCATCATAATAGGTGTTTGGAAGACGAATGATTGTTTAGACCGCGCTTGCTCACTGGTGATTGCCCAATTTAGGCTACCTTGGCGCGGGCGTTCCAGACCATGCATCAACCGCATCAGCGTGGTTTTACCAGACCCGTTAGGACCCATCACAACCGTTGTGAGATTTCCTACCAATGAAAATGAAATATCATTCAACAACACGTTGCCGCGTTTGCGAACCTGAATATTCTCAAGTCTGAGAGGGAATATACTTGAAGACTGGCTCACCAACGCCTCTCCCGTTCGGTTTTTGACAAAACGTGAATGGTCATATTCACGATGAAGGCGAGGGCGATCAAAATGAAACCAAGTCCCAGCGCCAATGCAAAGTCACCTCTGCCGGTTTCGAGCGCGATGGCCGTTGTTAAAACACGGGTCACATGGTCAATATTGCCACCAACGATCATAATCGCTCCAACTTCACCAATCGCGCGGCCAAAGCCAGCCAATGATGCCGTCAGCAATGAGCGGCGTGAATCCCAAATCAAAGTCACGATGCGTTGTCTTTTGGTTGTGTTCAACGAAATGAGGAGGTCGTGGTAGTCCGCCCATAAGTCACGTATCGCCTGATGAGAAATCGACGCGATAAGTGGTGTCACGATAATCACCTGAGCGATGATCATGGCTGTTGGTGTGAACAATAAACCGAACACACCAAATGGTCCTGATCTTGAAAACAGAATGTAAACAATCAGCCCCACGACAACGGGAGGGAGGCCCATGAGTGTATTGAGAGCCGCAATGGTGAAACGACGCATGCGAAACCGGCTAACTGCAAGCCAAGCGCCAAGCGGAAGAGCAATGGCGGAAGCAATCGCAACAGCCGTGACCGTGACATGCAGAGATCGCAGAACAATCTCGAATAAATCCGCATCCAAACTGAACACCAGTCTCAACGCTTCACCAATGCCTTGCCAGATATCGTTCATGCGTCGGCGGGTCCGGTTGCGATAACTTGAATGACCAGCAAGGCTGGCATCATGAGCGCTGCATAAACGAAACAAACAATAACTGCCAGCACGATGCTTACACTTGCCTTAAAATTGCGATACAAGCCCGCATCAAATTGAACATCAGCATCCTCATTCCATGTACGACCAGCCACTTTTAAAAGACAAACTCATCTACGCGGTGGCACCGTGTATGGATTGGACCGATCGCCATTGCAGATATTTCCACCGCCTCATGAGCAAACGGGCGTTGCTTTACACCGAAATGGTAGTGGCTGACGCTTTGATATTTGGAGATATAGAGCGGCATCTGGCATTCAGCGACTGTGAACATCCAGTGGCATTACAATTGGGTGGTTCCGACCCGGAAAAATTGGCCAAAGCTGCCAAAATTGGTGCGGATTGGGGATACGATGAGATCAATCTGAATGTGGGATGTCCGTCAGATCGTGTGCAGTCGGGAACCTTTGGGGCTTGTTTGATGGAACATCCCGAACTTGTGGCCGATTGCGTGGATGCCATGAAACAGGTGGTGGATGTGCCTGTCACGGTAAAATGCCGAATTGGCGTTGATGATCAAGACCCTGAACAGGCTTTGTCAGCAGTCGCTCATTCTGTGTTTGCCAAAGGTTGTGATGCGATATGGGTGCATGCCCGCAAAGCGTGGCTGCAAGGGCTGAGCCCGAAACAAAATAGGGACGTGCCGCCGCTGGACTACGATCGTGTTCATAAGTTGAAGGCTGAATTTCCAGATCAATTCATCGGAATCAATGGTGGTCTTCATTCGCCGCAAGAAGCAGCAAACGTTGCTCGTAGCAGTGATGCTCTGTCGCTGAGCGGCGTTATGCTCGGTCGGGCGTCCTATCAAAACCCGTCAATCATGTTGGATGTGGACCGCATCATCTATGGTGATGATGCTCCCACGCTGTCGTTTGAAGAAATTTGCGCCAAGATGATGGACTACACCGCTGCCCATTTAAAAGCCGGGGGCAGGGTGAACCACATCACGCGCCACATGATTGGGCTGTTCCAAGGGCAGGTCGGGGCACGTCGTTATCGACAAATCATGTCGGTTGACGCCTCTAAGCCCGATGCCGACGAAAAGGTCATTGAAAATGCGTTCGCGGCAATTGCTTCACCTGTTGATGGTATCGCTTCTTGATTAAGTGTAAATTAACCATGTTTGGAAGTATTTTGTTAGGGATGTCCCTTAAGACTTGATTAACTACGTGTGTCGCGCCCATGTTTATGGCGATGCGGCGACAGTGAGTGTGTTGGGATGGTCTCCATCCACCGACTCCTTGTCATTTTAACAATGACGAACCTTTTCCGGTTTTCGGAAAGGGCTCGAAAAGGATGTAACCATGAGCCGCACGCACTCAAAAATCATTGGATCAATTTGTGTCGTTGCAACCGCGCTTTCTTTGTCGGTAGCAACTCCAGCCATCTCGAAAGGCAAGGGGCACAAGTCTGGATTTAAACAACCCAGTCAGCATTCCTTCCGTTACAACGAATACCGTTCTGATTCTGGTGTCCGCAGTCGAAATCGCCGTGGTGCTTCAGGTCAAAGGTCTTTTCGCTACAATGCATTTCGTTCTGATAACTACAAAAACTCTGGAGTTATCGGATTTCCGTTTCGCAACAGTTATGGACTTAGCGATGGTGGAAATAACGTAAGAACAGGCAATGTTGAACAATCCGGCAACCACGGCAATTCAGTGAGTATCAATGAAGCACCCCGCGCACCGCTTGGCCTTCAATTAACAAGAACTTTCATGGAGCAACGTGCGCCAGCGAAGGTTCTGACAGTGAATAACGATCTCAAATCATTGGGTGAAGAACGGGCTGAACGCCGTCGCGATCGATATGATGTGGACGGAGACAAACGTGTCTTCCGCTTTTATCGCGACAATGAAGCTTACGACGAACGCTTTCCAAGTGTTGTTTATCTAAAGTCTGACTAAACGAAAATCCGCCTTCTTACCTTCATGATAGCCTCAAGAGCAGCTCTATACGGCGTCGCTTTTGAGGCTGTTGGTATAGAAGGTGCTTTAGATTTTAGACGCAAGATATAGTGACAATGCTGCTGCATTTGACACATTTAGAGATTTGATTGGGCCGGGCATATCCAGCCGCGCCAGATAGGTGCAGGTTTCGCGGGTTTGTTCGCGCAACCCGCGGCCTTCCGATCCCAACACGATTGCCACTTGCGTTAGGCCATTGGTCGCCAAGGTCTCTTCCAAAACCAGTGGGCCTTCGCTGTCCAGTCCGATTGTTGCAATGCGCATGGAGTTCAATTCTTCCAAAGCCTTCGACAAATTGCGAATGCCAATCACGCGCACCATGTCCAATGCGCCCGATGCCGATTTCGCCAGAACACCCGTTTCAACGGCAGAGTTCCGGTGCGTGGTCAAAACCGCATCCACACCCATGGCGACCGCCGATCGCAATATAGCGCCTACATTGTGCGGGTCTGTGATTTGGTCCAATACCAAAAGCAGTTTTGCATCGGCCAAGTGAAACAGTTCTGACGCGTCCAGCTCGTTGAGTGGGGCGCATTTTAAAACAACACCTTGGTGGACAGCATCCGCTCCAACCAATCCGTCGAGAACCCGTGGCTCGGTATCAGTGACCCCAACGCCCGACTTTGCAACGCATTCGCCAAGGCGGGAAAGGCCCGCGCTGGATGCAAGCAATTCAATTTTCTTACGCTGGGGGTTTTCAAGCGCCGCACGCACTGTGTGTAGTCCATAGAGATATAAATGATCGGGAGAATCATTTTTTCCGCCGCGCGTTGGCTTAGTTGAACGTTTATTGTCCTGACCATGTTTGCTTTTGGCCGGATGAGGGCGTTTTTTATCAGGATTTCGGCGGCTCATTTTAGATCCTCAAGCGGGTTTGGCTGGTCCGTAACACAAAAAATCAACCCAAAGGGCAAATTAGTGTCTCAAATTGACAATACTGGGCAATCATCAGTTGACACCCAATAGGGGCTTTTGCATAACGCGTCAGCTGGCTTGGAGGAGTGTCCGAGTGGTTAAAGGAGACGGACTGTAAATCCGTTCGCTTAGCGTACGCTGGTTCGAATCCAGCCTCCTCCACCAGCCAGCTTGCCTCATCAACTCCTATGATGCAGGTTCTTGGTCATGCGGGTGTAGCTCAATGGTAGAGCAGCAGCCTTCCAAGCTGAATACGAGGGTTCGATTCCCTTCACCCGCTCCAATAATTTGCTATTTTTCGTGATATTGCACGCAATCAGTCTTGGACCATTTTGCTAAACTTGACAAAAATAGGGTTTTTCCTATCTATTATAAGAGGATTGGGAATACTCGGTCGACGATAGGGTGCTGGCAATAGCTGGTGCCCTTTCGCTTTTTTGGATTGAAGGCTCCTATATAACTATGGGAAAGTTTTGTAGCCACTTACTTTGGGGCTGATGATATCGAATGCTCGATTTTCCTGTTCAGGGCGCATTTTGTGTAATGCGATTGGGCGAGCCGTCAGGTCGGCTAGTTGTAGACCTGTCGAATTGACTTGTTTATGCACGAATAGTGGTTGGAAATTCATTTTCTTGAAATCGTATGTGGTTCCGTTCCATGAATGCGTACTATCAGCAATTCTCCGAAACTCAAGTTCAAGCTCTGAATCCTCTTTCTTACCACGACTTTCAAAAAGCACATGTACTGTTTTCCCAAACTGTGCTTTCGGCCACAAAAATCGAAGTAGCCTTTCCATGCAAAACATCATAGCCAATTCGTAGGGATTGAAAGGGTTGGAGTATTTTTTAACCAGAAGTGTTTTGTCAATCACGGATGCAAAAACGTTCATTTCAGTATCTGTAATCATCTGATTAAGTCGATTGAAAAAGCCCTGTCTCAATTCTCTACTGGTCATCAATAATGAGAAGGGCCCCTTGCTCTTTCGCATCTCATGCTCGTGCAAAACCACAGCATCATGCCCCCAATAGTTAAACTTAAATTGTTGAAAGGCAGGAACCACGTTTTCGATATAATTGGATTTGGCAATTACACAAAAGCTCAAAGCAAATACAGGAAACTCTGGATCAATCTTCGAAAGCCCATGATCGCCACTCTCGTCTACAAAAACAATATAGTCAGAAAAGTCTGCCAGTCCGTCAGATTCTCTCATGGTTGTAATGGTCAAGATTCCGTGTAACCTACATTTTGATGGTAACTTATTGGGGCTTTTTGCGTCAAACTTCATTGCGAGTCCATCAATTTGGAATTGAAATGGCCGATGTATATTGTTGGGCTTAATTTCCTTCATCCGCTCCAAAGCTCATAATTTGCTTTATCCGCAGTTCATTAGCTTGAAATGTCGTTTTTAAAGATGCGGGCTTCGTTTGACTGGTCTAGCGTTTGATCTGAAATGCACGACGGTTGGCACGTGTTGATATGGCTCAAGGATGAACCCATGCAATTTGAGGGCATTTATACACCGGTGGTGACACCTCACTTTGAAGATCATTCGATCAATGAGACCGCATTTGCAGCTGTGATTGAATTCCTCATTGAAGCAGGTGTTCATGGGTTGATCATTGCCGGAACCACCGGCGAATATTATGCCCAATCCATGGATGAGCGGTTTCGCCTTATGGCGTTGGCCAAAGAGATTATCGGTACTCGCGTTCCTTTGATTGTGGGAACGGGCGCCATTCGCACGGAAGATTCCATCGAATATGCGCAAGAAGCCAAGCGCATTGGTGCGGATGCTTTGCTCATTGCAACGCCGCCTTACGCCTACCCCACCAGCCGTGAGATTGCGCTTCATGCTTTGGCGATAGATCGCGCTGCGAACCTTCCTGCCATGCTTTACAACTATCCAGGACGCATGAGCGTCAATATGGATGAAGAAACGCTCGACCGTTTGGGACGCAGCCCGAATTTTTGCGCCATCAAAGAGTCTTCTGGCGCCCCGAATCGGTTGCACATGTTGGCGCGGGATTACCCCCATATTCAATTGTCTTGCGGCATGGATGATCAGGCTTTGGAGTTCTTTGCATGGGGTGCACGGTCTTGGGTCTGCGCGGGATCAAACTTCGCGCCAAAAGCGCATATCGCCATGTATCAAGCCTGTGCGGTGGAAGGCGACTTCACCAAAGGCCGTCGCATTATGTCCGCCATGTTGCCATTGATGCGCGTGTTGGAGCAGGGCGGAAAGTTCGTTCAATGCATCAAATACGGCGTCACCATAAACGGAATTGAATGTGGACCGCCACGACGGCCGTTGCAGCCATTGAACAAAGACGACAAACGCGAATTCACACAAGTTGTGCGCACATTGAATGCTACTTTAGCAGCGATTGAGGAGGATGCAGCATGAGTGAATTGCTGACCCGTGACGAATACGCAGCCATTGCAACCGACATGGATTTTCCGCGCACGGCATTTATTGATGGGAAATATATGCCCGGCAAAGGCGCTCCTCTTAGAACGGTCAACCCGGCGACCGGAGATGAGATTTGCGAAATTGCAGCCTGCAATGGGGATGATGTTGATCAAGCCGTTTCAAAGGCGCGCGAAGCGTTTGATCAAGGCCATTGGTCAAAGCTGCATCCGAGCGAACGCAAAGATGTATTGATCAAACTCTGCAAGCTGATCACGCGAAACCAGCGTGAACTGGCCGTGCTGGAAAGTCTTGAGAGCGGAAAGCCTATCAAGGATTGCGTTGAAATCGATATTCCGGAAGCGATTCATACCATTAAGTGGCACGCCGAAGCTGTTGATAAGATTTACGATCAGACGGCTCCAACAGGCGAAGATGCGATTGCCGTGATTGTGCGCGAAGCCATCGGTGTCGTCGCTGCCGTGCTGCCGTGGAATTTCCCTTTGCTAATGTTGGCTTGGAAAATTGGCCCCGCATTGGCCGCTGGCAATAGTGTTATCGTTAAACCAGCGGAACAAACATCAATGACCGCATTGCGCATTGCGGAATTGGCTGCGGAAGCGGGCATTCCCCGTGGTGTCTTTCAGGTTCTGCCGGGGAATGGGCCTTCGGTCGGTGAACCTTTGGGCATGCACATGGATGTGGACATGGTCGCTTTTACCGGTTCCACAGAAACGGGCAGACGGTTTCTGCGCTATGCGGCGGATTCCAACCTAAAGAAAGTTGTGCTTGAATGCGGTGGGAAAAACCCTGCCATTGTGATGGATGACGCTGAAAATCTCGATCACGTGGCAGAACACGTAGTCAATGCAGCGTTCTGGAACATGGGCGAAAACTGTTCTGCAAACTCGCGCCTCATCGTACATGCCGATGTAAAAGAACCGTTGATGGAGAGGATCATCGCACGTCTTCGCGATTGGAAAACCGGCGATCCTCTTGATCCAAAAAATCATCTTGGGGCGCTAATCGATTCTGAACACTGCAAAAAGGTCACTTCTTATTTGAAAGGCAGAAAACCTTTAACTGGTGGCGCGATGAATGGGGCATTTTTGGAGCCCACAATTTTTGATGTGAAGCGCGATGATGTTTTGGCCAAAGACGAGATATTCGGCCCGATCTTGTCTGTCATCACTGTTCAATCGCTGGATGAAGCTATCGAGATTGCCAACGATACAGACTATGGCCTTACAGCCAGTGTGTTCACATCAAACACCCGCAAAGCGCTTTCGACCGCCCGTGTGCTGAAGGCGGGGACGGTTACTGTGAATTGTTACGGCGAAGGGGACATCTCAACTCCCTTTGGTGGATACAAGCAATCTGGTTTTGGCGGCCGAGACAACGGCATTCATGCGCATGATCAATACACGGAACTTAAAACCATTTGGGTGGATCTGACCGATCCGTCATCAGGTGACAATGTATCTTGAGCCGGAGCTCAATGATGCACGTTGACAGAAAACCGTTTGATCCGGGGCTTGCCGCTTGGAGCGAATTGTTGGGTGCAGGGCCAGAATATCCCGAACTCACGTCCAACGAAGTGGCGGATGTGCTCATCATCGGGGCTGGTTTTGCTGGCTTATCTGCTGCTCGTAGACTTCAACAATTACAGCCGTACAGTAAAATTGTATTGTTGGAAGCAAGACGTGTTGGTGAAGGGCCGGCAGGGCGAAACTCCGGCTTCATGATTGATCTGCCGCACAATCTCAGTTCGAAAGATTATGCGGGTGATGCAGCAAATGATTTGCAACAGACCCGTTTGAATCGCGAAGCCATAGGGTTTGCTAAAGAAGTTGCCACCGAATTTGGAATGTCAAAAGAGGCAATGATCCAAAGCGGTAAAGTGAATGCTGCAGCCACAAAAAAGGGTGTGCAACACAATCAAGACTATGCCCGTCATCTTCAATCGATGAATGAAAAACATGAATTGCTGGATGCCCAATCCATGCAAAATATATCGGGTTCAAGTTACTACAAAAGCGGGCTGTTCACCCCCGGCACAGTGATGTTGCAGCCAGCACTTTATGTGCGGGAATTGGCGAAAGGCCTGTCGGACAAAGGGGTTTCAATACTTGAAAACTCTCCCGCGATTTCTTTTGAACAGACTGGCGGTGGCTGGTCTGTTTTAACTCCCAAGGGCAGGGTGGCTGCTGAAAAATGTATTCTGGCGGTGAACGGACATTTGGAGAGTTTTGGCTTTTTCAAGCGTCAATTGATGCACATTTATCTCTACGCTTCTATGACACGTGCTTTGTCTATGGAAGAAAGCAAGATGCTGGGTGGCGAAGATCGCTGGGCGTTTACACCTGCAGACCCAATGGGCACCACAGTTCGTAAAATTTCAAATTCCAGCGGCAATCGCATTTTAGTGCGAAATCGGTTTACGTGGTCACCAAGTCGAAGCATATCCGAGAACAAAATCAATTCGGTCGCTCCAACACATGACCGCTCCTTCGCGGCTCGTTTCCCGCAACTCGCGAGTGCAGATATGCAATATCGCTGGGGCGGACTTTTATGTTTGAGCATGAACACAGTTCCGGCTTTCGGTGAAATTGAACCCAATTTGTTTTCCGCCTGTTGCCAAAACGGATTGGGTACAGCTATGGGCACGCTGTCCGGCAAACTGGCGGCGGAACAAGTTTGCGGTCATGCATCAAAGTCTTTGGATATCATGCTGGCGAACGCAGAACCAAAACGCTTGCCGCCAGAACCATTTTCGTCAGTTGGCGCAAATGTCTATATGCGATGGGCGGAGTTTAAAGCCGGTGCTGAACTTTAAGAACCAATTCGCCGGGCAAGCTCTTGCGCCGCTGCATTCAACGCGTTCTCACCGTGTGGAATGTTTAGTGCCTTAAGTGCCGTATCAATTGCGCCAAGCGTTCCCATAATCATGTGCAGGTTGAGATGGCCCATGTGGCCGATGCGGAAATGTTTGTCCCATTCGGCTGTGTGGGGCTCGGCAAATCCTAAGCTGATACCAAGTGTGACGCCCGTGTTGGCTTCGCACCATTTCCTGATTGCAGTGGATTCATCACCTGTCGTGTTGAGAGCGGATACGGCCGTGGTGCGATTTCCCACGTCTTCGATATTGTGCTTCAGTACACCGCCTTGCTCCCAAACATCAAGAGCAGCCCAAACCGTGTGGGCCAGAGCTTCATGGCGTGCCCATGCATTTTTAATTCCCTCTTCGTGAACCAAAATATCGAGGGCTTTACGCAATCCGTAAAGATGATGGGTTGGCGCAGTGCCCGCAAATTGCTGATAAAATACATCCGGGTTAGCACGGGGGTGCCAGTCCCAATACAAGCTGGGGCTGGCGGTTTTTCGTGCGGTGGCAGCTTTATCATTGAAATAAACAAAGGAAATTCCGGCCGGTGTCATAAGGCCTTTTTGACACCCCGCAACCATCACATCTACACCCCAAGTATCCATCTCAAAACGGTCACAACCAAGGCTGGCGATACAGTCCACCATGAACAAGGCGTCATGGCCGGATTGATCGATTGCCGTGCGAAGCGCCGCCACATCATTTTTCACTGATGATGCTGTGTCCGTCTGAACACAAATGATCGCTTTGATCTTTTTGTTTTTGTCGGCGTGGAGTGTGGCTTCAAGTGTGTCAGGCTCTATCTGCCCCTGCATGCCGAAATCAAGCACTTGCGTTTCGATGCCAAGACCTCGCGCCATTTCACCCCAACCGGCTGCAAAACGTCCTGTAGATAGCACAAGAATTTCGTCTCCTGTATTCAATGTATTCTGCAATGCGGCTTCCCAAGCAGCATGGCCATTTCCAATATAAATCGCGGCATGGTGTTTGGTTTGCGCAACTGTCTTCAAATCGGGAAATAGGGATGCAGTCAGGTCAATCAGTTCGCCTTCGTAAATATTAGGAGAGGCGCGGTGCATCGCATTGAGCACACGATCAGGAATGACCGATGGGCCGGGAATTGCGAGAATGGTTCGTCCGAAATTGAGTGACATGGGAAACGGGAATAAGAGGGCTTTATTATTCCTATTCGTTCAATCTGAACGGCCATTTGTCAACAGCGTAGACGGCCCATAAAACAATATGAGATCACATGACCATTCAGCTTGAACTGATGACCCAAGCAGATGATAGTGAGGGACAATTGGGAACGAAGAGAATGTCGAACATGCAGCTCGAGACAGACTACCTTGTTGTGGGAAGTGGTGCTGTGGGCATGGCGTTCACAGACACGCTGTTGACGGACACCGATCACGATATCATCATTGTAGACCGTCACCACAAACCGGGCGGTCATTGGAATTTGGCTTATCCGTTTGTCACTCTACATCAACCGTCAGCGTTTTACGGTGTCAGCTCAAAGGAGTTGAGCACTGGAAAAACGGATGAGCGCGGTTTGAACAAAGGCCTTGGCCACTTGGCGTCTGGTGTTGAAGTAAGTACTTATTTCGAAGACGTGATGCAAAACACGTTTCTACCGTCTGGGCGGATTCGATATTTTCCCATGTGCGATTATCTGGGAGATCGAAAGTTCCAGTCTATCCTCACAGGCGAAGTGTTCGAGGTGAAAACACGCAAAAAGATTGTGGATGCAACGTTCCTGAAGACAACCATTCCGGCAACCCATACTCCATCATTTTCAATCGCAGATGATGCCTGGTTTATGCCACTGAATGACCTTCCGCATCTCGATAGAAAACCCGATAATTATGTGGTGATCGGTGGTGGCAAAACGGGTATAGACGCTTGCCTTTGGCTCATGGGCAACGGTGTTGATCCTGACGACATCCAATGGATTAAGTCGCGCGACGCATGGCTATTGGATCGTAAAAACACCCAGCCGACAATGGAATTTTTCAACGACACAATGGGTGCGCAGGCCGGCCAATTTGAGGCCATTGCCGCCGCTGAAAGTATTGATGATCTTTTCGAACGTTTGGAAGCGACCGGTGTATTGTTACGCATCGATACCAATGTGAAGCCCAAAATGTTCCATGGTGCCACCATCAGCCAAGCGGAGTTGAAAGAGCTTCGGCGCATCAAGAACATCGTGAGGTTGGGTCGTGTGCAGCGACTGGAGGCTGATGAAATCATTCTGGATGATGGAAAGCTGCCTGTCAGCAAGCGTAGTTTGCATATTGATTGTTCCGCCAGCGCGATCACAAATCTCAGCACCAAACCAATCTTTCAAGACGATTTGATCACACCGCAAACTGTTCGCTCCTATCAACCTGTATTTAGTGCATCAGTGATCGCCCATGTGGAAGCAACCCGCGAAACAGAATCTGAGAAGAACCAATTGTGTGGCGTGGTGCCTTTGCCCAACCATGACACCGATTGGATACGCTTGATGATCCCGTTCATGATGAACCAATACCAATGGTCGCGCGATCCTGAGTTGCGCGTTTGGCTGGAAACTAATCGATTGGATGGTTTCAGCAACCTTGTGCGATCGGTGCCGGAAGATGATCACGAAAAACGGAACATTCTCAAACGCTTAAGAGACGCTTCAATGCCTGCAATGGCCAAGCTCCAGCAATTTGCAGCGGAGCTGGACAAAAAACACGGAACAAAATGATGCAACAGTTTCAAATCAAGAAAACCGATCAATCCAACACACGGATTGTGGATATGCCCGACTCCATGGTCAGCGCCGGCGAAGGCGAAATTACAGTTCAAATCGAACGGTTTGGATTGTCAGCCAACAACGTCACTTATGCCGTTGCTGGCGAGACTTTGAACTATTGGAAGTTCTTTCACTCTGCCGGTGATACTGATGCCGAATGGGGCATTTTGCCGGTTTGGGGATTTGCTGAAGTGGTGCAATCTAATGCGGCTGATATTGAA
Organism: uncultured Rhizobiaceae group bacterium; assembly: GCA_938010435.1. Taxonomy (GTDB): domain Bacteria; phylum Pseudomonadota; class Alphaproteobacteria; order Rhizobiales; family Rhizobiaceae; genus Pseudahrensia. The sequence goes on along the minus strand of CALLUS010000001.1, from coordinate 1,108 downwards.
GTGGGGGAACGTCTGTTCGGTTATTTTCCACCCGCTCAACGGTTGAAAATGAAACCTGCGGGCATTGCTGCCGGACACTTTTTCGACGCGTCAGAACATCGCCTCGAATTGCCAAAAGGCTACAATATGTATCGTCGTGTGAAAGCGGAACCACAATCGAACACGCAAGCCGACAATCTGCGCATGTTGCTTTATCCACTTTACGTCACATCTTTCTGCATTTGGGATCAAATGGTGGAGTTTGATTGGTACGGGGCGGAGCAGATTATAGTCATAAGCGCGTCCAGCAAAACCAGCATCGGTTTGGGATACGCTTTGATGAATGACGATAACGCGCCAACCAGCGTGGGTCTGACATCGCAACGCAATAAAAAGTTCGTCGAGAAGATCAAAGTCTATGACAGCACTATTTCCTATTCCGATATTATAAACGATTTGAAGAATGTGCCGAGCGTGATTGTGGATATGGCGGGCAACGGAGAACTGTTGGGCGATTTACACGGCATGCTGGGCGATAACATGCGTCAGACCATCAGTGTCGGCCTGACTCATTGGGACACCCAACGCAGAGATTCACGGGTCATCAAGGACAGAACCGCGTTTTTCTTTGCACCCTCACGTATTCAGCAACGTATGAAAGAATGGGGCGCAGACGAGTTTGGCGCTCAATCCTCCAAGTTTGTCATGCAAGGAGCAACCGAAAGTGCCAAATGGTTGGACATGCAGACTTACACCAAACTGGATGATTTAGCCGAAATATACGCATCGGTCAGAGCAGGGGAAATCAACCCCGAAACAGGTATTTTGTTTGAGCTTTGAAATTCATTTCCAGTGTAGTTGGAGAGTTGATTGCGTAAATACTTGCACCTTTGGTGCAGGCGCATTATATCGCCGCCAAGCGGTGTTCTGGCCGTTTGATTCACGTTTTTGGCTTCGATTAATTTTGCGAGCCGTGCCTTGATGGAGAGCCCAAGATGGCAAAAGAAAAGTTTGAACGTAATAAGCCGCATTGTAACATCGGCACGATTGGTCATGTTGACCATGGTAAGACGACGTTGACCGCTGCGATTACGAAGTATTTCGGCGACTTCAAGGCGTATGACGAGAT